>CAWFFV010000034.1:0-336550 GCA_963814985.1 uncultured Chloroflexia bacterium | reverse complement strand
AGCAATTTTTATGCCTCTGCTCAGTTTGCAGAATGCTCTGGTTTCCTGGCAAGGTAGAGAGCGAGAATATTCTTCTTCCATAGCACGTCGGCAGAAGTGAAACCTGACTGAATGAGTAGGCGAAAATGTTCTCTAAGCGAAAGTGGATTATCTTCTTGATAGGTATGAAAGATTTCTTGTTGGGCCTGTTCCTTTGTCTGGTATCGTTCCAGAACTTTTTGCCAGCTAAGAGCAAAGAAAGGGGGAGAAGCATCTCTTCTTAAAGATGACAAATTGTTGCACTCCATTTATTGTGCTCCTTTGGCGGTATCGTGAGAAACAGACAAAGATATATCTGGCATGAGAGCCAGACGATCAATTTTACCGTTGCGGTTTCTTGGGAGCGAAGACAGCACACATACATCGTCAATAATCATGTATCTTGGCAAACGTTCAGCACAATGGCGTTTGAGTTCCAGTAGTGGTGGGGATGAGGAGCCTGTGCACACAATAAAAGCCACAATTCGTGCCTTGAAACCTTCCCCAACAACAAGAACTGCGACCTCATGGATGGCATGGTGCTCTCCTAGTGCCGCTTCGATATCACCAGGCTCGATACGATATCCTCGTACTTTGACCATGTGATCCCGGCGACCAATATAGAGATAATTGCCGTCTTCAAGAAGACGGACCAGGTCTCCCGTTGCATACGGCTGCTGCCCTTGAGGGGGTATTCCCCAGTAGCCAACCATAACTGTTGGTCCCTCTACGATCAGCTCACCTATTTCTCCCAATGGCGTAGGAGTGCCGTCCTCATTCTGTACCCAAACAGTATCACCAGAGCATGCCTGGCCGATTGGTACCGGTTTGGTCCAGCTTTCCGGTAATACAGTGACTTCGTAATATGTGCACACATTGGTCTCTGTTGGACCATAGAGATTGAAGTAGCGTAACATCGGCCAATGCGTATACAAACGTCGTAAGTGGTTGATAGGAAATGGTTCACCGGCAAAGAGAATACAGCGAAGATTGGTCGTTACTATTTGCAGGAGGTTCCCTTGTTCCATCATGAGGATGAGCACCGATGGAACAGAATACCAGATGGTAATTTGCTCACGTTGGAGAAATTCCACCAGACCAGCTGGCATATATGCGAGTCTCTCGGGAATAATTACGACTGTTGCCCCACCCATAAAAGCGGCATAAATATCTAGCACAGAGAGATCAAAATGGAATGGAGCATGATTAGCAAGGCGATCATCTGGAGCCACTTGCAGCATTTTTACTGTCCACTCGACAAAGGCCAGAGCATTTCGATGGCTGATACATACTCCTTTCGGCACACCCGTTGATCCAGATGTGTAGAGAATGTATGCAATATCATCCTCTGATCTGGAATATGTCTGTACAGCATGGTGTGGCGAAGCAGACGCAGACTGGATGCCTTTCGCCAGTACCACATCATCAATGTAGAGATAGGTAACACAAGAGGATTGACTGGATGCCTTATTCTCTATCATTTGGACTCGTTGTGGTGTGGTAATAAGCACTCTGATATCACAATCGTTCATGATTGCCTGTATACGTGCAACAGGACTCAAAGGGTCAAGTGGAACATAGATTGCCCCGATGCGCAACACCGCTTGCATTGCTGCGATTGTGCGTGCCGATTTGTCATGCCAGATGCCTACGCGATCACCAGGAGTAACGCGAAGCTGGAGCAGTTCAGATGCAAAACAATTGGCTGCGTCGTCCAGTTCTGCATAGGTCATATCCTCCTCATCCGGACTTTTCACAGCCAGGGCATGAGGAGTTTGCTGGGCTTTCCATATTACCAGATCTTGTATGTTCATAATCCTAGCTTACTCGCAATAATATCGCGTTGCATCTCTGACGTTCCAGAGAAAATCGTACTGGGAATAGAATCTCGCAACATGCTCTCAATGCCAAACTCTTGCCCAAAACCCGTAGAGCCATGAATATGGATGGCATCAAGGCTCCCCTGAATAGCAGCCTCACTAATCGCCAATTTGGCAAGCGATATGGCAAGTTGGGCATCCCGGTTGTGATCAAAAAGCCAGCAAGCATGATAGAGGAGTAGCCGTGCTGACTCAAGGCGAAGCTTCATATCTGCGATACGATGAGAGATCGCCTGGTTCTTGCCAATAGCTTTGCCAAACTGCCGACGCTTTCGCGCATAAGCAATGGTCCGCTCTAATTGGCGTTCCATCATGCCTATATATCCAGCAAATAAGCAGGCGCGCTCCCACTGCATCGACTGAGTAAAAATCGGTGCCCCCTGGCCCTCTTGCCCTAGCATGTGTGTGCTGGGAACATGGCACGCATTGAGGGTAATCTGACATCCTGGCGTACTACGCAAACCCATCTTCTGAAATGGCTCGTGAATGAGGAGTCCAGGTGTCTCCTTCTCTATAATAAAGCCACTGATTCCAAAATACCCGTGCACTTTTTTTGTGACAGCGTAGACGACGAAAACGTCAGCCTCTGGTCCATTGCTGACATAGTTTTTTGTACCTGTCAGGATATAGAAATCTCCATCCTGCTCCGCATGTGTCTGCATAGCGAAGACATCGGAGCCGGCCTCCTCTTCAGTAATCGCATTCGCCCCGACCAGTTCTCCTGTACACAGGCCAGGAAGAAAGCGCTCTTTCATCTGTGTGTTTCCATACTCGGCAATAGGCATACAGCAGGCAAAGAGATGAGCAGCAGCGGAGAAGACCAATCCCATATCTTCGCATCCGCGTCCGAAGGCCTCCATCATATATGCAGTCGTCAGGGCATCGAATCCCTGCCCTTGATACAGCGCTGGCACGCTTAAGCCCAGAATGCCAATCTCACCACATCGACGCCACTGCGCTCGTGTCCAGTAAGGAGAGACATCATTTGATGGGGAACATAGGGATTGCTGTGAAGCATGCATAATACGCTGGTACAGCTCTTGTTGTGCCTGGTTCCAGGAAAAGTCCATCTATAACCTCAAAGAAAAAGAACAAACGACTACAATCAAGCTATCTTTTAAAAGATTGGACTGAAGGCATGAGAGGTCAGTTCTCCCAAATAGCTATGCCAGATATGATTTTCGTTTTGCTCAGCTTCACTGACATGCTGCTTCATGAGTTGAAGCACTTCAGGTGCCTCTTCGTCATAAACATCGCCTTGTAGGAGTTTCAAGACGTCTAACCGGTAGCGAGGATTTTGTACAAAGGCGGTGAAGAGAACATTGAGTCGGTAGTAGACGGATATAAAGTCATACCAATTTTTCGTCCCACGCCGCAGTGTCTCCTCATAGGTCTGGAAGCTCTTCTTACTGAAATCCCCAATCTCGGCTGCCTTGAGAATATCCGCACTGGCAAAACGCGCGCTGTTAAGCGCGATGCTTACCCCCGTCGAAAAGATCGGGTCCACAAAACGCGCAGCGTCTCCAACGAGCAGAAAGTTATCTCCACAGATCTGTTTCATCGCGTAGCTATAGTCGCCCTCAGCGGTAAGCGGGCGGATCTGCTGAGCAGCGCGCAAGCTCTTTGCCAGTTCCGGTCGGCTTTCCACACACTGCCAGAAGAAAGCCTCACGCTCCTCACGAGACTGAGCAAAGTTTTTCTTCTGCGTCACCACACCGATACTGGTGACAGTCTCCGTAATCGGGATCTGCCACACCCAGGTATTCGAGATAGGCAGGAAGTGAATGAAGATAAACTCGTACTGAGAGGAGTCGAGAGCCAGGGCACGACGATCGTAGCCCTCAAACCAGGTATGGATAGCATATTGATCAAACACCGGGTCCTGCACACGCAGCTTGAGCTGGTTACCCAGCAGCGTCTTGCGTCCGCTGGCATCGACTACAAATCGTACAGTCGTGCTGACATTCTGTTTCCCAATGTTATAGTTGATGCGTGGTCGGTTGGGTTCAGAGAAGTCGATATTCCGGACGTGTACTCCTTCGTAGACTGCCGCTCCAAGCTCATTGGCATGTTGCAGCAACAGCAGATCAAACTTGCCACGATCAACATGGAAGGTATAGTTACGTTCCACTCCTGGTTGCTCTCGTTCCTCAAAGCGAATACCTGCAAAGCAATCGGCTTCTAAGCCTTCCCACCTCATGCCATAGACCGGCCCTTTGTCAGCGGCAGTCCAGGCAGCGCCATATTTTCTGGGAAAACCGGCATTGTCCATCTTCTCCAGAAAGTTGAGCTCCTTGAAAACACGGGTTGAGGATGGTACAAGTGATTCCCCAACATGGGGGCGAGGAAAGAGTTCACGCTCAAATAGCACACAGGACAGCCCTGCTTTTGCCAGGTATGAAGCCATTGCAGACCCACCTGGACCACCTCCAATAATACCAATATCAAAGTCGGATTGAGACATCTCTTTCTCCTCATGCGATACATTCTGTCACATTACGAAAACAATAACAGTTGCATATCATATATGTCAACCATTACACACTTCCGGGGCTGAGATTGCGAATTATTACAGAGGGGACAGTTGGGTTTCGCCAACACTATCCTTCAGGGTGATTTCTTCTGAAAAGGGTAAACAGTCTATCCTTTGTGTATCTATAGTGGCTTATTTAAGAATGCAATTATCTTACAGCACCAATAATCGTCTCTCTGGTCACCATATCTACTCCTGCATCTACCTGTACATCGCTGGCTCCCAGGTAATGCAGGAATTTGATAACTGCATCACGCAATGCTTCCAAAAGCTCTGCACCTGGAATCACATCCTGCTCCCACCACCAGCGTGAAATTGTCCATCTTCCAGCTTCTAAGCGTGAGTCCAGACGTGCCACAAAGCGATCACCGTAGAAAACGGGAAGCACATAGTAACCCCAGCGACGTTGCTCAGCCGGTTTGTAAACCTCCCACAGGTAATCAAAATCGAAGAGTTGGCGCACAGCTTTGCGATCCCATAAGATGCTATCGAGAGGTCCCACAAAGATGACACGTGGTGTGAGGGGTGCGGCATCAAGCAGTGAAAGTACGCTGGTAAGCATATAATAGGTCCCTTCCTTCTCACCTACATGTACGGGCGTCAAGGCTCCCTCTTCCACCAGTTGTGCTATTGCTTGCTTGCGTGTTGCTCCATCACCACAGGCACTCCAGATACATGCTTCAGCATTTGGACGCAACAATCCTACGGCTTGATACCTGCGCGCAATGATCCAGCGGTGATAGGCTTGCTCATCCAGTAACGGTTGTACATTGTAGTGTTGTGGTGGAATGACTCGTTGGGGACGATCATAGTAGTGGCGGCCACCTTTACGATGATGTGTGAGTAGCTCTCCGCAGGCCCACATAGCCCGTAGAGCACGTTTTGTATGCGTCATTCCATACCAACTATTGTTATCAGAGACACGAGCTTTATCTTCAAACTCTAGCGATGACAGAGGACCCTGTGTATCAATGGTCGCAAGTATCCTGGCCGGTGTTGTGGTGTCGACCTGCAAAATCTCTCTATCATGATAGGGACGATACATCTCACGAATGATGGCACGTTGCGACCAATCGCTGGTAGGTACCAGGCAGGCTTGCTTATCCCAGGCATCATAGATCAGGCGATCAGTATAGGCTAATGATTGCCAATCATCGACACGGTAGTCAGGGACACGCGCCTGCAAAACGAGGTCTGGATTGCGCCCTACAGGGTTGAGAGGGTCATATTGTACGGTACCCAGGCGCTCGAAAACGCCTGGGAGATCGGTCGGAGTGAAGTGGTAGGTGGCAAGGAAACGGCACGCCTGTTCACGCGAGATGTGCAATGTCATCGCATATTTCCCCATTTTATAAAGTTTTGCTGGTCCGTTTAGAAATAGATCTCGCCTGTTGGTTTGACGTTAATCGCACACTGGTCATTGCCGAAACCATTCAGTGTAGCATTATGGTGAGCGATAATTTGTGCTGCGGTCAGAACGTCTGTATCGCAGGTTGTGTGTGCATCTGCTACTAACGTTACATTGTAACCACTACTGATCGCACGACGAACTGTTGTATCGACACAATACTCAGTCTGACATCCTACAACGACAAGGTGTTTGATGCCACGCTCGTCTAACTCGCGTTGCAGTGAAGTCTTGTAGAACGAGTCCGATGCCAGCTTATGTACGATTGTTTCGTTTTCTTGTGGGGCAATAGCCGGATGAATCTGCCATGCAGCAGTACCAACAGCTAAACCACGCCCTTCAGGCTCGCCATGCTGAACGTAAATGACTGGTGTACCGGAGTTACGTGCCTTTGCGAGCAATGTGTTGATATTGGCAATAACCTCCTTGCCCTGGGATACTTCTTCGATCAAGCCCACCTGGACATCGATGATGACCAGCGCAATATCTGTACTCATGATAATATTGTTCCTTTCTTGTGTGAAAGCAGATACAATTTTATAACGTGTTTAACTAGGTACGAATAGAAGATATATGATTACGATAGTACTCATACGAATTACCTGCAATGTACTCCCAGAGTGGTTGCTCTTTCATAAAGGAAGGCAAATTCCCTCTGTTTGCATCATAGTGAGCAATGTATTTTTATCCATGACCGTCTCCATTGTGTTTTCTCCCTGTGATCATCCGATCTTCCAAGTACCTCTTGCTTGCTCTTTAGAGTTTAACATGGAATGCGGTTAGAAACTGCCCTGATTATAATCTCCCACAGTAACTCTTCAAGTCTCCTCAGCGCCTGAGGAAGCAGAAAAAGAGATCTGAGGAGTTATCTTCCACAAAAAATCATCCAGGTCCCATAAAGCAGAAGAATGGAGACGTGGTGGTAGAATAGAGCAATAAGGGGTGATTTGTCAAACAAACAAACAGCAAATAACCCTAAATCTTGTTCTGGAGGGGTAGTTCTCGTGTATTTTCCAACGACGCGTGTCCTGACTGTCCTTGAATTATTACAATCGCGCCAGCATATGAGTGGACCTGAGTTAGCCAGACGGTTGGAAGTTGATACCCGTACGGTTCGACGTTACATCACCATGTTACAAGACCTGGGCATTCCTGTTGAGGCTGAACGGGGTCGTCATGGCTCATATCGACTGCGTCCAGGTTTTAAGCTTCCCCCGTTGATGTTTACTGATGAGGAGGCATTAGCACTCACGCTTGGTCTATTGGTATCTCGGAAAATGGGCTTGACTGGCACTGCTCCTGCTGTTGAGGGTGCTCTTGCAAAAATTGAGCGCGTGTTGCCCGTTGCCTTGAGTGAACATGTCCGAGCCCTGCAAGAAACCCTGGTCTTCGATTTTACCCCTGCGACAACAACACCTGCGAGCGATATCATCGGTACGCTTTCTCTGGCTGCCCAACAGGGTAAACAGGTCTGGATGTGTTATCAGTCCTGGAACGGCGAGCAGACTGAGCGTCTGCTTGATCCCTATGGGCTGGTCTATCGCTCAGGTTTTTGGTACGCGGTCGGGTATTGTCATTTGCGTGCTGAACTACGTCTCTTCCGGTTAGATCGTGTCCTGGAAACTGAGATACGCAATGAAAGCTTTATCCGTCCTCTTGATTTTGATTGTCTGGCCTATGTGGTACAGTCGCTTCCCAGGACGCCGAATGCCTGGCTGGTTGATGTGTTGCTGGAGACAACTTTAGAGGAGGCGCAAAAAATAGTGCCACCCGCCCTTGCTACGCTAGAACAGGCTTCCCACGGTGTCACATTGCGCTGTTATGTCAGTAACCTGGACTGGATAGCATATGTCCTGGTTGGCCTGCGCTGTTCATTCGTTGTACGCCAGCCTCCTGAGTTACGTGATGCTATGCGACGATTGGCAGCGGAGATCATTGAGAAGGCAGGGCGCACCGAGTGATGGTTCTTATTTTGTGGACAGGTAATCCAACGTACCGGGTCAGGGACATGGCTTCTCTTCTGAGAATATGGTGGGATCAGGATCAGCGAGGTAGCGCTCACCAAATTCTTGCATTGCGGCGATGATATCCACAAGTGCCTGTCCCTTTTCCGTCAGGCGATACACGACACGCGGTGGGATTTCCGCATATGCCTGACGGTGCACAAATTGAGCCTGTTCAAGCATTTTGAGCCTTTGTGACACCGTTTTAGGGCTGACATTCCCTAATGCTTCTAGTAGCTCACCAAAGCGTTTCGGGCCGCTCATCAATTTGTAAACAATCATCAATGTCCACGTATCCCCAATCAGACGAATTGTACGGGTGAGAGGACAGGCACCTGGGTAATGTGTTATGTGCGAAGGGTCAATTGTGCTCATGTCACAAGTATAACATACACTAATTTTTAAAGCCATTCTGGTCGCTTTTCGAGGTGATAAAATCGTAGTGCTCTGTCAAACGTCAATGGGAACATGACCCCGAAAGGGGTAGGGACCTGCTTCAGCGCGTCTAGCGATTCATCGCGCATATACCGCCCCTGATCTCTAAAATGGTCGAGGCCCAAGAAAACACTTCCATCAGGTCGAGAGTCCTCGAACTCACGCTTTTTTTCAAGAGATATGCGCGATGAATCGCTGGACGCCGTGAATGGGTCCCCCCATTCTGGGAACTCAATGACGTTTGACAGGGTAGTACGAGCAAAAGGTAATACAGATATGCACATTGTTGATCTTCATTCTCATGATGAAGCAGCCATCCATCAAGTGGCCGCCTTATTGGTGGAGAGCTTTGCGGCCAACTGGCCAGAAGCCTGGCCTGATTTGAAGTCTGCATTGGAGGAAGTACGGGAATCTTTTGCCCCAGAGCGCATCAGTCGGGTTGCTCAGGCTCCGAATGGGACCATCCTTGGCTGGATTGGTGGCATCAGCCAATATAAGGGCCACGTGTGGGAACTGCATCCGCTGGTAGTGCGTGTCGGCCACCAGGGACAGGGAATTGGATGTGCGCTGGTGACTGATCTGGAAGAGCGTGGTGGGCTGACCATTACTCTGGGCACCGACGATAAAGCTGGGCAAACCTCCCTGTCTGGGATCAATCTCTTTCCTCATGTCTGGAGGCACATTCCTTACATCAAGAACCTGAAGCAACATCCCTACGAGTTTTACCAGAAACTGGGCTATGCGATTGTGGGTGTGATCCCTGATGCTAATGGGTCTGGCAAACCAGATATCCTTATGGCAAAATCGGTCGTACGCTGAGTCCCTGCTATCCCAATGTGCTGTATGGACCTCCCACAAATCCACACAACTATGCCTGACCCTCCTGCAACTGCCCACGGATCAACTTGGCTCGCACATCATATGATGCAGCCTTCTCAACTTCCTCTAACTTCACATGACAAGCAGCCAGTATTTCCAACTCATCGGCCACATCCGATTCAAAGCCACGCCCCATCTGCTCATAGAGGCTCAACGCTCTTGAGAAGAGGGGAATCGCATCCTGCCATCGTTCTTGCTGTCGGTAGATCGCGCCTATGTTATTGAGGGACTGAGCTATGTTTGCTGGATTGCCCACCTGCTCTCTGAGTGAGAGTGCACGCCGCTGGTAGTCCAATGCCCTCTCTAGCTGCCCTTGCTAGTGGTAGATCGCGCCTATGTTATTGAGGGACTGAGCTATGTCCGCTGGATTCCCCACCTGTTCAAAGAAGGTGAGCGCACGCTCATGGTAGTCCAATGCCCTCTCTAGCTGCCCTTGCGAGTAGTAGATCATGCCTATGTTGTTCAGGGACTGAGCTATGTTCGCTGGATTCCCCACCTGTTCAAAGGAGGTGAGCGCACGCTCATAGTAGCCCAATGCTGTGTCGAGTTGTCCTTGCTGTCGGTAGATAGCGCCAATGTTGTTGAAACAAGTCGCTTGATCTGAGGGATTTTCTCTCAGTTCAAACACCCGTACAGCTTCTTGCAGGACAATGCGCGCATCATCCCAGCATGCCTCTTGTTCTAAGAATTGGGAGTACCAGATCAAATATTGTCCATAGTTATCGCTCTGCCTGTCAAGAAACGGCTCCTCTTCCGCTACTACTTGCCGTACCAGTTCTAAGAGTGGTCCTGCCTGCTTGCGCCGCCATCTATTGACTGCTCGACTCACCAGATTTTGCCATGTGTTGAATGCATCAGTTTGCATCTCGTTGACCTGGAGAGCATGGTAGAGAAACTCCAACTGAGCACGAAACTTCTGTTCGGGTATCTCTGCAAACCACTCAGCATATTCTTTACCGGATGGTTTAGCTTGAGGGGTGGAGCTTCGCTGTTGTTCTGCTTCGGTGAGTCCTCTGTAGTACTCTGCCATTGCACGATGGAGCTGTTGCTTTGTCTCAGGGTGCAAACGCCGTAGGGCATCTATGCGCACCTTTCGGGCCAGATCATGAAAAGTTGGTTGCTCCAGCAATGCATCACCCTGGGCATTCTTCCGATTGATAAATGGATATTGCAAGAAACGTGCATAGGCCCGATCGTCGAGTTCCAGAGCAGCATTTTTCTCGTCACTCTCGGCATTCAACAGGGCTTTGAGTGCAGCCTGATCAAAGGAGCGTAGGATGGGACCTCGCTCAAGCAGTGTTCGATATGGTTCGAGGAGGCGCTTCAACAGGCGCTCTTCGAGCCATTTCACACGGGCTTCTTCGGTAATGAGAGGGCTTTTCGCTCGCAGGCTTTCCGGCGTACGCTCTGGTTCTGGAAGTGCTTGAAAGTAGGTGACTGCTAAGGCCAGCACCAGCGGGTGACCTCTGGAGAGGTTGTAGAAGGCGCTGACCAGGGGTTCATGCTCGGATGCATCTTGAGGGATGATACCCTGTGCTTGCAGGTAGTCTTTGACACGTTGCTGGTCGAAGTCATCGAGTTCGTCATTTGTTGAGAAGGGTTGGAGCGCGGCACTCATGGGATACTCCCAACCACAGGTGACGATAAGCACCGGTTGGGGAGCGCTTTTGGGAATTTTGAGCAGAACTTCTTCCCACAGCCAGCCCACAAGTTCTAGGTCTGTTTCGGCGAGACGCTCATAGCCATCAATGAAGAGGCAGAGAGGATTTTCACACTCTTCAGTCAGTTCGAGGAGAGCGCGGGTGAGTTCAGCACGGAGTTGCAACTCTCTTCGGCGCAGTTCTGCATTGACATGTGCATCCATCTGGATGTGAGAGATAGAGGAGGAATCTCTGGCTTCAACATGCTGGTTTACGGTGATGGTGGCACGGTATTCGTCAAAGCGGTCGTTGTATTTCTCACGCTGCGTACGGTATTGTTTGAGGCTCTGGCGTGGCACACATTTCTTCAGTGCCTCTTCCAGGCCGTCGAGAATCGAGCGGAAGTCAGGAAAGGATTGGGCAAAGGCAAGCACTCCCGTTTGCCATCCCTCCTGAGGACAGGTACGCTTGCTCAGATACTCGATGAGGAAGGTCTTGCCCGTTCCACTGTTGCCTTTGACTGCCAGCAGGTGAAACTCGCCAGTCTGGGTTGAGTGCAGCAATTGGTGAAAGTGAGCCAGGATGCGCTCACGGTCGGTAAAACTGTCCAGTGGATTGCGCAATATGCTCTCGTTGGGTGTGCCTACCGCCATACGTTCTTTCCTCTACGAGATTTCGGAATCCATCTTAATGGCCTCAATTGTGCTTTTGTTGTCTGCCTCTACAAGATGTCCAATCGAGCCGCCCGCCGTTCTGGCTTTCGACTCAACATCGCTGATCTTGCTCTCATTGGTTGCTCTGACTTCGACTGTGATGCGCGACCAGTTCTGTAAGAGGCGCTGGATGTCGGCTTCGAGAGCTTGAGGGTCCTTGAGGATAAGGGTGTGGATGTCGGGTGCGATCTTTGCCATCATCTCACCCTGCTCTTTGAGATTTTTCTCCAAACTGTCCCCTAACCACTGAGCATCGAGCTTAGGATTGCTCAACGCTGCCTCTTTGATGTTTGGCGTAATAGTCACCAGTGCCTTTGCCGCTTCCTCATTTACCTGCTTATCCGCAGGCAACAGGTCTTTCAGGGCATCTGTCAGGGCCTCTTGTACTTCGTCTTCTGCCAGTTTCTTGCCCTCGATTGGCTTGAGAAGCTTCCCTATCGTCTCGGTGCTCATCTCTATTTTGAGAAGGGCAAGCGAGTTCTTGATGGCAACAGCCGCCGCTGTCCCTGCTGCGACAGGACCAAAGACGGGAAGCAGAGCCGCTGCGAGCGTGCCAGGAATGAGAATGGGGATCAAGTTTTTTACATATTTGTTTTGAAAGAATTCGCGCAGGCGCTGTTTCGACTGGTCAAACCAGTTGGTGTTTGCCGTATCCTGTGGCAACTGAGCCGGGTCACTCATAGATTTCCTTTCTCTGCTCTGGGGAGATAATCACGTTTACTCAAATAGAACCTCATTAAAGAATGAACGTTGCAACTCAGCGTTATTATAGCATGGAAAGAGTTGGGCAGGGATGATGAGATAAACGGCGTTGCTTGTGCTGGGAAGAATGCTTCAGTACAGGGCAACGCACATGTCCAGTAAGAGAGGAATAGAGATCATGGATATTGGTATTGCCTTGCCACAGATTGGCCCTTCTGCCTCGCCAGAAGCAATCGCACGCGTTGCTCAAGAGGCTGAGCGAATGGATTATGCCTCCGTATGGGTTCTAGAACGACTACTACGACCTACACATGCAATCAACGGATCTGGCGGGTCGCCTGCACCAATGCCGAAATACTACGCTACCGTCTACGATCCACTGGAGACACTTACCTATGTTGCGGCTAAAACTAAGCGTATCAAGCTGGGTACAAGCATCATTAATGCACTCTTCCATGTCCCTGTTGTGCTTGCTCGACGCTTTGCTACGCTCGACCAGTTTAGCGGTGGACGTGTTATTGCAGGATTGGGCCAGGGATGGTTAGAGGACGAATTCGAGACGGCAAATGTGCCACTCAAACGGCGGGGGAGTGGCATGGAAGAGTTTATCAACGCTATGCGTGCTGTATGGGGTCCTGACCCTGTCAGCTTTTCAGGTCGCTTCTATCATATTCCCGAGTCAGAGATTGGCCCCAAACCTGTACAGCCAGATGGCCCACCCATCATCATGGGTTCCTTTACCCCCGGAAGTCTTGAGCGTTGTGCACGCATTGCTGATGGTCTTAACCCGATTGCGACCTCCTGGGAAGTGTTAGAGCAGACAGTAGGAACTTTTCGTAGTCTGGCAAAAGCGGCTGGGCGTGACCCGGATAAGTTGCTGATCGTGGTACGTGCCAATAGCTCCCTCAGCGAGAAACCCATCACGGGTCAACGTTCACCATTGAGCGGATCAGTTGAGCAGATTTCGTGAAGATCTGCGGCGTCTGGGCAAGATCGGTTTAAACCATGTTTTTTTCGATATGAATATGTCCTCTACGCCACTAGATGACCAGTTACGTTTCCTGGAACGCCTACGTACAGTAGCAGTTTAGCTACAGAGCTGAGGGCGTTTCACAACATCAGTTTTTGTGAAACGCCTTCTCTGGTTGGCGCTCTTAACAAAGGCTCATTAATGGTTCATCTTTGCAAAAACCCTGCAATGTTTGGATGAAGCCCTTTTTGAGTTATAGGATGTAAATCCCAGCATTAAACGGGTCACTTTCTCAACAATTATCCTGGTGAGCAAGCTACCTCGAACGGCTTGCACACCATAATAATGTTGGGATTTACACAAGCCCTCGAAGGACTGCCTGGACAAACGGCAGAAAGCCTTCTGGCCCCAATCGATCCTGCAAATGCACGGTCACCGCGTCGCTTGCCTGAAGGACTTCCCACGCGATCTCCAGGTGGGTTTCCACCGCGAGCTTTCCCCCTATGAAGACGTGATCGATAGTAGTCTGCGAAAGCCGAGACCGCACATCTTCCACGCTCTTCCCTCGAAACACCTCAAGATCTGGGCGCGCGAGCTGTTGCTGTGCATCGGCGAGAACACTGTCCGAGAATCCCAGTAGTAGGATCTTTTTGCTCATGTTTCTCCTCCTGTTCGTGTCATGGTGTGTTCTGTCGATCTCTCGCTCCTCCAATCACATCCCAGTCCGAAGCCATTCTGACCCATCGTGGTTTGGTATTGGGAGTGTCAGAAGCAGTATATCAGTTCTTGGTGAGTTTTGAGAGATGGGAATTGCTTCTTTAGTCTAACTGGAGCATGAATTCTTCGATCTCCTCGTTCCGTGCGTTGGCAAATCCCTTGCCCTCGCCAATACGAGTGAATCCACACTTTTCCAAGACACGCAGCGAGGCGCTGTGGTCTTTGGCAGCGCGGGCATAGAGGGGACGTACCTTGATATGTGTGAGAAAGGCTGAGAGGGCTTTGGTAGCAACACCCTTGCCCCAGTAGGGCTTCCCAATCCAGTAACTAACTTCTGGTTTCGCATCTTCATCTTCATAGCTCAGGATTGAGCCAGCCACCTGCCCGTTGAAGAGAACCGTCTGGATGGTGCCGGTCCCGTTTCCTAAAATCCTGGTCCAGTGCGCCATAAAAGCATCCTTATCAGATGGGTCCTTCGCCGTGAAAGCAGCCATATGATTTGCCTCCGGGTCCAGTTGCTGGTCGAAGAAAATAGGGAGATCACTCATTATTACGTCTCGCAGGAGAACGTCGGAGGTATTAGTGCTGGGCACGGTTTTTTCCATATTATTCTCTCCTCATTGGCCAAACCGCCTGACATGTCTTTTGCTGTCAGGCGGCGTTGTTCTATGTCTGTTCTAGCATACCACACCTCGCGGTCCAATTTTTTCACTCACCTTGTTCCGATATGGTGTTTGTGGAATTACAGCAAGCGAGCAGTAAGCCCCCGAAGTGGCCATGAGCCCCGAATCATCCAGTCAAGAGGTAAAATCTTACCTGAACAGTTACCCCTGCTATCGCAATCTCAGCATGCTGTATGGACCTCCCACGAATCCCCGCAACTATGCCTGATCCTTCTGCAACTGCTCTCGGATCTGCTTAGCTCGCATGTAATACGGTGCTCCTTTCTCAATCTCTTCCAACTTCGCATAACAAAGAGCCAACCCTTCCAATTCATCGGCCACATCCGACTCGAAGCCGTGCCCCATTCGCTCATAGAGACTCACGGCTCTTGAGAAGAGGGGAATTGCATTCTGCCATTGTTCTTGCTGTTGATAAAGCATTGCAATATTGTGACATGAGAGAGCTATGTCAGCAGGATTCTCCACTTGTTCTCTCAGGGAAAGCGCACGCTTATGATAGTCCAATGCCTTGTCGAGTTGCCCCTGAGAGTGGTAGATCCCGCCAATGTTGTTCAGGGACTGAGCTATATTTGCAGGATTGCCCACCTGTTCTCTGAGGGACAGTGCACGCTTATAGTAGTCCAATGCCTTCTCCAGTTGTCCTTGCGAGTGGTAGATCCAGCCAATGTTGTTCAGGGACTGAGCTATATTTGCAGGATTGCCCACCTGTTCTCTGAGGGACAGTGCACGCTCATGGTAGTCCAATGCCCTCTCTAGTTGTCCCTGCTGTCGGTAGATCTCACCAATGTTATTGAAGGACTGAGCTATGTCCGCAGGATTGCTCACCTGTTCTCTAAGGGAGAGTGCACGCTCATAGTAGTTCAATGCTGCGTCAAGCTGCCCTTGCTGTCGGTAGATCACACCAATGTTATTGAAAGACTGAGCTATGTCCGCAGGATTGCCCACCTGTTCTCTAAGGGAGAGTGCACGCTCATAGTAGTTCAATGCTGTGTCAAGCTGCCCTTGCTGTCGGTAGATCGCACCAACGTTATTGAAGGACTGAGCTATTTTCGCTGGATTGCCCACCTGTTCAAAGAAGGTGAGCGCACGCAGCAAGTAGTCCAATGCTGTGTCAAGCTGCCCTTGCGAGTCGTAGGTCACACCAATGTTGTTGAAGGACTGAGCTATGTCCACTGGATTGCCCACCTGTTCAAAGAAGGTGAGCGCACGCAGCAAGTAGTCCAATGCTGTGTCAAGCTGCCCTTGCGAGCCGTAGGTCACACCAATGTTGTTGAGGCAAACAGCTTGACCTGAGGGATCTCCTCTCTGCTCAAACACTTGCACCGCTTCTTGCAGGACGATGCGTGCATCATCCCTGCGTGCCTCTTGTCCTAAGAACTGAGAGTACCACACCAAATACTGCCCATAGCGATCGCTCTGCTTCTCAAGAAATGGCTCCTCTTCCGCTACCGCTTGCCGCACCAGCTCTAAGAGTGGCCCTGCCTGCTTGTGCCGCCATCTATTGACTGCTCGACTCACCAGATTTTGCCACATGTCGAATGCCTCGGCTTGCATCTCCTTGACCTGGAGGGCATGATAGAGGAACTCCAACAGAGCACGAAACTCTTGTTCGGGCATCTCTGCAAACCACTCGGCATATTCTTTGTTGGATGGTTTGGCTTGAGGGGTGGAGCTTCGCTGTTGTTCTGCTTCGATGAGTCCTTTGTAGTACTCTGCCATTGCACGATGGAGCCGTTGCTTTGTCTCAGGATGCAAGCGTCGCAGGGCATCTATGCGTACTTTGCGTGCCAGATCATGAAAAATTGGTTGCGTCAGCAATGCATCACCCTGGGCGTTCTTCCGATTGATGAATGGGTATTGCAAGAAACGTGCATAGGCCCGATCGTCGAGTTCTAGAGCAGTATTTTTTCCATCACTTTCGATATTCAATAGGACGTTGAGTGCTGACTGATCAAAGGAGCGCAGGATGGGGCCATGCTCAAGCAGGGTTCGATATGGTTCGGGGAGACGTTTCAGCAGGCGTTCTTCGAGCCATTTCACACGGGCTTCTTCGGTAATGAGAGGACTTTTCGCTCGCAGATTTTCCGGTGTGCGTTCTGGCTCTGGAAGTGCTTGAAAGTAGGTGGCGGCTAAGGCCAGCACCAGCGGGTGACCTCTGGAGAGATCGTAGAAGGCGCTGATCAGGGGGTCATGCTCAGATGCATCATGAGGGATGATACCCTGTGCTTGCAGGTAGTCTTTGACACGTTGCTGGTCGAAGTCATCAAGTTCGCCATTTGTCGAAAAGGGTTGGAGCGCGGCACTCATGGGATATTCCCAACCACAGGTGACGATAAGCACTGGTTGGGGAGAGCTTTTGGGAAGCTTGAGCAGAACTTCTCCCCACAACCAGCCGACAAGTTCGGGGTCCGTTTCGGCGAGACGCTCATAGCCATCGATGAAGAGGCCGAGGGGATGTTCGCATTCTTCTGCGAGTTCGAGGAGCGCACGGGTGAGTTCAGCACGGAGTTGCAGTTCTCTTCGGCGCAGTTCTGCATTGACATGTGCATTCATCTGGATGTGCGAGACGGAGGAGGAATCTCTAGCTTCGATGTGCTGGTTTACGGTGATGGTGGCACGGTATTCGTCAAAGTGGCGGTTGTATTCTTCGCGCTGCACACGATACTGCTTGAGGCTCTGGCGTGACACACATCTCTTGAGCGCCTCTTCCAATCCATCGAGAATTGAGCGGAAATCAGGGAATGATTGGGCAAAGGCCAGTACTCCCGTTTGCCATCCCATCTGAGGACAGATGCGCTTGCTCAGGTACTCGATGAGGAAGGTCTTGCCCGTTCCGCTATTGCCTTTGACTGCCAGCAGGTGAAACTCGCCAGCCTGGGTTGAATGCAACAATTGGTGAAAGTGAGCCAGGATGCGCTCACGATCAGTAAAGCTGTCCAGTAGATTGCGCAATATGCTCTCGTCAGATATGCCCGCTGCCATACATTCTTTCCTCTACGAGATTTCGGAATCCATCTTAATGCCCTCAATTGTGCTTTTGTTGTCTGCCTCTACAAGATGTCCAATCGAACCGCCCGCCGTTCTGGCTTTCGACGCAACATCGCTGATCTTGCTCTCATTGGTTGCTCTGACTTCGACAGTCATGCGCGACCAGTTCTGTAAGAGGCGCTGGATGAATGAATGTTGCAACTCAGCGTTATTATAGCATGGAAAGAGTTAGACAGGATACTTGTGGGATTTTCACCATAATAATGTTGGGATTTACAGACCTCTTGACTTAGAGCGCTCTAAGTATTTTATACTAGGGGCATGTCACGTGATATTACTACAACGAAACCAGAAGCAACCTTAACCATTAAGCAAATGGCTGCCCAGAGCGGCATGAGCGAATATACGCTGCGCTACTACGAGAAGATTGGGCTCATCGAGCCGATTCCACGTGAGAAGAACAGCGGCCATCGACGCTATAGCGCGGATACCGTACAGATGGTGGAGGCGTTTGCGTGTCTGCGTGCAAGTGGCTTTTCCCTCGACGACATGCGGCGGTACTTACGGATGTGGGAGCAGGGTGATGAAGCAGCCGCCGAGCAAAAATTGCTCTTTTGGCGTACGCCGAAAAAGTCGCGGAGGAAATCCGGAAGCTCACTGTCCGACAACGATATCTGAGCGGTAAGGTGGCGTACTGGGATGCGCGTCTCAATGGCAACCTGGAACTGGCGGAGCAGATTGCTGCTCAGAACTTGGAGATCGCCAAAGAGTTGAAATAAGGAGAGTAAAATGCCTACGATGAAAGCTGCACGAGTGCCTCGTGCAGGTGGCAATTTTGAATTGGTCAACCTGCCTATTCCTGAACCTCAAGCCGGTCAGGTACGCATCAAAGTGGAAGCCTGTGGTATCTGCCACAGCGATGCTGTTGTAAAAGAAGGTGGATTCCTACCAGTCGAATACCCTCGTATTCCAGGTCACGAGGTAGCAGGTGTTATTGATGCAGTTGGCACAGGCGTTCGTTCCTGGCGCGTTGGTCAGCGTGTTGGCGTGGGCTGGCATGGAGGACACTGTTTTGTTTGTCCCCCTTGTCGCCAGGGAGACTTCATCAATTGCCAGAATGCCCGGATCACCGGAATTTCCTATGATGGAGGATACGCCGAGTACATGGTGGCCCCGCAAGAGGCTCTTGCCCTTATCCCAGATGAACTCAAGGCAGCCGAAGCAGCACCATTGCTTTGTGCGGGGGTTACCACCTTTAATGCACTACGCCATAGTGTTGCCAAACCGGGAGATCTTGTGGCCGTACTAGGTATTGGTGGCCTTGGACACCTTGGCATTCAATTTGCCAACAAACTGGGTTTCAGGACCGTGGCCATATCGCGTGGGCAGGACAAGAAGCAATTGGCTCACGAGCTAGGCGCAGATGACTACATCGATAGCGAAACCAGCGACCCTGCCCAGGAACTCTCGCGTATGGGCGGTGCACGCGTGATTCTCGCAACAGCAACGAGTGGCAAAACGTTCGCTTCGATCCTCAATGGGATAGGAACAAATGGTCAACTGCTCGTTGTCGCAGCACCCAGCGACCCAACAGAGCTCTACCTGCCCTTACTCATTACGGGTAGACGCTCCATTCAAGGGTGGGCATCTGGGACAGCGAAGGATTCCGAAGAGACACTGAGCTTTAGCGCGCTTCGCCATGCCCTTCCCATGATCGAGACATTTCCGCTAGAGCGCGTGAGTGAAGCGTACGAGCGCATGATGTCAAATAAAACGCGTTTCAGAGCTGTGCTAACTCTACAATAGTGTAAATCTCAGCATTAAACTGGTCACTTTCTCAACAATTATCCTGGTGAGCAAGCTACGCTCGAGCGAGCTTGCTCACCAGGATAATTGTTGAGAAAGTGACCAGTTTAATGCTGAGATTTACATATAGAGGGGCGTGAGTATCACTGGACCATGATTTAAGAGACATGCTAACTCTTCCTCTCCTCGCGCTTTGAGTTACCAATTATAACGAATGCGCGTACAACATATGGAGGATTTGTAACAAGAAAACAGTCTATCACTGATGAGGCAGATAGAGCGGCAATACGCAGACTTCGACAAGCAGTATAAGGAGAAAGCAATGCGTCATCGAACAGTGCTACTTATTGTAGCGACCATTGCGCTAAGTCTGCTAGCTTTTGCCAGCACAGCGAGTGCGATGACACAGACAAACGGTGGGTTCATAGGAAACGGTTATGAGAATGGGATGATGGATAGTTCTCAGCAAAGTTCTACTCAGCAGGAGGCTGCGGTTACCAACGTTACCATCCAGAACCTTACATACCAGCCCGCCAACATTCAAGTGAGCGTCGGCACAACAGTAACCTGGACAAACCTGGACAGCGTACAACACACCGTGACGTTCAATAACGGAATGGGGGATAGCGGCCTGCTTTCGCCAGGACAATCGTTTAGCTACACATTCAACACACCCGGCACCTACCAGTACCACTGCACGGTCCATCCAAATATGGTCGCGACAGTGACCGCCGTTTAGTATGGTGATCACACGGCCACAGCATAGGCTGGTAGAGAGCATAAAAGAAGCCTCTGGTTTGTCCAGAGGCTTCTTTGCTATCCAGCGCACCACAATCGCAGACCTTATTTTAGTTGTGAGGAAGTTATAGAAACCCACTGAGAACGAACTAATTCATTTATCGAGTCGAAATCAAGGAGAAAAGGGAGTGAAAATGATGATAACGGGGATTGAAGAAGGATCTTTCGTCTTTTCAAAGCCTGTACCATTTCCGCCTCCTCATTTTTCTTCAGCAACGGAATCATTGCAAAAAACTTTTTCATGCAAAAGAAGCATATATGCGGTGACATTTCCTTTCGTTCTCCACGAAACGCCGCGATTTTCTCACTTTGATGATTTAACAAATGAATTAGTTCGTTCAGTGACCACAGGCGCACCACTCCGTATGACCTCGTCAAACCAGATCAGAAGACTTTTTGGAAAAGCCTGCAACCCTCTTGACCTGGAGTGCACTCCAGGTTGTATAGTTGTGCCATGGACACAGAACTATCGATCCAACAGGTTGCTCAGCAGACGGGACTGAGCATCGACACATTGCGCTACTATGAGCGTATCGGGCTGATTGAGCCGGTGAACCGGGCATCAAGTGGACATCGTCGGTACAGACAAAAAGATCTCGACTGGATTGGCTTACTTATCAATTTACGGGAAACGAGTATGCCTATCGCACAGATGATCCACTTTGCCCAACTCCATCACCAGGGTCCCATAACGGCAACCGAGCGTCTTCTCATTCTTGAGCAACACCAGAGTTCTCTGGAGCAGCAAATACAGAAACTTGAGCAGCACAGCACTGTATTGCAGCAGAAGATTGCTCGCAAAAAGGCGCACCTGGCACAGCAAAATACCGCGTCTCACTCTGCTCACGCTTCTGGCCTGAGCGATGCAGAGACACATGTAACAAGCATAAATGAAGAGAAAAGGAGTTTATCCATGGAGAAAAATGAAGGACAGGTTGCACTCATCAGTGGAGCGTCCTCCGGAATTGGAGAAGCAACGGCCTGGGCATTGGCCATGCGTGGCATACGTGTGGTGGTTACAGCGCGCCGTGCAAACCGACTTGATGCTCTGGTCAAACGTATTGGTCAGGCTGGAGGACAGGCGCTTGCGCTGGTAGCGGATGTGACGGACGAACAACAGGTGCAGGCGATGGTTCGCCACGCGCAGGAACAATGGGGACAACTGGATATCCTGGTGAATAACGCTGGCGTGATGTTGCTCGGTCCCATCGCCGGGGCAGATACAGAAGATTGGCGACGGATGATCTCAACCAATGTCCTTGGACTCTTATATGCGACGCATGCCGTTTTGCCAATCATGAAAGCACAGGGCAGCGGCCATATCGTCAATATCTCCTCCGTAGCCGGGCGCATTGCGCGAGCTGGCAGCGGTGTCTATAACGTAACAAAGTGGGGCGTTGGAGCCTTTTCCGAAGCATTACGGCAGGAATGCTTCCAGGATCATATCCGCGTCACTGTGATCGAGCCTGGTATGGTGGAGACCGATCTGGCTTCCCATATCACCAATGCCAGCGCACGGGAGGGCGTACTGCGCCGGATGCAAGAAATCACGCCTCTGCAAAGCGAAGATATCGCGAATGCCATTGTCTATGCAGTGACTCAGCCAGCGCATGTCAACGTCAACGAAATCCTTATCCGCCCAACCGAACAGGATCGTTAATGAGTCGTCCACGCAGGCGATCAGCTTGCCTGGATGAATGAATGGCAGGAGAAGAAACCATATGGCATTACTCGATCAGTACTGCGTGCTTGGCCGCAGCGGATTGAAAATTTCTCCACTGTGTCTGGGAACAATGACCTTTGGAACAGGCGCAGGTTGGAGTGCAGACGAGGCAACCAGCCGGGCCATTTTTGCTTATTATCTTGAGCAAGGAGGCAATTTCATCGACACTGCCATAAGTTATACAAATGGCATGAGTGAGACCTTGCTTGGCAAATTCCTCGCTGGCAGGCGTGCGCAACTGGTGCTGGCGACCAAGTTCGCGGTCAATACACGACCCGGCGATCCAAATGCGGGAGGCAATCACCGGAAGAATATCGTACAGGCCGTTGAGACCAGCTTAAAACGTCTGGGGACAGACTATATTGACCTGTACTATCTCCATATGTGGGACGGACGGACGCCAGTCGAGGAGATTATGCGTGCGCTGGATGATCTGGTGCGGAGCGGAAAGGTGCTTTATCTGGGCATCTCGGACTCACCAGCCTGGGAGGTGAGCCGAGCTAAGATGCTGGCTGAGATGCGCGGTTGGACCAGCTTTATTGCTTTGCAGATGGAATACAATCTTGGACAGCGTACGGGAGAACGTGATCTGCTGCCAATGGCTCGCGAACTAGGGATAGGAGTGCTACCCTGGGCGGCGCTGGGAGGAGGATTATTCAGTGGGAAATATCGCGCCGCGACCTTGATGTCACATCCAAAGGGACACGCCTGGAAAGGATGCAACAATTTGGCCGCTTCACAGAGCGTCATCTGGCAATCGCAGACGTGGTCAACCGGGTTGCCGAGGAAATCGAGCGCACGCCCGCACAGGTCGCTATTGCCTGGACACTGAGGCAACCAGGAGTGACCAGTACCCTGCTTGGAGCACGTACCCTGGAGCAATTGCGTGAGAACCTTGATGCCGTGACGGTTGAACTTTCGCCTGAGCATCTTCAAGATCTTGATCAGGTGAGCGCCATCGAACTTGGCTTTCCCCACGACTTTCTCGCTCAGGTTCGCGCATCTGCTATTGATGGCGGTGCCACGATCATAGATGTCCAGGGGAAGAAGTGAGAGCAATGCTGAGGAATATGTCCTCTACGCCACTGGGTAACCAGTCATGTTTTTTCGGATGCGTAGGTATGGTAGCAGTTTAACTACAGGGCTGGGGCGTTTCACAAGAGTAGTTTTTGTGAAACGCCTTTCTTGTTTGCTTCATGAGAGTTGCTCTGCTATCGCAATCTCAACATGTTGTCTGGGCCTCCCATGAATCCCCGCAACTATGCCTGACCCTTCTGCAACTGCTCTCGGATCTGCTTAGCCCGCATGTAATATGGTGCTCCCTTCTCAATCTCTCCCAAATTCAAATAACAAACAGCCAACCATTCCAATTCATCGGCCACATCCGACTCAAAGCCGCGCCCCATCCGCTCATAGAGACTCAACGCTCTTGAGAAGAGAAGAATCGTATCCTGCCATTGTTCTTGCAGCCGATAAAGCATTGCAATATTGTGGCATGAGAGGGCTATGTTCGCTGGATTGCCCACCTGTTCAAAGAGAGAGAGTGCTCGCTTATGGGAGTCCAATGCTATCTCTAGCCGCCCTTGCGAGCCGTAGATCAAGCCCATGTTGTTGAGCGAGACAGCAATGGTAGCAGGATCGCCCACCTGTTCTTTGAGGGAGAGCGTACGCTTATGGTAGTCCACTGCTATCTCTAGCCGCCCTTGCTGTCGGTAGATCTCACCTATGTTGTTGAGGGAGTAGCGATGTCAGCTGGATTGCCCACCTGTTCATAGAGCGAGAGCGCACGCTGGCAGTAGTCCAATGCCGTCTTGAGTTGCCCTTGCAAGTAGTAGATAACACCAATATTGTGGCATGAGCCAGCTATACCGGCAGGGTTGCCCACCTGTTCTCTTAGAGAGAGAGCACGCTTATAGTAATCCAATGCTTCGCCGAGTTGCCCTTGTGAGTGGTAGATCGAGCCAATGTTGTTGAGGGAGACAGCGATATCAGCAGGAGCACCCACCTGTTCATAGAGGGAGAGCGCACGCCGAAAGTAGTCCAATGCCGCCTTGAGCTGCCCTTGCGAGTAGTAGATCTCGCCAATGCTGTTGAGGGAGACAGCGATATCAGCAGGAGCACCCACCTGTTCATAGAGGGAGAGCGCACGCCTAAAGTAGTACAATGCCGCCTTGAGCTGCCCTTGCTGTCGGTAGATCTCGCCAATGTTGTTGAGAGAGACAGCGATGCTTGCAGGATTGCCCACCTGTTCTAAGAAGGAGAGCGCACGCCGAAGGTAGTCCAATGCCTTGTCGAGTTGTCCCTTGCGAGTGGTAGATCGCACCTATGTTGTTCAGGGAGACAGCTATGCCTGCTGGATCGCCCACCTGTTCTCTGAGAGAAAGCGCACGCTGAAAGTACTCCAATGCCTTGTCGAAAGTTTCCCTTGCTGTCGGTAGATCTAGCCTATGTTATTGAGAGAAACAGCAATGGCAGCAGGATCGCCCATCTGTTCTTTGAGAGAAAGCGCTCGCTTACGGTAGTCCAATGCCATCTCTAGTTGCCCTTGCTGTTGTAGATCCCGCCTATGTTGTTGAGAGACTGAGCGATGTCAGCGGGATCGCCCACCTGTTTGTGGAGGGAGAGCGCCTGCTGGAAGTAGTTCAATGCCGTCTCGAACTGCCCTTGTGAGTGATAGATATTACCAATGTTATTGAGGGAGATGCGATGTTAGCAGGATTACCCACCTGTTTCTCGAGGAAGAATGCACGCTCAAGGTAGTCCAATGCTGTGTCGAGTTGTCCTTGCTGTTCGGTAGATCGCGATGCCAGCAGGATCGCTTGCCTGTTCTCTGAGAGAAAGCGCACGCTCATGTAGTCCAATGCTTCGCGAGTTGCCTTGTGAGTTGTAGATCACCTATGTTGTTGAAGCAAACCGCTTGATCTGAGGGATTTTCTTCCAGCTCAAAACCCGCACAGCTTCTTGTAAGGCGATACGCGCATCATTCCAGCGGGCCTCTTGCTCCAAGAATCGGGAGTACCAGATCAAATATTGTCCATAGTTATCGCTCTGCCTGTCAAGAAACGGCTCCTCTTCCGCTACGACCAGCTGTATCAGTTCTAAGAGTGGTCCTGCTTGCTTGCGCCGCCATCTATTCACTGCTCGACTCACCAGCTTCTCCACGTGTTGAATGCCTCGGCTTGCATCTCCTTGACCTGGAGGGCATGGTAGAGAAACTCCAATAGAGCACCAAACTCCTGTTCGGGTATCTCTGCAAACCACTCAGCATATTCTTTGTCGAATAGTTTGGCTTGAGGGGTGGAGCTTTGCTGTTGTTCTGCTCCGATGAGTCCTTTGTAGTATTCTGCCATGGCACGATGAAGCCGTTGCTTTGTCTCAGGATGTAAGCGCCGTAGAGCATCTATGCGCACTTTGCGGGCCAGATCATGAAAGGTTGGTTGCTCTAACAAGGCGTCGCCCTGGGCATTCTTCCGATTGAT
Source organism: uncultured Chloroflexia bacterium (assembly GCA_963814985.1). Lineage (GTDB taxonomy): Bacteria > Chloroflexota > Ktedonobacteria > Ktedonobacterales > Ktedonobacteraceae > CAWFFV01. The sequence goes on along the minus strand of CAWFFV010000034.1, from coordinate 311,175 downwards.
GAATGGGTATTGCAAGAAACGTACATAGGTCCGATCGTCGAGTTCCAGAGCAGCTTTTTTTTCATCATTCCCGATGTTCAACAGGACTTTGAGTGCTGCCTGATCGAAGGAGCGCAGGATGGGGCCGTGCTCAAGCAGTGTTCGATATGGTTCGGGGAGACGTTTCAGCAGGCGCTCTTCGAGCCATTGCACACGGGCTTCTTCGGTAATGAGAGGACTTTTCGCTCGTAGATTTTCCGGCGTGCGCTCTGGCTCTGGAAGCGTTTGAAAGTAGGTGACGGCTAAGGCCAGCACCAGCGGGTGACCTCTGGAGAGATCGTAGAAGGCGCTGATCAGGGGGTTCATGCTCAGATGCATCTTGAGGGATGATGTTCTGTGCTTGCAGATAGTCTTTGACACGTTGCGGGTCGAAGTCATCAAGTTCGTCATTTGTTGAGAAGGGTTGGAGCACGGCACTCATGGGATGCTCCCAACCACAGGTAACGATAAGCACTGGTTGGGGAGCGCTTTTGGGAAGTTTGAGCAGAACCTCTTCCCACAACCAGCCGACAAGTTCGGGGTCCGTTTCGGCGAGACGCTCATAGCCGTCGATGAAGAGACAGAGGGGATGTTCGCATTCTTCGGCCAGTTCGAGGAGAGCGCGGGTGAGTTCGGCACGCAGTTGCAGTTCTCTTCGGCGCAGTTCTGCATTGGTATGTGCATTCATCTGGATGTGAGAAGCAGAGGAGGAATCACTGGCTTCGATGTGCTGGTTTACGGTGATGGTTGCACGGTATTCGTCGAAGCGACGGTTGTATTCCTCACGCTGTGTACGGTACTGCTTGAGGCTCTGGTGTGGCACACATCTCTTCAGCGCCTCTTCCAATCCATCGAGAATTGAGCGGAAATCAGGAAATGATTGAGCAAAGGCGAGTACTCCCGTTTGCCATCCCATCTGAGGACAGATATGCTTGCTCAGATACTCGATGAGGAAGGTTTTGCCCGTTCCGCTATTGCCTTTGATTGCCAGCAGGCGAAACTCTCCAGCCCGGGTTGATTGCAGGAGTTGGCGGAAGTGGGCCAGGATGCGCTCACGATCAGTAAAGCTGTCGAGTGGATTGGGTAGTAGGCTCTCGTTGGGTGTCCCTGCCACCATATGTTTTTTCCTCTACGAGATTTCTGAGTGGATCTTTAATAATGAACATCGCAATTTGGCGTTATTATAGCATGGAGGAGATGAGTGGGTATAGTGTAATACATGGTAAAACGTTTTATTTTGTTTCTCTATCTTTAGCATTGCCTGGGTATATAATGACAGGTATGTGTTCTCGCAAAATACAGACGGATGTGCTGTACTATAATGCGCTCAATGGAATGAAAGGAATAAGGTTGTATGCCACGTGATCTTCCTCTGGGAAATAGCAGATTGTTGGTAAACTTTGATAAGAATTATAATTTACGTGATATTTATTGGCCTCATGTGGGTCAGGAGTTGCATACTAAGGGCGATATTTGCCATACTGGTGTCTGGGTCGGAGGGCAATTTGCCTGGCTTGATGCACCTGGATGGCAGCGTACTGTGGTATACGAGGATGAAACGCTGGTTACGCATGTGACGCTCTATCATCCTGAGTTAAAGCTACAGTTAGTCTTTAGCGATACCGTTGATTTCAATCGTCCGATCTTTTTACGTCACGTCGCGGTGACCAACCATGCCGATACTCCTCGTGAGGTGCGGCTCTTCTTTCATTACGATTGGCACATCTGGAACGATGCTGATGCCAACACCGTCTTTTACTATCCACCTCTAGAAGCTTTGATTGCTTACAAGGCGCGCGGCTATTTTCTTATGGGGGGACAGGTAGGAAGCACCTGGCAGGCTAAGGTGGGTATCAGCAGTTGGGCAACAGGTGTTAAAGAGTTCAATGGGTCCGAGGGTACGTGGCGCGATGCGGAGAATGGAGAGCTTGGGCGTAATGCAATTGCACAGGGATCTGTGGATGGCACAATCGCGCTGCATTTGCCAACCCTGGATGCGGGTGCAAGTGGCGAAGCATTCCACTGGCTGGCTGTAGGTCAGAATATACGCGAGGTGACTGAACTGGATGGCATTATTCGCTCGTATACGCCGGAAGTCTTGCTTATGCGTACGCGGAACTACTGGCATCGCTGGGTTAATAAGGACAACCAGGATTTTGCTGATCTCTCACCGGAGCTGGTCAGGCTCTATAAACAGAGTTTGCTGATACTACGCACCCAGATTGATCATGAAGGGGGCATTATCGCCGGTAATGATGCCGACGTAGAGCAATTCTCGAACGATACCTATTCGTATATGTGGCCTCGGGATGGTGCTCTTGTTGCGAATGCACTCAGCCATGCGGGATATGCTGAAGTAACCCATGACTTCTACCAGTTTTGTAGTTCTGTCCTGACTCCTGATGGCTATCTACTACACAAATATAATCCTGATCGTTCCTGGGGTAGTAGCTGGCAAGCATGGATTGATAAGGATGGTAAGCCACAACTGCCTATTCAAGAGGATGAGACTGCATTAGTGCTCTATAGCCTGTGGCAGCATTATAATCATTTCCATGATGTTGAATTCGTGGCTCCGCACTATCACGCATTTATCACACCTGCCGCCGAATTTCTTATCAATTACCGGGATGAGACAACAAAATTACCTGATGCCTCGTTCGATCTCTGGGAGGAACGCAGGGGGATTCTAGCCTATACGACGGCGGCGGTCTATGCTGGCCTGGAGGCCGCTACTCGTTTCGCGCAACTCTTCGGCGAAGAACAGCAGGCCACAAGATACCACAATGCGGCAGAAGAGATCAAAGATGCGGCTCTGCGCTATCTATGGGATGAGGAGCATGGACACTTCCTGCGTATGATTACAGTGGGGGAGGATGGTTCCATACAAAAGGATGCCACACTTGATAGTAGTCTCTGTGGCCTTTTTCAGTTTGGTATGCTATCGGTGCATGACCCCCGCATGGAGAGGACGATGCAGGCGCTGGAGCAGGCGTTATGGGTCAAAACTGAGGTAGGCGGCATGGCACGCTATGAAAATGATTACTATTACCAGGTAACAAGCGATCTGGGGCTGGCGCAGGGCAATCCCTGGTTTATTTGTACGCTCTGGTTGGCACAGTATCGCATTGCGCATGCCAATTCACTTGATGAATTGCATCAGGCTCTACCTCTTATGGAATGGGTACGCGCCCATGCATTGCCAAGTGGCGTAATGGCAGAGCAGGTGAATCCCTTCACCAGTGAGCCGCTGAGCGTTTCTCCGCTGACCTGGAGTCATGCCGAGTATGTACTAACTGTGCGCTGGTACCTTGGTCGCTATCGTTATTTCTCGCAGGGTAGGCTCGTAAACATCAATGGGAACATGACCCCGAAAGGGTTCACTACCCCTTTCGGGTCACTTCCTCTTCCTGTGAACTCAATGACGTTTGACAGAGCAGTAGGTACGCGGTTCACCAGTCCACCGTGCGATTCACAAGCCTTTCGGTTTTCCCGTAAATACCACTGGCTTGTGAACCCCGCCCCTACCGATGGGAGGTGGCACTTGCTTCTGGTGTATTTTCAACGGCGCTCCTTTGCACAATAGCCACAGCACGAGCATAAGCACCCATCATGGCAACTTGCGTTACTGCCCCACTATTAATATCGAGAACATACATTGCGTCATCAGCATAAAAGGTCACAACATGATCGTTCAGCCACACACCGAGTTCCATAAAGAGTGATGACGAGGTTGCAAGTAACTGTGGTTTGCTGGTATGGAGCTTCGCTCCTGAACCACTCACCTGTACGGTATAGACGGCACTATGACGGGCAAAAGGCACCTGCGCATCACTGGAAAAGACGATATACACCAGGGTATGCCCATCCGGTGAAAAGAGCGGCGTTGTCACCCAGTGATAGGTACCAGAGTTGTTGAGATCATGCTGTTCTGCAAGCACAACATGTGACGTACTCAATGGCATGGTGGGATTTTTAGTGATAGTGGTTACCAGAAGACTATTCGCATAGTTCAATGCGGCCACATCATCGGGTACGCTACTATCGGAAGGAGCAGGTACAACCCCTTCATTACGAGAGTACAGCAAAGTACTACCAGAGGGAGCAAGCATTAATGGCCCTTGCTGCGGATCTTCATCTAAGATTTGTTGTAAGTTTCCAGGTTGGGTACCAGTCAGATCGAAAGACCACAAACCATACTGAACCGCATGGTGATCGCCTCGATCATCGGTGAGCAAGAGCGTGGTATTCCCCTGTGTACCAGCACCATTTAGAAAGGAGAAGACACGATAGCATGGACAATCAGAAGCAGAATGTTGATAAACTAAGAGAGATGCATCCAAAGGTCCAGCATACAAACTGCTCATACCATCGCCGTCTATTGGCTCCGTACTCCAGGCAACTGTCGTACCATCGCTACTTAAGGCCATCGAAGTAATCACCTGACCTGCCGGCAAGGTTGCAACCTGTTCGGGAGTTCCACCAAAGAGATCTGTCAACCAGAGTCCATCGCCACTATACAGCAGTTGGCCTGATGGTGTCAGGATCGGTGGGATAGCCCGGTTGTAGACATACCCTGGCGTCGCGACAACAGTAGGTCCTCCTCCTGCAACAGAGATGAGATCAACAGTATTCTGCTGCTCATAGACCATATAATGCTCGCCGGATATTTGTAGAGTGGGTACGGTAGCATCGCCTGGAATTGACAGAGGACCTGTATCATTCTGACCGCTAGCTTGCATGGTTTGTGCGAGGTGTGGTGTGGACAGAGCGATTGCCTGTGGCAGGTTACCAATCAACAGACCAGTGCACAAGAGGACTTGCAAACCAATGAGGACGAGTAAAGAGACAATACCAACCCTGGAAAAGCGGGGAGTCTGGCGCGGTAACGGTTGCGATATCGGCGGGTGCTCCCCCGGTTGTTCTGGCGGACTACTTACTTGTTGTGTCAAGGTTATCTATCACCTTCAAAATATCCTGTTGACAATTATCAGCATATAAATAGCTACATCTGTTAAATATACAGAAAATATGTCACGAACTTTCCTCTGAGGTGTGTATGTCCGCTATCCCTCGAAGAGAACTACACGGCCTGATCGGTCATAGGAGGTTCGTGCTTTCGATGTAACTTTGCTTTAGGCGTATGACGTTGTACAAAGGCCAGGGTTTTAGCGAGAACTTCATCCCGGTCATGATCTTTCATGATCACATGATACGAGCGATGCAAGGTCACAAGATGTTTATCCTGGGAACCAAGCAGACGATAAATCTCGCGTCCATCACGCGCTGGAACTACGTGATCATGAATGGAAGTTATCACCAATGCTGGCACAGTCACATGTGGTAGTTCTGCGCGGACTTGTGGCAAATGGCGTAACATGCTTTCCACCGGGGCCATAGGAGTCCAGCGATACACATCGCGCGTATAGCGACGACGAGCCTCTGGATCACGTATATCCTCACGTAGTGTGGGAAGCAATGGCGTAAAACGTTTCGCCAGACGCACGGCCGGATGCATCCATGGATGCATATGCAAAGGCGCACACATAGTCACTATTCCCGCCACTTCCTCATGCGCAGCAGTATGCAAACAGAGTGCACCACCCAGTGAGTGCCCAATGAGAAACACCACATCACAGCGCTGTTTCAGCAGACGTAATTCGTGACGGACTGCGTGTGCCCACTCAGGCCAACCCAACGAGAGCATGTCGCGTACATGACTACCATGTCCAGGCAAGAGGATATTCTCCGCTACTATCCCATGAGATACGAGCAGAGCATATAACTCCTCCATATCCCGCCTACTCCCATTCAACCCATGTACAAGCAAAGCTCCAACAATCGGCTTACTCCCAGGTGAGGAATAATTTGAATTGTGCGAGTGTGGCATTCGTGGTGTACTCATGGCAATGTTTCCCTGTTGTGTCTTCTGGTCGGATGGACATCTCTGCATAGCATACCATAAATTAAACGAATAGACAGGTCTCCTGGTTGCAGAGGATGTCAGGAGCATAGGGATGCAGTTCACAAGCCTGTTGTACCGTTGATGTACATACAGGCTTGTAAACCGCACCCCTACACCTGGGATCAATATTCGAGAGGGCAATGGGAGAATTAGACACATTGTCCGCTGGGTTTCAGGCCTGGTGAAAGGATATTGTTAGGGCTTGTTACCATTACAATAGCAATACCAGGGAAGGTATGATCCGCATAGAGCGTTCCTGACACAGTAAAAGTATACGTCTTTGAGGTACTTCCAGGAGCAACATTTATAGTTTGTGTAGGCGTTTGAGAACGTCCGTTGTTCGTGGTGTAGTTAAACTGGATTGCTCCGCCAGGGCCGTTAGGCGCAACATTGAAGGTTGCCGTATAGGTGAGAGTGATAGCGCTTCCACAGGTCCTACCAGCAATCGATGTAGGATTAACGGCAAGGTTAACACTTGTGACCTTGAATGCGCCTGAAACGAGACAATTCCCATCAGGTTTGATCGTCGGCGATCTCAATGAGCCAGGGCTGGTGACGATAACTCCACCCAGACCAGGGTAGACGTTGTCAGGTGAGAGAACGCCCGACCAGTTGAAGGTATACGTTTTCTGCGTTTCTCCTGGGCCAAAAGTGATGCTGGCCGAGGGAGTGGAACGCCCATTGTTGACAGTGTATAAAAAGTTGACGGTCCCACCAGCAGTATGGGCTGGGACATGGAAGGTTGCAATATAGGCAACATTGACACTGGTTCCACAGGCCACGCCAGCAATAGAAGGAGGATTGACAGCCATATCAATACTTGTTACGGCAAAGGGTACTGGCGTAGCCACTGGAGAGGGTGTTGGCGTTGGCGTCGTCGGCGGAACCGTCGGCACTGGTGTTGGACCACCAGAACCACTACTCACACACCCTGCTAATGAAAAAACGGCAAGACAGAACAAGATCATAGGTACTACAGTTCGTTTAAACATGATGGTGCTCCTAAATTGAGAGATAATCGAAGCAATACATAGGTTATTTCATCAAAAGTATACTTATTCGATGAGGATGTACTGACATCATTTTCATAGTATGCCGGTAGTATCTCCCTGTAAGCAGTGTACTTCAAATTTGAAGTCATTTGCAATAGATTAGTTCACTATAGAAGTGTGAGGTACCTCACACTTCTATAGTTCTTCAGGCCCTCTTTTCCTGATTTCTCAGCGCCTTTGGCGAGGGGACTTGAAGAGTTACCATTCCTTGTTCTTTGACGCCAATGATGGTATATTCACTCAATATAAAAAATGACCCCTTTCGCTTGAGGTCGTTGGAGGAGAGTCGGTGCATGAAATTTTCAACAAAAGCTATTCACGCGGGCCAGGAGCCAGAGCCAATCACAGGCGCAATCATGACTCCCATTTTTCAAACATCTACCTATGCCCAGGCAGGTGTAGGCGATCATAAAGGGTTTGAGTATGCACGTACAGGAAACCCTACACGTACATCTTTAGAGGCTTGTATTGCGGCATTAGAAGATGGTACCTATGGATTAGCTTTCGCCTCTGGTATGGCAGCGGAAAACGCCGTACTTAGTCTGCTTAGCGCGGGTGACCATATGGTTGCCTGTGATGATCTCTATGGCGGCAGCTATCGTATTTTCGAGCAGATTATGCGACGCTACCATGTTGATACTAGCTATGTTACGACGAACAATGCTGCGGATTATGAGAAGGCAATCCGCCCTAATACCAGATTGATCTGGCTGGAGACACCTACCAATCCTCTACTCAGACTGGTCGATATTAGAGCTATCGCAAAAATTGCCCATCAGCATAACATGCTACTTGTTGTAGATAATACCTTCTCCAGTCCCTACTTTCAGCAACCGCTCAATCTAGGCGCAGACATCGTTCTCCACAGCACAACGAAGTATATTAATGGGCATAGTGATACCATTGGCGGCGCACTTATCGTAAATAATGAAGAGGCTTACCAGGCTCTCAAGTTCCATCAGAATGCTGCTGGTGGTATCCCGGGACCTTTTGACGCCTGGCTAACACTGCGAGGCATCAAGACTCTAGCGCTACGTATGCGTCAGCATGAAGAGAATGCGCAGGTGATCGCGAAATTTTTAACCGAGCATCCTCGCGTAGAGAAGGTCTACTATCCTGGCTTACCCACTCACCCCGATTATGCGCTTGCAAAACGTCAGATGAGTGGCTTTGGGGGTATGGTGTCCTTCCAATTCAAGGGTACGCTGGCAGACGTAGATCAGGTGGTACGGCGCTTCACAGTCTTCGCCTTCGCCGAAAGTCTGGGTGGAGTCGAATTGCTGGTCTGCCATCCTGCTACAATGACACATGGCTCTATCCCTAAAGCGATTCGCGAGCCACGAGGTGTAACAGATACTCTGCTACGTCTCTCTGTTGGTATAGAGGATGTAGAGGATCTACTGGCGGATTTAGAGCAAGCATTGGCCTGATTTTTGCAGAAAGGCAGATTTCGTAGGGGCGCGGTTCACAAGCCCGTGTTTGCATAAACAATATTACGGGTTTATAATGCAAACACGGGCTTGTGAACCGCGCCCCTACACCAGCCTCTCCTTGTTCTTCTTCTCATGTAAGCCATTTCCTGGCTGCCCAACCTGACGATCAATTTCGACATGTAACTCTTCAGGTGTAGCGTCAAGCAGGCATGCAAGATCCAACAATCCTGCTACGGCCTGTGCGAGGCGCTGCCTACGCTCCTGATACATCGGAGGTGGCACAGGTGCCACGGCCACACTTTTCCTGGCTTCCCTGACCACCCAACCATCGCGCTCCAGTTCGTCGTATGCACGCATGATCGTATTGGGCGCAACCCCCAGATCATCTGCCAGTTGGCGTACTGGTGGCAACGAGGCCCCAGGTGTCAACCTCCCAGCCGCAATCAGGCTACGTATTTGCAGACTGACCTGATCATATGGCTGAACTGTACTTCTATGATTGACGATTAGCAGCAACTGTCCCTCTCCATGTACTTCCAGGCCAGCCTGACACCCGCCCTCCCAGATGGCCCAGCCGAGCAAGACCCAGGAGGTTGCCCCACAGCATCGGCCATACCCACGTGTTGACAATCGTCACTACCAGCCCCAGCCCTTCCATGTCAGACATAATGGAGAAGAGAAAACCGTTTTGTGCCCAGGTCAGACTTCCCAAAATGAAGTATTCACATGTGAGCAATAAACCTATAGCCGCTGCTCGCAACATATCGTCAGCCCTCTGCGCAATGTCAAGATCAGCGGTTATTAGCAAACGTGGAAATCTAACAATGCTGCTTATACAACCTTCTACCATCAGTACGAATAGCGTCATCGCAACAGGCATAACGAGCAAAATCCAGGTTGGCAACTGCAATACAACATCATTCATCAATACAACTCGTAGAAGAGAATGTCGACCAGTCATACTGACGAGCGCTTCTGCTATGTTCATAGCAATGAATAGGACAGGAGGAACAAGCAAGAGAGGTGAGCGATAATCAGCAGCAAGTCTGCGCCTCAAATCCCCAAATGAGATGCTATATGTGGACCCCCTTTTGATATGTCTGAAACCCTCCATTGCACCTAGCCAGAAACCAACAAAAATGAGCACCAGCAACAACGGCACAAAAAGCTCAACAGGCCAGGCGTTTCCTACAAGCAGCGTGCCGGTAGTAATCAGTGCCACACAAGTCATGAGAACGGCCACAAGCAACATTGCTATCCCGCCACCTAGCAATAAAAATGCGCACAATGTATTCAAGCGAGAGTTCACATCTTCTAGCGTCTGTGGAGACATGTTCTGGTCGATTCCTAACTGCCAGGAACTCCGTAATTGAGCCCAGAAAAACTCTCGTTTAGCGCCCTGGACAGCCCGCCTGCGCACAGCAAAAGTATATGCCAGGAAAAACAGAACACATCCAACTAACAAAGGGAAAAGCACATATACAAGCAAGTAAAGCATTGTGGAACTCCTTCATGTTTATTTTTCATCTGAATCTTTTTCAGAGCCGATATGTTGTATCACCCCATTGACACAACATAGTATAGAACATCAAATCTTCTGTGTCAACCACATAATACAGAAGATTAATTGTTTCCACTCTTTCCTTCAACTGCTAGAAATGCAAACAGTAGCTCTTCAGAACTCTTTTTCTGATTCCTCAGCGCCTTTGGCGCTTCGCGAACCGTTTGGCGTGGATGGTGTTGGTCAGTCAGGTAGAGATTGCGGCGCAATCTCTACCTGACTGACCAACACCATCCACGCCTGTAGTACCCCCAAAATTTTTGGTAAAGGTAATTTTTCGTTACTCCCACATTTTTCAATCGATATAAGTACAGGAGGCGTATACGTATTACATTTAAATATACCTATATTCTCTTTATGCTCATCCGCTATGCCTTATAAAGCAGGAGGTTCCGCAAAACCATGAGACATCACCCCGCCCCCCAACGGCGTACAAAGAAAGGCATACTTGCAATAAGTGTTGCCCTGCTGATTATATTCCTATTGAGCGCATGTAATGGTGATACACAGACACAGCAGCGAGCAAGCCAGAGCAAAAACGAGCTTGATAAAATGATCACTCATGCGCAAAGCATCGGCGTTCCTGACTCCCTGCTCCAACCGATTATTGATCAGGAGGCACAACTTAGCCAAACAAATGCCCCCATCACTGATCAGTCGGCGACCAGTTACTACTCTAATCTCTCCCAGCGCTATCAGAGCCTGACACTACAGGTACAAGGTCTGGAACCTCAGGCTACCCAGCAACTTGACTACCAGGCTACGCTCGACCTGCAAACATTTGGAGCGGCCCTGGCTCAGCGACAAGCCCAGGACTGGGTTGAGACAAAAACGTTTGCAGACCAGCTGGCCTCCGATCAAAATCTGATGGCTAAGGCTCAGTATCCAAAACAATATACTCAGATTAGTACGAGCGCCAAAGATTCCACCCAGGCGTTACATTTGATGGGACCAGCTTATGATAAATTGACGGCACTACAACAGACTATCGCCCAGCTGGAAGCTTCCCACCTGGATGTCACTGCCATCCAACAGCAGGAGCAGTACGACCTCCAACTCTTCCGCACAGCAAACAAACCAGGTGATTTCACACAGATTATCGACCAGATCAATACCCAGTTACAGGAGACAGTAGCTCTCTCCACACAAGCAATTCCTTATGTTGGTGCCGCAAACCTGAAGGAATTTACTACAGATCTGACCCAGCTGAAGCAATATGGTATGGACACAACTACTTACCAGAAGCACCTGGTTGCAGACAAAGCAGCTCTAGATCAAGCTAAAACAATCAGTGACTTCCTGAAAGTCTCATCACAGATTAACAGTGATATGGCCTCCATCCAGTTTCCTCTGCTCCAGGGCCAGACTAACTTCCTGTTAAAACAGTTCCATCAAGAGGTTACCAATTGGGGCAATGCACACCAGTATCACGACCCCCAGAACGGTGTGAATTACAATCTGGATTACGCGTACGACCAGCAAGGCATAGGTTCAGATGCTGATGCTGCGGTACAGGCCGCACAGACCCAGGATGATTATCTGGCAGCCATCGACCTTCTTCAAAATGACATCCTCCACTTACAAGCGATGGAGGCCGATTATCAGGATAAAACCCCCTGGGACCAGACACATGCAACCGATACACAGTTACTGGCCCACTACAAGCTTGCTACTTCCGGTCAGGTAATTGTAGTCTCTCTGATTGAACAGGCCTTGCGCCTCTACCAGAACGGCAAACTCGTTAAAGCATTTCAGGTCACTACGGGACAATTTGATAAGCCCTCTGTTCCTGGCTTCTGGCACATCTCCTTGCGCCAATCACCGACTGTATTCAAGTCGAGTGAGCCAAAGGGATCAGCATTCTGGTATCCCGATACCAAAATCAATTTTGCCATGGAGTACCATGATGGTGGTTACTTCTTCCATGATAGCTGGTGGAGGGTTAACTATGGTCCAGGAACGAACTTTCCTCATTATGACAGTGGTGGTGATGAGTCATTTGCTGGCACTGGCAGCCATGGCTGCGTCAATATGCAGGAAGATCAGGCTGCCTGGCTCTATAACAATACGGGATATGGCACAGCCGTGATCATGTACTAAGAGTCTTCATTACCGAAGTTCGTGTTGTTGCCAGTAGCGGGGGATTGCGACGCAACCCCTCGCCACTGGCAACAACCATGCACCCTTCTATTTTTCGGAGATGTAAATGCCCATCATGCCACCCATCATGTGGTCCGTTACGTGGCAGTGGTAGAGCCAGGTACCGGGATTATCCTCTATATAGTCGAAGGTGAGTGTGACCGCTGGCCCAAAAACAAGTGAGTCATCGAAGCGACCGTTGAATTTCCAGCGGTGTCCATGCAAATGGAAAACATGAAATTCCTTACCCAGAGCCATCACGCGCCAGCGTACCCGTTCACCTACGCTTACACGAAATGTAGGGGTATTGCCAAGGCCCGAATAGCCATTAAAGCAGTCGAAATCCTGGAGGAGACTCGGCACGTCAGCCTGATACATATCGTGAAAACAGAGGATGATCTCCTTATCCACGCGAGGTGTGCTGGAATCAGTCAGCGCGAACATACCAAACATACCCAGCTCGGCTCCAAGTTCTCCAATGGCCATGCCGCTGGAAGCTCCTGTGAGGCTTTGCGGGATGGGAATGATCGTGATACGGCCAGGTACCAACTGAACTGGGAATGACGGTCCATTCGTAGGTATAGTTCTCTCCTACCTTTACAATAGTACCAGGCTTGTCGCCAAAGTAGGCCGTCCACGCACCATCATTAAGTGGTGTGTAGAGCACACCATGAGGGTGTATACTATGCGGAAAACCATAGTGTGTGTTGTTATTGCGGAAGTGCACGCGAATCGTATCACCAACTTCGCCACGGATAACTGGACCTGGAATACCTGTGTTTGTACCAATATCATCATTTCCTGGTAGTGGGGCTTTCCAACCGGGAGTGTAGGCGCGATAGCCGATAGCCCAATATGAAGTCTGGTCAGCCTTATAGTGCATGCCCATCATACCCTCAACGCCTGTGGGCATAAGATTGTGATAGAACGAGTCGGCCTGAATCCAGTATTCGCGTAGCTTGCCGCGTGCGAGTGTTTGCACGGATGGCGTATCAGCCTTTGCAGAGTGTATAACTGCTTGCGATATGCCACCGATGACAGCCAATGCACCAGTTGCTGCCGCCGCCCCCATGAGCAGATTACGGCGCGAAAATCCGCCATTTTCGATCTCCTGATGAGGAGCGTCGTGGGTTTCTTGAACATCCGCTTCTAAAGGGGCTTCTTGGGTTTCTTAACTCCGCCTCTGAAGGCGCTTCTTGAGTCTCCTCTTCTGGAGACGATTCCGAATGTTGAGGGTCCAACATGGTATTCGTGTCCTTTCTCATAATTGGAGTTCAGGCAAGGCAAGAATGCTTGCTCTTTCAAAATGGGTTCTAAATTTCATATAGGCTGTCTACATGTTGTGCAGGCAACATGACATACTAAGCAGACAACACAGGAAAAATCCGATGTTGTTGCTAGCAAATTTCTGAGAGCCTGACACCTTTAAACGCCTCTATGTCAACATCATAGATTAAAATAAGATTAAACGTCAAGGAAATGAGTACTATTACGTTACACAGGATTATCATTAAAAATGCTAATCAGCATGAACGTTGACGAATTTTGACACACAATGCGTATTTTTTGTAACTTCCGCAGGTCTACTCACCACCTGCGTGGCTCGCTCTTCATGTGTCATTCGACGGTAACTATACAAGTACCCTCGCCACCACTGGCGGCTCGCTCTTGTTTGATGCGCGGTTGTGATGTTCTCGGCGCAAACATCAAACCCTTATAAAATTCCCAGCAAGCGCCTAGGGCGTCCTCAGAGGATATCGGGTAATATTGTCCTGGTTTGAAATAGTTTACGCTGGGGATACTCGTTTGACAGATCACACACACTTCTGCTATAATCTACGGGCACTCAGTCCGACAAATCTGTCGGCATTTTTGTAAATAAGCCCATGTGAAGGGGCAGCCGTTTCCGGGAGGATTGACACTCACATGCCCAATAATGCCGCCGCTGAAAAGCGTATGCGCCAGGAACAGAAGCGCCGCGCACTCAATCGCAGCACCAAATCTATTGTAAAAACACAAGTCACAAAAGCTCGCCAGGCCATTACTATTCCTGGCACTGATGCCGAAGAGGCAGCCGCTGCCGTCCGCGCAGCTGTTAGCGAGTTAGATCGCGCCGCCAAAAAAGGCGTTATTCACAAGAACAACGCTGCCCGCCGCAAATCGCGTCTGATGAAGCAGCTAAACGCAAAATAGGTTCTCGCGCCCAATGCTCCGGCACATATCTGTTCACAACCGCTGAGCACTTGAGCGCATAGGAGGTTACAAGGATGGGCGACAACCAAGTCGTAACGAAGCCAGCAGGGCGGGCGTTACTGGCCGCTGTCGAAAGTGCTCAGTTACGGAAAGACATACCTGAGATTTTGTCAGGCGACACGGTCCGCCTGCATGTAAAAGTCGTTGAGGGAAACCGCGAACGTCTACAGCCTTTCGAAGGTGTTGTGATGCGCTTGCGTGGGGGTGGTGTTAATCGTAACTTTACGGTACGCCGTATCACCAATGGCGTCGGCGTCGAGCGTACATTTCTTATAAATTCGCCGCGTATTGAAAAAATTGAAGTGTTACGCCATGCTCGCGTACGGCGTAAACAACTCTACTTCCTGCGTGGTCTGACTGGTAAAGCTGCTCGCCTGAAGGAACTACGTCCTATGACGAGTAAGCAGGCTGCCGCCAAAGAAGCTGCGAAGGTTGCCAAGACGGTTACAAGCAAAAGTGGTAGCAAATAAGAAATCACCTCCAACCTTAGAGGAAGAAATGGCCCTGTTCGCACAGGGCTATTCTTTTATCGCAGGACTCGATGAGGCAGGGCGCGGTTGTCTTGCGGGTCCTGTGGTAGCTGGTGCTGTCATTCTGCCACTTGGAGAGAATACAGCGGAAACGATGCAACGTTTCACGGGCGTCCACGATTCCAAACAGTTAACGAGAGCAACTCGTGAACGTCTGTATGATGTGATCATGCAACATGCCCTGGCGGTAGGCGTCGGGATTGGCTCGGTTGAACTTGTCGATGAGCGCAATATTTTGCAAGCCACCAAATGGGCCATGCGCTCCGCTCTCCAGCAACTCTCCATCTCAGCGCAGGCTTTATTACTGGATGCATTGCTCTTACCCAATATTCCCCTTCCCCAACGCTCCATCATTAAAGGTGATGCCCGCTGTCTTTCGATAGCAGCCGCTTCCATCATCGCCAAAGTTACACGTGACCGACTGATGCTGCAACTCCATCAAGAATACCCACTCTATGGCTTTGATCAACATAAAGGCTATGGAACCGAAGCCCATCTGACTGCTCTCCAACAGTATGGTGTAACTCCTCACCATCGCAGAAGTTTTGCTCCGATACGGGAATTGGTATCGGGTCTTTTCACCCAACCTTGACATCATCTCATTTTCATGCTATACATTGAATGACGTTCATTCAATGGTGGTCAGAGGGAAAAATGCCGGGCAAGTTAAACGAGGAGATACATCCAAAACGCGGGGCTATTCTTGATGCTGCACGAATCCTTTTTACAAAAAAGGGCTATGGAGAGACGACCATTGCCGAGATCGCTCAGGCAGCCGGCGTAGCAGTAGGCACTGTTTATCTCTACTTTCGCAATAAGCATGAGATTTACACAGGTGTAGCAATCGATCTTGAGGCAACTTTAGCAGTAAGCTTCCGAGATCCTGCTTTGTTTAATTTACCCATTGCACAAATACCCCGTGCAATGATCGAAGCAGCTTTTCGTGTGAGTCGCAACCATGTAGACCAGATGTGCCTGCTTCAGGTCGATATGCAATCTTCAGAGGAAGTTTTGCAACACAAAAAAGCCAAAGAGGAGATTACCAACGCTCTTGACGCTTTCTTCCAACATGCCATTGCTCAGGGACAACTTGCACCATTCAATACCGCAATGTATGCCCAACTCCTCAATTTATTAGGTAGTGCTATTTTGCATCAATGCTTTGCTCTCGAAAAAGGCGAGCGTGAGGACCTCTACCGCGAATATGCCATCGAGTTATTTGAACGGCTCCTTTTTGGTCGATCCTTACGTGAAGGGACAGGAGCGGAGACTACAACTAACTAAGATGTTTTTTTTACAGATCACTGAATGAGCTTCATTCATTTTGTAAAGTGAGACCAGACAAAGTGAGGTAAAACAATAATGGATAGGCATCCTTTTGCTGAGAGAATAGTAAAGTTTGTTGTCAGAACACACATTGCACTCTATCGCCTGCTCAAAGGCCGTTTCGTCGGCAAAAATATCATTCTCTTGACAACTCTCGGTCGCAAAAGCGGCATTGAACGAACAAAGGCACTCCTCTCGATTAATGAAAGTGGGGATTTTATCGGTAATTGCTTCTTATGGTGGTGCAACTAAACACCCTGACTGGTACTTTAACCTTCAAGCAAAACCACAGGTCACTGTTGAGGATCATGGTCGTGTTCTGGAGTGTACCGCTATTACGGTGACTGATGAGGCTGACTACAAGCGACTCTGGGATAAAATGGTTGCGATCTACTCGCCCTACAATTCATATCAGCAGCGTACGGAACGTAAGATCCCGGTTGTACGTCTCTGTCCTATACAAAAATCCTGATCAGGGAGCAAAAAAGCTATACGATAACCTGCAACGCAACAACTTCAAACAACGTAGATGTTTATATATTCAGATGAATGATATTCATTTTCCCGACAAGGAGAGGCACAGTATGTATCGTATTCTGGACGGCATTTACAGTGTAGAAGGCTTACGTATGGGTCGCGTTTACGTCATCACAGGCAATAATGGCCTGACCCTGGTCGACGCCAGCATCCCTGGTTCCCTGCCACAGATTGAGAAAGAACTTCAGAAGATCGAGCACAAGCTTAGTGATATCAAACGTATTCTCATTACCCATGCCCATGGCGACCATATAGGGAGCCTTGCGGCCCTGCGGGACGCCACAGGAGCAGAAGTCTATGCACACCATCGTTACGAAAGCGCCGTCATTCGTGGGGAGAAACCTGTCTTACGCCCACCAACCTCACAGCTCAAAGGTATTAACCGTTTATCACCTTACCTCATCAAACAACAAGATATCACCAGGACACAGGTTGATCATGAGTTGAAGGAGGGAGATCGTCTCGATGAAGTACTCCCTGGCCTGGAAGTTGTTGACACGCCGGGTCATGCTCCAGGACAATGTGGCTTCTGGCAGCCAGAGCAACGTTTATTCTTCGGCGGAGATGTCATGATGCGCATACCATTCAATCTGGGATTGCCAATCGCGGCTTTTACTCTCGATATGGCAGAGGCAAAACGCTCTATTCATAAGGTTGCAGAGATGAATGTGGCAACGTTGTGCCTGGGACATGGTAAGCCATATGTTGGCAATGCCGCTCCTGCTATCCATGCCTTCGCCAAAAGGTTATAAACCGTAGAAGTGCCATCTGGCACTTCTACGGAATGAGAGGACTATCGTCAAGATTAGGAGACGATCAGAGACACATTGTCCACAAAAAATTCTGCCCAGATGGGGCTACCATTATCTGTACTCTGGAAGTAGAGCTGAACGTTCTGCCCTTTATACGCATTCAATTGTGGAGTCACATCAAAGGTATACTGTGTCCAGCTTGTACTGGTATTCTCATGAGAAATCGTTTGTACCGTGGCAATCGTTGTACCAGTGCTTGTACGGAGTTCTATATGAAAGTTGTCTTCGCTAGAGTTGGGTGTAATAGTGTTTAGCTGATAGCTGAGAGTAGCAGTGGTAAACGAATCTGGCAAGGTGATATTCTGCCAGAGCTGGTCATTGCAAAAGGGAATAGAACCAGCAGAGGGATTAGTGGGATCAATCTCAATAAAGGACAGACCACAGAAATCGGCATAGCTCGTTCTATCGCCCAGCGGTGCTCCTGATGATTTGATGATCTGGTGACCGTTGGTAGAAGATTTTTGCCACGAGGCAACACCGTTTGCAAAGTTAGGATTCGCAACAAGGTTGAGCTGAGAAGCCGCTCCTGCAGGGTGTGGGTGTAGGATGAGAAATCCACTAGCGATGGTGGCGATGGCCAGAAGCAGAAATGGGATTGCAAGTAGCATACGGGCATGTTTTTTCATACTGAGGAACTCCTTGTGTTAATAGGTTGTGTACAGACGAAGGCTACAACAACAGAATGAAAGGAAACATCCTTGCCTTCTTCTCAGCGTTATTGTGCTATCTCAACAATCGATGGACTCTAATGCTTTTTGTGACACTTTTAAGTAGTTACTCGTTTCCGTACGAGATATCCTTCACACACTTTAAAGTGCTTTGAGCGGCTGTCGTTATATGTCAATTATCGTGGTTATCCGTGTTTAATGCCATATCCTGAACTGATCTTTTGCTTATACAATATTGATCTTTTGCTTAAACACTGGACAAATCTCTCTCAGGAGAGAGGGTGAACGCCAGATTTTTGCAAAGGGGTAGACGGGGCAAAGGGAAACAGGTAAGATGGAAAAAAGCAAAAGTGGAATAAAACAAAGAGTGAAAGAGGAATGATGGAATTTTTTTTTCTACCACAGGAACATGTGTTATTTGGGCAAGGCAGCCTGAGCGGGTTGGCAGATGAGGTGTCGCGTCTCGAAAGTCAGCGTGTGCTTATCATCACAGGGCAAACATTATTCACACAAACCAATGTGATAGCTAATGTAGTACAAGAACTTGGCTCGTTGCATGTTGGAACTTTTACCGGAATACGCCAGCATGCCCC
The DNA here is from genome assembly GCA_963814985.1 of uncultured Chloroflexia bacterium. Lineage (GTDB taxonomy): Bacteria > Chloroflexota > Ktedonobacteria > Ktedonobacterales > Ktedonobacteraceae > CAWFFV01. The sequence continues at coordinate 292,288 of CAWFFV010000034.1, read as the reverse complement.
CAAGAGTGATGTAGCCCTGGCAGTAGAGCAAGCACGCATACTTAACGCGGATCTGCTGGTGAGTGTCGGTGGAGGTAGTCCAATTGATGCAGCCAAAGCCGTCTCCATGGCCCTGTCGGAGCAACGCGGGAGTTTCCCTCCACACATTGCTATTCCGACCACACTCTCTGCCGCTGAATTTTCTCATCTGGTGGGTGTGACCGATGAGACACTCAAAATCAAGGCCGGCTTTGCTCATACACGTCTGGTACCACGCAGTGTCATTCTGGATGCTCACCTGACTCTGGCGACCCCCATGCAACTCTGGCTCTCCAGCGGCATTCGTGCTCTCGATCATGCCATCGAGACCCTGTATGCCCCTGACAGACACCCGATCAACGATGTCCTGGCATTAGAGGCCATCAGCAAGCTTTTCGAGTATCTCCCACGTACAAAATCCTCTCCTGGTGATCTGGAAGCTCGCACAGAGTTACAGCTTGCAGCCTGGATGAGCTTTTTCGGCGAGGTCAATACCTCAATGGGACTCAGCCACAACCTGGGACGACGCATTGGGGCCAGCTACGATGTCCCCCACGGTATTACCTCTTGTATTACGCTCCCGCATGTTATGCGTGTATTAGCACCACGCTATACCATTCCACTCCTACGGGTAGCGCAAGAATTAGGCGTTATCGATGATGCGTTAGATGATGTCGAAGCTGCGACCAATGCCTCCGACGCGGTGAGTGAGTTGATCAGACAGCTTGGCCTTCCGCAGAGATTACGCGATGTGGGAATTCCTGAGGCAGATTTGCATAAAATAGCAACGACGACACGCAGCGGGGATCTCGATATACCAGCAATAGAGGCAGTGTTGCGAGAGATGTTCTAACCACACATCTATGCTATACTCTGGGAAGAAAAAATAGTAGCTGAGAGGTACCATGTCCGAATATATCTGGGGGCGTAACCCCGTTCTGGAAACATTGCACTCTACCAGACAGGTTAAGCGTGTTCTGCTCGCCGAAGGGTTACGCGATGTCACCGGCACTCGCAGCCATTGTTCAAGAGGCTGAAAAGCAACATATCCCTGTCGAGGTTATATCACGCCCACGCCTCGACCAACTGAGTAGAGGAGCGGTACACCAGGGTTGCCTCGCATTCGTTGCCGAACGTCGGTATGCAACTACAGATGACTTGCTTGCTCATGCCAAACGCAAAAACGAGGTCCCTTTTCTGCTTATCCTCGATGCAATACAGGATGTTAATAATCTTGGCTCCTTGTTACGTACTGCCGAGGCTGCTGGTGTTCATGGCGTTATTCTCCCACAACATCGCGCCGCTGAAATCAATGCTACCGTTGTCAAAACGTCGGCAGGAGCTACCGAACATCTCCTTATCGCTCAGGAAACAAACCTGACTCGGGTCATTGATTTTCTCAAACAGCAAAATGTCTGGGTTGTCGGGTTGGCAGGAGAGGCACAAACACATTACAACAAGGCCGATCTGACGGGACCACTGGCGCTTGTTGTGGGGAACGAGGGTAAGGGCATGAGCCGATTGGTACGGGAACACTGCGATCTACTTATCAAACTTCCCATGCACGGCTCTATTAACTCGCTCAACGCCGCCGTTGCCGGGAGCATCGCATTGTACGAAGCCTTGAGACAGCGTGACCAGTAGAGGTCAGATCCTCCTCGTGGTTAGCCTGCCAACCTCTTAATCTTTCTGTTACATAGTCTATCCAGTAACGTCTATGTGTATATATTAACTGCTCTGTAATACAATGTTCTGGGGAGTATTTCATAGTGTTCAAGACATCTATCAATCATCGTCTCCTGCTACTATTTTGCTGTCTAGTAGGATTTTTCATAGTTATCCAATGGCAAACCCCTCTCGCTCATGCCGCAGGGCCAACGGTTTCTATTACGCAACCCTCAGTCAATGGAAATGCGGTAGGACACGTCGGTACCAAGATCCATATCATAGGTTCCGGTTTTATCGCTGGTTCTGGCTTTACTCCTGGCACCGCTGTTAATCTCTATACAACCGCTGATCCCGCGAAATGTACGGCTACGGGTTTCCCTGGTCTCCTACCACTCACCCTTCCGACGACAACCCTTCAGGCAGATGGCACATTTGCGCTCGACACTACATGGCCTGACAATGCAGCAATAGCAACCACCAACTACTATATCTGCGTCACTACACCAGCAGGTGTTACGCCAATGGCAACAGCACTCTCAACGAATACATTCACCGTCGCCCCACTTCAGACGATCAGCATCGCACCTCCCAATGCGGCCCCAGGAGGTCAGGTCTCGATCACCGGCGTTAACTGGCTACCACCACAGATGATAACAGTTGCCATTGTACCTGCGACAGGGACAGGAGTAATTGTTAGCCAGAACGTCAACTCTGACATAAATGGCAACTTTAACGCTGCCCTGACTATCCCGGCGAATACGCCGCCCGGTACATACTCTGTCAGTGTTATCGCCGAGAATGAGACAACCCTTCAAGTGGTGGAAAACAATGCCATAACGGTTGCAGCAGCCACGCCAACACCGACAGTAGCGCCAACCCCAACGCCTTCTCCTCACATCACAGCCACAGCTACCCCATCAACTAATACAAGCAATAATGGATCTGGTGGAGGAACATTCTTAGTCTTCGCTCTGGCAGGTGCCGGCGTTCTACTTGTTATCGTAGGTATTATCTTGTTTGTTATTTATTCGCGTTCAAAAAGCTGAAACATCATTTCTCTGGCGGCATAAGTAGAGATGGCGGGAGAGCCAAAAATTCGGGATGCTTCGTCTTCTAACCATTAGGGTTAACCAGGATGCTTCGTCTTCTAACCATTAGGGTTAACCAGGATGCGCATCCCGAGAAAGCTATATAATTCGCCTGGGGATAAGACATGAATATAGCTATTTTCTGCTGGCTCTCTGCCGCGCTACAGCTTCCAGCAGCTTGAGTTCCTTGCGATAGATCGACGGATTAGCCATTGGTATGGCCAGACGCTCGATCAGGCCCTTAAGGCCAGGGCTGGCGTTCATAGTTGTACAAATCTCGACCTGAGACTTCTTCCCCTCTTCCAGGGGAGTGACGCTGAAAGTGGTGGTGATATTCTGCGCAGTGTCGATATCCTGCTCGACCAGAACTCTACCTGGCTCCGGCTCACTTATACGCTGGTAACATGACTGTTCAATCCCAAATACGCGCACTTTGAAGCGGATCAGGGTACCCGCGCCCTGGCCACCCTGCTCAACCTGAAGATCATACAAGTTCCCCTTAGGAAGAATGCTTGGATGCCCCTCATGATAGTCTGCTATTATCGCATAGACGTCTTCTGGGCGTGCATCCAGAATGTCTACGACCTTTGCACGAATCTTGTCCCATCGTTTTTCCTTTTGCTTCCTCTCTCGAAAAAGCTTTCTCGTTCGATCCAACATGGTTATATTCTCATGACATATAACTATTAAGAGTATAGCAGCAAAAAATCCTTACCTTAACGTTTTTTCTGGCAAGATGATAGCAATAGGTTATTTGCTTCTTTTTGTTTTGTGGCTGGTAGCGCGGTTGCGGCGCAACCACGCTACCAGCCACAAAACAAAAAGAAGCGCTGTAAGCGCTAAAGATATTTTCAGCAAGACTTAAGCCCTATCGTGATAACGCTCCTGAACAAAATGAAGCAAATGGGCATGGAACTCTATCGTTGCCCGCATATAGCAGGCGTGACCGGCGTCTGTGAGAATGACTTTCCGGGCATTGGACAGCAACCGGCACAATTGCTCGGCTCGTTGGACCGGCACAATCCGGTCGTTGCTGCCCCAGATGGCCAGGGTGGGCAGAGGATTACCCTGTAACTGTTTTTCATAGCTGGGGATACCTACCGGCGCAACTGGCACAAAGCCCGTAAGCTTGTCTGGATGGGCCGCCACCAGAGGCAAGCTGTAGCTCCCGCTCATCGAAGGCGAAACCAGGATTGGTCGGATCAAGTTCAGCCGCTCTAGCAGTTCAAGGAGAAAAGCTAGCGGTGTTAACCTCGTGTGCTCTGACTCTCCAAACCCTGGCAAATCCACAGCGACGGTCCGGTAGCCGTGCTGGGCCAACATGGCCAGCGTTCCCAATTCTTGCCAGGTTTGAGAGCTGAAGCTGGCTCCGTGCAGTAGAAGCACCGACGGCCAGTCAGATAGGCCCATCTCAAGATAGTGAATCCGCGCCTGTTGGAGAGTGATATATTTGGACTCGATGGTTACAGCCATAGTTTTGCTCCTTGTAGTGGGTTGCGAAGAATGATGAGATTATCGAGAGCATTCCCCTTTGAATAATTCGCTCCCAGAGTACACTAACATTTTCCTGGTCTTTCTCCTGCTGAGCTTATCACCAAACTGGCAGAAGAGCAACTTCATAGCCAAAAGCACAGCGCCCAACCCCATTACAACGACATTCCTCTGATAGATTGGTTCTCAGACACGCTCCAACCAAATTTACTCCTGCGCTTACCTTGACCATATCTTCGTTTGGACGACATATGCGCTGTTCCATCCCCTAAACATTTAGATATAAGCAGCTACATGCTTATTCATTTTGCATATATATTTACCTCCTACAAGCATTTTCATACTAAAAAAAATCATGAGATATAATTAAGCGTACTGACGTATATATATTTGTTGTCTTTTCGTAGCGACAAACTTGTATGTAGTTCTTTTAGGATGTCAAGAGTTTTTAAACACCCAAAGAAGGGATGAAACATTGAAAAAACTCCTTACGCTGCCATTGGTAACGCTGCTCTTGGTCGTAATCTTTATCACATCAGGTACGGCATTTGCTTCGAGCGGACTACACACACAAAAGGGACTCGGTTCATAACTCCGTGGCCCCGGCAACTGCTCCCTGCTGGGGTTCAACATGCGTAGGAAAAGATCCTTATGCACTTGGATGTGCAAATAACATCAGTGAAGTACAGGTTCCGGTTACATCCAATGGTATCAATTACGGAACACTGTGGAATGACCATTCCTTTACTTGCAATGCAAGCTGGGCGCGAGGACAGGGTACATCTGCGGCTACTGGAGGCATCCAAATCGCTATCAGCGACTACCATCTGAACAAAGAGTGTTACCCGGGAATCTGCCGAGGACTCTATATTGGCAATAATGCCGTCTGGACACAGATGGTAGATGGTAGCAAAATGGCATGCGCGGTGATGCTTGCCGAATATGGCAGTTACCAATTCGTCACTGGCAATATCTGCCAATAGGGCTAGAGGTAAAGTTACTACCCCATCTATCCAGGATTGGAACGAAGAATCACCCATCAAATGATGAGTGGTTCTTCCCCGCCACTTCCCTAATTTGCTAATTGGAGGGCCACCTTCTGACAAGAAGGTCCCCAATCCCATTACAATGACATTTTCTTGAAAATACGCTCAGGAATACTCCTCACAACAAACATAATAAAACGCCAGAACCAAGGCAAATACACAATATCCTTGCGTTGCTTCATCGCCTGATAGATGCCCTGACCGACTGTACGCGAACTCGCAAAGAGGGGACCTTTTCTGATTGATGCAGTCATCGGCGTATCGACGAAGCCGGGCTTGATCGTCAAGACGCACACGCCTGATCTGGATAGACGATTGCGCAAACCTTGCAGGAAGACGTTGAGAGCCCCTTTAGTGGCTCCGTAGACATAATTGCTCTGGCGGCCCCGATCTCCCGCTACAGAGGATATTACAGCGATACAGCCACGCTTATGCAACTCAAAATAGTTGGCGCTGATGGTCAACAAAGAGATAACACTGGTACAGTTATTGGTAAATTCCTTTAAGGTCTCAGCCACACTTAGTTCACATTTGCGCTGATCACCTAATGTTCCATGCGCAATTAGTAACATATCCAGTCCATCGAGAGCAGTTAACGCAGTCTCAAACATCTCCTGGTGCCTATCGAGATCGCTGACATCCAGCAAAAATGTCTCTACGCGCTTCGCTCCGCGCACTTTTAGATCATTGGCGACGGCAGTCAGCTTCTCCGCAGAGCGACCAACCAGAAAGAGGTCCGCTCCCTCCTGAGCAAAACATTTCGCCGTCTCATGGGCAATTGCTGAGGTTGCTCCAACTATTACTATTCTCATCTCTTTTATACTTTCAGTGTCTTTTTCAGATTCCTCAGCGCCGATGGCGCTTCGCAGGGCGTTATGTGTGGGTTTGTCACCTGTGGTGGAGGCTGCGTCGCAACCTCCACCACAGGTGACAAACACCACACATAACAAGGGCGAGCCACCTGCGGTGGCGAGCATACCTGAGTAGTTATCTTTATCAGGCATCCATAAATGTAGGAACGCGGGTCACCACGCGCCGCCAGAAGCTTGAGGAAAACTTCGGGTCGAGATACTGTGCAAACTCTTGCCATTGTGGGAAATACCTCTGGAAGTCCTCAGCAGTCATACGCGCATCTTTGGCCGGATAGATGGCCCCTCCACTTTGTCGCACAACCGTATCAAGCTCCTTGAACAGTCGTAGTGTCTTCTCACCATTGTTGGAGAAATCGAGTGCCAGTGTCAACCCTGATCGAGGAAAGGAAAGTATACCAGGGGATGACACATCCCCAAATTTTTTCAGCACAGTCAGGAATGATCCTTCGCCTGAACGGCTGATGCGTTGGAGTATATCTCGCATCACCTCATAGCCGTTCTCATAGGGCACGACACACTGATACTGGAAAAATCCACGCTTGCCATACATACGATTCCAATGATGTACTGAATTAAGCGGATAGAAGAAGGGATCGTAGGGCACCACCTTCTGCACTTTTTTACTCTGTTGGGCATTGTAATAGACAGTATTGAAGGCCTTAACAGTGAGCGTATTTAATGTGAAGGATGGAAAATCAAATGGAACTGCGAGTGGGAGCTTCCTGGGAAGTGAACTGGATGCATATTCCTTTGAGCGTTCGTGATTGCCACGCATAAAGATACCCCGCCCCAGATTTTTACCGTTTGCCAGGCAATCCACCCAGGCAACGGTATACTCGAATTTCTCATCCGACTCTTCGGCAATCTCTCTAAATTCGTCGAGCGACGAGTAGCGAATACGCTCTAAAGCGATAAAGGGGCTATAAATCGCCTTCAAGCGAAACTCTGCCCATAAGATAATGCCGGTCAGTCCCAATCCACCAATCGTGGCACGGAACAGTTCACAATTCTTCTCAGGAGAACAAATAAGACGCTCACCATTGGAGCGTAGTAGCTCAAATTGAGTCACATGACAACCAAAGGTTCCGGCTTTATGATGATTTTTGCCATGCACATCATTAGCGATAGCTCCCCCAACCGAGACAAACCTGGTTCCTGGCGTTACAGGGAGAAACCAACCACGAGGTACAATCACATCGAGAATTTCCCCTAACGAGACACCAGCTTCACAGCGCAACAACCCCTCATCTTCATCAAAGGAAATAAAGCGTTTCAAATGCGTCATATCCAGAGCAATACCACCATCATTAAGACAGCTATCACCATAGCTCCGTCCGTAGGCAAAAGGTAGCACAGGTTGCTCAAACGCGGCAAGATCAGGGATCTCATTGAGCCAGTATATGGGGACGACCTGGCTGGCTTGAACGGTGGGATAGCGCCCCCATGACTCAGGTTGTTTTATGCTATTGATAGCGACCATCTTATTCTATCCTCTAGTACCTGGCACAAGTAATTTCACCTTACTACAACGTACCATGACAATATATAGCTACTAAATCCCCGAAAGGTATACAAAATCATGCACGCCGTTATTTTTGCAGGAGGAACATTGCAACCCGGAAAAGCTGTCGATACAGCCATTGCAACAGCAGAGTTGATCATTGCTGCCGATAGTGGAGCAGCGACCGCGCTCCATTGTGGTTGTACACCCTCTATTATTGTAGGAGATTTCAATTCGCTGACAATACCCGCAAAAGCATTGGAAACGATGGGCTGTCAGCTTGTACGTGTCGCTGGCGAGAAAAATGAGACCGATACCGAACTGGCAATCCAGGTCGCACTAGAGCATGGAGCTAGAAGTATCACGCTTCTTGGTGGTTTTGGAGGGAGACGCATCGATCACACTATGGCGAATATCCTGTTGCTGGCAGGTTTTGAGACAATACCAATACGTATCGTTGATGGTCCATCGGCTTGCTGGCTGCTATGTGGTCCCGGTAATACGAGCATTTCTGGGCAATCAGGCGATCTCCTCTCACTACTCCCACTCACAGGTGAAGCTATCGGCGTATGCACGACAGCCCTCTATTATCCTTTAGATGGAGAAACATTGTACTTTGGCAAACCGCGAGGAGTAAGCAATGTTCTTACTTCGGAAGAGGCAAAGGTATCGTTAGAAAGTGGAATGTTGCTCGTTATTCACACTGCTGTGCAGGAATTGAAAGAGGTTTAACATGCACATGCACATTAAACCTCGCCCCTACGGCATGGATCGAGATTCGAGAGGGCAGGTTCTTGACGAACACCCACCCTATTTGCAATCCCGAAAAGTGGTTAGAATTTACTTGCTTTTGAGTGAGAGACGGATCTGGCGCAAATCTTCAGCAGCTTTGCGTAGATCTGCCTGAGCAGCCTTCTCGTCAGTGGTTAGGTTAGCCAGACGACTCCTGAAAGCGGCACCATCTGCGTTGAAGCTCGCAACGGTAAGTGTTGGGAAGATTCCCTGCGCCGTGTCAATTTGACCTTCAGCGGCAGCAAGTTGAGCTTTATAGTCGGCAAAGAGCGGATTCACCTGTGTTTGCACAGTAGCATTGGCTTTATCGATTCTTAGCTCGACTTGTTGCCGCGTGGTTTGCTGTTTGCTATCAAGGTTGATCTCTAGATCGAGATGGAGACGTCGGTAATCACGGGGTAGCACGACGGCAAAGATACGAAATTGCTCATACATCGCTTTGATATCCTGACGAGCAACCTGGGCATCAGTCTCAGCATCAAGCTTGGTTTTTAATGCCGCCAGACCACTCTGGTCGGTAGTGACATTAATTAGCAGAGCACTGGCCTGGAGATCAGTGATATGATGCACCGTTTGTTGTGCAGTAACTTTGGTATCCAGGGTTGTCAGTGCGGTCTGGCGAGCAACGATGCGCACATCACCAAAGGCAATCACACACTTTACATCGGTTGCACCACACTTCTGTGTTGGTGTTGATACTGTTGATGTTGATGGTGTTGTTGATGCCGCAAACGCAATTGAAGGAAGGATAATACCGAGCGACAGCACACTCAATAAACTCAGTAGACTGAGTACTGCGACACGTCGGGGAGAACGACAGATACTTGTAAAGGTCTTCATTTTATGATTTTTCCTCTCTGAGATGGCATTCTCGATGTGAGATAATCCGATGTTACACTTTTAGGGGATTTGCTCGTTGTCCTGGCCAGCCTGCGAGTCAGCATTCTGCACATCCTTCTGTGCACCATCTATAACCTGTTGATCGCTATCCTGCGCTGGCTGAACCTGCTGGCTAGTAGACTGGCTGCTGGTAGGCTGACTACCAGTGGTACTGCCGCCTGGTGTAGAAGCAGGTGTACCACAGGCAGTCAGTGCCATCGCAAATACAAGCAAGACAAGTGCCAGCAGTAAGACTCCTCTTTGTCTGATAGAGTTCATACATTTCTCCTTAGAAATAAATTAGTCCGATATCAAATTCTTTGTACTGAGTGTCTCTTTCGGGAAACTTCTGAGTGAAATCAGGGGAACCTCCTGCCTCTGGATCTCCACCAGATCTATAACTTATTGTATTAGCATAAGACTCAAGAATTCCTCAAGATGAGCTAAACATTTGCTCAGCATTTCCAGGGAACAACAATATATATTGTCCTCAAATCGCGCTTACAGGTCAAAGCACAGTACTCTGCCTGGTCCAGTACCAAAAGCATTTCTCAAATTTCTCCCTCTTGACAAGAGAAAGAATAGTCTGTATACTTCTCTCTAGATGCGATACAGAACTGTCTGTATCATCAACAAAAAGCAAGAAATTGCAAGGAAAGACTCTTTCCCTCGTGAAGAGGGAGCACATTATTGGTGCTCATCAGGAGAAATGGTCGTTCCTCCACTCAGAAGAACACTCTTATGCATCAGCATGAGAGCAAAGAAGGGAAACATATCTGATGAAATTTGGAGTTCTTGGTACCGGAATAGTCGGGCAAACACTGGCCGCGAAACTAGGCGAGTTACACCAGGAAGTTATGATTGGTACGCGCGATGTGGCCGCCACTCTGGCACGTACAGAGCCAGATGCCCTGGGTAATCCTCCTTTTCGTGTATGGTCAGAGCAGCATCCTCAGATCCAGCTGGGCACTTTTGCACAGGCGGCAGCGCATGGGGAGATCCTTCTGAACACAATCGTAGGTGGTGCCTCACTGGAGGTCCTTCAAACGATTGGCGCGGAACGTCTGAATGGGAAAGTTCTCATCGATATTGCTAATGCACTGGATTTCTCCCACGGGCTACCCCCGTCGCTCTCGGTTGTGAACACCGACTCGCTGGGAGAACAGATCCAGCGTGCCTTCCCACAAGTGAAAGTGGTCAAGACGCTCAATACGATGAGTGCACCACTCATGGTCAACCCACATTTAGTGGCGGATGGGGAACATGAGGTATTTGTGTGTGGCAATGATCAAGAGGCTAAAGCACAGGTAACCGATCTGCTCACGAAGGGCTTTGGTTGGAAACATGTCATTGACCTGGGAGATATTACCGCTGCCCGTGGTACGGAAATGCTTCTGCCGGTCTGGCTCAGGCTCTGGAATACACTCCAGACTCCTCTGTTCAATTTCAAGATCGTTCGCTAGTGGGTCACATGTTCCGCTTGCTGCCATTAAAAAAGCCATTTATGGTAGCAAGCGGGACAAGTAACCAGGAGGTTTCATGATCAAGCAAACCATCATCGCACCGGATCAGGCAATGTTCACATTGGTGAATGTGTTCACCGTCGAGCCGAACAAGCAGCAGAAGCTTGTAGATACACTGACCGAAACCACAGACACTATCACACGGCATCTACCAGGCTTCGTCTCTCGCCAGCATCCACAAGAGTACTGATGGCACCAGGGTCGTCAACTACGGCCAGTGGGAAGATAAAACCGCTTTTGAAGTCATGATGCGGAACCCTGACATGCAGGCACGCGTCGCAGTAGCGACGAAACTTGCGCAGCCTGACGGCCATTTCTATACGGTTGCTGCGACAATTACCAGGCGAGACGAGCCAGAAGCAACAAAAGTAAGCCCTCTCGCGGTCTACCGCAGGTTCCAACACTACCTTTTTACCGGCGAGTTTGATCGCATGCACGAAGTTGTTGACCTTGAGCACTACACTGAAAATTGTGTAGGGTTCACACCCGGTTGGGTAACAGGCTTCAGCACAGCGCTCGATCAGTACACATCGAACGTCGCCTCGGCAATGACTGAGCTGCAAGCAACAGAAGAGAACGTGGTCGAGGGTGTGGATTTTGTTGTGATTTCGCAGCCGTGTCGAAGCCACGCATGCGGGTCCATTGCTTGGCATCCCCGCCACAGGAAAACGCTTCACGTATGAAGCCACAGATATGCTGCGCATACAGGATGGCCGTATTGTGTGGCGCTGGCTGCTATCCGATCTGTATGCTATTGAGCAACAGCTCAAAGGGTCCACTCTCTAGAGGATTTCAGGAGGCTTGCGATGGCACATCTAGAGCATCATCATATTAACGTGCGTGACGTGCGTTTACACGTCGTGACGGCCGGCCAGGGCGACCCTGTTGTGCTGCTTCACGGCTGGCCACAGACCTGGTACCGAGTGGCGTGATATTATCCCTTCTCTCGCAGATAAGTTCACCGTGATCGCCCCTGACTTACGTGGACTGGGCGAGTCTTCACAAACAGAAGGTGGATACGACAAGAAAAATCTCGCGATAGATATTCAGGCTCTCGTGCACCACCTTGGATACAGGAAGATACGACTCGTTGGTCACGATTGGGGAGGGATTATCGCCTATCACTACGCTGCTATGTTCGAAGCGGATGTCGAGCGGCTCGCGGTGATCGACGTTGGCTTACCCACCGCGTTCGAGCACTTCCCTTTGCTAATGAAACCTTTCAATCCTGCATGGCACTTCGCGTTCAATACCGTCCCAGGCTTGCCCGAGCAATTGCTAGCCGGCAAGGAAGATCTGTACTTGCGCTGGTGGTTCAGAGATGCGATAGCTGAAGATGCGGTGCGTGAATATGTGCGTGCATACTCACTACCGGGGGTAGTTGCTGCGAGCCTCGCGTACTACCGGACCATTTTCACCGATATCGACAACGTACGGGCGCTCTCGGAGCATAAACTTGATATTCCTGTCCTGGCAATTGGGGGTGAGCGAAGCTTCGGTAGCATGGTGGAGCAGTCACTTCAAACGGCAGCGAATAACGTACACGGTGTGGTGTTCCAGGACTGCGGTCATTGGATATCTGAGGAAAAACCACACGAGCTGACGTCACTTCTGCTCAAATTTCTGGCCTGATTATTTTAGTGAAGAGGATACAACACATTCCTACATACACAAAGGTAGAGGGCTGAGTGAGCATAAATGCATCACCCGGCCCCCCACCAAACACTCTATTTCACAAAAATGATCACGTTTGTGACGAGGGCAAGAAATTATTCGTGTACAGCGTATCGAAATTCAGGCTCTTTATCGGCTTACCCAACGTATCAGTAATTGCACCTGCCTTCAGCATAAAGCCAGGATAGCCATGCCAAGCTGCAGCATCCTGCCATCCCCACTGGCGACCGGAATCTGCATAGCGCGGGCTGAGATAGCTCTGGCTGGCAAAGACCAGACCGGGATCGGGAAAGGTTCCCCTGGGTGCCGTATCCAGTAGCATTTGTGCGGATGCATTGGCATTTGTACGTGCAAATTCATAGCCTCTGGACGTTGCGGCCATAAATTTGCGCAATAACTCTGATTTCTGCTTGATCTGATTGGGGCCGGTAATAATCGTAGGCGTATAATAGTCAGCCACACCGTTCTCTGTAATGGGGAAGACGTTCAGCTTAATACCATCGCGTTGAGCCTGAATTCCTTCCCATCCTTCAAAGATCCAGACGAAATCAATCCGCTTTGCCTTTAACGCTTCCATAGCACCAACGTCGAGCGTGACGTTCTTGAATGTGCCCTTGCCACCGTCTTTCTTGATAATTTCGCTCACGACCGCTGCTTCATATGGGGCACCAAAACCACCGTAGACCTTACCATCAAGATCACGTGGACGAGTCAAGCCAGAATTGGCTCGCGTCACCAGCGCTGACGTATTATGCTGCACAATAGCGGCAATCGAAACGACAGGCTGACCCGTCGCTGCATCCGCAACAATACTCTCCGTAGAGCTAATACCTACATCAGCCTTTCCGCTACTCACCAATGTATCAGGTGAGATACTAGAAGAGTAAGGGAGAAGCTTTAGATCAATCCCCTCATCGCGATACCAGCCCTTTGCCAGCGCAACATAGATCCCCGTATGGTTTGTGTTGGGAGTCCAGTCCAGCGCCAGCGATAGAGATGTTAACTTTTGCGAGGCCTGCGCATTCATCGATGTATCTGGCCGCTGCCTCCACAAAAAAGCTCCAACAACAGCAAGAATAAGCAGCACAGGTAAACCGATACTCAACACCAGACGGAAACGAGAACTCATGAATCCCTCCTTGATAATTCCAGGATACTCACGTAGTCTTCCTTACTCCGTGGTACCAGGGCAATGCAATACGCTCGATCAAGGCTACCAGACCGAAAAGTAAGAGACTAAGTACCGCCGTCACCAGGATAGCGGCAAAGACCAGGACAATCGCATGAGAGTTGAACGAGGTCTGCATATACAAACCCAGCCCCTGGTAAGCGGCTACATACTCTGCAAAGATAGCCCCGGTCACGCTATACGTTGCCGCAATACGCAAACCAGAGAAAAACGAGGGCATGGCTCCTGGTAAACGCACCAACCAGAGTATCTGCCAGCGTGAGGCTCGCATACTTTGCATCAGTCGTAGCAAATCAGGATCAGTCCCTAACAGACCATCGGCACATGCCACAGCGATAGGAAAGAAACAATAGAGTGTAACTACAATCACTTTTGGTCCCAGGTCCCAGCCAAACCAGAGCACCAGGAGAGGTGCAAGAGCGATCATAGGAATTGTTTGTGATGTGATCAGGATCGGGTAGACGGCCCGCCGCACCCATAATGAGATGTCGAGGGTGATTGCCAGGGTCAGGCCAAGCACGGTAGCAGCCGCCATGCCCAGCACAGTCTCTAGCAACGTTTGCAATGTATGGACAGAAATAATATCCCAATTGTCAAACAAGGCCAGCACTATCGAGCTTGGCGTAGGCAGCAGCGTTGCGCTAATCTGGCCTGAACGTACATAGAGTTCCCAGAGCAGTAAAAGGGTAACAGTGAGCACAAAGGCTGGACCATAGCCAGCAATCCAGCGTAGTTTCATAGATGTTGCTCCTTCATCAGCAGCGTCACAAGTTCCTGCTCCAGTTGCACGAACGACTCTAAGGCCTGGTGCTCCTGCTTGCGTGGACGAGGGAGATCAATTTCTACAACACGTAAGACATGTGCCGGGCGTGCACTCAAGACATAGATGCGATCAGACAATAAGATTGCCTCACGTACATCATGGGTAATGAAGAGTACACTAGAATGAAAGCTCTGCCAGAGATCAAGGAGCCACATCTGTAAGGAGAGCCGGGTCAGAGCATCGAGTGCTCCAAAAGGTTCATCCAGCAAGAGGAAAGTATGATTGAACAGAACCGTACGCAATAAAGCAACACGCTGTCGCATACCACCTGAAAGCGTCGCTGGATAGTTCTGGGCAAACTCCACCAGCCCAAAGCGTTTGAGGAGTGTATGAGCCTCCTGCCGGGCTTGCTTACGCCGGACACGGCGTACATCCAGACCCAGCATCACATTCTCTTCAACAGTACGCCACGGTAAGAGGAGTGGTTGCTGCGGCATATAACCAGATTTGCCAGCACGTTTTGTGTCGGTCTCTCCGTCAATAGCAACCAGACCGGAGTCTGGCTCATCGACTCCTGAGATGATATTAAACAGTGTACTTTTGCCACAGCCACTTGGCCCGATAACCGTCACAAACTCGCCATTGGCAACCGTCAGATCGATGGGGGCAAGCACTTCCAGGTTGCGACGCCCGTTGCGATACATCCTGGTTACACCCTGAACTAACAGTTTTGGTGGGTCCATAGCCCCTTACCTCCAGAAAGATTGGCAGCGGAAGAACATAAAAAAGCCGCAATCCTGATCATGAAGGATTGCGGCCTACAATCTACGTGAGATATCTGAGAGACCGACGCCGCTTCCCTCCGCTAGTATTATCCAGATCAGGTTCTTATAATGTTGACTATCTGTTTGAGTACAGCGAGGTCGGCGGCATACATTATGGTGTTGATGTCCGTCCCTGCGCTGGCATTACCCAGATCAGGTTCAATCGGTCGCCGGCGATGCAATAGGCCACCCTCTCAGCTTGGCTTCCCCAAGCTCCCGGCGAACAAGATTGTGATTAAAGTGCTACTTGGTTACATGAAGTATAACACAAACGTGGTAACTGTGCAAAATGGTTGTTTAACGGCTTAACGGAGATGGGCGCACGGGTTTCTCTGGAAATTCTTGCGCCCATCTTTCCGCTTAATATCCGCTTGCCCAGGCAAAGACCTGGGCAAGAAACTGTTCAAAACTTATACCGCCGCTCTTTAAGCTTTGCAGCAGAAGATAAAGCTCGTAACGGTTTCCCTCTGGCTCCGGGGAATTATATAATTCTTCAAGTTGCGCTATACAGGAATACGCAACACTATTCAGTTGAGTGCTGCGTATTTTTCTGCTCATCGCTAGCAGGATATTTCACGGTGTATCGCCATCGCTCACACAGGCGAGGCGGATAACAGAATCTTCACAAAAATAGTATTGCATCATTACCACACATAAGTAAGCGTCCGGTGACGACCGCCGTGCTTACAACGGCGATAGTCTTTATTACCAGAACGAGCCAGAAAGCCCCTGGCTTGAGCTATGGGGATGAATGGCTCTTCCTTATGTGGGGTTTAGGAGGAGTTGGCTGATACATCGGGTCATCCCAGGCCAGATAGGCATCCAGTGCTCGCCTGATAATTTCTGCCATTGGTAAATCTTCATCCTGGCTACGCTTTTGCAGTTGTCGCCGTTGCCGCTCAGTGAGATAGATATTCGTTCTTTCTTTTGGCATACGAGACACTTCTCCTCTTGTTTGCCATACAACGTCATTGTGTGGTATAATTCTACCAGAAACAAGAGGAAAGTGCAAGAGACGTGCTGATCTACGAATACAAACTCAACGGCAATCAAGCGCAGTATGCAGCCATCGATGAAGCGATTCGCATCGTCCAGTTCATCCGCAACAAATGTTTGCGTAAATGGATGGATGGGCGAGGTGTCTCGCAGAACGATTTGCAGTGCTACTGTGCCGTGCTGGCCAAAGAGTACTTGTTTGCAACCCGTCTCAACTCACAAGCCCGCCAGACAAGTGCGGATCGTGCCTGGTTCGTCATCTCCCGTTTCTATGAGAATTGCAAGAACCACAAACCCGGAAAGAAAGGGTATCCGAAGTACCAACATAACAATCGAAGTGTAGAGTATAAAACGACGGGTTGGCGGCTCGACCCTGATGGCAAACACGTCACCTTCACCGATGGGTGTGGGATCGGGCGTCTTCGCTTGATCGGAACACGTGACATCGAAACCTTCCCTGTCAAACAGATCAAGAGGGTCCGCATCGTACGGCGTGCAGATGGGTACTACGTCCACTTTGGAGTCCAGGCCAATCGTGAGACGCTCCACACTCCTACGGGCAAGCAGATCGGCATTGACGTAGGACTCAAGGCCTACTACACCGACTCCGAGGGGAATACGGTTGAGAATCCTCGCTACTACCGCAAAGCCGAGCGCAAACTCAAACGGTTGAATTGTCGACTTTCCCGGACACAGAAACAGGGAAAGAATTGCCAGAAAGCCAGGAAGAAGTTCGCCAATGCATCGCTCAAGGTTCAAAGGCAGCGTGAAGATTTTGCCAGGAAGACGGCAAACGCGCTGGTCACGTCTCACGACCTGATAGCCTTTGAAGACTTGAAGATCCGCAACCTGGTGAAGAACCACCATCTGGCAAAGAGCATTCATGACGCTGGTTGGGGTAAATTCATCTACTGGGTGAAAGTGTATGGAGCCATGCACGCCATTGAAGTCATCGCCGTGGCTCCCCAGTTCACCAGCCAGAACTGCTCGGCATGTGGCACGCTGGTCAAGAAAAGTTTGAGCGTGCGTACCCACATCTGTCATGAATGTGGTGTGGTATTAGATAGAGACCACAATGCCTCCTTGAATATTCTTGCAGAAAGCATTGCACCGTACCGTGGGGCACACGGGAACCGATGAGTTTCCTGCTCATCGAACGCTTCTGGACAGACCGCCTCTACTCTCTGCTCTACGGAAGCCGGGCAAGCGGGCTGGATGAAGGAAGAATCCCCGCGTTGAGCCGGGGGAGTGTTACTCTACATAGTATAGCTAATCAGGGACTCCTTTGTGAAGGGGCAGATCTCCACTTTTCATTCTAAAGCGGTATCGCGAGAACGTTACGCCCCTCCCGACCAAACTGAACCAGAGGAGAGATGAACAACTCAATCACAAATGGTTTCTCATACAAAGGGTGACCTGCTTCATCCATAAAAAATATGTGGAGACGGTCCCGGCGTCCACTGGAGCCACGCATAAGAGATTGCATAGGCATCGTTACCTCTGCCGCATAGCCACGTCCAGGCACACGTACATTCGCTTGCTGTACAATATACGCATAATTCTGATAGAGAGCCGAACGTATCTCGATACGGGCAAGTTCACCCTGAGCAAGGGCGCTGAGGCCCGCCAATGGTGCATTCTCCTTTGCGCCAGGAGACGCGATCGGAATGTCTCTCCCCAGCAGATGAATGCGAACAGTATAGTTCTGATTAGGCTGGACACGGAATGGTGTCTCGATAAGCGCCACCGCCTTTGTATTACGCTGCTGCTCACCAAGAAAGAAGCGTTGTAATTGTTTAAGGAACGACTTCTCGTCATCGGTCACCGTCTGTCCTTGTAACGATACAGAAGTAGCATTCCCCCCTCCCCCAGATAGCCCCAAAGCAGGTAAAATACCGCTCAGTCGCTCCCTAAGGAGTTGTACCATTTTAGAATCCCCAGTTGTACTCTGAGGCTGCACCTGCGTCGAGAGGGACACTGGCTTTGGTAAAAACCCATTCACCAGCACCCCTTTTTGTATAGAGGGAGATAACACGACGATGGGAAGCTGCTCCAAAGCCTCCTCTGGCTCTTCTGGCTTGTCTTCTTCCAAAGCTAGCTCTGGCTCTTCCTCTGGCTTGTCTTCTTCTAAAGCTTCCTCTGGCTCTTCTGGCTTGTCTTCTTCCAAAGCTAGCTCTGGCTCTTCTTCTTGCTTGCGTTCTTTCAAATCTTCCATGTTATATTCGTCTTGTTCTTGCTCTTTTTGTTCGTGATTCACTTTTTTATGCTCTTCTTGTTTGAGCGTGTCCACGATTGACACACGACATTGTTCATTTTCTACACCAGATCGTCCTGATGCCCTCTTAGACAGATGCCGCCACGCCTGTGGAACTATTTTTGGGTCAACTGAAATCGTCATCTGGTCTAAATCATCGGTCACTGGTAAATTTTTATTCACTTCGACCCTGGCTGCTCTCTCTCGAACGCCTTGTTTCTCTTTTCGATTTTGCAATACTAGAGTTTCAGTTCGAGCAGACTGCGTGCTGGCACACAGCTCAAGCAGCGCTTCTGACATTTCATCTGCACTCTGATAACGGTTCGCACTCTCAATAGATAAGGCACGCATCACAACCTCTTCCACACGGCTACTGATCTGAGAGTTGAATTCGCGAGGTGAGCGAAGTGAACGGTGAACGTGAAGGGTGGGTTCTTCAGGTGATGTTCCAGTGAGTAATAAGTAGAGTATTGCACCAACACTATAAATATCCGCACAAGGCTCTACACAATTAAGCAAAACCTCAGGCGCTCGAAAGCTGTTCGCATTGGTAATAACTGATGTACGAGGTAATAGATTCCGAATAGGCAGCGGTAACCATGAAACCATCAATGCAGGTGTTCCATAGTAACTATTATCGCTTACTATAATTGCATATGGATCAAGATCACCAATGACAATCTGGTCACGGTGCAAGTGAGCAAGGGCACGACAGAGCTGATAGGCCCAGGTAATAGCAACCAGCTCATCTGGTAGGCCAACACCACTTTGTAGGAGATCTTGCAGCGTATACCATGGTACACTGTTCTCGCCCTGATTGTGGATAGTAAATGGTGTGCCAGCCACCACAAAAAGGTGTTCCTGGAAGTAGTGCAGGTTGATCACAGACATCACATCATCAGATCTCTGACAACGCAAGAGGTCAAACTCATGTTGTGCTACTTCAATCGCCAGCGTCCGTTGCTCTTCATTCAAACTACTCATATCTATATCACGGATCACGACCGGTCGTTGGTGCATATTATCAATAGCAAGGAAGAGTTGTATATACGGGCGGCGACATATCAGCGCAGTGATCCGGTATAACTCAACCATACCAGGAGAATCTTGAGCATGGAGATTACTGGCGTCTTTCTCAACTCGCGCCCCACAAGTCCTACAGAATGTTGCATATAGTGGTAACATCGTCTTGCAATGCCTGCATCGCAAATGCTCAGGTGGACTCTGTTCAGCTGTATTTCTTGTCACGCTCATACATCTTCTACACCTTTTATCAAAAAGAAACTGCCTATCAGAGGGATTATAACATAGTGAAGTGGTTATGTATGCATATTCACGTTATCTTTAGGCAG
Source organism: uncultured Chloroflexia bacterium (assembly GCA_963814985.1). Lineage (GTDB taxonomy): Bacteria > Chloroflexota > Ktedonobacteria > Ktedonobacterales > Ktedonobacteraceae > CAWFFV01. The sequence continues at coordinate 272,358 of CAWFFV010000034.1, read as the reverse complement.
TATGTATAGAGAAAAATTTTGTAAAGGTCAGCCGGAATCAGACCCTTCACAATGCTAAATAAGCTTACTGAAAAATTGCTCTTGTCACATGTCTGATGTTTTGTTAGAATCGGAAGGGACTATATGCTTTTTCTCCTAAGACATGGGTAACTTCTCAGATCTGCTCACCACTTGCAGTGGCTCGCTCTCGTTGTGTTGTTGGTGGCGGAGGTTGCGGGTGTCCCCCATAGGCGCGGACTTAAGGGGGCGCAGGGTCTCCCTGCCGGGGTTTGGGGTGTCCCAAAAACTCTTTTTACTTCTTTTGTGCGCCGCCCGCAGCGGAGCGAGAGGAGAGAGAAAGAAGGAGGGGCCTGAGTAGTTATAGAAACGATTATCCCATGTCTTATCACGGATGTTACAATACAATAACCAACAGGAATGTAATCTTCTCCTCTTGCCCGAGACTGAAATTACGATCCGAGATAACCCGGAGGTATGTTTTTATGGATTTAGCCAGCGTCATTTTCTGGATCATGGCAGTGATCCTGGTGGCAGCGGCATTGGTGGTGGTGGGTCATCGCAACATTGTACATAGCGCACTGGCGTTAGTGATGGTGTTCGCGATGGCTGCTGGCATCTATGTACTACTCAATGCCGAATTCATTGCCATTGTACAGATCCTGATCTACGCAGGTGCGGTGACCATCCTCATTTTGTTTGCCCTGATGCTCACACGCATGGGAGGACAGCGAATAACCAATCCAACAAACAAACAATGGTGGGTTGCACTGGTTATTTGTGCGCTGCTGGGCGCAAGCATCCTCTACGCGGCCACAACAAGTCCCCATGCCGTTGCCAACACAGGTAATGGTTCTGGCCAGTTGCCAGCAGGTATCAGCAACGTCGTCCGCATTGGACAATTATTGTATAGCCCCACGCTCTATAGCTATGTGCTCCCATTTGAAATCGCCTCACTGGTACTACTGGTTGCTATTATCGGTGCTATTATCATAGGCAGGGAGAACTAATTGTATGGGACTCACACTCAATCATTTCCTGGTGCTCGGTGCGGTGCTCTTTTGCATCGGACTGTATGGTGCCATCGCCAAACGCAATGCTATAGCAGTTTTGATGGGCATCGAGATTATGTTGAATGCCGTTAATATCACGATGGTGGCATTCTCGTTCTATAATCAGGTCAAGCCCTACTCCACCTACTTGACCGGCCAAATCTTTGCTATTTTCATTATCACTGTGGCTGCCGCTGAAGCAGCGGTCGCCCTCGCGATGATTATTGCAATTTATCGCAAACGTAATACGGTGGATGTTGGCGAGATAGATATGATGAAATATTGATTTAGACCAGGTTCGCTTACAAAAGAAAGGAGAGGTGCGTCTCCCCCTGTCATCTTTCTCTAAAGTAGATAAAGTCGACAGTTTGCGCACAGAGTTTTATGGCATTGTATCAATATTCCTGGCTGATTCTGTTCGCTCCGCTCCTGGCATTCGTGGTGGTCATTTTCGGCACGCGCGTCTGGGATCTACTCAGCCGTCCACGTATAGAGGCCGGGACAGCCCACGCAGTGACTCACGGGGTCGAAGTTCACGGATCAGAGGGTGACGATCATGGAGAGCATGGTCAGGATGATGACGAGGACCCCAAAGTACCCTATCTTACGATAGGAGCTAAAGTCAGCGGCTATGTCGCCATCGCGATTATGGCTCTGGCCTGTATCTATTCCTGGGCACTCCTCTTGAATACTACTCTCAACCCACAATCGCTCCCGCCAGCAGGCATCACTGTCTTTTCGTATCCCTGGATGATCCTCAACGGTATCAGCTATGTGATCGCCTTCCATCTGGATAGCCTGGCAATCACCATGCTGGTGGTAGTCACAACCGTCTCGCTCCTGGTACAGTTCTACTCACAAGGCTATATGGAAAACTCGGCAGGATATGCACGCTTCTTTTCGTATCTTTCGCTCTTTGCCTTTTCCATGCTCGTCATTGTGTTTGCACAAAACTTCCTGGTTATCTTCATTGGATGGGAACTGGTCGGCCTCAGTTCATATCTACTCATTGGTTTCTGGATCAACAAGAAGCCCAAACCTGAGGAACAGCGCCCCTCCCCTGCCAGTGCAGCTTTGCAAGCGTTTGTGACTAACCGTGTTGGTGACGTTGGCTTTATCATTGGTATCATGATCCTCTTCACTAACACGCATACGTTCGAGTTCAGTGAACTAGCTACGCGTGTCAGCAAGCATGGACAAGACGTTGCTAACCGTCGCCATGATCCTGGTCTTCTGCGGTGCTATTGGTAAGTCGGCACAGGTTCCACTGCACGTCTGGTTGCCATCTGCCATGGAAGGTCCAACTCCTGTCAGTGCACTGATCCACGCGGCCACCATGGTGGCCGCTGGTGTCTATATGGTCGCACGTACCTTCCCACTCTTCCAGGCAGCAGGCCCGGAGGCCTTTGCAACAGTTGCCTGGGTCGGGGGAATCACAGCACTCTTCGCCGCTACTATCGCACTTGTACAGACCGACTTCAAGCGTGTACTGGCTTTCTCAACAATCAGTCAGCTTGGGTATATGTTTGTGGGTCTGGGCGTGGCTGGTCCAGAACTGGGACCTGGTCCAGGTATGTTCCATCTTTTCACCCATGCCTTCTTCAAAGCTCTGCTCTTCCTTGGAGCAGGTAGTGTCTTGCATGCTCTACACCATGCCACACACAAAGAAGTTCAGGATATGCGCCTGATGGGAGGATTGGGACCCAAAATGCCCATCACGGCCATCACCTGGCTAATCGCAACGCTGTCAATCTCCGGTTTCCCCTTCCTCGCTGGTTTCTTCAGCAAGGAAACCATCATTGGACTGACATTTGAGCATGGCGACTGGGGCCTGTATGCCATTACACTTGGTACGGCTGGCCTGACCGCCTTCTATATGTTACGGGCTTATATCCAGGCTTTTGGTGGAAAAGGTGGTGCATTTGGAGGACTGTGGGGGGGTACATATCGCGGTGAGGGAAATCCACACGAGTCACCACTGACAATTACCATTCCATTGATATTACTCGCTATCCCGTCGGTCTTTGCAGGTTACTGGTCTGGCTTCTTCAACTATGTCCATCCAGGAGCTCCGGCATTAGATATAGTCCGCCTGCTGGCAGCCCCTGACACCTGGATCGGCGTGGCCGTCTCGTTCGCAGGTCTGACCTGGGCCTACTATCTCTACTGTCGTATTGAACCAGCAAAACTCCAGGCTGTGGTCCAGAGCAATGCTCTCCTGCGCACACTGCACCGCATCCTGTATAACCGATACTACGTGGATGAATTCTACGATCTGCTGATCCGCTACGTTGTACTTGGTCTCTCGCATGTGGAACAGGCCTTCGATACCTACGTCATAGATGGTGTGGTCAACGGAGCTGCTCGCCTTGTCACACTCTTCGGGCGTGATCTGCGCCAGACGGAGACAGGACGAGTACAATCCTACATGATTGGTTTCTTCGGTGGCGTCGTAGTATTAGCAGTGATCGTCTTTGTGCTGGTCACATTCACGAAAGGATAAGCAGATCATGGAGATATTCAAAAGTGATCTCACCTGGATTATCCTGCTACCCGTGATTGGTGCACTGGTGGTCTACTGTACACCAGTGAAGACCGCACGCTGGATGGCACTGATATTCTCAGCAGTTGTTTTTGTACTTTCTCTTTATACGCTCTTCAGCATCCTTGGTGCCGGGCAGGGTTTCGGTGATATCAACCATCTACGTGACTTCATCAACCTACCCTGGATCGATTTTAACGCTGGCACAGTCCACATTAAGGTTGATTATTCCCTGGGCGTTGATGGTCTGAGCCTGCCGATGGTGATCTTAAACGCTCTATTGACTTTCCTGGCCGTGATCGGTGGCTGGCAAAAGACGCGGGTTAAGGAATATCTGGCCTTGCTACTCCTGCTGGAAGCGGGTGTGATGGGCGTTTTTATGGCACTCGATCTGCTACTCTTCTTCCTCTTCTGGGAAGTCGAACTGGCCCCCATGTTCCTACTTATTGGTATCTGGGGTAGCGATGTTGTCAAACACGGTATGCCTGGACGCATCTACTCAGCCTGGAAGTTCCTGCTCTACACATTCTTTGGCAGTGTTTTCATGCTCGTTGGTATCTTGCTACTCTACTTTACCAATATCAGTCATGGTGGAGATGCAACGGCAAGCATGGCCTACTTTACAACACATATGTTCAATTTCCCCGTCCAGATTCCGCTGGTGAATGTGACAGTAGGGTTACAATTGATCACTTTCCTGCTCATTTTTATGGCCTTTGCCATAAAAATTCCTATGTTCCCATTCCATACCTGGCTCCCTGATGCGCATACAGATGCGCCAACAGAGGTCAGCGTAATCCTGGCGGGTGTACTGCTCAAAATGGGCGCATATGGCCTGATTCGCATCTGCCTGACACTCTTCCCTCAGGGAGTTCATGACTTCGCGGGCTGGTTGGCAGCGCTGGCAGTGATCAATATCATCTACGGTGCAGGCATCTGTCTTGTACAGAAGGATATGAAGAAGCTCATTGCATATTCGAGTGTAAGCCATATGGGTATCATTTTGCTGGGTGTGGCGGCGGCAGCGGGCAGCGGTGATATGGCCTTCCGCATGGCGGCCCTGACCGGAGCCACCGTTCAGATGTTTAGCCATGGTTTGATCACGGGCTTGCTCTTCTTCTGCGTTGGTGTGATCTACGACCATGCTCATACGCGCGAAATTGCCGTTTTTGGTGGAGTTGCCAAGAAAATGCCGATGCTGGCTACGCTCTTCACCTATGCGGCTCTGGCATCGCTGGGACTACCCGGACTGGCTGGTTTCGTAGCCGAGTATATGGTCTTCACTGGTAGTTTCCGCATCTGGACAACAGTCACTACCATCTCGGTCTTCACTATGATTTTGACCGCCGCCTACCTGCTCTGGATGATCAAGCGCGTCTTCTTCGGTCCCTTTAATACTAAATGGAGCTGGCTCCCTGATGCCAACCTGCGCGAAATGCTCCCACTCTTCGCACTGGCAGCAGTCATTCTGCTTGTTGGCATCTACCCGAAGCCTTTGATAGACATGATTACCCCCAGCCTGACCCAGCTTATGCATACGGCTGTGGCTATGATAAAGTAGGGACGTACCCTTCGTGATCATCCCATAGAGATGATCACAGAGAAGCCCCAGTGGGGTAAGGAGTTCAAATGTTTAAAGTGTCTGATCTCTACCTGCTAGCACCAGAGCTAAGCCTGACGTTGCTGGCATTGGCAGTGATGGCAGTAGACCTGTTTGTCAAACGTCGGGCTGTCATTGCGGGTGTTGCACTGATCGGCCTGATCATACCAGCAGGCTTTGCAATCTCGCAAGCCCTGACCATCACCGGAACCAGCCGTGCTTTCTTCAACATGCTGGTGGTAGACCAATATGCTATCTTTTTCAAACTCACGTTCTTGCTGATTGCGGCCATTATGATCCTGGCATCGTATAATTACGTAGGTAAGTACGTCAAAGCAGATGGCGAGTTTTATACGCTTATGCTTCTTTCCGTCGTAGGCATGATGCTGATGGCAAGTACCGGCGAACTGATCTCCATCTACATTTCACTAGAGTTGACGAGTATTCCACTCTATGTGATGGCAGGCCTGATTCGTACCAACGAGAAGTCCGCCGAGGCTGCGGTCAAATATGTCCTGCTTGGTGCAATGTCTTCCGCCATTCTGCTCTATGGCTTTGCTCTGCTCTACGGATTAACAGGAACAACCGACCTTGTGGGTATTGCCCATTCCATCCAGCAAAGTGTCCAGAACGGCAATCTGCTGATATTGATTGCTGCTGTGTTAATTCTTGCTGGCTTCGGCTTTAAGATATCGGCAGTTCCTTTCCATATGTGGGCACCGGATATCTACGAAGGCGCTCCCACACCAGCAACGGCGTTCTTTTCAGTTGGTTCCAAAGCCGCAGGTTTTGCGGCGCTCATTCGCGTCTTTACCTATGGTGGACTGGGACTGGTTAACACTTCGTCGCTGGTTGTTGTCTTCTCGATTGTTGCCATCCTCACCATGACACTGGGTAATCTGGTGGCAGCCGTCCAAACAAACGTCAAGCGTCTGATGGCCTACTCCAGCATTGCACAGGCTGGATACATCCTGGTTGGCGTTACTGCCAGCCTTGCCACCAATAAACCAGATGGCAATGCCGCTGTCCTATTCTTTATCCTGGTGTATGTCATCACTAACCTTGGAGCTTTCTCCGGCATCATCGCTCTTGCCAATTTAACAGGTGGCGAAAGAATTGAAGATTTCCGGGGACTGGGCCGACGCGCACCACTATTAAGCGCTGGAACAGCCCTCTGTCTGCTTTCTCTGGCAGGTATCCCACCAGTAGCAGGCTTCTGGAGTAAAGTGTTTCTCTTCACGACCGCGTGGGGACTTGGGCAGACAGGACTTGTTGCCATCGCGCTGCTCAACAGTATTGTTTCTCTGGTCTACTATGGTCGCATCGTCAAGTCCATGTACTTCGATGCACCACTCAAGCCAGATCGTCTGGTGACACCCATTGGCCTTGGTGCCGCGATCACATTAACATCTGGTGCACTGATCGTGATTACCATTGCAGTACAGTTTGTGTTGAATGTAGCAACTCCAGCAGCCAATAGTTTGCTGACGTTCTTAGTAGGGAAATAGTATGCTTGTTTTATCTTGGCATCAGGGTTTGCGACGCAAACCCTGATGCCAAGATAAAACAGCCTGCAAAGCGCCTGAGGCGCTAAAGCTTCAAAAAGTCAGGCCCTCCACACTTTCCACACCTTCACATTGCTATATGCTACCTCAGTGGGATTATCTACAGCACTGGCGATAAGGCCAATAGAGCCATGAGTGTAAGTACTATCACCAATACTGCCAATCTTCTGATGATTCATATAGAGACTCAGCATACTACCATCTGCCACAATGGCAAGAGTATTGGACTGCTTCAATCCTGTGTTAATGGCAGGAGAAAGTCCGTTGAGCAAATTCCTGGCGTTGATACCGAGGTTATCTACGTAAAGGGATAGATTAAAATAACCATCCTGGCAAACCCTGAAGAGATATAAACTGCCGTTTGCATCTCCTCGAAAGATAATTCCACCGCAGTCACCCTCAAGAATATTCATCTGAACCTCAAGAGCAAAATCGCTAAAGTTGGTACCTGAGGCATTGCAAGGGAAGAAATTTCCTACTCTTGACTGGCTGACATGGTAAGTTTCATCAGTAAATTTACATGTACCACCAAACGGAGGAGGCAGAGTAAACGGGCCATTGAGCAGACTGACGTAATGGATCGTAGAGTGCCAATATCCCACTACCATCCAGGTAGGAAGGATACGGGTTTGCGGCAATAGCCGACGCAGTAGCATTAGTAGAGGCTGTTGCATCATTAGCATTGGCAGTCGCCTGCGCACTCACAGCAGTCTGTTTGACATAGTTTTGGTAGGTCATCAGACCTATGGCACTGGAGGAAATGAGGATAATTGTCATTATAGTCAGTAACAGGGTTTTGACACGAGATCTTTTGCCGCGTCTCCTATTTATGCTATCTGTAGTATTCACTGGTGGAATATTCCGTTTCAGCGACGCGGAGGTTTGTCTGGACGTTTCTGTGTGCGGAGCATTGGAAGTTGGTACAGGGATAGTCGGCAGGATATTCGGAACGGGCGCAGGAATGGTCGGCGGAATATTGGGCATAAGAGGCATCACTATGGCGGGATGCGGCGCTGGAACAAACGGGTTGAGTGGACTACTATGGATGCGCAAGGTCGTCTCCTCATCAATGCTCATACCTGGAGCATACGGATCACCACGCGTTTGTACAGTATGCTGGAAGGCCTGGGCAAAATCAACGATGGATGGGAAACGCTCCTCGGGCTTTTTTGCCAGGGCACGCAAGATCACGGTATCGATACCGACTGAAAGGTTTGGATTGAGCGTACTGGGAGTCGGTGGCTGGGTCATAAAGTGATGACGCATCACCTGTTCCATACGACCAATAAAGGGGGGACGTCCAGTTAGAAGTTGGTAGGCCATGATTGCAAGGGCATACTGGTCTGTCGCTGGCACGGGTTGACCATTCCATTGCTCAGGGGCCATGGAAACAGGTGTACCACGTACACTCTGGCTTGCCGTTGCTGTTGCCGTTGTAAACTTCGCAATACCAAAGTCCGCTAAGAGTAAATCGGGATGCTGCAGATCACCCGTTCTATTGCGGATAAGAAAATTGGAAGGTTTGACATCCAGATGGATAAGTTGGTGATCATGGGCATGCTGTAAAGCGTCGGCGGCCTGGAAGACAATATATGCGACATCTTGTGGTGAGAGCGGACCAGTATTTCCCCGCTGATACAGCCAATCGACAAGGGAACCTTCCGGGCGATAAGGCATAACCATATACATGAGCGTGTTTGTATGAATGCTCTCCTGACCAAAATCAAACAGAGGTAAAATATGTGGATGATCGAGTTTGACGATAGCTTTCATCTCACGCACAAAGAGACGGGCTGTGTCCTGGGTTAGTTGGACACTGGGATAAGGTGTAGCATCGTTGTGAACAACCTTGATCGCCACTTGCCGAGAGATACGTGTATCTTCCGCCAGGTAGACTTCTCCCATCCCACCACTACCAATCAGGCGCACGAGTTGATAGTAACCAAGTTGTATGCCTTCAAGTGCCATCTCTCACCATCACAGCGGCTAGCCAGCTCTCACACTTGAGGTGCGCGAGAAATTGCCGCCTCTCCTTTTGTATCCCTGTGGCTATCGCTTTATTTTGCCATCACGATAGCTAATTGTATAAATCTTCCTCTATTGTTTGATAATACCAAGACGGATTTACCTCTACATTTTCAGTAAATGATTTAATTGAGCGATTACAAGACGAGTATATCACATACATTAGAGAGAGAAAAGATAGCCATCTATCAAGTGACTCTTCTCCATGAGTTCAGTAAAACTCTTCTGCCCTTTGCTGGCTAAACCATTACATGCAAGAATACAATGGTAAAGAGTAGATTTAAATGTACTTGATTTGTTATTAAAGCTACCTGTTACATGCTATTTGGAAACCATCTGGATCAACTCTGAATAATTCCTGGTATTTGTTTATTAGTTGTTTTGCTTGACTTTCAAATCATCCCATGCTAACATATAATGGGTATATCGTTGTATTTGCACTTTAAAAATTCATTACTTGCTTCTTGTGTTTGTAACAACACTTGAGGCACTATCCATAGCCTATCCTACATACCTTTTCACACCGCCTCCTCAACAGAAGGATATTAGAAGAAGTGTTTAGCGTCGATTATGCTACTCTATCACAACTTATAAAGCAATATCTGTATACAGGTCTATTTCGCGCGACAACAGTATTTTCTCCACACGACACTTCCAAGCAAGAATTTATTGAACTATCAGTAAAAGATGGAATAGTTCTTGCTTGTCGCTTTATTTCAGCGCGAGGACAAATACAGATATGGGATGATTGGGAAACCCGACTTGCGCGGTTGGGCGTTTTGGACTGGCAGTTATTGGAACTCTCCGAACCTCCCACTCTCCCTCCGCAGCAATCCTCAGCACGCTTTAACTCACCAGTCCCCCATCGCAATATCGCCGTTGGTTTCTTATCTCTGGATAGGTGGCCCCTTCCTCATCGCCAAGTTTACTCATTAATTGACGGAACACGGAGTATAAATGATATTATACAATTACTGAGGAAACCACCAGAACTCGTTTCACGTATTATCGAAGATCTAGGTCAGCAAGGTTTTATCAAATTTTGATGAAACCTACTATATATGATCTTATGCTTCTCATCAACTAAAGAAAGGAAACCTCTATGGCAATAGACCACACTAATTCTTTGCCACGTTCTATTACTGGACTCAATCCCTACCCGTGGCTCAACTGGTGGTATCGGCTGGTTGCGCCACCAGTACCTCCTCGCGCCGAAGAACTACCATTGCGAGAACGCGAGTTTCTGAGACGAGGAAAGCTGATTAGTATTGCGCTGTTCATTTACTTCATTGAATTGGCATTGCAATACGAGGCGGCAGTACAACATGAGAATAGTACTGCTTCCGATCTTACAGTCCATATGGCCTTATTTACCGTGGCCTCAGCGCTCAATCATTTCAGGAAACTGCTTCTGGCGGGTATAATACCCTTGTCTTGTACGAGCTGGGGCTGACAGGGGGTGTCCTGGCACTCCAGGAGAACACTCGACACCTTTGTACTGCCTCAACTCTGCCTGTGGGTGGCACCCCTCATGGTTTCAGTCCTTCTCTTTCCAGCATGGTGCATTCCAATTGTAGGCGGCTTTAATATCTTACTTATTTGTAGCTTTCTGTTCTTCATGCCTCACACACCACAGTTACAGTTCTATTTGAATACACAACCATAAGACATTTACAGCATTCCCATTACCCTCCAGGTTGTCTGCACCCTGGTCAGTTACGTTGTCATCACGAGCTTGCAAGAAAGTATGATACGAGCTGACAAGGCAGAAGAAGTATCGAGGCTCCAACAAATAATGGCTAAGCAATCACGGTTGGAACTGGAGAAGAAAATCCAGCTCGAAGCCTGGTCCAAACAAGTCATCAATGTACTCACATGTGTATCCAATGGGGACTGGAATACGCGGCTTACGCCAGAAGGCGGCAACAACGAACTTTTGGCCACCTCCAGGAGCATCAATAACATGATCAGCCGCTATAGCCGCCTGCGAGAAGAAACTCAATATATGGAAAAGGCGATGACAGCAATACAGGCATATCTACATGCCCTACGTGTGGCAAAAGTGTCTGGTACTCCAGTGCAGCTACCTCATACCAATACGCCGATTGATCTACTGGTCAAAGAATTGATGGAGCTTCCTGGTGCTTCTCCATTATTTCGCCATAGCAACGACTTCGCCATGGAACAATCATTAACAGAAGAACAAAACTTAACAACAATCTCCGATCTGGAATCATAGGCGTTGCGCTTCCTGATATCGACAATTGCGCATCTCACTGAAAAAATTGTACTCTAGACCTGGTGATATGCTTCTTGATGGGTATCTCGTTATGAATATTGGCCGGCAAACACGGTCAGAATTTGCCAGGAGAAATGTATGAGCACAAATACAAACAGCACAGCCAACACAGACATAAAACAACAACCGGGGTCTTTCACCTAACAGCTTACTGACAAAATGGCAGTCGTTACCAGGGCTTCAACGGTATATGCTGAACCGGTCGAACGTGATGGCATCACAATTATCCCCGTTGCTAAGGTATCGTGGGGTATAGGCGGAGGTGAGGGTACCAATGCACAAGGAAACAGCGGTACAGGTGGAGGTGGGAATGTAAGAATTGTGCCAGTTGGCTACATTGAGGTGACGAATGGTCACGCAAAATATAAGCCGATCTTTGATCCCGCCCTGATCGTACAATTCATCATTAGTTCAGGTCTGACTACAATATTGATCCTGAGTGCAGTACGCAAGATCATACAGATCGCCCGCTCCTAAACCTCTGCGAAGGTTTGACAAACGAATGTCATGAGTCACCCCAGAATTTTTCAAACAAGGTTCCCTCTCTCAAGCGGCTTGCGAAGCGGGATTGCCAAGGGCGGCCAGCCCTTGACGCGGGGTTTGGGGTGTCGGCCCAAAAACTTTCTTTCTCCCACCGCTTACTCATCACGAACCAACCAGAAAACCGTCCCTGCCACCATCCCAGTGATGAAGAAACCTGAGCTATACAGCGGCGGGAAGAGAGCGATACAATGATATGGCAGCATGTCTATGGTAAAGGGAGAAGAACCATGAGTTTATTGCGTCAAGGAAAAGCCCAGGCGCTCACCATCTACCTTGGTGAGTCTGATCAGTGGCACGGCCAGCCGTTGTATGTCGCCATTGTCCACCTGTTACGCGAGCAGGGCTGCGCGGGAGCCACTGTCACACGGGCCATTGCAGGTTATGGAGCAGGAACGCGTTTGCATGAGCAGAAAGAGTGGCGTTGGTCCTCCGATGCTCCTCTTATCATACAGGTGATCGATCAACCAGCCCGACTTCGTCGTCTGCTTCCGACCATTCAGGACATGATGCAGGGAGGACTGGTGACATTGCATGAGGTGGATGTGCTCAAGTACACTCATGCTCGTCGACAGGGCACCTCGTCGAAATTGCCGGTACGTCAGGTGATGGAAACGATGGTGACCACCGTTTGGCTAGAAACACCAGTGGCAACCATTGTGGATCTGCTGCTGCAAGCTCCATTTCGCGTCTTGCCCGTGGTTGATCAACAAAACAAATTGTGTGGAATCATCAGTACCGGTGACTTGATCAACGCAAATTTGCTACCAATGCATCGAGATCTGGTGCGTACAGCACGTGAACTGGATACGCAGACGGCAGAAACCATTGCCTCTTCACTCGAAGAAGCGCAGCGTAGTTCACACACTGCACAAGACATCATGAATCAGCAGGTACGCACCATTGGTCCAGATCAATCGATCAAGGAAGCCGCCCAGGTCTTGATAGACACACAGTTACGTAATCTTCCAGTCGTGGATACTACCGGACAACTGTTGGGGATGATCACACGTGCGGACTTGCTCCAGGCGATTCGTACCAGCCCACTGATGAGTCCAGAGGCCAGTAATGCTACACAGCCGCTCACACACACCAATCCATTGCCAGGACTGCCAGCCCAGTTGCAACCGGTCAGCACATACCTGAATACAGATATCGCTACGGTCGAGGAGCAGACACCGCTTGCTGAGACGATCGATGTGTTGATCACCTCACTACTTAAACGCGTTGTTATCGTCGATACTGAGCAGCATGTTAAGGGCATCATTAGCGATGTGGATGTCCTGGCACGTATGCAAGAAGAGGCACGTCCGCACCTGCTCGCGGCTCTGGCCGATCTGGCGAGGGGCAGACCCGCCCATATCCCGGCTGGGGCATTGCATACGGCTTCTGGCAAAGCGCAAATCGCTGCCGATGTGATGAATTGGCAGGTTGTGACCATTGCTGACACAGCATCGATTCAGGACGCGGTTGATCTGATGATGCGCACGCACTGGAAAGTCCTTCCCGTCGTTGACCATGGGGGTCGTCTCATCGGAGCGATTGGTCGTTCCGATGTATTGCGTATATTACTGGAAAGTGAACCAGAACGATGATCAGGAAACCTTTCGTATCCCAACCAGGCAAGCGCCTGCGCATGTTTGTCGGAGAAGCAGATGAGTGGCAAGGCAAACCACTCTACCGGGCAGTGGTAGAACAGGCACAACATTATGGTGCGAGGGGAGTCACCGTACAACGTGGAATAGAAGGCTTTGGCCCGCAACACCATCTGTCCACCGACCGTTTGCCCGACATTGCGGAAAATCTTCCCCTTATTATCGAGATCGTAGACAGTGACGAACATATCGAGATGCTCCTGCCCATGCTTGACCAATTGATCCAGCAAGGCATGATCACAATTGCTCCTGTCGAAATCATCTCAGCAGGGGAGCAAGAGCAACCATGATGAGTCTCTCTATCATCCAGCTTGGATTGGTTGGCGACTGCAGGAGCAGCTGGTGCACTGACTCGTTACCTCCTTGGCCGTTTTATTGCTGAACGAGTACTCTCACAGATGCCTGTTGGCACATTCATCATCAACATTTCGGGAGCCTTTTTGATCGGGCTGATTGCAGGTCTGGTTGGACACCACGTCGTGAGCACAGCCGTGCAACTTGTTCTGGCAACAGGTTTTCTTGGAGGGTATACAACTTATAGTACCATGCACTGGGAAGGCGTTCAGCTCATCCGTGGCGGAAGCACTTCACGCGGTCTGCTCTATCTGGGCGGCACCTTTCTCCTCGGTGTCCCGGCTGCCGCGTTGGGCATGATGCTGGGGGGCTGGCTCTAATGGGACAGATACTCTCAACCCGCCGAAGGATTCTCGCCATCATCGGAGGTGGATTTTGTGGCACGGTCCTTCGTGTGCTGCTCAGCACTTTCATTCAAAGCAGGCTTGGCAAGGGATGGCCTTATGATATCCTCCTAATCAACATCACAGGGGCATTCCTGCTCGCCTTTGTGACCACGTTGGCCGACGCGACAGTGTTCATCGGGCCAACTCGTCGTTTATTTCTCAATGTGGGCCTGCTCGGAGCCTACACGACCTTTAGCAGTCTGGCGCTGGGTGATTTCCTGCTGATAGCTGGTGGGCACTGGTTACCAGCGTTGGGGTATCTTGTCTTCAGCGGCCTGGGAGGGATCGCTGCGATCTTTCTGGGTGCTCTGCTGGGTCAGTGGTGTATCAACAGGGCAAGGCGTCCTTCCCAGACAAAGATTATCATGAACTTACGAACCGAACAAGAAAACCGTCCCAGCCATCATCCCATAAAGGAGAATCAAAAGCAGACCTTCTAACCAGACCAGTTCACCATCTTTGGTAATCTCACTAAAGAGAAAGGTCGTCAGGCCCAACACTGCTAATTCGACGATACTAAACACCAGATCCAGCCTTTGCGGCATCACCAGACTGACTAAGACCAGGATGGGAGTCATCAGCAATGCAATCTGAATAGAAGAGCCAGCCGAAGCTGCCAGAACCATACCGATACGCTTATCAAGGGCCATCGAGATCGTGTTGAAATACTCTGGCAGACCACCAATCAAAGGCACAAAAACCAATCCTACAAAAGCCGGACTCCATCCCAAAGTTTTGGTAACAGGCTCAATGGAGTTCACCAAAATCTCCGAAAGGATAGCAACACCTGCCGTGGCACCTGCAAGAAGCAAGAGACTACGCCACAGAGAAACTGTGTGCTCTTGGGCCGTGACCTCTTTTTGATCGGTGACCATTGTCATTATGGCTGGATTCTCTACAAGCCTGGAGGGCTCTTCTTCCTGCCCTGCCACGGCTGCTTCTGGAGTAACAACGGTCGCTGTGTTCTCCGACGAGGTGGAGTGCTTGCCTGTTTCATGCGTCAAGATTGCATCAAGTGTCCCATCAATATGACGCAGAAGCCCGCTTTTGCCCGCAGCCGTACTCGATGCCAGATGATGACGATAGGAGAGTAAACGGGCAATTGCCGCAGCGGAACGCGCTCCCAGGATCGGATCAAACTCATCCTCATCATCCTTATCCCCAAAATGGAAGATGCTGAAGAGAATAGAAGCTGCATAGCCCAATAAGAGTAGCACAGCAATAAAGTCGGAGAGCAGTACTCCTCGCTCGAAAATCAGCGGTTGCCTGGTCCGCTGGGCCAGTAGTTCAGCTATTGTTGGCAAGACCAGGCCACCAATACACAATGCCAGCAGCGACGCATAGTAACCGGCAGGACGCGTTTCAAAGCGCAGACGCCCATATTTACAACCACCCACACAGACAGATACTCCCAGGACCAGCAAGATATTGCCCAGAATCGCCCCGATAATAGATGCTCTGACAACATCTACTAACCCCTGTCTGAGAGCAAAAATACTGATAATGAGTTCTGGGGCATTCCCAAAAGTTGCAAAGAGCAACCCTCCAATGTGCTCACCTGTATGTTCCGCAACGCCTTCAACGGCTTTTCCGATCAAGAACGCTAACGGCACTATTCCTAAAGCCGCAACCATAAAGAGCAAGATAGGCGGCACAGGCAAGAAATCCAGCACCAGAGCCAACACAGCAAAGATTAGCAAGAAATACAACCAGCGTGGCATATAAAATCCTCCAAAAGTTACTCAGCCTCTTCAACCTGGACATCTTATTGTACAGCAATTTATCCCCATATGTTCATGTCTGACCAGTTGCATAAGTAACTCTGAATATGACAAAGTATGCAACATAAGCAAGTATCCCTGACCAGGGACTTAAATTTTCAGTTTCTAACCAATCCTGATTAGTTTGTTCTTGTTCACAATCATTGACATCTCTCCAGAGTAAAGGAGATCCTCGTATGGCAGACTACAACATGAGTGTGGATGAGCAAGATAGCAACATACTACAACCCTCTGAGAAGGGTGATAGCACACCTGACACAAACAACCACGAACCTAAAGACCATTTCGCCGTATTTTTAGGCAAATTACTGGATCAAGGTGACACTCTCATTTATGCTATTGTAGGCACCTGTTTCCTACTGGGATCACTCTTCATCCTGGGTTACAGCATTTGGGATTTTGCTATAACCATCGCTCAAATATCAACCATACAAACGGCTGAAAAGCCTTCTGCCATTGTAGACGCCACCACCACACTGATCTCCAATCTCTTGCTTGTGCTTATCATCACAGAGATACTGGGAACCATTATTCACTACCTCAAAGTCCATACTACTTCACTACGTCCGTTTCTTTTTATTGGTATCATCTCAGCCACACGAGGCATTCTCACAATTAGCGCTAAACTCGCTATCGGACATACAGATAACTTTAATAACACCATGATCGAATTAGGTGTTCATGCCGCTGTTGTCCTTGTTTTCGGTATTACACTCAAATTAATAGGAAACATGTCTGAGATCGGCTCTGACAGCTAGAACTCATCTATGGGTATTGCAGCAAAAATTTTGACGAGCAGGCGTTTTTCTGGGATACTCTATAAAGAGCGTTGTGTTGTTGGTGGCAGAGGTTGCGCCACCAACAACACAACGAGAGCAAGTCACCACAGGTGGCGAGGAGACCAGAGTAGTTACAGCAAAAGGTATTTCGTGATGAAACGTACTTTATTAGCACGCTTACAACGCAATGGAAACTACTATACAGGTAGTGCATTGCTCTTCTTAGTGGGAGTACCACTCTATCAATGGTTTCTACTGACTCCCCTGGGCTATGGAAATGCTCTCAATGCAATAGGGACAGGGCACTTTAGCGCTTATCTCATCTGGATTAGCAATCACAGCGTACAGTTCATCGGCTACCGGGCGCTGCTTATAAGCGCTTTTGCACTTTTGCTGACACTCCCTTTTAGTCTCTTTCGCATCATCGTTGCCCAGGAGATCATAGGACAGCAGGAGCAGATGGCAGAGGAACAAGAGGAGAGCACTTCCAGAGACATTGAAGATGAAGAGCAAGAGGAAACTGACGGGATGCCTCCTTACGCCTGGCGTGGCAAGGGATTTGCAGTGATAGCGGCATGGTCAGGACTCCTTGGCCTGATTCTCACTCTGGTGGGAACAATAGGAAGTACATTGTACCTCTTGTTCGTTAGCAATGGCTTCACGGCAAGTACAGCCATACCTGGCAGTTTTCCCCTGCTTGCCAGCATATTCTCCATCGCCACCAATACGGCTGGAATTGGTTTACTTGCCCTGGCAACTCTCTTCTTTGGAGCGCTTATTACCAGAAGTGGTCGTAACCTCTGGCCGATGATATGGGTAGCCTTTGGATATACGGCACTTGCAGTTGCAGCTCTTCTCAGCGGAAGTGCCGTAGCCAGTACCACCACAGAAGGTCAGGCAGCACTGACCTCACCAGCTATTTTACTATTCGCTCTGTGGGTGCTGTGGCTGGCAATAATGTTAATACGCCTCAAACCAGAATAGAAGCGCTGCGTTCTCGTTTTGTGTGGGGTTTGGCAGAAGGCGCGGCGCACCCTCTCAAACCCCACACAAAACGAGAACAAGCCACCGCAGGTGGTGAGGGTACCCAGGGAGTGAAAGAAAATGCCTTTCTTACTTCGACTCTCCTCCACTATGAGATAATACCTCATAGCCAGAACGCCAACAGCAGATAGCCTCTTCCACTCGTCCCAAATCTTCCAGTACCTGAGCCAAACGACCATATACCTCTGCCATATCCGCATACGCTTGTGTCAATGTGAGCTGCGCATTGGCCTTTTCCAACCACTCGACAGCCTCTTCCATCAGCCTGCGCCGTTGTGTACTCTCCTCTGAGCGTCGAGCTTCTTCGTAGGTCACCCTACCTACCGCATGATAGGTCAGGCCACGCATATGGGTATCCGTCGTACGTTCCATCGTATCCAGAGCAAGCTGGCAATAACGTTTCGCCTCTTCCAGGCGTCCCTCCGCCAGACGCAGGTCAGCTAATGCGGCACAATTCAACATAGCCATCGTTGGACCATTGAAGCTGGTAGCCATAGCCAGCGACTCCGTATAGTGATCAGACGCCTCTCTGAAATTGCCTAAGAGAAAATGAATACGCCCCAACATATTGTGCATCCGTGCCTCCAACGGACGATCCATCTTCTTCTCATAGAGATGTAAAGCTTCTTCTCCAGCAATAAGAGCTTTTACAAAATCTCCAACATGGCGATAACTGTCACATAATCCATGATAGATATTTGCGAGTTCTGACTCTTCATTATAGTGCTTACAAAGACGTAGAGCCTCTTCATAATGCTGTATGGCAGCAATATATAATCCCCTCATAATACAGGTCATTGCCAGCGAATAACGTGCTTTAATACGTACGACCGGCAGATGAATACGCCGATCGTGAAGGACTTTCAGACAAAGAGTAAAATGCATCGAAGCATCTTCATAGTGGGCAAGGTTGACCGCTGCTTCTCCCAGACGCAGAAGATAGAGTGCCAGGCGTTCACGCTCCAGGGAGGTTTCCTGCTCTTCCTCTACATGCTCAAGCAAGGGAGAGAGAACACGAATAGCATCCTCCCATTGTTTGTGCTGAATATAGCACCATCCCAACAAATAAGCGACATCTCGTTGCTGCTTTTCATTTTCCGTACGGATCGTTTCAAGCACTAACAGAGCCGCATCGTGTCGTCCTTCCTCCAGTAACAAGCGAGACCGATAGAGCAATTTCTGTGTATCCGTATTTGGATTTGGTGATCATGAGCGCTTTCCTCCATATAAAAATATGCACACAATTATAGCACATCACCTTGAGGAGGCATAGCCCTTCATGTGGAAAGCCTTGCTGTCGATACAACAATTATAGTAAAAAATAAACGGGACATCTTTGGTCTCTGCCACCGCGCCCACAAAGTGGAAGAGAGATTTCCCGTTACACACAGTATACCGCAAACGTCGCTTTTACACAAGAAGACATGACTTACAGGACATATCTTCCTTGCAGGACATATAGTGCTGTGATAGACTGTTGACGGAAAGATAGCATAAAACCATCTCTGCGGGTAAAAGGGAATTTCTATCGTAGCAGGTAGTATATACTGAGCATACACTTTGTGGTAATAGCATTTCTATCTTCTTGGCTTTTGTTTGTTAGGAGAAGTAGTAACAATATGCATTCTGACAAGGAACGTCTGGTGGACGCCGACCCTGAAATCAGCCGCAGGAGGCACACTGTGCAAGGAAATCACCGAACTGGAGACCGCTTCGCAGGAAGCCGCGTTGTAACTATTGGTGGAGGCTCAGGAACCTTTTCCGTTCTTTCCCACCTGAAAAAGCATTCATTTAACATCACGGCTATTGTAACCATGTCAGATAGCGGCGGGAGTTCTCGCCGACTCATGGATGAATTCCGCCGTCAGTTGCCACTGGGAGATCTGCGCATGTCTCTGGTGGCACTTGCACGCAACGGCGCTTTATGGCGTGAAATCTTCATGCATCGCTTTGAACGGTCAGAGGAGAATGACCATGGACAAGGAGTAGGCGGACATAGTCTTGGCAACCTCATCCTGAAAGGGTTGCAGGACATCAACCATGATGACCTCCTGCTCGCCATCGAAGATGCTCAGGAACTCCTCAACACAGCTGGCAATGTTCTACCGGTCACACTGGCCCAGACCTCCATTTGTGCTGATCTGGAAGACGGGACCACCATTTGTGGGGAGACCGACATTGACACCCGTGGAAAAAACCACCCGGGACCTCTTTCTCCTATCAAGCGTTTGCGCCTTACGCCTGAGGATGCCTCTCCCTGCCCACAGGCGCTACGGGCCATACGGCGCGCCGACACCATCATCATCGGACCTGGCGACCTTTACACCAGCCTTCTTCCCAACCTGCTTGTACGCGACATCGCACGTGCGGTACGCGAATCCGATGCCGAGAAAGTATATATCTGTAATTTAATGACCAAGCATGGGGAGACCGACGGGTATAAAGCCTCAGATTTCGTCAACGAAATCCACCGTTATCTGGGGGCACGTGTTGATCGAGTTCTTTTAAACGATGGCTCTTATCCTTTAGACGTCCTGAAAAAATATGCGCAGGAGGGAAGTGAACCAGTTCTTGTAGATCGTTCGCGTCTCACTCGTCTGGTACCAAATCTTGTCGTTGAGCACTTAAACTTAGAGGACGATACCTTAGCACGTCATGATCCTCAACGTATCGTGCGGGCCATTTTCAATACCGACACTTTTTAGCGGATGTAAATCAGAGAAAAAGCGCTCCATAGCCAGGCCTGGCTATGGAGCGCTTTTTCTCTGATTCAGCAATACGCTAACGCAATCCCTGGGCAATATGCTCAAATTCCTCCCGTGGAAAAGCACGCATTGTCTGGGTACGCATACTCCCTTGCGCAATCGTACCCAGGATGAGACGGGCAGCAGTCTGATCATCGGGGGCTTCGGTAACCACAATATAGTCATATTGACCCATCACCAAATAGAAGCCTACCAGTCTTCCTCCAGCCTCTTTCAGAGCCGCATCAAAAGCTCTCAGACGTTCAGGGGCATTCTTCGCTTCCCTCACGCCTTGCTCCGTGAGGTTCACCAGGCTAATATAGGTCGGCATAGAATTTCCTCCGACTTGCTAGCTAACAACGACAGAATGGTACTGAAGATGTCTTCCACCTTCATTGTACACGGTACCAGAACGCTACACAAGTCAACAATTCATGACCGCATGCTTCTTATCTTCGTCGCACGAAAAACCAACTTTCACATAAACCAGCCAGCACTCCAGCCAGCAGGAACACCCTGCTATGTACTCCCACACTACTACTGAATACAAAGAAACCGCTATTCAAAAAGAGATAAACAAGGATAGCCAGCACAACACCAATATATGGACGAGTAAACCAGGTGATGATCACAAAAACAGGTGGATTGATTGAGCGAGATCGCCCCAGTGTAATAATGCTGCTAGCACAGCCTCCAAGCAGACCATACACCAGTTCCTGCCACGGTACACCCAGAGGCATAAAGTTGTCCGTGAGCATCATATTTCCAAAACCAAGCCCTTGTAACACGGCAAATGTGAGCAGCAGCAGCAGTACACAGAAAAGATAAATAGCGAATGCGCTCAGCCAGCGACTCGTATGAGGGTTCGCTAAAGACTTTGGCATAGCACCTATCTCCGACGACACGGGACTTTTTTCTTTTAGAAGTGTGAGAGGATCGGTATTCTGTTCAGCCGGCAGAGTTTGCTCACTATCACCCACGGCAGTATGGATCATATATCTACTCAGATATCTGTCCGGTAACTTCTGCTTCCTGGCGATGGCAGCAAGGTGCTGCAAGAAAAACATGGCCTCTCCCCCTTGCTCTAGAGAAAGAGGATGGAACTTTTGCCGTGCGGAGTCAGCCATAATATAGGTTATACAGGTAATATCGCGGTTACGATATATTTCTCGTACAATAGTGCGAACAGGGCTAAAGATATTTTGTGATATTTCAACAGCATGGGCAATATCCAGTACAGATGGTTCGTCACTCATATGCTCAGTCAAGCGACGCGGAATGCGATACAGCACGCCCCAGACCTCAGCATCAGACTCAGAGCCAGGAACAATCGTTGTAATGGTCCTTCTTTCGCCATTATTGGTCTCAACGCTCATAAACATCAGACTGTACCCTCTCAACACGGCAGGCCCATAGCACAGCGCGAGACCTTCAAGGCGCTCGGAACTATTGAGGAGGGTACTATCCATTTCCAATCCATACTCGAAAAGCCAGATAAATTCTTGTGGTTCCTCAGCAGATGATTCTGCTTCACTGGAAAACGAAACCACCCTGTTCTCTTCCTCACGTCCACCCAACTCCTCCGGCAATGGCGGAGCAGATGGAGCCTTTTCTGGAAAGGTCGGCCAGATTAGCGCCTCTCCCTGTTGTTCTCTCTGCGAATGCTCATCAGTGGAGAGCATGGCCTCAAAAGAAAGAGGTCTTGGTGTATTACTGCGTATCACAGGAACGCCAGGGACCACCTCCTTTTTCTCCTGGCTCTCGTCAGTTTCATTGCTTGCCGGCAGTTCTATTGCTCCACTCTGCCTGCTATCTAACTGATAATGTTGCTGCTTTTGATTGATTTCCATAGTGCTCTCCTTCTACTCACATGCCCCGCTTTTCCACAAGTATCAAAATAACAGCCCCTACCATGTCAGAATACCGCCAACATGCCCTTTTACCAAATGAATAGGACATGTTGGGGTACTATGAAACATATCCTCTAGCCAATAGCCGCTGATTTTCTCTGGCTCTCGCTGCAATCTTCCGAATTTCTCGCCTCTCTAACATCCCACATTCAGTAATCACCTTACTAATCAGTTTATACGGAGTATGGTCAAAATAAAAATTGCGTGCAGTCACTCCTGGTATAGCTTGTTCCAGTACCTCTTCCCCTTCTTTTTCTTCCAATAGAGCCAGATTAGCAAGGGCAGCATCTTTGTCAGACCATCCCTGCGCCGAGATTTTTAATGTCTCACTCAACACATAGAAAGGTTTGTTATATCCATGTGCCGCCCAGGCAAGTAAAGCCGTACCTGCTTTATTTAGAATACCACCAGTCGCCAGTATGCTATCCGCTCCGACGACTATCCCATCACAGAGTGGGAGAAAAACAGCAGCCTGCGCATCTGTGATTAGAGTAACAGCAAAAGCCCGTTGACTCAATATCCGTGCCATCTCGCGTCCCTCGTAACGTGGACGTCCCTCCAGTACAACCAGATGCTGAATAAACTCACGGCAGGCAACCAGTACCTCCAGTACAGTGCCCGAGAGACTACAGGTCATCAGTTGACCGAACAGGTAAGGCTTTGCATAGGACGCAATGCGTTCTGTTGCAGTATCATATTCTTCCAAAAGACGGGCTGCGGCCTGGGCGATTGCGGCAGGCCCACCTTGCACACCCATAATCTGCCCAACGGCGCTAGAGATAGCTGCCATTGCAGGACGAGCCTGGGCTAACTGTTGCGCGCTGGTATAGAGCAAACGCATCTGTTCATCCTGCGACCCCATATGTCCCAGCGCAATATCTTGCAAGAGGAGGATAGACTGCCGTACCAGCCAGCGTGATCCATGCTCACGATCATTGCGTATGGTACTAATACGCTGCTCGATGTTTTCCATTCCCAACCACTTTCTTTCCATAGTGGAACTGCAACACTTTTCCCTCATACTAGCACGCTGAACACTGGCTTACCAGAGTCTGCATCCATCAGCACTTGCCCGTTTGTAATCGGATTGGTTAAACTTACAGGATATATGCCAATTAGGAGGAACATATCATAGATGCCTTCAGATGAGGATGATTGGGAAATTACCGAACAAGGACTCTACATTGCAACACGCGGATTTCTTCTACGCCGGGGATACTGCTGTGCAAATCAATGTCGCAACTGTCCATATATCAACTGGCGCAACCAGCCAACCTGGCAACCAGCACTACGCAAATATGCGCGACGTATGCGGGTATCACCCAAAGCAGTGGCCACTGCACGAGTACTCCTGCATGACCATGAGCAACAAATCCAGGAGTGTACGGAGGAAAAAAGGCCTGTTCATCAGGCTATGATCGAGCATTACCGTTTTTTGTTGGAACAATGGGAAAGCCAAAAATAAAGAGAGGGTAGGCCAGCCTACCCCTCTTCTCCTGCTTGCCTGTTAAAATCCTGGTGCCCACACAAAATCCACACCAGAGCCTGGACGGAAAGTCACAAACGTCTCTACTGCCCAGTTTCCTGCCCAGTTATAATCGCTCGTAACCACGCTTCCATCAGAATTGATTTGCTCAACAATAGCCACGTGACCATAATAACCAGCTCCCTGCACGCCTGCTTGCAAAACGATAATTGAATGCAATTTAGGAGCTGTTGATGTATTCCATCCATAGTTCAGAGCGCCAGCGTACCACTGGTTAGCATTTCCAAGCCAGGGAACCCATACACCGGTCAACGCGTGATACCGCATGTTCGCCCAATAGGTACACTGTCCATAAAAGAAACGGTTGAGTCCACCACCACCCGATCCTGGAGGGGCCGCAGGAACTCCTGGATAGACTTTTGCACCCGGGTCGTAACCATCCTGAGTCACAGCCGTTGCTGTTGCCGCCTGTGCTGCAATCAAACCAGCAGTATTATTACCTTTGGTGTTCACAATATCCATAAGTGGCTTCAATATATTGAAGCCCCCGCTCGCACCAGCCTGATTACCAGCCGGTATCACCGCTATCAACGTACCAAGGATCACAAAGGCGAGAAGAGCGGCTGCGGCAATATGGACTACCTGCTTTTTCCCCTTGGGCGGACGCATTATCCCAGAGCTTTTCTTACCAGAGCCACGAATAATCACCGGAGATCGTAATGCTGTTGTATTTCTCCCCGCAACTGTTAACGCACCTGTTTGCACTACAGGCCAATCACGAGTCACACCGGGTGATGTAGTAGGACCATCCAGAGGCCTGGCCATACTGAGTGCTGTGGCAGCCTGATATTGTTGGGCCACTTGCGGGCCAGGGGAGGAATCAGGAAAGGGTAATTGCTCCACAGGCGAATGTTGCATCACAAGTCCTGGCATGAGTGAGGACGTACCAACTTCATGCTTGCTATTAGCTCTATTCTCACTATTATCTATAAACGACATCCGTATTTCCTTACATTCCAGTAAATGATACTGCTCCAACAGACACTACACTCAACGTCTAAAACAGAATTTACCCAGTGTGGCATAATAGGTCAAGCTTATGACGCTACGGATAGGACTATAAGCCTACAACTATCGGCTTTCTCCACCACAATGTACAGTAAATCAGGATTGCCCGCCCGGCTCTCATATGAGATATTACACATTAAGCATTTCGTGACACTCGCCCATCATTGTTTGAAAATTGTAGGTCACCGGCTATTTCCATTATAACCACATCCACTAACAGGACACGCAAAATATCCTGCTTACAGAAATTCCATGGCTTGACCACCACCCACAAATCGAGAAAGCACAGGGGGAAGATGTTTAGGGTATAATAAAGCATGTGTCGTAATAATCCTGGCAACCACATTAGGAGTACAAGATGACTTTTTTCTTTCGACGTTTGTTTTTACTGCTCACCTTATGCACTCTCCTCGTGGCCTGCGGTCCTCAGGGAAGCAACGGCACTAAGGATGGTGCTGCAATACCAGCAGGACCCAAAAGTGTTTCAAACACAGCTATAGATACCTGTCCAAAAGAATTCACTAACTACAAGGGTTGTCTGACACCACGTGCATTACGTCTGGCCTATGGAGTCGATCAGCTCATTCAAAAAGGCTTTACGGGTAAAGGACAAACCATTATTGATATCGTCTCTTTTGGGAGTCCCACGCTCCAACAAGACATGGATATCTTTGATAACCAGTTTGGCCTTCCCCCTACCGACTTGCAAATCATCTCACCACTCACAGTACCCGAGTATGATCCACACAATGATAAGGCCGGCTGGGCAGATGAGACGACCCTGGACGTGCAAATTATCCATGCTATCGCACCTGCCGCCAAAATTGTTGTTCTGGTCAGCCCTGTCGCCGAGACAGAGGGCACGATTGGCCTCCCCGAATTTCGCCAGCTAGAGCAGTATGTGCTTGATCATAAACTGGGAAACATCGTCTCTCAGAGTTGGGGAGCTTCAGAACTGACATTACAAGATAAGGCTGGCCAACAGGAGCTTCAGAAGTGGAATGATTTTTACCAGAAGGCGACAACGCAGCAGGGTATGACCTATCTTCTCTTCCTCAGGTGACGGGGGAGCTACTGATTATGCTGACTTAAACGGCAAGAAGCTCGCAACGGTGCCAACAACCAGTTTTCCGGCTGACTCTCCATGGGTCACAAGCGTTGGCGGTACGACCTTACAACGCGATGGTTCAACTTTCTCTGAACAGGCATGGGATGGTAGCGGTGGCGGCTTCAGCAGGTTCTATCAGAGACCGGCATATCAGCAAATATTACCCCCTGCGGTACAGAATCTATTGGGCAATCGCCGTGGTGTCCCTGACATTTCAGGAGTAGCCGACCCACAGACTGGATTAGCATTCTACCTGGATGGTCAATGGTCGCTGGCAGGTGGTACCAGCGCAAGCGCACCGCTATTGGCCGGGATTATGGCTATTGCGAATCAGATGGCGGGTCACCCTCTAGGTTTCATCAACCCGACACTCTATAAGCTGGCGACCTCCAAAGCCTATGCGCAGGATTTCCACGACATTACCATTGGCGATAATACCAATATTAGAGCCAATGTGACAGGCTATCCAGCAGTTCCAGGCTGGGACCCGGTAACAGGCCTGGGTACTCCCAACGCAGCAAAATTACTCCCGGATCTGATCGCAGCGATGAAATAAGCCTCTTCTGTTATTAATGTAGGTGCGCGGTTTACAAGCTCATTGTGCTGTTTATGCAGATAACGGGCTTGTAAACCCGCGCCCCTACACCAGCCCCTTACTCACACACAGCTCTGCGTTGAGGATAGAACCACCTGCCGCGCCACGGATCGTATTATGTCCTAACATGACAAATTTATAGCTCAGGATGGGACAGCGACGCAATCTGCCCAGGCTCACAGTCATCCCCTTACCAGCATCATGGTCACGTACAGTCTGCGGTCGGTCAACCTCGTTGCGATAGAGTAGTGCACGTTCTGGCGCAGTTGGCAACTTGAGTTGCTGTGGCTCTGGCACATAGTTTTGCCAGGTTGCAATAATATCTTCAGCCGTAGCATCACGTTCGAGTTCGATACTGGCACATTCCAGATGTCCCTCGCGTGTGGCAACACGATTGCAGTGCGCACTCACCACCATTGACGCATTGACAAAACCACGACCCTCCTCCCAGTCACCCAGCAATTTGAGCGTCTCACTCTCCACCTTCTCCTCTTCACCACCAATGTGAGGAATAACATTATCAAGAATATCGTATGAGGGCAGTCCTGGATAGCCTGCCCCTGAAATAGCTTGCATAGTTGTCACCATCACTTTACGCACGCCAAAAGCCTTCTGTAACGGTTTTAGCGCCATGACCAGCGGCGTCGCTGCACAATTTGCATTGGTCACAATGCACCCTGACCAGCCTCGTTGTTTACGCTGCTGCACAATAGCAGCAATATGGTCAGCATTTACTTCTGGGATAAGCAGGGGTACGTCAGGAGCCATACGGTAGTTTTTCGCATTGCTAAAGACAGCGACACCTGCACGCGCAAAAGCGATCTCGATCTCACCCGCAACTTCAGCAGGTAATGCAGAAAAGACGATCTTGACGCCAGATAATGCATCCGGTCGACAGGATAGCACAGGCAAGGTTGCAATATCAGTGGGCATCTCACCCCCAGGTAATCGCCAGCGCGTCGCTTCGGCATATACGCGGCCACCATGCTGCTCTGAGGCCGCAAGAGCAACTATTTCAAACCAGGGATGATCCTGGAGCATTTCGATAAAGCGTTGACCAACCATCCCTGTCGCACCTAACACGGCAACAGGGATACGTTGTTGTACAGAATAACCCATTCTCTCTATCCTCCCTGGCTGACCTCATATCTCTTCTCATGTGCGTGATGAGGATAACGTACTAATGGAATCACAGGGGCAATCAGATCACGATGCAGAGCAACGTAAAGCACGCTCACTATCCCTATCTTCTACGATAAGAGTAATACCCTGTTCCGAAGCTCCTTGCGTGATCACTGGAATACGCTCATGTGCCAGAGCAGTAGCAGCGCGAGCACAACTCATGGGATCAGCAATAAAACCTGAGCCGATACAGGCACAGGCAGCTAAGCCCCGGCGAGCACGTACACGCCAATCCCCCATATCATGCTGTAAGAGATCAATGACCGAATCCACCGCCTGTTCCTCAACGACAAAGGAGAGGTGATGACCAGATGATGAACAGATGGCAACGGGAGCGGCACCGGCACGAGCGGCAAGAGCGAAGACCTGTCCCGCGTTTTCAGGTGCACCAAAGAGATCTGTACTCTCCACAGTAATCAATGCCAGATGCCGACGAATTGTGATAGCTCGTGCCCCACTTTGCAACCGCCCAACAGGACCAACAACGGTACCACGTACCTGCGGACGAAAGGTATTACGCACCCGTACAGGAATATTGCGCGGAGCGATCGGAATCAGTGTGCGAGGATGCAACACTTTGGCACCAAACCAGGAGAGACGAGCCGCTTCAGCATAAGAAAGGCCCGGTAATAATCGCGTATTTGCCACCAGACGCGGATCAGCCGTCAGCACGCCATCTACGTCAGTATAGATAGTGACCTCAACGCAATCCAGAGCCGCACCAATGACCGTTGCAGAATAGTCCGAACCGTTACGTCCCAGCGTGGTCACAAATCCGGTGATTGTACGACCAATAAAACCAGCGGCAATCGGCACGATTTTTCGCTGTACAAGAGGATAAATCAAAGCCTGGGCATTAGCCCGTGTCTCTTCGGATAGGGGGTCAGCGCCAATCACGACACCAGTGGGATAGTGATGAATCCTCTTTAGGGTGGCTGGTGATGATCACTTCCTGACATACAGGTTCCGCTTGCAGGCCAATATCACAGGCTGCGGCTGCCGTCAACAGGACAGAAAGACGCTCGCCCCAGGCTGCTACGGCAGCCGTACACAGCAAAACATTTTGATCCTGTTCCGCTGCCAGACGCAACGCTTCTATATCCTTGTCCAATCCCTTTAAGGCAATTTCGAGATCACCATAGAGCCGCGACTGTCCTGCACGGTTCTGTACAGCCTTCTCAACAGCCTCAAAATGCTTCTGCTGCAAAGCTTTTAGTGCGTACTCACAGGCTTCGTATTCACCCGAACAGGTAGAGCGCGCAATCTCTAAAAGCTGATTTGTCACGCCTGACATAGCAGAAACAATGACGACAGGAAACACTTCGTCGGATTCTTTCAAGGTATTCGCAATGATCGTAGCAACCTGACGGATACGTTCACCGCTACCGACGGATGTTCCTCCAAACTTCAAAACACTGATTGTATTTTCCATGAATGTCACCATCACCCGAATTCAAGTTATTTAACCCCATGTGCAAGTTTTTTCTTGGAGGCACCACATACAAGCCGAGAGATATGGAGAAATGAGGTGGGGACACACCCACTTCTCCTGCTCTCCTATGCCATGCCAGGAAAAACTGGCACTTCGGGTTTTTAGGAATTTACCGGCTCACTAACATCAACAACAGCGGCCTTCAAAGCCTGATCCAGATCCTCGATCAGGTCATCTACCGTCTCCAGACCAACAGAGAGACGAATAAAGTCAGGCGTTACCCCAGTTTCGATCTGCTCTTCTTCTGTCAACTGCGAGTGCGTTGTACTGGCAGGATGGATGATCAGGGACTTGGCATCACCAACGTTTGCCAGATGTGAGAACAGTTCGATATGTCTGATCAACTGCTTACCAGCTTCCAGTCCGCCCTTGATACCAAAGCCAAGAATGGCACCATAGCCATGGGTAAAGTATTTCACGGCCAGATCATGCTGCGAATGGCTCTTCAGGCCAGGATAGCTGACCCAGTTTACCGCCGGGTGGCCCTCCAGGAACTCAGCAACGCGCAAAGCATTCTGACTGTGGCGCTCCATACGTAATGGCAATGTCTCCAGACCCTGCAGGAAGAGCCAGGAATTGAAAGGCGTCGTAGCAGAACCCAGATCGCGTAGCAACTGCACACGGGCCTTGATAATATAGGCAATCGGGCCAAGAGCTTCAGAGTAGCGCAGGCCATGATAGGATGGGTCAGGCTCGGTGAAAGAAGGGAAACGCCCGCTTGCTGCCCAGTCGAACTTGCCGCCATCGACAATGACACCTCCGATAGAGGTCCCATGCCCACCAATGAACTTGGTAGCTGAGTGTACGACAATGTCGGCACCATGCTTCAAGGGCTGCACTAAATATGGCGTGGGAAGCGTGTTGTCAATAATCAGAGGCAAACCATGCTCATGCGCAATATCCGCTGCGGCACGAATATCCAGTGTATCCAGGCGCGGATTACCCAATGTCTCGGCATAGATAGCTTTGGTACGTTCATTTATGGCTCCACGGAAGTTTTCCGGGTCACGGCTATCCACGAAGCGAACTGTAATACCAAGTTTGGGCAAAGTGTAGTGAAAGAGGTTATAGGTCCCACCATAAAGGCTGGCAGACGAGACAATCTCATCACCGGATTCGGCAACGTTCAAAATAGCCAGCGTCTCTGCGGCTTGACCAGAAGAGGTTGCCAATGCTCCAACACCACCTTCCAGAGCTGCAACACGGCGCTCAAAAGCATCTTGTGTCGGATTCATGATACGAGTATAGATATTACCAAATTGCTTGAGCGCAAAGAGATTGGCAGCATGCTCTGGACTATCGAAGACATACGAGGTGGTCTGATAGATAGGAACGGCACGTGCCCCTGTTGCGCTATCAGACGTTTCCTGCCCTGCATGTAAGGATAAAGTCTCAAAACCGTAACTACGATTGCTGTTGAGTGTCATAAGTTTACTCCTTAGAAATCTGATGAAGAATGTCGGCCATCTGCTCCCATTCCTTGAGAAAAGCGTCATGCCCATGTGGTGAATCCAATTCTATATAGGTTGCATCCCCACCGAGGGCACTCACTTTGTCAGCCAGCCAGTGCACATGGGCTGCAGGAAAGAGAAAATCCGAACGAATGCCGAGAAAAATAACCTTACTACAAATGCGATGCAATGCCGACTCCAAAGAAGGATAGCCCTCACTGACATCATACAAATCCATTGCTCGACTCAAGTACAGATAGCTATTAGCATCAAAGCGCTGCGCCAAAACTTCACCCTGGTGATAGAGGTAGCTTTCAACATCGAAGCGTCCTCCCAGGTCAGAGGAACGTGTGGGTGATGGGATACCATTTAAGCGGGCCGGTTGACGAGCAAAGCGTAGCTCCATGGCCTCCTCACTCTGGTAGGTAATCATTGCTAACATTCGTGCTATCGCAAGTCCTGTACCTGGTCCCTGTCCTGGCATATAATCACCGCCTTGCCAGCAGGGATCAGCCATGATGGCCTGACGCTCTACCTCACTGAACGCCACAGCCTGTGCAGTCAAGGCAGCCGTTGCGGCAATGACTACAACTCTCTGTACCAATTCCGGGTAAGTTACTGCCCACTCCAGCGCCTGTTGTCCACCAATAGAGCCTCCCATTACCATTGCCAGACGACGAACACCCAGGTGCTCGATCAAAGCACGTTGCGCCCGCACCATATCACGAATGGTAATGACAGGGAAACGCATTGCATAGGGACGTCCAGTGAACGGGTCAATTGACGAAGGCCCGGTACTGCCATAGCAGCTACCCAGCACGTTCGAGCAGATCACAAAATAACGAGAAGTGTCGATAGGGCATCCCGGACCAATCAACGGGTTCCACCATGCCACTTTGGGATCATTGGGCCTCTCAACATCATGAGCATGCGAGTTTCCAGTTAAGGCATGAGTAATCAGGATGGCATTGTCGCCCTCGGCATTGAGTGTTCCCCATGTCTCATACGCTAGCGTGATAGGACCCAAATGACCACCACGCTGCAAAGGAAGAGAATCAAACGTGTAGGCAAACATCTGGTTTGTCGGAAGAAATGATGTACTTACTCCAACAGAATGCTCCATTTGTGCTATCATTGTACACTCCTTCCTGAAAAAGGGAATAAAAAAACCTCACCCTGCAGGGGCGAGGGATCAATGTCTTCGCGGTACCACCCTGGTTTATTAATGCCTCACAGCATCAACCTTTGCAAGTGTTGGGCAAGCTGAGAGCGCCTCTTCGAGAGGCTGGTACTCTCCTTTCCGCCCATGATGAAAAGTGCCTCCACTCATACAGCATGAACGAACAGAACTCGCATTGTTCCAACAACACTCTGGCTGATAACGAAGCCACACGGCTCAGCTTACTCACCAATAGCGGTTTTCAACTTGCGACTCCGAGGCCATTTTCGACACTGGAACGGCGCTGAACTCTCATCACCATCAACTCTCTGTAGCCGCCCGTAGTGTTTATTCTCCCTCTTCAACGTCATTTTCTCACGCAGACACAAAAAAACCCCTGCAATCAGGGGTCTAGCTACTCTGCTTATTCCCTTCATCTTGTGGAATACTCCACCGGAATTGGCACCCTGCATGTGCTACATTGCAAGCGGGTTGCCGGGCTTCATAGGGCCGTTTCCCTCCACCTCTCTTGATGAGAGCAGTTGTTACTGCGTATATTCATTTTTTAAGTCACTCTATACTTCACTTCGGTAAGTATACCTAAAGAATGAAAGAGATGTCAAGGGTATGTTACGTCTCACATATGGACAAAATGTCCATATGTGAGACGTATACCAGTTGTTCCTTCCACAGTTCGGTCCCCCTCTGCACTCTTGTTTTTGCGAAGATTGCTTGAGTAACAGCCAAATATGGTATACTTCAGGTATTAAGAGATGTTAAAAGATAACTATTCAGCAGGGGGTTCAAAGGGGCCTTGCAGGCCCCTTTGGGGGGTGCGGGGTCTCCCCGCAAAATCTCTTCTCTCCACCGCCGAAGGCGGCGTATAGGAAAAGAGACCTGCTAAGGCTAAGGTAAAGAAAAAGAGGACATTCATGCAACCACAGTCACTGCCTACCCGTTTTGGTATAGCCCTTTGTATAGTAGGAGGCATACTCGCATTTGTTGGATACTTCTTCCCTCTCGTCTCTTTTCTTGATCCGCAACACCCCACTTTTTTTGTCAGTCCCCTCATACCTTTTTTTGCAATAGGCGTTATCGGTCTAAGCACTTTGGCAGCCGGGAAACACATCTTTGGACTTACCCTTCTGGGTATGATAGTCATTGTTGGATGGTTGCTTGCTCACCTCTTTTTTAGCATTCTTAAGCTGGTCGAAACTCAGATAGGAGGAGGAACTTCGTCTTTAGCCCCTGGCTTCTGGCTTCCGTTCTGTGGTTTCCTGCTGAGTGGTATTGGTCTGGCCATCGTCTTTCTTGGTGATCGTGCAGGAGGCCTTCGTAGACGCACAATTAGCTCAAATATCGCCGATAACGAATAATCGTCGTTGTGAGTGCCAGCTTTGCACCGGCACTCATGCGATGCAAGCAATCAAGCCAATCGCTCGATGATCATAGCATTTGCCATACCACCACCTTCGCAGATAGTCTGCAGACCATAGCGACCACCTCTATACTCCAATTCGTGCAGAAGAGTAATGGCAAGACGTGCCCCGGACGCACCTAATGGGTGTCCGATAGCAACAGCTCCCCCATTAACATTCACCTTTTGCAGGTCAGCCCCCGTCTCACGTTGCCAGGCAAGCACAACGCTGGCAAAAGCCTCATTAATCTCTACCAGGTCTATTTGATCAAGAGTGAGGCCAGTCTTCTTGAGTATTTTCTGTGTGGCAGGAATAGGGGCAGAAAGCATCAAGATGGGATCGTTACCCGCTAAGGCAAAGGAAACAAAACGTGCACGAGGTTTGAGTCCCAGTCGCTCAGCTGTCGCACGCTCCATAATCAAGACGGCTGCCGCTCCATCACTAATCTGTGAGGAGTTCCCTGCTGTAATCACACCATCAGGCCGGAAGGATGGCTTTAAACTTGCCAGCTTCTCGATGCTGGTATCAGCACGGATACCCCCATCACGCTCAAATATGCTGGTTGTGCCGTCTTCGCTTTTCACTGCAACAGGCACAATCTGCGAAGTGAGCCGACCTTCTACGGTAGCACGAGCGGCTCGACGATGGCTTTCCAGGCTAAACTCGTCCAGTTCGGTCCGGCTTATCTGCCATTTTTGTGCCATCAATTCGGCACTGATGCCCTGATGGATGGGTTGGTTGTCATAACGATTCATCATCAGGCTACTAAAAGGGACATCAGGGCCTTGCCCGGCATACGATCCCATAGGGACACGCGTCATCGACTCGACACCACCAGCGATCACAATATCATATGCGCCGCTTATGACCCCCTGAGCAGCAAAGTGGATGGCTTGCTGGCTCGATCCACACTGGCGATCAACAGTCGTACCCGGCACCGTCTCAGGCAAACCTGCTGCCAGGACAGCGTTACGGGCCACATTTAAGCTCTGTTCACCTGTCTGGCTGACACAACCTATGATCACATCCTCAATCAGCTCTGCATCAATCCCTGTGCGTTCCACCAGGGCAACAAGTACCTGAGCCAGCAAATCTACCGGGTGCCAGCCCTTCAATTGTCCACCTCGACGCCCTACAGGGGTTCGAATAGCCTCTACGATGACTGCATCCCTCATTGTCGTCATGAAACTTCCTCCTGAGAAACGCTTGCACTGCGTTTCCTCAAATTATCCTCTGTAGCCTGGACTCAAACGCTGCATACTGACAACCTCTGCTACTCTGTAATCATAACACTCTTGTAACTACTCAGGCTACTCTTTCTGGATTCCTCACCTCCAGAGGCGCTTCGCAGGCTGTTATGTTTGAGTTTTGTGGTCGTGGATTCGCCACGGACCACAAACTCAATGAACATTTATCTCTCTCGTTTTGGATGCTTTCCACGACGATGGGCAACTCGTCTCCCACGGTGTTTTCTCGCTTTAGTAGATGTTTGCGGTACATCTGACAACACACTTCTGCTCGCATTGACCATATTTACATTTCCACTCATGGCAGTGGCAGGCAATGTCCACAATGAACCCCATCCGGAAATGAAGTACTGCTGAATGATGTTCAGGAGCAGGGATACGACACGATAGAGGGCCACACCAGCCGCAAATTGCCAGGCAAAGAAGATAGTAACACCTGCAAAAAGCACGGGTGTAATCCATTGCATCGTTTGCGAAGCCTGTTGCATGGCCTCTTTGGTCTCGCTAACGTTGAGAGGCTGAGCCATACGCACCTGCACAAAGGTGATCAAGCCTGTCAAAATTGGTAGGATGCCTGTTGGATCTGGGGCACTTAGACGAATATGCCAGGCGGCATTGAAGATAGTAAACCATGCTAGATTGATATCGGGCAGTTTATTAAAATGGACAAGGAAGGGATACATGATGCTATTAATTGTATCAGGGTGTAGCATTACGTAACACTGTATTTAGGGCGAAGAATAGACCAGTAAAGATGAGTCCCCGAATGATCATGGGGAGCAAGGATGGTAAAAGAGGAATTCCATGCTCCTTATACAACGCTTGCTGTGCAGCCGCCCCTGCTAACGGATCGTTGACATGTATCTTGTTGATTTCTGCTATTTGCGGCTGTAGCGCCAATTTGGCTCTGGCGATTTTGCGCTGTTGCCTCATAAATGGGAAAGTGACAAGATAGACAATGCAGGTCAAGACAATTATCGAGAGTCCAAAATCACCAAGCAGGTGATACAGTTCCATCAAGGCATTCAAAATGGGATAGGTAAACATGAGTTGAAAGAGATAGCCGATCTGGCTCATGGTATTACTCCTGTGTGAGATATCTACAAATGCTCTTATTCTTTATTGATTCATACGAGGGAAGATTGCAGACATGTTGCAAACATAAGCAAAGGGTAGCCTCTGGCATCAGAGACTACCCTTTGCTTATGTTTACTTAGAAACGTGGCTACTAGTATGCATTGCTGGGCTGACCAAACATAATACGTCCTCTGCGCGTGTGACGTTGTCCGAAAAGCAGGTAGAGGAATGGACCCAGAAATGGTATAGCCCAGATGAGCACCAGCCAGAGAATGGTTCCCACAAGACTGTGTTCATCTTCAAAAACCATAATTGTCTCAATGATATGCCCGACTATGGGCACAAACACGATCACCAGGAAAAGTAATGTATTGACTAAACAGCCCCTATTTCCCGACATATATATCATCTCCTCATCTAAAAGCGTGGACCTCAACCATAAGCATCTTTTTCCGCACTCTAGCTATTCTACGCCTGATTAAGCAAATACGATGCAAAATGTCTCTATCTTCCCTGCTGTACAAATCAGCAGCTCTTGTTATGTCGCGAACCTGCCACATCGGCGATAAAACAAGAGCTGCGAAGCGCCTGGGCGCTGAGGAATCAGAATAGACATTCCTCCCTGACTAAGATGGGGTGAATGTCACCGGCAAGCGCTTAAAGCCAAACAGGAGGCGTCCTTCAAAAGGTTCTAGTGGCTCCTCGCGGGACAGGCGGAGTTGCGGAAGTTGCTCAAGCATCATCGGGAGAGCAATAGATGCCTCCAGACGAGACAATGGCGCTCCGATACAGAAATGAATGCCATGTCCAAAGGCCATATGCTTATTTGGTGAGCGGGTGATATCAAACTTCTCAGGATCAGGGAATTGCTTACCATCGCGATTGGCGGAAGCCAGCCAGGTAAAGATCAGTGATCCCTCTGGAATGGTGATCCCATCAATGGTCACATCGCTTTTTGCAGTACGGATAATGCGCCAGACAGGTGACGCATAGCGCAACACCTCCTCAATGGCTTCAGGCATGAGTTCAGGACTCTTCCGCAGTTGTTCCACCGCCTCTGGATGCTCATCAAAACACCGGATCGCCTGACCCAATAAGTTTGTCGTAGTCACGTGACCAGCGATCAAGAGCAAGATACAAAAACTGATCGTATCCTCCATACTCAAGCGTTCCCCCTCCACTTCAGCCTTCGCCAGCTCACTCATCATATCCTCGCGAGGATGACGACGACGCTCCTCAATCTGCTCCTGAAAGTAGTCTGACATCTCATCGAGCATATGAGCGATACGCTCCGCGTCTGCTCGTGCATTCGCCTGGACAAGGTCAGCGTCGCTTACTTGCTGGGAGAGGAGTTCATCGGCCCAGCGCTTGAATTGTGCGCGGTCAGTCGTTGGGACTCCGAGCATCTCGGCGATGACAGTGGTTGGCAGTGGGTAGGCAAAGTCCGTCATTACATCCATTTTGCCCGTTGAGCGTACCTGATCTAACAGCTCTTGCGTAATAGTAGCAATTCGGCCTGAGAGACGGGCCATAGCTCGTGGGGTAAATGAAGGGGCCACCAGATCGCGATACAAACGGTGTTGCGGCGGGTCCATAGCTATTAGACTTCGTCCCAGAGGAGAACGAGTAGAGGAATTTGCGGCAACACGCAGCCTCCCTTCAGAAGTGAAGAGCTTATAGTCTGTAATCACACGATAGACATCGCTATACCGAAACACATGCCAGCATTTGCTACTTTCATCCAGCCAGACTGGTTGCGTCTCACGCATCTGTTGCAACCACTGGTACTGTTGTTGAACATCGTCAAGAGACCGAAGTACCTGCTGCATAAGAACATCGTTCCTTTCTTCTGCTTCAGAGAAAAACATCCTAAGACCACTGTAAAGAATTACTCCAATGGGGAAGACTCCTCCGTGGACATCATCGGTTGGTGCACAATTCCATGGAAGAAGAGGCGCTCCATCTGTACAACTACTTCCTCAGGCGGTAGATGCATCTGCGTAAACAAGTGCTCTTGTTTCTTGAGAGAGAGCAAGTATAGAAAGGTTTGAAGCATCAGTTCGGTTGAAACCGTAGTGTCGAACGTTCCTTCAGCCTTCCCCTCTTCCAGGATGCTTCCAATCTGTCTGGTCACCTGATCAATACGTGTACGCAACTGTCCCTTGTGCTTCCGTAGCCTTCTGCGAAGATCTTCATTGCTCTCAAGCAGCCGGATAAGTTGGATACGCATCTCATGTTGCTCCACATAAACTGTACGTAGAATGCGCTTTAGCTTGCTCTGGGCTGATAAAGGAGCAACGACTGTTTGCTGGACAATTTGTTCCAATCGCATCAAGCTTTGCTCAATGAGCGCGAACATGAGATCGTCCTTTGTGGGAAAGTGCTGATAGAGTGTCCCTTTGGAAACTCCTGCTCGCGCCGCGATTTCATCCATGGACGCATCATGGTACCCTTTTTCTACGAGGACGGCTTCTGCGACTCCTAGAATGTATTCAGCACGTTTCTGACGCAGTGCCTCTCGAAGCGAGTGTTGAGGGATTTCAGTGGGCATCGATCTCTCTTCCTTCCTGGTACTATCATCTAATGCATTCTCTACAGTTCCAGATTCATCACAAACTCATGTTTTTGACTTTCCAGTTCTCATTTTATACTCGGGTGTCATCATTGTCAAATAGATCTAGTTTAGATGCGTCATGATCATCATCTTGGGGCAGTGAAAAGGAAACTGGAGATTTTCAGAGAAATTTGCTTGCCACCTTCATCGCCAGGGGACGATACACATGCTCATAGCAACCAGAAAACTGTACCACGCGACCACCCCAACCACGTTTGAAGCGATAAACGCCCGCCATCGCCTCATCTTCATCCTCAGTTTCGGGAATACCCCAAAAATCGTACAATCTAGCCCCTTGCTGTTTAGCCCAACGTATTGCCTCCCATTGCAACACATAATTCGGCATCAGTTGCCGCTGCTCATTGCTTGACGCACCATAGAGATAGATCGCCTGATGTGCAAACAACCCGACCATGATCCCCGCCAGGAGTTGCCCGTTATATTCAGCTAGCAGGAGACGAACCTCCTTGCGTGAGGCAAAAAGCTCCCATATGCGTAGATAATAGTCGAGCGTATGAATACCAAACCGATCACGTTCACTCGTCGTCTGCAATAATTGATACCAGCCACGTACATCTTCGACTGTCTCTGCAACACGGACAGTGACCCCTTTGCGACTTGCCAGCCGCACATTGTAACGCCACTTCTCCTTCATCTGAGCCAACAATATCTCCTCAGACGGTGCCAGATCCAACACAATCGTCCGTAGCGGCTGTATAGCGCGCGTCGGATGAAATGAGAGAGACGTCAGACGCTTCAGAATACATTCGCTTTCCGCCGTATCGGTCTCCTGTCCCAACTCCATATGCAAAGCCAACGCGCCTTGCTTGCGCAGATCAGGAATCAAGCTGCGGAAAGAAAGCTTCACAGAGTGCGGATTGCGCCCAATCGATGACAGGTCCCTTAGGGATATAGGCCAGATGCCCGGCCTTCAGAGGAAGATATGGTCCCGTACGCCGTAATACCTGAGCAGCGGCAACGATCTGGTGCTGGTGTTCATCCCAGAGAGCCAGCCGCAAAGGTGACCATCCAGCAGATGCCTTCAGTTCTCCCCAACTCCAACTTTGTAGAAGATGTCCTTGAGGGTGTTCAGTTATAAAATGATCCCACTGCTCGCGCCGTTCTCCAGGGAGAATACGCAAAACATAACGCCTATCACGAAACGACATCCTCTCACAATCTTTCTCGCTATTACAAACTCACAGGGAACAGCTCTTATTGCTCACTTTGGCGAATTGCCAGGGTAGAGGCTATTCTTATCCCATCCAGAGCATACCATAATACTACTAGAAGATACTACCGCTTACCTACCTACCTACCAGACTACCAGAGCTAAAAATGTGCGGCACAAGAGAAAATAGAGATGAAGTTAAAACTACTCAACATTCTTTGATGTTCTCTTTGTTTCAACAGGGAAAAAGACCTCTAAAAAATACGC
This sequence comes from uncultured Chloroflexia bacterium, assembly GCA_963814985.1. Classification (GTDB taxonomy): domain Bacteria; phylum Chloroflexota; class Ktedonobacteria; order Ktedonobacterales; family Ktedonobacteraceae; genus CAWFFV01. The sequence continues at coordinate 232,750 of CAWFFV010000034.1, read as the reverse complement.
ATGTTACCGTCTTTATATTGTAGTACGGCTTTTAAAAGAAAGTTTATCTATCACCTGAAAATAACAATTACCCATGAACGGTAATTACCTTAAACAGGTGGAAAAGCGCTAATAGTTTTTACCACAAGGGGGTATTTTGCATGAAAAATACAACTATTTCAGCATTACGACGAGAGCGAGAACGAAGAGGATGGTCCCGTAATTATATTGCTGAACAAGTCGAGGTCGATGTGATTACTGTCGGACGTTGGGAACGGGAGGAACAGAATGCACCATCCTTACCATCGACAAAAGTTATGTGCCCTCTTTGAAATCAACGCGCCAGAGACTTTTAGCCTGTTATCAGTACTCCCCGAGGAAATCCAACAATACTACAACCATTCACGCCTCCCCCCCAAGAAACTTCTGATGCTACCATCAAGCGTTCCCGGCTCTTTTTTGCAACCACCTGCGATGAATACAAATGCTAGAAAAGTCTCTGCGTCATTTTTGTCTCATCGACACATGTTTCTCCTTGTTGGGTTAGGAGGACTTGGAGTAACGACTCTGGTAGGAGGAAGTTTGCTTGCTTTTTCCCACTTATCGACCACCTCTATGCCATCGGGCCAACATTCTCATCCATCTCTACCTATCTCTATGCCATTGAGCAAACGTTCGCACCACTTTCTTGATGAAAACACAGGCAACTTTGTGAATGCTACGGCATGGTCGCCTGATAACAGTGATATCGCACTGGCGAACAGTACAAATGAGGTGTCCATCTGGAACGTCGAGAATCAGGTGCTCGTATTGTACTATCAAACGTTAAATGAATGGGTAAATGATGTTACCTGGTCGAAAGCCAATCTTATTGCCGCTGCTACTGCTGACCTGCATTCAGGCTCATCGCAGTGTGGAAGTTTCCTGATAAGAAGCCATTCTTCACATTACAACGATCCTATCCACTCCATTCAGTCTCCTGGTCACCGGATGGTAAATCCCTGGCTTTCTCGGGCCATACCCCAACAGTTGAGATTTGGGACCCTTTCGCTGGTCGTAAGGTGAGTCAGTATCCCGATTCAAGTCCTTTGCCCTCATCTCATGGGCTTTGAACGTGTCAAATGGTCCGCTTCGCGGGTGATTTCTTGCATCCGGAGCCGATGATGGTACTGTCCATATTTGGGAAGTACACACAGGCAAGCCAGGGGTTATCTGTCGCGGACATCAGGGCAGAGTAATTGATCTGTCCTGGTCCCCAGATGAACGACACATTGTGTCTGGCGGTGTTGATGCAACATGTCAGAGTCTGGGAAGTATCGACTGGTCAATCCGTTTATACGTATCGACACCATACAGATGCAGTTCATGGAGTCGACTGGTCTCCCAAGGGCACCTTTATAGCTTCAGGGGGTAAGGATCACACCGTTCACGTTTGGGAACCACTTAATAGAGGAAAACAGATTGCTATATACGGAGGACATAGCAGTTTCGTATATAGCGTGCTCTGGCTCAGGCACGGGACATCTCTTGCTATCGGCACAGAGAAAGAGATGTACGAAATCTGGCAGGCTCCTCAGCCGTAGTTTGTAGCTATATGTTTGTCAAAATATTCAGGCTTATTTGCGCAGCTTTTGTCTTACGCAAATAAGCCCGATCTTATATATGATGCCTTTTCGCCTCAAAGACACAAATCCTCAACAATCTCTTACCTGGCGCTGCTCTGAATGCTGACAAAAAGCCGGTAAGGGGAAAATGTCTTCAAAATGTCTTCAAAATGTTTCTAAAATGCGCTTCTGTACACCTTAAATCCCAGGTATATTTCCCATGTGTTCCAGTCGTTTATCGCAATGTTTGAACACAGATTGATATGAGAGTTCGTTGTTGTTCTATTGCATCAAAAAAGTTTGATAGGTCATATACAAGTTTGCAATAGAGAACAAATGGTACGCGGGTTTACACAATTCTAATGAGGTTCAGGAATGGAGAGACATTTCTCACGTTGCCAACCGCCTCTTTCCCTTGAGTGCTGTTCTCATAGCAATCCAGCTTATAGTTTTGTGGACATTACATTTAAGAAAGGTGTCACAATGAAAAAGCGTTTGTTCCTTTCGGCCATCGTCTTCATATTAGGGATTTTTGCGCTGAGTCCGCTTTCAGCATCTGCCCATGAGCTATCGGGGAAAAGTGTTGCTCAATCCACTCAGCATAATATGCAAAGAGTTGTGCCTGCGGTTAGTTGTACGGATGACGGCTGTGATGGACTGAGTCCGGTGTCTACTGGATGCGTCGCGGTGCTGTTGTCGAACGGACAAGCTCCTTCCACACAGTTGATGGTGGAGGCGTTGTAAAGCTTATGTTTAATCTTTCGTGCCATGCGGCCTGGGGCTTTATTCAGTTTAATAATGCTATGCCCGAGTGGACACACGGGGATGCAGAGATTTATCGGAATACTGATGGAACAGCGTTTTTCTGCCATGATACAGGCGGCAATGGAGCAGTTCTGCCTGGTCAGCATAGCTGCTATACTCCAATGGTTGGTCACGGTCCTTCGTAATTAGCTTTTTTGCGCTGGGTTGGTACGATAATGGAATTGTTGCGAATACCTCATCATTTTAATGAACCTCTTCTGAGGCATGCTTCAATGTAGGATTGAGCGAGAAATCACTCACACTTCTCCTGTGGGTGATTTCTTGTTTAATGATGAATGGGCTTTTTGCTAAAAGTGTCTCTTCGGTTCCCTTTCATCTTTGATGTGTCCATGAATCACTTTGTAAAATATGAAATGTACTTGGAGGTATAAAATAATGACGACAACTGGCGAATTTAACGTACAATCATCCATGAATTAGAGTTTGTTCACGTTGGAGATGCGACGAGCTACTTTGATGGAGAAATAAGAAGAGATACTTAGAACGCCAGGCGCTTCAGCAAGAGATACTGTGTTATGTGATTTTGTCGCTCATGGCAGAGGTTGCGGCGCAACCTCTGCCACGAACAACAACATCACATACAAATAAGAGCGAGCCACCACAGGTGGCGAGGGGACCTGAATAGTTACTACGACAATTTCCTTACATGCTATAATAATTAATGGTTATCTACCCAAAAAGCGGTCCTTTGACCGATAGGAGGCTACCAGTGAAAATTGTCATCCTCGGCTGTGGTCGTGTTGGTGCCACATTAGCAACACAGATGGATAAAGCCGGCCATGTAGTCACAGTCATTGATAATAACAACGATGCCTTTCAACGGCTCGATGCCAAATTCACAGGGCAGAAAATATTGGGTAATGGTATAGATGGCGATGTGTTAAAGCACGCAGGCATCGAAACAGCAGACGCCTTTGCCGCTGTAACCAACGGTGACAACCGCAATATCATGGCAAGCCAGATCGCCAAAGAAATCTTTCACGTCAAAAATGTTGTCTGCCGTATTTACGACCCTCTTCGCCAGAGCACTTATAGAGACCTTGGACTTGAGACTATCTGCCCTACGATCATTAGCTCAGACATACTCTTCAAAGCCTTGAGTGATTAGAAATAGTATAGACAGTTCATTTAAGCCTGACAAGAAAAATAACCAGGTAATTCCTCAGGTTTCTTTTTCCGATTTCTCAGTGCCTGAGGCGCTTCGCAAACTGTTTATGTGTGGGTTGTGTCGTCCATGGAGGACACAACCCACATTAAACAAGAGCCAGCGCACTTGCGGTGGTGAGGAGATCTGAGGAGTAACGTAACTTTTCAGAAGGAGGGTGCCGGGGACGCCTGTCTCCTGGCCGGAGTACGAGGTGCCCTCGCAAATTCTCCTTTTTTTCAAAGGCCGCCAAAGGCGGCACAAGAGGGGTACCTGAATAGTTACGGAGTAAGGGAAAGAGGAGAGATATTCACATGTACATTATTATTGGAGGTGGTGGCGACGTTGGTTACTACCTCACAAGAAATTTGCTCAATCAGGGTCACGAAGTCCTACTTCTGGAAAAACATCCCGTTCGCTCTCTAAATTTGAGCGAGGAACTGGGACCATCTGTTCTGAAAGGTGATGCATGCGAGGCAAGAACACTGGAAGAGGCTGGAGCAAGACGGGCAGATGTGGTTATTGCGGTCACAGGTGATGATGAGGATAATCTGGTGATTTGCCAGGTAGCCAAGAAACGCTTTCACGTTGCCCGCACGATTGCCCGCCTGAACAACCCGAAACACGAAGAGCTATTCAGCAAACTTGGCATTGACGTCACGGTTAGTCCAACCAAAGCTATCCTCTCCCAGATCGAGTCTGAGTTGCCCGGTCCGCACTTCGTTCTCCTCATGACCTTGCAGAAAGCAGGTCTGGAGATCGTAGAGCTGAGTGTACCACCCCTCTCATCAGTAGCGGGCAAGATGTTGAATCAGATCAACCTCCCGCGCCGTTCCACCCTGGCCCTGATTATTCGTGGTGATGAGCCGATCTTCCCCACAGGGGAAACCCAGATCATGGCGAATGACGAGATATACGCCCTGGTGAATAAAGATGGCGAAGAAGAGTTACGTCGAACCTTTGGTACGACATCAGTTGACCCTTTCCCAGGCCGTTTTGTGTGGGTGGCCAGGGATCCCTGCCCACCCACACAAAACGGCCTGGCGAAACAAACTCTCTTATTCTTCACCCGGCAATGTTTGTTCGGCCTTCTCTGCCTGTCGAGCCGGATGTCGCTTGCTATGCTCTATTGGGGGAGACAACTGAGTATGTACAGCATGTCCACTACCATGATGTTTGTGCCTTCGCAGGAATCGGTTATGAGGACGAGGGATAGTCCACATAGCACGTCGCTTGGCAAGCATCTGTTCGGCTGTTTCACCACGAATAGAACGATAAATGCTGGCAATCACTACCCAGGACACAGCAACAGCCGGGGTCGCCAGGAGTGCACCAAGGATACCAAATAACTTGGCACCAACCAGTAACGCCATAATAGTGGCAACTGGATGCAAGCCCACCGCATGCCCAACAATACGTGGTCCCAGGATATTACTCTCAAGAGCCTGGATCACGATAAACAGCACGATCACCTCAAATGTACGAGGGAAAGGATTTGGCAACAATAAAGAGAGAAAGATGGGAGTAATGGAAGCCAGCCCTGGTCCTACCATAGGAATTGTCTCAAAGATAAATGCCAATAGGCCTGCAATCAACGCATAATTTCCCAATCCGGTTATAACACACACCAGACTGGTAAGTCCCCCAACAAGGACAGCTAAAGTGAGTTGTCCGCGAATGTAGTTGCCAACCACGCGATTGAGAGCATCCTCAAACTGTTGTTGTTGTATATTGGACAGCCAACGCTTTGGCGCAATATTCACTAAATTCACGATGCTATCACGCATACGTTTCCCGTCAAGGGTGAGGTAGAAACTGAGCACCGCCACTAACAGGATATCAAGGAAGGCATTTGTTATAATGAAGAAAAAATTGAACGCATTGGTTGCCATTCCCTGAGCGAAAGTAAAAGCTGTTCCCTGAATCTGGTCAAGTACGGCTTTGATATTTTCATCAGGAATACCTCCCTGCTGGTGCAGGAAATTGATGATGGTCTGGAATTTATCTGGTAAGGTTACAGCAAAATTGTAGATAGTATTTGAGAAGGAAACCGTTTGCTGAATCAACGTAAAGACCAATCCATACCCAAGGCCACCAATAGCAGCTAAGATGATGACATAAACAAGCAAGGCCGCGAATAAGCGCGGTATATGATATTTTTCCAGAAAATTTACCGCTGGCGTAAGCAAAAATGCGACAGCCATCGCGAGAAGTAAGATGATAATGGCATCGACAAACTGACCTAAAACTGCACCCGCTGCCCAAAGAAGAATACCAATACAGATGAGGCTAAGAAGTACATCGCGGGTTCTTTGCAAATTTATATGATCCATGCTCTTTATCCTTTACATACGATATGGATCTATTTCCACGAAATGCTCTGAGCTTATTTTGACAGATTTTTGCCAAAACAACAAGATGTCATCATTCCCTCCTAATGATTACGATCTTTCTTAGGGAGAGACACAAGACTATTGTGTAAAATAAAAAAAGAGAGGATATGGAGACTCCAACAAGAAACTTTCTTCGCTTCTTCATCGTCATCTCATTGGGAGAATATTCCTACCACTGTAGCATGCCAGTTTTGTATGCCCAGAAGCACGCCATCATTAATGTTAATATCACCAATTTACTTCGTTTAAGACATTACGGTAATTTATGCCGCACTCTGTGGCTTGAAAGAGGATATACCTGTGAACATATCTACTATGACAACATCGCTTTTTTTGCTTTGGATATTACTCAGTTTTCTTTTGATCTGGATGATTGTTTTTACACTGCTAGCCCTACGCCCAACAGCAAAGGATACGATTGAATTTGAGGACTCCACAGCCAGACATTTCCTGACTATCCCTCCACCAAAGCTGCAAATAATAGCCACTCAGCATATACAGTCACATACTGAGGTGAGTCATGATCCCTCTAAGGAGGTTGAAACCACCGTCGTACAGTAAATATCAGACACCCGGCAGGGCAGGTCTCCTATTCAGAAGAGTATTGTCCTTGCGGGTGTCCGGTTTTGCAAAAAAGAAAGATACCACAGATTGCTCCACCTACAAATGGACAGTTTCGCCAGGACGTAGCGGACGAAATGTACCATTCTCATTAATAAAGATAAAATGGCTCCCCTGTACGTTCACAATCATATCTGGTTTACCATTACCATTGACATCCTTAAAATCCAGGGTCACTGGCGCTAAATCCTGGTCCTGCCCAATTAAAACCGGACCGACAAAGACTCTGGCTTTTGTGGAATCACCACCAGGAAATTCGATAATTTCCACGTGACGGCGTAAATTCATGACAATAAAATGGCTGGGGTTCTCACTTAAATCACTGTGGCCAACCACAAAGTCGGTTTGAAAGGTACGAGGACGGCCATAATGCCAATCGTCCTGTGTCACTTGCCACCAACTGATGATCCACTCAATACTACCCATCCCACGACGATAACTAGCATTGCTATGCCTACATAGACAAGCCAGTGAAAACGTAATCTACTACGACTTCTGAGGACCGGTAAGTTACTACTCTTACGTGGAAGAACATCTTCGGTTGTGCCCGGACGACGCCGTGTGACCTGCGTGTTGGCATCGCTGCCTGGGTCGCTGTACGACGAGGAGGAATGCTACCTTTACGACCTGGCTGGGATGTAGTACCGGCCTTGTGTCAGTCCCTGCTACATCAGCTCGCGCATGACCGATCTGTGTCTTGACATCACTGTGATAGCGACGTGAACTCGTGGGCATCCGTCCAGGCCAGACATCATCATATTCGTCCTCGAAAAACTCACGATTGTTTACCGATTTTGCTGTTGTATAGTTGGGATATTGCCGAGAACTCTGATCCACATTGTTACCATCCTCTCTTTCGGGATTTTTTTTGAGAGTTATCGCATTGATCTTCTAATCGACGCATCTCAATAGTACACTAGAACAAATGTTCATGTCAATAAGGGTAAGAAAAATACTTCCTCACCTTCTCAAGATCACTTACCTGGCTGCTTTCAAACTGTAAAGGTCCCAGGCCTGATGAATCAACCAAACTGTAGACCCATACCTGATTATGAGACAATCAAATGTGATCCTCTGCCCTCTCTTCGTTCCATTCTCACATACGAATGTTTCAATGTATCGGAGGTTACGACGCTCTCTCTACCGTGCCTGGTTGTCAAAATCCATCGGTTCCAGTGTTTGTCTCACCTTTTCAAGATCGATGACGGCATCACAAGCAACAAAAATATCGTGGGCCTCTTGTAAGTAACGCATTCCTTGCCGGTAAGTAACATCTCTTGGAACGCTTCTTTTCAATAAAGCATTTCCATAATGATATAAAGCACGAGCATACTCCAGACGCATAGTATATTCACGGGCGGTCTGCAAAGCCTGCTGAAAATATACCTCTGCCTCCTCTTCTCTTCCCTGAGCAACAAGGATACATCCGAGTAGCCGTTGTACATGGGTCAGCATGTGATTGTTTTGTTGCAGAAACATCTCTTCAAGCATGCGCAAGACGCTTTGTTGTGCCTCATCTAGTTTACCATACATGAGTAATACCCTTGCCAGTACCACACGACCAGTTATCACGTCGTCTCCAGTTAACCCATCAATGGACAGTGCCCGTTGCAACGTTGCTTCTGTACGTTGGAGACGCTTGAGGGTGATCCGCTCAATACCACGCCCTTCTCTTTGCTCAAGTTCGAGACCTGTGAGACGCACCGCTGCCAGCACCACCAGGCAAGCACCAATAGCAGGAGCGCTCTTAATGATACGACTCAGCCAGAGTGCACGCAATGCCGTTTTCCATGACGCTTGCAGTTTCCCTTGATCATGCAAGGATAAAGCAAGAGCAAGATAGCTCCAAATCAGTTGATCACGCGCATTAAGGCGCTCCAGCAGGACGACACTGTGCTGGTTATACTCTGTAGCTTCTGCCAGATCTCCAACTAAAAAGGCCACTTCCCCCAAATTTCTGGAGACAATAGACATCATACGTACATCTCCAACCCGTTCAGCGAGTTCAAGTGCACGAGTAAAACACGCTCTCGCTGGCGCATACTCTGCTTTTGTTATATACATTACTCCGAGATTAGACGAAACACTCGCCATTGGTCGCACAAAATCATGCTGCTCGAAGATCTCCAGGGCCATATGAATATGAGGCAGCCCTTCCGAGAATTGACCAGCCTGTGCTGCAATTATACCAAGTAACTCGTGGGCACGCCCAACTTCAAGTGGATTGCCTTCTATAGTTCGTCGTATATCTACCGAAAGTGATGGGTCATCTATCAGATCAGCTTTTTGTTGCAACGCTTTTTCAGACATTTGTAAGGCTTCATTCACAATGCGGCGGGCCTCATCATAGTTTCCTTCTATAAAGTATTGGTTGCTGTGTTGCAAGTACAAACAGGCCATCACTGGCCCGGAGGTAATCCCAGCATCAAGCAAGATGGTCACACCACGCTCATAGCACTCCTGGACCCTGGCATAGCTGGCAGTGAAATTCCATAAGCGACCAATCAGATACCAGAGGAGTGCTTGAACCTGAGCTTCTTGCTGATATGAAGCCTGTGATACATACTGACGCTGGTAGCTACGCAACGTTAAAACACGCTCATAGAGATGAAGTGCCTGTTCGTAATCGCCTTGAACCGTCATACATGCGCCTACTCGTTCAAGTAAATAGGCCAGGCGTAATCGTTCTTCTTGCGCAGACATTAATAATTGCTCAGGCATCTCTTCCATCTGGGCAATTGCTAATTGGTAGTGGCGTTGTGCCCCTGAATAAGCGGAAAGTGCATAGTCATGATCACCTGCAAGTTGAGCAAAATGGGCAGTCTGTACCGATGCCCCTCCCCCTTTAAGCAGATGATGGGTAATCGTGGCTGCCCCTTCTTCCTCATGCCCCTGATAGATCTGTCGTAGAGCCTCTGCCGCCTGTCGATGCAGATAAGCACGTCTGGCAGCAGATAGGCGCTCGTAGAGATGGCTCACAATCAGGGGATGCCAAAAGTCATAGGTAATATGCGCCCCTGTTCCCTCTTCAATGAGTACTCCTGTTGCAAGTGCCTCCTCAAGTAAATCAAGCAATGTGTCTTCACTGGTGCCAATATTCATCAAGCGTAACTGATTGAACTCGAAAGATACTCCTAGCACTACCGCTTTGCTCAATAACTGCTGACATACCCAACTAAGCTTACCAATACGGCGATCAATGGCTGCCGCAATCGTTTCCGGCAAGGGGTTGACAGGACGGCCATGAACTGTACGAGCGGTTTCCTCTTGAGTGCTCACTGAATGTGCCAGCTCTTCCGCAAAAAAGGGATTGCCAGCAGATTGCATCTGAATACGCTGCACAATTGTCTCCGGCAGATGTGCCACCAGAAGCTCCAATCTGTGCCATAGTGAGCGGCTGGAGGGGCAAAGTAAGGGCTACCCGTTCATGTTGCAGGTCAGCCACCAGAGAACGAAAGTGTATAGCAAGTTCTGTATCACGACAAGTTCCTAATAGGAGGACAGATTGACCGCGTAAGCGACGGACAAGATAAGCAAGCAACTCAACACTGCTACTATCAGCCCATTGAAGATCATCAAAGACCATCAGCAGTGGGATTTTTGTGCTCATCGTTATAAGACATTTGAGCATTGCCTCGCGCAAATGTAACTGCTCTTGTTCAGGTGATAACGCTTGAGAAGAGACGGGGACCATATTCTGTAGTTCAGGCAAGAGAGTATATATATGAGATGGTATAATATTATTACCATTACCGCTTTTCAACGGCAAATGACCGTTTGATATCATTTTTCGCAATATTTCAATCCAGGGACGGTAAGGTAGTGTGCCTTCTTGCTCATAAACGCGACTCCAGATCACGGACCATCCTTGCTCGTTTGCCTGACGGCTTAACTCCTCAGCAAGTCGTGTTTTTCCGATACCAGCGTCGCCCACCAGGAGTAAGAGATGTGGTGTGCTCATCTGTTGCTCGTATCGTCTATTTTTGCCCTGATCCTGAGAATTCGGCCCTTGTTGGAGAGCCTGCATGATCTGTTGCATGGTCTCACACTCTTGATCACGCCCAATCAATCGGCTCTGGTTACTACGCCCAATGTGAAGAATTGGACGCAATGGAATATCTTTCTGGAGGAGTCTGCGACAGAACTGCAGGGCGAGTGACTCGTGAAGGAAATGTAACAGGTAGATTTCTCCGACGCAATGTTTCATAAAGCTCACAGAGTTTCGGGCAAAGGTTCTGCAGCATCCTGCTTTTGGAGAAGAGCCGTAAGATGGTGGTAGGAACGCAATGCTTCAGCTCGTCGATCCAGTCTGGTAAGCAAAATCATGAGACGGCGCACTGCCGCTTCGTTGGTCGGATCAACGGAAGAAGACGCTCCAGGATATCCATTGCACTGGTCAGAATATCTCGTGCCATATGAAGGTCCGCTAATTCGAAGTCAGCAGACCCATCCATGCCCGCTTAAGCGTCTCACGACGAGTTAGTAGTCCAGGATAAAGTACGCTCTTCCGGCAAAAATTCACCCGCATAGAGCGTGGCGGCTTCTTCGAGCAGACGCTCAGATTGGAGTGGATCAGACGTGCGATGAGCATCATGCACAGAGAGTCTCGAAGGCATCTGCATCGACCCAGAGACGTTTCTGATCAGCCAGGATAAAGACATCATGTTCCAGACGTAACAGGCGCGAAGCTGCCGGGCGTGCTAATGCAGGCTCAAGTCACCTGACGCAATCTATGGACAGCGCTATTTAAGCGATTGGCTGCGGTATCAATATCCAGATCAGGCCATAATGTCTCCATCACCTGCTCACGTCCCAGCATTCGACCAGGACTACTCAGCAGACACCCCAATAAATTACGCACACGTCGTTGTTGCCAGACAGGATCATTCACCGCTTGCCAGGTGTTCCCTCTTCCACGTACCAGACGATACTGCCCAAACAGATAAGCTCGTATCATTGGCTGGCTATTCGTAGTGATTTCTTTCATCTTCTTTTCTCCTTGTATTTCCCCTAAAAAGAAGAAAGAAGGCTAATACACTTAGACTATCTTAGGTAGACAGGAAGGTAGCACATTATATCACGTTATACAAGAAATAGTTTAACCTCACCATTTTGGGCTATATTGATATATCCTGGTATAAAAAGATTTTCATCACTCGTCTGGTATGCAAGCTCTCAGAAACATATTTAGTTTGTTATTGAAGGAAAGTTGCCTTATTTTACCCAATTTTCTTGATTCTTCTCTTTTACCTATGTTATACTATAGAATGGACAATAGTTGACAAGTCAACAGTAAAGACTGACCAACCAGAGACGCTACTCGAACCATTTCTGTGAACTGCCAGCTAGTGTTACAGGGATCTTACGCTCGACACTTCACCTCTCCCACGCAGCACTTTAAAAAGTTGAATGCCTATCTACAGGTAGCTTAATGAAACGCTATGTATTTCCAAAGGGGAAAGTAGCACATGATCACTAAATTTCCACGTTTCTCTAAAACAAAATGGTACATCAGTACCTGCTTACTCTTGTTGCTCTTACTAAGCGGCACAGGAGCAGCACTGGCCGCACGAAGCAAAGCTACAGCCATGTCAAGCGTAACGGTGAAAGTGCACTATGCTCGTTTCGACAGCACATACACCAATTGGAATCTTCTGGATGTGGCCTGTAGCCTCCGATAGTTCAAGCTATGGAGGAGCAGAATACGATTTTACTTCTCCACCTGATGCGTTTGGGGTTGTTGCCGATGCCACTATACTCGCTGATCCGAAATCAGACGGCACCTACCTCCCAAATTGGCTTCATTGTACGTCTGGGAAACTGGCAAGCAAAAGATATTTCACAGAAATCGCTATATCACGATCACAAACGGTCAAGCAGAGGTATGGCTTGTATCAGGAGATCCAAACGTGTATACCTCATTAAGTGACGCTGAAGCAGCAAAACAACCCCATGTCACCAATGCTTACCTGGAAAGTGCCAGGACAATTATTGCCAAGTTGACGAATCCACTCACACTTCCTCTCGCACCTGGTGACACAATAGTGGCAGATACAACCACAGGCCAGGCTCTTTCAGCAGCCTCAATTGACACTGCCCAGACCTACCATGCCGTTGTTGTTGGTGACCTGCAACATCTCCTGGGCGCAAAAGGCGACTGAAATCCTGCGGACAATGCGACCTTGATGAAACAGGTTAATAAGAACCTGTTTCAGTTTACAGGGAATTTACCCGCAGGAACCTACAACTATAAGTTTGCTTTTGATGGTACCTTTGATGGGGCCATTCCGGGTAATAATATCTCACTCACGGTTCCAACAGGTGGGGCCAATGTGACCTTCTCTTATGTTCCATTTGACCCCGCCACAAAGCTGGGTCAGGCCTACGATTCGATCAACAACCCGAATGTCTCTCTGCCTACATCATCGGCTGGTGTCCAGACCGATCTTGTTTAAGTCCAGCTCACCCAATCACCCGATGTGACACATATCGTCCAGCTTGGCTTGACAGGCTATAAACAGCATGCCGTCATAGCCCGTAACGTTCTGGGCGACGATGATTATACCTATTCAGGTGACGATCTTGGCAATACCTATACACCAATAGGGACCGCTTTCCGCGTATGGGCACCGACGGCCTCCAATGTACAACTATTGCTCTATAACAGCGAGACGGGACCACTCACCGGCCAGGTTGCCATGCATAAAAGTGCAAAGGGTACGTGGCTCGCAGTCGTAGGGGGAAATCTGGAAAACTGGTACTACCTGTACCAGGTGACTGTCTATGGCTCAACACAAACCGCCGTTGACCCCTATGTGCGGGCAGTCGCCGTCAATTCTACACGTGGTATGATCGTTGACCTCCACCAGACCGATCCACGTGGCTGGAATGGGGATCACTACAAGAAACTGGCAAACCCGGTCGATGCTGTAGTCTATGAGACACAGATGCGTGATTTCTCCGTTGACCCAAATTCGGGGATCACGAACAAAGGCAAATACCTGGCATTTACAGAGCATGGGACGACGGGACCCAATAATGTCTCCACTGGTATCGACAGTCTGAAACAACTCGGCATTAGTCATGTACATATCATGCCAGTAGCAGATTTTGCCAGCATTGACGATAATAATCCCAACCAGTACAACTGGGGCTACGATCCGCGCAACTATAATGTCCCTGAGGGCGCTTACGCCACAAACCCACATGGTACTACGCGTATCACCGAGTACAAAGAAATGATTCAGAGTCTGCACCAGTCCGGCATGGGTGTCGTTATGGACGTTGTATACAACCACACTTTTGCTACGCAGGTTTCGGACTTCGATAAGATCGTTCCACAGTATTACTACCGCACTGACTATTCTGGAAATTACACGAATGGTTCTGGGGTCGGCAATGAGGTTGCTGCTGAGCGACCGATGGTACAGAAATTTATACGCGACTCGCTGAAGTACTGGGCCACGGAATATCACATCGACGGTTTCCGTTTTGATCTTATGGCATTACTCGGTGTGGATACAATGCGGCTGGTCTCGCAAGATCTGCACGCCATCAACCCCAGTGTTCTCATCTACGGTGAACCCTGGACGGGCGGCACATCAGGTCTACCGGCAGATGATCTACTCACAAAAGGACAGCAAAAGGGATTGGGAGTGGCTGTCTTCAATGACAATATCCGTAACGGCCTGATCGGCACTGTCTTTGATCACACCGCTCAGGGATTTGCCACAGGCGCCACCGGGCTGACTACGACGATCCAAAACGGCGTGACGGGCAGTATCAACGACTTTACGGCGGCACCCAGCGAAACCATCAACTACGTGACAAGCCATGACAACCTGGTCTTGTGGGACAAGATACAGGATAGCACTCCGTTAGCTACTGATGCAGATCGTATCAAGATGGATGAGCTGGCTCAAGCGGTAGTGATGACCTCACAGGGAGTTCCATTTATGTCTGGCGGCGAGGAACTCTTACGCACAAAGGGTGGCAATGACAATAGTTACAACGCGGGTGATGCTGTAAACGAGTATGATTGGTCGCGTAAATCCCAGTATCAGGACGTGTTCAACTACTATGCTGGCATTATTCATTTGCGCAACGGCCATCCCGCTTTCCGTATGACCACCGCCAACGATATCACGCAGCACCTTTCGTTCCTTACCAGTCCAACCAACACGGTGCAGTTCCAGATCACAGGCCACGCCAATGGTGATAAATGGGGTACGATCATGGTGATTTACAATCCCAACAACGCCGATACAGCGTTTAATCTCCCCGCAGGAAATTGGAATGTGGTAGCAACTCAGGGCACCGCCGGCGAGACAGTACTCAGTCAGGCCACAGGAACAGTGACCGCACCCGCGATCTCCTGTATGGTTCTCTATCAGAATAATTAACTTGATTATTCGCTAGCTTCTGAAGGGATGGTGAGTGAGATATTATGCTCACTCGCCTCTCTGGATTCCTCAGCGCCGTAGGCGCTTCGCAAGCGTCGTTGGTGGCGGAGGTTGCGGCGCAACCTCCGCCACCAACGACTAAACAAGGGCGAGCCACCGCAGGTGGCGAGGAGACCCGAAGAGTCACCATAATTTATTGTGGCTTTGTACCCCAGGCGGTCAGGAGATACCAGAGACCACAAAAATTCTCCTCTTTCATCTCAACAAGCATCTGTTGATACAATGGTTCAAACTCCTCATCGGTGGTAACTCCCATTTTTACCAGGAAACGTTGCATAAGTTTGAGTGCAACCATGTAATTTTGATACATGGCCTCATGCCCTGCCGCACCTGTTGAAAAGTCCATAACATGGGGTCTTCTCTGAATATTAGAGTACCCGGCCTCATGAAGCAAACGTCCCAACACAGGAGTAATACACACTTGTCGCCCATCAGGAGAAAAACTCAGCCCTGCACGAAAGAAGGCCAGGGTGCCCAGGCCGCCTATCTGTTCCGCTGCCGGACTAGTCGTTATGGTCGTTTCAGATTCTGTCAGACGGATAATGCCGCCTGGACGAGTGATACGCATGCACTCTTGCAAAAACTGTGGCCAGGCTTTTTTTGAGAGAAATCCCATAATGGTGCGAGCATTGACCAGATCAAAGGAATTATCAGGGAATTCGAGGAGTTTGCTGGCATCCATGACTTGAAATGTTACGTTTTTGAGTAATTGTACTCTCGCCTGTGCACGTGCATATTGGATCATCGTTCGGCTGATGTCGATTCCCACGACTTTCATTTTAGGGTACAGATGTGCTACGTCCAATGTCCATCCACCAGGACCACAGGCAATATCCAGAACATCATGCAGATCAGAAACATCGGAGCGTTCTGGAAAGAGTCCTTGCATACTTTGGGTGACAATGCGGTCCTGGTGGAGCAGGCGTGTCATTTCAGTAGCGCTTTCGGCATCAATCACATAGGTATTGTCATTGGGTAAGAAATCATCATTAATGGAATTTGGCATAATAACCTCTTTTTTTCTGTTCTGGCTCTATCCCTGCTCACTACAAAAATAGGACGTTACCAGCATATATCGTTCTGGCCTATCTTCTCAGCAACACAGGTAAAGGTGATGAATAATCTATACTATACACTCTTAATTTTCGTTTTGCCATATATTACTGATATGAATAGACTATCTCCACAAATCTTCCTGCGTTGCTTCGCTGATAATGCGTTTCTTCGCTGTAATCCGCTTCTCTCGCTCTGTTTTCTTTATTTCTTTTTCAGATGTAACCAATGGAGTTTGCATATCAGTTACTCCCTGTGCCTCCCGATAAACAATCTCCACATGAGCATCAAAGATTGAATCGCGGCGTATCTGCACCTGTGGCCATAATGCCAACAGTCCTTCGAGAGTGGCATCTTCACATGCTCCTAACACAGGCCAGCGACATCTGATTTCTTGCAAAAGGACTTCCAGCCTCATCGAACCGACCATACGCATCCACTCGATCAATGAAAATTTTACCTGCTCCATCCAGCCATAATGATAGAAGCCTATTCCCGGCACAAATACTATGTCAAAATCTACAATTTGTTCTGCCGCTCGCTGTATCTCTGAACGCCGATAGCAATGTAACACCTCGTAGCACGTACGCTCCGCTAATAAGCTCTGACCCGTCACACGCGCACGTACATCACCAATATCAATCTGCGCCAGCCGTTCGGCAAAATCATCGTAGCGGTTGCGTAATACCTGTAATACTTCGGTTACAGACAACTGTTCATTATATACGACTATAGGAAAGTATGGAGCAATGCTGGCAAAAGCTTCTTTAGCCTCTACCGGAATAGCCAGTAACAGGTCATCGCGTCCCTGAAGTTGTTGGAGCTTTCTGGACCTTCCGTTCACGATAAGCAGAGGTCCAAAGCCGAGGATTTCCACGTAGATGCGTCTCCGGGCACGCGTAAGCGCAAAGTCGGGAATAAAGATCCCATGATCAAGCAGCAGCGGCTCCGGCTCGCGTTCCAGTTGCCAGCCATCAACCCCCTGACTACCGGCCAGAGCTAGAAAAGCCTCGCAGAATGCTTGCTCGATATTGCTGTCGAAGAGCGTTGATGGGCCGGTACGTTCTTTGCTCTGATTCGTTTCTGCAACAGGGGGCAACAGTTGTAACAAGTTGGCATCCATGACGAATGTGTAAGAACGTTGCGACCAATGCACAGTAGCTTCAGCCCGCATAATAGCTGAGGCTAGTGAGGCTTTTTTGGCCCTTCCTCGCTCAGTCTTTGGCAGTCCGTAGCCCATAAGCAGACGACACAGACGAGCCAGACGCAAACCATATTGCTGTGGCACGCCTGTTACTTCCTGCGGACCATACAAGGTTAGATGTAGCCGCATGGGAGCATTACTTGCTTGCCTCTGCTCCTTTATGGAGGACGCCTCTAACGGCACCGGATCATACGCAAGATCATAGTAGACGCCTAGCAGCCGTGCTAGATAACAAAGACGCTTAATGCTAGCACCTACGCCTGTTCCTACTACTGGCGTGGTAAAATGGGAATCTTCCTGCTGTGTGTTGCTAAAAGTGTTGCAGTCGATAACGAAGTGGACATTTGATGCATTAAAGAGAGCAGATTCAAATGCCCACTGATTGTAGAGTGTAGCAACCTCTTGCGCACCTGGCGGTTGAGCAGCGTTACGCATGAGGAGTGCCTCCTCCTCGCTATCTAAAATGAGCAGATACTCCAGGTCAGAAATGCTCAAGCAATATGCCTGAGCGAAGCTCTGGAGCGCATCAGCTCTTATCTGCGTCTCCAGAAACCCTTGATAGTGCTCATTGACGTAATTATAAAGTGCAAGGCGAAGTTGCACAGACGAGGAGATATTAGCCAGGGCAGAAGTCGCATCTGATTCCTGTAATACTTCTGCCCACTCGCGTTGTCGCCAGCTATACCAGTAACTCAGTGTGGCAATCAGACAATGAGCCAGATGATACTCGCCGATACAGGCACGAGCATCATCAAGCGAGAAGCAACGTTGGGGTCGACCGAGCAAATGCTCATGATACATAATCAGTCGTTCGATCTCATGATGAAGCTCACCGGGACGTAGCAAATGTAATGCCATAGAAAGGTGTCCATCACGTCGCTGTATTGATTTTTTGATATCCTGCAGGCTAAAACGCACATCTTACTCCTTGTGGATAATCACAACATCGCATATTATAGCGGATTTTGTTGGAGGGAATCTATAGGGCTGATGCCATTCACGAATCAGGATACTGCAAAAGCAAGAAGATAAAGACTGACTATCTTGTATAAAAATACATCTTCTTTCGTTATCACAACCTGCTATAGGATATGCGTCCTATAAGGATTGAATGCATAACAGATATCTGGTATGGTTACGGGGGATATTGTATGAATAACCGACATTGCATCGGTTGACTGGAGGATGCGATGAGCACGATCCCACGTCATCTGGGAAAATACGAGTTGCAGCAACAATTGGGGAGAGGAAGTGTTGGTGAGGTTTGGAAAGCATATAACTCAGAGCTTGAGCGCGATGTTGCCATTAAGATTATCCATACCGACTTACAAGCTGACCCTAATTTCTTGACGCGCTTTACTCAAGAGGGAAAGGCTCTCATATCTCTGCAACATTCGAACATTGTGCAAATTCGTGACGTAACTATTTTTCACCCACAACAATCAAGCGAGACCATAGCCTATTTAGTTATGGATTACATAGAAGGACAAACACTCGCCGATTATATTCACATGACATCGCATGTGGGAGTATTTCCCCCGATATCACAAATCTTATATCTCTTTACCAGCCTCGGCGTGGCCATAGATTATGCTCATCAAAAAGGCATTGTTCATGGAAATATCAAGCCGAGCAATATTTTGCTGGACAAACAAAATAAAACCCATTTTAACAATGGGGAGCCAATGCTTACCGACTTTGGCCTTACAGAGCTTTTAGGAAGCCCCGGTGGGATTGGTACTCCACTCTACATGTCTCCTGAACAGGCCAGGGGTGGCCCTGCAAACAACCGTAGCGACGTTTATTCCCTTGGTGTCATCCTTTACGAACTCTGTACTGGCGTACCGCCATTCCGTGATGAGAGTTCGGTGGCAGTAATGATTCAGCATATCAACGCATCACCCACACCACCGTCATCGATCAACCCCAATATCCCACCAGCACTCTCAGAGGTTATTTTGCGTGCTATGGCAAAGGACACCGCAACGCGCTTCCCTATGGCTTCTCTCCTGGCAGTCGCAGTCGCTGACGCCTGCTCTATGCAATCCATACTGCCTGCTTTTTCGAACCAGACAGCCGTAGTAGAGCAG
This sequence comes from uncultured Chloroflexia bacterium, assembly GCA_963814985.1. Taxonomy (GTDB): domain Bacteria; phylum Chloroflexota; class Ktedonobacteria; order Ktedonobacterales; family Ktedonobacteraceae; genus CAWFFV01. The sequence goes on along the minus strand of CAWFFV010000034.1, from coordinate 213,375 downwards.
AAGGATTCACCATCTTTCAATGCGGCAGATTTCCAGGCATCCATTTTCGGTGACTCACAACCAATGCAGCAGTTATCTCCACGCTCATCTCTCCTTCCAGCACGCTTCCCAACTCCCATGACGACCCCTTCTGGCAAGCTGACCACCTCTCAATTTGTACCAACACTACCCGCACAAACAAACCATGCCCCTGTTCCTTCTAATAGAGCTAACATACAGATCCCTACTCCCTCTATGAAAATGCAGATCCCTACTCCCTCTATGAGAATACAGGTCCCTACTCCTTCCATGAAAATACAAATCCCTACTCCCTCTATGAGGATGCAGGTCCCTACCCCTTCCATGAAAATACAGGTCCCTACTCCTTCCATGAAATTGCAGATGTATGAGCCACTTGCGTCAACACCACCCCTTGTTTATCCACTGCACTCAACCGTGCAGGCAAGGGAGCGTTCACGCACCAACGATGTTCCTCTGTATATCGTAGTTGCCACGCTGTTACTACTGCTAGTTGTTATCGGTTCAGCGCTAGGCGCAAGCATCCTGTTGAACAATAAAGGACCGGCAGTGGATACTACCCTGGCAGGTCATGTTTTCTTCCAGGATGATGCCCTTGGGCATAATGATCAGTTGCGTATTGAGATGCAAAACGTACCAGCATCTCCCTCAGGCACAAGCTATTTTGCATGGTTACAGGACTTATCACATCACTCACTGCTACTTGGACAGCTCCGTGTACAGGGAGATGGTACCATTTCCTATCTCTATCCAGGTAATACCAACCATGCAAATCTCTTGTCAACGGCACAAAACCTGATCATTACTGCGGAAAACACTACAAGCAATCCAAAGACACCAACAGGAAATACAGTATATCAGGCAACGATTAACACAGCTATCTTTCCTTACATCAGAAATATCTTATACGCAGCACCGGATCTACCAGGACAGCCAGCCATCGTGGCAGGACTCACAGAGACAATCCAGTCAATGAATGATAAAGCAGGCAGTATCGCAGATTCGCTCCAGTTCACCCATGATTATGGGCTTGCGATACGGCAGGCTACGCGCGTCATCGAGATAATCGATGGAACACAATATGCCATACAGAGTGGTGACCTGCCCGTGACTATTCCACCACAGATAAATACACAGATTGGTTTGCTCTCCTCACCAACGCAGCCAGGTTACATTGACGCGCTGGCAACACAGTTGGACAAGATTCAAAAACTAACAGACAACGATCCCAACTTTGCCCAACATGTGCAGAACGTGAGGAATGCCATTACCAACTTGAAAGAGTGGATACAGAATATCCGTACCTACGACACTCAAATTCTGCACGCGACAGATCTGACTAACCCGGATCTTGTGCGTGTTGCTCTCTTACTCAAGAGTACCGCAGCTGATGCATATACTGGTCGCACTATCCCACCTAATCAAGGTCCTCAACCCACACTCGGCTCAGCCGGAGCATATCAAGCCTATATCGAGGCTCAGTATATGGCAGAGCTTGAGATCAAAAAAGTTTGATTCCGAAGCGCCTGTGGCGCTTCGTAGCCCGTTTTATGTGGGCTGTGTCGCTCGTGGCGGAGGTTGCGACGCAACCTCCGCCACGAGCGACACAGCCCACATAAAACGAGAGCGAGCCACCGTAGGTGGTGAGCAGACCTGAGTAGTTACTCTTATTTTCTGCGTTTTGCGACGTCTTCTTCTGTTGTCCCACTGGTGACCAGTTCGTAGAGCAAGGCCGATCCTTCTTTGGGGCGAAGAATACGGCCTAAACGCTGAATATATTCACGCTTAGTGCTATTCCCACTCACAATGACTGCAACACGGCAATCCGGTACGTCGACTCCTTCGTTGAGAACACGACCCGTAGCAAGTTTGGTATATTGCCCTGTGCGGAAGCGGTCCAGGATGGTTCGTCGCTCCTCGGCTGGTGTCTTGTAAGTGATACTGGGCAGACAAAAACGGCGACTGATCTCTTCGACAACGACGTTGTACTCGGAGAAAAGGATCACCAGATCATCAGCATGGTGATGAAGAATATGCTCAATTTCAGCATATTTCGCTGGAGAGTTCATGGCAATGTTACGGGATTCACGCCACGCAAGCATTGCCGCACGAGCCTCAGGATCGCGGGCGCTCATGTAGATCAGTTTTTGTTGGAAATCTTCGGGGCTGCGAATAATGATATGACGACGCTGTAAAAACGAGCGATAGATACCCCTCTGTTCATGATAGCGGGCTTCGTCTTCGCTCGATAGCGCCACATCGACACGTTTCTCTTGATACTGCGCCAGATAACGTCCTTCGATCAGTTCAGCTGGAGAGCGGCGGTACAGCTCTGGCCCAATCAATTCGTCAAGGTCTGTATGCGCCATATCGCTACGTTCAGGTGTAGCACTCAGGCCCAGGCGTAAGGGTGTAAAAGCGCTCTCCGCAATCAAACGATATGTTGGAGCCGGAAGATGATGACACTCGTCGAAGATGAGTAAGCCGAAACGATGTAACTCACGAGGATAGAGAGCAGCGGAATCGTAGGTAATAATAGTGATGGGTTTGAGATCCTTTTCCCCTCCACCAAAGACTCCAATCTCATCAATATTCAATGAGAGAGCAGCAGCAAGGGCTGTACGCCATTGCTGTAACAGATCTATAGTCGGTACCGCTGCCAACGTCCACAGGCCCGTCTCATGAATAGCCATTGCAGCCACCAGAGTTTTACCTGCTCCTGTTGGCAACACGACAACGCCTGCACTACCATTGGCAAGCCATCTGGAGAGTGCTTCCTCCTGATATGGGCGTGGCTCCATAGCAAGCGAGGTCGGATAAGGTAAAGCTGGTCGCTCCTCAAAGGCAACTGTAAAGGGTACCTGTTGCTGGTGCAGAGCATGCTTTACCGTACTGAAGTGAAACGGCTGGATGCGCAGAAAATGGTAACGCTTATCCTGCTTCATCAGGGCACGTACGGCAGCAGGCAAATATGCTCCGAAGAGCGTGTTCAACAATGTCGGCAGTGGCAAGTGCTGCCATGTCTCTGCGGGCGTGATTACAAGGTCTCGGCCTTTTAAGTTAAGGGTAGTTATTGACATATATCAGACTTTCCAACGATGAGGTGTCCTTTGGCCGCTTTGCGCACCTTCTCGTCCTCGTGGGGATCATACGACATGGTCTGCAACTTTGCATAGGCATCAAGCACATCCAGACTTACACGCTCACATCCAATGAGGCGCACACGCTTCTCGCAATCCCACAAACATTCCAAAGCCAGACCATGTGCAAACTGATCCGGATTACAGACAGCAAGCACCTGAGCAGCATAGCTGCGTATGGGAGCATACCCAGCTTCGTTGAACACGGTCTCGGCCTCAGGATAGGGACCAGATTGAGGGAAACGTGCCAATATCTTCAGCATGCCGCATTGCATGTAGCATTCGTTCATTTCCCTTGTATTTCTCTCCAGCGATGGCAGGATCGCAGCACGTATCCGTCCCACATCAGTAACGGTTGCATGTGCTTCAAGGATCTGAAGGGCGACATGTAGGCATAGACCTTCAGATGTATCAAACCAGGAGCGAGCAAGGTCAAGCGTAATATGAGAGGGTAAAGCGACGATTGCTCGCGCTGCCGCTCCATAGAGACGCCCAGGCAGAGCATTGGGTGACTCAAAAAATGCCTGCAAGATGGGGAGGGCTGCCGGATGTGCGAGACGTTGCAGCCCACGAAAAGCGACAAAGCGCTGTCTGTGATCACCCTGTTGTGCCATATGAAGCAAAAGGTCAAGATCAGCAGTGGTCACACGCTCCTGGAGTGCCTGAACAGCAAAACGCGTAGTGTCGTTGTCGATAGCCACAGTAAAGAGTTCTGTGATCGGAAGGTTGGCAAATCTTGCCTGTACCGGCTCCATCTGTTGTCGCCATTGCCCCACCTTCATCTCACGTTCACTCATGATGCGGTTCACCCGTGGGTTGACGAAGCGTAAAGATCGCCACGGCTCTTGTTGCGCATAGGAGAGGAGAGGTCCTACAGAGAATAATTCGTCGTCAAGCGTGTCGTCGTCGGGAAAGCGCTGGTCAATGATGCGACTCGCTTCGTCCACGCTGAGAGAAGTATCTGAAACCTCCATGAGAGTTTCGAACGCCATACCCCAGTGGTGACCATAGGTAAGGTAGGCACGCACGATGGCAATAGCAGACACATCTCCTCGCACGGCCAGAGAGCATATAGTATCGAGCACAGCGTATTCAGCATCCGTTGCGTCTTCGGAGTCGTTCTCCGCATACGCACGAAGACAGGTATCGAAGGGATCGAGGGACAGAGCGAATTGCAGAATAAGCACCGCGTAGTAGTCACTACGAGATTCGAGCTGCCGATCCCAGCGTGGATCATGTATCACACAATCAAAAAGGAGAGGTGTGATGACAGTTACATCCTCCTGCAAGGCACGCAAAAACCCTCTGCCAGCGCCTCTCTGAAGCTGTCCAAGCAATAAATCCGCAGGAGCGATATCAGTCATAGAGACACCTTTCATCTTTGTTCAGATGTATTTTCATTTTGCCGAGGAGGTCTTCGGCGGCCTGATGGATGATCCCATTGCTGTAGATAGAGAGAATTTGACCGTTATTATCGTATCTGGTCGTGACTTTTCCCCCGGCTTCTTGTACCAACAGCTTTCCAGCTTCGGTGTCCCAGGATGGTGTCGCATGGTTCACCAGTAGATCGGCTCTTCCACAGGCAAGATAGGCCAGATCAGTTGCGGCTGTCCCTATCATGCGTATACGTCGAGCATGCTGGGCAAGTATAGAGACAACTTGCAAGCGCTCATTGATCGCCTCAGGGTCAGCATCCCAGGCAAAGTCCCCTATGTGAACAATAGCTTCGCTAAGGCTGGCAATCCCAGAGACATGAATAGGAGTCTCATTGAGATAGGCTCCCCGACCTTGCATGGCAAGGAACATCTCATCCCTTGTTGGCAGATAGATGACTCCTCCTATCGTTATCTGTTCACTAACTAGCGCAATAGCGATACCAAAGAGAGGACTTGCATGCTGAAAGTTCGCAGATCCATCAAGAGGATCGACAATCCAGTACAGGTGGCGTTCTCCTTCAAATCCCGCCTCTTCTGAGAGGATTCCGGCTTGTGGCGACTCCTGGCGCAGGATTGTGAGTATCAAACGTTCGGCTTGCAGATCAACATCTAACAAGTCATCGCGTAGGGATTTTTGAGCTTCTATTCTCGCATGTCCCAACTTCTCAAGCAGGTAAGCACCAGCTTTGCGGGCTGCTCTCTCGGCTATTTCTATCATGGCATGTGGATCTGATCTCTTTCTGGCTGTTTCTTTCACGTTCGATTCTCTCTACATTCCTATTGTTGGATCATTACTGATGTCTGTTGAATAATCAAGTATGTGTTTTGCTGCTGAGGCATAAAAGTCGAAAAGACCTCCCTTTGCTTTCCGCTTTAAGACGAGAGTTGGAGTATCTTCTCCTCTTCCATATGCATAACTTTGCACCGTCATCAGTGTATCATCTACGATGTAAATGTTAAATCTAGGTATCATGTCGTATATTCTGATTTCTATTTGATGGCTATGTTCCGGACTTATTTTTCCTATCTGATGACGTAGTATTTTCGCCAGGCAGATATTTACATTTGTGAGGTCGGCTAAGGTTCCTTTCGGATAATCTTCTTCTTCCTCTCGCTCAATGCATTTTTTGCCTTGAGGGTCTAAGAAGCAAAGTTGGACTTTGCAACCTTCTTCAATTATGGTTCTTATGAGTGCATCTCTGCTATAGTTCTGAGTTATTGCGTTTAAACTGATTCCTGTTGCAAGAATTGAATGGATATTCTCAAACATACGAGGGTAAGAAAAGTTTCGATTAAACTCTGTCCGAGTTCTATAAATATACTGAATTTCTTCCCAGGCCTCAAAACTCGTTTGCCCATCTGCCCGCTCTTTGCGCTGAGAGATCGAACCATTCTCTTGTACCGGTGATGGTTCTTTACTTCTCATGATCATTTCTGCTAAATCTTCTGTGCTGATTTCCAGAAACTTTGCTAGCTGTGGTAATTCATGATTACGTGGGCTTCTTTTTCCACGCTCCCAGGCAGAAATAGTCTCAAAAGAATATGACCATTTCTGGGCCATTTCTTCCTGCGTCCATCCCATTCCCTTTCGATATGCCTTCAATAGCGTTGAGAAATCCTTTTCCATCTTGCATCTTCCCGAAACATGATCTTATTCCTCGTACAAATGTCGTACAAGGATTATAGCACAGTTTCAAAGTCGTACAAAGATCGTACCTGCATTATATGTACGATTTCCTGTACGATTTCTAGTACGATTTGTACCTGTACTTGTTTCTGAGCTTATGGCAAACTAGAAGCGGCAAGAAGGAATGTCTTTAAAAAATGCTTTTACCTATGGTAGTTGTCTTAGCCGACATTATCGAGAACTATGCTAGATAAGATGGAGGACTTAAGGATGAACGAGACAAACAAAAGCGAGGTTGCGCGTTTACGACAGGACATCGAGTTGACCTGTCAGTCTATGAAGCAAGGATTCACAGGTTTTGCCAGCGTAGCCAGACATACCATCATCAACCACAAGTATCGTCAATTGGAACAGTATCAGGAGCAACTCGAACGGCTTGTGGGTCAGGAGCAAGCCCTCGAATTGATGGTCGAAACATATAACAAGGTGGTGAGATGATGAACACGCCAGCTAAAGACCTTCCACGATTGATGCAGTTGCGCCACGACCACGGTTTGACCTCGCAAGAACTGGCCCAGGCCGCTGGAGTCTCATTACGTGAAGAATATTTGATGGAGATTGGTGCCGTGGTCAATAGAGAAGATGCCCTCAAGATCCTACAAGCCCTTTCGACATTGTGCGGCCAGCCCTACACGCTTAATGATGTGGATGTGACTCTTCGTCCAGAGCGCCAGCCGGTTGAAACTCTTCCCACTATGCCACAGGAAGTGCTCCAACAGAGAAAGAGGACACCAACCATATGAGCATGCCTGATCCCCAACTCTCGTTTCAAGAGGCGCGACACAAGCACAACATCACGTTATATATGCTTGCTGAGGAGGTCACCAAAGCAGGCGTTCCAGTGAGTCTGGATGCTGCCCAACTGCTCGACATTGTCGGGGTGGGCCGTGTAGAAATCGTTGATGCCATGTTAGCTGCTCTCTCTAAGTTGTCGGGAGTGGAGTATAGCCGCGAGAATGTGGGGCCGATTGCTCTCTTGCCATCTCATTGATCATGGTCAAAGGAAAGATAGGCCTGTACTAAAAATGCTCCTTAGCACAGACCCAAAGAGAAGCAGGAAATGAATTCTCTAGAACGACACCGGCAGTGCCTCTAATCCACGAAGAATGAACCCACCACGCCAGCGAAGTTGCTCTGGCGGAATGCTCAAACGCACATGTGGCATTCGTTGAACCAGCGTGCCAATGGCAATTTGCCCTTCAAGTCGTGGCTAGCGGAGCACCAAGACAGAAATGCACACCATGACCGAATGCCAGATGTTTGTTGTTCTCGCGCGTTATATCCAGTGAATCAGGATTGTCAAAATGATTTGCGTCGCGGTTTGCTGACCCGATTACAGCCAGTACCAGTTCACCACGTGGAATGATTGTTCCCGCAATTGTGATGTCTTCACGGGTATACCGCTCGGTTGCCGTTTCCACTGGGCACACAAAGCGCAACAGTTCTTCAACCGCTGTTTTGATAAGCGCAGGCTCACTACGCAGCATTGCCAACTGGTCGGGATGTTCCAACAGCGCTAATGATCCACTACCAATCAGGTTCACGGTTGTCTCGTGACCCGCGATCAGCAGAATAAAGATCATTGCCAGAACTTCGTCTTCGCTCAGTTGATCACCGCCATCTCTGGCCTGAACCAGCGCTGTGGTCAGATCGTCTTTAGGATATGCACGCCGCTCCTTGATAAGTTTCTTCAGGTATCCCATAAAGCTCATCACGGAAGGAATGGACACAAAGAGATTCCTGCTTATTCCCGCCGAAACCACTGTCTTGGTCCAGCGACGAAACTTTTGATTATCTTCGGCAGGTACTCCTAAAATGCGCCCAATCATCGTGAGAGGCAGTGGCAACGCGAAATCAGCAATCACGTTCATTCGACCATTCGGCTCTGCTGTATCCAGTAATTCATCGTCAAGACCTGTATCTGGTCGCGCATCTGCTCGATCATAGCGAGGCGTAAAAGCTTTCTGGACGAGTGCTCGCAGTCGTGTATGGTCGGGGCTGTCCAGGTCAAGCATATTCCGCTCAAGAGGCTTGAACATTGGCGGCACCCAGGGTCCCTTTTTCAGTTGCTCAGGTGACAGAGCATTGTGGCGATCTTTGGCAAAGCATTCGTCTTTCAACACATGGAGCACATCGTTATACCGCGTAACCAGCCAGGCACGTTGTCCAGCAGGCAATTTCACCGGAAAAACGGGCGCTTCGGCTCGCAGTTGCGCGTAAAATGGAAACGGATTTGCTTTGAACTTTGCATTGGTAACGTCAACTGACGCTATTGGTCTCAAGGGTGTGATTGCTGTTACAGGCTGTTTCTTCGTCATGATTTGTCACTCCCCACAGTCCATTCAAAATCATATCGGTTAGAAAATCTGGCAGTTCATCCCAATCCTCTTCCAGTGTCTTATCACCCATAATGTGTTCCAGAATACTGAGCACCATCTCGAATAAATCTTTCGTACTCAGGCGGCAGAGCAATGCCAAATCGCTCACATAGTGCAGAAACATCACGATAATCATTTTCATCCGGCTCATAGCCGGAATGAAACTTCACCATCCACTCAGGTGAAATGCACCTCACCGGGTATTCCTGTATTGACCCGGTGCCAGCCAGTGAATCCAAAGGATACTCAATTCCAAAAACAAGCTTTCCATGAGCATCAAACGTATAGGAGTGGAAATCAACTTCATGTCCCCTGTCATCACCCATAACAAAGTTACAGTCCCGAGTATCATCACGGGGGATATCTTTATATCCACGTGCTTCAAGCAGTGCACGTAGTTTCGGGACATCTTTGTGCTGTAAAGCGATGTCTAAATCTGCATGTGAGCGAGTTTGTTCACCCAACAGTGCATCGACTCCCCAGCCACCATCAACAACGACATCAATACTATTCTGAGCAAAAAGCCGTATAAGCTGAACGGCAACATCTCCACTCATTTCCACGTGGCTTTTTTGCTCAAAACTTTCAGATGGTTCCATTTCTTATCCTTCAGGATTAAGAGTTCAAACCTATCCTCGCCTGTAATTCTCTTGCCACGTTATAGGGGTCACGTGTGCGATTCGTGACATCTGCAATCAGCGTCTCCCACTCCTCTTCGCTCACCTCAGCCTTCAACGTCTTCATAACGGCATGCATGATTAATGCCTGCAACTCGCTACGTACCTGGCGTTGCGCTCGATGGGCCAGCATACCACTTTTTACCAGATAATCACGATGCTGCTTCATCTCCTCCACCACCTCCACAATTCCCTGCTCTTTAAGCGATGAAGTTTTCAGGACAGGAATGCGCCAATCGGCCTTACGTTGGTTGGAGTCCAGGCTCAACAACATCGCCAGTTCTGCCATAGTCTGATCTGCTCCAGCCTTGTCGGCTTTGCTGACCACGAAAATATCTGCTATCTCCAGGATGCCAGCCTTGATCGCTTGAATATCATCACCCATGCCAGGAGCAACGACGACCAGGACGGTCTGCGCCGTACGCATCACCTCTACCTCTGCCTGACCTGTCCCCACAGTCTCGATAATAATGGGATCATAGCCTGCGGCATCCATCGCTCGCACAACATCACGTGTCGAGGAGGAGAGACCACCCAGACTCCCGCGACTCGCCATGCTGCGAATAAATACATTGGGGTCACCCGCCAGTTCCATCATACGAATACGATCACCCAGAATCGCTCCGCCCGTAAAGGGGCTGGTAGGATCAACAGCGATCACGCCTACTTTGCGCTCCTGGTTACGTAGTTCACGTACCAGACGAGTAACAAGGGTGCTTTTGCCAGCCCCAGGAGCACCTGTTACACCAACAATATGAGCATGACCGGTATATTGATGCAACGTGGTTAAATAGTCATGAGCCTGGGGAGACTCACTCTCAATCAGTGTCACCATACGCGCTAAAGCACGGCGATCTCCACTCAGGAGACGTTCAATGATATTCTGCAAAGGGCACCTATACCTCAGCGGCCAAACGATTAGCCTGCACACTGGTACGCACAAACTGGATGATTTCGTCGGTTGGAGTACCCGGGCCAAAGCAACCCTTGATACCCATGGCTTTGATGGCCGGAATATCCTCATCGGGCAGAATACCGCCAGCAGCGACGAGCACATCATCTACATCGTTCTTTTTAAATAACTCCATCACCCTGGGAAAGATCGCCATATGCGCCCCAGAGAGAATGCTCATCAGCACAGCATCCACATCTTCCTGGATAGCTGCCTCGACAATCATCTCAGGGGTCTGACGAATACCAGTATAGATCACTTCCATCCCTGCATCACGCAAAGCACGAGCAATCACTTTTGCACCGCGATCATGCCCATCTAGTCCCGGCTTGGCAACTAAAACGCGGATTGGACGAGTATCAGCCATTAGTTATGACTCCTTTGTCTACGAGTTGGGCGAACGAAATTTGCCGTCGCCCTGTTGGAGAGCCAACTCGTAGAGCGCACAAATAGCACGCTCCTGCTCTTCATACACCATATTTTCTCTTAATTCTACAACGAGGGATTCTTGACTGCAAGCAGACATCAAAGCTTTTGCTCTTTTGATCACTTCCCCCTTTTTAGTAGAATAAACGGTTGGAATAGGCAGATGCGCCAATACGTGTTGTTCTATCTGCGGCTGTACCCACTTATAGGCCGTATGCAAAATATACACATAGTCCTGTAGCAGGCGCGAATTGAGCAAGGCCAGCAAGAAATAGAGTTCATCCTCCTCCTCATCTTCCCCATCAACCTGACCAAGCGGAGGCGGCCTTTGCATACGCAACCTGAGAAGATACAGAGTTTGCAATACTACATGCTTCTTGAGATCCAGTGCAGCCTGTAAGCGCCCCATACTTTTGACCACCAGCAACTTGGGAGCCAGATAACTCTCTAGCGGTTTGGTAATCCCTTTACGTGCAATCCAGTGATGCCCGGTAGGAGCACCATAGGGCCGTATATCTCCTCCCCCACGTAACACAGCATACCACTCTTGCTCATCCGTTTGATGAGCTTTCATGAGTATCTTACTTTCTTTACCCAGTTCCTCGCCGCGTCGAATTACTACAAACTCACGCAGAGGTAGAAAAGAGCGCAGCACATCAGTAGCAGGCGACTCACAGAGGTACGTATGTAAGCGTTCTAAGAGAGTATTTTGTACCTCACCGAGCAGATAACACAATTTTGCAGCTGGTTGATGACAGAGCAAAGCCTGGGACACAGTTTTTGTGCTGTGGAAACTCACAGGTTCCTTCTTCCAACGCTCACGTACCCATGTGATCTGATGGATATGGGATGGAGAACGTTTCTGTGCCACAATTACTACTGCACCAACATGGGCCGCAAAGACAGTCTGTAGATGCCATAGATGGTAGACGCTTGTCTCTGTAAGCAAGCGTTGACGTTCATAAGCGGCATTAGTACGCGCAAGCATCGAATCCGGCAGTACCAGAGCTATCCATCCATTGGGACGTACCACCTGCAATGCAAGATTGAGAAAAAGTAGATAGCTATCGGTCTGGCCATGCCGATGCGCAGAGTGATACCCACTCAGGTCACTATTTTTTGCGGCTAAGTAAGGAGGATTAGCAAGGAAGAGGTCAACATTTTCGCACTGTCCCCACGGCAACGCCAACCCGTCAGCCTGGTGAATATGGAAAGATTGACAAATTTGGAAAGGTTCTTCTTGTAGTTGCTCTTCTGAGAGTACTGCACGCACTTGCATCTCCGCAAGAAAACAGGCAATAGGGTCTGGATCAAGCCCCCATATATTCCGCTGAAGCAAGGCGACTATCGCTTCAGGACTCAGCCCCATACGCTGACCAGAGGCTATAAGGCGACGAGCAACTCCCACTAAGAAATTACCACTACCGCAGGCAGGATCAAGCACACGTAGATGTGAGAGGTCATATTCAGGGCGATACCCACAGGCATCCAGGACTTGTCCAACGAGCAAAGGCGGCGTTGAGAAGTGGCCTCGCATCTTACGTTCTCTCGATGGTAAACTGGACTCATACCAGGTGAAGATATCATTTGGTCTCATCAGCAGATCAAGACATATCTTTCTTTGCTAGCAATTCCAGGGCTTCATGGGCTGCCAGGCGGCCCGCCTCTTTGATGCTAGAGGCCTTTCCGACCCCCAGGAGAATTTCTTGCTCGAACACGCCTACGAGGAAAATACGATCATTGTTACGACCACTCTGCTCCAGCACACGATAGCGTGGCAGAATCCCAGAACGTTGTAAAATAATCTTTTGTAAACGTCCTTTGGGATTTGTCTCTAGCGCCTGACTGCTTACTAACTCTACCATGGGCAAAACAGTACGTGCGACAAAGTCGCGTGCCACCTCTGGTCCTTGATCGATATGAATAGCACCAACAATAGCTTCCAGTACATCAGCACACAGGGAATCACGTGAACGCTCATTAAAGGTGCGCAAATTTGCAATATCGACACGAATAAAGGCGAAAAGACCAAGCTGTTGTCCGATCTTTGCAAAAATACGACGACTGACGACTTCCGATTTGAGTGCCGTCATCTCACCCTCTGACGCAATGGGAAAAGTACGATAGATATGCTCTACTACATGGGCACCAATAATTGCATCACCCAGAAATTCCAGTGTATCATACAGATCGTGTAAAGATGTTGCTACTGAGCAACATGAATGATGGGTAATCGCTCGCAGCAACAATGAGCGATCCCGAAACGTTACCTGGAGAAGCGCTTCTAAAGCTTCAAGGCGATCTACCGTATCCGTATTTTCCATCATACCCCCATTATATCTCAGCGAAAGGAAGAGCGTCGAGGCCATTTTTTGCAGAGAGGTAATATCCGTAATGGCTTTTTTGCAATTTTTACTCGTTATGCTGTTTATGTAAATCGAGCTTGTGAACCGCGCCCCTACGAACGGGTACCAGGCAACCAAAAGAGAGCACAGATCGTATATACTTCTTAGTAGCTTAATGGTAATTACTCAGGCTCCTTTTCCGGATTCCTCAGCGCCTTCGGCGCTTCGCTGGTTGTTTTATGTTGGTTTCGTGTGTGGAGGAGTTTGCGGCGCAATCCCGCCACAGGCAACAAAACCACACATAAAACGGGGGCGAGCCACCGCAGGTGGCGAGGAATCCTGAGTAGTTTATGGTTAATGACCAGACAGATGGCATACCAAAAACATCTAATCTAATCGAACTAAGACAAACATCGACGATCTAAAGGTGGGAGACATTTGATGAGATCTCTACAAATGTCGAAAATCGCTCGACGTTCTTTGTTGATAGCCTCTCCCACTTGCTTTGTGCCTGATAGCCCTCTTTCCAGCTTCGAGCAAGGCACATGCTATCTTGTTGCGCCCTGATCTCGCGAAAGACGCTATTTCGACCGCCGCACCATCTCAAGTACATATGTGGTTCAGCACACCCAACACAGGTCAGTTTGATGGCCCAACCCTGTTCAGCTTTATCATGATTACACTCGTTGAACTTGGTGTGGTCTTCTGGGTAGGAACACAACTCTGGCGCACGTTTGTGTTACAACTGGCAGAAGGTGAGAACCTGGAGCAGCAGATAATCGACCAGCGTGCCGAACAACGCTTTGAACACATCTTCTCCATACCCGTCTTACTTGGACTTTTGCTAGCAAATATCGGAGTACTGGTAGGACAAGGGTTATCCATCACAGGAGGCCGCTGGGATCAGGTATTTATGCCCGCAATACTGGGGAAATTGTTCAGTAACGGGCAATTTGGTACTTACTGGACGCTACGCGAAATTGTGGTGATCCTGGCAGTTGCATTCTCAGTATATCTCCTGTTTAGCAAGCAGCGTCCACGCTTCATTGATAGTGCTACTCCCTGGATCAATTTGCTGCTCGGGTTAGCTCTGCTTATGGCCATAGTTCTGTCGGGGAATGCGGCAACAGTCCATGGGAATATTCTGGTGTTTGCTGTCCTGGCAGACCTGCTCCATCTGCTGGCAGCATCGCTCTGGATCGGCGGTATGCTCTATATCTCTACCATTTACCTGCCGGTACTCAAACAGAGTTCGTCAATAGAGCAAACACGTTCGTTACTGGAGACACTTCCTCGTTTTTTACCACTTGCAATTTCTGGTGTCATTATCCTGAGCGTCACAGGGCCATTCGACGCCGCCGTCCATATGAACTCGTTCGCACAACTCCTTACAACCGCTTATGGACGCGCTCTCGTTGTCAAGGTCCTGCTTGTGGGTTGTATGCTGCTTACCAGTGCTATTCATGCAGGCCTTTTACGTCCGCGCCTGGCAAAGGATTACCAGAAGTATAGCGCCCTTCGTCAGAAAAATGAAGATGATCAATCAGTCAACACCTCTACACAAGAGATCAATCTGAGAGAGAGGCTTCTGGCAAAACAAACTATGCGACTAAGCAATGTTTTGCGCTGGGAACCATTATTGGGTGTAGGAGTACTGGTCTGTACTGGTCTGATGACTGTCTTTGCGGGTACTCTTCAGCCTCCTGCTCCTCCTCCACAATCCCAACAACCAGTAGCTCCAAGCAAACCTTTTACCACAACAGCGAAGACGATTGATGGTCTATTCACAGTCAAGCTGAATGTGACACCAAACTCTTCTGGTCCAAATACCTTCACAGTTACAGTATTGGATAGTAAAGGGACACTCGACACCGGAGTGGGAGTTTCACTCTCCACAACCATGCTTGATATGGACATGGGTACCGATACAGTCAAGCTGCAACCAGACGGGAAAGGCAACTTTAGCAGCAGTGGAGATCTCAGTATGGGCGGACACTGGCAGATACGTATACAGATACGTACGCCAGATAATACGCTTCACGAAGCGAGTGTGAAATTTTTTACGCCGTTCTGATGCCCTTCCCTTACAACATCAAACAACATCAATAATTAGGAAGTATCATGAAGATTGAGCAGGTTTCACAAACAAACATATCAGTAGAGCGTTTTCCTCTAAAAGTATACAGAGGATGGCATAGACTTATACTCCTCTGTATACTTACCTTGCTCCTTGCCGCTTGTGGAGGAAATGGTGTGAGCAATTCAGCGTTAGCAACACCGACCCCTGTACGCGTTAACGGCTTTGGCACAGCGGCAAATCATGTTCATTCGCTCATTGCATTTCCTAACAAGGTCTTAGTTCTGGCAACTCACTATGGCATCTTTCGCTCTACTGATGACGGTACAACCTGGACAATGGTTGCGGCAGGTTCGAATCAACTCATGGAAGGTTTAATGGCCTACTCATTAGTCAGTAGCCCACTTAATCCAAACCATTTATATGTTCTGACTCAGCCTGCCGTCAGCAATCATAAGGGTACGCTCGGACTTTATACCAGCACGGACCAGGGACGTACATGGCAGCTTACTATCCCTACAGCGAGTATTACATCTGGCAACATTTACTTTGTGCAAGCAGGGAATGATACACCCGATGAAATCTATATTTATCTTCCCGATCTCGGTGCGCTAGGTCTCAAGACCAGCCTGGATGCCGGGCAGCACTTTACCAGTACAAGAGCGCTCCCTTTTGGCAGCGTTGCGGGCCTTCTCGCTATTCCAGGCGCACCTGGACAACTTCTGGTTTACGGCTCCGATGGAATGGCTCGTAGCACTGATGCCGGCTCCCACTGGCAGCTAATCAAGGGAATCACAGGTGGGATTTTCGGTATGGCAACTTCCGGGCCAAAGAGTCCCATCTATGCATCCGGCGACGCAGGAATTTACGCATCGAACGATGGGGGGCAAACATTTAGTCTGGTATACTCGCAGAGTACATATGGCTCACTTACTGCCTCGCCAACACAACCACAAACACTTTATGGAAAGACCGGTACAGCGATCTATCGCAGTTCCGATGGTGGGCACACCTGGAAGAATCTCCCATACATTAAGGGCAACCTGGGGAATCTGACAGTCGATCCGACTAATGCCTCCGAACTCTATCTTTCACTCTCTTACCCTACTGAAGTCTACCACTTCGACGAAAATGGTGAGAAGTGGTCATCACTCACGCCTAAAGCATGATGAAGAATAGAATTGTGAGTATCATGTTCTCAAAAATATATCGTTGGCATATTCTGCCATTGTTCGTTTTTGCACTGTTAATCCTCCTCACACCATCTGCTGTCCACGCGGATGGTGGAGCTCCTAATCTGGCCTATGTAGCAGGAGCGACCAAAGGAATTGCGGTTATTGACGTATCTCAGCAAAAAGTGACGGGAAATATTGCTATCCCAGGTGATCCACATACCATTCTCTTGAGTGTAGATGCTCGTTTCTTGTACGTTACACAGCCACAAATGGGACAGGTGGCAATCCTGAGCGCAAAAACGGGTGAGACTATCTGTACCGCACAGATTGCAGGACAACCTGCCCTGATGGCACTTGATCCTGGCTCTAATACGCTCTATACAGCAGGTAATGGGGCTTCCAGTGTAAGTGCCCTTGATGCAACAAACTGCAATATCAAACACACATTCCAGACAAACGGACCTGTCTACGGCCTGGCAATCGCAATGGTCGGTTCAGGAGTTTCCGGCAGTACAGGCAACCAGCTTTGGATCGCCAATGGTAACTCATTAACAATCTTCGATGACCTCCAGGGACAACAAATTGGCAATATTGCTATTCCGGGCGGACCACAGTACGTTATTATTCCGCCAGGAGGGACAGTCTACGTTACAACACGACAGAATAGTGTTGTGGGGGTCGACCTCACCACACACAAAATCATACCTCTGATCACAGGCGGAACATATGGGCCAATGGATTATGATGCCAATACAGGTGAAGTCTACGTTCCCGATCAACAGAATAACCGCCTCATTGTTCTTACACCCGTTAATGCAGGTTTTACAACACCACATGAGCCTAACCGTGTGATTGACCTCGGTGTGCAACCTAAATCAGTGGCCATTACCAGCGATGGACAACTTGGCTTTGTGGCTCTTGCCAGAGGCAATGTTGCCATGCTCGACATTCCGGGGAGGCAGATCATCACCACCATTTTTGTTGGAGGTAACCCACACTTCATCATCACAGGGCTATACCCTCCTGCCATTGGTAACACACCACAACAGGCTTCGATACTGACCACCATTCTCAATGTAGCAGCCTACATATTCGTGATCGCATTGCTTATTGTCCCTATTTTGCTCTTCAGAAGATATGCTCGTACACACGGCTCATCTGATGAGGCAGAAAAAAACGAATAGGCTTACTGCAACTACAGGATATACAGCAAACAGCGGTATTGTGTGGATGGTAGGGTTGGCGACCGTCGGTCGCCAACCCTACCATCCACACAATACCGCTGTTTGCTGTAGGCAGTGAAGAACAGAACACTTGAATAGTTACAATAGCCAGAACCGTAGCATTCCTATTATCCCTCCAGCCAGGATCAACCAGAAAGAGTTAATCTTAAAGCGCAATAGTATAACCAGAGCCACCAGTGCGATAGCCCATGTCAAGATATCGATGAAAGCGCTCCGTCCTAACTGAAGCAAGACACCAGCCATGAGTGCGACCGCTGCGATATTTACCCCATCTAGAATGGAGGAGGTCCAGGGAGAACTGCGCAAGGTAGCCGCCAGTGGATGAATGATTGCGACGAACACAAAGGATGGCAGAAATATCCCTAACGTTGCTAAGAGGGCACCCTGCCATCCCGCTACCAGATAGCCGATAAACGTCGCGGTTGTAAAGACAGGTCCTGGCGTAAATTGACCAATCGAGACCGCATCGAGCAACTGCCGATCTGTGAGCCAGCCAAGATTCTGTACAAAGTCGTTACGCAGAAAGGCTAAGAGAACATAGCCACTACCATAGAGGGTTGCTCCAATTTTGAGAAATGTTAAAAAGAGTGTGAGCAAGCTAATAGGGATAGTCACCACAGCAAGACCCGCGCCAGAGGTCGCCAGAGGCCAGATTTTGCGTATATTGTTAGTAACATTGTTAGTAACATTCCCAAATATGTTTCCAAAGGAGAAAGGGAGAACCACACTCACAACTTCTGCTTTACGGCAGCGCTCTATCCAGCGGACAATGCTAAAGATAATGCCTCCACTCAGCAGCAACACCAGTTCATTCACGCCCAATAGATACAGGACAAGCACAAATAGAGCCAGAACGATGGGTATTACTCGTCGAAGAACTGTACGACAGAGACCCCATAAGGCCTGAACAATAATCGCAATAACGACTGGCTTTATACCATAAAAGAGCCAGACAGCTTGCGGCAAAGAGCCATAATGCACATAGAGCCAGGCAAAAGCCAGGACGATCAGCATCGCAGGCCCAATAAAGCAGACACCGCCGACCAGCAAACCAGGCCACCCGGCTCGTGCATAGCCCAGGTAAATCGCTAACTCGGTTGAGTTTGGTCCAGGAATTAAATTCACGACGCTCATAAGATCCACAAAACGCTCGTCGCTGATCCATTTGCGGCGCAGGACTATTTCCTGGCGCATCATAGCAATGTGGGCTACAGGTCCACCAAAGGCAGTAAACCCTAAACGTAGAAACAGGACAGCGACTTCAGCCATCCTGTTGGGTAACACTTGTACAGTACCTTGCGAAGAAAGAATCAGTCTCGTTCATACAACTCCACCTGATAGCAGGTTCCCTACTCCCTTGTTGTTGCCTCTAGAATTTCTGGGGTTCTCGTTATCATACGGGGAGCAACAAGCGCTGTCACCACAATATAAAAGGCTACACCATAAGCCAGTGAGGCCGGAATAGAAAATATCCATATCCACTGCATATTAAAAATGACAGGCACAACCAATGCAACGACCACAGGGAGTAGCACAATCAGCATTATGAGAAGCGTAGCTATCGACATGACGCTACGCAGACACCCACCTGCTGATGAAAGATTACCAGTTGTCTGAAAACCACGCTGTATCTGTCGCATGCGCTGTGGTAACAAGACTGATGTAAAGTTGCCAACACCCAAAACCACACAGATTCCAGCCAACCCAACGGCAAGAGCCGGCCAGATCATCCCCCATTGCTTCGAGAGAAAGGCAGACAATATGACCAGAAAGATGACCTCGATACTCCCAATAAGAGACACTACGATGTTCTTTCCCCACAGGATACGCTTCGGGTCAATAGGAAACAGGAAGAGCGTTGTCAGGCCCTGCCGCTCCATGCCCAGGACATTATAAGAGAGGGTATAGAGTGAGAGGAAGACAAACCAGGGGGCCAGCATAACCATCCAGGGGCCTAAAAAGGTCATACCATTATTATTTCCTGAGTTGATCAGTGTAACCACGATCAAGACAGAAACGGACATAATCGACTGGAAAAACTGCGCCTGCAATTGGGGGTCGCGTCGAAAGTATTTTAAGTCTTTGATAGCAAGAGCAAAAATTTGCGAGGAGAGCACATGTTCTCTGATGCTGGCAGGAACATTAGCAGTCCCTGCAGCTACCACAGGTTCAGGTCTACGCTGACGAACGCGCTTTCCTCCGCCTGACTCAGGAGTACTCAGGCCACGCTCAACAACAAGCTGCCAGAGATATAAAACAAACACACTGACCACAAGCAAACCTGCCAGCCAGGCAAAGCTAGCTCCCCAATTACCGACCGAAGCCTGCTGAATAGAGCGTGCCGCCATACCAGGAGGTAACCACTGTAAGTAAGGCGAAAAGGAAGCGCTATTCAAGCTATTGATAAAATTCGCCGATCCTAACGTATGTGTGACAAAGAGCTGAATGAGATAACAGGATGACGAGAAGAGAGCAACAAAAATGATGCTCAAATCGCGGAAGCGACGGCTTTGCAATGTGCGCATCAGTAATGCCAGAACAAGCTGGCTCATTCCAACTACCTGGATATAAAAAACCAGCATGGCTAAGAGGGCCATGAGAGCCAGAGGAACCGAGAGGGACCAACCAGCAACGACTGCGGCAAAAACGAGAAACAACCCCACCGTTGGAATATCGAGCAATGTAGAAATGACCAGACTCGCCATCAGTTCTGCTCGCGTCAGTGGGAAAAGAGCCAATTTCGAGAGATCTAGCCCCTCATTCACGGTAAATTCGAGGAGAGGCAGCATCAGCCAGAGTAAGTAGATGGCGGTTAATACAAGAAACAAAACTTCTGTGTTGGACGGCGCAGGCAAGTAGCGATAGGCAAAATATGTGCCAACCGCTATACCACCAATAAAGGGGAGGCCAAACAGTACCAGGAAGATGGTTCCTATAATGCGACTCACACGGCCTGAGCTACGTGTAAAATTACGTATGAACATTTTCCAACGTAACCACAATAGCCATCGCAGTTTATCTGCATGGATTACCATAAGAGGCTCCTTATTCCAGCCAGTCGAGGTAATATCTTGTTTTCGTGACAATTACACTAATCGTTAGTATACAACCATGGCTCTGTGAATTATTGCAAGGAGGGCCGGGAGATAAGTTAAAGCTACCAGCACGGCCCTACAAGCGTCTACACCATAGGCGTTTCCACTACAGGCGCTTCCACTTCCTCCTGGCTGGTAGTTTTCGCCATCTGGTTACCTGTTTCCTCCCAGGATTTTGCCAGGGGCAAGTCTTTCAGGAAAAGTACCGCTACAAGAGTAGCTATACAGAAGAAGAGGATCGTCCCAAAGCCTCGCTGGGTAGCGACGGCAAGCGAGAGCCTGAGTGCATCGAAGACTTGATTCAACAGATGAATCGTCTGCATCGCAACTTGATGAGCAATGGCATCATACTGCTGACCAGGAGGAATGTTTGCCGTAGCTTTTGCCACAGCAAATCTCTCCGCTGTTTGCACTACATTATCATGGTAGGTCGAGTTAATCAGTACCTGTGGATTGGTCGCAAACTTCAATCCTGCGGGTGTGAGTCGCTGCGCTGCGCCTGCCGGCAGGCGAGTGACGATATCACTCGAAATGGTATTGTTCACTACCGTCCCCACAATAGCAACACCCAATGTTGAGCCAAGCTGGCCGAGGTACCTCACAGCACCAGTACCAACACCCAGGCGTGTACGTGGAAGCGCATTTTGTACCGCCAGTGTCATGATTGGGAAGAACATGCCCAGGCCAATACCTGCGACGACCATAAAGATTGCCGCTATCGAGGAGGCTGGTTGAGGCTGTCATACGCGACATCAGGAACACACCAATAGTCATAATCAGCGCACCCAGGATGGCAATTGCCTGATAGCGTTTGAGATGGCCACCACAAAGCCTGATAGGGCTGCGCCAATCACCAGACTCACTGTAAGTGGTGTGATAATTTCACCTGAATTTGTGGCCGATTGGCCGAGCACACCTTGCAGGTAGAGTGGCAGGTAGATTATTAATGTAAGTAATACCATGCCTTGCAAGAATGAGAGAGCCGAGCTTGCTGAGAACACACGGTTGCGGAAGAGATCAAGTGGCAGAATTGGTTCTGTGGCGAAGCGTTCGACAATAAAGAACGCCACGTACAGGATGAAAGCCCCAACCAGCGTACCAATCACCTGAGGAGAACTCCAGTCATATGTCTGGTCACTCCCCCAGGTCAGCCCCAGCAGAAGACAGACAGTAGCAGCCGAAACCAGAGCTGCACCGAGAAAGTCGATGCGTCGCACAGCAACCCAACCACTGCTACTACTACTGCGCCCTGAGATGTCGGCAGGCAGATTGATAAGCAGCGCCACTAATGCTATGATCCCGACCGGCAGATTGATATAAAATATCCAGCGCCAGCGTGTGGCATCAGTGACCAGATTTCCGAGCAGTGGTCCATGATCAGTCAACCAACCGCCAAGAGTAGGGCCTACGACGCTAGAGAAACCATACACACCTGAGAAAACGCCCTGCCATTTGGCACGATCGGCAGGTGGGAAAATATCACCTATAACGGTGAAAACGAGCGCGATGCCGGTACCTGCCCCTAATCCCTGGAGGGCACGGAAGGCTATGAGTTGGTTCATTGTTTGCGAGGTACCAGAAAGCGCTGAACCCAGCAGGAAGATCAAGATTCCGACAATAAAGAACCATTTACGACCGAACTGGTCGGAGAGTCTGCCAATGATGGGAATCATCATCGTCGAGCCCAGCAGGTAGGCTGTCACAACCCAGGCATAGCGATCGAAGCCCTGCAGGTCACCAACAATCCTGGGGAGCGCCGTGCCGACGATCGTCTGATCCAACGACTCAAGCAAGAGTGTGAACATCAGTGCAACCAATACGCTGATAAGTGCAACACCGTGTATACGGCGGCCTCCACTATTGGGTGGGGGTAGATGTTGTGCAGACGAGATAGATGTTGTTTCTTCCATACAGTCTTCTCCTGAAAATATTCTTTGAGATTCTCGATTTTTAGTCAGCTCAAAGATATTTTTTCTCCTGGCTACTTTTTTCACCTTCAGATAAAACATAACAATAACCTGTTTTTGTTTCATCTTTATTCACTATACCAAATTTCCATGGGTTTCTGGGTATTAAAAGAAAATGATACTATTGTGTTTCAAGCCAGCTTAGATTATGGCTTTCATTCTGTACACCAACGACATTCAGGAAAATGTCCTCTAAAGTGGCATCTTTATTGTCTCCACTGGCACGCTCACGCGAGTTCTTGTATCGTACCCTCAGCAACCAGCATACCCTGATTGATAATTCCGACCCGCGTACAGAGTCGCTCCACAACTTCCATGATATGCGAAGAAAAGAAGATGGTTGTGCCTCGTTGCGTCAATTCATGCAAAATATCGCGAATGACACGAGAGCTAACAGGATCAATCCCTTCAAATGGCTCGTCGAGGAAGAGTACTTGCGGACGATGTAAGATAGCAGCCGCTAAAGCTACTTTCTTGCGCATACCAACAGAATAATCCACTATCAACTTCTCAGCATCGCCAGCCAACCCTAAGACGTGCAAAAGTTCCTCTGTTCGCCGTCGCACATCCACTGAAGCAACACCATACATCTGACCAGCAAACATGATAAATTCTCTTCCACTCAATCGTTCATAGAGATTGAGATATTCAGGCAAGACACCCATCAAAGTACGTGCCTTCAGCGGATCCTGCCACACATCAACACCCCCAACCCAGACATTTCCCGCTGTAGGACGTAACAAGCCGACCATCATTTTGATGGTTGTTGACTTGCCTGCACCATTGGGACCAAGAAAACCAAAGAATTCCCCTGCTCGTACTGACAAATTCAGATGACTTACTGCCATCTT
The DNA here is from genome assembly GCA_963814985.1 of uncultured Chloroflexia bacterium. Classification (GTDB taxonomy): domain Bacteria; phylum Chloroflexota; class Ktedonobacteria; order Ktedonobacterales; family Ktedonobacteraceae; genus CAWFFV01. Next base: position 189,907 of record CAWFFV010000034.1, on the reverse strand, counting down.
TTGACCAAAAACACGCACAAGATCACGCGTTACAACCGCATATGGTGCACTGGTATCTGATGAAGACGCTTGTGCTAGAGAGGCTGGAGGGTGAGAAGGATTCTGCTCGGGAAATGTTGTCATGGTGACTATCCTTTTTATTTCTTTTCGCTTTCTCGGTGATTTAATATAACTATATGCTATAAACAATATAGCATATAGCAATTTCCTTTGTCAAGGCATTTTTATCGTAACGCTTCAGAAGGGGTGTAGAGGAACAGTTGTTCCTCTACACCCCTTCTGAAGCGTTACGATAGCACATTGTATCTCCCACCTCAATTCATCCATTCGCCTGGCGTATTTTTACGAATATGTACACCACCATCACGCCCCTTGATAACCTTAGCATCTTCCGCTATGCGCTTAGGTAACTCAGAGACATTGATGCGGTGCCAATAGCCAGCAGGAAATAATCCGATGCCGATAGCCAGAGCAGCCCCTATTTCCGCACGATCCACTGGCAATCCCTGAGGCAGGTGATAAGGCACACCAGAAATAATACCGAGAAAGAACAAGAGCGCAAAGACAAAAATTGCTAGCTCAACAACGAAAGCTGCATAATAGGACAATACTTCTATTATCCTTCTTCTACGAAAAGCAAGCGCTAACGCAATATTGAGTACGGACAGAAAACCAGTAATCCATAGGGTAGCTGAAATGGTTCTCGAAACCAGTATGGTCACAGTGGTTTCTGCAAGAATCCCAGGAATACTACTTATCAACCGATACCTCCCACCCGAAAATAAAGCCACGAAGGCCGCCAATTATTAGTTATACATTAACATCAAATTTGTGAAAGCTGCCTCAGATCCCTGCAAATTCACCAACATCCCAATTTGACCACCTGTCAGTGCATTATCTTGATTTGCTCCCACCTGTTTACCATTGATAAAGAAGGTAAATTTGTTGCCCTTCACAGAAACTTTAAAAGTGTTTTTATTAGCCGCTCCGTGCCCAAAATGGTATTCACGGCCGAATGAGTGAGACCAGAGCTTAGTCCAGGGGTTTACATTCGTATTCGTATTATCGTATTTCCAAAACTGGTATTCGCCCGCTTTCTCGTTCGCCACATCAAAGCAGTAGAAGGTGCTCACAGTCCTACCATCCTGCTGGTGTGTACTATAGCGAATAATCATCCCTAACTGGTTATTGATAGAATTTTCATCGCCTTTTACCGCCTGTATACCCAATGAATATGCGAACGATGCAGGCAATACTTCATCAGGCAACAAAGCAATCGCAGCAACATTATTCGTATCATTATTAGCGATATGGTAGGCATTATCCTGAAATACATACAATTTAGATCCGTTAGAGGAAATAGGCCAGTTATGGATATTTTCACTCAGCGAATTCTGTCAGAATGGTATTTGCCTGAGCCGTTGCGCTGGCCTGGAGTGCTGCCGTCGCTGTCAGATCAGGCCTGGCGGTAAGTGCTGCGGAAGATTTTCCTGTTGTCTGACCAGAAAGTGAAGAGACAAGCCAGAATGTACCAGAACTAAGGAGTACCAAAAAGACCACAACTACCAGGATCACTGCCTTCATATTTTTCTTGAGATGGTCCTTCAGGGGAACGCCCTTTATGATGAAAGGCGAAGGCGGTTCCTCTAATGCAGGAAGCACGGGTAAGAAGCCCGTCATATAACGACCAGGCTGCCCTGCAACAGGAACCTGGACCACCTTCACAGGTTGTGTAAGCTTGACTGTAGCTGATGTCCCCTGCCCATTAGCATCGCCACCCGGTATCATCCCACCAGTAAGGGTAAGCTGGCTGGTTGTGCTAGCTAGAGCAGATGACATTACAGAAACAGAAGAGGCCATAGAAGTCACTTGATGAGATGGCATGGGAGTAGGAAATGGCACGCCCGCTCCTTGCGTCAGACTGCTCGTCTGCTGGTTCGATTGGAAACCAGCAGATGGAGGTGGTGTGTGAGGTACAGGTCTCAATGCAAGTGGCCGCATTCTCATTGTTGGAGAATTGACATTTTCCGGAGGCAACAGACCAGACACTGAAGGCAGAGGAATACTTGTTTTCGCTACAATGTCCATCTTCTGTGTCTCAGATTCCCGTTGTGGCAACGAAAAGTCGCGGTTTGCGGCAAGTGCCCCTTCCTGCTCACTATTCTTTGTTGCCATAGCCAATTGCCATGCAGGATCAAAAAGACTGTGAGAAGTCAAGAAGGATCTATTGGTGACATTACCTGACGGTGATGGCCCATGCTCCTCATCATTCAGTGAAATCCCGGCAGCTGTCAGGGTCAGGCGGAAAGCACTGGCCAGCTCCTGCGCATGTTGATAGCGATCCGTCGGACGCTCGGCAAGTGCACGCAACATCACTTGTTCTACGGCAGGAGGCAAATCTGCGCGCAACATCCGAGGTGATTGTATGGGTACACGCATCGTTGTATTACCTATAAACGGTGTCGTCCCCGTCACCATCTGATAGAGAATTACACCCAGCGCATAGAGATCTGCACGCGCATCAACCTCTCCACCAGACACCTGCTCCGGAGCAATATAGGTTATCTCTGTAGGGGATATCCGGGCTGTCTGCCGCTCAGCAAGAAGCTTCCCTAATCCAAAATCGGTTAGTAGCAGACGTCCCTCTGCTGTTTTTAGAATATTAGTCGGTTTGATATTTCGGTGAATGATGCTATGCGCATGTGCAACATCCAAAGCTGCCGCCATTTGATGCAAATAGTTTGCCACTCGTGCCAGTGGCAAAGGTCCCTGTCGTTCCATTTCATCACGTAACGTGCCACCAGCAATATAAGGCATCACTCGATAAACCAACCCACCATATTCTCCATGCTCATAGACCGGCATAACATTGGGATGAGCCAGAGCCGCAATCGCATCAGTCTCACATCGGAAATATTCCAAAAATGCCGTGCGTTGGCCAAGTGCCCGAGGAGTCACCGGCCACAGTACTTTAACAGCAACCTGACGCTGCGGGCGCGACTGCTGAGCCAGAAACACTGCTCCCATCCCTCCCTGCCCAATTAGCTTGTGCAGCGTACAAGTGCCCAGCACCGTTCCAATCAATGTTTCTGGATTCATCAAACTTTACCTCTTTTTGCCATTGATATTTACCACCGCGACTACGATCCCAAGCACCACCCCGCTTCCCCTTACTTGATTAAAATCACAAGCGCTTCTAACGATGGGTGAGCAACAAATTCTTAAAGGCCACTTCGGTCTCATTGAGATTCACAATCATGCCCACTGTACCACTCGTGAGAGAATTATCTTCGACGGTCTTTATCATCTTCCCATCAACCGTAAACGTAAACTTGCCCCCATCCATAAAAACCTTGATGGTATTAACACTTTGCGGACCATGGCCCTGATGGAACTCGCCTCCAAATGGTTGATGCCAGATCTCCGTCCAGGATGAAACTGTAGCTCCCTTAGTATCATCGTACTTCCAGAGCTGATACTCGCCCGCCTGTATATTCACCATTTCAAAACTATAGAATGTGGTGATGACCTGATTATTCTTCGTTTGCTGGTTAAAGCGGAAGATCATACCGAAGGAGTTGTTATTAGAATTATCATTCCCATTAATCTCCTGCATAGTCAGCGTATACCCAAGCGCTCCAGCGAAAGAATTGGCTTGCAGAACAGTAGCACGCCCCTGATCTCCACGATCCGTAATATGATATGCCCCATCCTTAAATGCATAGACATCAGCCGGAGTTGTCGGCCAATTATGAATATTCTGATTCAAAGGATCTGCCAGAATAATATTTGCCTGTGCCACTGCTGTGAGCTGTGCCACTGCTGTAGCTTTCATATTAGGGGGGCCTGTTACCGCAGATTGCTGCCCAGATGGCTTAGAATGAGAATTCACAAACAATATCACACCCACAACGGCAGACAGTATTAACAGAGCAGCCAGAACAAATGCTACAACTTTCACCCAGGGCCTGAGAGTCGGATTCGCAACGTCCGGCATTCGGGGGGCTACAGGCAAGATACCGGTCACAAAACGCCCAGGCTGACCAGCAACTGGTACTTTCAAAACTTTCACCGGGCCAGTCAATTTGATAATATTATTGGTTGCCCCTTGCTGACCTGGTGTCACCAGCACATCAGCATTTGGCATAAAGGTTGGCGCTACTTGCCTCATATCAGCAGGCCTTATATTCATCGGCATATTGGCTGATGCCACCGGTGTTACATCAGCGACAGCGGCTGGTATATATCCCCCCATTCCTACCTGGGGGAATTTCCCAGTACGTGAGAGTAAACCTCCTACACGTGCTGCTGGGGTTGTACCCATTGTTCCTTTTGGCAGCGCTCCTGCTTTATTTAATCTTCCACTATTGTCACCCATGTCAGGAACGGCAGGTATGCGACCCGTTCTGCCAAATTGCTCTTTATTGCTAGCAGCAGCAGGTACCTTTCCTGTTTGCTGGGTAGGCTCAAATAAATTCTTTAAGGCTGCAATCCGCATGGCAGTAGCACCACTGATCCCTCCCTGAGGAGCCAGGTAAATTCCCGTACTCTCCAGGGTCTCTCGGAAAGCATCTGCCAGATCCTGGGCATGCATATATCGATCAGCCGGACGCTTCGCCAATGACCGCAGCATCACTTGCTCTGCCGCAACGGGCAGATCTGGACGTAACATTTGTGGTGAGGGAGGAGGTATCTGCAAATGCTGTGCGGCTATCTGCATAGGAGTCTCGCCCTGGAACGGTGTCGTCCCGGTTACCATTTGGTAGAGAATCACCCCTAGCGAATAGAGATCTGCACGAATATCCACATCCTCCCCTATCACCTGCTCTGGAGCCATATAGTCTGGTGTCCCAACAGGCGCACCTACCCCCGTAAGCCGGGGCAGAGAGGCCCGTCCTTCGTCGATGATCTTCACCAGTCCAAAATCGGTCAGCAGCAAACGCCCTTCTGTTGTCATCAGAATATTGGCCGGTTTGATATCGCGATGGATAATTCCATGCTCATGCGCAACATCAAGCGCAAGTGCTATTTGCTCCAGGTAATTTACTACTTTGGCCAGTGGGAGTGGCCCTTCTCGTTCCATTTCATCACGTAGCGTGCCACCGCTAATATAGGGCATCACCAGATAGGCCAGCCCGTCACGCTCTCCATACTCATGCACTGGAACGATGTTAGGATGCACCAACGATGCAACAGCATCAGTCTCGCGTCGGAACCGCTCTAAAAATGCAGCAAGCTGATTTGAGTTTAAGGGCACCATTGGTAAGAGCACCTTCACGGCAACTTGACGCCGAGGGCGTGATTGTTGAGCTAAGAACACGGCCCCCATTCCTCCCTGCCCAATCAACTTTTGAAGTGTACAAGTGCCCAACACCGTTCCAATCAATGCTTCTGCGTTCATTACAAGTCTACCCCTTTTTACTGCTGACATTTCTAGCCCGCCGGCCCGTAGTGTCCTACTCCCCTATCCCCTACCTCAAATCCCTCTGAGATACTTGCACTCTTGTACATCTTAGTCAACTTGCAAAGTTCTGACAATGCATTAGCCTAAGAAGCATGACCAAAGTAATGTCTTATTATTACTTAAGGCGTGTAGATATGCTATTAATTGATGAGACGCAATAGAAGCGCAAGTTATTGAATCCGGCTTTCACCCTTTGCGTCTACCTGATACAAGATACTACACTGATACATTACAGCAAAATTGACGCAACACTACCCTTGTTGGTACTATATGCTTACCAACAGCTAGAAAATAGTATCATCAGTTCCACACAACAACCATTTGGATCTCCATCCTTCCCGGTGATTTTGGGAAAAGAGTTTTGCGAGGGCACCTCGCGCCCCGCCTTCACCCTGAAGGATGGAAAGCCAACCATTTCTAGCAATTTGACCGAAGAGAAAGAGATTTTTATCCGGCAAGGAGTGCCCAGAACTTGCTCTTACAGATCTCCAACGAACGCTTGTGGGTCGTTGAGGCCATGTGCATCTCGATCTTCTTCTGCATCAAGAGGAACTTCTTCAGTACCAACACGAGCAACCATCGAGGGCACAGTACGGCTCTGGACAATAATGCCATGAAATAAGGAGGCAGATGCATGTGCTAACAGTGGTCGGAGACGTTCCAGACTCTCACGTTGGACGCGTAGTTGCTCCGTCCGACTCTTCGCCATAGCGGAAGCAGTTCGTTCATTTGAGATACCTTCTGTCATAACAGGTGGAGCTTGCTCCCAGATGTCGCGAGCATCCAGGACCTGACCAACAGCGGATTGTAACTGCTGTAACAGATCAATTGTCTGATTGAGGATCATCAGAATGTCTCCTTCCGCCAGATCAATACGCCGCATCAAGCCACTCAGAGACATACCACGCGACCATGCAAGAGCCAATCCATGGAACTCTGGCACAAGACCAGGAGTGGAGTTCAAGCTGGCACGTTCTTCGATACCACGAATACGCTGAGCAATCTGCCAGAGTTCACGGCGCACTCGCACCAGTTTGGCATGTAAGACGTTGCGATTATTCAAACGACGATCATTGTCAAAAGTGAACCAACTACAAATTTCGGCAATTTCACTGCTGGTAAGCTCATCAAGCATACCCGTCATGATCAGTTCAACAATCGTGACACCAGCAGGATGGAAGATACTGCGTAGTAATCGTCCCTTGAGGGTGAGTTGATCGTCCTGCCCAATGTAGCCAAGAGCACGTAATGCAAAAATGGTTCCATCGAGTTCTGCGGCTCCTGCACGACTCAGCGGAAAAGCTCCAATCTTCTCACGGCGTTTCTCCAGAGCAAGGATTGCATTGTTAGAAGCCGCTCCTTTCTTCTTTTCCGACTTTTTAGCCTTCTGGTAACGCTTCTCCAGGCGTTGAAGTTCATGCAATTCCCAAAGCAGGTAACGTTGGAACTCGCGGAGGCTGGAGGCACAAATACGACGGAGATGCTGAACATCTCCTGGACGCCAGAGGTTGAGCACCGAGTTATAACGAATAACAAAGGAACTGGTCACGGGGAGAAGTTCACCAGTAATGCGTTTAAAAGAGTCCTCAAATGGCTCCCACGGCGAGTAAGGGATGATAGCAGCACCACGCACATCCATACCACGTCTGCCCGCTCGACCGGTTAGCTGACGATATTCATTAGGAGTGAGCAAACGCATCTCTTGCCCATCAAATTTGCTCAGGCTTCCTACTACGACAGAACGAGCAGGCATATTGATACCCAACGCTAATGTGTCCGTTGCAAAGACAGCCCGCAGGTGACCTCTAGAGAAGAGTGTTTCTACGAGCACCTTTAACCCCGGTAACAGACCTGCATGATGGAAAGCCAGACCACGCGGTAGCAACTTGAGAAGGGCATGAACCTGTTGCAGATTACGGTCCTCTTGCGGCAGATGCTCAAGCCAGACATCAACTTCTTCCTTAATAAGGGCTTCCTCTTCCGGGGAGGTGAAAGTATAGAGAGAGGCACTCATGGCCAATTCTTCGACAACACGCCGCCCTGGGAGAAAGTAGAGACAGGGTAACATATCAGCTTCGCGCAGGGTGGTCAGGACCTCACCCGGCTCTGGTGCTCTACGCTGCGGAGGACGTCTGGATCGTTGTTTTTCTTGCCCGGAGACCTGATCCGTCTCACTTGAGTTCACCTCGTCGGTGACCATTTGCCTGGCCTGTTGTCGCAAGCCTCGGCCTCTGCGACGTCGCTCTTCCCACACATCTCCATCCAGGTCATCCTCCTCCTCATCCTCAGGGCGTAAGACGCGATGACGCCCCATCAACTGCGCGAGCTTAGCTTCTCCTCCGATTTGAGGGAAGTGTGCCATACGATTGCCATCTGCATCCTGAACAAGGTTGAGTTTCCCATCAAGAAAGTAATAGTGCTCCAGGGGAACAGCACGTTGCTCATGGATAACAAGTGAGACAGGACGATGGACACGGCTAATCCAACTTGCAAGATCTTCGGCGTTACTGACAGTTGCCGAGAGACCAACTAACTGCACATGTTTAGGAGAGCAGATAATCGCCTCTTCCCAGACAGGACCACGCCCCACATCACTCAAGTAGTGCAGTTCATCAAAGACGACAAAGCCTACATCTGCCAACGATGATGATACCGTTAAGCGAGTTCCACCCTCTTCGAGTAGCATATTACGATAGACCTCAGTCGTCATAATCACAATTGAGGCGCGGCTATGCTCGACGATATCTCCTGTTACCAGACCAACGGTGTCATGACCATATATTTCACGCAGATCACGATACTTCTGGTTAGAAAGCGCCTTTAGCGGTGTCGTATAAATGACGCGTTGATGACGTTGCTGCGCCAACCAGATGGCATATTCTGCAACAAGTGTCTTTCCTGTTCCTGTAGGAGCCGCCACTAGAACAGACTGTTCCTGCGCAAGATGGGCTATCGCCTCTAGCTGAAACGAGTCGATGGGAAATGAGTAACGCGCTACAAAGTTCTGAATACCCGCCAGCGTTTCATTTCTGGCCCTCACATTTCCGTCCATGATCTCATCTTTACATGATTTAGATTATTTCGACTTCCATTGTAACATCTATGGTGCATGGATACAAGAAGCGCGATATACAAAAACCACTTCGGGTACTATGGACGCGTTGCCTTAACCATGCTATGATGACTGTAATGCAATCAGTGGAGACATTAAAGAAGGGAGCTACGATTTCATGCACTTCGACCTCTATCATTGGCTGTTTGATGACCCACAGACCGCAGGTGCCAGTGCGGGCCTGCCGGGGGCGGAAATATTTCATTACTTGTGGCCCTGGCTGATCTTCTGCTGTGCGGGCCTTTTGATTACTTTCTACTACTCAGTGGAGGGCCGTAAGCGTTTTGTGAAGGACAAGCCCATCATCAAGTATATGCTTGATCGCTACCTGGGCTGGTTCGCTATTATCTGCTTTATCGGCCTCCCAATGATCTTTTCACGTGTATTCCTGGATGCCTACCTCTTTGCCTGGCGTTTCTGGCGCTATCTTTGGGGAGTTGGTCTGCTGGCATGGGCCATTACGTGGGCTGTGTACCTCATCAGGAAGTATCCGCAAGAACGAGCCAATTATGCCGCCTATCAGAACCGTCAGCAATATATTAAGTCCGGCAAGCGAAAGATGAAAGCGGCATCCAGGTAGATGTTTGCCTCTGCAAGTATCATTCTGGCAGGTGGGCGCAGCAGGCGTATGGGGAAAGATAAAGCTCTCCTGCGACGACCTGGTGCTGAAGGCATAACCTTCGTTGAATATCTGGCAACACTGCTCACGGCATTATCCAGTGAAGTGCTGCTTGTTACCCGCGATGCAAGCCATGCAGCCAGCTATACGTTGCCTGGCGTACAGACTGTCATCGACAAGGTACCAGATATTGGTCCTCTCATGGGACTCTACAGCGGCTTGAGTGCTATCCACTCATCGCATGCGCTGGTAGTCGCGGTGGATATGCCTTTTGTACAACCTGATGTCGCAGCGTTCCTCCTCTCTCAACCGCTGCATGAGGCTGTTCTCGTTCCTGTTGTAGAGAATGTTCCTCAAGTATTGCTGGCTCTGTATCCACGAACCCTCTTGCCTGCAATCGAGGAACGTCTGAGGGCAGGACGACGCGATCTCCGCGGCTTACTAGAAGTCACTCCAGTCCATTACATAGCAGAGGCGCAACTGCGTGAGCTTGATCCACAGTTGCGCTCTTTTGTGAACCTGAATACCCCACAAGATCTGGCCTCCCAGGATGACGGCTAGTCTCTGGCAATATTTAACTGTCGCCAGCGCCGTTGGGCCATGCCCTTCAACTCGTCTTCAAAGCCACGCAGTCGGAGCCACTCGCGGGTCTCTCCGGTGACAACAATATCTGTATCACGCATCTGAGCAATACTGGCTGCCCCACTCAACTGCATGGCAACTTTCATCTCTGCCACAACACTTTCCAACAGTTCACAGACTTTCTCATAGCTCTCACTAGCCGCTTTGAGGAAAGGAAAGCCCATACCAACCAGTGTAGCACCCAGGGCCAACGCACGCGCAACGTCTAAGCCGTTACGCACGCCACCTGTGGCAATAAGTGGAATGCGAGCTGTAGCAGCCTCAACGATGGCAATCAGGGGTTGCTATTCCCCAATCTCGGTAGAGCAGACCAATGTTCATCGTTTGCTCATCACCCCGTAATTGAGAACGGGCGGCCTCTATAGCTGGCATGCTGCTTCCTCCGGCTCCCCCCACATCAATGGCGGCAACGCCGCAGGTGCGTAAGAGAAAGGCCTGCTCTCGACAGACACCAGCCCCTGTTTCTTTAGCGATAACAGGGACAGCGATGTGTTGGTCAGTGCTTTGAGTGCACTCGCTTCACCAAGAGCACGACGATCTCCCTCAGGTTGAGCCGACTCTTGTAAACTATTCATATGCACTGCCAGGGCATTCGCCCCAATCATCTCAATAGCACGCTGCACTTGCTCAAGCGTAAAGGCGGCATGGTGGGACTGGGCAATGAGTTGTGGCGCTCCAATATTCGCAATGAGGAAAGCATCAGGAGCATGCTCCCGCATAACTGTGTAACTAGAGGCAACATCTGGATTCAGAATGGCGGCACGTTGACTGCCAACTCCGAGGGCAAGACCATAGTGTTGCGCAGCACGTGCCAGATTGCGATTGATATTGGTAACATCTGGATGCCCCCCCGTTAACGAGGACATAAAAATAGGGTAACGCAATTGCTGACCGAGGAAGGTGACAGAGGTAGTAATCTCGTCGATGTTGACCTCTGGGAGAGCTTGATGCACAAAGTGTACATCATTCCAGCTAGCACATTGCGGCACAGAAATATCTTGCCTCAGGGCGACACTAACATGCTCAATCTTACGTTGTCCGACTTCTTCGATCATATGATGTGATGATCCTTTCCTGCCTGTCGGCTTCTGATGACGATGAGATAAATAAGGGGTATACCAAAGATGAGTGCGGCCTGGTATGTCTCAATTGGTGCTCTAGAGAAACCTACAAATGGATAAATAAAGAGGGCCGTCCCCGACAAGATTAACATGGCGATGGTAAATTCATCAAGGCGGCGTAGCACGATAAGCCAGAGCATCCAGAGAATATACCACGGCCAGAACCAGCCCGAAACGAGGATCAAGTACCAGAACACCGCAACACTACAACTCTTGAGAAGCACATCTAGCCCTGGTTGCAGCATGTCTGGATCATCATCAGGATAGTGATGTCCCTTGATGATCATACCTGGCGCACGACGTACCTGACTAAAGAGATTGATATAGATGAGAGTGAAGATAAAGGTTGCAGAGGCACGTAGTGTGACATCAGCAGCAGCTGTTGGTTGGAGGAGAGAACGGAAGTGTCCCCATGCGGCTATTGCATGGAACAAACTACGCATGGGACCTGCGAATGTACCAACTGGCGAATGGACAAAATGCTCCATGTCTATGGCCGAGGTGATGGCAAAGAACGTATGTTCACCACGCCAGAACGGTAGTGAGATGATGAGTGCTGGTATGAGCATAACAAGTGCACGCCAGCAGAAACCCCACAATGCACGAGAGATGGAGTGTTTACTTCGTACATCGAACCAGAGAGCGAGCGGGGCGAGCAGGAGCGCAATAAGATTTGTACTGATCGCAAGACCCATAACGATCAGGGCACCAATGCGCAACCAGCGCTTTTTTTCCTGTATATAAAACCATATGACCAGCAGGAGGAGACTAAGGAGAACACCCTCGCTATGGCCGCTACCCGCCAGTTCAATGAGTGCCAGAGGGTTCCACGCATAAAGAAATGTACCCAACAAGCGACGAGTAGGGGCAATCCTGCCAAGAATAGCCCAGACCAGTACACAGTTAATGAGATGGGCCAGCAATGTGACCCCTTTGAAGAGTAATAGCGTAATCAGTGGATCGTTGCTTATGCGAACCAGGATGGCGACAATACAGAGCCATAAAGGGCCATAGATATTGGGCGTACTGCGCCCCGATATCACCCATGGTAAATAGGGATCAGAGAGAAACTGGCCAGGAGCTGTATTCAATGGGTCTACACCGTAGATCGTCAGGATACGACCTGAAAAGATATAGGTAAAGACATCATCAGAGAAGAGCATCGGTTGGAAAAGTAAGGTAATTCCAAAAATCAGTGTTCCTCCCAGGATGAAATAGAGCCAGTGTCTGGTTGTTTTGCTCGTACCGCGTCGTCGAAAAATACAGGGTAATGGCACAGGCATATGTCCCCATTATTCCTAAAAAGGTTATGCCAAGGAGCAGAGACGAGAACCAATCACGGTGAGGGAGAAGATGGATGAAGGGGGAGACGACTGTATATAGCCAATGTGAAGGTAAAAACGTCTTTGACCATATCGTAGAGAGCGGTGAGTTGGTCAGGTGCAGTCCTGCAAGCGGGGAGAGAGCTACAAGTGTCAGGTAGAAGAACTCAAAGATGCATGCAAAGGCGAGCAACAAAGGAAAGAGCGGTCGCTCTGTACTCTGTAGAGGAACTGCTTCCGTTTTGTTGTGTTGAGATGTCATCAAGCAAGCATCATCCTTTGCTCTGATTTGGGCTCGCAAGGACTGTGGTGGAATGAGAATGAGGTTATAACCCCACTCTCTGAAATGAGATATCAATATATTTGACATAATAATCCGTGCTGGTCAATTCTTGTAGCTCATCAGGTGAGAGATAACTGGTAACCTCCTGGTCGCTACGAAGCGCATCGAGCAAGGCTGGTCCCTGGATTGTGCCCTTGCTAGCCATACTCCAGACTTTCCTGGCATTGCGTTGCACCAGAGTGTAGGCCTCCTGTCGTCCTACGCCTTTCTCGATAAGAGCAAGCAGAATACGTTGTGAGAAAACCAATCCCCCCATCATATTTAAGTTGGTCTGCATACGTTCGGTGTCCACCTGCAAGCCCTGAATAACCTGTGTGAAGATATGAAGCATGTAGTGCAAAAGCGTACAGGCATCAGGCAGAATGATGCGCTCTGCCGAAGAGTGACTGATGTCACGCTCATGCCAGAGTGCCACATTTTCCATCGCGGTCACGGCAAAGCCTCGCAGGACACGGGCAAGTCCACAGATCCGCTCACACAGTTCGGGATTGCGCTTATGGGGCATTGCCGATGATCCCTGTTGGCCAGAGCCAAATGGCTCAAATACCTCACTGACCTCGCTACGTTGCAAGTGACGAATCTCCTGGGCCATTTTCTCCAGGGAACTGCCGATTAAAGCTATGGTGGTCATAAAATGCGCATGGCGGTCGCGTTGCACGATCTGGCTAGAGATCGGGGCAACCCCCAGACCCATCTGTTCACACACAAACTCTTCAATTTGTGGTGGAATGGTGGCATGTGTGCCAACTGCTCCGGAGATTTTGCCGACAGTCACCTGTTCCAGGGCTGTAGCTAATCTTTGCTGGTGGCGTTGTAGTTCATCTGCCCACAGGACGAGTTTCAGACCAAAAGTCATTGGTTCTGCATGAATTCCATGTGTACGCCCTACGATTAGGGTATACTTGTACTGTACTGCTTTTTGTCTCACAAGCTGTACGAGCGTTTCCAGATACGTGGTGAGGAGATTACCCGCCTCTCGAATTTGTGCAGCTAATGCCGTATCGAGTACGTCAGAAGAGGTCAGGCCAAGATGGAGAAAACGGCCTTCTGGCCCGAGTTGTTCCTGGATAGAACGCAGAAATGATATAATATCATGGTGGGTTTCTTGTTCTATCTCTCGCATGCGTTGCGCATTGTAACGGGCTAGACGTATCTTCTCTATGGCTTCCTGAGGAATCATACCTTCGCGTACCCACCCTTCACAGACGAGTAGCTCGACTTGAAGCCATATATCGGTTTTATGTGTTGCTGACCAAATAGCGGCCATTTCTGGTAAGGAGTATCGTTCAATCATACTATGTTCTATCCCTTGATATGTGTAATGCTGACAAGTTGCTCAGTACTCTGGCTGTAGTGTACCACATCATGTTGCTGGAAGGTGCTCTGTTGCACAATGCTCATAATAAACCAACTGACAATCTCTTTATACTTTATAAGTGCATAATTTTCCCTGCCATTACATTCTTGAATATGGTTTCTCCGGGATATCTTTTATACACAGTATTAGTTTACCGATTATTTAACGCCTTCTCTCCTTGTTTACTACAACACTGTTGGAAGGAGCATTATGCATGATGAATACAATTTTTCGGCATTTGGGGAAATATGAGCTACATGAGTGTCTATCACGTAGTAAGACATCCGAAGTGTGGAAGTCCTATGATCCCCAGTTACAACGCACGGTGGTCATCAAAATGATCATCGCCAGTACTCGCGATGATCCCAATTTTGCCTTGCATTTTACTCACGAGATCGAAACAGTTATGGCATTGCGCCACCCGAACATCGCACGTATTTATGAGGCCCAGTTGCTCCCTACCCAAAATGTTGACACCGCTTTAATCTATCTGGTGATGGACTACATAGAAGGCAGGCCACTGGCGGAATATATTCCTGGTATTCCCCGCTCAGGAAAATTCCTACCTGGGGCCGATATCGTTCACTGCTTCGCATCTCTCAGTAAAGCTCTTGACTATGCCCATAAACAAGGCATTATTCATGGGAATATCAAACCCACCAATATCATCCTGGATCGATCTTTCTCTTCGGCTGATCGGAGCTTTGAGCCAATTCTCATCGACTTTTGTCTACTGAAGATATTGGGAAATAATGCAAGTGTGCTCTCCAATCAACCTCTTGCATCGATGTTCTATATTTCACCCGAACAGGCCAGGGGCTATCCAGCCAACAAGCAAAGTGATATTTACGCTCTCGGTGTTATACTCTATGAAATTTGTACTGGTGTGCTGCCTTTTCAAGGCACCAGACCGGTTGCACTTCTCACACAACACGCCAACACTATACCCAGATCACCTTCATTGATCAATCCCAATGTTTCGTCTGCTTTGGCAAATGTGATTATGCGTTGCCTGGAAAAAGAACCAGCAGAGCGTTTCACCACGGCTTCCTCAATGACGGTCGCACTTGCAAAAGCTCTCAATATTCCCGTTCCTAAATCGCTTGCTTCTCTGCCAGAGGAGAACATTCCAGAAGAGCCAACAGAGCACATAAGAACAAATCAGCAGTTTCAATCTGCTCCTGACCTGGGCTCGGGTCAGGAGAGATGGTTCTACGTTCTCTCTGAGTGGAATAGCAGATAAGCCACAGAGCGTCAATGCATCGTCCACTTCATCTTCATCTGCCTCAGTTGTTCCCCTGCTTCCTCCACGTACCCTCTCGCGACGCAGGAATCAGCGCGGACTCTTTGTAGCCTTGACCGTTCTCCTCCTTCTGGCCGTTGTAGTCTCCGGCCTGGGCACTTTGTTTCTACTCCATCAGTCGACTGCCCCAGTAACAGCACCAACATCTGTCGTTGGTCATGCTTTTTTTGTCAGCAGTGAACAATTAAACGGCAATATCAACAGCCAGGGAATTAACGACGAGTTGCAGGTTGACCTCTCAGGCATTCCTGCTCCTGACGCTGGCCAGAGTTACTGTGCATGGCTCTTACCAGATAAAGTTCAAACGGAGGCTGCACCGATCTTCCTGGGACAATTGAATGTTGATCATGGCCAGATACATTTTCTCTACACAGGTGGACAACATCATATCGACCTTCTGGAAGTGACCAGTCGTTTTCTGATCTCGGAAGAGGACTCCGCTTTCATACCAACCCTTCCTTCCCTGGATACAAATAAGTGGCGCTATTATGCTGAGCTTACACAGCAGGCTAATCCGGATGATCAGTCTCACTTTAGTATGCTCGATCATTTCCGCCACTTGCTTGTAGAGGCACCTGAACTCAAGGCTCTCGGCTTGCGTGGTGGTCTGGCAGACGCTCTCTTGCAAAGCACACAAAATGTTCTCACATTAGCGAATAGTGCCAGGGATGCATGGCAAACCAAAGATTACACAACAACTCGTAACCAGATTATACGTATGATAGATTTGCTGGATGGCAGGAAATTGGCTCGTATCAATCTTCCACCAACGATGGTTTTGCTTACCGATCCACAACAATATGATCAAATCCCCTTGCTTGGAGAAGATATGCAGCATCTACAGGGCGCGCAGGCACACAGGGCACAGATTCCCCCTATACTGATGGAATACCACCAGGCTATGTCTATTTGATAGGGCTACATCTCTCAGGAGCGCTACAGAATCCAGCTGCTACTCGTGATCAACGTAAGCTCGCTATTCAGGTGAATACGGCTCTTAACAATGTCGATCACTGGCTTGCTCAGGCCCACAATGATACGATGACACTGATACACCTGTCCAATGATCAGTTAGCACAACCCTCGACACTCACTGTTTTAAATGATCTCGCGACATTGTCTCAGTATGCATATGCTGGTCATATCGACCAGGGAACTGGCCAACTGCAGGGAGGGGTTATCTGGATTTATGCGAATATTCAACGCCTGGCAGATTTTTCCGTGACTCGCTACATTCCTTCATAGTGGGCATATATTCGTAACCTGGATTGTTTTCTCTAGTGGGATAGAGAGAAGAGGTGCTTGTTACCAGACCATCTTGACGTCATGACGGCATCCATGTACAATCATGCTTGCATTGTCGGCACACTTTTGGTCAGGCAAGTGAGAGATGGGAGGGGAGGCCGAGAGAGGCTGAGCTTTCCAAACAACGAAGCCATAACTGTTGATATCTGGGAGAGACCATGAAAAAAGGAATTCATCCAAATTATGTAGAAGCCACAGTGAGTTGTGCCTGTGGCAGTAGTTTTCAGACACTTAGTGTCAAACCTGTACTCAAGATTGATGTGTGTTCTAAATGTCACCCATTCTTCACTGGGCAACAGCGTATTCTGGACTCGGCTGGCCGTGTAGAGCGTTTCCGCAAACGCTTTAACTTGCAAGACGAATAGGATTTCGACGTATACTACGGGGATAAAGGAGCTTTTAATCAGTCCTTTATCCCTTTTATATTCTTATGCTAGGGGGTGAGTCTTCTGGTCAATGTGACACAACGAACAATCCTCTTTCTGATTGCTGATACAGGAGCCGGACATCGCAGCGCCGCCAATGCTATCAGCAATGCAATCAACTTAATTTCGCAAAGAGAACAGCAAGAATGGCTAACCCGTTTCAATGATGAGCAAGTCTGTACTGGATCAAATGCCGCACAAGCAACACAGCAGACTACTGAAACGATATCCGCTTTGCCTCCTCCTTACCTATCGTATCGAGATTGTTGATGTGTTTGAAGAATATAGCCGTTTTCCTTTGCGCGAGGCGGTGAAACTCTACGGACCAACTATTCGCTATAATCCCAGGCTGTTCGGCGAGTTTTTTCATATCAGCAATGGCAAAGGACCCGTGCTGGCAGTGAAGACGCTTGCTCTCCCCTTGATCCTTAATGGGCTATTGCGCCTCTTTACAAGTGTACAGCCAGATATCATTGTTTCGATCCACCCTATGCTCAACCATGTCACCATTCAGGCTCTCCAGAAACTTGATCTGCATATTCCCTTCATTACCGTGGTAACCGATCTGATTACTGTACATTATGCCTGGTATGCACCTGGTGCAAATGGTTATATTGTGCCAACAGAGCAGGCCAAAGCACTCTACTTGAAACGAGGTCTGGACTCTGATCGCATACATGTACTGGGTATGCCGATCGATCCCAAATTTATACAACCAATGCAGAGCAAGGAGGAACTTCAGCAGAAGTTTGCTTTGAAACCTGGTCTCTCCGTAATTTTGTTAGTGGGTGGGGGTGATGGTGCTGGTGGCTTACGGGCAGTTGTGCATGCTATTTCTCAGGCCCGTTTACCTGTACAATTGATGGTAGTGACCGGGCGCAATCGGCGCTTATACGCTCACTTACAACGTAGCTGTTCGAGGCTGCATGTGCCTGCAAAAATCTTTGGCTTCGTACAGAATATGCCAGAACTGATGCATGCTTCCGATATCATTGTGACAAAAGCAGGACCAGGAACCATTTGTGAAGCCCTGGCGTGTCATCTGCCCATCATACTCAGTGGCTATGTGCCAGGACAGGAGGAAGGTAATGTTGAGTATGTCGTCAGTAATGATGTAGGGGCATTGGCTCGTACACCACTTGAGCTAGTCGCTGCATTACGGAAACTTATCAAACCAGGCTCATCTGAGATGCAGCGGAAGGTGGAGAATGCGAAGCGTATCAGCAAACCCACCGCTTCGTTTGAGATTGCAAGCTGTCTCCTTAGTTATTTGCCAGAGTGGGATAAAACGAGCATCTGGCAAACGCCGCACTGGGCAACTTCGTCTCCACATGCTATCGGGACGTATGCGTTCGGCCATCCGTCTTCGTCGCTTGCGCCGCCGTTTGCCCAATAAGCTCTTAAAGAGTCCGATCTTTCGTCGTCTCTCAATGTTGGCTCCACGGGAACTCTCTCACGATATGGCCACGCCAGAGAAACGGATGCATTAGTGTCCGGTTCGTTTGTGAAGAGTGAAAACAAGGTAGCGAAAGGAAAACTTTATGGCAACGTTCTATTACGGTGGTCAGGCCGTCATGGAGGGAGTGATGATGCGGGGTCGTTCCTCAGCAGCGGTGGCAGTCAGGCGACCTGATGACAGCATCTACCTCTATGAGGAGGCACTTGATCCCAAATTGTACCAGAATAAGCTCTTTCGTCTGCCCTTTCTGCGCGGTATGTTGCTACTCTGGGAAATGCTAGTACTGGGTACGCGCATGATGACACTCTCTGCCAACATCTCTACGGGAGCACTCAATCCCGATGAGCCTGCTACTTCGGCAAAACTGGAGGGAGAGGCGCAAGAGGACCACCTGGAAGAGAAACCACCCCAAATCGGTGGTGCGACACTGGTAATCACGTTGCTGGTATCATTGAGTATGGCCGTTGCCATCTTTTTTGTGGGACCGTTGTTAGTAACAAGTCTGCTACGGGGCCAGATCGGTGATGGTTGGCTAAATCTGACACTCGAAGGTATTATTCGTCTGGGCTTGTTAGTTGGTTATCTCTACTTGATAGGCCGGGTGCCCGATATTCAGCGCGTCTTTGGCTATCATGGTGCAGAACATAAGACTATTAATGCGATGGAACAGGGCGACCCACTGGATATTCCACATGTGCGTCGGGCCTCGCGTGTGCATACTCGTTGTGGGACGGGCTTTTTATTGCTGGTAATGGTCGTCTCGATCTTCGTGTTTGCGTTGATTGGTTCTCCTCCGTTGCTCATCAAGGTGCTTTCACGTATCTTGCTGGTTCCTGTTGTCGCAGGAATTGCTTACGAACTGATGCGCCTGGGGGCAGCAAATTATCGCTATCGTGTTGTCAGGTGGCTTCTTGCTCCCGGTCTGGCTTTACAGGGATTGACGACACGCGAACCCGACGATAGTATGATAGAGTGTGCTATAGCAGCACTCAAGCGCGTCACACAACGAGACACGGTGCCTGCTCTATCTGATGAACAAGCTGCCCTGCCACCTTTGGTGACATCGCACTGATATGTTTCAATAGACACAGATCCAAGTTAGCAGCAATTTACAATGATTACACTGGACTAAAAGAAGGATGATCCCGTTCATGTCATCGGAACCGATACCCCCACCACCCATTGATAAGCAAGCGGAAGACGAAACTCTGTCAACACCTGTTTCTTCGTCTGCCAGTACTCAACAAACTTCTGTAGTGATTGAGCGCCCTCATATACATTTTTCGTTTGTGCAATGGGCCTCGAAAGGCGCTGTGCGTCTCTCTTATCGAGCCTGGACACGTATCGCAGTTCATCTCTTCCCAGAGAACTCTAGAAGTGAGAAGATTGCTCGCTCATGGCATATTCCGCTGCCAGACAAATTAAATCTGAGCTGGGTGAATAGTCATCTTGCTGTGGGTGGACGTGTACGGCCAGAAGATATTAAGGCACTGGGGCGAGCAGGTATCACGCATGTGGTAGATACGCGCTCCGAATACTGTGATGACGTCAAGCGCTGGCACAAGAGAATATTGAGTTATTGTATTTACCAGCTCCCGATACTTATCCGCTCTCTGTTGAGCAGTTAATGCAGGGAGTGACCTGGGTCCATGAGCGTATTGCAAAGGGTGGTCGCGTCTTGATTCACTGCGAACATGGGGTGGGGCGCAGCGTTCTGTTGACTGGTGCCGTGCTGGTGTACGATGAAATCCATGCCCGCGATGCTTTGCATCTAATCCAACAGAAACGCTGGCAGGCTGCACCTAATCACAGACAGGTGGTACGGTTAAAAGAGTTTGAAGCAGCACTGGACTCACAACGCAATGCATAGCGTTCGATTGCCAGGGCCACTCCATCTTCGGCATTGCTGGCGGTAATAGCATCGGCCATGGCCTTTACTTCATCAGAGGCCTGCCCCATCGCGACTCCCCAGCCGACAGCCTGAAGCATCTCGATATCGTTGTTATTGTCGCCAATAGCCATAACCTGATCAAGTGGGATCTTCAGGTGGCGTGTTAGTGCTGTGACACCGCTGGCTTTGGAGCAGGATTGCCCCAGAACGCCAATCTCAGCACTACCATAACTGCCGCGCTTTGTCATATTCCACGAGCAGGGCAGACTGGAGATTTCAGGTATTAATTGCCTGACGCGTTCTTCCGATGCAAAGGCGACAACACGTAGCGGATCAGGTTGTCCTGTACAGCATGCAGAGTGATGCATACGACGCAGGTCGCCAGGACAAGAAGAAAGGTAGGCCGCGACCCAATCGTTATCGTATTCGTTGGGACCGGTCCACGTCTCTTCTACGCTACCGTTGATATGATGTACAACGGGTTGGATCTGATGATCCACCAGTATATCGACAGCCTGCTGGGCAATGTGGGCCTGTAGTGAGTGTGTATGGAGAACCATATCATGAGGATGCTCTACGATTAACGCGCCATCGCAGAGAATAAGAGGAATGTCCACTCCCAATTCAGTGGCGATGGGCAGGGTATTATAGTAGCGTCGTGCAGTCGCCAGAGTAACGATGATGCCGGCCTGTTGTGCTGCCTTAACTGCTGCCATAGTGCGAGGCGTGATTTGTTTTTGAGGGTTGAGGAGTGTTCCATCAATATCTATAACGAGTAGTTTAACAACTGGGGGTTGTGTTTCCATAAATGTATTATCAGACCCTTCATGTTAAAAAACAGCAATGCGACAGGTTAGCTTTTCCGTCGCGTCCTCACCACAGTGAGGATAGAATAATTATATACTGAAAACATGTGATACACCAGTATCTATATTGATATATTTTCGTCATTTGGTAATTACTCAGATCTGCTCACTACCGGCGGTGGCTCGCCCTCGTCATGGGTCATCCCGGTAACTATTCAGATACCCTCGCCACTTGTGGTGGCTCGCTCTTGTTTTATGCTGGTTGTGGTGTTTGCGCTGCAAACACCACAACCAGCATAAAACAACTCACGAAGCGCCTTCGGCGCTGAGGAATCCAGAAAAAGATGTCGGAGGAGTTACGATAGACTGACCATTAGACAATGTTGTGGTTCATCTGATAGAATCTTCTTATGAAGATGCGAGAAGAGCGTCCCAAGGGCGTTCGCACAAAACGTCCTTCCCCGGACAATCAGCAATTTACGGAAACTCTTGTGCAAGCAAGTATGCACCACTCCTGGAGAGATGCAACTGGCTTTCCTTTGCTACCCGATGAAGATCCGGTAAGCACAGTACGTGATAGCCTCTATGATCTGATCCCTTTCGGCTTGCGCGAAGAAAAACTTATCAATACACCGGCATTTTTACGTCTCCAGCGTGTAAAGCAACTGGGCTTCGTTTACCGTATCTGGCCTGGCGCGACCCATACGCGTTACGAACATAGCCTTGGCTGCTACCATCTGGCTGTGCGTGCCTTGCGGTCTCTGTTGCACCGTGGTGAGGATGGTGGACTGTACGGAGTTTCGATCAGTAGCGTGCAAACGCTGATAGTTGCTTCGTTACTCCACGATATTGGACACTATCCCTTCTCGCATACAATAGAAGAATTGGGTTACCCCATCGTATTGCACGAAAAAGTGGGACGTTCGATCATTGAGAATAGCGAGATCGCCACTATCTTAGAGCATGATTATCACCTCTCACCCGAACGCGTCGCGGATTTTATTGACCCACCAAAAGCAAGGGCGCAACATCCCGATGATGAACTGCTGAGCCACTTATTGAGTGGAGCTCTGGATATCGACAAACTTGATTATTTGCCACGCGATGCTCGTGCCTGTAATGTTCCTTATGGCGGTGTAGATGTTTCGCGTCTGGTAGGGGCGCTGCGGATACATAACGATGTGAATGAACAACGCCGGATTGTCGTCACGCATAAGGGCATCAGCCCCTTGCACTCACTGCTACATGCACGACAAGAGATGTTTGACAATATCTACTGGCATCACACCAGCCGATCTTTGCAGGTGATGTTGCTGCGTGCCGTCCATGACGCGCTCACCGCTGGAACGCTACAAGCAGAACAACTGGTAGGACTGGATGACGCTTCGCTGCTTGTGCTTCTCGCGGGTCCGCAGATGCCAGCCAGTTCCCGTGCCCTGACAGCAGATTTGGAGCTGAGGCGTCCGTATAAAGTTGTGCTGGAAGTGAGTCGTCCCGCTGGTCGCCTCTTCAATCGTCTCGATGCACTGTTCTGGGATGCGGAGCGACGGAGACGCGTCGAGCAAGCATTATCCGCTGAGTTAGCCACTGCCCTTGAGGTAGAAATTGCCGATTACGAGATCCTCTTCGATATTCCGCGTCCTGAAAAGTGGGAGATGGATGTCTGGATCTCTTTTGCCCATCCACCAGTAGGAATGGACCCACTGATGACCTGGGTAGCGGTGACAGGTCTGCAATCCGACGATCTTGCTCGCTACGAACAACACCAGCGCCGCATTCGTGTGGTTGTTACCGAACGCTTGCGCTCACTGTTACAAGCCAGACGAGATGATGTGCTACTACCTACACTGGAGAAGTTGGTGTAGCGTTTTTCCCTGCTCTCCAAGAACAGCGATTTCGATTATCCCAATTGCAATGGCTGCACCTCGTAGGGTCGCGCATGCTTTGCGCAAAGCCAGAGAATATTGCCATCAGGTGTTACAACTCTTTGTAGCCCATTCCAATAGTGTGCCTTGTCAACCTCATCGAGAAAGCTGTGCAAGACACGCAACGCCGGTCCTACCACTTGATCCCGACCAACATGCAACTCCTTCTCGACGGCGTCTAAAGAGCCACTTTCCACCACAATTTCTGGCAGGTCCACGGTGATTTGCTCTAGCAACTTCAATTGGTTCTCGATGGCTTTGAAGTCCACAGTGTCTACGATGGCTCCCAGTGCATCACCGAGCGGAACGCCGAACTTGAGAAAGGTGATGAGGTACTTGAGCCAGGGCGCAACGGTTGTCCACCACCTTTTTGGCATTTTCAGATCATAGCCGTGTTCTTCGTCAGCAATATGAGGCTCAGGTGGATGCTGACAGATTAAAAATAGCTTGTAGTTGTGACTGATCCACTCTTTAGGGTTAAAAGCAGTTCGACGGTCTGGAATGAGGAAGAAAGTATTGGGACACTCAGCTTCCATTCGGCGCATCTCCAGGTTCCACAGACGTGTGAAGTTGCGTACATTCCATTCTGTGAGTTGGCTGACTTTTTGTAACAAGAGATCATCTTTTTGTTGCAAAGTATTGAGCTTTCGCAAAATCTCCTGTTGCCCCGCTTCAACATTGGCCCACACCAGTGATGTTGTACCAATATGAATGCCATAAAGAAGTTCTAGCACAGATATTTCTTCATAACTTGCTGGACACTCGACGGTATGCTTATTATGCTGAAACCGTCTAACCAGATCTTCTTCATATCGGTAGACCTCGTGGCAAGGTTTTGTTGTTTGCCTCTGGCAAATACATGGTACTTCACGTCTGGCCTGTAGCCCTTCAAAGCGCGACAAGATCAGATCCAGCGTCTCTTTGAGGATGACAAAGAAGGTGTACGGTTGGATTCCCCATACTGCAATGCGTAGCTCACGCAGCATTGGAAACAGTTCAATCCTTGCGATATGCCCCTGATAGGCAAGGATTGCCCCATCGCGCCAGTGCAGGTTCTGTGTATAGCGATGGGTACGCACAATAAACCAGCTCATAATGCCTGCGGGTACAAAGTCGAAACGATAGATCATCTCGATATGCATCTGAGACGCGATAACGGGCGGCCAGACCTGTGTTACAGATGGTGGTTCGTTGTAGGGCAATAATTGGGGTATGAGACTATGTGTAGGATGCTGGCCAGGAACCATGGGATCAATCTGATAGCTCAGGTCAAAGCGCTCCATTAAGCGTAAAAAGATGGGATACAGCGATTTTGCATAGGGGCGTTTATCCTCGTCAATGGCCCAGATACGCGATAAATCAGTATGTGCCAATATACCATTGGCAGCCTTCGTTGTGGGATCTTCCAGGACTAGACTGATCGCCTTGGTAACCCAATTGGCTTTGAGCACAACGATGCTTCTCAAGATAGGATCATCACGGAAGTAGAGCACCTTGCCCAGATCGTGCAAGTAACTGCCTAATGTACCCTGCGCCATCTCGATCTGTACGCCTTCGTGAGTGCACATGTTTATATAGGCTACATCGTCAATGTGATGTTCAGGACGAACCAGTAGTGCTTGCTCTACCGCTACCCACGAGGTTGGCCAGGGTTGTCCTACCAGGGGAAGCGATGCCGCATGTTGTGCTAAAGCCTGCTTTAATGTCTCAAACCCCTGACCAGTTTTGCTACTAATAGACAGTACATCGACAATCTGGGGATATGCGGTGCGATATTGCTGCTCGTTCAGATCCGGTGAGCGCTCATCAATATGGGTTGCCACCAATAAAACTGGAGCATCGGGAGCAAGCACGCGAATCGTATCAAGCCAGTAATCAAGTTTACCCTGGATTGTACCAGCCCGCGCATTCCACACCACCAGATATAGTGAACGCTTCGTCAAAAAGAACTGGTGTGTTGCATGATAAATATCCTGTCCCCCAAAATCCCACGTATTAAGCACCACAGACTGCGAGGGAAGACGAGGATGAGGCAACCGCAGATTATCCACTTCAATACCATGCGTCGTATCGAGATTTGTATCAAACATTTGTCCACGCAGTGATCGTAACAACGAAGACTTACCCGTAGCGCCTTCACCAACCAATAGCAACTTCGCTTCATAACGCGTAACGCTTGCAATTTGCAATTCCCGTAGAAAGGTCAATACTTCCGCTGTCCCTTGAGCCACAATTTCCGGAGGAGGTGTTAACAGGTTGGGATTTCCCTCTATTTGCAAAACACGCAAATTGGTCAACTGTCCTAGTTTCACAGGTACCTGACTTAGCTGGTTGTTCCTTAAATACAGCTCTTGCAAGCTACTTAACTGCTCTAATTCCTCAGGGATCTCATTCAGTTGGTTATCACGTAGATTCAGCTCTCGCAAGTTGGTCAACTGTCCTAGTTCCCTGGGGATCTCACTCAGATGGTTGCCAATCAGGTACAGCATTTGCAAGTTGGTCAACTGTCCTAGTTCCCTGGGGATCTCTCTCAACTGGTTGTTACTCAGACCCAACCTGTGCAAGGTGCTTAACTGCCCTAGTTCCCTGGGGATCTCACTTAACTGGTTGTTACTCAAATACAGCTCTCGCAAGGTGCTTAACTGCCCTAGTTCCCTGGGAATCTCACTCAACTGGTTGTTACTCAAATACAGCTCTCGCAAGGTGCTTAACCGCCCTAGTTCCCTGGGAATCTCACTCAACTGGTTGCCAATCAGATCCAACCTTTGCAAGCTATTTAATCGCCCTAGTTCCCCTGGGATCTCTCTTAGCTGGTTATTCTACTAGCCCCAGCGTTTGCAAGTTGGTTAACTGCCCTAGTTCTCCAGGTACCTCACTCAGTTGGTTGTTATCCAGGTAGAACGTTTGCAAGTTGGTCAACTGCCCTAGTTCTCCAAGTACCTCACTCAGTTGGTTGTTATCCAGGTAGAACGTTTGCAAGTTGGTCAACTGCCCTAGTTCCCCAGGTATCTCACTCAGTTGGTTGTTATTCAGATCCAACCTTTGCAAGGTGCTGTAACTGCCCTAGTTCCCCTGGGATCTCACTTAGCTGATTGTTCCTCAGATCAGCTCTCGCAAGGTGCTTAACCGCCCTAGTTCCCTGGGAATCTCACTCAACTGGTTGTTATTCAGATCCAACCTTTGCAAGGTGCTTAACTGCCCTAGTTCCTCTCACTCAACTGGTTGTTATTCAGATCCAACCTTTGCAAGTGCTTAACTGCCCTAGTTCCTGGGAATCTCACTTAGCTGATTGTTCCTCAAATACAGCTCTCGCAAGGTGCTTAACTGCCCTAGTTCCTGGGATCACTAACTGGTTGTTATTCAGATCCAACCTTTGCAAGGTGCTTAACTGCCCTAGTTCCCGGGAATTCACTCAACTGGTTGTTATTCAGATCCAACCTTTGCAAGGTGCTTAACTGCCCTAGTTCCCTGGGAATCTCACTCAACTGGTTGTTATTCAGATCCAACCTTTGCAAGGTGCTTAACTGCCCTAGTTCCTGGGATCACTAACTGGTTGTTCCTCAGATACAGCTCTCGCAAATTGCTTAATTGTCCTAGTTCCTGTATCTCCCTTTAGCTGGTTGTGCCTCAGATCTAGCATTTGCAAGTTGCTTAACTGCCCTAGTTCCCCTGGGACCTCACTTAACTGGTTGTTCCTCAGATCTAACTCTTGCAAATGTATCAATTGTGCAAGTTCGATGGGCAATTGTGTAATGCCCGAGATTGGAGAGATCTAGTCTGATGAGATGGTCTTGCTCATCATATGTTCCAGCCTTTAATTCAATTCCCAAAGCTGCTTGTAAGTTTGCTATGATTGTTCTGTCATCCATGAACTCGCCCTATCCTCTTGAGATTATTGCCCTGATCCGTCAGGTACCTCATTGAGCTGATTATTTTTTAGATTAAACGTTTGCAAATTGCTTAACTTATCTAGCTCCTCTGGGGATCTCCCTTAACTGATTGTCACTCACATCTAACCATTGTAAATTGCTTAATTGCCCTAGCTCTTCGGGAATCTCCCTCAGATGGTTGTTCCCCAGATACAGTTCTTGTAAATTTGCCAACTGCCCTAACTCCCTGGGAACCTCCCTCAGGTGGTTGTCCCTCAAATTCAACGCCTGAAGATCATTTAATTGTCCTAGCACACTGGGGATTTCACTTAGCTCGTTGCTGACTTAGATCCAATGTCTGCAAGTTGGTTAACTGTCCTAGCTCCCTAGGGATCTCTCTCAGTGAGTTGTTATTCAGGTGTAATATTCGTAAATCGGTCAACTGCCCTAGCTCCCGGGGGATCTTCCTCAGCGGTTGTTATTCAGATGCAACATCCGTACATTGGCCAATTGACCCAGTTCTTGAGGGATCTCTTTTAGGTGATTGTTATTCAAATGCAACACATACAAGCCAATCAGGCACCCTAATTCTCTAGGGATTTCGCTGAACTGGTTGTTATCCAGATATAGCCATTCTAAGTTGGTCAAGTGCCCCAATTCGCCAGGAATTTCACTGAGCAGGTTGTGACTTAGATCTAGCGTTTGCAAGTTGCTTAGCTGCCCTAGTTCTCGGGGAATCTCATTTAGCTGGTTATTACTCAGATAGAGTGCCCGCAAGCTGCTTAACTGTCCCAGTTCCTCTGGAATCTCTCTTAGCTGAGTTGTCACACACATTCAGCGTTTGCAAGTTGCTCAATCTGCCCTAATTCCCTGGGGGCCTCAATCAGTGGTTGTTACCCAGATAGAGTGTTTGCAAACTGCTTAACTGCCCCAGTTCTCGGGGAACCTCTCTTAGCAAGTTGTTACTCAAATCTAGCATTTGCAAACTGCTTAACCGCTCTAGCTCTCGGGGGATCTCACTTAGCTTGTTGTCACCCAGATAGAGCGTTTGCAAGTTCCTTAACTGCTCCAGTTCCCTGGGAATCTCACTCAACAGGTTGCCATGCAGGCTTAGCGTTTGTAAGTTGCTTAACTGTCCTAATTCGCCAGGGATCTTATTCAACTGATTGCCACTTAGATAGAGTGTTTGCAAGTTCCTTAATTGTCCTAGCTCCTCAGGGACCTCACTCAACTGATTATTACCCAAATTCAGCTCATGCAAATATGTCAACTTAAATAGATCGATAGGTAGTTGTGCAATATTTAAATAAGTCAGATTTAGCGAGAGAATATGACCTTGCTCATCATATGTTTCATCTTCTAAATCAATTCCAAAAGCAGCTTGTAAGTTTGCTATGACAGTTCTCTCATCCATGAACTTGTCCTACTCTCTTGAGATTATTCCCTTTGCCGCTAAGTATGTTGCTCTTTTATAGCACTTGAATTTCTTTGAACTGGCGAATAGTATAGCACGGCTATATTGAATGGAGTACTTCAGGTGTTCTTTTTTCTTTCGATTCCTCACTGCCCACGGCAGTTCGCCAGCTATTTTGTGTGGATGGTATCGCCCGTAGCGGAGATTGCGCTGCAATCTCCGCCACGGTACAATACCATCCACACAATGAGAGTAAGCCACTTGCGGTGGTAAGGATATCTGATACTAGATGCTCATTAAACCGAGCGGCACCATCTTTCTAAGATGAAAAATATCCCGTTTGCCACTTAGTATGATGAGTTACAGAGAAACGTAAAAGTACTCATTTCTTGTGTTTTTATCGACTCAGATGTAAGGTTATCCTATTAATGTATTTTTTTCAGGTAAAGGAGAAATACTTATGCCGGATGGGACATCACTCTCCTGATGACTCAAAAATTGCTTTCTACCAGGAAATATGCAAGAGCTATCATGCCATTGAAGGCTTTCGCGCGAAATTGCTGGGATTTCTGCCTTTAGCATCTGGAGCTGGAATATTTTTTTTAGTGGGTGCTCCTTTTACTGGTGGCAAACCGAGTCCTTTTATCAGCCAATACCTGGGACTGTTAGCCTTTGTTGGAGCTGTTATTACACTTGGATTATTCATTTACGATCTCCGTGGACTCCAGCTCAGGCACGCCCTTGTAGTAGCTGGAAAGGAAATCGAACAGTCACTCAATATCTCTGGTCAGTTTAGTACCCGTCCCCACAGCCCCTTTCGGATTATTGATGATCTAGGGGGTGCAACCCTGATCTACTCTGCTGTCATTGCCGGGTGGGTATTTTTTGGACTGGTCTTCAGTTGGTCTCAGGCAGCTTTTCCCATAGCACTCATCATATTTGGTATCGGTCTTATTGCTGTCTACTTCTCTGAAACAGCCACCACACTTTTACAACAAGGAACAAAAGCGAGTGGTAGAGTCTCACACCAATGGCAGACTTGCGCAACTGGTATGAGAAACGTCTCAATTCCATTCGCATACCCATTGTCAATCATGCTCCTGTCGTAGATACGCAAGTCCCTGAAGAGGTACAAACCTCGACAGAGACACAAATTCCTGAAGAGACGCAAGCCCCTGAAGAGGCACTAATCCTGGAAGAGATACAGGACTCTGGTGATAGCGTTGTCCCTGAATCTCTAGTACCACCAGTTGTTCTGCCTCAAATCAGCGTACCGGATGTCATTGAGACAACGAGTGACACTGTCTCAATTATAATTGAGGAGCAGGTAGAAACCACCTCGATAGTAGAGACAACGGCTGACACTGATGTGTTGAAGGACAACAGTACCCCAACAAAAAAGAGGAGAAATACAAAGAGAGTAAGTCAGGAAGAAGATACACAGACAACATAGTGAGCAGAGAGAGTGAGCAGAGAACTGCCACTCACTCTCTCTTTGTGAAGCTCACATAGAGGAAAAGACTACTTCTTCTTTTTTTTTCTCTGGTACATCATCTTCAGTGACTTCTCATGAATGCGATGTGCGGGAGCATAGCCCTGGTTGAGTCTGACCGCACGATCCGCTATAATGACCGCTTCGCGGTAGCGCTCCAACCTGTAGAGTGTATCGGCCTTCATGGTCCAGAAGCTTACATTGGAAGGGTCCAACTCCAGAACACGATCAAGTGCTTCGTTCGCTTCTGTATACTGACCCAGACCGCGTAACGCACGCATATAGTGTTCCCAGGCAAAGAGGCTATCGGGCGTAAGCTTGATCAGTTCGCTGGTGGTCTCTTTTAAGGGCGTGTAGAGTTCCAGTGAACGCAGAGCCTGAGTAGCCTGCGAGAGCACGAAAACATTTTTGGGATCGATGGCCAGGGCCTCATGAGTTGTTGTAATTACCCTCAGATATACGCCCCAACTTAGAGAGGATCTCACCCTTCATCTGTAATGCAAAGAGATGATTGGGATTGGGATTCTGAGCCAGACTGTGATTGAAGGCCTCCAGAGCTTCTGGGAGCCGATTAAGGTTGAGCAAGGCCACACCCCGGTTGGCCCAGGCACGCGCGTCATTGGGGTCCAGTTCGATCGCTCGTTGGGAACTGCGCAGGGCTTCAGGAAATTTCTGCTGCAAGACTTGTAGCCCGCTACGATTGATCCAGGCCAGAGTGAGGTTCGTGTCAAGCAGTAGGGCCTGATCATTGGCAATCATAGCTTCGGAGAGGCGCTCTAGCTTTTGCAGGGCACGTGCTTTCGAGGCCAACCCCATGGCCGAATTTGGATTTATATCGAGAAGACATTGTGCTGTACTCAAGAGCGCATCATAGCGACCTATCCCGTCAAGTGCCATTGCCGCGCCTTGCAATACATCTTCATCTTGCGCATTCAAATCGAGTAGCTCCAGGAAGCTTTCAGCCGCCTGGGACCAGTGCCCAGATTTGAGATACTCATGTGCTTGTTGTCGAATTTTCTCGTAACTGCTTTGGCTAACTGTGTCCTGTTTATCCATCGCTGTTTCTTCTCTGTCTGAAGAGAAAAGAGGCATATCTTCGGTTTCAGGATTTTTTTGTTCCTCTTCCAGTTCCACTAGTGCTTATCTCCTGCTCTATGTAAATTCCCATTATCGCATCATCGCCTGTTCTGAACAAGTCCTCCACTACTATACAAACTTTTTACAAATCTCTCAAAGTTTTCTGACCATCATGCGGTATAGTATGCATAGGAACAAAAATAAAACGTTTACATAGTAATATAGTTGACGATAGAGAACTGGGGAGATGAACAACAATGCTATATCCAGATGCAAATAATGAGTCAACAGTACCATATCAAGAGTATGCAGTGCAACAACCCATACCTCAACACTCACCACAGGTACCATATCCACCTGTACAACAACCTGTTACGCCATATACAGAAGAACGGCCTCTACTGTTGTCACAAGCGGCGGCGTCTCGATCTGTATCACAGCAGGCACCGCTCTTTACCGGTAGTCAACCCCCGGCTCAAGGATTGCGGACGGGAGCTATTGTAGGCCTGATGGTATTGCTCGCCATCGTCTTCGGCACTGGCCTCTTTGCAGGTTGGCAGTTTGGAAGAGGAGGTACTACCGCAGTTGCCACCAGTCCAAATGTCGGGTCATTGCAGACAGGAGTAAGCCCGCAAGTCACGATTCCTCCGCTTTCTGGCAACAACATTGAATCCATACGTGAGGCGGTTATTGCCAAAATGCGACCCACGGTCGTACAGGTCAATGTAGACACGGCACAGGGTGCTGCTCTTGGTTCAGGTGTTATTGTAGACAAGCGTGGCTATATTATCACCAATTATCATGTTGTAAATGGGGCACAAGGTATCCAGGTCGTAATGTCTGATGGAGTACACTTGACTGGCCATGTCGCAGGAGTTGATCCAACTGATGATCTCGCTGTGCTGAAAATCAATCCACCGGCTAACATAACAGTAGCTACGCTAGGCGATTCATCGAAGTTACTTGTAGGACAGGAAGTACTGGCTATTGGCAACCCATTAGGGATTACGCAGACCGTGACGAATGGTATTATCAGTGCCCTCAATCGTAGTGTCTCTGAGGGGCAAGGAGGCGCGAATATCCCTGACGCTATCCAGACAGATGCTCCGATTAACCCAGGTAACAGTGGTGGTGCACTGGTGGACTTACAAGGCCATCTCATTGGTATCCCCACCCTTACGGCTATTGACCCTGAGTTCAGGACACCAGCCAGTGGCGTAGGTTTTGCTATCCCATCAAACCGTGTGAACTTTATTGTTCCGCAGATCATCAAGGATGGTCAAGTGACACATACAGGTCGAGCAGGCCTGGGCATCGAAGTAATAGACGTTGATCCTAATGTGGCTGCTCAGTATAGCCTCGCAGTGACTCAGGGGGTGTTCATTGCAAAGGTAGTGGATGGTGGGGCAGCAGCACATGCAGGACTCCAGCAAGGTGATGTTATCGTCCAGATCGATAATCAGACGGTTACGGATAGCGCTTCACTCACTGGTGCTCTGATCACGAAGAACCCGGGTGATACGGTTTCCGTTAAAGTCTATCGTGGTAACCAGCAGTTGACAGTTAATGCCACTCTTGGTGAATTACAGGCACAGGCGGGTTAACTACCATGGTTGTTTTTAAGGGGCATCTGTAAGGGTGCCCCATTTCTGTTGGATGGATAAGCCTAAGATGAAGATGCTACGCGCTGCTCTGAGTCTTTTTGCGGTGGCACTGGTGGTCTGGCGGTGTTCGGGCGTCGGTTGGTGAGCCAGACCCCTGTAAAGAAGACCGTCCACCCAACAGCCATAATCAGCCAGAATGTGCTTTCCACACCCAGGAGGCGAGCCGAGGTCCCAGCAGCCGCGTTCAGCAGATCACCAAGCAGGATAAGTACATTAGCCCACACGAGATTACCCGCATGGAAACCCGCTATACTGGATTGTCGGCGTAGCAATTTCCACCCTGAATAGATAGCAACACCCACTACGGCCACAACCCCCAGCGTATTGAGACCAATGATAGTGCTGAGCCATGCTCCTGGATATAATGTACCTGTACCAGGTGTGCCAGCAATTTCGCCCAGCTTCTGCATGTTAATGCTGGCGGCAAAGATTAATGCGGCTGATAGCACGCTCAAAATACTTAAGACGATGAGGCTGATACGTGTGACACGAGGGCTACTGACCAGGGCGATACTACCCAGGCCTAACCATGCAGGCATAAGCGCTGCCCCCAGAATATAATACAGTCGAAAAAATAGTACTCCGCCGGGGCTGGTAGGTTGTACAGCGATCATCAGGACGTAGGATAGCGTTGCAAGAAAAGCCATACTGAGTGCAATGGCCCAGTAAAGTTGGGAGGCACGATGGCGTCTAAGGTATTGACGCAGTACCATGCCAGCAAAGAGACCAGTGACGATCACATTAATAGCTGGGGGAAAGAGTAAGAGAGGGTTATTCATGGTCCAAGTCCTATCTATACTATGTCGCGAAACCTGTTAAAAATATCGTAATTATCATCGAATATACAAAAAACTATATAAAAATTGCAAGGTGCCATAGAAATTAGGAGAAATGGAATATAAAAAAAGCGCCTCTCAAAATACTTTGAGAGGCGCTTTTTTCCTAGCCTTCCTTACGCTTTCTTTGTCGTATCGGCAGGAAAAATCCTGCGATAGCCAGAAGAAGCAAGAGTAAACCGATCGCTTCCCGCTCTGTGGATGTACCCATCTCAAAAAGGATTGTGATGGGTGAGATAGGCAAAACTGGCGGAACAGTCTGGGTATCAACCTTCCCACTTTGAGATTTCGCACTGGTCGCTGCTGGTGTTGGAGCGTTTGGCACTTTGGTTTGCAGTTGTGGCAATGGCGTGCCCTTACCATCTGCTCTTACATCTTGTGATCTACTTCCTACGAATGGGCTTGCCGGTGCTGACACGGTCATCATAGCGGTACCGACTCCCATTGTTAGCAGGCCAGATAACAGAAAAACGATCCCTATGGCAGCGGCGATAGCACTCGTGGTTTGTATCGTATGACGAACATAGGCAGGCCAGATGTGCGGCTTGCTGGCTCTAGCTGATGTCAAAGTTTGCTGTGCTCTCCTGGTCGCTCCAGATGTCAGTGCTGTATCGACGGGCAGTACGAAAGAGCGAGGGAGCACGGGTTGTGGCAGAGCGTGCAGGAGTGCTACGGTCTGCCGTAAGTCTGCTAGCTCATGCCGACACAGCTCACACGTTTTCAGGTGTCCATCGCATCGGGTTTGCTCACCTGAAGAGAGGTGTCCATCGAGAAATGCAGAAAGCTGTTCAGTTGTTATGTGCTGATCATGTTGTGCCACACGTATGCTCCCATTAGTATCACTCATTACTATTGGTAAGACGATAGTTACGCGGTAAAAGTTCCCTGTGCTGATAGAAATAGTTGCGCATGCGTGCGCGTCCACGTGAGATCCGTGAACGTATAGTGCCCAGTGTTGTTTGTGTCGCCTCCGCCACTTCTTCGTAGGAAAGTCCCTGTATATCACAAAGAATGACCGCTGTTCGCTGATCAAAGGGAAGCAACTGTAATCCTTCTTGAATGAGTTGCTGTAGCTCCTTTGTGAGTAAAGTCTCTTCAGGATTTCCTTCTTGCCCACTCGCTGTCAGAGCACTCAAGAGACCAGGAGAATGTGGCTCATCCTCTTCGGTCAGAGCATCTAGCGATTCGGCGGGATGCCGTTGTATACGCCGCCAGTGATCGTAGACCAGATTAGAACTGATACGCAAGAGCCAGGCTCGGAATGAGGACCCTCCCCGGTAACTTTGCATGCTACGAAAGGCAGCGAGAAAGGTATCTTGTGTCACGTCTGCAGCAATCTCAGAATCTCCAAGCATGCGGTAGGCAGCACCAAAGATGGTTTGCTGATAGTGCAAGACCAATTGGTTAAATGCATTGGCATCCCCGCGCTGGCTACGGGCAATGAGTAGTGCTTCATCGTCTCGCACAAGCTTGCTCATATGCGGCCTCATTTCTTGTTCTATTTGCGCTAGTGTAGCATATTTTTGTCTTTTCGTGCAGTCTCAAGGAGCCTTACTTCTAGTGAGTGGCCTTCCCTTTTGTTGACAAAAGTCCCTGGAGATCCCTCTTCATCGCCTCATAACTCTGGTAGCGAGCAGCACTATCCTCCTGCAAGGCGCGACTGAGAATGGCTTCCAGCTCGCATGAAATGTTGGGATTGAGGAGACGCACAGATGGGTATGCCGGGTAGTGCGGTGGCGCGATATTCGTCAGGACATGATGCATACTTGCAGCCAGACTATAGATGCAGGTTCGCTGGTCATAGGGTTTATCCTGGAGAGGGAGATATGGTGAAACTACCAGTTTACGGGTGGTGCGATGTCTGCGAGCTTCAACTTGTGGGCCAGGTGAAGGCTGCGGTGGCGGTGGCAAAATCTGAAAGCCTGTAAGTATGGCTCTTCCACGCTTCCTCTCAATGATGATATTAGCTGGCGAGATATCATAGTGGTACACAGGAGGCTTTTGCTGCTCTAAGACTATCAGGATATTGAGTAGCGTATTGAGATAGCCAGGAATATCTCGTTCTGGTAATGGTCGCAGGAGTTTTTGCAGAAGTTCTTCCAGGCTCTCGCCGTCGATATAATCCTGTACCAGGTAATAATGTTTACCCTCAGCAAAGCGATCTCGTACAGCCGGGATCAACGGATGATGGAGCCTCGTGAGTGCTGTTGTGGCATGTTCATAGTAGGCTACATCTTTAGCCCGATGGGTAAGTGTACCATCAGCGCACTCCCAGCGCTTGAGCATCACAAGTTGTTCATGCCTTTGAGCATCACTGGCAATAGCCGACATAACATGGGTCTCGTCAGATTGTTTGAGGACACGCTTAATTGTATAGCGTCCCTGGCGTATGCTCACACCCACAAGTGGGCTACGCAAGGCCATTGTTGATGGAATTGTCAGACGTCCACATGCTGAGCAACAGCGTTGCCCAAAGCGTACAGGTGTCTCACAAAAGAGGCAATGGCGGTTATCATATTCAGCACCACAGATAGCACAGCGCTGCGCTCCACTACGGTTCTGCTGTCCACATGCCTGACAGACATAGCGTTGCAAGGCGATCTGTACCGCGCTGGCATAACTGTCTGCAAAGTCGGTTATGCTGGCATAGCGCTGGCGATAGTCTTTGGCAAGAGCACGCAAGAGTATCGCACTTACCTCTACGGGGATACGTGGATTCCATTGTTGTGGTGCTGGCGGCGGCTCGTTTATATGCGCACTCCACATCTCCTCCAGTCGGCTGTAAACAAAAGGAGGACGACCTGCGAGCAATTCATAACAACAGATGGCAAGCGCATACTGGTCAGAGTCACGCCGTGGATGACCTCGCCATTGTTCCGGTGGCATATAGGCCGCTGTCCCGGTAGCTTCGCCGAGAGATGCATGTGTCTGCATACCAAGATAGAAAGTGGTGCCAAAGTCGGAAAGCAGCAGTTGCTTGCTGCGCCCAATCAGCAGGTTCCCAGGCTTAACATCCTGATGGATAAGGCCGCTCTTATGTACATAGTGCAGAGCATCTGCGGCCTGTTGGATATAAGAGGTAAGTTCTTCGGCGTAGGCCAGACGTATGCTCCCATCAGATTTGCGGAAGAGGTCAGTGATTGTCTGAGGAGCATATTCCATAACAAGATAGGGTTGCTCGTTCTCCTCTATTTGCCCAAAATTGTAGATCGGCAAGATATTAGGGTGCTGCATATTGGCGATGCGCCGTGCTTCCTGGAAAAAGCTCGCCTGGGCTTTCTCGTTGAACTGATCAAGGCGCAGAACCTTGAGAGCCAGGATACGACTGAGAGGGATCGGTTCACGCACTTTGTAGACATAGCCATAGCTACCTGCACCAATGAAGGAGATAACTTCATAGATGCCAATGTGCGCTCCCTGGATGAGAAAGCCGCAGCGTTGACAGCTAATGGCTGTATCCGAGTTGTTGTGTCCCCCGCCGGAGCGCGGATTAAGGCAGTGGGCCAAGTGTTCTATCCTACCTCTTCTGGTTGTAATGTGTTGAAGGAGAGCGTGTTCCCTCTTTGTATTTACGTTTCTGCGTGTTGCAGGTTACGAGTGTTCGCCTGATTGTACACGAGAGTGCAGGATTGAGCAAGGTTGCTGGTTCCATTACCTCTCCTCCGACGATATTGAAACGAATTGAGGTTCCTTAACTTGTGTAATACTTATTGTTCAGGTATACTTATAATGATCTTGCATTAAACACTGATCGGGAGATCTGGTTTCATCTGCTCTGGCGGAATGTGTATAATCACCTCTCAGTTTGCCTATGAAATATATTGTAGGGTATGTTCTGAGGAGCCAACAAGGCAGCGTAGCCTTGTAATGGTGAGGGAGCATGAAAGACCATCTCGTTGTAGAAGTCAGACCATCCACCTCTACTGTACTAAGATTGTCATTTACCATTGTTTTTCGCCCCTCAGTTATCATGGCTATTATGTATCTTACATTTATAGTTTTTATTTCTCTCACAAGAAACTATAGTGCTCTGGACTATGCCCACCTGGGAACGGTCTGGTCGGAACATAACAAAGGTGGTACCTGGGGCTATGATGGACAATTTTATTATCAGCTTGCGCATAATCCGCTGACTGCATACAATTTTATGGATAATGCGCCTTATCGATATCAACGCATTCTCTATCCTCTAGTTGTTTTTGTACTCAGCCTGGGAAAGACCGCTCTTCTTCCGTATCTCCTCCTTTTTGTGAACTGGCTCTCGATAGTTTTCAGCGTCGAAGTCGTCTCCCGTCTACTGATCAAGCATCATTTCTCTCCCTGGTTTAGTCTCGCCCTCGGTCTGTACTTTGGGCAAGCTGTCGCTCTCACCTTCGATACTGCCGAACCTTTTGCCTGTCTGCTGCTCTGTATCGGTGTCTGGCTGCTTGAAGAGGAATATATAGGTTGGGCTGCTATATTTATGGGATTAGCGAGCTTATCACGAGAAACGGCGGTTTTGTTTCCCGCCGGGTATGTGGCATTCTTCTTCATCCACAAGCGCTGGAAAGAAGTTATTTTGTTAACCACACTGGGAATTATGCCGCTGATAGCATGGTTAGTGATATTATGGAAGATTTTTGGTGCCACGGGACTGACCTTTACGCCTCCTTTCGAGCACACACCGTTTGCAGGTATATTCTTTTATTTCGATACACCCAGGAAATTCTGGTTATTGTTTCTGCTGATGTTCATTCCTACGCTGGGAAGTTGTATCCTGGCCGGTATGGAAATGATGCGACGACGGATAGGGCCGATGTTTTTCATCTGGCTGGCAAATCTCTTGATGATTATATTGATGTCTCACTATTCTTATATTGAACTTATCTCCTGTGGCCGTGTCACTATCGCCTTAGTGCTGGCAGGACTGCTCTATGGCATAACCGCGCGCAATAGGGTTATCCTCTGGGCCATGCAGTTCTATACACTGACATTTGTGGTTTTCCTGGTGGGTGTTTTGTTACACGTTCAGTCGTTTATATTGTAGCTCTGGCGGCTGGCATGAACAAAATCCAACCTGAACCTTTAAAAATACGCAAAAGAGCGAAGCTACATTTCTCATTTGATTCCTCAGCGCCCAAGGCGCTTCGCAAGACATTTTATTGTCGATGGCGGGGGTTGTGGCGCAACCCCCGCCATCGACAATAAAACCAGAGCGAGCCACCGCAGGTGGTGAGGAGAAGTATTACAAAAAGCAGGAGTTACCTATCTGATAACTCCTGCTTTTCTTTGAATTATGCTTTAGCCCACGCTGCCGGACATCTCCAACTGGATCAGGCGGTTCAACTCAACCGCGTACTCCATGGGAAGCTCCTTGGTGATCGGCTCAATGAAGCCATTGACGATCAGAGAGTAGGCTTCGGACTCGTCCAGGCCACGGCTCATCAGGTAGAAGAGCTGATCCTCACCAACTTTGGAGACGGTGGCTTCGTGGCCGATCTCGGTCTCGTTCTTCTCTACCCGGATGGTTGGGTAGGTATCGGTGCGAGCATCCTCGTCGAGCAAGAGTGCGTCACAGCGAACACTGGATTTGGTGTGGTGTGCACCAGGGTTGATACGGACCAGACCTCGATAGGAGGCTCGACCTGTCCCCTTGGAAACAGACTTCGAGAGAATTCTGCGATGTCGTATGCGGTGCCAGATGCGTGACCTTGGCTCCAGCATCCTGGTGCATACCATCGCTAGCAAAGGCAACCGAAAGGATATCACCACGAGCACCGGGCTCCATCAGAAGAACTGCCGGATACTTCATCGTCACCTTCGAGCCAAGGTTTCCGTCGACCCATTCCATTGTGGCATCCCGGTACGCTGCTGCACGCTTGGTCACCAGATTGTAGACATTCTTCGACCAGTTCTGGATGGTCGTGTAGCGAACGCGTGCACCTTCCATGACCTTGATCTCAACGACGGCGCTATGCAGGCTATCGCTGGCATAGGTTGGGGCGGTACAACCCTCAACATAGTGGACATAGGAGCCAGGAGCAGCAATAATCAAGGTGCGCTCGAACTGGCCCATGTTCTGTGCATTAATGCGGAAGTAAGCCTGGA
Organism: uncultured Chloroflexia bacterium; assembly: GCA_963814985.1. Classification (GTDB taxonomy): domain Bacteria; phylum Chloroflexota; class Ktedonobacteria; order Ktedonobacterales; family Ktedonobacteraceae; genus CAWFFV01. The sequence goes on along the minus strand of CAWFFV010000034.1, from coordinate 150,374 downwards.
GAGGAATTTCGACACGTACACCCTCTGGCACATACACAAAGCTGCCACCACTCCACACCGCACTGTTCAACGAGGCGAATTTGTTGTCGGATGGTGGAATAATGGTGCCGAAATGCTCTTTCAAGATGTCAGGATACTGGCGCAAAGCCGTATCCATGTCGGTAAAGATCACACCGATCTTCTCAAGATCTTCACGAACTTTATGGTAAACCGCTTCACTCTCGTACTGTGCCGTTACGCCTGCCAGATACTTCTGCTCAGCCTGCGGGATACCCAGTCGATCAAAGGTGTCCTTAATGTCTGATGGAATATCGTCCCAGGTTTTCCCCTGTTCTGCTACTGGCTTAATATAATAGATAGATATTGTCGAAGTCAATGCCAGACAGATCAGCACCCCAGGTTGGCATGGGACGTTTCTCGAAGAGATCCAGGCTCTTGAGGCGGAATTGCGCATCCAGCCAGGTTCGCCCTTCATCTCGGAGATCTGCTCAACGACTTTGCTGTCTCAGCCCTCTTTCGGACTTAAATGCATAATTTTCAGCCACGTGGAACCCGGCACTATACGTACCCTGTTCCAGCTCAAATGCCTGTCCACTCATGAGATTTACTCCACTTACTGGCTGGTGTCTATCACTGCGCAGAAAGCCGTTTGCTTCCTCTAATCCTGACTTGTCAACTCGGATTTACTTGTATTATAGGCATTTTGGCGATCTTTGTCAAGTCTGGTATGCCCTTATGATGCAGGGCTTGTGAATTATTGCTGAGAGCAAGAGACTCCAAAACTTGGTAAGATAGGAAGTACTAACAGATCTATCTACAAGGAGGAGTCTCACATGACCTATTCTACCGCATTGTCACTCACCCTGCCGTCTCTCAGCAGTGATCATCGACACCAGTTGCTTGCAGATCGCCCATTGTTGAGCCTCTATGAGCTGTTTGCAACCCTACCCGATCCTCGCTCTAAGCATGGACAACGCTATGATTTGCCTTTCTTGCTCACTTGCTTGGTGGCAGCATTATTGTGCAATTGTGATTCGACCCTGGCCATTGGACAGTGGTGCCGAGATCAGCGTTGCTTGCTCATTCGTCTGTTTGGAGCACGAACCTTCCTTTGTCCGAGCGATTTACTCTTCCGCAAACTCCTGCCCCGTTTAAATGCTGAACAGATCGAATGGGCATTGGCAGACTGGATTCGCAGGACGCTGCACGCTGCACCAGACGATCCTATTGCCTTGGATGGCAAGACCGTTCGTGGTGCCAAAACGGCAGAGCATGCTGCTCCCCATCTGCTCTCCTTCCGCACACACAAGAGCCAGGAAACCTTGCTGCAAGTTGTTGTTTCCGAGAAAACCAACGAGATCCCCATTGCCCAGGCGCTCTTGCCTTGCTTGCCCATAGCAGGGCGGGTCTTTACCGCTGATGCTCTGCATACACAAAAGAATTTCATGTTGTGTGTTGATGCATTAGGAGGGAAAACCGTCCTCACGGTCAAAAAAATCAGCCGACCCTCTATGCAGACCTGGCAACCTATTTCGCCGATCCACACGCTTCTTTTCTCCAGTGCTCCACCCTTGATCAGCATCGGGGACGCATTGAAACGCGTTCTCTGCGTGTGAGCACCGAAATGAACTCGTATCTTGCTGACTGGCCACTCATCCAACAAGTCGCCGAACTCACACGAACCGTCACCATTCGCAAAACAGGAAAAACCAGCCAGGAAGTTGTGTATCTCATTACGCCTCTGACTCCTCAGGAGGCTGATCCATCACGTTTACTGGAATTGGTTCGCGAACATTGGGGCATTGAGAACTCCTCTCATTATGTTCGTGATGTGACCTTTGGCGAAGATCGTTCTCGCTTGCGCTCTGGTCAGGCTCCACAAATCATGGCTGCTTTCCGCAATCTTGCCATCACTCTTCTTCATCGTCAGGGCTTTTCTCAGATTGCTGCTACCAGACGCCATTTTGCTTCTCATCCTCGCTCCCTATAATCGCTCAAAACAAACTTGATGTACCTCAGCTTGCAGAAGACAAGAAAAAAAAGTTTGGGCAAGGGTCGAAAAGCTAACCGCTTTGTCTGCACGCTAAAAGAATATATTGTAGAGGTACCAAGTCTGTGGTAACATTGATCGATATTTTGAGTGTTTCTAAAGGAGCTTTATGCAGATAAACATTCCCGAAAGCTGGCAAACTCACCTGGCCGAAGAATTCAAGAAACCCTATTTCCAAAAATTGCAACAATTCGTAGATGGGGAACGTCAACAGCAGACGGTCTTCCCACCTGAACAGGATGTCTTCTCAGCCCTCCAACTTACACCCTATGAAAACGTCAATGTCCTGTTGCTGGGCCAGGACCCCTATCATGATGATAATCAGGCGCATGGCCTCTGTTTCTCCGTGCTTCCAGGAATCAAACCTCCGCCGTCGTTAGTCAACATGTACAAAGAACTACAAAAAGATGTGGACTTTCGTATTCCTAACAACGGCTATCTTGTTCCTTGGGCAAAACAGGGACTTCTGATGTTGAATGCCGTCCTGACTGTGCAGGCGCACTCACCCAATTCACATAAAAACCATGGTTGGGAAACTTTCACAGATGCCGTCATTCGCATTGTCAACGCGAAGGAGAGTCCCGTCGTTTTTGTGTTGTGGGGTGGCTATGCACAGAAAAAGCTGAGCCTGATCGATACCACACGTCACACTGTTATACAGTCTGCACATCCTTCTCCCCTCTCCGCACGCAATGGCTTCTTCGGGAGCCGTCCTTTCTCTGCAATCAACCAGGCCCTACGCGAAGCAGGCAAACCTGAGATTGATTGGCAACTTCCCCGATCTCTAAAATTCATGGGTCATCCCGAATTTTTAGAACAAAAGTTCATTATCTCTCAAGCGGCTTGAGAAGCAGGATTGCAAAGGGCAGCCGCCCTTTGCCGGGGTTGCAGGGGTGTCCCCTGCCTCTTTCTCTCTCCTCTCACGCCGCCTGCAGCGGCGTACAAAAGAGGTAAAAAGAGTTTCTGGGGACACCCCAGACCCCGGCAGGGATGCTGCGCTCCCTGCACCCTCGCTTTTGCGAACTTTTGAAACAAAAGTTCAGGATGGCTCATAATACCTATTTACTACTTTTGCCCTTGCATAATGTAATTTATCAGGGCCATAAGGACGAAAACGTTGGGTACCTGCGTTACCCGGACAGAAGACCAGTTCAATCGCTTACCCTCTTTTTTTACGGTCACCACACCCTGTTTCACATCTATATCCTTAACCTGACTCCATGGCAGCAACTCTTTACCGTTGCTGATACCTTGCATACTGATACTAAGTGGACCAAAGGGAACAGTGTTGCCAGCATTATAGGCGTTAATGGCCTGCGGCATCTGGTAATTAGTAATCTCGTGGCTGATCGTATTGCCCAGTTCCTCAACATCAGTAAATCTGTCGTTGAATATAACTTGCCCGCCATCTTTGCGACGCACAGTGTATTTATGCGTGGTGCCTGTGTGGATACCGTTAGTGTAGCGCTTTGTTACCGCTTGCCACATGGCCTCAATCTGATCCCAGCGGAAAGCCTCAATTTTGTTACCCCGCCTGAAGACGAAGCCGCCTGTACAGACATAGACATGCCATGAGCGATAGATCACCGGCTGGAGGAAATAGTAGAGTGCCACACCCAGGAATAGCAGTCCAAAGAGAAGAAGGAGGATCATTACGAAGATATCAGAGGAACTTAGCGCAAAAGCTCCAAAAAAACTCCCAAGATTACACCCAGAACAATCCATGTAATGGCCTGTTTTGTGAAGCGTACCTTGTACTCGGTTTGCGGTGTGCCCAATTGATACGTTCCGGCAAGTTGCTCCGCCTCTGGTGGTAACTGTTGAGACTTGTAATACGCGCATTTGTTGTACCATAAATGATTACTCCTTAAAAAGAAGAAAAGTGCTATACCCTTTTGAAAAGGACATCTTAAATGCTATCCTTTCCGAGACAGAGATATTCTAACATGTATCAACGTATGCGAATAGAGTTAGGGTTGACGTTCAGACTAAATGGTTGTAGCATTGGCATTTAGACGATTTTAATGTTAGTTAGGATTCCACAAGGTTCGTGAACTCTAAATCTAACAGCAGGAGAGAGCGAGATAAAGAGTATGGCAAAAAAGCAGGTCCCTGGATTCTGCTTGCCACTATCCTGGGATCGAGTAGGTTTTCATTGATGGCAGTGTTGAAAAGCAGCCAAATCCACTCTCTGCTCATCTAGGATCTGTTGATCAACAGCGAAGTAGAGTGTGATCTGGCTCAGGCTGTTCTTGCAAGCTTGAACGCTTACGAGGGTCATCTATCGACTGGCATCTCTATCCCTGATGAATACTGAACAAGGGTAGGTGTCTTTGGCCCGTATGGCTGCGTGCCGGTCAATCTCTATCGTGATAAAAGGCTCATCCTGGGATGTCAGGCCCAGGATATCTCCATCTGGCCCGATGATCCAACCGCCTCCTCCGAATGCTCCCCCTTTTTCCTGGGTACTGACCCGGTTTGAGGACACACAGAACGCGCCTGCAATAATGGCCGCTGCCTGCCCACCCACGATCCACTTTTCTACTGTTGCGCGTTCGGTTGCACGAGGGACAACAAGCAGGTGAACTCCGGCTTGCCCATACTGTTGCGCATGCGTTGGAGACCACAATTCTGTGCAGATAAGCATACCAAGAGAGATATTTTGATATTCTAATGGTACAAACATTCCATCGCCTTGCTGATACCAGGATGCCTCCCAACATCCGGCCTCATTGGGCAAATAGTATTTTTGGTGAACAGGTCGATATCCATACTCACGCTCGTTTTCCCAGAGAAAACCTTCATTGAGGCGTTTCTGTCCATGATAGACGGGACGACTACTCAGAACACTTGCGGGTGCAAGCTCTTGCAGGCGACTCATCCAGGACTCATGCGCTTCAACAGCATCTTGCCATGTCGACGCGTGAAATTGTGGATCTGCCGCAAACCAGGCAGAGAAAGGCATCTCTGGGAGAATCACGATCTGACTTGCTTTATCGTGAACATGCTCTACGAGTCCTTCCCACGCACGAAGAAATGCGGAGCGCTCGTCAGGGAGTTCACATACTGTTATATTGATCTTCACACGCGTTTCTCCAATCCTGCCGGGCATGCGTGCCCAGATTGTAACGAGTCCTCTACGGGACATTTCCATCCAACGGGTTGATAAAACCAGTTTGGCTTCAACTGGACAAACTCATAGCTACGATGATAAACAGACATTGTTGAGGGAGAGAGAGGGGGAACAATCCATCTCCAGTCAGTTGGTGTCTTGCGGCCGGCATTTTGCTCTCGTTCTTCATGTAAAATGAATTGACGGGCAGCGGTATGATGGTCAATTATCGTGACATGCTTTTTGGCATATGAATGAAGAACTGCTTTATTAAGCTCTACTAACGCCTGATCTTTCCAGAGTGAACGCTCAGAGCGCACATTCAAGCCCATCTTCTGGGCAATAGTTGGCAGCATATTATAGCGGTTTGTATCTGCAAAATTGCGTGTAGCGATTTCTGTTTCGAGATACCATCCGCTAAAAGGAGCCGATGTATATCGTATACCCCCTATCTCCAGGCACATGTTTGATATGGCAGGAAATGCATACCATTTAAGACCAAGTTCGGCAAACCAGGCATAGTCTGGATGAACAATAGGGACTTCGAGTACATATTGGGGGGGTATTTCAAAGAACTGAGGCTTCTGTCCAGGAAGTTGAATGATCAACGGAAGAATATCAAAAGCTGTTCCTGCCCCCTTCCAGCCGAGATGCAATGCAGCATTCGTAAAATCTATCTCCAACGGATCACCCAGGCAGTCACCATTCGCTAAGCGATATCCGGCGTAGCGGATCAACTGACTATTCCAAGATCCGTAGACCAGGCTGACCAGGCCTCTGTGGAGCAAAAACTGTCACGATGGGACGAATTTTTCCTGCATTGGTACTCAGTTGAATATGCTCAAGCAATTCCTGAAATATGTCATTTGCAGAAGTAAGATGGCGCATATCTCGCATTTGCAGTAATTGCCAGTTCAAGCGACCAATACAGCGAGTAGCGTTACGCCAGGCTAAGCGAGCGCCAATGACAAGCTCCTCGTAGGTCTGATGATATGTCTGCGTTTGTTGGATATCTCTCTTGACGGCGAGGAGGCGCTCTCCTACCGTTTGCTCGGATAGCTGAAGCTCATCTTGATAGGCATGGTAGTAGATCTCGACATCTTCTGTTGCAATAGCATGATATGGTTGGGGCAAGATCAATTGATAGTCATCAACAACCAAGGTAGTCTCTCCTTAAAGTGGGTTCAGATAGGACGATAGGAAGTGCCGGTTTCTCTGGAAATTATGAATGATCCTATAAAATACACGTATACAGGTGCGGAATCATTACAAGGTTGATTTAGCTATTTTTGATCATAAAAATTGAAATACAGAATAACGCATAATCTTAGCCGATGGAGATCCGGCTCGTAGTTCTGCTGCCATTCTGTGCATTGTTTGGTCAATGTGGGTAAAGAACGCCTTGTATCCATCACAGGGGTAGTTCAAACCAGATTCGCTATCAGATGTGGAGAGAATACGGTCGTTGGATGCCCTCTATATAGAGGTCACAGGAATAAACAGCCCAGTTGTATGTTCTATGGCAAATTCTTTAGAGAGGAAATAATAATAGGAGCAATCCAGTTTACAAATTGCTCCTCGTGGCTTGATCATCATATGAAAGGCTGATAGCGCCGTCATCCTCACTCCCCATGGACAAGATTGTTTGTGGGCGTGGGGCGATTGGGCAAGTCTGGTCTGGTCTCATTGCTATAGAGTGGAGCCATGCTATGTGGCTGCTCTTCACACTTTTTTGCTTGAGCATACAGATTTAGCGCAGCACGAGCAGCGTCAAAACTAACCTCCTGGCTGGCTTTAGGATCATTCGTAATCTCCTCAAACTTTGCAGCAATCCCGCGAATGGTCTCTGGATCTGTGATCTTACCACTCTGCACTTCTTTGTAGACCTTGATAAGAATCTTTTCTTGCATCGTTTTAGGTGATGGTGATGTATCTGCATTTGCTGCTGGAGGCTTACTTGCTGCTGGTGGTACCTCTTGAGCTGGCTTTGGAGATGCAGGACCGGAGGAGCCTTCGGTGGCTGAGCAGGGGGTTCCACTTTGGTTACCTGTGTAGTCGCTTCTGGCTCTACATCGGCGCTTTTGTGAGCCTGTACCATAACCTGCTCATGCGGTCCGAGATAGACGTCACGGATACTCACCCAATTGATCTGCACTCCCCACAAGGCTACTTTGTCGCGCATCTGCTGGAATAACAAATTGCTGACATGCTCCCAACGTGCACTTCCTTCGGCGAATGCATTTAATTCCTGGCTAATCCTGGGAGCGCTATGGAAACCTTGCGGCCAGATCAGAAAATCATCAGGCGTGAATGTAGGAACAATAGATTGAAGAGCGGTGATAAAGAGTTCCCGCAGGCTCTCTTCCCAGTGGTTGACCTGGGTTACAGCAAGATATGCATCTTCAGCCACCAGTTGGTACGACAGGGCGGCGCGTAGAATAACATCCTGGTCGTGTGACAGTTGTATTCTCTGAACAGGACATATCCACTGTGTCTCCTCTACGTTTAACTGGTGCATCACTTTCTCCCAGGGCATGAGGAGATTAAAGCCCCGGTAAATCGTTCGATTGTACTTCCCAAATGAGTAAGCAATATCCACATAGCCTTCCGGCACTGGATGAATGGTGAGACGCGCCAGCGCAATAGAGACAATAACAAGGAGAACCAGCAACACTAACCCTGCCAGTGGGCCAAAGACAGTAAAGCAGCCAACCAGCATAAAGAGGAAGAGACCAACAATGGTAAATACTACGCGGAACCCATTATTTGTTCCTACGGAGTAGACCACTAATCCTTGTGCCAGAGCAATAATGATGATAATGGCGAGAATGATCCAGAGTCCCAAAGTGGGAACAACGGCTCGCCCGGTCATCACAAACAAGAGAACAAATAAACAGGTGAGTCCACCAAAGAGTAACGGTAATAGTATGATGGTAACATATTGCCTGAACTGTTTGAACAGGCCCAATAGCGAGGCAACAGGTCCCAATCTACTTGCAAAGCTTTCCTCTCTTTGGGAGAGGGAAACGTCTGGATGTTCTTCCTCCTCGTCCTGCGAATCGGGGAAAAAAGATAGATCATCCTGATCTGGTGATTGAGCCTGGTCAAAGGAGTGGCCCCAACTGGAATTTGTGGGACCTTGCCATACGGCACCCGGTTCCTTCCCGTCTGACGACATATGTATGCGCACCTTCCTCTTATCTCAGCACCGAGCTAGTCACTTCACATTAGAATCTCTTCTTGATGCCGCAAGATCCACACCCTCCGCTGCCACAACTGCCACCTCCTCCACTGCTCCCTCCCTCACCTTTGACACCACAACTGCCACACCCGCCCTGACTCTTCTTCTCTTGCTGTTCGTTGACAGGTACCTGGATTGTTACGCCACTTTCCAGCATCACTTCGACCGAATTTTGTGGTACATTCACCGAGACAACTTTGCCCTGTCCACTGGGAGTTGTGAAGAATGTCCCGATCTGTGGCATCTGTTGTTTCGCCTGGACATAGTTGTCGTTTTCATAGGAGAGACAGCACATAAGGCGACCACATACGCCAGAGATTTTTGAAGGATTGAGGGGGAGACCTTGTTCCTTCGCCATTTTGATTGAGACAATGCCGAAATCAGTAATCCACGAACTACAACATAACGTTTTCCCGCAAGGACCAACTCCACCTTGCAACTTGGCCTGGTCGCGGGCACCAATCTGGCGCAGTTCAATACGTGTACGAAAAGTAGCTGCCAGATCACGTACCAGTATTCGGAAGTCAACTCGCTCATCAGCCGTAAAATAGAAAGTCAACCGACTCCCATCAAACGTATACTCTGATTCGACGAGCTTCATGGGCAGGCTATGCTGGCTAATGCGTTCAGCACAGCGAACCAGAGCTTCCTTCTCTTTACTTTTGAAGGAAAGCATCATACGCAATTCGTCTTCGGTAGCCAGACGCAGCACCGGTTTGAGAGGATCACTTAGATCACTCTCCTTGACCTTCTTAGAAGCAATCACGACACGCCCGGCTTCTAGTCCACGCACGGTCTCAACTAGAACATACTGGCCTGTCCCAAAGGATTGTCCCTGAGGGTCAAAGTAATAAATACGCCCTGCTGGACGAAAACGAATGCCGACAATGGTCACTGTCTTTTCTGTACTCGTCCCCGGTACCATTGCTTACTCTATCTTTACTAGATGAGGAAAGGATATCGCAGCATTGCAATACCCATACCCCCTCTACCCAATATAGCTTACATTTCGTTGGTCAGTAAAATCGCTTCTGCTACCTCTCGCATTGATTTGCGATTGTTCATACTGGCTTTTTGAATCTTGCGGAACGCTTCCTGCTCGGAAAGCCCCTGCTTTTCCATCAATAGCCCTTTGGCACGCTCAACGATTTTGCGGGTCTCTAACTGTTCGGCCAGACTCCGAGCTTTCTCTTCCATAGCACGAAACTCGTTATAGCGTGCCAGAGCGACCTCTATTGCTGGTGCAACCTCGCTTTCGCGCAATGGTTTCACAATATAGTTCACCACGCCTGCTTCCTTAGCACGCTCAACAAGTGGCTGGTCTCCGAAGGCCGTGAGCAACAACACTGGTGCAATTTTTTCCTGCGTAAGAGTTTCTGCGGCAGCGATGCCGTCCATGTCGGGCATACGAATATCCATAATAACCAGATCTGGTCGTATCTCACGGGCCAGGTTGACGGCACTCAGACCATCTCCAGCTTCACCGACTACAAGATAGCCTTGCTTGGTTAGCACATCTCTCAGATCCATGCGCTGGATGGTTTCGTCATCTGCAATAATAATACGTGTTGGCATAATGACACCTCAAAGCCTCTGGTCTCTTTCCACCACAGTACGAATAGTACTAAGTCTTTCACTACGTACAACAGAGTATATCATACTCAATAGAGTGAGTCGATAGGCCTTGTATGGTCTTTCTATACACAGACTGGCCTGAGTCTTTCGATATGCTCTCTTGCGTTTTCTTCAGGCTATCAGCGGCATGTTCTCCTCTTCTCTCATCATGCGTGCAAGCATATGTGTTTCATGGACAATCTTTTGTAACTGTTCGGGGGTAATTGACTGACGTCCATCGCACAGGGCACTATCGGGATGGGGATGAACTTCGATAATCAGTCCATCGGCTTCGGCAGCGATGCTCGCACGAGACATGGTCGGAACAAGTTCGCGGCGACCAGTCGCGTGACTGGGATCTACAATAATGGGCAGGTGAGTCATCTCATGTAATAATGGTACACATGAGAGATCCAGGACATTACGGGTCTGTGGGTCGAAACTGCGAATGCCGCGTTCACAGAGGATAACATTTGGATTACCCGCAGAAACAATGTATTCTGCGGCTAACAAAAACTCATCAATGGTGGCGGCCAGCCCACGTTTGAGCAACACGGGACGCTTCTGACTCTGGCGGCCTACGGCAAGTAAGAGCGCGAAATTCTGCATGTTGCGACTACCGATCTGCAAGATGTCAGCATATTGCGCGACAGTATCTACCAGAGCAGGTTCCATCACTTCGGTAATCACCGGTAGCCCGGTTTCCTGACGTGCCTGGGCAAGATGCTGGAGGCCTTCAATGCCAAGTCCCTGGAACTGGTAGGGAGAGGTACGCGGCTTGAAGGCTCCGCCGCGCAAAACCTGAGCACCGGCTGCTGCGACTGCATGGGCAGTAGAAAGCAACTGCTCTCTGTTCTCAACCGCGCATGGTCCTGCCATGATGACTGGGGAGGTAGAGACACCTCCAATGCTCACAGGATTGCAGTCATGGTCGCTGCCCACCACAATACGACTACTCTCGGCCTGGAAAGCTCTGCTGACTAGCTGATATGAGGTCTTGATGGAGATCAAGCGTTCGACGGCTCTTTGCTGGCTGAGGACACCTTGTGCCTCCGTATCCAGCTGGCTAGTCTCCAGAGCAATAACTTCGTGCGTAGCCATTTTTGTCGTAGGCCGCTGGCTACCAGTGATCCGGCTCACAAGGTTCATTAACTGGACTCGCTCTTCATGGGTAGCCTGACTGTGAAGCAGAATGATCATTGAAAAAGTCCTCTCTTTTTTGAAATAAAAAAGCAGAGGTTTTTCCTCTGCTTCCCCAGCATGCTGGTGGTCAAATTCTTGCTCAGTCCAAAAGACCCACCATCATGCTGGAGGGCTAAACCAGTAATAAAAGCTATAGCGTTGGTTGGTCTGGTAACTGAGCATAAATATATTCAACCTTCTGTGATTTCTGGTTGGGTTTGTCTCACTACCTATCTTTATATCAAGTATAGACAGACTATTCATATATGTCAAGGGAAATATTACCTTTGGTCAGATGCGAGACGAGGACCCTACTGCTCTCCCCACAAAAAATACAGCACTTACCTGATGATACATAACTACAATGTATTATAGTATAATGAAGAGATACAATGTTTCCTTATTTATACCCTATAGGAGAACTCCCAATGCAGTATAGAGCACCGGAGATAGTGTCTATCGCAGGTGCTTGCCTTGGTGGTCTGCAAGGTCGTTCGGCCTTATTGATCGGACCACAAGAGCAACGATATCCCTATATGAAATTATTGCGACGGATGGGGATGAAGTATATCTACGAAGAAGATACACCTCTCATGCTTTCCTATCTCCTTCCTCACGTACAACTACTTATTAATGTACCTCTATCATCAACAAATTTGTTGACAGCAGCAAGTATTGCTAAGGGACGTGAGGGGCAACGTATGCCACTCTTGATATTTGATTTAGCTCCATCCACTTCTGTCGAGGAATTGGTAGGTCTGCTCCCAGAAATTTGCCTCTATACGCCTGGTGACCTGCGTCATCTCCTGGTAAGAACTGAGGCAAAGGCATCTTGATCGATGTGATACACTCAATATGTCCCTAGGGTGGAAGAGACTTCCACCTTAGAGCAAATTAGGGAGAAAAGGGAGCCTGAATGATTGGGTCTCTCTATAAACTGTATTGAGATAGACAGAGAGTACCTGTATGAGGAATCGATGGAAGTCATAAAGATATCTCCCCGTGGCTATTGTTATGGTGTTGTTGATGCACTACAGATAGTACGACAGGCTGCGAAAGATGATATGTTACCACGTCCTATCTATATCATCGGACAGATTATTCATAATCGTCATGCCATCGATGAGCTGACCAGGATGGGGGTGGTGACGCTGGATGGTCCTGATAGGGCCACTATTCTGGAACAGGTCCAGGAAGGGACTGTGATCTTTACTGCTCATGGTGTTTCTCCACAGGTAAAACGCCGGGCACAGGAGCGCGGATTGCATTGTATCGATGCCACTTGCCCCGATGTTACTGTGACCCATGATCTTGTGCGTGCTCTGGTGGCAAAGGGGTACTATATCCTCTACGTCGGGAAAAAGGGACACCCGGAACCAGAAGGAGTCATGGGAGAGGTACCTGGACATGTCAGTCTGATTGAAACGGAAGCTGATGTGGATGAGTTGATGCTCACGCCAGAGCAAGAAAAGCAACTTGCCGTTTCCACGCAAACCACACTCTCGAAGTGGGACACTCAGCGGGTCATCCAGTACATCAAAGAGCGCTACCCTCAGACAGAGGTCCACGTTGATATTTGTGCTGCCACACAGACACGTCAGGAGGCGGTAGCCGCACAGGCCAGAGGTGCTGATCTGACCATTGTTGTTGGCGATTCCCGTAGTAACAATACCAATCGCCTCGTACAGGTATCCGAAGAATTGGCAGACGTCCCGGCAATTCGCATCGATGATCTCTCCCAATTAAAAGCAGAATGGCTCCAGGGTAAGCAACGCATCGCTGTCACCGCAGGTGCCTCAACACCCAGTCAACTAACGCGAGAAGTCATTCGTTATCTTGAGCAATATCAGTCTAAATAAGCAATATCGTAACTCTTCAGGTCTCCTCTACCGCCTGCAGTGGCTTCGCAAGCCGTTGTATGTGGGTTTTGTCGCCTGTAGTAGGCGTCGCAACCTCTACTACAGGCGACAAAACCCACATACAACGAGCTTGCGAAGCGCTGAAGGCGCTGAGAAATCCGGAAAGAGGAGCCTGAGGAGTTATGCACTATATTTTTTAAGAGGTCCAGTACAGTGTCTATAGAACCAGAAAAGAGCTTGCCGGAAATTTCCGAGACACCGCCAGCATTAATACACCCTGCTGAAAGCGTGATGTTGTATGATATCGCCGTAGTCATTGGGGCGATCTATCAGCAATTGATTGAGCCAACACAGGCCGGAAGAGTCCCTAAACGCATCTCCAACAAGCTTGGCTCGCTTCTGCGTGGACAACCTCACTATAGCTACGAGGAAGATGAATATCTGGAGATAATTTTAGCCGTCCTGTGTGAGGCAAAAATTATCCAACTTTCTAGCCCACCATTTCCTGATGCGAAATCACATTATGAACCCGGCCCTCAACTCGATTCGTGGGCACAACTGGACACGGTAGCACAAACCGCATACCTCTTACGTCACTGGTGCACAAGTAAGCGCTGGCATGATCTGGCTGGTGACAACTACAGCCCTTTACACTTTTTTACTTTATGGGATTGTCTGACCGGGCGAACCACTATACTGAAACATCTGGAGCGCTGTATTGCAGGACAATGGTATACAACAGCATCGCTGATGGAAAAAATCTGGGATGAAGATGCTTTTGTTGCACTGCCTAAACAAGCATACACACGGGCGGCAGATCGTCGCAAGTCGCCAGAGACACGTGCTAGATGGGATGACACCGACCTTGAACTCTATACGGGCATGCTCTCCTCTACACTCTACGAGTTGGGAATTGTCACCTTAGGTTATGATCACCCAGAAGCAGTTGAAGGGAAGAACCTTCCCAATCCAGATGCTTTGATGCTTACGGAACTGGGAGCGAAAGTCCTTTCTTCCCATCACTCTTCATCCACTATAATGCCAACTACTGATCCACAACGCTTGCTTGTCGTACAACCAAACTTTGAATTGTTGCTCTTGCAACCAGATATGCCAACAGTGTATAGTTTGCTACCTTTTACCCAGGTTAACCAGATAGGAGTCGTAAGCCGCCTGACGCTGACACGTACATCCCTGTTGCATGGACTGGAAAAAGGAAAAAGCATTGAGCAGAATTCAGCAAATCCTGAAAGAGCGGAGTCAGAAAGAAATTCCGCAAAATGTGACGTATACCCTGAACGATTGGATCAGAGGTTATAAAGAGGCGAAGATCTCGCAAGTGCTCCTGTTTGAAGTACCAGGCGAGGCTCTTGCTGCCGAACTCTGTACCTCTCCCAGGCTACGAGCCTTTGAACTGCAACAGGTTGGTCCTTGTACTCTCGTGATGCGTGGCAGTTTCAATCTACAAGAATTGAAACGCGCCCTTGAGAAAGAGGGTATTGTCGTACATTTAGACAAAAATATCCTCACTTGTCCCAATCGCTCATCTCCTTCGCAGTCTACTTACGGCAGGCATCGATAAGCTGTAGCGCTTGCTCACGTGCATTGAGTGCCGTTAGAGCTAACACTTGTTGAAAGATGGCATGGCGCAGCAGGCTGCAGCGAAACTCATACTCGCTTTTATCCCTCGCCTGTTCATGGCACTGTTCAAATTTACGGAGTTTTAAAGCAAAGAAAGCTAGCCGCAACAGTTCGAAGCCACAGATCTGCTCCGTTGTTTTCAACTGCTCACACATTGGAAACATGGAAACAGTGATGGGACGCCTGCTCAAGCTTTGCTCGGTTGCATTTTTGCTGAAACTAAGAGCCATGCTGTTCTCCTCTTCTTTCTCTCATAAAAATGGATGATGATATCCCATTATACTTTTTCTATCGACAAATATACTCTACCAGTTATAAGGTGAAAAGCAGTGGAGAGGAAGTAAATATTTGGTTGAGAAATACATAAACAGCGTGTCAATTTCGTTCTCATAATGTAACTGCTCAGGCCCTTTTTCCTGATTCCTCACCACCTGCGGTGGCTCGCTCTCATATTGTGTGGGTTTTGTTGTCTGTGGCTGAGATTGCGGTGCAATCTCAGCCACAGACAACAAAACGGCTTGTGAACTGCCTATGGCAGTGAGGATTTAAGAAAAGGAGATCCGAGCAGTTACATTATGAGATGGATATTGACAGGAGCATGCCACTAACATACACTGCTCCTCCTGGCAAGAACATTTGGGAATGCTTATCTACCTACCCAAATATTGTTGAATGAAGGGATTTTTTATGTATTTGGCCCACACATATCTCATGCTTAAACGTCTGGCTGTTAGCCTCAATGGACAACACATACCTGAATAATAATCCGAATGCGATTGCATTTGTTACGCCGAACTGGAACCCTGGTGGCGTTGGTGGAGTCTACGATAACCAGGCCATCGGCGTATTTTATGATACCAGTACCAACAAATGGTGCATTTTCAATCAGTCTGGTGCGGCTATACCCAATGGCGCAGCCTTCAATGTAGTATCGTGATGATATAGAGATACTATCCCTTACTATCCCTCGATGAGGAGGTAGCCCTCGTGGTCACCTCCTCATCTGTTTCTCCTCTTGTGTCGCCTTCGGCGGCCTTTGAAAAAAGGTAACTTTAGTTTCCTTTTCCCTGATTCCTCAGCGCCGTACGGCGCTTCGCAGGTTGTTTTATGTGGGTTGCGGTGTTTGCGGCGCAAACACCGCAACCCACATAAAACGAGAGTGAGCCACCTGCCGGTGGCGAGGGAACCTGAATAGTTACAACCAACCAGAATCGGAAAGTGGTCTATAGGGCAGAGCACTCTGCCGTAGTTCGCGGGTTGCCAAACCCAGATATCCCCGAAAAACCCCTTTTTCTTCTTTTATACGACAACACAGGTAATGTGAGAAGAGAGAGAAAGAAGCGGAGGACGCCCCTGCAAACCCCGGAAAAGAGCTGCTACCCTTGCAACCCTGCTTCTCAAGCGGATTGAAAGATATAGAACGTACGTCCGAAAAATTCGGGATGACTTATGATAGAGTTTTCCCCTATAGAGAAACAGATCATCAGGCCGTCCCACATGGGGGATTGCAGTGGCAATGTCCAGTGAAATGCGCTACAATGCCTCCAAAGGCATACACGCTGAAAAGATTTGAAGCAGCAGTGTTATCTCTATTTTAGCTATTCAGTACTATTTTCGAGCCAAAGAGAGGATTCCAATGGCAGGAGACTGTTCATTTGATATAGTATCACAGTTCGATGAGCAAGAATTGGTCAACGCCATTGACCAGACGCGGAGAGAAGTCCAGACACGTTATGATTTGAAAGACACAAAGACGGAGATTGCACAGAATAAGGACAATGTGACTATTCTTACCGACAGTACGCTCACTCTGAAGAACGTTCGTGATATTCTTGAAACAAAGGCGGTTCGCCGCAATTTATCCTTGAAGATTTTCAAGCCGGGGAAAGAAGAAAATGCTGCGGGTAGCAAGGTTCGCCAGGTCATCCAATTGCAGCAGGGTCTCACACAGGAACTGGCAAAGGAAATCAGTAAGCATATTCGGGATAACTATCCAAAGGTACGGCCACAACTACAGGGCGACGCGGTACGTGTTACGGCCAAAAGCCGTGATGAGCTACAGGCAGTGATCACATTGCTCAAGCAAAAAGATTATCCTGTCGCATTACAATACATTAACTACCGTGGTTAGTGCTCAAATGTGGTACTTCCTGGAAGTACGGGTTTGTAGTGAACCATATTCTCAAAATGCTGAAAACAAGGTACTTTAGTACCAAAGGAGTGCCCTGGCAAAAGAAATGTAGTAACCTAGTTTTGACTAGACCAAAGCCCCCTTTCGCAGTTTGTCTTAGTGCAACTAGCTGGTGCTCTCAATCGAGAAGGTGAGCCTTTAATGCCTGGGAACAGACAAATCTTTAGTACAGCAATAAATGCAGCCGACCGCCACCGTTGGGATAGTCAGTGGACGGAGGCGATGCGGGAGTACCAGCAAGCGCTCGCAGAGTTCCCAGAGGATGCGACAGCACGTGGTGGTCTAGGGTTCTGCTATATGCAGACAAAGCAGTGGCAAAAGGCGCTTGAGGAATATGAAAATATCCTGGAACGCGATCCCAGCAATGTCATTGCCCTGAGCAAAACAGCAGAATTGTATGGTATCCTGAGCAGACGCAGTGATGCTTACAGCGCATATTTACACCTGGCCGATCTCTATTCACAGGCTGGTCAGGGTGCTCGTGCAGAAGCGGCCTGGCAAAAAGCAGTGCAGTTGTCTCCTGGCAATCCTGAGCCGCATGAGCGGCTAGCAAGCTACTACTTCGAGAAGAAAGATATCGCCTCGATGATCCAGCAACGTCTGGCAACTGCTCAGAGCTATCTTTTACGTAACGAGCGTGGGCCAGCACGTATGCAGTGTGAAGCAGTCTTGCGAGCGGATGCCACCAATATCCAGGCACAACAGTTACTTGCGCAAATATTGGGAGGGCCGGGAAAGCCCTCAGGCTCACCTTCCCGGGGAGCGGGAGCACCATATTCAGCGTCTCCGGGTTCAGCATACAATGCAGGTCCCAGAGCAAATCCACCAGGATCGGTAAATGCTACATTTTCTAGCACATCGGCTTTCACTGAAACCAACACAGTAAGATTGGGAAATACAAGACGGAGGTAATACTGGCATCATGGGTAACATGGGTAGCGCGGGCAATTTCGGCGGGATGAGTAATTCAGGGCAATCCGTGGTGGCGACTGGGGCTGGTAGTGGGATGAATACGGCTTCTCGCAAACGGATTTCTGCCAGCCAGGTCACAGGGGTTCTGAAGCAGGCACAGACCTTTCAGACCCAGGGTCGTTTCAATGATGCTATCGACCTCTGTGAGCAAATCCTGGAGAGCGGTTTTGATCGAGCGGATGCCCGCTATTTTTTGGGCTGGCTCTATCAAGAACAACAGCGTTGGGATGAGGCCATTCACCAGTTCCAACTGCTTCTCAATGATCCTGACTATGCACTCTCCTGCTATTATGCATTAGGACAGTGCTATCGTGCGCGAGGTGATTTACGCACGGCAACTGTCCATTTTGATGAAGCCGTTGACAGAGTAAATCTGGACGCGCTGACTGTGGAGGAGTCCGACCAGCTGGTCCAACTCTGCCAGGAAGCTGCTGAGGCTCACCGTCTCCTGGGCGAACAAGAACAGGCACTCACGGTCTATAATGCACTGCTGGGTTTCCTGCGTAGTCGCGGTTGGGGCGACAAGGTAACTCAGGTCGAGTTTATGCTGCAACAGGCACAGGGTGCAGCGGTACCACCACGATCGGTCACACCACCTATTAACCCACCTCGCCCAACAATGCAAGATCAACTGGCGATGCAGCAACAACAGACAACCTTACCGCCACCAACGTTTCCTGAGGGAGCGACGATGGCGCTTAACACGAATAAGACTCAACAGCCTGCGCCACCTGTGGTGCCGCAACAGCAATCACCATCGCCTGCAAATTCAGCTGGCGAACTGCCAGATTGGTTGACAGGTATCCTGAGTGATGCAGACAAAACCCAGGTTGTCAAGCCACCAGCAACAAATGTGACACCACCGCAGTCGCCATTCGCCGGACAACCATTACCTGAGCAGCGTGGGCAATCCAATGATATGGATATGGCTACATCTCGCACCACCCCTGCGAATCCGTTGATGGAGTCACCAACGGCAGCTTCATGGCTGATCGATGATCCCAAGCCTGCTGACATGGCACGTACATCCGTCTCACCACAGGCCGCGCCTCCTGTAGTACCACCACCTGTACAACAGCCGATGGCACCACCATCTGTACAACCTATGACGCAGCAGAGGACAGCTTCTGCCTTGCCACCGGAACAGTCACTGCTAGTGGTACCACCTACATCGAATAAACCTGAGCCAAGACAGGCCGCTGAAGATCTGCTTAGTCAGATCGCAGGCACACGAGATGGAGGATTAAGACAGGCTGCTGATGCAGTCCTTGCCACAACAGCATCGTTACCCGAGAACGTCCGGTTCCAGGTTGTGCAATCCATGCAGGATATCCAAAAATATATTAGTCATGGTTTGCTTACACCTGCTACAGAGGAATGTCTACGTGTCATTGACATCGCCCCGCAATATCTGGATGTACACCAGGTGTTGTGTGAGATCTATGTGAAGCAGGGCAAAATCGAGCAGGCTATTACTAAATATGCCATCCTGGTCGATACCTATATTGCTAATGGGCGAGCGGACGATGCAGTTGCCACCTATCGCCGCATCCTCCAACTGGATTCAAACAATCTCACTTATCGCATGCGCCTGATCAGCCTGCTTTCCAACCAGGGGAACAAGGAAGAATTGCTTCGTGAACGTACCCTGGCAGCCGAATCTTATCTACGCCTTGGCTATACGGATCGTGCTCTGACAGAACTGGAGCAAGCTCTTCAGGAGAGTCCAACCAGTGTTCCGACACGGCTGAACTATGCCCTGGCCTTGCAGAAATTGGGTCGATCTCAGCAAGCGGTCACAGAGTATCAGCGCGTCGTACAGGTCGACCCACGCAATATTACGGCTCTTGTGCGCTGGCATCTATCTATGATTACCACTCTCGGTTCGGCTCGCTCGACATCACTGGAGGTGTTATCACGTATTCGCTGGCAATTGCGTGGCGAGGGACAGAAACAAGCTGAGGCTGTTGCCCGCGAGTATCATCAGGCTGCCGACATCCATCCGAATAACGCTGATGTTCACTTTACACTTGGTCAAATCTGTCACCAGTCTGGTGATTATGATAAGGCCCTTGACTCATATATGCTGGCAACTCGTGATAATTCGGTTGAGGTGCTGGCGCGCGTTAGTGCTGCACAATGTCTCTTCGCACAAGGTAAACCCGAAGCGGCTATCCAGCAACTTGAGCAAGCACTCCAAAATATTCGTCGTTCACCTGTCTCGATGGACCCGGCAACCTGGGCTGCGCGTCCACGTGAAGAGGGTGAGACGCATCAAGCACCAGAGGTCGAAATCTCTCTCTTGCTGGCAAAGGCCTATGAGCGCATGGGACGCAAGGAGCAGATGCAGGCCATCTTGCGTCAGGTGAAGCAAGTGCAGCCTGTACAAGATGAAGTCGTCTCGTCCCTGGCTGAAATATCGTCCCGTCATGGCGATGTTCAGAGTACATTGCAGGAGTATGCTGATCTGGTACGCCACTATCGCAATAGCCGCCAGATCGATAGCGCGCTCAATGTGCTCAATGAAATGGTGCGTCTGGCCCCACAAGATCCACATGCTCACGAAGAACTGGCTGATCTCTATGTACATCGTGGTCTGTTGGACGAAGGTATCGCAGAGTTGCGGCTCCTTGCTGATGTTTACCTGCGTCGAAACCAGTTGCAGCAGGCGGCAGCGGCGATCCAGCGCGTTGGGAGCATTTATGCCGAAACAGGGAACAACGAAGAGGCTTTCACAAACCTGTGCCGCGCTGCCGAACTCGATGCCTCCTCGATGGACTTGCTGCGCGAAGTTGTCGGATTCTGTCTGAAGTTGGGCAAAACGCAAGAAGCTGCCAAATATCAGGGGAGTATCGCTCGTCACTACTTCGACAC
This sequence comes from uncultured Chloroflexia bacterium, assembly GCA_963814985.1. Lineage (GTDB taxonomy): Bacteria > Chloroflexota > Ktedonobacteria > Ktedonobacterales > Ktedonobacteraceae > CAWFFV01. The sequence continues at coordinate 129,638 of CAWFFV010000034.1, read as the reverse complement.
CCGCCAGATTAAAGAGTCGGTGGCAGCCCTTCAGCAGTTGATTACGATTGACCGTAGTAACTATGATGCCTATGATATGCTGGGCAGGACTTATCAGTCTGTCGGCGAATATGAGCAAGCCAGCCGGGTATACCGCAACCTTGCAAAGGTCAATCCTGGCAGCTCCATCGCACGAGAACGTCTGGCAACCTTACAAGAGTTGCGCACAAAATAATCCTGTAGCCCATTGAGCAATCTTAATGGATAGGAAAGCTGACACTTTCAAGATGGCAGAAGGCTCATGTCCTTCTGCCATCTTATGCGAATCATAAATTTTGTAACTATTCAGGTCTCTTTTTCTGATTCCTCAGCGCCTTCGGCGCTTCGCAGATTGTTTTATGCGGGTTGCGGTGTTTGCGGCGCAAACACCGCAACCCGCATAAAACAAGAGCGAGCCACCGCAGGTGGCGAGGATACCTGAACAGTTACCAAATTTCGGATTCTCTCATTACCAGGAGAGGGAGCAATAAAACAATGCCAGAGATGCAGTTTCATTGTATGATCAAGCGCCCTACTGAGGCAGTCTTTCAGCTTATTACTGACTTAAGCAACTATGATAAATGGCTTCCCCCATCCGATGTATTTATTGGTACCTCTACAATTTCAGATAATCCCATCAAAAATGGAACAACCTATCTTGACAGAGGACCTTCAGCCGTACTACGAGGCAAAGTTACAACCCTTATCCCGCCTACACAGGTCTCCTTTTATCAAGCGACGCGCTTCAAAAAGTTGGGTTTGTCAGGAGAAATCGCTATTTCTGCTTCGTATGCACTGGAACCGTTAGAGAATGGGACCCAGGTGACAAGGAATATCTCTCTTACCCTTGCTGGTATCCTTAAGCTCTTGCAGCCTGTACTCCTGAGAAGAATTCGTCAGGAGAATGAGCGCATTTTACAGATGCTAAAAACGTATCTGGAATCTCAATCCTAGAGGTAACTCGTGACCTGAGGAGTTACCTCTAAAGAACATATTATACGATTCAGCTACCTGCTGTGAGCCGCTACAGACTTTTTGCGTCTCTGTTCATCCTGCCAGCGTTTTACGTCAAGAAGCCGGCGATAGGTCTCATAGACCAGGGGTTGGTAGACAAGGTCGTGTGTCTCCAGGAAACGCAGCGCAGAGCCTCCAAAGCCTCTTTTGAAGACATAGACACCCCATAGCTCCTGTCCTTCTTCCAGGATATCGGGAATACCCCGGAAATTATAGTACCAGGCACCCTGTGCTTTAGCCCATTGCATCCCGGTCCACTGCAAAAGGTGGTTAGGCATACGTTCACGCTCCTCATTCGAAGATGCGCCATACATATACCAACTCCAGTGTCCAAGACATAGTACAATCGTTCCTGCGATCGGTTTCCCCTCATACTCAGCCAGAAAGAGCGCCGCCTGACCATTTTCACCAAACAAACGCATCACATCCTGATAGTGTGCCTTGTTATGGATAAAGAACTGATCCCGCTCACTCGTCGTCTCATAAATACGGTAAAAGGCATCCAGATCGGCCTGTCCCTCGCCTTTGTCGCACCGTTATGCCTTTGCGTCCTGCCAGGCGGATATTATAGCGCCACTTCTCCTTCATCCCTGCCAGTAGCGCTTTCTCATCAGGACGCAGATCTAGAACCCACTCGTGGCGTATATGCGTGGCATAAGCCGTAACGCGGAAGCCATGACGATTCAAGGCTGTCAACCACTGCATCATCACCATCCAATACGCTTGGCTCAACCTTGAGCATAAAGGCTCTCTGTTTGCGTGCTTCCGCCTTTACAAAATTGAGTCAGCACGTCATCGCCGGAGAACCAGGATCATCGATGACCGGGCCACGCGGAGCATAGAAGTATGTTCTGTTCAGTACAGGAGCACGGGAGATGAGGATGAGCATAGCCGCACACAACTTGCCGTCGGAATCTACAACGCCTGTGCGTAGCGCTTCAGCTCCCAGATGGGGAGCAAGTTCACCCCACTCATATGATTGTGTGATATTGCAGCACACTGATGATGCCACAAAATCGTTCCACTGTTGGCGATCAGTGATGATCCGAGCCTCCATAATTAATCCTTCTCCTCTTTGGCCTCTTTACTCTCACCTTTGCCTCGTGCAACACGCTCCAGTTCAACTTTCTGGCGTTCCTTGTGGCGTTGTGCGCGACGTATCTCCACTAACTTATGCCATGCCTGATAGATCAGCGGACGATACACATAATCCTGAGTGGGTAGATTCATCCGTGAGAAGCCTCCAAAGCCCTTTTTGTACTCGTAGACACCCCACATCTCTTCACCCGGTTCCAGGATTTCCGGAATAGTACGGAAATCAAAGTAACTACATCCTCGCTCTTTTGCCCAGAGGAAACAGCGATATTGCAGCAGGTAGGTAGGTTTCAAGTTGCGCTTATTGTTAGAGGAGGCTCCGAACATATCCCAGCACCAATCACCAAAGCAAATCAACATCTTAGCGGCAATGATTTCGCCCTCATGTTCTGCCAGGTAAAGGACGGCATCTCTCTTGCTAGCAAAGTGACGTAAAATCTCTTTATGATAGTCTTTACCATGAATAAAAAAGGCATCACGTTCACTGGTAATTTTGAGTAGATCATAGTATGCATCAAAATCTGCATCATTGGTGGCTTCACGAATCACAACACCTTTACGTTCGGCAGAGCGGATATTTTGCCGCCATGTCATCTTGCAATCGGCGAGGAGTTTCTCCGGTGTAGGGCTGATATCAAGTACCCAACTGCGCCGTCCATGGACCGCGATGGAATTGCTACGAAAGCCGACTTTGTGATAAGCTGCAAGCCACGCATCCATAGTAGGGTCATCGTCGGCAATATTGGGTTCCACGCGCAGCACCACTGCATGCTCATTTCGCGCTATTTTATGAGCATATTCAACCAGAGCAGCAAGGGCAGGTGAGTCTGGATGTTCGACAGTGGGACCACGCACACTATAGAGCCAATTCAAACGTATCCCTGGCACCGAAACAGGCAAAGGTACAGGGGCAACAGAGAGTAGCATTACTCCTACCAGGTGCCCATCTTGTAAAGCACCCAGGCGGTAGATACGTCCACCCAGATATTTGTTCAGTTCGCCCCACTCGTACGATTGCAGCAGGTGACCACGTGGCTGACTGGTCAGGAAGGTGTTCCATTGCTCCTGGTCAATAATTTCCTGAATGGTCAAACTCATCACAAGCTACATCTTCTCCATATACTCTTTTCGGAGTAAACTATAGACACGCACATTATGGAACTTGCCAAAACGGGGAATAACTTCGCGTAACGTTCCTTCATACTTAAAGCCGGCCTTCTCATCGGCACGCCAGCCACCAACATTGTCTTCCATATCCTGCGTTTGTATACGATTCAGGTTCAATTCCATAAAACCGTAGTGCACCATCAATTTTGTGGCTTCGGTTCCATAGCCCTGACCCCAGGCTGTATGATCCAATATTACGTAGAACTCGGCGCTCTGGTTGAGGATATTAATATCTTTGAGTCCTACCAGACCGATCAAACGATTGTCGCTCTTGAGTGCGATCCCAAAAATAATATGCTTGAAATCTTTATACAGGTTTTCTAACCGTTCTTTGCCACGTGTATCGCTGGTGGGGTAAATGGAGAAATAGCGACGAATTTCTTCATCATTGAGCCATGTCGCATACAGGTGGTTGTCCTGTACAGGCTCCAGGGGACGTAAGTAGATACGCTCACCAATAAGAAAAGGATTTTGCATGTTTGAGGTATCTTGCATTGAGATTGGGTCTCCCTTCTGACTATTTCGTTCGAGGAAAAGTATAGCATAGCTGAGAAAATGAGGCAATTCATATTTTCTACGATGAGCATCCCTCCTTATCTCTAGTATGCAACAAAGTAAAAAAATGAGAACTCTCTAAATGGTATCACTACAGATAGACCGAGAGGAGTATGACACAGTATTTCTGGCTTAAATCCCATCTTATTGACAAATTTTGCAATTTCTTGTTAAAATTTTAGAAACTAGCTATTCTCGCCAAAGCATGTGAGAAACGTACAACGCACTCAGACGCTTTGTTACTCTGTCCTATGCACCAATGAAAGGATGTTTATGGACGAACGAGAGGATAAACAGCTTTCAGGCAAATATAAGAATTTTCAGCAGGCACTGTCCCCTTTTCCTTCGCAGAAATCATCCTGGGAGCAACTGGTAGACGATGGACTCCCACACTTACGCGTTTTTGAATTCACACGACGCTTCAAAATAGATGTTGTACTCACAGAAATTAACATTCCTCTCATGACCTTACGTGCCTGGGAAAAATTCTATAGCATCCCCTCTCCCTGGGCTGTGAATATTACCAGAAACTCTATTCGCAACGTGATATTGCGGCAATACGCTAGCTTTGCAAACGGGTTACCAGTAATATGAGTCTGCAGCAGGCTATTGTAGAACTGGTGCGTCATGATCCCTCATATACAAACGATCGTGCATCAAGCGTACTGCTCCCCCCACAGCGCGAATTGCCAGAGTTACGTGACAAACTGATGCAAGCTGTCACCTCGACGAACATGACAAATGCCACTCGCATTCTGGCAGATGCTTTTATAATGTACCCCGCAATAGTCGTCTGCGAGAACCTGTTGCGACCAATTCTCACTTACACAGTTGAGTTACGGAAACGCGATATCATCCCGCAGGCAACAGAAACATTTGTCTCAACGCTACATACGGTCACAGATCCCCCACTTGATCGAAGCTTGCTTTTCCCCCGAAGGCGCATCCGAGTATCTCTTCGTCGTTACTCCTACAGGTTTCCCAGAGCGATGAAACGAAGCAGCAAGAAAGGATCTCCCGTGTAGTTCCTGACTTAGATGGGATGGGAGAACCACTGCTACAAGCTCTTGGTCAGATGAACGAAACGATAGCACTACGCATTTTAGATAGTGCCTTTCACTATTACCCCGCAGAAGACGTTTGTCTCTCCCTGTTACAACCAGTTCTTTCTCGTATAAGAGCGTTATTAGATACAAACACAACATCAGCAAGCATAAAAGGCTTTAGCATCACCCTGGTTTATAAATACCTCTCCTTTCTCTTTTCAGGCCACCCCGAACCTTCGTAAGGGTCTCCTGATCTTCGTCTGTAGTGCTCCACAGGAAACGTACGAGATCGATGCACTCATGCTGGCTCTCTTTTGGCGTCGTGCGGGATTCCATGTACATTATCACGGACAGTTGTCAGAGGTCAGGGATTTGCCCAGGTTGCTTGAGACAATACGTCCTATCCGTCCAGGAATTATCTATCTTTCAGCGATGAAACGTTCCCGTATCCATGATGTGAAGGAGGTGGGACGAGAGGTAGCCCACTTGCAGCATCCTCGTCCGATCCTCTGCTTTGGAGGACGTGTGTTCGGTGAAGATACTGCGCTTCTTCGTGGTCTCCCAGGTGTTTACCTGGGACCGAATGTAACGACACATATGCAACGCTTAGACGAAGTGATACGTTTGTATCCCAGGCACTCCCCAGGTCAAATAGAAGAGCTACTCTCTTCCAAAGCTCTTTTAACAAATTTCCAGGGAGAAACCGAGGCGACAAACAGATTAAGAGTGACAAGAGAACCTGATAGTAGAAGCATGGCTGAGGAAGTAACAGGTATTCTCCATGAGTTCTCTTCTCCGTTGCAAGACGAGGAAACGCTTCCCTTCAAGAGCTACCTTGGGTGGCGAGGCACGCCTCTTTATCCTGGTTACGAGGAAATTCAGAGGGCATTGCCTGGCTTGTTGCTCGTGGTTTTCCCAATTGCTGCTATAGCGGAACTATTGTGGAATATTGAAATCAGTTTGCACAATACTTTTTTTGTAGATATCTTTATCGCAGGGATTTTCGCTCTCATTGTCGGGAATATTTATCCGCTTTCGGAACGGATACAGCCAGGTCTGATCTTTAGCACACGCTGGTTCCTTCGACTTGGTATCATCCTCTCTGCTCTAAAATTTTCCTACACCTCCCTACTCAAATCCGGGATACAGGATCTCGTCATCGTTACCTCGACAGTCTTGATTGCTGTTGGTGTCTCCATGTCCGTTGGCAAACTCATGAAAATCAATCCCCGCATAGCGGCTCTTATTGGAACAGGCACGGGCATCTGTGGAATAACGGCAACCATGGCGACATCGCCAGCTATTCGTGCTAGAGATGAAGAAACGGCCATTACCCTGGGAACGATCCTGTGCTGGGGAACAGTAGGATTGTTTCTCTATCCGCTGATCAATAGCATCTTTCACTTCAGCCCTGCCGTCTATGGAGCCTGGACAGGAGCAACGATGCATGATTTACCACAGCTGATAGCAGCCGCTCAACAAGGAGGAGGGACAGCTGCACTCAATGCTGCACTGCTCGTGAAGTTGATTCTGTATTGGCTTTATCGTGGTGCTTGTTTTCTCCTTGAATATATTCTTTAATTGGAAAGAGAATGTACAGGAGGCCAGAAGTCAAGGAACTACTATTGTGACGGGTGCCTTGAAGACATTTCCACTCTTTGTGCTTGCTTTCTTCGTGTTAGTGCTGATCAATACCGTGATTACCCTTCCAGTTGGGCTGACAGGACCATTAGCAACATGGCCTGCAAAAACCTTTCCCACGACTTTCTCTGCGGTCTTTTTGATGTTAGCAATTATCGGGATCTGTACTCGTGTGACGTCATCTGCAATCAGAACTGCGGGAATGAAAGCTATAATGCTTGGACTGATTACCTGGGTCATACAATCTGTGGTGGTCCTGATCCTGGCTTCGATACTTTTTCATTAATATCACCCGTAACTATCCAGGTCTGCTCGCCACCTGCGGTGGCTTGCTCTTGTTCCATGAGTCATCCCGAATTTTTGTTTCAAAAGTTCGCAAAAGCGAGGGTGCAGGGAGTGCAGCATCCCTGCCGGGGTCTGACTTGTTATCCAACTTTAGTCGATATCTTGTGAAGGCAGGTGGCAAGCCGATGAAAACGGCTCGTCTCTCTGTTCTGCTGAGCTAGAATCACTTGAACTCATCCTTGGGAGTCAGCTTCCCAAGCTGGCTCAGCAGATCGACTAAAGTTGTGATAACAAGTCAGACCCCGGTCAAGGGCTGGCCGCCCTTGACAATCCCGCTTCTCAAGCCGCTTGAGAGATTGCGAACCTTTGTTCGAAAAATTCGGGATGACGTAACTACTCAGGTTTCTTTCCCTGATTCCTCAGCGCCGTAGGCGCTTCGCAGGCAATGAGTCATCCCGAACTTTTCCGGGACATGAAATGCCCTTTTGACCTGTTTGGCAAGCGGGAGTGCAGAGGGCGGCAGCCTTCTGCCGGGGTTTGGGGTGCCCCCGAAAAACATCTTTTCCTTCTTTTGCTCGCCGCTTGCGGCGGAGAGAGAGGAAAAAGAAGCTATTGGGGACACCCCAAGCCCCGGCAGGGAAACCCTGCACCCCCGGTTTTGGGAACTTTTTCAAAAGTTCGGGATGACTCATGAGAGCGAGCCACCGCAGGTGGTGAGGGTACCTGAATAGTTACCGGGATGACCCATGGAACAGGGATCTGAGTAGTTACGGGTGATATTCCAGACGTATAGTAATGGCAAAGGGATCATGCATGTACACGCATGATCCCTTTGCCATTACTATACGTCTGAATATCTATCCGACTATACATATGATGGCGCTTGATGTATACTTAAACGGGCACGTGATCTGTACAGGAAACTGATTGATAGTATCCAGATCGCAGGCTAATAGAGATGGGCGAACAGCATACATCGGATGCCTACACAGGTTCCTATATCTCCCTCCTTCTCTTTTTATTATATTTTTTGTGAGGGGAGTCACTGTACATAACAGCCGTGAGCTTGTCCACACCGTTCTCTACCAAAAATAATCTGCATGTACCCATGAAAATGTAAAAAACTCTACAAAGAGATGCAATAGATGCAAATGATAGATAAGGAGATTGAGATGGCATCTCCAGCAATGCCTGCAACGATGCACTCTGCACTCTTAGTGATTGATGCCAATGAAGGACGAGCACAATGTGCAGCACGCGTTCTGACCCTCGCAGACTATTGTCCATATGTGACAACTACCCCTTTCCATGCATTCCAACGCCTCCTTCAAGAACAATTTGTCCCACATGCCGTTTTGCTCGGTCAGGTAGATACTCAAAGCCGCTATGCCCTTTCGCGTCTCGTGCAGAAGCTGTCCGATGAGCAAGGAAGGAATATTCCTGTTCTTCCCTTGCAAGAGTGTTTTCCTTTTAAGGAGTCTGATCAGGATACTCAGACCTCGTTTATATCTGCTCAGTTACTAGAAGTGATCAGAAGGGTCTTACCGCTATCACAGATGCAGGAGAAGAAACACTCACTTGTCCTGGATCTCTTACCGACTCATGGTTTGGTGCCTCGTGTCTCCAAGAAGCGCTGTTCGGGCAACGGTCACTTTCGCCAGATGCTCCAGGTCGCGTATAAGCTGATCGGAGCTGAACTATGGGCAACGCTGATGCAAGATGTAGGCTTGGTCAAGTATGCTCGGGTCAGAGGATGGCCTCCCAATAATGACATCCGCTCCGTTCCTGCCGAATATCTCACTTGCCTTCACCAGGCTGTTGCACGCTCAAGGCCTGATGATCCCATCAGTCAACTTCGCAGTTGGAGCAACATGTCTACCCAGATCTCTTTACAGAAACGTCATCTCTCGACGTTGACTCAACAGATGCTTCATCTTCTTCCTGAGAAGCAGGTAATGAGCATGCTGTTGAAGTCATTTACCAGCGAGATGAATACAATTCGTGACGAAGAGTTACATATGTATCTGCCACGGCAAGATGGCTGTTACTGGTTGGTCCATTATAGTAATCTCTACGTTTATGGACGTACCTATCGCCCTGAACCAGTGTGTCATGTCTGGAGTGCGTCACTAGAGGCAACTTTGCACCTTGTCGGCCTGGATGCCACCTGGGAAGTCACTGAAGTGGAATGTAGCTGTCAGACGCAAACAGGCCATTGTTTATTCATTATATGGCCAAAGGGGGGGACATCGACACATTAAAAGCCTTTCCTGGGAGAGAAACATCTCATGAGTAAATCTGATAGTCGTCATCAGACTCTTACGGCTGGTCGAAGCATACCCGCACTTATCACTCGTAGCATTATTGTCGTGACTGTTATTGCAACACTGGCCATCATCACGACAGGATTACTCAAGCCTGCTATTCCTGTGACACAACCTTTCTCTCCATCATCATCTTCGTTGGTACCAGTCGGTCTCCAGATTGGCAGTGTCGCACCCAATTTTACTCTTGCGAGATTGGATGATGTACGAGTGAGCTTGAGTGACTACCGTGACAAAGCTGTTATACTCAACTTCTGGTATGCGACATGCCCTGGTTGTCTTGCAGAGATCCCTGCTATGCAGAGATTTTATGCATCCCAACGGGCAGAAGGCAGGAGCTTTGTCATACTGAGTGTGAATAGCGTCGATGATGAACAAACCACACGACAGTTTGTACAGCAGTATAATCTGACCTATCCAGTACTTCTAGATGAGCATAATCGTGTGGCAACGCTGTATAATCTGGAAGGGACACCAACCTCCTATTTTATCGACCTCCATGGGATTATTCGCTCGATGGTGGTTGGTCCTGTCGATGAGACTATTCTACAACAGAAGATCATAGAGATAATGACATAACAATGCCGCTCTCGCTGTGAGAGCAGCATTTAGAGACATCCCTTTTCCCTGCCTCCTCAGCGCCACAGGCGCTTCGTAGGTTTTGTTGGCAGTGGCAGGGTTTGCGGCGCAAACCCTGCCACTGCCAACAAAACGAGGGCGGGCCACCGCAGATGGTGAGAACACCTGAATAGTTACCGGGATGACTTATGACCAGATCCATTTAGACAAACTTGAACGATTGCAACATTGGCTGGAAAAAACCTACATCTGCCAGATCAAAAACCTGCTGACCTGTTGCATAGGCAATGACAAAACTTCTGGTTGAAAGTGTCTGTGCCGGACGATTGTTGGCAAGGATAACGGTTTTCACCAAAACAGGGGTAGGTTGGCCGTTAACCTTCACCTCTCCACTGGCTGAACCCTGGCTCCAGGTATCACCACCTAGCGTAGCCGTTGGAGAAATATTCGCTTGTTGGTAATTCTTCGCCTGTGATTTGAATCCCTGTAATCCAAGTTCCACCTGGTTAGCCGTAGAGATTATTCCGTTGGGATTGGGCATTACATGGATAGTGACATAAGCAATCCCCTGAGGATCGGCAAAGGTGACGAGACCATTACTCCCTGTATTGACTTTCCAGCTCTGAGGATAGCCAATCTCATAGCCATCCCCTTTATAGGTGCTCAGAGTGCTCGTTGTCGGTGGAGCAGATGTAGGGGTAGCTTTTGCACTTCCATTATTCCCATCGCCACAGGCGACTAGCATGAAGAGCATGAGGCTACCAAGTACTAATGTAATCTTCCATGAAAAATTTTTTGTCCACATTCCTAAATAAAATCCTCCAAATTTTTGATGAACAAACATTCTGTGCTATTTATTGTATCTCATATTCAGGTACTTGACAGGCCACAACATGACTTGTTATTATGGGGGTGGCAGTTGAAGTTAGCATGCTTTCGACTGTGAGATTGCGCCCATAGCTCAGTGGATAGAGCAACCGCCTTCTAAGCGGTTGGCCGCAGGTTCGATCCCTGCTGGGCGCGCCATCCTCTCCCAAACAACCCTCTTTATTACCAAAAAATATTGAGTACTGCTCACCCAATATTTGCTAAAGGCTCCGATACCACCTCAGAGGGATCTCCTTCACCTGCCTCTGCTTTATAGACATATTGCTCGGCACGGCCTCCCGGTAGGAAGAGCATCATTACGAAGCCAAAAACGGCCAATACCAGTATCAGCATATAGATCCAAAACAAGCTCTGTGCCATTGCCACTTGTAATTGATGCAGAAAAGCTGAAGGGAGAGAGGCACGCAACTCAGGAGTAAGTAACACATTTGCATATGCAACATTCCTGGGTAAATGTTGGACTGTAGCCGTAAAGTGAGTGAAGATGGGCGCGAAGCGCAGAGCCATTTGTGCATTGAGGATCGTTCCCATTACTGCAACCCCGATGGTACCACCAATGGAGCGGAAAAACTGTGTGGAAGCGGTTGCTACACCACGCAGTCTCCAGGGCACAGCATTTTGTACAGACAGCGTCTGGGCTGTACTGGTAAAGCCCAGACCAAGGCCGGTCAAGATCATGGCGGCGACGACAAAGGTGAGTCCAGTCTCTGTATTGAAGAGGGTAACCATTATGATGCCTATCATCGAAAGGAGTGCCCCTGTTGCGGCCGTCAGGCGATACCCATAGCGAATGATAATCTTACTGCTCATCATTGCAGCAATCGGCCAGGCCAGGAGCAATGGGCCAAGAACAATGCCTGCACTGGTAGCAGTGCCTCCCTTGACACCCTGAACAAAGAGCGGAACATAGGACGTAACACCAAACATGATGATACCCAGGGCTACCGCACCTAGACTGGATAGGGTAATGATGCGGTTGTTGAAGAGGGTTAACGGCAGAATTGGCTCTACTGCATGCTGCTCTTCGCGGAGGAAGAGGACGAGCAAGATGATGGCAAGAGTAAATAAACCGAGGCTGGGAAAGGAAGTCCATGCCCAGTTGGTACCACCTTGTAAGAGGGCAAGAAGGAGTGCGACAATTCCTCCGGTCAATGTCAATGTGCCGATATAGTCTAGATGATGCTTTTTTCGCTCAACATTTTCCTGTAGAGAGAACATCAGCAAGAGCGCCGAGAGGAGACCAAAGGGAATGTTGATATAAAAGACCCAGCGCCAGGAGAAATGATCAACGATCAGTCCTCCGAGAGCAGGTCCTACTACGCTCGACAATCCCCACACAGCGCTGAACAACCCCTGCACTCTGGCACGTTCTTCCAACGAAAAAATATCACCGATGATTGTTAGTACGAGGGGCAGCACTGCACCTGCTCCCAATCCCTGGATGGCACGAAAGATGATTAACTGCTCCATTGTTTGTGCGGCACCAGAGGTAATCGAACCGAGTAAGAAGAGTCCTGAGCCAAAGAGGAAGAGTGGCTTGCGTCCATAAAGATCGGCAAGTTTGCCATAGATAGGAACGGTTGTTGTAGAGGTCAGCAGGTAGGCCGAGAAGACCCATGAGTAAAGGGTGATACCTCCCAGTTTTCCTACTATGCTTGGCAATGCAGTTCCAACAATAGTAGCATCCAGGGCGGCCAGAGACATCCCAAGCATCAGTGCCACAGTTACAAGAATTTTTGCCTTCCCGGTCATAGCTGAGTTTCCTATCTTACCTGATCTGCTCGTTTGCACTCAGAAGAACTTTAGGGTTCAATTTTGACGCCTCGCCAGAAAGCAACATAATCTTTGATTCGTGCAGCCGCTTTCTTAGGGTGAGGATAATACCAGGCGGCATCCTCATTGGTCTGACCATTGACCTCTAGCAAGTAGTAGCTTGCCATTCCTTTCCAGGGACAGGTAGTCTGTGTGCTGCTCTCTCTAAAATATTCACGATGTATTGCCTCATGCGGAAAATATTGATTGCCTTCCACAACAATACATTTGTCACTTTCAGCTATTGTAATACCATTCCAGATCGCTTTTGGCACAACGATTACTCCTTTTTAGTGATACGAGGGAATAGCTTTCTTATATTCAGAGAACAACGCAAAATTGTATATTATTCCCCTGGCCATCAGCCGCAAAACATCAATTTCACGACTCCGTGACACTCCGCACGCCCTGAAGGGACGGCGGCTTCTTCCACTCCTCCGTAGTCGCTCATTGTGAGTATGTGCCTCGTAGAAGCTACTCGGTGAATAGGCGTAGTTGGGTAGGAATAGATCCGGCGCTTTCTCTCGTGGGCGGTGCCATGCCCCAGATGATCTGCACGCCCAGTTCGAGAGATGGACGGTCTCTCATCCCTTTTGGCATCCTGGCAGATGATCTCACCTGATGATTTCTCATCCTCCCTCGCTTTTTGAGCAGGAAGAGTGTGAGGCTTTTCTTGATGACGGGTGATGAGCCGCCGCCCGATCACGATGGCGGCATTGCGATCAGCATTGCCCCGCATCCCACAGGAGGAACAGACCACGAGTGGAGTCCCTATCGTGTAGCCTTCTTCGAGTGATCCTTGTGCATAGCGGATCACCAACGAATGGCAACGGGCGCATTCGCGGCTCGTGTTGCGAGGGTTGACGCGGCTCGTGATGATGCCTTCATTCCAGGCTTTGTATTTGGCGTATTGGAAGATACGCCCCTTCATCCAGAAGGCACGTTTGGTATTGCCGCGTTTGCTATATTTTCCTCGCTCTGGCTTCAGATTGCCTAAGTGTTCAAAGACCAGGATGCTTGCATCGTGAGCTTTGGCAAATTGGACAATGCGGGCGCTGATCTGATGGGACTGGGTTTCATCATGGTGGCGGATCTGTTGCCAGAGCGCAGCATTATCCTGCTCCCCTTCGGCAATGATTCCCGTCTTGCGGCGATTCCGTGCAATGATTCCGAGCTGTCTCTTCCTAAAGCCGTTTACCCGTTTGCCACCTTTGAGAAATCGGGTGGAAAGAATTGTACCTTCGACAGTCTGAATAGTGCAGACGGCGAGGTTCTCGCCGAGATTGAGATCAACTGAACAGAGTTTTGTCGTGGTATTGGTGATCTGCTCAGCGACTTTTGCTGGACTGGTGAATTTCTTCTCAACAGGAGTATGCAGCCACCACTGCTTGCCTTTGCAGACTAAAGAGGGGCTACCCGGTTCAAAGCCGTTTTCTCCCTCTCTTCCCAGCGTTCGCACCTTGACCCAGGCCCAACACGAGCCGGTCCACACCTTGAGCAGGAGAGTAGAAGCCGTTCGGTCTTTCCACATGCCAGCATAGAATGAGGCAGATTTTCTCCAGGTGCGTGGGGGCACGGGTGGACGATCTTTGCATTTCTTGCCCCTGGCCTCTGCTTTTGCTTTCCTGGCTTTCCACTTCTTGAGGCTGCTGAAGAATGCATGTGCAGAGCCGAGCGCTGCGTTAATGGCGGCACGCCGGAACATCGCGGGGATATGTTCCGCAATTGAGGTCAAAGGCATGATCGGATCGGGGTTGTCCGTTGTCCGGTGAGTGAGTTTCTCTAGTGCAGAGAGGGCCTCTTTATTGGAGAGATCCATCAGCTTTTCATGGGCATTGATCACGCCAAAGTAAAAGGCGACCACACGGTTAAACTGGTCCTGGTTGGCCGCAAACCATGCTGCATGGTCGGGCTGATAGTTCAAAGCCTGCTGGATCGTCCTGGTCGCCTTTGCCATGTGCGTTACACGCCTTTCTGAGCATCAATGTATTTCTGAATCGTTTCTGCGCTTACCGCGCCAGCAGTGCTAGAGAAATACGAACGGGTCCACGTTGAGGGCAATTTGGTGAGGATTTCAGGGAATTCACGCCTCAAATGAAATGATCGGTGTTCCTCTCGCTTGTAGCTCAGTCGATCTGTCTTTTCCATACATCCAGTATAATGAAATTTAGACAGAATGCAACAAGCAAGGGCTAAAGCCGTAGAAAACCCGCCTGACCGCATGGGTTCAAACCGCAACGGCTTGCGGCGGGTTCTTTTCTGTCAGGTCGGCAGGATGAAGTGAAGTTGATGCAAGCTTCTTTCAGGCGCGCCGGTCAGAGATTTTCAAGAGGACATTTCGGAGCAAGCCTGGCTAAATCTGCTGCTATAAGCCCAGATTCCAGATCCTCGGAGTAATATTAGGAAACCAGACAAGTTGTGCCGTATGGTCACCTATCGGGACCTGAAAGACAATATCTCCTGTAACAAGATATCCAACGTCAATTTTTCCATAATGGAGTTGTTGATAGGCGGGAACTGTGTTCGGAGTGAGAATACTATGGCCAATGTTGCGGCCTGCCCCGTCTTTGATGCGAAAATTCAGAACGTCGTAGAAGACGACACTAACATCTCGATTTACCAACCTCACATGTACCGCAATAAATTCATATCCCGCCTTTGGATTGACGTAACCATCTCCCGGTACAGGTCGTACGGAGACCAATGTACATTCTACATGATTGACAACAAGTGCTTGCCCAACGTTAGCAACGGGAGCATAATTTGTCACTGTAATCTGTGAAGGAGGATTGTTAGTGGTAGCAGTTCCCCTATTATGGCTCCTTGCTATCAATAAGGCTACAATGGTGGCAATTACAATTAAACCAACTACGACACCGCTGACTACGGCCAGCCATTTAGAACCACCTTTTTTCTGAGAAGGTTGCGCTGGAGAGTATGGATCTTGTGGCGATTGTGCATATGCTGTTGGTGGCAAAGATTCTGGTGACGATTGTACATATTCCGTTGGCGGTAATTGTACATACTCCGGTGGTACTTAAGATTTTGGTGGAGGAGGTGGTGGTTGTAGTGGATATTGTGTATACGGTGAAGGTTCTTGTGCAGGCTGGTAGGATGGCTCTGGTGGTTGATCGTACATAACAACTCCCCATGTACATTTATGGATGATTTCGTATTGTAACATACGATAAGCATAAGTATAGCAGAAGACTAAGTGATATACAAGCGCAATAGGAGGGAAGTACTGCTAGAAATACGGAATTACAAGGTTATACTCTTTGCCTTCCATGGTTTATAATGCTAGTGCTAGCTTGCCTGGTGTACAGTATTATGAGCATATTCGAACGTAAAAATAAGGAATGACAGGAAGAAGAGAATATGAAGAACCTGCGAAACCTCGACAAATTCTAGCGGACTTCGATGAAGAGGGCATTTTTGTCTATCAAGCTTTCAAACCCTCCATTGCAGAGGAAGCGGTACATAAGGGAACATTTGGAAAAGGCTTTACGTTTGAGAGAATGACCTGGATTAAGCCATCTTTGGGTTGGATGCTGTATCGTTCGGGGTATGCTACGAAGCATAGGCAAGAGCGCATTTTGAAGATTAAATTGAGCCATGAAGGGTTTCAAACGATCCTTGCCAAAGGGATATCTACTTCCTTTGAGAAAGTATCTGGCATCTTTCCATCAGAAGAGACATGGCGCAATGCCCTGGATATGTCAGAGGTCCGCTATCAATGGGACCCTGATCGTGATGTGCAACTCCGAAAGCTGGAAAGGCGTGCATTACAACTGGGTTTGCGCGGTAGTGTCGTCCATGAATATGTGAATACATGGATTTTAGGGATTGAAGATGTCACACAACTCGCATATGCCATCAAAGAAGCAATTCAGAGCGGAGCAGAACGGTTGCCACCCGTTCCCCAAGAACAGGTCTATACCGTTTCTGCTCCTCTGCAACGGTATACTTCGGAATGGATTTCCTCTCTCACGAGATATAATCCCTAAAACAAACCTTGCCTGCGCCAGACATCGAATGCGGGAGTGCTTGCAATTGCCAGCAGTGATGAGCTACCGGAAGTCACGTTTGACTGGCCTGTCTGAGTCTGGGAGAGAGACGTCTCAATCTGCTGAATCGAGGAATCGCTACATACATTAGAGGGCTGATTTTTGTGATCGAGCAGATCGCAGCGGTAAGGTAATTGGCAGTTCCCAGGATATCCTTTGAGATGGCGTTGTCACTGGAGAGCTGGCTGGCAATATCTTGCTGAGACATTGGCTGTGAATTGGGGTCTTGTGAATCAGCTCTGAGCACTCCAGGATCATAACTTGCGCTCTCAAGCAAATACCGATCACCAATGTCCATAAAAGGATACCCATCGATGTTATAACGAGTGAGGAGTTGTTGTTCGTCATTTGTTGGGGCCTGCAACACGTTATGTTGGCGATCCTCGTTTTCGAGTGGAACGAAATCGACGTAACTGCTGGTATAGCTACTCTGATAGAAGGTAAAGGTTGAGGTATTTGGGTCGCTGTCGTCGCTTGCAGACGTTGTTTCTTTCAAACCCTGGAATGTGCCGAAATGACTCATCGCGACAACAATGCCCCATCGTTCAGCAGCACATAGTGGCAGAACTCCGCTCCATAATAAAATACCTCAGGCTTTCCGGTTGGACCTATGAGTAATGGCGCAGAGTTCTGCGTTACCTTGAAAGGGTTGGGGACTCCGCCTGTACCAATTTGAGACAGGAGCTTGGAGTCAACATTCGTTACATCCTTGAAGGTCACCGCATCTGTCGGAGTATTTGTCGGACCATTTGTGTGTGAGCTGGATTGGTTCGAGAGGAAGGCAAAAAGACCAATGATGGCAGCTGTCGCAATCAGTATGCCACCGACGAGAAGCCAGGGGCTACGTCGAGAGCTGACACGTTTTCGACTTTTCCTCTTTGTTGTTTGGCTTTGTACATCATTCGATTGACCTGGTTGTTGTCGAATTTGTTCATTATGATGTGTAGATGATGAGGTTTTACGTTGTTTCTTTTTGGCCATCTCTCTTCTGCTTTCCTTTTTGTGCAAATTTCTGTTGATTTCCCTACCAGGTCACATTCACCTCTTCTTCCTTACGATGCTCAACAGTATACTGCTTTTAAGTCAAATCTGGAAGAGGCCTGTAAGAGCATGGTTTATAAGCTTGTTATGCCGTTAATAATAATGCGGGCTTGTAAATGGTGGCCATAGCCATACATCTCTGTTACTCCGCAAGCAACGCTTTATACAACTACCGCTGGCGTGCCGTTGCCTCCCTATATATCACACAACGTTGAGCATCCAGAGCCTGCCGTACCTCAGGGGTTACTCGTAACGCCGTCAGGCGGCTGTCAAGCGTATTATTAAAAGTCTGTAATACAAAAATACTCAGTATAGCAATTGCCAGTAGACCGGCAACACGCGAGACGGCATTATTGGCTACGTCTATACGTGCAGACGTATATTTACCTCAATGTTGCAATTCCTATCGGATCCCTTCTCCCATTTAGACTTTAAGAAGAAATCTGCGTTAAGCAGTAAAAAACATGTTGCAATTCCTATCGGATCTCTTCTCCCATTTTGACCAATGGCTACACGATGGCTTGTATCAGGAAGTATAAAGTTGCAATTCCTATCGGATCTCTTCTCCCATTTTGACATTAACATTGGCGGTTATTGTAACTGCCATCACACTTGTTGCAATTCCGAACGGATCCCTTCTCCCATTTAGACTGTTGAAGAACAAGAGCGTAAGAAGCAGGAAAAAGCGTTGCAACTCCTAACGGATCTCTTCTCCCATTTAGACAAGGTAAGAAACCTATGGCCAACAAAGAAGGCGAAAATAGTTGCAATTCCTTACGGATCTCTGAGAGAATACCCTAATTGGTTGAGTTTGGTCGCAATTGTCTCAGCAGTAGGTAATTCCTCATCCGTGTAGCCCTTTTGTGCCATTAACTGGCGGCGAACTTCTGTTGCCGTGAGCCTTGTGTAGAGACGGTTTGTCCGAAATTGGGGATCGGCTTGACTCTGTCCGTCTACAATGGCTGTGATATCACTGAGCAAGTTCGGGAGATGATCTTCGCTCCGTTTCCGACCTCGCGACGAGTACGCATCGAGACAAACAATATCATGTGAAAGTTCTTCCTGCCCTTTCCGGATGGTTTTACGATTCCAACCGAATTCCCGTTCTGCTAAACGTTGACCACCTTTTCCCAATGCCGCCACCGTCCGTGCCATGAACAAACGACGTGATCTCCCTTTGAGATCTTTTGCCGTTTCCATGAGCAGCTTTTTCGTTTCCTCCACAAGTTCCATTTTTCTGTCTCACCATCCGCTTTTTTGTCTTCAGTATATCACTTTTGGGATACTTTTCTTTTCGCAAGTCCCTTAGGGATGTGAGATCGGGTCATTACCATTTTCGGGTAAGAGTTTGCTGATGAGAGGGACAATTTCTTCGTTGGCTGTCATGTTCCATTGCCGGTAGGTTTCGACTGTTGCGACTTTCGTCTCCAGCTCTGTCCGGTTGGAGGTCAGTTCTTTCAACAATGCATGCTGCTCGTCTGCTTTGAGCGCAACCCAACCTAACTGATGGCGCTGGATAAATTCCAGATTGGCCTCTTCCTGACCTGGGATGTAGGCGGTTGCGATAAATGGTTTGCCAAGAGTTACGGCTTCAAAGAGCATATTGGGTCCGGCTTTACCCATGATCACATCAGCGGCGGCCATAAATGGTGCAATCTCTTTTGTAAAGGGTAAGGCAGCAAGGTTTTTGGTAGCCTGGAAACGTGTGAATAAAGCCTGATTGGTTCCTGCGGCCAGGATAATTTGCAGGTCGGGGCTGGTCTCCAGAGTACGTTCTACCGTTTGTCCAAATTGTGCGGCTCCCTCACCACCTCCCTGTAGAAAGACGGTGAAGCGAGCAGGATCAAGCCCTAATTGGGTGAGAGTTTCGGCACGTTGCAGGCCATCGGTTTGATAAAATTGACCACGCACAGGCCAGCCCACAAGGTGTAGCCGCTGAGGATCAAAGCCAACAGAAAGTGCCTGATCATATGTCTCACGTGATGTGGCAAAAGTAGCAGCCGCTCGCTTTTCAGTAAGCCATGAGGCATGGACGCCATTAGGGTCAGAGAAGAGCATCACAAAAGGAATGGGAGAGCCAGTTCTGGTCAGAACCTCCATGACCTCGTAGGTCAGAAACGGATAGGTGGTAATGATCAAAGCAGGGCGTACACGCTCCAACAGGGCTGTCAGGGGCCTGGCAACCAGGGGAGTGAAGATGCGATGAGCAGAAAGTGCTCGCTGTGGTGTATCGCTGGCCCGGAACTCCGCTGACCAGAGCCAGAGAGCATTACGGCTTACAAGGCGATAATGCCAGTGAAAAAAATGAGGCTGTGGATCAATAATTTCCAGTGTATAGTCAGCGGCAAGTCGATCACGAAGAGCTTCTGCCAGGCTCATATGACCACCACCTGTTTTCGACGTGAGAATAAGAATTGTTGGCCGATCAGTCATAAAAATATCTTTCTTTACGTGCAATAGAGTTCAGGTTTGTCTTGGCACATGCTTAGCCATATGATAAAATAGTTGTAGCACAGGCAAAACCTCTTCTGCCAGTCTGGCGTACGCATCACGACTATCTTACTACCTGGGGAGTTCGCAATCTTTCCTCCCTATAGTCTGAAGGTATGATAGTCCCCAGAAAGGAGTGTTATGGCACAAGATTGATGCTCTCCCGCAGAGTCCGAGCAGCTATGTAATTCCCAGGCACTAAGGAATGTTGGCACTGGCGCTACCTGCGTCAATTCATGGGGTGATAGAGGTGTAACTATGCTACATTACCGATGTGAAGGCAGTGGTGATCCCCTTCTCCTCATTCACGGCTGGGGTGTGACTTACACTATCTGGCAAAATCTAGCACCATTGCTTAGACCACACTTTCAACTCATCATGATTGAGCTACCGGGTATTGGTAGCTCGCCGGAGGTTGACCCCAAGAAACCGTATTATCCGGCATGCGCCGAAGCGATTGAAGAAGTTCGGCAAGCGTTGAATATTCAGCAATGGTCCATCCTGGCATACTCTTCTGGCACACGAGTTGCCGAATCTTATGTACAACGCTATCCTCAGTACTGCTCACACACTATTTTTCTGTGTCCTATCTATCTGGCCGAATGGTGTTCCCTGGGCTTACGTCTTCTCAACAATACTTGTCCCCCTCTCACACTTACACAGTGGATGCTCTCGGATTGGCGCTTATATGGTCTGGTCCTGGCACTGGGATTTAATGGTCGTCCTCACCACTATACCCATACGTGGAAAAATGAGATTGAGCACCAGCCTGTGGACAACCTGATGCGTATGTTATGGGAATTGCCAGGGCGGGGTCGCGCTCCCTTTAAGCTGTCAGCTGTACCGGCACTCTTTATTTGGGGAAGTCGAGATGCATTAACCGCTCGTCCCCGCCATCCTCGCCCAAACGATGTTGTGATTCCTGCCAATCATAGTGCTCCTATGCTCGCTGCTCCCAGTGTAGCTGAAGTTGTTATTCCTTTCTTGACAGAAGGGAAACTCGTTTCCACGTATAATCGTTGGAAGCGGTGGCACTACGGACCAAACAAAAATTTGGGCAAAGTCCATGAACATGCTCAATTGCTCACGCTGCTGCGCAATGCCTCACGTGGACGTTTCTCTTTGCGCAAACAACATCTGGAAATATGGCACCAATCTAAGCGCGTATAGAGCAGCAGGATGCCTTCGTCAAGGACATCCAGCTGCTGTCAAAAAGCTATTTGTGCGCTACTGTTGCAGTTTTTACCTCTGGAGCTTCGTTGTCCATAGTCCGTAAGGTCGCTAATTGCGCTTCAGAAAACATTTTATTTGTTTTCGGGTCAAACACAAGATCATCTTGTGAACAATAGTACAGGCCCTTCCAGGTTGCCATCGCCCGATCCCAGGCAGGAAACTGTAGGGACGCCTCCGCATCACCATGTACCACACGTTGGAAGGCCATATAGGAAAGCACCAACGCGGTTACAATACTCACCAGTGTAACGCCCAGGAGCAGAACTTGCAGGGCTGGTAGCATAGTTGCTTCCGATCCAATGAACACAATGATCAAAAATACACAGATACCGACCAGGACCATGCTAAACATAATAGACGATGACATAGAGATGTTTTTGGTAGGCATATCGGGCGGTGCGCAGCGCGTGACGCCTGAGTCGTAAGCAGCTTGCGTCGCCTTTACCTGGTCCGACTTATGACACACTGGGCAAGATGGTTTTACTTTCTCAGCGGATGCCATGTAGGGAAAACCTCCTTCGTCGCTCGAACTGATAAGAGAAATGAGCAACATTCGTTGTATTCTTACTAAAAAATAGCATAACACGTTGTTGCCCATTCGACAACTTCATGGCTGTGTATACGCTAAATTCCTGGCCAGAGATGAATGGACCACCCTCTCAAACTGTTCCAGGCAACTCCATGCCCCATCACGTCCTCTTACCAGACATGAGGGATAAAACGGGAGGTGACCTGGGCCATATAGGCGTCATAGCCTGGCAGGTCCTCTCGCAACAGATGTTCCTCCAGCACCGCACGCCTGACGATCAGACCGATGAGAACCAGCCCAAGCAAGAGTCCGAATGCAGATCCCAACAAGAGGGGCAGCCCTATAAAGAAAAGGTGAAAGCCGGTATACATCGGATGGCGCACATACCGATATGGCCCGGTGGACACCACTGCCTGTCCCCGCTCCTCCTGGATACGTACGGTCGGCGTCAAATACGAATTTTCCCGAAAGGCCAGATACATAAAAGCGAACGAGCCGATCAGAGCCAACGCTCCCACCGCCTGAAGCCAGAGCGGTACCTGCGACCAGTGAAAGCGTACCGCATCGAGTGGCATCACGACCAGCCAGATAAAGGAGACCACACCCACCAGGAGAAACATGATGTCCGGTTTTGAACTGGGTTTGAACACGCTCATGCGCTCCTCCAACAAAGCAGGATTGTGTCTGGACAGCAGGCGAACGGTAATGATAACAAAACTATAGAACAGGATCAAAAAGATCCATCCGGCAGGCCAGACAAGAGTACCAGCCGCCAGAAACAGAATCAGGGGGAACAGCAGCAACTGGATTATGCCCCCCACCAGAGCTTTTGCAGTAAGAATTTTTGACATAACAAACCTCAATTTTTTATTATCAGAAAATAAAATTTTATTCTTATAAAATATCATACGATACTGAAAATGTCAAGTGTAACCGGCAGAGAATGTCCACCTGCGGTGGCTCGCTCTTGTTTTATGCGGGCTTTGCCCAGTGGTGGAGGTTGCGGCGCAACCTCCACCACTGGCGACAAAACCCGCATAAAATAACCTGCGAAGCGCCTTGGCACTGAGAATCAGGAAAAGAGACCTAATAGTTACCGGGATGACCCATGTAAATCGGGATATCCTGCCAATTTGTGTTTGACACGTATCCCCTCAACCGCTACACTATCGGCAAGAGCTTAAAGTGAGCAGAGAGGATATTTTGACTTATGAGTACAGCGACCATCACCATTCTGGGACTTGGGCCTGGAAGCGTACACGATCTAACATTGCAGGCACATGCATTGCTAACACAAGCCGCCAGTGAGAAACGCCCCGTTTATTTTCGTACGCTGATCCATCCAACGGTTGATGCATTGCAACAGATGCTCCCTGATTTACACATGGAATCCTTTGACCGGCTCTATGATGAATTGGCGGATTGGGGCGGTCTTTACCAGCAAATTGCGGAGGAAGTGTGTTCTCTGGCAATACAACAGCCTGTGATCTATGCCGTACCGGGGCATCCACTGATCGCCGAAGCCTCTGTCCAGTTGCTCTTAAATATGGCCCGTGATCGTGACCTGAGTGTTACGGTTGTCGCAGGTCTCTCCTTTTTAGAACCAGTCTGCACAATGTTAAGACTTGACCCGCTTGAAACTGGCTTGCAACTGGTTGATGCCACCAATCTCTCAGCGCTAAGCAATGACGAGATCGCCGGAAAGATCATCCCCACTATGCCACTGCTGGTTGCGCAGGTGTATAACCGCCGTCTGGCCAGCGCAGTAAAACTGGCATTAAGCGAGTGTTATCCTGATGAGTGGCCTGTCAAGCTGGTACGTGCTGCCGGAGTGGACGCCGACGAAACAGTCATGGAGATGCCTCTCTATGAACTGGACCGTAATAGTTATGCCAATCATCTCAGCACCCTTTATGTACCCCCTCTTGATCCACTGAGTGCGCTCCGTCTTCCTGAAACACAGCGCTATATCACCATGCGTCTACGCCGTGATCCCGATGGCTGTCCCTGGGATCGCGAACAAACACACCAGAGCCTCACCCGCTATGTGATCGAGGAGGCCTATGAGGTCGTGGAGGCTCTGGAAGAGAACAATATGGAGAAACTGGCTGAGGAATTGGGCGACCTCCTGTTGCAAGTCTACCTGCATGCCGAGATTGCACGTCAGGAGGGAGATTTCTCGATTGGAGATGTCTTTGAACATCTCAACTCCAAACTTATTCGTCGTCACCCCCATGTCTTTGGAGATATTGAAGTCGATGGCTCTGGTCAGGTTCTCCAAAACTGGGAGACCATCAAACGCCAGGAGCGTGCTAATGCGGGCAAAGATGTGCACAAAGAAAGCGTGCTGGATGGTGTACCACAGGCTGCGCCGGCCCTGATGATAGCTCAGGAATATCAAAAGCGGGCAGCCAGAAAAGGTTTCGAGTTCCCCAATATCCAGTCTGTCTATACCAAACTCTGCAGAGGAATTGCAGGAGTTGGAGCAGGCTAACACGCCAGAGGAGCAACTCGAAGAGATGGGCGATGTCTTATTTATAACAGCGAAAATAGCACACTCACTTAAAATAGATGCAGGAGAGGCGCTACGGAAGGCGAACCGTAAATTTCAACGACGCTTCCAGACCATGGAAGAACTGGCTCGCGAGGAAGGCCAGTGTCCTCACCTCCTATAGTTCACAGGAATGGGGCGAGTTATGGGAGCGCGCCAAAGCAACTCTCATAGAAACCGGGGAGCGCTAGAAATACGCAATATTGCATTGTGTTGTACAATGAAGCATGCGAAACGAACTCCTATCCTGGTTTGCTCGCGAGGGTTTACTGCTAAGTAGTGTATTAACATCGTCGGATGACCCGGAAAACGACGAAATTAAAATAACGATCAAGCCGCCCGTAGTGGCACTCAGCCGTGCAAGTCACGACTTCCGCGAATGTCCTGACCCTGTACTGTTTGGTTACCCCGAAGCAAGTCTGGACATGATGAACCTGGACGACATGCATGAATTTGTCCTTGCATGGTTTGAGAAGGCCATCGCTGCGGGAATGGGGCATTGTTTTGTTTGCAATCAGATCCTGGATATGGGTACTGAGAAACCCTGGGATGCCGTCTTTGTGACCACCGAAATCTATTGCTGGCTACTGGTACATTTCGACTGCAAACGGTACCTCAATCGTGATCTCAAGGGGCGCACTCCCTTTGAAGTGACCTCCCATGCACCTGAGTTTTTTGATATGCGTATAGAATAGAGGGTCCGCAATGGACAAAAGTCAAATAGCTACCAAACTGGAAGAAATTGCTACCCTGTTAGCATTGAAAGAGGGTACAAGTGTCTTTGAGGTACGTGCGTATGAGAATGCTGCTCGTGCCCTTAGTTCTCTCAATGGTGATATTGCACAAATTGTGCGTGAAGGAAAGCTCAAGGGTGTCCCAGGTCTGGGATCAACGATTATTAAGCGGATTGAAGAGGCTGTCAAAACTGGAAAAATTACTTACTATGATGAGTTACAGGCTCTTATTCCTGCCGTCAAACTGGAAATGCTACGTATTCAGGGTCTTGGCCCCAAGCGGATCAATACCCTCTGCGAGCAGTTAACTCTCGCCAGTCTTGCTGATCTGGAGCAGGCATGTAAAGATGATAAAGTAGCTCATCTTCCAGGTTTTGGCAAGAAGACCCAGGAGAAGATTTTGCAAGGCATTGCTTTGCTTTCTCAATATGCTGACCGTTTTCTTTATCCGATAGCGGAGGCGGAGGCTGAACGAATTCGTGCAGCTATGGCGACGCTACCAACAATTGTGCGCTTACAAATAGCGGGAAGTCTGCGACGAAGGCGCGATACGGTGAAAGATATCGATATGGTGGTAAGTGTTGATGAGAATGCAAGCAGTGATGTACGTCGTGCCATCATGGATTTCTTTACCCAGCAACCTTCGGTCCAGGCTATCACAGGCAAGGGCGAAACCAAATCGAGCGTAATCCTGAGCAGTGGTATTGCTATGGATCTACGTGTTGTCAATGATAGCCAGTTTCCCTACACCCTCCACCATTTTACCGGTTCACGTGAACACCATATCCCGTTGCGTCGTCGTGCTCTGAGCATGAATATGACGATCAACGATTATGGTCTCTTTAAAGGGAAGGATTTCGCAAGGTGAGCTTATTCCCTGTAAGGATGAGGCAGATATCTATGCAGCCCTTGGGATGAGCTATATTGAGCCAGAGTTGCGTGAGGATATGGGCGAGATCGAAGCTGCTATCAATGGAACGTTGCCAGTACTGGTACAGGAGCGTGATTTGCGTGGTGTTCTCCATGCGCACACAACCTGGAGTGATGGACAAAATACGTTGCGTGAAATGGCTGAAGGCTGTATTGCACGTGGCTTCTCATATCTGGGCATTACCGATCATAGTAAGGTTGCTACATACGCAGGAGGCTTAAATGAGGATGCATTGCGGCGACAGGGCGAAGAGATCGATCGCCTAAACGAGGAGTTTGCGGGCCGCCTGTATATTCTCAAAGGCACTGAATGCGATATTTTGCGTGATGGTTCGCTTGATTTTAGCGATGAGGTACTCTCTCATCTGGACTTTGTGGTGGCATCCATCCATAGCAACTTTAATCTTTCGCCAGAGGAACAGACGCAACGCATATTACGCGCGATCGCTCATCCGTACGTCGATATTCTCGGGCACCCGACCGGGCGTATCTTGCTTGGTAGAGCAGGATATACACTGGATATGGAGGCGGTGATTGAGGCTGCTGCAACACATGGTGTTTGCATCGAAATTAATGCCCATCCTTCACGTTTAGATCTGGATTGGCGATTTGTGCACAGAGCACGCGACAGGGGCATCAAAATTCCTATTAATCCGGACGCCCACACGCTTGCGGGATTGGACGATATGCGCTATGGTGTAGGGGCTGCTCGCAAAGGTTGGTTGCGTGCCATTGATGTTCTCAACACAATGGAGACTGACGTATTAGTAGACTTCTTCCGTACAAGAAGAAAAGGTTAAAAGTAATTACTCATGCATTCTCACCACCTGCGGTGGCTCGCGCTTGTTTTGTGTGGATGTTGTCGTCTGTAGCGAAAGTTGCGGCGCAACTTTCGCTACAGACGACAACATCCACACAAAACAACCAGCGAAGCGCCTTTGGCGCTGAGGAATCAAGAAAGAGGAAATTTACGATGACACAACAGATTGAACTAGAAATTGCTCCCCGTGAGGTGACAGGCAAAGCAACTAAACACTTACGTCAAAAGGGCATAATCCCTGCCAATATCTCCGGACATAAAGAAACATCACAGGCGGTGCAGGTCGATGCCATAACTTTTGAGCGTTTGCGACGTCATAGTGGAGGAAGAAAGATTCTTGTACTGCGTCTACCTGACGACAGTCGGCAAACTGCGCTTATTCGCCAGGTTCAGCATGATCCATGTTCTGGTAAGATATTGCATGTGGACTTCGACCGGGTAAGCCTGAGTGAACGTATTACGCTCAAGGTTGCACTCCATTTCATTGGAGAGTCTCCGGCAGTGAAGAACAAGAAAGCCGTCCTGTTGCATCTGATGGAAGCATTAGAGGTGGAATGCCTGGCATCGGATATTATTGAGTACCTTGAAGTTGATATCTCACCGTTGGTTGAGATTGATGACGCGCTCCATGGACGAGACGTGAAACTTCCCACCGGTTTCACACTTATCAGCGATCCCGATGAACCTATTGCCAAGGTTGCAGCTACACGAGCTGAAGTAACTGAGGAGACTGCCGCTGAGGAAGCAGCGACACCTGCCAGTTAATGGTAAAAAACATGTACTCAGAGAGTCCTGACAGGTTACGGAGTCGACCTGTCAGGAACAGGAGAAAAGCGAGCGGTAGACATGCGAATAATGATTGTAACAGATCAATATCCACCAATGGTAGGCGGTGTTCCTACTGTGACGCGTGGCCTGGCGGTCGATTTCGCAAATTGAGGGCATCAGGTGTTGGTTGTCGCACCGAGCTACGGCACACGTGATGTACGCCGTCTTGAGCATAAAGTGCGTGTCTACCGCTTCTCTTCTTTTGAGTGGCCGACGTACGAAGGGTTACGCATCCCCTTTTTACCCTTTGTGCCTATCCGCAACTTAATCAAAAGAAGTGACCCTGATATTATTCATATCCACTCACCCATCGTGCTAGGGAATATTGCACAACTCCTGGCAGGTGGGCTACGCAAACCCGTTATTGCTACCAACCACTACCTGCCAACCAATATGAGTCGTTCACTCCTGTCGGATTCGCTGCTTAGCAGGCAAGTGAGCAATGTCACATACTCATATCTGGTTCATTTTTGCAATCGTTGCGAGTATGTGACCGCACCAACCCAGACAGCTCTCGACTTGTTATACGAACATGGATTGCGTGCTCCTGCTAAGGCCATCTCTAACGGCATCGACCTGAAGAAGTTTACACCAGGAGAACGGGACCCGCAAATTCTGCGACGTTTCAATTTACCGCCAGGGCGTCCTCTAGCATTGCATGTGAACCGTTTGAGCGAGGAGAAGCGAGTCGATGTGCTGTTAGAAGCCGCGGCTAAGGTCAAGAGTAATGTATTCATAGCCCTGGTAGGCACTGGCCCTGCGGAGTCAGAACTGCGTGCCCAGGCGGAACGCTTGAACCTGGGAGATCGTGTCAGCTTCCTGGGTTTTGTACGTGATGCTGATTTGCTGGCCTTGCGCCATTCAGCAGACCTGTTTATTATTCCCTCTGAAGCTGATTTACAAAGTCTCTCAACAATGGAAGCAATGGCGTGTGGTCTGCCCATTATCGCTGCTGACTCCTATGCACTACCCGAACTGGCACATCACAATGAAAATGGTTTCCTGTTTCAGCCTGGCAATAGTGATGAGCTGGCACATGATATCGATCTACTCTTAAACGACACGGATCTACGTGTACGAATGGGAGAGGAGAGCCTTAAAATTATCGTCAAGCATGATCGTTTACAGGTACTTGATCAATGGGAAGAACTGTACCGCCGTCTCTCGATCGAGTTTAGAGAAGTCAGGACACGCAGGCAACAATGGCGTATGGTGCGTAAGTATCCAGGCCTGATCCGACAAGAACTCCAGGGCATCTCTCGCCCGCGTATCCGTCGTACAGGGGATCTGGCCTATGATCAGCGAGATTCATTGTGGCGCTCAAAAAATGGACAGTTCCCTGCCGAGGAACAATAGCAACATATGCAATTATCCTGTCCAACGACGATGGAGAAGCCGGGCCAGAAAACGCTCAATACCCCAGCGTATTTGAATACTCTGATAGTGTAGCCATGCAGTGAAGATATACCACAACGAAACTGATTGTACTGAGTACCTCTGCTGTGGATTGTGGGAATTCTGTACAGGTACGGGAATAAGTGATCTCTTGCTCATCCATTCTCCCTCGCCAGGGTTCCTGTATCTACGCGGAGAGTGCTGTAGAGTTTGGATGTCTGTAAAATTCGGCGGCTTTCTTATACTATCCATGTATTTGCCTCCTTGAGAGACTCTAATCCTCCATCCTGATCTTAGTATAGATATTCTCTCGGTGTTTGTCCAGGTCTGATTATGGCCCAGAGTGATCCATCCTTACGAGTAAAAGCGGGGTGCAGGGGTGGCAACCCCTGCCGGAGTGCGCGAGGTGTCCTCGCAAAAACTCTTTTCCCAAATCACCGGGAAGGATAGAGATCCCACTTTTTGGCGGGCTTGACTTTCGGGTATCCAGAGCATATCATATTTTATATAAAATACCTTCTGAGGAGAAACCATAAGTGAGAACCTTTAACTAGCCTTGTGCCAACTGGAGAGCACACATTGCGGTCTATCTGGGTGTCTGTCTGGCAACACGATGACACCTGATTATGGCGTTTGTGTGGAGCTGTCCATGCTACGGTGCCTGGTGAAGAAGGCTCTCATGGGTCTCCCATTGATGCTAGAAAGCTACCTTCCCCCACAGGTTTGCGCCCCGCAGACTGTAGCATTGCTCACCCCACCAGGAGTCGGCATACCGCAATCTATGCCTTCTACAGAGAACTGACGCATTGCGGATAGTGAAAAATGATCAACCAGCAAAAAAAGGAGCCGATTTTGGCAGAACAGAATATTCCACCTCTACACGAAGAACACCAGATGAGTGGCCTCCTCTCCGAGGCCCCTGCACGTGCTATCCTGGTAGGCGTTGATATGCCCGGCATCGATTGGCCTGTCGAAGAATCGCTAGACGAACTGGCACAATTGGCCTCAACGGCAGGCGTCACCTGCGTTGATCGCGTCACTCAGCGCCTGGCACGTCCTCATCCTGGCACACTGCTCGGTTCGGGGAAGGTTCAAGAAATTGCAGAACTTGCACGCTTTCACAATTGCGATGCTGTTCTCTTCGACCTTGAATTGACACCTGGACAGCACCGCACGCTTGAGCGAGAACTTGACATCCAGGTCCTCGATAGAACAGCGCTGATTCTCCATCATCTTTGGACAGCGTGCTCATACCAGAGAGGGACGCTTGCAGGTGGAACTGGCCCAGGTGGAGTATGATCTACCACGCCTGACCCGTCAATGGTCCCACCTCTCACGCCAGCGAGGCGGTACCCAGCAACGTGGCGAAGGTGAGAAGCAGGTTGAAGTTGACCGCCGCTTGCTGCGCCGTCAGAAAGACCACCTGTTGGAAGATCTGGAACATGTGCGTACCCATCGCCAATTGCATCGTGAACGGCGCAAAGACACAGGAGCACCAGTGGTGGCCCTGGTTGGCTACACTAATGCCGGCAAGTCCACCTTACTCAACCGCCTTTCCCATGCAGAGAGCCTCGCCGAAGATAAACTCTTTGCAACACTTGATCCTATGACACGACGTGTACGCCTTGCGGGCGGACAAGAGATCCTCTTGACTGATACCGTAGGATTTGTCCAACGGCTACCTACAACACTTGTCGCCGCCTTTCGTGCAACGCTGGAAGAGGTCAACGAGGCAGATTTACTCGTCCATGTGGTCGATGCATCTCATCCTCAAGTTCATCGCCAGATCGAGGCCGTTGAGCAGGTCTTAGAGGAGATCGGAGCGGGAGGTCGCCCTATGGTGGTTGCACTCAATAAGTCAGATCTCTTTTCCAATGATTTCTCACTACAGTTACGGGGGAACTCTGCAACGCTCCCGGCAGTACCCGTCTCGGCAGCGAGAGGAACAGGCATTGAGGCCCTGTTACGCTGTCTGAGCGAGAACCTTATCCAGCAGTTTGAGACTCTTGATGTACTAATACCCTACAATCGAGGCGATTTAGTGGCACAATTCCATCAATTTGGCACGATCGAAAGTGAGGAATATCAGGATACCGGAACGCATATACGCGGTCATATGCCCAGGAATCATAGTGGACTCTTTAGCCCATTTCGGGTCATACCACCAAAACATGTCCGCGCATAACGTACAGGATGTGAAAGGATCAGGAAGCATGTGGGTTTTGTCGCCCATGACAGAGATTGCGACGCAACCTCCGTCATGGGCGACAAAACCCACGTAAAATACCCTTTGATCCATTCTATGTGGTAATATTTGAATCGCAAAAGGTTTCTGCGAGTTGTTAATTCTATTCGTGTAGTCAGGCAAACAGGGGCAAAGATACTTAGTAACGACGAATAACACTGAACAGGGGAACGGTGACGCATGACCTGGCACAGCACAAAGCGGAAGGCACTAACCGAGAGTGAGGCACAAGAGAAAACGATTCTGATCGTTGATAGTGATTTGAGATCCCTGGAGAGACACATCCAACTTGTCCAATCTATCTCACAACAGTACCGGATACTGAAGGCTTATGATGAACACGAAGCCCTGGCCATTCTGAAACAGACACACCCCGATCTCATTATCCTGGGTTTACAGATACCAGAGGCAAACGGGTTTGCTGTACTGGAAGCATTGCAGCACAGTGAAAGCCTTTCACCTATTCCCGTGATAGCGCTAACAGCACAGCTACAAACCGAGACTGACCTGCAACATTTGCACACGGGAGTAATCACAGTTCTGAGCAAGGATATGCTCAGATGTACATCAGAACAGAAAATGGCATTTAGCTGCCTTCCCGCCTCTGACGAGGAAATATTGCCATTCTCACAAGCTCTCAGAAGTTCTTGAGAGAGGTGGGAGCAAGATCATTTCAGTCACATGGTGTGAAAGAGATTTGCACAGAATATTTTTCTGGCGATGGCAAAGCACGACGTCCCTGCCTCTTGTGTACGGCAGGGACATTTCTATCAGAGAGGTAAGACCCCATAGAGACGCCACTCCGGGTTAAGATCAAATTGGGCCAGAGAGCGAGCGCCAGAAGAAGTGCCAGCCCGCATGCTGACACGGGAGTTTTTGCCATCGACCAGCACCCATGTATCGTAGCGTTGATCATAGAAACAATCCTGTAACCATGAGGTGTCCTCCTGTATTTCCTCCACAATTTTCCCTTTCCCATTCTGGATATTCACCATCAACGCCCGTCCTCGTCCGGTATCAGCAACCGTAATATAATTTTTCGCCAGCACGCGAATCGCATGTGGATGATCCAACCCTTCTAATACGGTTTGCCATGCTCCACTTTTGCGATCAATGGCAATCACTGTCCCCTGATGAAAGAGCGAGGCTAACACTGTCCCATCCGGCAACTCGGCGGCTGAATTGACATGAGTAGTTTGAGCAAGTGTACCATATTTGATGTCCCGATGATCTGCGCTTTTGTCGAGATCACGACGCTCACCCACTGGTGTTACTTCAAAGCCATGTTCGGTTGCCCACCAACTCCATAATAACTCGCCATCACGCGTAAACTCCAGGATAGCATCCAGGCCAGTGCTGGCAACCAGATAGCCACGTTGTGTTCGTGAGAGAGAGTGGAGCATATTGAAAGAGGGGAGACTGACAACATTCTGCTGCACCCTGGAAAGATCAGGAGAGACCTCGCAGACAGCACTGATAGATGCGACCAAAATACTCTTGTCGGAGAAGGTCATTCCTGCGGGCATCGGCAGTTTAGCAGAATTTAGGACCTGCCCCTCCTCGTCGAGCAGACAAAGCAACCCTCCCTGGTCCTCTGTAGGTTTTTGGCGACTCCCTAGAGCGGTAAGCGGACATTCCACATGTTCCTGCTGTGTATTAGCCCAGTGCTTCTTTAGTAAGGAATGTTTTGTCGAAATACAACTCACAAGAAGGGTCATGTTGTAGTTACTCCTCACATATTTCTGCCAATTTGACAGGTTTCGCCTTCAAAAGGGTTGACATAGTATCCCCCTCATCCTACTATTAGAGAGAGAAAATTACTTTGTTGATTAACTATATCAACAAACAGCCATAAAAAGCAAGGATAGTGGTACTACCTTCATTAGCGAAAAAGCGGTAGTTAAGAGCATTGTAGCGCGTAACTTCCTTTCAGACTCATTGTGTGGCGGCAATTCCATCAGACGATATTCAGAAGAGGAGAGGCAATGACAATACCAAACCCAAATGAGCCAACCAACAATCTTATCCACCTGGAACCCGGCGAGGGCAGCAAAGTGGAACGTATCAAGATGAGCAGCCGCCATCTACGTGGGCACATAGTAGAGGAATTAGAAACAGATGCTTCACGCTTCTCCGAGGATCAGGTTCAGCTCATTAAATTCCACGGCATTTATCAACAGGAGGATCGCGATGTACGCCAGGCACGCAAAGCATCCGGAACAGAAAAAGCGTACCAGCTTATGGTGCGTTCACGCATTCCTGGTGGTGCGTTGACAGCAGAGCAATATCTGGTAGAGGATGAACTGGCTGACCGCTTCGGCAATGGCACCCTCCGTCTTACGACACGCCAGAGTATCCAGTTACACGGAATCCTCAAAGGCGATTTGCACTCTACTATCCAGAGCATTAATACTTGCCTGCTTTCTACGCTATCAGCTTGCGGAGACGTAAACCGCAACGTTATGGCCTGCCCTGCACCTACAGCCAACCGCGCCCAGGCTCAGGTGCAAGACATCGCCCATCAGATTGCCATGCGGCTGGCTCCTCGTAGCAAGGCCTATCATGAAATCTGGGTCGATGGGGAGAAAGTTCAGACGGTCGAAGCACCAGAAGAAGTTGAGCCGATCTATGGCCCCACCTATCTCCCACGTAAATTCAAGATAGGTGTTGCCTTCCCTGGTGATAACTGCGTTGATGTCTATACTCAGGATATTGGCTTGATTGCCAACCTGGAAAATGATGACCTCGCTGGTTTTACGGTAATCATTGGTGGTGGTATGGGTTCGACACACGGGAAAGCTGAAACCTTCCCACGTCTGGCTACTCCGCTCTGTGATATAACGGTTGAGCAAGTATTGTCCATTGTCGAAACGATTGTCACTGTACAGCGTGATTATGGGGATCGCCAAAATCGCAAACATGCTCGCATGAAATATCTGGTAGAGGAACGCGGTATCGACTGGTTCCGCGCCGAAGTAGAACAACGCCTGGGGTATACCTTGCAAGATCCACGCCCGATTGTCTTACATAATGTCGAAGACCATCTTGGCTGGCATCAACAAGCTGATGGTCGCTGGTTCCTCGGTCTACATGTCGAAAACGGGCGTGTACAAGATAGCGCCACAACACGTCTGAAAACCGGATTGCGGCATGTGATGGAGCAATTTCGTCCAGGTGTACGTCTGACTGGTCAGCAAAATATCCTGCTAACCGACCTGACTGAACAACAGCGTGCTCCACTCGAAGCTCTTTTACACGAGTACGGTATCTCAACTGATCCCAAAGCTGCTGGAGTCTATCGATTTGCCATGGCCTGCCCTGCGCTCCCAACCTGTGGACAGGCGCTTGCTGAGGCAGAACGCGCCCTTCCCGCGATTATACAGCAAATTGAGGCTGACCTGAACGAACTTGGACTGGGTAGTGAGCCACTCAGTGTGCGTATGACAGGCTGTCCCAATGGGTGTGCGCGTCCCAATATGGGGGATATCGGTGTGGTGGGCCGCACGAAGGATGTCTATAACCTCTATATCGGCGGCGACTGGGCCAATACACGCTTGAATACACTCTACGCTCCCTCAGTACATGTCAAGAATATTGTCGCCACACTCCATCCTCTCTTTGTCCTCTGGAGGAATGAGCGCCTCTCACAAGAAACCTTCGGTGATTTTTGCTACCGCATCGGCATCGAACAACTCCGTGCCAGAGCGACAATAGATGTTATGAAGGTGTAATATGTCAGGGAGTAACGCACCAGTCATCACCTTTCAGAAAGAAGAGAGCAAATGCCAAAGTATTACCCTATCATGCTCGATGTACGTGGGCGGAGAGCGGTAGTTATTGGGGGAGATCGCATAGCGGCAGAGAAGGCAATAGCCCTTCAGACGAGTGGTGCACAGGTTACAGTCATCCATCCTGAGTTTTGTGACGAATTACTCGTCATGGAGCAGCGTGGTATGGTCACACTGCGTCACAAGGCTTATGAGCCTGATGACCTGGGAGGAGCCTTTGTTGTTGTAGCAGCAACTGGCGATCCCCAATTGATCGAGGCCATCTGGAGTGAGACACAGGAACACGGACAACTGGTAAACATTGTGGATGTACCTTCGCGTTGCTCCTATATTGTGCCCTCCATCCTGCGGCGCGGGCAACTCACCATCGCAGTTTCAACCGAAGGAGCCAGCCCCAGCCTCTCCAAGCGTATTCGGCAGCATTTGGAGGGTCTCTTCCCCTCAGCCTACGATACCTATATGCAGCTAGCCACCATCGTACGTACGCATATGAGAAAAAGTGGGCGTTCCTACTCAGAGCGCGACGACTTCTTCGGTGACTTTTTTACTTCAAGCATTCTTGAACTCCTTGCGGAGGGTGATGAGGCAACCGCACTGGTACAGACTGCGGAACTGCTCCAGCGTCATAAAGTTGATATCTCTGCTGAAATACTCACACTAGATTTGAGAGAGGCGGTCGCAAGCCATGGTGATCAAGCATGAACGGTTCAGAAATTCCACTCAGGATTCCTCACAACAGCGTGAAGGGAAGGTCTATCTCGTTGGCGCAGGCCCAGGTGATCCAGAATTACTCACGCTGAAAGGCTTGCGTTGTTTGCGCCAGGCCGATGTTGTCCTTTATGATCGACTGGTAAGCCCATTGATCCTGGAGGAGACACGTCCCGGAGTTGTGCTGGTTTTTGTGGGCAAAGGACCTAAACATCATATCATGGAACAAGAGGAGATCAATACCCTGTTAATCTCCTACGCACGACAAGGCTATGCGGTGGTACGTCTGAAGGGCGGTGACCCCTTTATCTTCGGGCGTGGAGGAGAAGAGGCTCTCGCTCTCGCTCATGCAGGAATCCCCTTCGAGATTGTACCAGGAGTCAGTTCTGCTATTGCTGTTCCTGCCTATGCAGGGATTCCCGTCACGCATCGCCATTATGCCTCCTCGCTGACCATTGTGACAGGCCACGAAGAACATTCACATACTTCTCCTTCTATCAACTGGGAAGCACTGGCAACTGTTGGCGGGACATTAGTTGTGTTGATGGGAGTGAAAGGTCTTCCTCACATTACCCAACGTCTCATTGCAGGCGGTCTTGACCCGGCAACACCCGCTGCAGTAATCCAGGAAGGGACAATGCCGCAGCAGCGCTGCGTCACTGCAACCCTTGCCGATATTGCTCAATGCGCAAAGGAGGCCGGTCTCAGTTCGCCAGCTACTACAGTCATTGGCAATGTAGTCAGCCTGGGAAACATTTTGACATGGTACAAACAACTTATCCACTTCTATGCCAATCATATGGTATAAAGTAAAATTACCTCTTAAGCCTGGATTTTTCCTCTTGACAAATCAGGAGATAGTCAAGTATGCTCAAAGTATGCACTGGATTGTTTGTATAACCTCTTCTTAGAATCGAGAAAGAACAAACCGTTATCAGCTTCTCGCGAAAAGAAAGGTGGAAACTCTCATGGCCAGACTTGCAGCAGAAACTGAACGTACAACCTATGCAATACCGGCCATAGCCAACCCCGGCCCTCTCGGGTTAAGCGCCTTTGCGCTAACAACCTTTGTTCTCAGTAGCATCAATGCTGGCTGGATTCCCACAACCGGGCTGAATATCTTTGTTAGCCTGGCAATCTTTTATGGGGGCATTACTCAAATCCTTGCAGGAATGTGGGAATTTAAGACGGGCAACACCTTCGGTGCAACTGCATTCTCCTCCTATGGAAGCTTCTGGCTCGCTCTTGGTTTCGTCTTTGTACCAGGCTCCGGTATCTACGACGCACTCACAAAAGGACCAAACCCCGTTCTTCCGTCAGCGCTTGGTCTTTTTCTCTTGAGTTGGACGATCTTCACTAGTATAATGTTTCTAGGGAGCTTGAGAATTAACACGGCCCTAATTATTCTGTTCGGCCTGCTCTTTCTGACGTTCCTCAGCCTTACGCTTGCAGAGTTTGGTAGAGGAAGCACATTCCGTATCCTTGGAGGCTATCTTGGTGTACTGACAGCTCTGGTCGCCTGGTATAGTGCATTAGCTGGTATGCTCAGTTCGAGCAGGTCAGCATTTACGCTCCCTGTCGGGCCAAGAAGCTAAGGTCACCGTTTATGTAGCAGGCCTGAGATGTACTTTCAATGACTAACGCGACGGTAGGGATGCAGAAAGCAGTGCGGCTTTGTGCTCTTCCCTACCTCATCCCAGGTATTTGAATTCGCTTCCGATCCTTTCCGTTCCGCACTCATATTTCTATTAAAGCAAGTACACCACATCTAGTAAAGAGGACACACTGATTATGAGTAACAACCTCAGTTTTGAGCACACGGACAGCATTCTTATCGAAAATCGCATATTTCACCCATCCCATGAAACAGTACAGCAGGCCAACATTACGGCTTATATGCAATCTAAGGGCTTTGATGACTACAAATCCTTTTACCAATGGTCCTTAAACAATTCCTTCGAATTCTGGGAAGATATGGCAAAGGAACTACACTGGTTTGCCCCCTGGCAGAAAACCTTTGAGTGGACCGAAAAACCTTTCTTCAAGTGGTTTGTGGGTGGTCAATTCAACATCGTTTACAACTGCCTGGATCGGCATATGCAGACGCCAACCCGCACAAAAGTGGCCTTCTACTGGGAGGGTGATGACGGCTCAACCCGTACGCTGACCTACGAAGATCTCTATGTCATGACCAACCGTCTGGCCAAAGGCCTGCAGAAACTTGGAGTGAAGAAGGGTGACCGTGTAGCAATTTACATGCCTGCTATCCCTGAACAGGTGGCCGCCGTGTTAGCCGTTGCTCGTCTCGGAGCAGTGCATACAGTGATCTTTGGAGGCTTTGCCGCCAGTTCGCTGCGTGATCGTATTATCGATTGCCATGCGAAAGCCGTAATTACCGCCGATGGGAGCTACCGGGGAGGTAAGCTGGTCGAACTCAAGAAAATTACAGATGAAGCTATTGCTGAAACTCCAAGTATTGAACATACCATTGTCGTACGTCATCAGGGGAACGATGTCCCCATGCAAACAGGCCGTGATGTCTACTGGGATGAGTTGCTCGCGGACATTCCCACGGATACGGTAGTTCCCTGTGAACCGATGGACAGCGAAGATATGCTCTACATTCTCTACACAAGTGGAAGTACAGGGAAACCAAAAGGTGTTGTGCATGTCCAGGCAGGCTACGCTGTCGGTGTCTATACCACCACTAAATTTGTCTTTGATGTCAAGGACACGGATGTCTTCTGGTGTACGGCTGATGTTGGCTGGGTGACAGGCCATAGCTACATCATTTATGGCCCTCTGATGAATGGCGCTACAAATGTGATGTTTGAGGGCACGCCTTCCTATCCTGCCCCTGATCGCTGGTGGAGCATTGTTGAAAAATTTGGTGTGACTGTTCTCTACACTTCTCCGACTGCTGTTCGTGGCCTGATGCGCTTTGGTGAAGAATGGCCCGCCAAACATGATCTCTCCAGTTTGCGTTTGCTGGGATCGGTGGGAGAACCCATCAACCCCGAAGCCTGGATCTGGTACTATACCAATATCGGGCATGAAAAACTACCCATCATGGACACATGGTGGCAGACAGAAACAGGTATGATCCTGATCAGCCCGACGATCACGCTTCCACTCAAGCCGGGTAGCGCCACACTCCCTCTCCCAACGATTGATGCTGATATTGTTGATAAGAACGGTATGACCGTAGGACATGACAAAGGCGGCTTCTTGATTATCCGTCATCCCTGGCCCAGTCTCATGCGCACCATCTATGGTGATCCAGCACGCTATCAAACCTATTGGGACACTATTCCCGATGTCTACTTCGCCGGGGACGCCGCTCATATAGACAACGAGGGCTATTTCAGGATTCAGGGCCGTGTTGATGATGTGATCAAGGTCAGCGGGCACCGCCTTGGTTCTATGGAGATCGAATCCAGTCTGGTCAGCCATCCAGCGGTGGCAGAAGTAGCGGCTATTGGCAAACCTGACGAGGTCAAGGGTGAGCATGTCAAAGTCTTTGTCATCCTCAAGAATGGTATCGTGCCATCCGATGAACTGGCATTGGAACTTAAACAACATGTTCGTACCACTGTCGGCGCTCTGGCTGTTCCTGATGAACTTGAGTTTGCTCCTGGTTTACCCAAAACACGCTCCGGCAAAATCATGCGCCGTGTCATCCGTGCCAGAGAGTTGGGAGAGCCAATCGGCGATACCAGCACCCTCGACGCCTAGTTAAATATTCATCCTGGAGATGGAGTGGTTAGCAGGGTTTCTCTCGATCGAGGGAACCTTGCTTTGCGTTCTTTACCGTCAGGTTATACGTTTCGCACATCGTCTCGCGTGCCTGTTCCTCCCCGACCAGAGGCGTGAGTTCCCGGTAGTATTTGTCCAGGTTCTTATATCTTGCGTTGATCGTATGATGAGAAGCAACGGTAGCCAATTGCATCATATTCTGCAGAGCCTGGCACTCTGTCTCTATTAAGACCCTCAATTGTGCTATTTCACTTCCCGACATGATATAGTATCCTTTCTTTATGTGAGAGTTCTCGTTGCAGATGTCGATATAACTTCATACGGAATGGCTTGCTTAAAACAAGTTAGTGGGGGCTTGTTATCTTGCCATAGAGATAAAGATAGCATTTCCTGCGAAGAAATGAGGAAGTTTTTTCTCTCCGAATGGATCTGCTAAGTTCCTCTTTACTCGATCTGTAGGGGTGGACAAAACAAAGAGCCTTCTCTATACTTGAAACGTCTGTTTTATCTTCCAGGAGGAGATTGACCGTGTCCGAGAGGCAAGTGCGAGTCGAGTGGAGAAGAATTCCGTTTGCCCATTGATAAAGATGGGAATGTTCTTGTACCACAAGATAAAGCGGGAAATCCTGATTATGGGGCTGTAATGCGTCACTTCCAGAGTTTGTGTCAAAAGATGGACGACGAAGTATGTCAGTATGTTGTACGCTGAAGCTCTTCAGGGACAGGGAGAAGATGGGGAAGAAGGAGAGACGATCACGGCCAGATGGATACGACTCATGGAACAAAAAAACAGAGTTCCCACCGACGAGAAACGAAGA
Organism: uncultured Chloroflexia bacterium; assembly: GCA_963814985.1. GTDB lineage: Bacteria > Chloroflexota > Ktedonobacteria > Ktedonobacterales > Ktedonobacteraceae > CAWFFV01. The sequence continues at coordinate 89,281 of CAWFFV010000034.1, read as the reverse complement.
TGGATTCTGGCAACCCTGCTTGGTATTCCGGCGGCTTCGTTTGGTCTCACTCCACATGATCCCCTTACTCGACTTCAAGGTATTACATCAGCGCTAAGCCAGGGAAGGAAGCCCCTTGATCTGGCGAAATATCGAGCATTTCTGCAATCTTGCTGGACATTGTGTCACACGAAAATGGCTCAGAGCCTGGAAGACGAAATCGCCTATCGGGTGGGACATCTGCATAACGAGGTCCTTTATGGGAATGCACAAGAGTACGCAGACATGATGCATCTGCTCTGTTACTATCACCAATTGAGTGCTCAGATTGCTTGCGACCATCACAATTTTTCCGATGCAGTCGAGTCGATGAATAAAGCCTACAGAGTGGCGAAAATCCTGAAGAGTTGCGAACTCCAGGCGCTTGTGCTTTTCCGTCGTGGCTACGTTTTCCTTGAGAACGGTTATACCAGAATTGCGGTTAATGATTTTGATGCAGCAATTGCTCTTGTTTCCTTCATCAGTCAACCTCTCAGAGGCGCGGTTCAGTTAGCAGCAGGTCATGGACATGCCTATGTTGCACAGAGTCAGGAAGATCTCACCAAAGCCCTCAAGCTGATAGATACAGCGCACAATAATATGGGAAGGGGAGATATTGATGAGAGTGAGCATTTTATGAAGTTTGACGAGGTGACTTACACTCTCGACAGAGCGGAGGCGCTTATGGGATCGCCAGTCGCAAAACTCCGTGCACCAGATGAAGCCTTTGCCCTGATCTCCAAACTGAAGACAACCCCTGATACCCCCCTGCTTCAAGCAGCTATCCAAACCTGGGAAGCGAAGGTATACATGGATTGGGGTTACTATCCTATTGCAACAACAATTGCAATAAACTCAATTACCAATGTGCAACACAGATGGAATATTCTTTATATTAGTGCAATCCATGAAGACCTCAAGGCAAGCAAATACGGCAATAGTAAAGAAGTATCGAATTTGGGCATAGCTCTTTTGAAGGCACAGCAACCCCACCTGTTCGGCTAGATGAACAACGCTCCCCGTCAGCCAGCGAAAGATGTCACTTTTCCAGCGGGCATTTCGTGCCACTCGTAAGTAACAACAATCCAGAGAATTCTCTGCATCTTGAGAAGCGTGAACACGTCTATCAGGGGCATCACTATGACCAAGAACAACTGGCAGAATGATCCGGTCACAGGGGCCGTAAGACGCAAAACCGTACCTATTGCAATGGCACGAGGACCATTTGAATATACACCTGGCGATCAGGAGGAACCCGTACAACTCACCAGTCTGGCTGATATGTTGCAATGGGCACAAAACTGGGCACGCTCACGGTCAGTCTGGCCTCTTGGCTATGGTCTGGCCTGTTGCGCTATCGAGATGATGGCCGCAGCCCAATCCCACTATGACCTTGCGCGCTTTGGTTCGGAAGTTTTCCGCTCCAGTCCTCGTCAGGCCGATTTGATGATCGTAGCGGGAACAGTCTCGGTAAAAATGGGACCCCGTTTACGCTTACTATGGGAGCAGATGCCGGAACCCAAATGGGTGCTCAGTATGGGACAATGCGCCAACTCCGGGGGTGAATTTTTCGATAGCTACTACACCGTACAGGGTGTTGATACGATTGTACCGGTGGATGTCTATGTGCCTGGCTGCCCGCCACGCCCAGAACAACTCATCGAAGGGATACTCAAATTGCGTGAGAAGATTCTTAAACAAGGCCTCAAAATTCGTGGTGAGGAAGATTTTGCAGAGTTGTAAATAATTCTCCTGATAGGGTTGTTCACGATTGTTATCTCTGGACTACTTAAGAAGGTGAACGTCATGCCAACCAACACGACACAAACGAAACCGAGCATTGGTTTTATCGGCATGGGGCATATGGGAATTCTCATGGCTCAACGACTCCTCCAGGCAGGATATCAGCTGACAGTCTATGATCGTACCAGCGAGAAAACACACAATGTGGCACAGCATGGAGCATGTGTTGTCGATTCACCACGGGCATTGGCCGCTGGTTCTGATGTGGTGATCTCCTGTGTGGCCGATAATCATGCCCTTGAGTCGGTGATGCAAGGCCCAGAAGGCGCTCTTGCAGGAGCCAGAGCAGAAACCATCTTTATTGAGATGAGTACGGTCTACCCTCAGGAGTCACGTCATATCTTTGAAGCTGCGAAGGCAAAGGGAGCCTGTATGATCGATGCCGCGATCTCTGGCAGCACTTCCCACGCGCAAGAAGGGAGCTTGCTCCTCTTCGTTGGAGGTGAACAAGAGATATATCAGCGCTGTAAGCCTATTCTGGATGTTTTGGCAAAGGCGACCTTCTATATGGGCGGTAGCGGGATGGGCACAACAATGAAGCTGGTCGTAAATTCCCTGCTGGGGCTGGGCCTGCAAGCCGTCGCTGAGGCTATGGCCCTAGGAGAAAAGGCCGGATTGCAGAAAAAACTGTTACTGGAAGTTTTAAGCCAGACAGCGGTCATCTCGCCAGCCCAGAGGGAAAAATTGGAGAAACGCCTTTCAGAAAGACTACCCGGTACATTTTGCTCTCTCAATGATGCGCAAAGATTTGAGCCTGATTATGCGCCTGGCTGCCAAAACTCTGTTCCTATGCCAGCCACAGCCATAGCCGAACAAATGTATACCGCTGCGCTGGCACAGGGACGAGACGCGGATTACTCAGTCATCCTTCAGTTTATGGAAGCATTAGCGGGTCTACTAACTCGACATGGAAAAACGTGATTTAAGCCAGTAAGCCCATAGATCAACTCCATGCAGGTGATAGAAACAAACTTCAACACTGCTACGGAGACCTGCTCGCGAGCTTTGAGGAAAATGTAAGAAAAGCGTGAGGAGAGATCTCCACTCTGTGATTGCGCTGTGAGACGAATGAGCAATACTAAGAGGGATATTAAGAATATGTGAGTCGGTGCAAGGAAATCGATCCTCACAGATAGAGAAGAGAATCACACATGAAAGGATGGGTGTCTTATGATGTGGGGATATGGCTGGAGCTGGCCTGGTATGTTTATGATGTCATTGAGTTCGCTCCTATGGATTGCATTGGTTGCAGTTCTCATCTGGGCGGTTGTCCGCTGGTTGAACAAGAAGAATATCACAACGACACCACCGACACTATCAGCGATGGAGATATTACGTCAGCGATACGCACGTGGAGACATCGATACTGCAACGTTCAGGCAGATGCGTGAGCAACTGGAGGCTCGTGAGGAGGAACAGTTTGCGCAGAGCCATGGACCTGTAGGCGGTATACATTAGCAGAAGGGTATGTCTCCTCGCCACCTGCGGTGGCTCGCTCTTGTTTTTTTATGTGGGTTTTGTAGCTACTGGTGGAGGTTGCGTCGCAACCTCCACCAGTAGCTACAAAACCCACATAAAACGGTTTGTGAAGCGCCTACGGCGCTGAGGAATCAGAAAAAATGGCCTGAGGATTTACATAAAAGATAGGATAGATAATCTAGATGAAAATACTTGTCTTGAATGCCGGGTCCAGTAGCCAGAAGAGTCGCCTCTATAACTTTCCTGATGGCTTACCAAACCGTCCCCCAGTTCCCTTATGGGATGCCTATGCTGATTGGACGAAAGACAAAGATGCGGCAGAACTCACCATCACTACTTCCCACGGCCCGACATTACAAGTGAAGGTTCCCGCAGACTCGCGACCAGTCATGATTGAGCAGATGCTCAAGACGCTCTGGAGTGGTCCGACTCAGGTTATTACCCGGCCATCAGAGATTACAGCTGTCGGCCATCGTGTCGGCCATGGCGGATCGGACTATCGTGAGAGCACTATTGTTACGCCACATGTACAAGAAACCATCCAGCGCCTTTTTCCGCTTGCCCCATTACACAATCCAGCCAACCTTGAGGGGATCGAAGCCATCACGCGTGTGCTGGGTAATATCCCCCAGGTAGCTGTCTTCGACACAGCCTTTCATAGCCAGTTACCACTGGAGACCATCGTCTACCCAGGTCCCTACACCTGGTTTGAGCAAGGTATTCGACGCTACGGCTTTCACGGCACCAGTCATCACTATTGCGCTCAACGAAGTGCTCAAATCCTGGGCCAGGATCTGGACTCTTTACGCATCATCAATTGTCACCTGGGCAATGGTTGCTCGCTGGCCGCTATCAAACATGGTCATAGCATAGATACAACGATGGGTTTTACTCCTCTGGAAGGCTTGATGATGGGAAGCCGCTCCGGTACGATCGATCCCGGCATCTTAATCTACCTGCAACGAGAGCAAGGATACTCAGTACAACAACTTGATCAAATCCTGAATACAGAAGCGGGACTCAAGGGTATTTCGGGTGTGTCAAATGATATGCGGCAGATTATGCAGGCTATCGACGACGGCAACGAACGCGCCGGACTGGCACTGGCGATGTACATATATCGACTCCGCTTCTTCATTGGTGCCATGCTTGCCTCGCTTGGCGGCGTCGATGTGCTCACATTCACAGGGGGTGTTGGTGAGCATGTAGCCCTGGTGCGTGCAGCAACATGTGAAGCATTCAGCTTTCTAAATCTTCAACTCGACGCAGAGAAAAACGCAGCTTCTCCTGTCGACCAGGATATCGCTACACCTGAATTGGCAGTACGTGTCCTGGTAGTCCACACTGAGGAGGACTGGGAGATTGCCAAAGAGTGCTGGAAAGTCATTCATCACTCTGACCGATGAGAAAGAGGCTATTACTGCATGGTAATAGCCTGCCACGTGACGCTTCCACCGTCTGCATGACTATTGATCAGCAGAAATGTCACAGTGAGGGTCTGACCCACAGATGTCCCACGATAAGCAATAGTATAGACTCCGGTAGACTGGTCAGTATCATTGTCCAGTGAGGCATCCGTATAGACCAGATTACTCCCACTCAAAGATGCTACGAACTGCCCTTGTGCCTGGAAAACACCCAAATAGATATGTAAAAATCTCTCCTTCGTGCTTGCAGGGAGTGTTAACGTGAATCCATTTGTCTCACCTGTCACAAAAACGCCATTTGTCGTGTCTACTTGAGCATTTGTCGGAGTTCCATCAGACCAGCTACAGGCTATAGGATCATTAGAAAAGTTTTGTAGTGTGGTATTGCCTACCGCCGCAAAATTTATGACCTCAGACACTCCAAGTTTGTGATTAAAATCAGTTGGTGAGTTTAATCCCCAGTGTGCCCAATAGAAGGTTCCCTCATCCGTAAGATACACATTAGAAGGTGAAGACGATAGACTTCCCTGGAGGAGAGGCTGTACCGGAGGAGGCGTTGGTCGTGGCGTTGGTACCAGAGTTGGTGTTGGAGTTGGCGGAGGTGCAGTTGGAGTTGGTTCGGAGGTGGGTTGGAGTCAGTTGCGGCGTCACCACAGGCGGTCAGAACGCCCTGCCTTTTTGTGCCTGACGTCGATGCAGAACCAGATCCGGCTGTCTTTTGTGAGATTATCGCGGCTCTTCCTACAGGCCTCAGAGTTAAGGCCGCCATCAGTGGGTTAAAAGGTGTCAGGAAAGATAAGATGGTAGCCATAATGATGAGGCCAGAGAGAGCAAAACCCAGCCATTTAACCGGAGCAGGAAGCGGCTTGCGTGCGTGACCTCTAGTTGGACTTTTGTAAGCAGCCTCAAACTCTGTATTGACCAGAGCAACCTCTGCACTGACGGAGAGGCGAGCAAAACCATTAGTACCTGCTCCCACCTTTGCAAGAACGGGTAAGGCTGCGTTAGTATTTGTCAGATCTTTTTGCGGTAACTCATGTGCAGGCTGGAATACATCATTTAAAGCATTGACAAAGGCAAGCACATTGGCATGGCGTTCACCGGGCTTCTTCGTCGTAGCTTTGAGAACAGCTTTTTGCATATATTGTGGCAAATCAGAAGGGAAGGGCATGGAAGCCTTCACTCCCTGTTTCAAGCGCATTTTGTCCAGGGCCAGATCTGCCAGGGAAACCTGCTCCGAGAAGAGTTTGTAGGCAATACACCCGAGAGCATATTGATCGCTCTCTTTGCTTACCACACCTTTAGATTGCTCAGGGGCCTGATAGAAAATATCACGAGGCTTGAATCTGGCATCGACTGCTTCGAGGAGACTGGCCAGGCCAAAGTCAGCTAGCAGTGCTTCATCTTTCTCATTGAAAAGTATATTTTCTGGTTTGATGTTGCAGTGCAAAATATTGCGCTCATGAACATAGTTGAGTGCCTGACCAATCTGAGAAAGGATGCGTAATATTTCCTGCCTGGAGAGACGTGGAGAGAACATACGTTTGAGGCGATCATGCAATGAGCCATGAGGAGCATATTCAGTCACCACATAGGGCACCCCTTTCTCCACACCTATATCTACAATAGGGAGAATGTAGGGATGTTTGAGTTGTGTCAGGAATTGAGCTTTTTGCAGAAAACTATCGTGTTCTTGCGGGGAAGTGAGACGAACAGATCTCAACATTTTGACCACGACTTTATGCTGAGAGTCATTAGTTGGTAAAGCGAGATAGACGTCACTCGACGTTCCCCTGGCAATTTGCACAATGAGATTGTAATGACCAAACGTCTTGTTAATAAAGTTACTCTTGCTCGCCATAATACTTCACCTTGTTAATAACGTGACGCTTATCTATGCACAATTATTGCTTGTAAGAGAGCCGGGCGAGTATATTTACTAACAAGAGCGAGTATCTATAAGATAATATAAACGGCTTTTTTATGGTACGTCAAGGCTCTGACTATTAGATAGGACATATGGTTATAAAATCTGATTTTAAAGGCAGTTAAAACATTTTTTAAGAGACATTGGTTCAGGTGAGAAACGTGTTTTAGGACGGGAAGGGGACCCCTATCCCGCCTTCCCCGAGTACAGGCTATCAACATACAGATAGAGCGTCCCCAGAGTTTTAGCGATGGCCTGCAGAGAGAGATGAAACCACTCGTCATGCTCATGCGTGGTCTCTATAGAAGATGTGAGATCAACCAGCAAGATGTCCCTGAAAAATTACAAGGGCAAAACATGGAGGAAGAGATGGCAAAACTCAACGCATTGAGCCAAACAAATGTTGACAGGGTCAAAGAGATCGGTGAGAAGGTCAAAGATATAGCACAAACGACCTCCTCCAATGTGCGAGACAGTGTACAATCCGGTGTAGACAAAACGCAAGAGGCAATGATGACTAGACTTGGCCTGGTACAAGAGCTGTTCAAAAACAATGAGCAAAAAGCCCAGAAGAACTTGATAAAAGCTCAGCAGAATATCAGAGCAGCTCAAGAGCGACTCCAGCCTCATGAGGAACAGGCCATGACTGCTCTGAGTACAGGATTGGATGTGGCACAGGGCATTCTTCTGGAAGTCCTTCAAAAGAAGTATCTCTGGAAGAAGCTCAAGAAACTACAAGATTCCATGCAGGAGAATCTTGAGATGGGCAGAGACAAAGCCCAGGAAGCCCTCAGCCAGAGTTCCCAAAAAGCGAGCAAGAGTATCTCCCAGGTAGCCTCTAATGCAAAAGATCTGAAGGATGTGATGCAAGATCGCTACGAAAGCTACAGGCGTAGACGAAAAGGAGCACAAATCCTTTTCCGCTGGGGATTGCTCACAGGTTTTGTGCTGATACTCCTGTACACTCCTATCCCAGGTTCAGAATTTCGCTCTCGACTGGTAATACGGTGGCAACAGTATCGCTCTTTTCTGGGCGTCTAGCGGGCCTGCATCCAAACAGGAGGAAGACTCAATGGTCTTCTTCCTGCTTCCACCCTCATACTACTCTTGATCAAGCCGTTGCAACTTGTATTTGTGCACTTAACATTTTCCGCAATAAGACTTTCGCACGATGAAAATAGGTTTTCGCCGTTGCCTCTGGCATACGCAACGTCCTTCCGATCTCCGAGAAGCTCAATTGAGCCACATAGCGTAAAATAACAACCGCACGAAATTTCGGTGGTAGCGCTTGAATAGCCTTCTGTAAGACTTGCTGGAGATCATGACGCTCTGCCAACTCCTCAGGTAAGGGACCCGGATCGACGGTATCGCCCAGGAAAGTAATCTCACCTTCGCTATTTTCCATCTCTAGTTGCGAAAAATGAATGGCGTAGCGACGTCTGCGCCGTAACTCGTCAACACAACAATTACGGGCCACTTGAAATAACCAGGATTTGAAAGGATCGCCTGTACCCAGGTTTGGCAAAGAGGTGTAAAAGCGCAAGAACACCTGTTGCAATACGTCACAAGCCAGGTCATAGTCACCCAAAAAGTGACAAATAAAGTTAAATAGCGGTGTACTGTAACGTCGCACCAGAATTTCAAACGCATCCTGATCACCGGTAAGCGTCTGTTGGGCCAGTACTGCATCAGAGAGACCTAATGATGGTTTATCCATAAGTTCTTGAGCCTGCATGAGAAACTCCTCGTTTTCTCTGGTTACAGAGAACATCAACTACAGGATTCACTTTCTAGATACTAGGGTATCTCCTCCCAGCATGAATTACAATGGAAATTCTATTGTAAAAACTCTACTATAGCTGATTGTAATCAGAAACTAAAGTATACCCATAAAAACTAAGAAGAATCTTATTCTTGAATAAAAGAATACTTATTTTTCTTATCTTTAATATATAAATAATCTCTTCCATACAAAAGAAGGTCTCTATCCGTAACTACTCAGGTCTTCTCACCACCTGCGGTGGCTCGCTCTTGTTTTGTGTGAGTTTTGTCGCTACTGATGGAGGTTGCGGCGCAACCTCCATCAGTAGCGACAAAACTCACACAAAACGGTTTGCGAAGCGCCTGAGGCGCTGAGGAGTTACCTCCATCCTTCCGGGGATTTTGGCAAAAGAAAGGGGGTTTTGCGAGGACACTTCGCGCTCCGTCAGGGGTTGCTACTCCTACAACACACTTTCACCCGGAAGGAGGAAGAGATAACAAATGGATAGAAATCACTGGAAAGCTCTAATATTACCTAATAGGCTACATAGTTCTGTTAGAATATGTTATACTCATCATGGTAAAAGAACTTTAAAGTAAAGGTGTTTTTTACCATTTATTAACTTATTCTTAACATAGTTGTTGGGTAACTGTGAACTACCCGACAAAGAAGGAGCAAAGAACCCGTATGAAAAGACTATGGGGGTCTCTCTTCACACGCGTCACCATAATGGCAATGATCCTGACGGTACTCTTAGGGGTAGGATTATTCTCAGGCAAACATATCATTGCCGCAACCCATACGACAGAGAACAGTTGCCACCTGAACTCTGCTCAGGGCAATATCCAACACGTTATCAGCATTCAGTTTGATAACGTCCACTTTACACGCGACAATCCTAACGTTCCATCCGACCTGGAGCAGATGCCCCATTTGCTGAATTTTATTGAAAACAATGGGACCATGCTCTCGAATAATCACACACCACTCATTGCACACACCGCCGACGACATTTTGACCACATTGACCGGTGTCTATGGTGACCGCCATGGCATGCCAGTGAGTAATAGTTACCGCTACTTTAACCCGGATGGCACGACCCACACGGGAGTATCTTTTGCCTACTGGACTGCGCCAGTCTTCGATCCCAGTACCACAACACCGACTGATACAAACTACACTATGCTCAGCGCTCCAGGCACCAATGCACCAGCACCCTGGGTTCCCTATACACGTGCTGGCTGTAACTTCGGAGCAGTTGCTACCGCTAATACGGTCCTGGAGAATACAGGTGTTGATATTCCCACAGTCTTTGGGGCCAATTCACCACAGGCAGCGGAGGCCACAGCCAGTTCAGCACAAGCCACTGCCGACTTTGTTGGCGTCGGTATCCACTGCGCACAAAACGATTCGCTCTGTTCGGCAGCCAACGCCGGTGAACCTGATCTGCTTCCCAGCGAACCAGGCGGTTATTCAGGATATATGGGTCTTTTCGGGCACAAGTATGTTGCGCCACAGATCAGCCCAGATGGACCTCTGACTGACCTCAACGGCAATGTGATTCAGGATAAAACCGGTCGCGTCGGCTTCCCCGGCTTTGATGGTATCTCAGCTGCTGCTTCTCTGGGCTATGTGGCTGCGATGCAAGAGCATAACGTGCCAGTTACCTACGCCTATATCTCAGACGCTCATGACAACCATTCCACCGTAACTGCGTTCGGCCCAGGTTCGGCTGGTTACGTTGCTACGCTCAAGAGTTATGATGATGCCTTCGCCAAGTTCTTTGATCGGCTTGCACATGACGGCATCAACTCAAGCAATACGCTCTTTGTCTTCAGCGCTGACGAAAATGATCATTTTGTAGGTGGAGCACCCAGTCCGACAAATTGCGACGGAGTAACCACTCCATGTAACTACAGTCAAATTGGCGAGATCAATGCGAATTTAACGGGATTGCTGGCAACACAGCAAGGTATCACTACGCCTTTTACCGTTCATGCTGACTCTGCCCCCACCGTCTACCTTACTGGCAATCCAGCACGCGATGCGACAGTTACACGCACGTTTGAACGCGGTGTCGCTGGATTGACAGCCGCCAATCCCATCACGGGCAATACTGATACGCTGACGAACTATCTGGCTGATCCTGTCGAGATGAAACTACTACACATGGTCACTGCCGATCCAGCTCGCACGCCAACTTTTACCATGTTTGCTAATCCCAATTACTACTTGTACGCATCGGCAGCTAACTGTAACTCCTCCTGTGTCGCAGAAGAGCCAGCCTTTGCCTGGAACCACGGTGATGTCTCACCTGATATTAACGTTACCTGGCTGGGTATTGTTGGACCAGGTGTACGCAACCTGGGGGTGAACGGGAGCATATGGTCTGACCATACCGATGTTCGTCCTACGATAATGGAACTTCTCGGATTGCACGACGATTATGTTCATGATGGGCGCGTTCTCTTTGAGCTGCTCACTAATGCGGCACTCCCACCAGCCGTACGTGCCAACCCACAGTTCTATATTGCTCTGGCACAGATCTACAAGCAGTTGAATGCTCCGTTGGGCAGCCTGGGTCTGGATACCTTGAAGATTTCAACTCAGGCCTTAGAGAGCAACGCGACTAATGACCAGACTTATACGCAGCTAGAAAACCTCCTCCAGACGATTACTTCTCAGCGCAATACCATTGCGGCCCAGATGATCGCTGTTCTGGAGGCTGCGGAGTTTGGAAATGCGCACAATAGCCAGCAGGCACAGCAACTTATCACACAAAGTCACCTTTTGCTCAGTCACGCTCACGCTTTGACGTTAGCACAGAAATCTTAAGGAGGTTCTGCACTACTAACTAGATAAGGAGAATTTATATGAGGGTGGCAGGGTTGGTGACCGGCGGTCACTAACCCTGCCACCCACATATAACAGTTTGCGCAGTGCTTCAGGAAGATCCAAATAATATTGACAAAAAACAAGTATATGTCACGCCCGTTTCTCTTATGAATAGTACTTATGTCCCCTCTTATTGTTACCAAAAAGGTTGTGATGCGTTTTCTGAAATTAAGATACCTAGCATATATTGTTAGTGTATAGATAATACTCTCATACAAATTCTATCACATGTTTCTTTGTGGAATTGCCTTTCATCTCTCTCTTATATACCTATCTTAGTTCCATCAAGCTAGAGAATTTTGAGGCATGGGGATATCTATTTGTAATGAGTCATCCCGAACTTTTGAAAAAGTTCCCAAAACCGGGGGTGCAGGGTTTCCCTGCCGGGGCTTGGGGTGTCCCCAATAGCTTCTTTTTCCTCTCTTGCCGCCGCAGGCGGCGAGCAAAAGAAGGAAAAGATGTTTTTCGGGGGCACCCCAAACCCCGGCAGAAGGCTGCCGCCCTCTGCACTCCCGCCTGCCAAACAGGTAAAAAGGGCATTTCATGCCCCGGAAAAGTTCGGGATGACTCATCATTATAGCTGAGACAAGTGAATTTGTATGCTGAACTAGTATTGGGGGGATACGATGCAACGCAAAGTTGTTCAGAGCCTGGTGGTTATTTGCATTCTTCTGCTTTTGGTAGGAGGCAGTCTGACTGTACTGCGTGGGGCTGTACGGGCAGATAGAGATCCACTTGTGGCGTTAGATGGTGATGTGGTACCACAGATACATCGTGCACACTTCAAGCACTTGACTGATAGCAATCAGCAACTCAATCTTTCTATTGGCTTAACGCCTAATAATCTACCTCAACTGGATAATCTCCTGCAAGGACTCTACGATCCTCAGTCACCGAATTTCCATCAGTTTCTTACACCTGACCAGTTCAACAATCTCTTTGCCCCGACACCAGATCAGGTTCAGCAAGTAGAGGACTACTTACAAGGCCAGGGGTTAACAGTGACCGACGTTTCATCGAATAACCTGTTGATCAATGCTTCGAGTTCAGTCTCACAGGCTCAACAGGCATTTAACATGCAGATCGGTGATTACCAAAATGGGCAAGATTCCTTTTATGCTAATACCTCGCCACCTGAGTTGCCAAGCGGGATCAGTAAACTCGTGACCTCTATCAGTGGTCTGGATAATACCAAAAAGTACCATTCACACTATCAACAACTGACGACTCCTTCAGGACCGTCTGGCGGGTATGGTCCACAGGATATTGCCAATGCCTATGATATAGCTCCTCTGCAAAGTGCAGGCACCCTGGGCAATAATCAGACGATAGCTCTGCTAGAGTTAGATGGTTATCAGCCTACAGATATTATTCAGTATTTACTAAACTATAATCTAAGAACATCTCTCCCAAGTATCAGCAACATCATGGTCGATGGCTTTAATGGGCTTCCCGGTCAAGGAGCCATCGAAGTCGAATTAGATATGGAAATGCTTGCGGCTGTAGCACCACATGCTAACCAACTTGTCTATGAAGGTCCTAATACTCCCCAGGGTTTCAATGATACCTTGAACAAGATTGTGACTGATAATAAAGCCCGGACCGTGAGTATCAGTTGGGGTATCTGCGAGTCCGCTTCTGGAAGCGCAGAGTTACAAACACTCGATAATATTTTTAAGCAGGGAGCAGCGCAAGGAATGTCATTCTTTGCCGCAGCTGGGGATGCCGGTGCTTACGACTGTAAAGATACAAACCTGGCTGTCGATTCCCCGGCAAGTGATCCCAATGTGACTGGAGTCGGTGGAACCACGCTACAACTGGGGACGGGTGGAGGATATGGTAGCGAGTCGGTGTGGTCAGACCCCAATGATTTTCATGCTCCAATGGGTGCAGGGGGCGGTGGAGGTATCAGTAATACGTTTTATGAACCCAGCTGGCAAAAAGGTCCGGGCGTGCAGAACAGCTATAGTACAGGGACAACCTGTAATGCACCCACAGGTACATTTTGCCGAGAAGTTCCCGATGTTACGGCGAATGCTGATCCGAATACGGGCTATGCTGTCTACTGTACAATACTCAATGCAGGATGTCCCTCAACGGGTTGGATAAGTATCGCTGGGACGAGTGCTGCGGCACCGGTGTGGGCAGCGAGTACGGCACTTATCAATCAGTATCTGCAATCACAAGGGAAATCACCAATGGGGCTGGCCAACCCTGCCTTATATGGTTTGTTCAATTCAACGCAAACCTTCCCCGCTTTCCACGATATCACCACAGGAAATAACCTTTACTATCCGGCTACGGCCAATTATGATCTGGCCAGTGGCCTGGGATCGCCTGATGTTTATAACATTGCGCGTGATCTCGTCGCAAACTCCAATAGCAGCATTATAGCGCAAGATACTTTTCAGGGTTCTAATCAGACATACTGGGGCACAGCTTCTGATGGGCACACCTGGGGAGGAGATGCAAATAGTCTCAGTGTCTTCTCCATATCAGGAGGTACGGGTCTCATATCTGGCGGAAGCACGAGCTACAACGCGGTGCTGGGTCCGGTGACCACCAATGCCGAAGTGCTGTTTACTGGTTCACTGAACACCTTTAGTAACGCTAATATGGGAGCAGTGTTACGCTGGAATGACACGAATGATTGGTACAAGGCATATATTGATGGGAACAATCTGGTAGTACAAAAGAAAATACTTGGGAATGCTACCGTCCTTGCTACAGCTCCCTTTGCCGCCACTGCTGGGACGAATTACTCTTTACGCTTCCGTATTGTCGGTGCAACACTCTATGCCAAGGTCTGGGCTACGGGTGGAACTGAGCCTGGCAACTGGATGGTAACGGTAACCAGCTCCTCATTACAGAGTGGCTATTGTGGTCTACGTATGCTCATAACAGGCAGTGCAGTAGCAACATTTACCTCTTTCCAGGCCACAACGGCCCAGTAATTTAATGGTTTGTATGGGTTTTGTCATCTGTGGCAGAGGTTGCGGCGCAACCTCTGCCACAGATGACAAAACCCATATTTATTATCCATTTGGGTTGTCACAGCCCATTTTACAAACGACTTGTTGTATAAATAGAGAGAAGCTGCATCTCGCTGTTCAACTGGAGAGGACAAGGATCTGAAAGATGATTTCTTGAAAACGAGGAAGTATATGCAAAAGATAGTTCAGCCGGACCCTGGAAAGAGGGGTCCCATCTCTCATCGAAAACGCCTTTTCTTTTTTGTAGCTGTACTATTCATCGCACTGGCTATTCCCGGTGGCGTCTTCTTCTTGATGCAACAAAGCTCCTCTCCACCCAGAACGGATCACACCCCTATAGCGACCGTTGCGGGTAACTTTAGTCCTGTCCAATATGTCGATCCTTTTATTGGCACTGATACGATGTCAAGAGATCGTACTCTGGGCGGTTTTGCTGGCGGGAATGTCTTTCCCGGTGCCAGTTTTCCTCATGGCATGGTGCAATGGAGTCCTGATACCACAAATGCTCCTGGTGGATACCGTTACAACCAATCTGTCATTCATGGCTTTAGCCTGACTCACTTCAGTGGAAGGGGCTGTCCCGCTTATCAAGATTTTCCTTTTATGCCCACAATCGGGTCACTAAAGACCTTATCTGATGTCACATCCGTATACTCGTCAAGCTTTTCGCATCAGAACGAGGTTGCTTCTCCTGGTTATTATAGTGTGCGTCTGGATGCCAAAAATATCCAGGCGGCTCTCACAGTAACCCCACGTAGCGGTTTTGGTCAATTCACCTATCCGCGTTCCAGCAATGCCCTGATGCTGATCAATGCAGGCGGTAGCGCGGCAGGCAATGCTGATATGGGAACAGGTATACAGATTGTTGGTCCTGATCAGGTGGTAGGATCAGCTACAAGTGGACATTTCTGCGGTCGCGCGAATGTCTATACCATCTACTTTTCCGCCAAATTTGATCGACCATTTACCAGTTTTGGGACATGGAACGGGACGCATGTGCTCCCACATTCACGGATTAGCACTGGTCATCAATCAGAAGCTTACCTGGGCTTTGATACTACGCAAAATCAACTGATCCAGGTAAAAGTAGGTATCTCGTTTGTTAGTATCGCTAATGCATTGGCTAATGTCACGCAAGAGAATCCGGGCTGGGATTTTAATGCTGTGCGTAACGCTACCAGAACGGCATGGGATGAGCGGCTGAGCCAGATTCAGGTTTCAGGCGGAACCGTCGCTCAAACAACGGTTTTTTATACTGCTCTCTATCATACGCTTTTTCATCCAAATATATTCAATGATGTCAATGGACAGTATATGGGCTTTGATGCGCAGGTGCATACTGCACATGGATATACACAATATGAAAACTTTCCAGGCTGGGATATGTATCGTTCGCTCATCGGATTACTTGCGATCCTGGAACCGAAAGAGACAGGGGATATGATGCAATCCCTGGTAGCGGACGCGCAGCAAGGAGGTGGGGGCCTGCCACGTTGGGAGGTCGCCAACGATAATTCTGGAGGGATGGTGGGTGACTCCGCTGATGTCCTTTTTGCTACGAGTTATGCATTTGGTGTGAGAAATTTTGATACACAGGCTGCATTACATGCGATGGATCTTGGGGCCTCATCACCAACGGCCTATTCTGGAACATACCACCCACGTGAAGGGCTGGATGATTATCTCAAACTCGGCTATGTTTCTACGCGTACCAGTGGATCGGCCTCGATAACCCTTGAGTATGCCACCGATGACTTTGCCATTGCCCAATTTGCAAAGGCACTCGGGAACACTGACTTATATGCCACCTATATGCGCCGTTCACAAAACTGGAAGTACCTCTTTGATCACAAGACAAGTTATATCGAGCCACGCAATCCAGATGGGACCTTTGACACGCCTCACCAGCCTATCGATCAACAGGGGTTTGTTGAGAGCAATGGGCTACAGTATAGCTGGATGGTCCCCTATGATCTGCATGGACTGTTCAAAGATATGGGAGGCAATGTCAAGGTCGTTCAACGTCTGGATGCTCATTTTAAAGAGTTAAATGCAGGACCAGCCAGTTACTACGCCTTTATGGGGAATGAACCAGAATTTGAGGTTCCCTGGGAATATGACTTTGCCAATGCCCCCTATCGTACACAGGATGTTGTGCGCCGCATCGAAACCGAACTCTTTCTGCCCACTCCTGGCGGACTCCCAGGAAATGATGATGGTGGTGCCATGTCCTCCTGGTATGTGTTTGCAGCAATGGGGATGTATCCAGAAGTTCCTGGGGTTGCAGGCTTTGCGCTCGGTAGTCCTATTTTTCCGCAAATGACGATTCACCTGGAAAATGGGCAACAGTGGTCTATCCACGGCCAGGGAGCCTCGGCAACAGCACGTTATGTCCAACACCTGACAGTAAATGGTCAGCCTTATTCCAATTCATGGCTTCCCTTCGAGATGATTATGCATGGTGCTACCTTCCAATACACATTAGGGGAGAACCCTGTGATGTCTCGATAACAACATCATATATCTTCTCCTTCGATGGCACCAAGGATTTTAAGTGAGGCTTTTTGTGTCTGTGTGAGACCTGTTATACCACTTATGTTCATGCGTTCGTATGGTTTGTCATTACGCAACGTCATGAGGTTATTCCCCGTCTCCCTCTCCCAGAGTATGACAGTTCCCTCATCCGTCCCACAGGCCAGCAGATACTGATCTGCACTCAGGGCCACTGACCGGGGCCAGCCAGCATGACAGGAGTATGTACGTAACAGTTGTCCACTGCTCACCGACCAGACTCTCAAAATTTGCTCACTACTCGCAGTTGCCAGGAGGCTACCATCCGTACTAAAGGCGACTGAGTGTTGCCAATAAGTCTCTCCAATTCCAGGAATGGTTTTAAGGCAGTTCCCACTCTGGACATCCCACATAGTTACAAGGTTCCCCTGTGCATTACTACTCAGGAGCTTTGTACCATCAGGTGTGAATGTAAGTGCCAGAACGGCAGTGGAACTCTCTTGTAGGGTTTTCAGACACTGTCCGCTGCTGATCTCCCACAGCTTCACTACTCCACTAGCATCACCGCTGGCGAGTAATGTCCCATTGGGATTACAAACCAACGACCAGATCCAGCTACGGTGCCCCTGCAACGTGATAAGGCATCGCTCACTGCTGACCTCCCACACTTTTATCAGTCCATCATGGCCACCGCTCACCAGTAGCGTACTCTCTGGATTGAAGGCCAGCGACCAAATTGTTCCCTGATGCCCTCGTAACATCCTCAGGTACTGTTTGCTGTTTACATTATATATCTTAATTATTCCATCAGGAAAACTATTTGCAAAGAGTTGTCCATCAGGACTAAATGCAGCTCCCCATGATGAACTTCCTTGCTTGGGTGAGACAAGCATACACTCCCCACTCTTTGTCTCCCACATTCTCACAGCTCCATTACTCTCACCACTAACTAGAAATCTTCCCATCATAACTGAGCGCGACCGAGTGAATCTGGCGCGAATAGCCGCTCAGCGTTCGGAGACACTTCCCCCCCTCATTTCCTCTGCCGATCTGCCATAATTTCACGACACCATCATGGCTACCGCTGGCCAGTAACCCCTCAGGGCCAAAGGCGGTCGACCAGATCCAATTAGCGTGACCCTGCAGAGTGCATAGACACTGCGCAGCTTCTCGCCTGATTTTCCATAGTTTCACAGTGCGATCATGGCTGCCACTGGCCAGCAGCCCCTCTCCATTAAAGGTCACAGAAAAGATCTTGTTAGTATGCCCAGAGAGTGTGCTGAGATGCTCACCACTGTTAGCTTCCCACACTACGATCGTTCCATCTTCTCCCCCGCTCACCAACAATGTGCTATCCGGACTGAAAGCGATGGATGGCACTGGCAAGCCCTTATGGGCAGTAATACTCCAGAGGCATTGCTCGCTGGCGATATCCCAAACCTTTATGGTGCCATCTCTCTGACTACAGGCCAGCAAGAGTCCATCGGGACTGCAAGCTACCGACCAGAGCTCACAGTGTTGCTCGTACCATACCTTAATGCAGCGGCCCTCCGCAAGATCCCAAAATCTGATCGACCCATCCTGACTGCATGTCATCAGCATTTTGCCTTCTGGATGAAAGACTACCGATCTGACCCATCTGGTGTGACCCTCCAGGGTACATAGACACTGCCCACTGCTGACTTCCCACACTTTTATCAGTCCATCATAGCCACCGCTCACCAGTAGCGTACTCTCTGGATTGAAGGCCAGCGACCAGATCACCCAGGTATCGCTCTGGATAGCCTGAAGCGGCTGGCCACTTCCCACCTGCCAGATACGGATCTCGCCAGTATTGCTGCCGCCTGCGAGGTACTGCCCATTTGCACTGAGCGCCACCGACATGATACTGTTCATGGTCTCGGTGAAGACTGATCCCGTCAGATCGGACTGAGCAAATGTAGCATCCTGGACCTCCGCCTCTTGCAGGTTCGCTTGCCAGATCGTGAGACGCGAACAATCCTTGCCCTTCACATGGCCATTAAGTCGAACCAACAGATTGACGACATTGCCCCCACCATATCCCTGTTCTGCATATGGCATGGTACGAAGTTGCTGTAGCAGAAGTTCGAGTTGTTCTTCCAGGCGCTGAGAGTTACCCAAATGGGAGATGAGTCTATCTAGCACGGGCTGAACAATAAGATGTGCCTGACTGGTACGAATATAATCTTTGGCAGATGCTTGTAAAAGCGCATATTGTAGTAAAAGTACGGGTTTGCCTTGAAGAATCTCCTCACTTATGAGCATAACCAACCGTTCGGTTACATACTCTAAGACGACTGGCTGTAACAGAAAGACGGCTCCACGTTCTCCACGTTCCATCAGGCTACGGCCGCGCAGAGAGTGCATTGCCTCCATCACTTCGCTTTTTGAGACAGGGTGCCGCAGGTCTTTCCTGAGCGTTTCCAGCGTAATCAACTCTCGTTCAATGGCCAGCCAGTACATCAGAGCTTGCTCCAGCGCAGAGAGTCGCTCAAAATGTTGGGCCAGGAGCTGACGTATCCCATGAAACATCAGAAGTCCCTCAGTCAGAAAGGTAGCGATATCCCCACCAAAGAGTTCACGTATCGTCTCTGCAACAATTTTGAGGGCCAGAGGATTGCCCGCATATTGCTGCACCAGATTACTCCAGGCATCATGGTCGCCAAAGAGTCCTTTGTCTTGTAACATCTGCTGGCTGGCAGACAATGCCAGACCACCGAGTCTGAACACGCGCACCGGGGTTTGGAGACCAGCAAACGTTCCCAGATCAGGAAACATCTCGCGACAGGTTAAGAACAGACAACTGTGATGGGCAGTCTGTGCTATAGATCGAATGAGCTTTGCATATCCTTCATACCCCTCGCGATAGCGTCCCTCAAGTACCTCTTCCTGGAACAGTGTTTCTAGATTGTCAAGTATCAACAGGCAACGCCGCTTCTGCAAGAGTTCGATCAAAAAAGCGAGCGATTGGTCAACATCTTGATGAGAATACGTGCCATGCGGCTCTGTAAGAGCCGAAAGCCAGTCACGTAAGAGTTCCTCCAGTGGAGGCGCGTTGTGCAGGGAACGCCATAGCACAAGTTCGAATTGTGGTGCAACCTGCTGCACAAATTTGGTTGCAAGAGCTGTCTTCCCGATGCCTCCCATACCAAGCACGGCTACAAGTCGGCATTGATCCTTCAGCAGCCAATGCTCCAGTTCGGCCATCTCGTCCGTCCGTCCGTACCATACGGTAACGTCAATCATCTCACTCCAGTCTCTCCGGGACAGACGAGGCGGGAAAGCGTTTTGGGTGGTTGTCTCAGGAATGGTCAGAGGATGCAGTTCAGGTGACTGAGGTAGCGCTTGCGGCTGACTTTCCTCCTGTTTGTGTGCTTGCCATTGTTGGGATAATGTAGCAAACCACTGCTCATCAAAGAGACCTATGCGACGGGGAGAACTGTTACGCAACTGTTCCCAGAGCGTGTGAGCCTCATCCTGCTCCAGCCCGGGCGCAAAGACGTGCTTGTCGAGATATAACTCGATCAGTTTCCGTAAATTAAGTTCTGAGGGATAGTTACTGCCTCCTTCCCAGTTGCGAACACTCTTCTCGGCTGCACCTACCCAAAGCGCAACATCTTTCTGGGTCAAACAGGCTCTTCTGCGCAAGGTCACTAGCAGTTGCGCAAAGTCAAAATCCCTGGGTTTGTAGCGATGATGATAACCCATATCCCTCTTCTCCATCAAGGGTTCTCCTCAAAAGGAAAGTCTGAGGAGCCGTCGAAGAAAAACGGCAACTAACGGCAAGAAAAACGGCAACTAACGGTAAGACAATTTTGCTTCCCACAACTATACTCTTGAAGAGGAATATATGCAAGCAAGTACTCAATCCATCGGTTCATCTGATCAACCAGAGGCCAGTCCATATAGTCGGCAGGTTCGGAGAACGCTTTTCCCCTACCCTAAGAACAGGCGCTTTCCTCGATATGAACGTTTCAGGGGATATGAAAGCTCGGGTCATAACAACCCATAACAAATGCCTCTCTCTTATTATGGCAATAGTGGAGAGCAAAAAGGAGTTTTTTATGGCATACAGTGAAGTGGCACAAATGCGTCAATGTATTGAATGGGAGTGTGAGGCGCTACAACGGATGCTTTCTGGCTTTGCGATGGTTGCCTCTCACGACATGATCCAACACAAATATCGCAGGCTGGGAGCCTACCAGGAACAACTTGGTGCCCTTGTCGGAGAGCAAGAAGCCATTAAGGTTGTGTGTGAAACTTATAACAAGGTGATGCGCTAAATGGCGGCGACAACGGATAAACCTACATTGCAACAGATCCGCTGGACACAGCAAGGGCTAACTTCGCAAGCATTAGCTCAGGCCGCCGGTGTTCCATTGAGAATTGAGTATCTTATGGAGATTGGCGCATGGGTGAGTCGACAAGAGGCTGAGAAAGTTCTCGTAGCCCTCTCCCAAATCGCCGGACATAAGTACACACTGGAGAACGTGGAAGGAATTCGCCTCAGAGAGAACATCCTCCCACGTTAGCGGCCAAAAGAGAATAATGACAGAGATAGAGAAGACTAGAAGTTCTTTGTAAGGAACATTTCCCCCAGCGTCTTCACTTTTGGCTCATTCTTCCACTTCTGTAGCATATGCTCATAAACATGATAGGCTTCATTACAACGCAACTGACTGCCCATGGCTAATGCCGATGTCACGGCACACTCCACATAGGCATATGTTTGCTCCAACTCCCCCATAGCACAGGCGGTCGCAGCCTGATGAACAGTTAGCTCAACACGGTTTGGTATCAGGGTGTTGGGTACGATCTTATCAAGCCGCGCAAAAGAATTCCAGGCCTGCCTGGGTTGATCCAGGTTCAAATACATCTTTCCTTCAAATGAAGAAAGCGAGCTGGCATTGAAATGTGTATAGGAGAAGTTCGGATCTTCTTCAGGGCGCTCTGGGAAGGTGCTATGAGCAAGTTCCAGACAATGCTGAGCATCTTGCCGATTTCCAAGTTTACTGTAAGCCTCTGTCAACCCAATATAGACTCGTCCCTGTAAAAGAGGTGAAGAATTGTGACTACATGTCAGGGCCTTTTGATAGGCATGCAATCTTGGCTCTGCACGTTTAAGATAAAAATAGACCAGTGCCAGACGGATGAGTGAGGCTGTTTGCAGATTAAAATCTTCAGTCTGCTTGCCATACTCGAATGCCCACTGGGCATAGGTCTGGGCAGTACCAAAATTCTGGCTTTGCAATGCCAGAAGCGATGCGAGTTGGTATCCTTGCGAAGCCATACTGGCAGCCCTGCGCTGGTAGTGGGATGAGTTTTTGGCCAGTGCCGTCAGTTGGGAGAGATAACCAGGTAGGATTTGTCCAACCTCCGCTAATCCACCTTCAAAATAGAGTTGCCATATCAAGGGAATATTCATTGTGCAAAGTGACAATACTTCTCCAGGAGAGAGTAGTTGCGCATGTGCACTTTGCGTCAATCCAAAAACTGCTGCCGTTGTACCGATCAGTGCGGTAATAGCCTGTCGCCGTGAAACCTCTCCACCGCCACCTTTTTCGCTCTGTCGCTGACTCATACTATCAAGACTCCTCCTTGCCTGCTCAACACAACCTTGCACCTCATCAATAACTGGCTGGGAAGGCATAATGTCTGCCAATCTGCCAGTTTCAGAGGATACATGGATTGGTATCTGGTCGGAGGTGATAGCATTCTTTGTTGTTATGTGGCTTGCTTTTTTTTCCTGGGGTTTTCTTTTCGCTGTAATTGCACGCTCAAAGCCGAGTTCCTCCGGTGGGAGATCAAACGCTTTACATACAAGATCAAGGGTCCCTAACTGCGGAACTTGCAAGCCGCGCTCCCAACGGTTGAAGGTATTCACGCTTACGCCAGCCTTTTCGCTTGCGACCGCAACGCTCCAGCGCTTGCGCATTCTTGCTGTCTCTAGCTTTTCGTTTGGTATTGCCATTTCCACCATCATGCCATACGTCCTCACTTAACCATTAATCACACAACTACCTATATGACTCGGATTATTATATATACTGACAAATTCCCTGTCAAGCACTCGTGATACAAAGGGATAAAAGAGGATATAATGGGAAAATTCTACATGTAAGACATTCTTTTACCTGTAGAATTTGTAGTTGGTAATAATTTCATCATGTTGTTGCTGGTAGCAGAGTTTGTGGTGCAAACTCTGCTACCAGCAACAACATTATGCAAATTATTACCAATAAAATGACTTTAATTACCATTTTCATTGACAATTTTTATTTTTATATGTTATTATTTCCTTGTGATTGACAATAAACGCCAGACAAAAGGAGAATTTTAGAATTGTATCCCCTGATAACGAGAGACCCTGTTAGCGGCGGCGAACTGATTGTGACCCGGTTGGAATGTCCTGAAAGCGGTATTGTGATTGAGGGACGTTTTAGCCTTGGCTGGGTTGGTCGCCTGACCCGTGAACAACTTGATTTTGTGGAATTGATGGTGAAGTACCGGGGCAATATTCAGAAGCTGGCCGTAGAAATGAATGTAGCCTATAACACTGCCCGTAGCCGCCTGGATGAAATAGTGGCTGCGCTAGGTGGTAGCCCGGAGAACGATGGACAAGTAGAACGCCGTACTGTTCTCGACAGGCTTGCCTCTAAAGAGATCAGTGTTGAAGAGGCCATGCGGTTACTGAAAAGTTAGCACAATGGATAGTATCAAAATGCCATTTAGAGATTTTTATCGCATAACAGAAAGGAATAGAAAGACAATGCAACAGATGTTTCCTGCTGACACAATCCACAGAGTAGTACTCTCTGCCGTCAATGGCGATCTCAATATTCATGGGTGGGAGGAGCAAAGCATCCAGGTTGAAACTGATGATCAGAGTGCTGAGACTCAGGTGGAGGGCGATACATTGATGATGGGCAATATCAAGGATTCTCTTACAGTATGGGTGCCCGTTGAGATTGCTGTCCATGTTGGGAGCATAGGTAATGATACAACAATTGAGAATGTGCGGGAAGTCACGATCGGGGATATTGGCAATGGAGCTTCGCTCTCAGAGATTGCCCTGGTGAAGATTGGATATATTGGTGACGACCTGACATTGGATAGAGTTGTTGAGGCTACGACGAGTAATGTGGATGGTGACCTGGATGTGCAAGGGGGAATAGGGATATTGCACTGTGGTCGCATCCAGGGTGATTGTCAGGTACAGGGAGGCGGTAGCGCCGAGATTACGCTGGAGTATGTGGGGGGAGATAGTAAGGTGGAGGGAGTATCTCGTCTCCAGATGGGCAATGTTGGTAGTGATTGTCATATACAAAGCAGTGCAAGTGCTGAAGTGACAATTGGAAATGTTGGTAGTGACCTGACAATCATCGGTGCTGCTCGTGTGCAAGCTGGCAATGTCGGCAGTGATTGTAAACTACGCGATATCCAGGGTGATGTCACGATAGGAGCCATAGGTAGTGATGCGAAATTTACTGGTATTGGGGGAAATGTACAGGTCAGTAATATTGGTTCTGATGCTAATTTGCAAGGACTGCATGGGAGTACCCAGGTGGGTACCATCGGTGCAGATTTGCAGATGCAGGCCGCTTTTCCCGCTGGAAGCGTGACTCGTCTCCATGTTGGTGCAGATGCACGTATAACACTACCAGAGAATGCAAACCTGAGTATTCGTGCAACTGTTGGTGGAGATGTCAGAAGCCACTCAATCACGTCCGGCACTGCTGGTAATCTGGTCAATCTGGTCTACGGTGACGGATCAGCACAACTCGAACTGCATGCAGGTGGTGATCTCCATCTGCAAGGTAACGCGAGTCCACGAAGTAGCCAGAGTAGTGGTAGTTCATGGGGAAATTTTGGGCATGATATGTCTGAGTTTGCGCGTGAAATGGAGAGGCTAGGGCGCGATTTTCACCATGAGATCTCTGCCGCGATCAACGAAGCTACCTCGTCGTCAGGTAGCAACTTTGTTGGTAGTGATACAAGTAATGCTGAACAACAGGCTCAACATTACGCCGAAGGACAACAGCGCAGGTTCGAGGAAAAGAGACGCTACAGCAAGAGGCCAGGGCGCAGAGGCGATAGCATACATATGCGTATCCATGATCGTGAGTGGCACATGGATCAGGAGCGAGTAGAACAAATTGTTGAACAGGCTCGCTCCGCTGCTACGGATGGGATTAAGGGCGCACTGGAAGCTGTAGAGCAAGCCCTGAAGAATCTGCACATCACATTACCACCATTTCCTGAGCGGCCTGTTCCACCAGCAGCTCCTGCGGCCCCACGCTATCCAGAAAGTCCGGTCAGTACAGCAGCCGCTGAGCCAGGAACATCAGGGATAAATCCAGAACAGGAGCGTAAGGCTATTCTGCACATGATTGCAGAGGGACGTATCTCTGTTGAAGAGGGCGACCTGTTGTTAGAGGCTCTGGGCGGATAATATCCCCTATCAACCGGGGAGAGAAAGGGGAAGACAGTTTTTATCATACATTGACAGGAGAGAGTGTAACCTGGGAAACGGGTGATACGTACCAAAGGAAACAGCGTGATTACCACTGTGCGATGAAAGGAAGCCAGAAAAGCATGAAAACGCGACAGCTTGGCAAGACAGATATGCATATCACACCGCTCGGCCTGGGAGCATGGGCCATCGGTGGCGGTAGCTGGTCCTTTGGCTGGGGTTCGCAAGACGATAAAGAATCCATTACCACCATAAAACGTGCGCTGAATCTAGGCATCAACTGGATTGATACTGCCGCGGTATATGGTCTGGGACACTCCGAGGAAGTGGTCGGCAAGGCGATTAAGGGACGGGAGAAGCCCTTCATCTTTACTAAATGTTCGCTGGTATGGGATAACAACGGCGAAATCTCCAATAGTCTGAAAGCAGCATCCATTCGGCATGAGGTCGAAGCTAGCTTGAGGCGACTCGATATCGACGTTATTGACCTGTACCAAATTCACTGGCCCAACCCCAATCCCGATATTGAAGAGGGATGGAGTACCCTGGCAGAACTGAAGCAAGAGGGAAAAGTTCGCGCTATCGGTGTCTCAAATTTCAGTGTGGAGCAGATGCGCCGGGCACAGAAGATTGCCCCAATTGATTCACTCCAGCCTCCCTATTCGCTCATCCATCCTGATGCTGAACATGAGATCCTGAATTTTTGTCGGGAGCACAATATTGGTGTGATTGTCTACTCACCGATGGCGTCTGGTTTGCTGACCGGGTCAATGACGAAGGAACGCATCGAGCAACTTCCTGCTGATGACTGGCGTAGGAACAACCCGGATTTCCAGGAACCACGCCTCTCACGCAATCTGGCATTGGCGAACCTGCTGACCAGGATCGGATTCCCTCACAACCGTACGGCTGGAGAGATTGCTATTGCCTGGACGCTACGCCATCCTGCTGTAACTGGTGCGATTGTCGGGAGCCGTCACCCTGACCAGATTGAAGAACTGGTCGGCGCTGCCGAGTTCCGCCTGAACGAGAGTGAGCTTGCACAGATCAATACGTTCTTGCAAGAGCACCCGTAAGAGGTTTAGATAATGGCATATAGGACCCTATCCCTATTCTGCCAGTAGCCATAACCACTCACATGAGTCATCCTGGTAACTATTCAGGTTCCCTCGCCACCTGCAGTGGCTCGCTCTTGTTTTATGTGGGTTGCGTGGTTGCGGCGCAACCACGCAACCCACATAAAACAACCGCGAAGCGCCGTAGGCGGTGAGGAATCAGAAAAAGGGACCTGAATAGTTACATCATCCTGAATTTTTCGAACAAAAATTCAGGATGACTCATGCTATCCTGCTGTCTTATGAAATCTTCGCGTCAGAGTTACAGAGCAGTGCCCCTCGCTAGCGTACTTTCTTGATTGGCAAGATGAGAAGAGCAGAACAGGCCGTTGCAATCGCCAGGATAAGATACAGAGCGCGATAACTCTGAAAGACATCAAGAGCGAGAGCAGCTATCCCAGGTGCGATTACCATCGGTAGAAAGATTGCCGTGTTCATAATGCCAAGATCTTTGCCACGATCTTCTTCTGTCGGCAATATCTGGGTGGCTAACGCAAGGTCAACTGCGAGATAGGTTCCGACCCCAATGCCAAGGATAATCGCCGCAACGAGGACGGCCGACCAGGTAGGGAATAATGAGACGATGAGAAGACCAACTGCAATAAGCAGGCTTGCTACAATGACAAAGGGCTTGCGGCGTTGCAGCTTATCTGAGACAATGCCTCCGGTAATTGAGGACACTATGATGGCAAGAGTAAAGACAAGAAAGAAGATTTGTACGCCCTGTCCCAGGCTCTGGCCTGGAAAGAGTTGCGTATAATGCACTACGTCCTGGAGAAAATATGACATGTAATTGATAATAGACGTGAAATCCGAGGAAAACCAGACATCTCGCACCCCAGGTGTAGGCGAAATCAGGATACTTGATTGGATTGACCCAGAAGCTGGAGAGCAGATTTTTCAGGCGAAATGCGGGTATCACGCCTTTGGTTAAACGGGTTTCACGTAAGATCAGAATAAAGGTGGTGACGATGACCGCTGAGATCACAGCAAGCATATAAAAGGAGCGATCTGTTTCTTTGACCACCTGGGCAACAAGAATTTGCCCTACCGTCCCACCAAATAAAGGGGCCATGCCTGACAGGGCTGATACCCGCGCACGTTGTGCCAGCGGAATTTGATCAGGAATGATAGCAGAAAGTGCCGCGAGCAGCACATTTACGGAGACTTGCAGAAGCACTACTCCTATAGCGAGGAGAACAACCGATGATGCAAGCGCAAGCTCGACCAAAGACACGACAAGAAGGACGATTGCCGCGATCAACCACGGACGACGTCGGCCCAATGCCAGGGTGGTGCGATCGCTCCAGGCTCCGACCAGTGGATTGGTGATAACAGCTGCAAGTGCGCCCATTGCAGAAAGTACGATGAAAGTGTTTGTTTGCTGCTGTGGTGCAACAAGGGTCGCAATGCGTGCAGGGAGCAGGATTGTGGCAAGAGTAATGTTGCACAACCCGATCACTGCATTTGCCAACCCATAAAGCAGTTGGAAACCCAGGCCCTTGGGTTTGGTTGGCATACGAAGCGCTACGTCGACGACTTGTTCACTCTCCTCAACTAAATCAAGAGGTACTCCAGTTACAAAGGATTTTGGCATAATATTTTCTCCTAAAATATTAAGTACACGACAAAACAGTTCACTTTCCATTGCTGATATGGGCAAAGCAAGCCATCATCGTACCAGATCAGAGCCAGACTTGAGGTGTCTGGGCCAGTATCGCAAAATATACAATTTTCATCGCTATCTTCAATACTTCACTGTTGAGATCATAGTGCAGATTATAACATAGAAATATATCCATTTTCTATCCTATCATTCACGTTAAGCTAGCAAAAAGGTAAGAATGTTTTTTATTTCACCATCAGATGGCCTGATGTTGTAATCTAAATCCATTACATAAGACAACGAAGATATTATGTGTTTATATTAAAGCAAGAAAAAAGCTCACGTAAATTTATGATTGGTATACTACCTTCATCAGTACGTGATAGTGAAGCACAACCAACCTATCTCGCCTTTGCCAGGGTGAATAGGGACTGTTGATGGGATCGTTGGAAACCAACTAGTATGGCCTCCTATCACTTCTACGCACGTTACCTCATGGGGAAATTTGGTAACGTGCGGCCCGAGATTTTTCTTGTAGGGGAGCATTTTACAAGCCTGTTATTTATAAGCAGATAAACAACAGGCTTGTAAAATGCTCCTCTTTTTGCTATGATATCCTGGTAACTATTCACGGTTCCCGTTTCACCTGATGTTCCTCTAGGCGTCTACGGCGTCTCTCGACAGGTTGTTTGTATGTGTGGTTGTGTCGCCTGTGGACGAGATTGCGCCGCAATCCCCTCCACAGGCGACAAAACCCACACAAAACGACAGCGAAGCCACCGCTTCGGCGCAGAGGACTCTGGAAAAAGTTACCGGGATAACTCATGACACAATAGGGACACCCTCGAGAGGGTGTCCCTACTGCTTTCTCTAATAAGTATTACAAGTTGTTAGACAAGGATTGCACCATAATGGCCCATCACGGTCACGGTGAGTTGACCATTCTGAACCTGGTAGGTGTTACCTGTGATTTTGTCTGTCACGGTCGTACCATTCGTCAGACTTAACTGGTAAGCCGGAATGGTCTCGGTATGTGTGACAGAGTCGTTGTTCAGAACAACGGCAATACTGTTATTCTGGTCCATGCGCCCGAACGAGTACACTTTGTTGGTGTCATCGGTAAGCAGCGTCATAAATGAGCCTGTGCGCAGGGCAGAATAGGTGTTGCGGATCGAGATGAGCTTCTGGAACAGGTTGACCGCGCTGTTGTTGGATTGGGACCAATCAAATGTGCGACGATCATCCGGGTCCGCACCACCCATCATGCCATACTCATCACCATAGTAAATCGTTGGCAAGCCAACATATGTCATCTGGAAGATTGCGGCAAGGTATGTTTTCCAGATGTCGCCACCTGCGCGCTGACCAAAGCGTGTGATGTCGTGACTGGTCAGGAAATTGGGCATGGCCTGCTGAACATCGGTTGGGTAGTTCGCACGCGTACCACGCAACCAGCTATCGAATTGTGACGTAGGAATAGAGGCAGCATTGTTCTGATAGTCTTTTCCTGTAATCCATTCCGAAACGGGCTGCGTAAAGCCATCGTAGTTGGTCGCGGCATCCCACTGCCAGGGAGCACCATTTGTCCAGGCGTTGGCATTTCCCCAATATTCGCCGAAGATGAAGGCGTTGGGATTGGCTCCCTTGACCGAATTGCGGAACTCCTGCCAGATCTGGTGATCGGTGGCATCACTCCCATTATTGCCACCAGCATCTGCATATTGGGGAGCATCCAGACGCCATCCATCAATGCCATACTGGCGAATCCAATATTGGGCAACTGAGGTCTGGGTATTGTAGATGGCATTACGGACTGCTGAACCACTTGCCCCGTAGTCGAGCTTGGGCAAGCTTGTGACGTTCAGGAAAGTCGAGTACTGCGTGGGCCAGTTCTGGAAGTCGTAGTAGTGGTAGAAGGGACTGGACTGACTCTGATAGGCTCCCACTACATTAGGATAGGTATTGAATTCGTTGAACCAGGAATCCCATGTGCCGGTATGGTTGAAGACACCATCGAGCACCACATGTCCCCCGGAGCCGTGAATGTCACTTACCAGCTTACTCAGGGCTGCGTTTCCACCAAAGCTGGATCAACGTTGTAGTAGTCCTGGGTGTCGTACTTGTGGTTGGATGGCGCGGTAAAAATGGGATTCAGGTAGACAATGTTGGCCCCTAACCCTTTGATATAGCCAAGTTTCTGATCGACTCCTTGCAGGTCACCACCAAAGAAGACAGTCCATTTGAGAAGCCCGGATCAGCAAAGGGAGTTTCCCCCCAATTTTTGTGTTCGGTTGGGCTACCCAGGTAGGTATACTGGTTGGTCTGGACATCGTTGCCGGTGTTGCCGTTGAAGAAACGGTCAGGGAAGATCTGGTATTGTACCCCATTTTTCGCCCAGTTTGGTTGGTGAAGTTGGGGAGAACATAGAAATCATCATTCGTTGGCTCGTTGGCTGATGGGCCAAGGGCATTGTACCATGCGGTTGCCGAACCATCATTGATCTGGAAATGATAGTATTTGATGGAACAACTGGCGGGAATCGTTCCCTGCCAGAGGTCAAAGTCACCTGTTGCATCGCTTCTGGCAAAGTTCATGGGCACCCAATGGGATGCTTGATTGGCTGTATCAAAGTACTTGATATTAGCGCCGGTAATGTCCTGGTGAAAGACGCGGAATGTCAGTTTGATAGGCGTTGTACATGTTGGTTCAACAGCACTATCATAGAGTGGCCCCTGATCATGAAAGAGACCTGCCCACTCGACATTATTGTCGTTTCCGGCTGCATAGACCGGACGTTTTATCAGCGATGACATGGAAATATACACCGTTGCTATGAGAAGCAGGACAAGCAGTGTACGAACAACTTTTTTTATCACGGAATTCCTCCAGTGAAACACCATACCTGAGGTATGTGCACGCTACATTGACGATAAACTGGGTCCGTGTACGCTATGACGCATATATGAGGGAAAGAAAGTATGGAGAATAGGTTGGATCTTTACGGTTGACCGATCCTGACTCCATCGCCGTTCTCCTGGCCTCATTGCCATTACATGCTCCATAGGTTTTTACTCTGTACGCGATTCCGTGAAGCACATTTGATCTGGATCGTTGGTTTACTACGTTGTCCATATAGCATTTTGTCGGTCATAAGATCGACTCACATGTATCATTATACACCATGTTCATTTATTTTAACAGGTAAACAGACATGTGGATTATCTTACAGAGGGATTTTTCAGCGTTTTTTGTAAATAGTAGAATGTGTGTGGTTGTGTTGCCTGTGGAAGAGATGGCGTCGCCATCTCTTCCACAGGCAACACAACCACACACAAAAGAACCTGAAGCAGCAGGGACATCTTTACGAGATGTCCTTGCTGCTTTCGCTTACAGCTATTACAAGGTTAGACGAGGATTGCACCATAGTGGCCCATTACGGTCACGGTGAGTTGACCATTCTGAACCTGATAGGTGTTGCCTGTGATTTTGTCTGTTACGGTCGTACCATTCGTTAGACTTAACTGGTAAGCCGGAATGGTCTCGGTATGTGTGACAGAGTCGTTGTTCAGAACAACGGCAATACTGTTATTCTGGTCCATGCGCCCGAACGCGTACACTTTGTTGGTGTCATCGGTCGACAGGGTCATAAATGAGCCTGTGCGCAGGGCAGAATAGCTATTGCGAATTGAGATGAGCTTTTGGTACAGGTTGACCGCGCTGTTGTTGGACTGGCTCCAATCGAAAGTGCGGCGATCATCCGGGTCGGCACCACCCATCATGCCATACTCATCGCCATAGTAAATTGTTGGCAAGCCAACATAGGTCATCTGGAAGATGGCTGCGAGGTATGTGTCCCAGATGTTGCCACCTGCCCGCTGTCCAAAGCGCGTAATGTCATGACTGCTAAGGAAATTGGGCATCGCCTGCTGAACATCGGTTGGGTAGTTGGCGCGAGTACCACGCAACCAGCTATCAAATTGCGATGTAGGAATAGAGGCAGCGTTGTTCTGATAGTCTTTCCCTGTAATCCATTCCGAAACAGGCTGCGTAAAGCCATCGTAGTTGGTCGCGGCATCCCACTGCCAGGGAGCACCATTTGTCCAGGCGTTGGCATTTCCCCAATATTCACCGAAGATGAAGGCATTGGGATTGGCTCCCTTCACCGAATTGCGGAACTCCTGCCAGATCTGGTGATTGGTGGCATCGCTACCATTGCCGCCACCAGCATCTGCATACTGAGCAGCGTCCAGACGCCACCCATCAACGCCATACTGGCGAATCCAGTATTGGGCAACCGAGTTCTGGGTATTGTAGATGGCGTTACGTACTGCTGAACCACTTGACCCGTAGTCGAGTTTGGGCAAGCTTGTAAAGCCCAGGAAGGTCGAGTACTGGTTGGGCCAGTTCTGGAAGTCATAGTAGCTGGAGAATGGGCTGGACTGGCTCTGATAGGCTCCCACTACGTTAGGGTAGGTGTTGTTCTCGTTGAACCAGGAATCCCATGTCCCGGTATGGTTGAAGACACCATCGAGTACCACATGTCCCCCGGAGCTGTGAATGTCACTCACAAGCTGACTGAAGGCAGCGTTTCCACCAAAGCTTGGATCAACGTTGTAGTAGTCCTGGGTGTCGTACTTGTGGTTGGATGGTGAGGTAAAAATGGGATTCAGGTAGACAATGTTGGCTCCTAACCCCTTGATATAGCCAAGTTTCTGATCGACTCCTTGCAGGTCACCACCAAAGAAGACGTTCGCATTTGAGACGCCTCCATCACCAAAGGGTGTATCTCCCCAATTTTTGTGTTCCGTTGAACTACCCAGGTAGGTATACTGGTTGGTCTGGACATCGTTGCTGGTGTTGCCGTTGAAGAAGCGGTCAGGGAAGATCTGGTATTGTACCCCATTTTTCGCCCAGCCTGGCGTATTAAAGTTGGGGAGAACGTAGAAATCATCACTCGTTGACTCGTTGACTGATGGGCCAAGGGCATTGTACCATGCAGTTGCTGAACCATCGTTAACCTGGAAATGATAGTATTTGATGGAACAACTGGCCGGAATTGTTCCCTGCCAGAGGTCAAAGTCACCCGTTGCATCCCTTCTGGCAAAGCTCATGGGCACCCAATGGGAAGTTTGATCGGCTGTATCATAGTACTTGATGTTAGCACCAGTAATGTCCTGGTGAAAAACACGGAATGTCAGGTTGACAGGTGTGCTACATGTCGGTTCGACAGCACTATCATACAGTGGTCCCTGATCATGAAAGAGACCTGCCCACTCGACATTATTGTCGTTTGCGGCTGCATGGGTAATACGTTGCGTCAGTGATGCAACGGAGATGTACACTGTTGTTATGAGAGTCAGGATGAGCAGTGTACGGATAACTTTTTTTACATTTATCACGGAACTCCTCCGGTGAAACACCATACCTGAGGTATGTGCACGCTACATTGACGATAAATCGGGTCCGTGTACGCTATGGGGCATATATGAGGGGAAGAATGTACGAAGAATATGGTGGATCCTGGGGATTGATCGATCTTGACTCCATTGCCGTTCTCCTGGCCTCATTGCCATTATATGCCCCATAGGTTTTTGCTCTGTGCACGATTCCGTGAAGCACAATTGATCTGGATCGTTGGTTTACTACGTTGTTCATATATCATTTTGTCGGTCATAAGACCAACTTACATGTATCATTATATAGCATGTTTATTTATTTTAACAAGTAAACAGACATGTGGGTTATCTCACAGGGGATTTTTCGGCATTTTTATAGCATTAACTATTTAAATGGTAGAATATTATAAAATCTTCTTAATGTATATATTCATAATTTATACATGCAACTTTGCTGGTGGACGATTTGTGTAATCAGGAGATGTGTCAAAATGTGTCGTTCCATGAGGTAAATGCTGGGACGATGCGTATGTATTAACGTTTTAGCCTTCGAGAGGCAACTAAAGTATTTTCACACCTCAAAGCATTTTACAAAGGAGAGGGTTCATGATAACACAACGTTCAGCTATCGTTGGAGTTTTTAACGAACGTGCCCCGGCCGAGCAAGCTATAGAGACCTTGCATCACGCTGGATTTCAGAGATGACCAGATTATGTACTTCAGGCATCCCAACGTAGGTAGCTTTTTTGAGAGCATTAAAAGCTGGTTTAAAGGAGAGGATACCTCGCCGGAAGGGTTTGCCAGCGATCTACGGGAAGCGGGGATCTCGGATACTGAAGCACGATACTATGCCAGCGAGTATGATGCTGGCCGCTTCATTGTAGCCGTGAAACCCGCTGGCCGCTGGGAAGAGGCTTTAGCCATCTTACGCCAGCATGGAGCTTATGACTATAACATGCGGCATGGTTCTCCCAGGAACACCTCTGCTACTCAGGCGAGTTCTACACAGCCGACAGCTTCGGCACAGCCAGATTATACACAGTCGACGGCTTCGGCACAGTCAGGTTCTACACAGTCGACGGCTTCGGCACAGCCGGGTTCTACACAGTCGACAACTACTGCCCAGCCAGATTATACACGGTCAACGGCTTCGGCACAGCCAGGCCCGTCTCAGGTCAATCAAGGCTATAGCGTTGAAACGGAGAAGGAACGTTCGATACGCTTGAGTGAGGAAATGCTTGGAGCCGAGAAGCAGAGCGTACAGACAGGTGAGGTGACTATTCATAAGGAGGTTGTGACTGAGCAAAAGACTATCGAAGTACCTGTGCAGCATGAGGAAATTGTGATTGAGCGTCATACAATCTCTGGTAGCCAGACATCGGAGACGCCAATTGGTGAGGGCGAGGTGATCCGCGTGCCCGTTCGTGAAGAACAGGTCCATGTTACCAAGACACCTATCGTTACTGGTGAGGTTTCGGTCGGCAAGCGTACTGTTGAGGAGGAGAAAGAGTTCACCGATACGGTGAGGCGCGAAGAGCTGCATGTTGAGCACAAGGGCGATGCTAAGATCGTCGAGTCTGATACGGATCAGAAGGATGTCCGCTAACAGGATATTGCTGATTTGATCTACAAAGGCACCCACAAGGGAGAGGTTACCTCTTGTGGGTGCCTCTCCATGTCAGAGCTAGAAGCCACAGACGAGCACAGTGCTATTATCTACTACAAACAGCACAGATATGCTGAGGAATCAGAAAAAGAGACCTGAATATTTCCACTTTGACACTGCTCAGAAAGAAGTATGTATTGTCTATAACCGCTTGATAGGTTATACTGCTCTTGTGTTTCTTGAGATTATACGTATATGTGAGCAACACGTACCACTATCTCTTCTGCTCACTACTGTATATAATATGCAATATGCGGACACTATAAGGAGAGATGGCAGATGAAGCCCGAAGAAAGTGCGCGGCTGGTGATAGATGCTCTACTGGAACAGGCTGGCTGGGTTGTGCAGGACTATGAACGGGTGAATCTGGTTGCGGCATTTGGAGTTGCTGTGCGTGAATTTCCGTTGTCTGCTGGTACGGCTGACTATTTGCTCTTTGTTGATGAGGAACCAGTGGGGATCATCGAGGCCAAGAGAGCTGGTCAATCTCTGATCGGTGTTGAAGAACAAAGTGCTAAATATTTGACAAATCTGCCCACGCTGCTTCCTACGACACGCTCCAGGCTCTCCTTTAGCTATGAATTTACTGGCATCGAGACGCGTTTCACCAATCACCTTGATCCCGAACCACGCAGCAGGCCGATCTTTGCCTTTCATCGCCCACAGATGTTGGCATTGTGGCTGCATCAGGCTCCCATCGGTGTTTCCAACGAGTTGAATAATACTTTGCGTGCAAGACTCCTTCGCCTCCCACCACTGCCACAGGCGAATTTGCGTGAATGTCAGGTGGAGGCGATTAGCAATCTGGAGCGCTCTTTTGCTGAGGATCGACCACGGGCGTTGATTTAGATGGCAACCGGGAGCGGCAAGACCTATACTGCGGTAAGTAGTATCTATCGCCTGATCAAGTTTGCAGGCGCACGGCGTGTCGTTTTCCTGGTTGATCGTGCGGATCTGGGACGACAGGCACTCAATGAGTTTCAGCAGTATGATACTCCCGACGATGGGCGCAAGTTTACCGAGATCTACAATGTACAGCATCTTCAGAGCAATCGCATTGATCCGGTGGCTAATGTTTGTATTACGACGATTTAACGCCTGTACTCGATGCTCTGTGGTGAACCAGAGCTTGATCCGACCCTGGAAGAACAGTCGCACTTTGATCTGGATGCTTCGCTGCTCAATCAGGCACCGCGTGAGGTACGTTATAACCCGGCAATTCCTATTGAGACATTTGATGTGATCATTACCGACGAATGTCATCGCAGCATTTATAATCTCTGGCGCAAGGTGCTTGAATATTTTGATGCCTTTATTATCGGCCTGACCGCTACACCAAATAAGCAGACCTTTGGCTTTTTTGAGCGTAATCTGGTGATGGAGTATGGCCATGCGCGAGCCGTAGCTGATGGGGTGAACGTTGATTATCAGGTGTATCGCATCCGTACTGAGATGACTGAAGGTGGAAGTAAGGTTGAGCCATATGAGTTTGTGGGGCGTCGTGATCGACTGACGCGGGAAGTACGCTGGGAACGTCTTGATGATGAGCTGGTCTATGATGCCAATAGCCTTGATCGTCAGGTAGAGGCTCCCGATCAGATTCGCACAGTCTTACAGGTATACAAAGATGCGCTCTTTACGCAACTCTTTCCGGGACGTACTGAAGTACCCAAAACGCTGATCTTTGCCAAAAATGATAACCATGCTGAGGCTATCGTTGAGATTGCCCGCAATGTGTTGGGCATGGTAACAAGTTTGCACAGAAGATCACTTATAAGGTGACAGGGGTCAAGCCAGAAGTTCTGATCAATTCTTTCCGTAATAGCTACTATCCACGCATTGCTGTGACGGTAGATATGATATCGACAGGTACCGATATCAAGCCGCTCGAAGTATTGCTCTTTATGCGCTCGGTCAAGAGTGAGGGATTCTTTGAGCAGATGAAAGGGCGTGGTACGCGTACCATCAATGATGACGATTTTCATTCTGTGACCTCTGGTGCACGTAGCAAGACACATTTTGTGTTGGTTGATGCCGTGGGTATCTGCGAACGTATCAAGACGGATGATCCCCCGCTGGAGCGCAATCCCTCGATCCTTTTGAAAGATCTGCTCAAGGCTGTCTCATTTGGCAAGCGTGACAGTGAGACGCTTACGACGCTGGCCGGACGCCTGGGACGCCTTGCCCAGCGCGCCACACCCTCCGAGATGGAGATGATCAGGCAGGCAGCGGGCGGACGTAGTATTCGTGATCTGGCAGCAGGGTTGGTGGATGCGCTCAATGCTGATAGGCAACTAGAGGTAACACGACAGGAAACAGGAACCTATCTAAAATTTGATGATCCGGCAGTTGCTATTGTCGCAAAACGGCTGGTGAAAGAGGCTGTCACGCCCTTTTACAATCCTGACCTGCGTGAGGCGCTGTTAAAGATCCAGGTGCGTGATGATCAGATTATTGATGCAGTCAGTACGGATAGGGTAATTTCGGCTGGCTGGGATGCTCATGCAGAAGAGCAGGCACGTCTGGCAGTGACCAGTTTCCGCCAATTTATTGAGGAGCACCGTGATGAGATCACAGCACTCCAGATATTCTACAGTCGCCCGCGTCGTGCTGGTTTAAGCTATAAGGACATCAAGGAACTTGCAGCGGCAATTGCTGCTCCTCCGCTGGGACTTTCGACGGACAAACTCTGGCAAGCCTATACAACGCTGGATCGTACGCGGGTGCGTGGAAGTGGGAAGAATGTTGGAGGTATGCTGACGAACCTTGTTGCGCTTATACGTTATACTATTGAGCGTGACGAAGACGCTGACGCCGTGCTGGAACCCTATGCCGAAACGGTAGCGCGTCGTTTTGCGACATGGCTGGAGGAGCAAGAGCGTATGCGCAGCAAACCCTTCACAACAGAGCAGCGCCAATGGCTGGAAATGATCCGTGACCATGTGGCAACCTCCCTGATGATAGAGGCGGATGATCTGGAAAGTATCCCGTTTAACCAGCGCGGCGGCCTGGGCAAAGCCTACCAGCTTTTTGGCACGGAACTGCCTACGATTTTACAAGATTTGAATGAAAGGTTGGTAGCGTGATGGAGGAGAATGAATTGCCGGGGGGGTGGGTGTTGGGTAGGGATGGAGCAACTTTCAGAAGAGAGGCGAGCGATTACATACGGTGTTGTAAAACTTGGTGATCCAATCTCTGGCGGTGTACCAATTTTAAGATCTAGCAATGTCCGTCATTTGAGATTTGATCTTAAGGGTCTCAAATCCATATCATCACATATTGCCAATGGGTATAAGCGTACATTCTTACAAAGTGGTGAGATATTAATAACTGTTCGCGGTACTTTGGGTGGAGTTTGTGTCGTACCTACAGACTTTACGGGTTACAATATTTCTAGAGAAGTGGCAATGATAGCCTTAACCTTACCCTCGCTTGCTCCTTGTCTAGCTCTTTTTATTGGTTCTCCCTCTATTCAAGATTGGATGATGCGAAGTACAAAAGGTATTGCTTATACAGGTATCAATATTGAGACACTGAAGGAAATGCCCATTCCTCTTCCTCCCCTTGCCGAACAAGAACAAATCGTTGCCGAAGTCGAGCGCCGTCTCTCCGTCGTCAGTGCATTAGAAGCAACCGTCGAAGCCAACCTTAAGCGTGCCGAGCGGTTGCGGCAGAGTATCCTCAAGGAGGCGTTTGCGGGTCGGCTGGTGGCACAAGATCCCAATGATGAGCCAGCGAGTGTTCTGCTGGAACGTATACGCCAGGAGCGTGATGAGCGGAAATCAGCGGCGACAAGCACCGCCAGTAAAGTCGGTAAACGACGCATGGTGAGCACACGACCAGCCCCACATATTGCCGATGTAGAGCCGATGGCGATCAATGTAAGCGAAATGCAGCAGGTCGGGTTATGGGAGTAAAAAGGGTAAGGAGTTATATTTTTTCATGAACAATCATTCGCAACAAATCGTTCAGCGGCTCTGGAATTATTGTAACCTTTTACGTGATGATGGTATGTCCTATGGTGACTATGTTGAGCAACTTACCTATCTGCTCTTCCTTAAGATGGCTCATGAGCGCACCAGGCCACCCTATAATCAAACCTCGCGTATCCCCCAGGGTCACGACTGGGAGAGCCTGTTAAGTCGTGATGGGGATGCATTGGAGACGCACTACCGTCATATTCTGGGCGAACTGGCAAAACAGCCGGGTATGCTTGGTATTATTTTTCGTAAGGCGCAGAATAAGATCCAGGACCCCGCCAAGTTACGCCGCCTGATTGTCGATCTGATTGATCAGGAGACCTGGACGATTTTAGATACCGATGTCAAAGGCGACGCCTATGAGGGGCTACTACAAAAGAATGCCGAAGATACTAAAAGTGGTGCGGGTCAATACTTTACGCCGCGTCCGCTGATCGAAGCGATTGTGGATGTGATGTGTCCACAGCCGGGACAGACCATCTGTGATCCGGCCAGCGGTACGGGTGGTTTTCTGTTGACGGCGCATGATTATGTGGCACATCAACCACTCGATCGTGAACAGAAACGCTTTCTGAAATATGAAGCACTGCACGGCTGGGAGATTGTAGACAATACGGCGCGGCTCTGTGTAATGAACCTCTTCCTGCATGGCGTTGGTGGTAACGAAAACGACGCCTGTCCCATTCATGTGAACGATAGCCTGCGCAGTGATCCTGGGGAACGCTTTGACATGGTGCTGACCAATCCTCCCTTTGGGCGTAAAAGTAGCATCACCTTTATCAATGAAGAGGGACGTGAGGAACGTGAGGCCAGCGTGATCGTACGCAATGATTTCTGGGCCAGCACCAGTAACAAACAACTCAACTTTGTGCAGCATATCAAGACGTTGCTCAAGACGAACGGGCGGGCAGCAGTTGTCGTGCCGGACAATGTGCTCTTTGAGGGTGGTGCGGGTGAGATTGTGCGACGTAAATTATTGGAAGCGTGCGATGTGCATACGCTCTTGCGGTTACCTACGGGTATCTTCTATGCTCAGGGCGTCAAAGCCAATGTGCTCTTCTTTGATAAGAAGCCTGCCAGCGCTCAGCATTGGACAGAGAAACTGTGGGTGTATGATCTGCGCACTAACCAGAACTTTACCCTGCGTACCAATCCTCTTACACGCAAGCATCTGGATGACTTTGTAGCCTGTTACCATCCTGAGAATCGTCACCAGCGTCAGGAGAGCGAGCGCTTTCATGCATTTAGCTATGATGAACTGCTCAAGCGCGACAAACTGAGCCTGGATCTCTTCTGGTTGCGTGACGAGAGCTTAGAGGGGGCCGATGCCTTGCCAGCGCCAGATGTGCTGGCCGCCAGCATCGTTGAGGATTTACAGGCTGCTCTGGCACAATTTACGGCTATTGCGGAAGATATAGGGTATGATATGGTAAAATGAAAGCTACAGACTGCAAGGACGCATTGTTTCCAGAGAAAGGTAAAAAGTTCATGGGATCACTACCACCCAATACGGGACAAGCCGAAGAGCTTGCGAAACTCAAAATCAAAGAGCGGGAACAAAAAAGAGATCTGGCTATGTCCCAGGAAAATACATCTGGGGAGAAACCACTTTCTAGAAGAACAGGCATCCTGCTAAAGTATGCTTTCCTTCTCACTATTATTGTTAGTATTGTTATAATGTACCATATTTTCCATTAAAGATTTTACCATCAGAATACTCTTCAACTAGAATTATATACAACAGGACTTCTCTCAAGCTGCTTCTCAAGTGAGGGTACAGGGATGCTGCGCTCCCTGTACCCTCACTTGTGCGAACTTTTGTTTCAAAAATTCGGGATGGCGTAACTATTCAGGTGTTCTCACCACCTGCGGTGGCTCGCCCTCCATGGGTCATCCCGAATTTTTCGAACGCTTGTTCAGTAAATAGAGTGTTGGAAGGAAAGATGCAATAATTGGTGGAAGATGAATCTTTTGCCATAAGAAGCTGATAGCCCAACGGATACGGTAAAGCGGTATCTTTACCTCTTGATATCGCTTTCCTGTTCGGTGACAGCCTTGTCGTAAAAGCCGAGTTTTTATTCGTTCAACCGCAGGATCGCAGAGTGAGAGTAAATAGGTATATGCCAATGTCACCAGTGCAAGCAGTTTTTCGCGTGCTTCCCACGATCTCGAGCATACGCTCTCTACGCCCATTTCACTCTTCTTAAAACGAAAGGTTTCTTCTATTTTCCATCTCCTGGAATACATCTTCACCACATCCCATGCTTGCTCTTCCGTTTCTATCGGCAGTTGGTGACCAAATACCAGGGATCTTTTTCTCCACGCCCAACGACTAACCACAACGGTCCTGCATATGCTGCATGTCGAATCGGCACCGCAACCACGCCCCTTCTGCTCCATCCTTTCTTTGAACCATCTTCTACATCTCGATATCCCCATGTTCTCTTTCCTCTAGCAAACGTCCATAATGCTTTCTCTTCCCCTGTTTCATCGATGAAATGGTGCTTTCCTTTCCATCGTATCACAAATGGAACTTTATGCAGGTTTAACTCTCCTATCCAGGGTCCACCTGCATATCCTCTATCAAAGATATGTACCACATCTTTCCCAAAATATCGGGATGTCTTCCATAATAGACGTTTTTCCACTTCTCTCTGATTTGTCGCATGCTCCCCTTTTCTTGACCAGTACTCCATTGTTGCTACTTCTGGGACCCCTTGCATTCCTGCTATCAGCAGCCCGCTCCACTCTAATCCTAACACAGTGACCGGTTTCCCACCTGGTGGATTCCATACTCCTTTTCGGTTCTTTTTGAGCCTTTTTGCTTTTGACGACAATACTGCACACATTCCTTCCGTCTTTTCGCTTTCTGGCTTTTCTATGCGACTGCCATCCCAGATACACAATGCTCGTTTTCCCGCTTCTTTGAACTCCTTGACCCGCTTGACCGATTTTTCCCAATGAAATTCGTCAATGAGCTCTTTTCCCCATTTTTTTGAATGCAGCAGTCTTTCTAGCTTTTTTGTTCCTGCTGGTGCTTGTGCCCCATTTTTTATATAGGCACCAAGTTCACTCACATGCAGCCCTTGTTTGGGATTCCTAAAGACGAGGATTGCTGCCACACTTTCTACCAATGTGCGTACCAACCGCTTATCCAAATACGCGTCCAGCCTCTCTAGAAGCGGATCCAGCTTCCTCGTCAACACCTCCACCAGCTCCCGATCTTGCTCGATCTCCTCTTGCCGATTTTCTCCTGATATGCCATACTCTAACGACATCGATGTTTCTGACCTCCTGATTTCCTCTGAATTTTTCGTGAACTCAGAGTCTAACTCAGGAGGTCTTTTTTGTCTACTGGTCATCCTTGAACTTGTGTTTCAAAAATTCGGGATGACTCATGAAAGACCTACGAAGCGCCTGTGGCGCTGAGGAATTTGGAAAAGGGAACCTGAATAGTTACCGGGATGGCTCATTCTGTTTCATAGACCTGGCTCCAGTGTGAAATTAGGGAGAAGGCTGCGCCTGTGGGCGGCCATCACCACTTCCGTATAGCGTTGGAGTTCGGTCGTAAAGGCCTGCCGTCCCAGTTCGGTCAGCCGATAATAGCGACGTCGCTCATCCGCACGCGTGGGATCGGGTTTGTCGCCAGCTTCCTCGATCAGTTCATCGACCAGCATGCGTTTGAGTGAGCCATAGAGTGTGCCGGTTCCCATTTTGACCTGATCATGGCTATCCTGTTTGACCTGCTTCATGATCTCATAGCCATGCTTCTCGCTACTGGCGAGCGCAAGCAGGATATAGAACACCGCCGGTGTTAGGGTGTGAGTGTGTTGATCGTCTTCATATACATCAGTATACGTCCGTAATGGACATATTTTCAAGAGGAGAGATTTTCCTTATTCATGGCTGACGTTGCTTTTGCTGTGAGTAAGCTATATAATCCAATCTAATATTAGCATGTTTTAATAATAAATAAGGAGTGATCAATGTTCACAGAAACTATCCTGGGTGTATTAAGCAGGAGCGCAAAAAGGACAGCCGATGCTTCGAGCATACGAGTCTCCCAATGAGCAACCATCTCACAACCAACAGAGCCAGCGTCCCCCACCGATGCCGCCGCATAGACAGATTGACTGGCATCACCCTGGCGTGGGCTATCTCAGCGTACTTCCCATCCTTGCTCTCACCGTACTCCTGACCCTGGGCATGCGATCGGTCGTCACCCATTTTATTATCAACAATACCTTCCTGATGCTTGCCACCTCCCTTGTCGCTCTCTTCTGGGGAATGGGACCCACCATCCTCATGCTCATCCTGGGCATCATCTTTCTCGATTTCCTCGTGATTCCCTCTCCTGGATCGATGAGCTTGATGAACTGGCCGGACATTATCCAG
This sequence comes from uncultured Chloroflexia bacterium, assembly GCA_963814985.1. Classification (GTDB taxonomy): domain Bacteria; phylum Chloroflexota; class Ktedonobacteria; order Ktedonobacterales; family Ktedonobacteraceae; genus CAWFFV01. Next base: position 45,814 of record CAWFFV010000034.1, on the reverse strand, counting down.
GTGTTTCCCTTTTCGCTGGGTGGCCTTCTCGTTGCGGCACTCACAGCACGACACCAACGCGCATCAAACGCCTTGCGCCAGCATACTCAGGAACTGAAGGAGTTCAATGTCTCCTTGTGCGAGCATATCGAGGAACTGGAGGGACTCAATATCTCCTTACATGCTGCCGCCAATCAGGCTACAGATCAGCCGGTTGCAGTGACAACCCAGATGTTGCAAAACCCACCCACCATATTTCAGTTCTACACCCAATGGTTCCAACGCATAGGTATGTCCTCACAAACGGACCCCACCAGCTCTGACCTCTTAGAGAGTGTCAGTTTCGCATCGTCAAGCCGATAGAGGAAAGGAGAGGAAGCTGTAAAAAGCACAAGAATGGAGAAGAAGAGATGAGCAACCCGGAAAGCGTATCCCTCGGACTTGACAGACGCGGAGTGGGAAATCTTGGAGCCTTTGATCCCCGCACTTTCACCGGAGGCCATTCACGTCAAATACACGCGACGCGAAATCGTGAATGGGATCCTCTACGTCCTGAGAAGTGGCTGCCCGTGGAGATTGCTACCCCATGACTTGCCCGCCTGGGGCACGGTGTATGACTACTTTCGTGTGTGGCAAAAGCAAGGCATCTGGGAGCAGGTGTTAGTAGCCCTGCGCAAACGCATGCGACAAAAGCAAGGACGAGACGAAGAGCCCAGCGCGGCTGTGATTGATAGTCAATCAATTAAAACAAGTGCTGTCCGAGGCTCAGAGAAAGGCATCGACATGGGCAAAAAAATCTGGGGACGCAAAAGGCATGCTCTGGTGGATACGGAAGGCAATCTCTTGAGTGTGAAGGTGACAGCGGCCAGCGACTCTGATTTGGCAGGAGCCAAGCAGTTGCTCGCGCCACTCAAAGGACTGTTCCCCCGTCTGAAGCTGTTCTGGGGAGATAGCCATTACGGGGGGACGCTGATTGAATGGGTCAAGGAGCATTTGGGGTGCAACATCCAGATCGTGCGCCGCTTGGGAACTCCCTCAGATGCCTCTCTCACGCAATCCAGAACAGAAACGTCGTCTTCCAGGCCGGGCTTTGTACCTCTTCCCAGAAGATGGGTGGTTGAGAGAACCTTCGCCTGGATCACCCGCTGGCGTCGGCTCTGTCGCGATCATGAGGGGCTACCTCAGAGCAGTGAGGCCTTCATCCAACTCTCGGCGAGCAGACGCATGCTCTCACACTTGGCTGCTGCTTTTCCATCGTGATGCGAAGCTGACACTTTCTTAGAGGAACAGAAACAACAACTGGCCACACTTATCGACGAACTGAAGGGACTCAATGTCTCCTTACATGCTGCCAATCAGGCTAAAGACCAGCAGCTAGCTGTAACAGCCCATGAGTTGAAAAATCCGCTCACCGCGCTTCGGCTCTACACCCAGTGGCTCCAACGTATAGGCCTGGAATACGCCAATCCTGAACGCTTAATGACCATCTACCAGAGAATTGAGGAGCAGACGCAGCAACTGGCTACACTTATCCAGGATCTGCTCAGTGGGCAACTCACCCTTTCGTCCCAGGACACGCCTTCCTCCCAGCGCTGCGACCTCACGGCCCTTTGCTACCGCATAGTCGAACGCCAACGCCTCACCACAGGTAGATCTATTACTCTCACGGTACCATCCACCGCCCTCACCGTATCTGGTTATGCCCATCGCTTCGAACAGGTGCTCAACAATTTGATCACCAACGCCATCAAATATTCGTCGGAAGGCAGCAGCGTAGAGGTGGATCTCCACCAAAGGGATAATATAGCTCGCCTATCCGTCCACAACGTTGGCTCTGTCATTGCGCCAGACCAGCTTCCCTTGCTGTTTGCTCCAAACTATCGCACTCCTGAGGCCCGGTCCTCCTCCATTACGGGACAGGGTTTAGGGTTAGCCATTGTGCGAGCGCTCGTCGAGCAGCATCATGGACACATCTGGTGTGAGTCAACGTTGGAGAAAGGAACCACCTTTATCGTCGAACTCCCCCTCCTTCAGGAGCATTGAAACAGGCTAATCTCTTATCTACCCCAACACTACACAAACTCATCTTTAAAGAGTATACTATTATAAAGCTCAACTTATCTTGAGAGTAATTGAGAAAAAGATTAGAGAGAAAAAGAAGTTTTTCAAGACAAATAAGATGAGGAGATGATGCGCCCATGCAAAGTTTCAAATTTTCAGGACAGAAAAATTTCCATTGGATGCTCCTGATGCTCCTGTTCTTCACAGCATGCAGTTCAGCCAACAATAATCCATCAACGTCGACACCAACAGCCATCTCATACTCTCCCATAAATCTTGGTATACCGGCAGCCGCTTTAAATTCTCCAGTCATCGGAACGCTAAATCCAAATACAATGATGAAAGTAAATGTGTTTTTTAAACTCAACCAGAGTCAGCAAAACCAGCTCCAGGGGATCACCACAAATGGGCAAGATCTGGAAAAAGAGGCAGACAAAATTGGGATAACCGATGCCCAATATGAGAAGTTTAAAAACTATTTAGGCATCCAGAATATCGCACTCCACCTGAGTAAACTGCATACATCAGTAGAAGTTGATGGGACAGCACAGACAATATCTCGTCTTTTTCAGACAAGTTTTGTGAATCACAAGTATCAGAATCGCGTCTTCTATGCTCCCCAGACAGTCCCGCAGTTACCTACAAGTCTTCTCCAGATTGTTGTATCGATAACAGGGCTGGACAACTACAGTCCACCACTTCATACTGCACTTCCGACACAGCCATGGCATGCAAGTGCGAAGACCAATGCGCAGGCAGATTGCAACGTCCCATCTGGTGAAGTGCTACCCCTGGCTATTGCACGTACCTATGGGTATGACCAGTTTCTCAAAAGAGGCTATACGGGGAAAGGCATAACGATTAACCTTATCGAAATTGACGGTTTTCCACAAGATGATATTGCCAATTATGGAGCATGTGTCGGATATAAAGGAAAAATTACCGTGAAGACAATAGGCACTCCCCCATCACAGCCCGGAGAAGAAACAGCATTAGATTTTGAGATGATTGAAGGACTCGCACCCGATGTCAACATTGTCGATTATCAGACGGGTGATACACAAAATGCAATCATCGAAGAATTGAAACAACTCATCGATGATAATACAAAAAATACAGGGTCTGGCAATATTGTCAGTATTAGTCTTGAGGGTGCGGAGAACCTGGATTCTCTCAATGATCTGAATGGCATTGATCAAGAGTTAAGCGTACTCACCTATACCGAACATATGACGGTATTTATCGCCTCGGGTGATTGTGGTGCATTTATGGATGGTGTCTTTAAGTCGCTTTCCGTAAGCTTTCCAGCAAGTGATCCAAATGCCGTTGCAGTCGGAGGTACAAGCCTGCAAACAAATGCCAATGGTGACCGCTCTGATGAAGCCGTCTGGTCAAATGCGAACCCGGACACAACTCAATGCAGCAATTCCTGGGGCAGCGGTGGCGGCAATAGTGTTCACTTTCCGCAACCAGTCTGGCAGACAGGCAAGGGAGTGAAGAACGATAGCTCACTCGGCTTCCGGCAAGTCCCAGACATCGCAGCGGTAGCATCAAATCTGCCATTATACTTTAGTGGTCAGTGGCAGACATTCCAGGATGGAACGGGTGCAGGTGGCGGTACCAGTGCAGCCACGCCAATATGGGCTGCGGGCATGGCACTTGTGAATCAGGCAACAATCCGCAATTACCATCTGTTTTTTGCCGGTCCAGCAGTGTTCTACGAGGTGGCAAACCACGCAGGCAAATTTTCGCCTTACTTCGACATTACGGAAGGCAACAACTTAGGCTTCAATGCCACACCTGACTGGGATTTCGCAACAGGACTGGGAGTACCACACTTAGTAGATTTCTACCAGATTCTGGCATCAGCGGCCAGCAGTAAAAAATAAGAGAGCATTCCGTTTTATGTGGGGTTTTGTTGCTTGTGATGGAGGTTGCGGCGCAATCTCCGCCACAAGCAACAAAACCCCACATAAAACGTGAAATAGCCATTCCTGATAAATCGCTAGACACGGATGAGATTGTGTGGTACCTTTGCCAACACAAAGATATCGTTTTAGCCTAGCCTATTACTCCTATGGTGGGTTGTTTTTTTGTTTCCACATCTATTATTATCAAGATGATAGTAGTCAACATGTAGAAACATTATAAACATCACACCCAGCATTTAAAAGGTGCCAAGTTGAATACAAATTACATAGATGCAAGCACAGGTCTTGCCTTTAGTCTGATACTTTTTGAGAGATATCAACAAGACGGGATATTGCAAGCGGAATATCTCCGTGTACCGGGCATTAATGGCTACTGCAAAGCCTATCTTCACTTTGTCGAAGGGCAGATCACCGATTGTTATCTCGAAGATAACAAGGGCCAGCGCCATTCCTCAAGTCAAAAGATACTATCCCGTTTGGATGCAGAAAAAGGACCATTCGAGTGGAACTTCACTCAACGTCCATCATCTCCGCTTCCATTTACACAAAAGTCTTCTTATTCACAGAAGTCGAATAATGGCCACAGCTTCAGTAAGAGTAAAAATACTCTTACATTCACACAAAAGTCTTCTTATCCACAGAAGTCGCCCATTCCAAAGCCTATTGCACGCCTCGATCTGGCAAAGTTGACGACATGGGATTCCAGGTATAAGAGGGCCCTGTTTCTGGTCTTCTCAATGATTGATGGGCAGCGCAGCCTTGAAGAGATTAAATCCACAGGACCTTTTTCATCTTCTGCCGTTGACAAGGCACTAAAGATATTACTTTCGTTGAATGTTATCACTATAGATTAACCCTACTACTAGTAAGGAGTTTCTTTCAGAGGTTATGAGTAAGCACGTATCTTCTCGTCTCACACAAACCCAACAAGACTGGTCGCCAGGAGAGATAATTGAGCAAGTACAAGAAAAGAAACACCGTCTTGCAGGATGGTATCGCCTGACAGCACCTCCAGAGCTTCCCGCAAATGCCAATTTCCTGAAACGAGAGGCAGCAAGGCGAGGCCATCTGCTAAGTACTGTCGTACTTTTTTTGATGCTCACCCTCATCATGCTTCTTCCCGCAACATTTTTCATTCCAAATCGTCTGGTGATCATTGCCGTTCTGATCGTACTTGGCATATGCGGCCTCGCATTACTGCTTAACCGGATAGGAAAAACGTTGCTTGCGGGAATAATCATTGTAGTCTCATTTGAGCTAGCATTGATAACTATCGTGGTAACGACCATTCCGTTCGATGTGTTTAATCTCCCTCTATTTGACATGTTTATCATGGCAGAACTCCTTGCGATCTCATTGCTGCCGGCAAGAAATGTCTTTATAGTCGCCCTATTTAATATCTTGTTCACGCTGGCCGACCTGCGCTTTCAGCCGCATACCCATCTCTTCACAGAAATTCTGAGAACCCAGTTCTATAACTCTTTAGCACGACCGGCAAGCTTAGAGATTCTTGTCGCAGTAGTAGCTTACCTCTGGTCACGCAATACTACGCAAGCGATTATGCGTGCAGACCGTGCTGAAATGGTTGCTTCCCTGGAACACGCTCTTGCTGAACAGAAGCATGAACTTGAGCTAGGAATACAGCAAATTATGCAAACGCATATTTCTGTGGCAAACGGGGATTTAAATGCGCGTACACCCCTGACACAAGAAAATGTACTCTGGCACGTCGCTAACTCACTGAACACTCTTCTCGCACGATTCCAACGAGCTTCTTTAGCCCAGCAAGACCTCGAACGAGTGGGCAATGCTGTCACCAGCACAACCGAAGCTGTACAAGAAGTGAGTCAAAGATTGTCTTTGCAGCCACTTCCACCGACAAAGACAGTAATCGATCCACTGCTTATCTCGTTCAATGCGTTGATGTTCTCCCTCAATCAGCAACTTGTTTCTCAACAGCAGCGCCAGAATGTCAAACCAGACTCAGGTACTCCTCCTTATGCTAACAAGTTTTAACAAGCAAAACTCTCCCCTATTCACATTTTTTGAATCGGGAGAGTTCTATTTACCGATTTTCCTCTTTTTCATGGATTTTGACATAAACCAGTTGATATGCTATGCTCCAATGAGAAAGAAATACATGAGTGATCTATTATCACTAATAGGGATAATGCACTATAAAATGCTGCGATAGCACCTATTATGCTGTTAATAGCGACATTCTTAATTGATTTTCGTTTTTTAGCCCTTTGAGCTTTGAGAGCGTTACTTTTGAGAGGAGAAGAAGATTGAGCCGCGTCCACATCGTTACAGGAGGAACAGGTTTCGTTGGATCTTGCATTGTTCTAGAGCTTTTACGTCAGACAGATGTAGACGTTGTCTGCCTTGTAAGGCAGGGTAAAGAATCTGTAGAGACACGTCTCCAAAAAGTACTTCATGCAGCAGCCCTCGCTTACGGATACGACGATACTATCTTGTACGCCATACAAAAGCGCTGTCATGCGATACCTGGTGATATCTGTACCGATTTACGCAAAATATCCATCAATTCCACCATGAAAGCTGAGCAGTTCTGGCACAGTGCCGCGTCACTACGTTACGAAGATCGCCATGCCTCAGATATCTTCACGACCAACGTTGAAGGAACAAGACATACCCTGGAACTGGCTCGTCATCTAGGTATCGGGTCCTTCAACTATATCAGTACAGCTTATGTGGCCGGCAAACAAATAGGACTCATTCCAGAAGAAATTGCGGAGAGCTACGAAACGAATAACCTTTACGAAGTAAGTAAGATTAAGGCCGAGTCTCTTGTCTCTCAGGCGACAGATCTGCGAACCCGTATCTTTCGACCAAGTATTGTTATTGGACACAGCAAAACACACGCAGTAGTAGGGAGTTTTTCAGGTCTCTACGGATTTATGCGAAAACTACTCCAATTTAAGGGAATGATGTCCCGTGTCCAGGAAGGTCTCTTGAGTCGGGAACCCATATATATGCGAGTTGATCCTGATATTCCGATCAACTTTATTCCAATTGATCTGGTAGCTCGCCAGGCTGTACAGATCATTTCCTCATCTTCTTCGGCATCTATCTTCCATCTGACCAACGCCACACCACCCACAACTGCGGAATTTCTCCAACTCTTATTTAGTGAAATCGAAATTAAAGCACCGATCTTCGCTGCTACAAAAAAAGATTTCTCCTGGATCGACACAAAGTTTGATCAAGGTATTAGTTTTTATGGCTCTTATTTCGTGGGACATAAAGTATTCGACCGGGCCAACACTGATGCGGCCATCGGACACAAGTATGCAGGAGATTTTCCCTTTGATGCACACACATTACTCTCCCTTTTATCGCTGGTATCTTGAACGCCTGAACGTCCAGCGTTCCAGCCTGATTGCATCGCGCTAAATACAAAGAGACACATATCGTATCGTAAAAGGAGAATATTTATCATGCATCAAGCACAGAAGCCAGGCCAGGGAGAACTAAGACAACACCTGTTTTTGTCGTAGGGACTGGACGATGCGGTTCCACGATGATCTCAAATATGCTCAGAGAACATCCTCAGGTGCTAAGCATCTCTGAATTCTTTTCCTTTGTTACCGATCTTGGTAGTCTTATCCCTCAGGCATTTCCAGAAGGGATAATAGAGGCCAGCCAATTTTGGAGAATAGTGGGTAATTTTTATCACAAGCAAAACCTGATGCTCCATCGTGGTGTCGCCATTGGTGAGGTTCTCTACCCCTTCAATTCTGCATCACGCTTTACCGTTGAAACCGGCGTACCAGCTCTGCTCCAAACAACACTGCCACACCTCACAAGTGAGCACGATGCCTTATTTGATGAAGTTGAGAGCTTTGTTCTCTCATTGCCACCAGCCTCTATTCAACAACACTATCGAAGTCTGTTCGAGTGGTTACGACAACGCTTTAAACGGCAAGTCTGGGTTGAACGATCCGGCGGCTCGTTACGCATCATCGCTCGATTATATCAGTCATTCCCTGATGCAAAGTTTATCCATCTGGTCCGTGACGGTCGAGATTGTTCCCTCTCGATGAGTCAACACTTTGGCTTTCGCATGGTGCTTCTGGCCTTCCAACTGACCGAAATCCTGGGCTGCGATCCCTTTGAATCGAATGATCGCTCAGGAGTGGAGGACCTGCCAGATGAAATTTTCCCTTTCCTACCAGAACATTTTGACACCGACGCATTTCGCAACTACCAGATGTCTCCCTCTCTCTGCGGCCATTATTGGTCAGGTGAGCTCATGGCGGGTCTACAAATCCTGGCACAAATACCACCACAGCGCGTCTTGACCCTCTATTACGAAGACTTCCTCGCCAATCCAGAGCCATCTATGCATAGACTTATCGAGTTTATTGATCCGAAACTCGTTGATGAAATATGGATCAGAAGAGCTGCATCTCAAGTAAGATCTGCCGCATCATCCTGGAAGAAACTACCAGAACATGAGCAGAAATTGCTTGAGGCTACATGCCGCCCAGGCTTTGAGGCACTTAAGCAGTTGTGTCTGAGCTGAACGATTAAAGATGCTTCCCAGGAAAATACCTGACACGAGTCCTGGGATCAGTGCAATGGGAAAACGCCTTTCTTTCCCATTTTTTCGTTCAATGCTTGTCTTCGTCTGTATCTCAGTGTAAAATTTAAAGGACACTTTAAGTCAGGGGAGAGACAAAAGTTACTGCTTCCAATGATGAACCACTTAGGAATTTTTTCTTCTGTAGAGCCGTTTTTCTGTCATAGAGCACGCAATCGAAAAGGGGCTTAACAAAGATGTTACCGTTAGCAGGAACACAGATTCACTACTATCACCTCCAACGTCTTCTGGGTCGGGGAGGGATGTCTGAAGTCTACCTCGCTTATGATGAACATCTCCATCGTAAGGTCGCTCTCAAGCTTGTTGAAAGGAACCAGCCTGAGCACTTCGAGCGGTTTCAACGCGAGGTTGCCATGATCGGGTCCTTGAAGCATGATCATATTCTGCCAGTCTTCTCCTATGGCGAGTGGGCTTCCTGGTGTTATCTGGTCATGCCCTACCTCGAATGTGGTACACTCGATGAGAGGCTGAAGACCAGAGGGCCACTTACACTGGAAGAAGCTGGCATACTTCTCGAACAAATCGCCAGTGCCTTGCATTATGCACATGAACACGGGGTTCTCCATCGCGATGTGAAATCATCGAATATCCTGCTGCGTGATGATTTTTACGCTTATCTTGCAGATTTTGGGCTGGCAAAGGAACGCGTGGGCGGTACCAATCTCAGCCTGCCCGGCTATCTCATAGGCACTCCCCAAAATTTGGCACCGGAATTCTACGCCTATCTCGCAGATTTTGGGTCGGCAAAGCAACAGGTGGGCAGTGCAGATCTCACCCAGACCGGCTATATCATGGGAACGCTCGAATATCTGGCACCGGAATTACAGGAGCGGCCCGCCACGCCAAGCAGTGATGTCTATGCGTTGGGCGTCCTGCTTTACGAGATGGTCACGGGACAGGTTCCCTTTCACGGAAGTACTGCTAAGGCCATCTGTTGGCAACACGTGCACCAGCCTCCCGTTCGTCCATCACTCCTGCAACCAAAGATTTCATCAGCTGTAGATCAAGTTATACTGCGTGCCCTGGCGAAAGATCCGAGCCAACGTTTTCAAACGCCGCAAGCGCTCGCTCAAGCATATCAACGAGCCATTGAGTCTATCTCTCACTCTCAGGAGACCGTCAGAGCAACGCTCAGTTCTCAACTATCCCCCAGCGCTCCCCATCCAACAAGGCAACCAACTTTTTGGCAACGACTTCCTTTTGTGCTGCGTCTTGGTATCCCCCTTGCTGTGCTCGTCCTGGTTCTCTACTCAGGCACCATTGTGCTTAATAGCAGTAGGGAAAACCAATCTCTTTGTAACAAGGCAACCACCAATACACACATTCACTCCAACTGTCCTGCCCGATCCCATCACTCCGACGCTCACCACAAAAATGACACTGACGCCAACCACTCCAAATCCCCTGCCATACTGGCATGGCAACCCCAGATCCCTTACAAGGTTGGTAATACTATCACCTATCAAGGGATCACGTATATCTGCATTCAGGCCCATACCTCTCAAGCAAGCTGGCAGCCGCCCAGGACCCCAGCACTGTGGGAACAGACACCAAACACGGCAGAGTAGGATATCCGGGATGATCAATTATTCTGAATGGCTGATTTTCAAAAATCGGTTGTCTGAAGACATACGGTTATGCAAAAAATGAGGCCATTTTAGCCGTTTCCTCGGGTACTTCGTCAATGTGTGGGAATGTATCTAAAGTGGCTTCTCTGGCTGTTTGAAGAGGAAACTGAGTGATGGGGAGCCGGTGAAGGGATTCGAACCCCCGGCCAGCGGTTTACAAAACCGCTGCTCTACCACTGAGCTACACCGGCTAACTGCAACTACTATACCACTTCGAGAAACCAGAGTCAACCCCCTTCAAAAGCCAATTGCACTACCTTGAAAGTTACTTGACAATAACCCCCAAAATAGCGCATTTTTTGAACAACCGCATGTCTTCAGACAACCAATTTTATGAAAAACTCTGGATGAGTCCTTATTCGAAACTAGCCAGACTTCTGATACGTGTGTAAATTAATGCGGGATAAGTCACGGCTGTGTCAATTATAAGACATTAGAGGTGTATACATGCAATATATTCAAGAGCAGTTTCCTAAGGAAGAAAAAAAGCCAGACAAAACTATCCTTGTGGTAGAAGATGACGATAGTATTGGATGTTTACTTGTTGAAGTTCTTTCTCAAGAGACACCATATAAACCTATGCTGGTCACTGATGGCTTCCAGGCGCTCAATGCAATCAAAATCATAAAACCTTGCTTATTTATTACGGATTATCGCTTGCCATCTATGAGCGGCATCGAGTTATATGATCACTTGCGCTCAATACAAGAGCTAGAAAATACTCCAACAATTATTATGAGTGTCTACCTGCCAAAGGAAGCAATCAAGGATCGCAAGCTAGTCAGCCTGAGGAAGCCATTCGAGTTGGATGTGCTGTTGGACACTGTTGAGAGATTGCTAGCGTAGGCATTCCAACTACTGCCATAGTACTCTCTATAACGTGTTCATAGCCCCCTCTTCATCTGTAAAGCGGTTCTCTGCGCTGCCAATCTGTGAGTTGCTGATAGGCATGAGCAATACGCAAGACGGTTGCCTCCTCGAAGGGTTTACCCGCAACTTGCAAACCAATCGGCAAGCCGCCCGTAGTAAAGCCGCAGGGGAATGAAACAGTTGGTAATCCCGCAAGATTAAAGGGCATCGTCAGGCGTAACAGGGCTACCGTTGCATTTTCGTTTACACCATCAATCTCAATGTCCTGTCCAGTTCGCTCTAGAGGAACAGCTGGAACAGGGATGGTTGGCAACACAAAGGCATCGACCTGTTGCAGAAGCGCACGCAAACTACTGGAGAAGATCCGGCGTTCGCGTTGTGCGCGTAGATAATCAACAGCAGTCACCTTCTCACCTTGCACGAGACGTGCCCGTGTTGTCTCTCCATACAGATCACTCTGGGCGGATAGCCAGCCTTTTTGTATATGGGCCAGCGTGGCTTCTGGCATCTGGATGATACGGTACAGGTCCATTGTAGGGCGCGTTACCTCTACATCCAGGATTTCAGCACCTTCTTCCTCCAATACTGGTAATGCAGCACGCCAGGCCTGACGCACCTCTGGATCAAGTGGAGCCACAAACGAATCTTGCGGTACACCTAACTTTAACCCTTGCAGAGAGAGCAGACCGCGTCCCTCTGTTCCACCGATCAAGGTAGCAGTGGCACGACTCGGCGAGATTGGCGGACCAGAGACGCTATTGGGATCACGTGGATCATATCTGGCGATGACATCAAACAGAATGGCACAATCCTCCGCACAACGTCCCATCGGACCAACATGATCCAGTGACCAGCTCAGAGGAATAACACCATAACAACTGACACGCCCATATGTTGGCTTGAGTCCGGTAATACCACAGCAGGCCGAAGGGATACGAATAGAACCACCTGTATCGGTACCAATAGCTCCCATGACCATCCCTGTGGCGATTGCCGCTGCGGAGCCACCACTGGAGCCACCCGTTGTACGTGTATGATCCCAGGGATTACGTGTCGGTGGGCAATAGGGTCCATAGGCAAACTCAAAAGTATTGGTCTTGCCAAGAATAATGGCTCCTGCTTTGCGTAATTGCTCAACTACCGTAGCATCTTCCCGAGAAATATACTCAGCCAGCACCTTAGAGCCTGCCGTCGTACGTACATCTTTAACGGCGATCAGATCTTTGATGGCAATAGGAATACCATGCAACGGGCTACGATAGAGACCGCTACGCAGTTCTCGTTCAGCCTGCTCTGCATCTTGATAGGCCTGATCTCGCATAACGGTGACAAAGGCTTGCATATCGCCATCGATTTCTTCGATACGCGCCAGCGATTCCTCGACCAGTTCGGAGGGCGTGACCAGACCCGAATGGACTTCTGCTGCGGCTTCGCGAAGAGACATATATATCATAGGTGTGTTTTCCCCTCAAATTTTTATTGGGTACGTTTGTACTCTACACCTGTAACAGTGTACGGCTTCACTCGCTTATTGTATCAGGTGGGGAGTCTTGAGGGTAGTTTTTAATTTGTTTGGGACAAACATTACAAGTTGCCACTATGCATTCTGTGTGGGTATTATACGGATTTCCTCAAAAGCCTTGATCAAATCGCTCACAAAATATTGATAAGCACGTACTTGCTTGAGCCGTTCAAGTCTGATCTCCTGCGCCAGTGCCTCATAGAGTTCAGGCCGACTTATCCTGCGATTACCACGTTCCGCCTCAGCTATTGCAACTACGGTATTAAAGGTTACTTTGGGATCGGAGATGTTTTCAACTAATTTAGCTTTTCCATGGAGGCCAAGATTTTGTAGCCTCTCTCTTATTTCAAGTACATCCCGTAACGTCTCACGATCTGCAATCATCCATGCTTCAGTCTCTCGAACAGGGATAACTGGTACCAAGTTTTTGCATACTGGCTCACATGCATCTGAAACGAGAACCCTTCCAGGCTCAAAACATTGGATCTTTGTTTCCTCATATGAGCGACTATCGGCATCTTTGTGGACAATGAGTATATGATATCCGAAGGCTTTAGAGGATGCTTCTAAAATATCTCGACCTTGTTCTTGCTTCGCTGCTTTCACAACTTGCACAGGCAATGCTTCTACAGTATTCGTTGCATACTGACAGAGGACATCTTGGGCTGTTCTTTGAATTATCATAGGTAGAAAATGCTGGTCAGTAGGCCCTTCACAATATAATGCCAATGATAATGTACTCATTGTGCCCTACCCCTCCTGGAGGGCTGACCGCACCTTACACAGTGCGATCAAGGTGAAGAGGTGTAAGTTCTACGAACACGCGCTCTTCTTCAGATATGCACAACACAGGAGATGCAGAATGTATGAACGACGGATAGGTCGTAGATACTTGAAGTGTTGATCCCCCCCATCTTCTTGAGGAAAGAACCTGTATATCGGGCCTAATGTTTCGGGTAATTCGTCATTTTGCAAATCAACTTTATATCTTTTACACCATCGATCACCTTGTCGTGGAACGACGGACAAAGATTCATGTACAATATCCAGTTGATCCAGTCCCTGCTCATCGATCTTTTGGATTATCTCTAACTCATAGCGCAAACGTACATGTTCAAGCTCGAATTCTCTTCCCAAATCATCTCGTACCTTACGATCAACTAGCATCTCAACCGCTATACGTATCCGATCGCTCGTTTGCCCTTGAGAAAATTTTGTAAATACTTCGCCTGCATCTCCACGCAATCCTTGAAATGCTGAAAGCAAATCAGTTTCAGCCAGACGTGATAGCAACTGGAGAGCATCGAAGAGGTTACTTTTACCTGATCCATTGGGGCCAACAATCACCTGAAAGAGGGCCAGTTCTACTTTGAAGTCTTTGAAGGTTTTGAAGCCATCTATCTCGATCTGTGTAATCATACTCTTCCCCTGGCCTCCCTTCTTCATATCATACTCGTGAATGGGATTATCCATAGCTCACATGTACAATGGATATCCCTCACCATTGATGTGAGTATACCACACTTTCACTCACCCATTGGCACCCCTCACACTTCTCGCTCCGTCCACGCAATGATCGACGTGGGCAACGTCACCACAACCAACATTGCACAGGTAACTATAAGCGAAGATTGTATTTGATCGCTGGGCAATGGGAAGTTTGCACCAGAGGAATGTTGTGAAACATAAAAAACGAAAAGCAGGAATAGTGCACCGACAACTCTATAGGCATAGCGATATGAACGATCCCGTATTATATGCTGGCGCTCATCAAAATTCTTATCATTCCCTACTGCAATGTTATATACGCTTGTAAGCAACGTTGCATAACATGCCGTAAGCACTAAAAATATTAGATAGGGAGCAAGATCACTCACCTGATGTCCCAAGAATCGCTCAAGGGGTGATGTACCTTCTGGTGATAATAGAAACCACCAGGCAGACATACTCAAAACATATATGGCACAGAAACCGATCACTAGACAACGGCGATAATTCAGTGGACGTTCAGGAAAAATGTCTTTTTGCTCACGCTTAGACACATCGTTCTTCATTTGTGTGGTTCCTTTCTGAGTCCGCTTAAGGCTCAGGTGATAGTAAAAGCAACACTCTCCATGATGTCCACAATTGCGGTCATCATAGCTAAGGCTCAAAGGTTCCTTCCCGAACAGCTTACATCCTGGTACCATAAATCTCATTACTCAACGGCTTAAAGGGCCGGCGTGAAAAGATTGCTTCAATCGGCAAGCCAAAGAACTCGCTAATGTGAAAAGCCAGTTCCAGGCTGGGGTTATACTCACCACGCTCCAGGTAACCAATCGTCTGATAATTGACGTCCAGTGCTCTGGCAAGATCCTGGCGAGATAATCCCCGCTCCGCTCGTAAAACAGGTAAGCGATTATAAATAGTTGGTTCCGACGAGTCACTCATAGCACACCTCACTTACAACCATGATATTTTATTGTTACTACGTACAAAATGTAGCATAGATACAACAAAATGTCAATATTAACTATATCGTATAGTGGTTGTACCATGTGCTTGCTTAAGAAACTGCCCTGTGTTAAGCTCTACGAAACTACATTGTAGCTCTTCAGGTACCCTCACCACCTGCGGTGGCTCGCTTTGTTTAGTGCGGGTTGTGCTGGTCGTGGTGGAGGTTGCGGCGCAACCCCCCACCACGACCAACACAACCCGCACTAAACGGCTTGCGAAGCGCCTACGGCACTGAGAAAGAAAAGGTCCACTAAGGCCTCTGGTGCCGAGGAAGAGAGGGAAACTGAGAAGTTACACCGAATTTGCTATTATTGATGAGGTAACATATTATGCCCTACGACATGGGAGAATATTACGAACGGGTCAGCGATTACGATCTGGAATATCAGAGCCAATCAGAACAGGATATACCATTCTGGCGTGAACTGGTCATGAGTTATACACCACAGCGGGTACTGGAACTGGCCTGTGGTAGTGGACGTATCGGTCTTGAACTCTTACATAGTCCTGGCGATTTTCAGTTAGAAGGGCTGGATATTGCACCGGAAATGCTTACAGCCTATCGTCACAAATTGGCACGCGAAGCAGACTCTATTCAGCAGCGCGTTACTTTGCACGAAGGCGATATGTGCGACTACCAGCTTGAAAATAAAGGCCAGTTTGATCTGATCTTATTACCTTTTAACTCCATTGCTCATCTCTATGAGATCGAACATCAGCTTGCGGCCTTTAAAAACACCTGCGAACATCTTGCACCTGACGGTCGTTTTGTCGTCGATACCTTTTTGCCCGACATCGACTATCTGAGCAATGCCCTCAACCGACCTTCGCATGTTTACCTGGAAGATGAGATTGTATCGCCGGATGAAGAGTTTACCATGATGCTCTATAGTAGCCGCAAATATGATCCATTTGAGCAGACACAACATATCACCTGGACACATGAAAAATTTTTCCAGACGGGCGAAAATGAACGCTATCTGACCAGACTCGATATGCACATCTTCTTTCCCTCGTGAGCTGCAATTACTCTTCCTGGCGACTGGTTTTAGCGTCGAAGCCATCTATGGGAGCTACGATTGGAAACCGTTCGGGAAAGGAACCCGGCAAATCGTCGTAGGACGCAAGCAACGATAAGACATCAGAGAGTATCGACCAGTTGACGCTTCCTCTTCTCAAGTGCTAAAATATATCCTAGTGAATAGGTCGGATTAACTTGGTGTATACCAATGCAAGCGACGGATCATCAGGTAATACGAAGAGAAGGGAAAGGCCATGATGTTACGAGTCTCTACAAAAGGTGAATATGGCGTGCGGATCATGGTCGATCTGGCTCGTCACTATGGTGAACGTCCCCGCTCACTAACAGACATTTCACTGGCAGAAGCATTGCCATTAGCATATCTGGAGCAACTTGTCAAACTGTTGCGAGAAGCTGAGCCACCACTGGTCATCAGTACGCGCGGAGCACATGGAGGTTACCGTCTGAGTCGCCACCCATCTAAGATCTGCATGGGCGAGGTGGTGCGCGTCCTGGAAGGACCAATTGCTCCTATGATCTGTGCGACCGAAGGTGAAATGACACAAAACTGCAATTTTTTCGACTCGTGCAAGACCAAATACCTCTGGGCAAGGGTACGGGATGCAGTCGCACAAACCCTGGACTCCATCACTCTGGCAGATCTGGTGGTAGAGTCAACCAGAGGACATGACGCATCCTCACATTTTATTGCTCTCTCAGATATTCATGTAGGTGTGAACTCCGATGGGTTCTATCTACCTCAGGAAGGCGAATCAGAGCTTCGTCCTTCATTATAGGAAGGTGTGTATCGGTAATGGAATCAGAACTTGTAATCAAGAACCTTCATGCCAATATTGAAGGTAAGCCAATTTTACGCGGTGTGAATCTTGTGGTGCGACAGGGTGAAATACATGCACTAATGGGACCCAATGGCTCCGGCAAAAGCACTCTCGCAAACGTTATCATGGGTAACCCCAAGTATGAAGTAACCGAAGGGGAGATCTGGTTCAAGGGTGAGAATATCCTGGAATATTCGCCAGATCGCCGTGCTCGTATGCGCCTTTTCCTGGCCTTCCAATATCCTATGTCCATCCCTGGTGTCAGTGTGGCAAACTTCCTGCGTCGTTCCCTGGAAGCCGTCCGTGAAGGCAACAAACCTCTCGAAGAAGGGGAGAATCCTACAGGCAAGATGGGGAAGCGCAAGAGTATTCCTCCTGGTGAGTTCCGCAAGCTATTACAAGCGAAAATGCGCTTGCTCAAAGTAGATAACAGCTTTATCAATCGCGCCATCAATGATGGCTTCTCCGGTGGTGAAAAGAAGCGTGCGGAGATTCTTCAGATGGCATTGCTGGAGCCAGAAATTGCTCTGATGGACGAGACTGACTCTGGCCTGGATATCGACGCCCTCAAGATCGTCTCCGAAAGCGTTAATGCCTTGACTGGACCCAACCTGGGCATCCTGCTGATCACTCACTACCAGCGTATGCTCAACTATATTACTCCTGATCATGTCCATGTGATGTTCAACGGACGTATCGTCAAATCGGGTGGCAAAGAGCTGGCCCTGGAACTGGAACAGAAGGGCTATGAGTGGCTCAAGCCTGCTAATGAAGAGAATGAGGTGACCGCTGATGCCTAATGCTTTGGCAATAGGATTCTCTCGTAGCGCGGTCGAGGAACTTTCGCGCCAGAAGGGGGAACCTGCGTGGATGCTACAAAAGCGTCTGCATGCCTGGGAAATCTACGAGAATACACCCGCTCCCCTGGGTCGCCGTGGAGACCTGGGCACCTTGCGGGCAGTTGCAAATTTTAAGCTCCAGCAACTCAGCCCATTTGTTCCTTCAGAGAAGACCGATACGTTACCCACTTCTATTGAGCAATCTCTGGACGGCATGCTGCTCAATGAGCGTTCTGGCTTGATCGTCCAACATAATGCTACCGTAGTGCGTAGCCAACTCAGCGAGGCACTCAAGCAGCAAGGCGTGATCCTGACCGACCTGGATAGCGCAGTACATGAGTATCCTGAACTGGTGCAAAAATACTTTATGACTGAGTGCGTACCCGTTGAGAGCAACAAGTACACAGCTCTACATGCCGCCTTCTGGAGCGGTGGTATCTTCCTCTACGTTCCCAAGGGTGTAGAAATTGAGGCACCCATCCTGGCACAGGTCTGGATTGATGCAACCGCATCTGCGACGTTCTCGCATACATTGATTATCGCGGAAGAGCAGAGTAGTGTGCGTTTTGTCGAAGAGTATACGTCGCACATTGAGGGTGAGCAACCGGCACTGCTTAACGACATTGTTGAAGTTTTTGCAAAAAGCATGGGACGTGTCGAATTTAGTAACCTGCAAGATCTGGGCCAGAATGTCTGGAACATCAGCAATAAAAATGCGCTCTACGATAATGATAGCAGCGTCACCTTTGTGATGGCTGACCTTGGCAGCAAGCTTACTTATTCAACCATCGGTGCAGGCCTCAAGGGCAATGGCAGTGCAGGAGAACTGGTTGGCATCTTCTTCACTGACCATGATCAGCGCTATTGCATCCACACCCTCTCAGATCATGCCGCCCTCTCCACCAATGCGGAGACACTGGTCAAAGGAGTGCTCAGCGATACATCACGGCTAGAGTTTGAGGGCATGATTCGTGTACGGCCCAAAGCGCAGCAAACGGCCTCGTTCCTTTCGGCTCACGCGCTGCTACTGAGCAAAACAGCACGCGCAGAGGTAATTCCTGGACTGGAAATTGCGGCTAACGAGGTAAGCGCCAGCCACGGTGCTACCACTGGACAGGTTGATGAAGAGCAACTCTTCTATCTGATGGTACGCGGTATTCCACGTTTAGAGGCCGAGCGCATTATCGTTCAGGGCTTCTTTGAACCTGTCTTGCAACGTATCCCGCTGGAGAATCTACGCATCCGCCTGCGCCGCAGCATTGTACGTCGTATGCGAGGAGCTTACGAAACCGAAGCTGACACCTGGGTAGACGCTCAGGAGCGTTGGGAGATCGAAGGTGTCGATGAGGGAGCCATTCATCTTGATGGCAACCCCGTTGACGAAGAAATTAAGCTCACCGAGTATTAAAGCTGTAGGGGGATCGTCCGTAAGAGTCCGGAGAGGAAGTTGTCGGTAGACCTGGGTCTTCCCTGACAGGAACCCATCCCCTACAATCATTAACGTTGATTGCTGATCCCTACGTAGTAGAGAAATCAGGGAAACCATGGTCATATCCGACAATAGAAATATAACAGAACATCAGACAACAGACGAGAACCATGTCGCTCGTACTGTTGCGGATATTCGCAACGACTTCCCCATCCTGTCGCGTCAGGTTCATGGTAAGCCACTTGTTTATCTCGATAGTGCCGCCAGTTCACAGAAACCTGTAGTGTCATCGAGTCTATGAACTGGTATTATCAGAACTATAATGCAAATGTGCATCGTGGAGTCTACGAGATCAGCGAAGAGGCGACGGCAGCAATGGAAAAGGCACGGGTGAAAGTTGCTCGTTTCATCAATGCCCGCCATAGCAGACAGGTGATCTTAACACGTAATACCAGTGAGAGCATCAATCTGGTCGCCTATAGTTGGGGGGGAGCAAATATCCATGCAGGTGACCTGATTGTGCTGACCGAGATGGAACATCACAGCAATCTTGTTCCCTGGCAACTCCTTGCACAACGTAGCGGGGCACGCTTAGAGTTTGTGCCCGTCAGCGATGACGGCCAGTTACAACTTGATATCTATGCACAGCTCTTACAACAACAGCCCAAACTGGTCGCCTTTACCCACATGTCTAACGTAATGGGTACAATTAATCCTGTGCAGGAGATGATTTCACAGGCACATGCCGCAGGGGCAGTAGTGCTCCTGGATGCCGCCCAAAGTGTCCCTCACATGCCGGTTGATGTGCAAGCACTCGATGTAGATTTCCTCTGCTTCAGTGCACATAAGATGTTGGGACCTACAGGTATTGGTGTGCTCTATGGGAAACGCGCCCTGCTGGAAGCTATGCCCCCCTTTATGGGCGGCGGAGATATGATTCGTCAGGTCAGTCTACGCGAGTCTACCTGGAATGATCTTCCCTGGAAGTTTGAGGCAGGCACACCAGCTATTGCGGAAGCTGTTGGCCTGGGCGCGGCTGTCGATTACTTGCAAAAGCTGGGTATGACAACTGTTATGCAGCATGAGCGAGAAATAACTGGCTATGCGATGGAGCAGTTACAGGCTGTTCCTGGCTTGATAATCTATGGGCCAGATACGGACAAACGTGGTGGGGTGATCTCTTTCACGTTGGGTGATATCCACCCACATGATCTTGCCTCTATCCTTGATCAAGAGGCTGGTGTCTCTATTCGAGCAGGACACCACTGCGCACAACCACTTATGGAACGCTTTGGTCTCTCAGCAACGGCACGTGCCAGCTTCTATGTCTATACTCTCAAGGAAGAAATCGATATACTGGTAGAGGGACTACGTAAAGCACAGCAAATTTTTAACCTGTAGGTTTGTGTAGTCTTTGTGGGAGGCTAAGGCTTATGTCAATGGATTATCGTGAATATATCCTGGAACATTATCGCAATCCGCGCAACTATGGAAAGCTGGAGCAACCTGACATTCATGCCGAGGACTCGAATCCATTGTGTGGCGATCAGCTTGGTATTGATCTCCAGGTAGAGGATGACCATATCTCGGCTGTGCGTTTCCAGGGCCGTGGCTGTGCCATTAGCCAGGCAGCAGCTTCTATGCTCTCGGAGATGATCGAAGGTAAGACTGTACAGGAGGTCATTGCTCTTGGCACAGAAGATGTATTGGATGCTCTGGGTATAGATATTAGTCCAGCTCGTACCAAGTGCGCCTTTCTCTCACTGCGTGTACTCCATCGCGGTCTAATCACGGCAGGTCTTGAAAAACCAAATTTAGATGAGGATGAATAAATGCGACTCTCTTTGCAAGCACAATGGATCAGTCTTGATAAGCTTGCAGAGGCCGCCATTTTCCTGGTATCATCTGCAAGTGATAGCGTGAACGGGGTGATATTCCCCCCATGCAAGCAAATAGTCTTTAATTAACAAGAGGATGTATTATGGCAGATTTTATAAAAGTGGCAGAACAAAACGAAGTAGCAGAAGGTGGTCTCCTTTCAATCGAACTGGAAGGAGAACCCATTTGCCTGACAAAAATTAACGGTGTCGTTTACGCTTTCACCGATAACTGCACCCACATCAGTGGTCCCCTCAACGAGGGTGAACTTGAAGGAAATGTCATTACCTGTCCCTGGCATCAAGCACAGTTTGATGTCTGCACGGGCAAAGTATTGTGCGGTCCTGCTCGTCAAGATCTCCTGACTTATCCGGTAAAAATTGAGGGCGAATCAATTTTGCTCAGCCAGCCTGAAGCATAGGTAACAGCAATCTTCCTCAGCGCCTACGGCACTTCGCAGGCTATTTTGTTGCCAATGTTGCGCGACGCAAACCAGCCACATTGGCAACAAAACACCAAAGAGCTATCAATTCTTTGAGGGCTAGTGTGTCGCCTCCTGTCCTGGTACCCAGCGCAAATTGGGCTTGCGTGCGGCCAGGGCTTGATCGAGTCTCCCAACCACCGTTGTATGGGGGGCAGTCTTAACAATTTCTGGATTTGCGCGTGTCTCCTCAGCAATCTGATGCATGATACTTACAAAGTAGTCCAGAGTTTCGCGCGTCTCCGTCTCGGTTGGCTCGATCATCATGGCCTCGTGTACAATCAAGGGAAAGTAGACCGTTGGCGCATACATACCAAAGTCGAGCAAACGCTTCGCAATATCCAGGGCCGTTACCCCATGCTCATCCTTTTGACGTTGCGCCGTTGCCACAAACTCGTGCTGGCAGATCTGTGGATAGGCAATCTCATAGTCGGCCGCCAACTCGTGTTTAAGATAGTTGGCATTGAGAATTGCACTCTCTGAAACATGCCGCAGCCCATCGGGGCCATAGGTGCGAATATAGGTATACGCCCGTACCAGCACGCCGAAGTTACCCATATTGGCACGAACCTTGCCGATAGATTGCGGGCCGGCTTCTTCCCAGTAGTAATCCTGCCCATTCTTTGCAGGCAAGGGGCCCGGCAGGAAAGGTACAAGGTGAGCATTCACGCCAATTGGACCAGCACCGGGACCCCCCCCACCATGCGGCGTACTACAGGTCTTATGCAGATTGAAGTGTACTACATCGAAACCCATATCACCCGGACGCGTAATGCCCAACACAGCATTGGCATTGGCACCATCATAATAGAGTTGTCCGCCAACTTCATGGACCATACGAGCAATTTCTACAATACTGGCATCAAAGAGTCCCAACGTATTCGGATTGGTCATCATAATAGCCGCAATATTTGTGGCGTGTGCCTCCAACAATGTCTTCAAGTGGCTCATATCGATACCACCGGTCGTCGTGTCACTCCTGACCTCTACAGCCTTATAATCAGCCAGCGTTGCGCTGGCCGGATTAGTGCCATGAGCATTGTCGGGAATAAGTACCAGGTTGCGGTGTCCTTCGCCCTGGCTCTGGTGATATGCCTTGATAAGCATCAGGCCTGTTAGCTCACCATGCGCCCCTGCGGATGGCTGTAATGTAACGCGGGTCATGCCGGATATCTCTGCCAGATATTGCTCTAGCTCGTATATCAATTGAATGGCCCCCTGTACTGTCTCATCAGGTTGTAAGGGATGGATGCGGGCAAAACCTGGCAAGATTGCCATATCTTCGTTGATCTTGGGATTATACTTCATTGTACAGGAGCCGAGAGGATAGAAGCCTGTGTCAATGCCAAAGTTACGCTGCGAAAGGTGCGTATAGTGACGTACCACCTCAATCTCGCTGACCTCAGGCAAAGGAGCTGGCTGCTCACGCAACAGGTGAGCGGGAATCATGCTCTCCAGGGGTTCGGTGGGCACATCCAGTCTGGGCATAGTTGCCGCACGCCGTCCTGGTGCCCCCTTCTCAAAAATTAGCGTTTCAATGCTCATACTTGCACCTCCGTAGAAACTCGACTGATCACGCTCAGTACATTTACCAACTGATCTATATCTTCCTTTGTATGCGTCTCAGTCACACAGAAAAGCATGCAGTTATCCATGCCAGGATAACTCTTACCAAGGGGGTAGCCACCGATGATATTTGCCTGATCGAAGTGCTGCTGGAGTTTAGCTGGTGAGACGGGCATCTTAATCACAAATTCATCAAAGAAAGGACTGCTAAAGGCTGCTGCAAAACCTGGCAGCGCTGTGATCTGGCGGAAAGCGTAATGGGCCTTTTGCAGGCACAGTTCGCCAAGTTCTCGCATGCCTTGCTTGCCCAGTGTTGCCATAAAAATAGTGGCTCCTACAGCCAGCAAAGATTGATTGGTACAAATATTTGAGGTTGCACGCTCGCGACGGATATGTTGTTCACGTGTCTGTAATGTCAAGACGTAACCAGTCTGCTTCTTGCCACCTTCCTCAACTGTCTGCCCAACCAGCCGTCCAGGCAGCAGACGCATAAATTTCTGTTTGGCCGCCATAAAGCCCAGAGCGGGTGCCCCATAACTCATCGTATTGCCAAAACTCATCATCTCACCAACTGCGATATCGGCTCCATAGGCCCCAGGAGGAGCCAGAATGCCGAGGGAGGCAGGTTCGGTGATAGTGGTCACAAAAAGCGCCTTTCCTTTGTGAACGATTGGCTCAATGGCATGGACATCTTCCACACAGCCGAAGAAGTTTGGTTGTTGGATAATGACAGCAGATGTCGTTGAACCGACTGCCGCGTCCAGTTCTTCAAGAGAAGTCACACCGTTGTATGTAGGAACCTCTTTGACGCTGAAGCCACGCGAGAAGGCATAGGTATACAGAACATCACGATATTGAGGATCAACGCCTGTCGATACGACAATTTCACCGCGTCCACCTGGGCCAAGGGCCAATAATACCGCCTCGATCAGAGCCGTTGAGCCATCGTAGAGTGAGGCATTCGCAATATCCAGTCCAGTTACCTGACAGACCATCGTCTGAAATTCGTAGATGGTCTGCAACATGCCCTGACTAACCTCTGGCTGATATGGCGTATAGGAGGTGACAAATTCCGAGCGACGTTGCAGATGAGATACGACACTGGGAATAGCATGATCATAGGTACCTGCACCAAGGAAAGAAATAGTGGTATCTACATTTTTATTTTTTGCAGCCATTCTGCTGAGGAGACGCTTGAGATCCGGTTCAGAAAGTGCTGGTGGAAGGTCGAGGGGACGATGCAAACGTACATCTTCAGGTACCGTCTCTAACAGGTCCTCCATTGTGGAAAAACCTATTTGCTCTAACATCGCCTGCTGTTCTTCCGGTGTATTGGGTATATAGCTCATATCTTACCCCTTTGAGGTTTAGAAGCTCCCCAAAGAAATGCTCCTTGTACCAGGGGGAGCTATTATGCATGAGTTATCCCGAATTTTTGAAACAAAAATTCAAAAAAGCGGGGATCCAGGGGGCGGCAGCCTCCTGGCGGGGGTTGGGGTGTCCCCAAAAACTCTTTTTACTTCTTTTGTGCGCCGCCTGCGGCGGCACGAGGAAAAAAGAAATTTTGCGGGGACACCCCGCGCCCCGGTCAAGGGCTGACCGCCCTTGACAATCCCGCTTGAGAGAGAACTCTTGTTCGAAAAGCTTGGGATGACTCATGTAGTGATTTCTATAATTATACCGCATCGATATGTCCTCTCTCCAAGAGGAGAGAGAACAGACAACTCAACTCGTTTAGTGGCCCTCGATATATTGTA
The DNA here is from genome assembly GCA_963814985.1 of uncultured Chloroflexia bacterium. GTDB lineage: Bacteria > Chloroflexota > Ktedonobacteria > Ktedonobacterales > Ktedonobacteraceae > CAWFFV01. The sequence goes on along the minus strand of CAWFFV010000034.1, from coordinate 20,890 downwards.
GATACTGCTCGGCATCCATGAGATCATTCAGATCAGCGGGATTAGTTATCTTCACGACGAGCATCCATCCTTCATCGTAAGGGGAGTCATTGATCAGTTCAGGATGGTCCTTGAGTGCTTCATTGGCTCTGATAACACTGCCGCTGATGGGAGAAACCAGTTCTGAGGTAGCCTTGACTGACTCGATATCCCCAAATTTTGCTTCCAGGGAGACATCCTCTTCTGTATTCCACGGTAGTTCCACATAGACGATATCGCCTAGCTGATCCTGAGCATAGTCAGTAATGCCAATTATCGCCTCATCGCCCTCAACACGTACCCATTCATCTGTCTTGCTATATTTAAGATTAGCAGGATGATTCAGGCTAGCCATCGTTTGTAATCTCCCTTCTTCAGGACGGTTATCTTCCAGAGTCCCACTGTGTGACCCTATTTCTCTCGCTTATAAAATGGTAATGCCACGATGTGAGCTGCTATACGCTTCCCACGAATGTCGATCTGTACCGGATGTCCGATAACAGCATGAGAGGCAGTGACATAGCCCATACCAATATTTTTGTGTACCGTTGGGCCAGGAGCACCGCTGGTCAAGACACCAACTTGTTGATCATGCTCGTAGATAGTATAACCTGCACGTGGCACGCCACGTTCAAGGAGTTCAATCCCAACAAGCAATTTTTGTGGTCCCTGTTCTTTGACTTGCTAATAGTGCTTCACGCCCGATAAAGTTGCCTTTATCGAGTTTTACCGTCCAGCCCAGTCTGGCCTCCAGGGGATTGGTCCTCTCATCGAGTTCGTGACCATACAGGCACATACCAGCCTCTAAACGCAGAGTATCCCGTGCTCCCAGGCCTGTAGGAAGCAACTCCATGTGGTTTTCCTGCAACGAGTAGATCATTCCAGAGCTCGACCACATCAACAGAAGCACAGTAAAGCTCAAAACCATCTTCACCAGTATAGCCTGTGCGTGAGATGATGCAGTCCACACCATTGACCTGTCCTGCCGCGTAGTGGTAATAGCGAATGCTGGCAAGGTCGGTACCTGTAAGAGGTTGTAGAATGGATCGAGCGGCTGGCCCCTGAAGAGCAAGCAATGCTGTAATATCCGACTGGTCTGTGACAGTGACATGCGGATAATGTGTGACCTGTCCCTGTACCCAGGCCAGATCCTTAGCGATATTGCCAGCATTTACGACGAGCATATAGTGATGTTCTGCCAGCCGGTAGATCAGCAAATCATCAATGACATTGCCGTCAGGGAGGCAGAGTTGTGTATAGAGAGCCTGATGAATGCTCAGACGCGAAACATCATTGGGAACAAGGTATTGTAAGAAGGCCAGAGCACCTTGTCCTTCAACCTTAAACTCACCCATATGACTGACATCAAAAAGTCCTGCGTGAGTACGTACTGCCTGATGTTCCTCTAAAATACCACTATATTGTACGGGCATCTCCCAACCACCAAACTCTACGATGCGTGCGCCAAGTGCACGATGCTGCTCATAGAGTGGCGTGCGCTTCAGTCGAACGACGGCGCTGTCATATGCTGTCATGACAAAATACTCCCATGCACGTTAGAAGATTATCCAGATATGTGCTTCACTATATCAGATTTTTTCTTTTGCGTCGAGGGAGGAATCTCCCTCCTTATGGGGTGATTTTAGAAATGGAGTTTTTGCGAGGAATCTCGCGCTTCCGGCAGGGACAGCAGCCCCTGCCTTATTTGCCTTATCTCTTCAACCGTCTCTCCACCATATCGAGTGTGGGTATCCCCTTTATCCCCTCTTGCTCAACTGAAAATGAGGCAACACAGTTTGCAAAATTTACAGCACGCTCAGGATCACCATATTTGTGCAGATATATCAGCATAGCAGCAGCAAAGACATCACCTGCCCCCGTAGGATCTACTTCATGGGTAGGATAGGCTGGAAAACGCTGCATCGCGCCCTGCTGGAAGAGGGTAGCCCCATACCGTGCATCTGTGGCAACCAGTAAAGGGACATGGGCACTCCAACGGGTCAATAGTGTATCGACCTGTCGACGATCACCATCAGCAAAAGGGAGCAGGTCATCATGGCTAAGAATGAGCACGTCGAGTAAGGGCAAGATCTGTTCTGCCTCCAGCCAGGGAGCAGGCCAGACACGACCATCAGCATCCCAGCGGCGTAACCAGCCCTGCGGTGTAGCGGCAATGAGAGAGCCTGGACGGCGCTTAAAGAGTGTGACAAATTCTGGGGTAAGTTCCTGAACCAGCGGTCCCAACAGGACAATCGGAGTCCTACGCCACGATTGTGGCACGTCCGTTAGCTGTAAGGACTCAGCCCTGGCATGTAAATATTGAGTACGAAAGCCTTCTTGATAGGAGTTAGCAAAGGTAGTTGTCTCGGCTGATGAGCGTACTTGCAGTGCGATATTGGGAAGGTAGGAGGGCAGTTTTGCGATGAGATCTGGAGCTGCGCAAGTAACAATGCCAGCCTCTAATCCTAAACGATAGGCCGTGCAAGCAGCAAAAGTAACGGTTCCACCAGGTGAGAATGTACCATCGGGATGGATGTCCTGGGCAACATGTCCAATCGCAAGAAATTCGGGAATCTGGAGCACAGAAGACGCTCCTTTGTGTGGTAGAATACATCAGTGGGTGCCTGTGCAGGCCACCCACCATAAATATTCCCCAATTAACGTCTGGATCGTTTCAGAGAAATAACCACTCTCCGCTCATCACCTTCCCCAATGCTTTCCGTACTGATATCTTTACTATCGGATAGGGCAATGTGCACAATACGTCGTTCGTGAGGGGGCATAGCTTCGAGAGCAATTGAGCGACGATAGTTACGTACCTGCTGCGCCACACGCAAGGCCAGTGAGCGCAGATTCTCCTCACGCCGTTCGCGATAGTTCTCCGCATCAACGATAATGCGCATGCGATGCTTTGTACGATGGCTAACAACCAGATTCACCAGTAGTTGGAGAGCGGCTAGCGTCTCGCCTTTGCGCCCAATCAGCAAACCCAGATTCTCATTAATACCATGAATATTAAGTGTCAAAGGATTAGTAGAACGTACCTGTACTGTTGCATGGATATTCATATAATGCAAAATATGCTGTAAGACATCGACAGTAATCTCAATATCTTCGCGTGAGGGGACCTCAACTTCTTGTATCTCACCGCTTGCTGAACTCACATTGGCCTGGCTCTGTTGGGGAGGAAGAAGAGCTGAAGCAACGAAAGGTATGAGTTCTTCATTCTCTATCTCCTCTTCGTCCTCTAATTCTTCCTCATCATACTCGTCCTCATCTTCCTCTTCGTCCTCTAATTCTTCCTCATCATACTCGTCCTCTTCCTCCTCATCATAGAGTTCTTCTTCAGGAAGAGGGACTTCAAGAGTTTCAGGACCAAGGATAGCATCAGCCATTTCGGGTGTAATCACCGCTCCCTTGCTATAGGAAGAAGGGCGTACCGTGACACGCACGCGCGCATCCCGGCTGCCCAGACCAAACGTACCGCGACTTGGCTCTTGTAGGACAGCAACCTCAACTTCATCACGGCGCTTCCCCAGACGCGCCAAAGCCTGTTGCACCGCATCATCAACGTTTTTGCCACTAGCCTCTATACTTTCCACAGTTTCCTTGCCTCCCTATTCAAATTATAGTAAGATTGCTGTCAGCTATGACAGATTGCAATCGAATTAGCTCCGTGACCTTTGGGCACTCCCACGACGACGTGCCGATGCACTGCCTACACGATGACGGCGGCGTGCAGATGAGCTACTGCCTGATCGCTTTATAGTACGGCCTTCTACCAAACCACTACTCTCCTCACCTTCCACATCAGCTTCATTAGCCTGCTGCTGTAGTTCTCGCTCGCGCCGCTGATCGCCTGAGTAACTCTTAGAACTGATTGCAGGAGCACTTTTCTTCTCATTGCCAGCAAAGTTCGGAGCCACAAGTAATGAACCCCACCCTGTGACAAAGTACTGCTGAGCAGCCTGGAAGGTTGAAGATATAGTCCAGTAGAGGGCCAGGCCAGCAGGAAAAGTCCAACCGAAAAATACCGTGACCAGGGGCATCATATACTGCATCATCTTCATGGACTGAGCCGATGGATCAGGAGCAGCACCAGGAACAGATGTGGTTTTTGGCTGTGACATGCGTAACTGCACAAAGGTAGCCAGACCAGCCAGAATAGCCAGTGGGGGATAAGGAGAACCCAATGGAAAATGCCAGCTGGAATTGAGAAAGGTAAACCAGTTAAGATAGAGATTCGGGAGCTGGCTAAAATGAGGAACAAAGGGGTAGAGATGAGTATTGATATCACTGAGCTTTAGATGAGGATTTCTCAGGATGCCATTGAGAGCATAAAACAGACCATAGAGCACTGGTAGCTGGATAAACAGCGGAAGACAACCAGCCAGTGGATTGATGTTATACTCTTTATAGAGAGCTTGCGTAGCCAACATCTGTCCCTGCTGATCTTTGGCATATTTCTTACGAATCTCTGCTATCTGCGGTTGCAACGCCTGATTCGCTTTCATGGATTTCAATTGCTGCAAGGTAAGAGGGAACAGGATAAGCTTAATAATCAATGTCAGAACAATGATGGACAGCCCAAAATCACCGAAAAGGTGATATAACAGCATAAGACCATTAAGAATGGGATATGTGAAGATGTTATTAAATAAGTCTATTACATTCATGAGAATACTCCTGCCTTCCTCGATCTAGTCTTTCAAACGTTCGGGGACTGGATCGTAGAGATTGCCGTGATAAAAAGGATGACACCGCCCGATGCGCTTGATGGTCATCCATCCACCACGGAAAAATCCAAAACGTTCAATGGCCTCATATCCATAATGAGAACATGAAGGGGTAAACCTACACGATGAGGGCAGGACCACCGACAGCGTGCGCTGATAAAGACGAATCAAACCCAGTGCAATATATTTCACGGTTGCACCCTTTGCGTATTTTCAACCGCTCGTCCCGGCGTTTGTGCAGGTTCGAGTAGCCGCGCCCGATGTAACAACGTAGTAAGATCCTGTATAAGGAGGGGTAAATCAGCGCCCAAGATCTGCCTCCTTGCGTTGATCACTATATCCAAACCTTGTGGCAAGTCAGCTATAATCGGTCGGATCACCTCACTGAGTAGCCGCTTAATATAATTACGTTTCACGGCATGCTTAGAAATACGTTTACTGACCACAAAGCCAATGCGCAGCGTTGCAAGATTATTAGGCATCCATGCCAGGATAAGCAGCCGAGAAGCAATACTGCATCCCTGCTGCCTCACCTGCTGGAACTCACTACTTTTACGTAGGCGTAACGCACGATTGAGTGCCATAATACTGTCAAACTCTTAAATGGTTAAGCTCCAACGCCCTTTAGCGCGACGAGCTTTGATTACACGACGCCCATTACGGGTAGCCATGCGTTTCATAAATCCATGTTCACGTTTGCGCGGAATACGTTTTGGTTGCCAGGTACGTTTCATAATGACCCTTTCTCTCTTCCACTCGGGATATCGCGTAGATTATAGCGAGTATAATGCAGACTGTCAATTATAGGGATCGAAGGTCGGGTCACATTATGGTGTTTTAAAGCGCAAGAGCACACGACCAAGACGAACCTCATCATTGTCATTTAATGGTGTTGGCGTCTTTGCGGCGAGTCGCTGACGATTGAGAAACGTGAAATTGGTGCTGTTCTCATCTTCCAGCATATACTGACCATTCTCCACAAAGATACGTGCGTGCAGACGGGACACGCCACCCTCCTCACCACCATGAGGGGTCATGTCCACATCTGGATAGATGTTGCTGACGGCATCTTCACGTCCCAACATGATATTATCTTTCCCACTCAGATCAAATTCCTGGTTATCGGCCTCGACGATTAAGCGTGCCTGTAATGATGCGGGAACACTAACCGCTGGCGTGGGAGATGCAGTTGGAATTGCGGGTATCGGAGTTATTGCCACATCCACAGGAGCAGATGCCCCCTGCAAACTGACACCACAGTTCGAGCAGAAAGCCTCACCTGCCAGGTTGCCTGCCCCACAAGATGGGCAGGTCTGGGTATCCCCCACTGCTGCTACTGGAGCGGCTATGGGTGCCTGCGAAGGTGCCGTACCTATTGATGCACCACTCAGAGGCTCGCCGCACTCATCACAAAAAGCTGAACCATCTGGATTTTCATGGCCTAAGGAACATCTTACTGACATAAGCATCTATCCTTCCTCATATATTGGCATCGACAATTTTTCTTTTCGGGTTGTTATCTGAATCAAAAACCCTGGACTCTGTCTTCTTAGGGCAAGACATCATCCAATCGCTGTGTCAGTTTGCGCGTCTTGTTGCCGATGGACTTGACCTGCTCTTGTGAAATCTGTTGGCCCTGGTTGATTTGTTCGAGAGCCGCCTGTGTTTCCTGGTCGAGCACACGAGTAACATTGGGAGCCAGGCGGGTGGTAGCTTTTCCTGTACGCTTGTACTCATCCAGTACACGCGTCACCAGGCGATTAGCATTAGCTTTTTCGGCGAAATTCATCACCAGCGCATTCACCTGGGCAGCTTGTTCGGCATCTGTGGTGAACGTCACCTTGATATCATCGCGTATTCGCTCAGCAGTTAGCCCTGCAACAGGAACGTCATAGGAGAGTTCGGCTTGCGCGATACGGAAGAGTCCAGCCGGGCGTGGATCGATCATTAACTCAATCAGCACGGATTGCGACGTGTCTTTCTCCAGATCGCCGAGAGGAATCACGGCTTGACGATCTGAGAGGGCCGTTTGATCAATGTCACGGATGATGGGGAGCACCTTGACAGCTTTTCTCGGTGAGACACCTGTCGGTAGACGCAGTGTCAGGGTAGCATTCCGAATGGCAACCGCTACCGCACTTTGCAACTGTTGCTGGAAAATGGTCATGGCATCCGCAGGTGAGCGGATAAACTCGGCAGGCGTACCACCACTGAGTTGACCAATATCGTCCAGAAGGCTTTCATCCCAGTCACTCCCGATTCCAAGTGGATGGAATCGAAATACCTGTCGCCGCCGCATCTCTGGCGAGTTGACGACACCGATCAGTATCTCCATACGTGACACCATCGGTCAATAAGATCATGCGATTGACAGCATTGGGAATATTCCAGCGTCGTAACTCCCCCAATCCCTGAATCATACCGAGTGACATTGTCGTGCCACCCGCATCTAGAATGCGGTCAATCGCAGCTTTCATGCCTGGCTTATCATTAGAAGGCATGGATGGAATAATCACCTGTGCCGTGTCGTCAAAGATGACCACCGAGATATAATCGGTGGGTTCCAGGCGATCAATGACCATCTTGACCGCTTCCCTGACATTTCTCAGCTTTGCACCCTTCATAGAGCCAGAATGGTCAATCACAAGGGCAAAATTGAGTGGCATACGCACCTGTGCCATCAGCTCCGTGGGTTTGGCTTCTAATAAAACATATGCGATCTGACTTCCACCAGTCACAGGCATGAACTCTTTCCCCAACTGGTGTGCCAGTGTTACCTCTCCAGGCATAATAGATTAGCTCCTTTCGCATCGGCTGGCCCTAGTATATCATATCAGCGCACAAAGACGACCACAGCGCTGACATTGTCTTCTCCACCATTTTCATTGGCGGTCTCGATCAAATGTGTACATGCCGATTGTGGATCTACCGCCACACCGAGAATTTCGGCAATTTTTGGGTTACGGATCATTTCCCAAAGACCATCAGAACAACTCATCAGGATATCCCCAGGATGGATCTGTTGCTTGAAGATATCGATTTGCACATTGAGTTTATCACCCAGACTACGGTAAATCTGGCTACGTTGTGGGTGTGTATACACATCGTCTGGTTCAATCAGGCCACTGACTACCAGTTGCCCAACCAGTGAGTGATCGTTGGTAAGTTGATATAAATTGCTATCACGTAACATATATGTGCGGCTATCTCCTACATTGAGAATATAGGCGTGATCCCCTATGACCATAAATCCTGTAATGGTCGATCCCATATCTATCTTCTCGCGCTGGTTTGTCTGGCAGAGAGCGGTGTTAGCATCTTCAACAGCACCTTGTAAGAGTGTGACAAGGCTCTCTTCACTGAGTGGTTCTGGCTCTTCCCCGGCCTTTTCCGCAATAAGTGCAGGCAGCAAGAGTTCGCGTACCATACGTTCTGCAATGACCCCAATAGTCATACGGCTAGCACCCTGACCATTAGCATGTCCACCCATGCCATCAGCAACAATAAACACTCCCAGGGGTGCCGCTATCGATTCGTGGACGCGCTGGAATTGCAAGACAAGGGTGCTATCTTCATTAGGTTCGCTGCGTCGTACATCGCCAGCATCAGAATCACTTGCCGCCAGCAGGTGGACCCCATTGGGGAAAACTGACTGTATGACCTGTGGCTGCTCGATCACGTAGGTATGCCCCTGATCTACAAAGGTATTGATAATAGTACCTTGCAGAACGTGAGAATTGCTGTTCTGGTTCTGAGAGGCTGAATATTCATGCAGAAGGTATGAGACGTTCGTCAGTTCTGCGCCACAATCAATGCAAAACTCGTCACCAGCAGCATTCTCTCGTGAGCTACAGTTCCAACATTGTTGATAGCCTTGATGATCAGTTACCTGATAGATATGTTCCTGATCCTCCTCACTGAGAATCTGTGTGACTTCATAGCGCTCAGTGATGATTGTCCCAACAGCCAGGACAGGAAAATCTGCAGTGGCAGTTTGTTCTGGCTGGGCGGGTTGAGTTCCCTGCTCCTGATTCCCCCGGTCTCCAGTTGGTGGTATTACCTGCTCCATGATCTCCTCTTCGCCAGATACGCGGGTGGCCGTCTCTGCAGGTGCAGAAGATTTGGTCGCCGTGGTGCTACTAGCATCTATCGTATTCACAGTGGTTGTACTTGCAGTATCGGAAGTGCCTGTCGGCGTTGCAGTCATTATGTTGGATGAAGCGGCCTCTGAGGCTGGTATTGGTAACTCTGTAAAGGTGACGAACCCGGCAGAGGCCCACCCGGTGCCATCAGTACCGTTGGTGCATCAGCGATATCCTTCCCCAGTTGTGTATTTTGTATGGCTGGTTGTGCAGGTGTTGGCACGGGATAACTGGTAGAAGTGAACAGCACGGTGGGTACATCGGCAATATCTCTCTTGCTCTGTTGCTCTGGTATCACAGCCTGCTGCTCTATCTCTTGCTGCCAGCGCCGCATATGATAAGCCATCATCTGTTGCGGCGTAAGAATTTGCGTCGGAGCAAGACTGACATCCTCAGTTTCGCTCACACTTGTCGACCTGGAGGTCGTGGACTGATTGAGAAGTGTTGGTTCTGAAGAAGGGTTTGCGGTGACATCTGCCTGACCAGCTATTGTAACGTTGGGAGCATCTCCTTGCACCTGGATACCCTCTGCTACAGTTTCACTAGTGAAAGACCACCCGCAAACTTTACAGAATTTTGCGTTCTCACGGTTTTGTGCATGACACGACGGACAGAGCATCACTGCCCTCCTTTAGAGCTGTTTTTGTAGTCTGATGGCCTCGGCATTGTTAGGGTCGCGCTGGAGTGTCTCGTTCACCATTTGTCGGGCCTCTACCCTTTTATTCATTCTTAGATAACACGTTGCCATAGCACTATAGATGTCAGGTGCATACGAACCAACCTGACGTGCACGTTCCAGAGCACTCAAGGCTAACTTCCACTCTTTGGCCTTCATGTGAGCACGTCCCAATTCGTACCAGCCCTCCCATAGCACAGGATCACGTTGGGTGGCCTGCCGCAGCGTACTAATCGCGGAGGGAATTTGTTTGGTTTCCATATAGAGCCGCCCAATCGCAATTAAGATCAAAGCATGGTCGGGATTGATACGAAGGCCCTCCAGGAAGTGGGCCTCCGCTTCGCGAAAATAGCTCTGTTCCATAGCTACCATTCCCAACTGATAATAGATTGCGCAGTCTTGCGGAGCCAGGTTCAGCGCTTTCTTGAACGCATTGGTTGCCTGTGGGTAGAGCGCCAGATCACGATAGCACATACCAAGTTGGAAGTAGGCATCGAGCGCATCTGATTTGTAACGCAGAGCTTCTTCAAATTGCTCGGCCGCCCGTGTCATATTCTCAGTGAACAGTTTCTTCGCTGTTTCTCTCATCGTCTGGCCATACTGTCGATAGGCACGACCGAGATTATACAGCATATCAAAGGTAGGGGTTCCCTGGTTACGAGCCAGTGTGAACTGGTTAATCGCTTCAACATACTTTTTATTGGTCAGATTTTGCAAGCCCAGGCGATATGCAGCCATGGGATCATTCGTTGTAGCGGTCGAGACGGGTCGCGCTTGAATAGATTGCGCTGATCGAGCCTGAATAGACTGTGCGGGCCTGGCCTGAATAGATTGTGCGGGCCGTGCTTGAATAGGAGTACGTACGGGCTGAGCACGATACTGCGGTGGTGCAACAGCTGTACCCTGTACTAATGGCTGTCCATCGCGTTTACAGAACTTGGCACCCGGACGATTTTGAAAACCACACTTGGGACAGATCAGGCCACTGCTTCCGTTGATAGTCGCGGCTGGCACCACAATTGTAGATGCTGGCGAGATAGCCGGAATCTGAATGGTTGTTGCTGGTACACTATTGGGCGAGCAGTGTTGTAAAGCCATCCGCATCGCCTCAGCACTCTGGAAACGCTGCATGGAATCCTGCTGCATAGCTTTGATCACCACCTGCTCGGCAGGACAAACGATCTGGTTTCCCACTTGCATCGTACGCAGACGAGGATTTTTGGCAAGCATGCTCCCTTGTGCAGGGGTTTGAATGGGATCAGGCTCATAACCGGTAAGCAGGTGATACATAGTAGCACCCAGCGAGTAGATGTCGGAACGAGCATCGGTTTGCACCAACTTACCAGGATTTTGGGCTGTCCGTTTCTGTCCAGGCATTGTAATCGATCCCAGATGTTCAGGAGAGGCATACGAGATAGTTCCCAGATTCTCTGTGTTGGTACGTTTATTCGGATCAAACTGCCGCGCAATACCGAAGTCGATCAACTGTACTTCATCCTCTGTCGTGACCATAATGTTGCCCGGCTTCAGGTCGCGCAGGATAATTGGCGGAGTGCGCGTATGGATATAGGTCAGCGCCTCACAGACTTGCATCATCCATTTGATGACTTGCTCTTCAGGTAAGGGTCCCTTACTATCTTCCAGCCTCTTTTCCAGGCTGCGTCCCGACACAAACTCCATGACGAAGTAGTAGTTCCCACGCTCTTGAAAAGGGAGCATCAAGGCGGCAATACGTGGGTGTTTGAGGACACGTAGCAGGGCAATTTCCTTGTTGAAACGGTCAATGGCAGCTTTACGGTCTTCTTCGCTGGTATTCGGGCTGATCAGCAGTTCCTTGACTGCATAATAGAAAGGGGGTGTTCCAGGTGGTCCCGCCTGTTCAACTTTGTAGACGGTACCCATACCACCCTCACCAAGAACCTGCACAATTTTAAATTTTCCATCAAGGACGGTACCTAGTGGGAGAGCCATACTCCTGTTTTCTCCAAATGTGCTCAGTGTGCACTGACATGGACGACAACAGCGGTAATGTTGTCTTCTCCGCCGCTCTCGTTGGCCATGGTAATTAACAATTCACAGATCTTCTGCGGACTACTCTGCTCACTGAGCACTTTGAGCAGGTCTTGATGCCGCACCATCTCCCAGAGTCCATCAGAACAGAGCAGAAAGGTATCATCAGGACGAGTAGTTTCGTGGAAAATATCCACTTCGATGCTCTTATGTCCGGCTCCAAGCGAACGATAGATCAAGTTGCGCTGAGGATGTGTGTACACATCTTCCGGCTCAATCTGTTTCGACTCGACCAGCCTTGCGACCAGTGAGTGATCTCTCGTTAACGCTGTAAGCTGGCCTTCACGTAATAAATACGTACGGCTGTCACCAACGTTGGCGATATAGGCCTGATCATTGTGGATTAAGACGACTGTCACCGTACTACCGAGTCCGCGTGCTGCAGTCTGTTGTTCCCCATAGCGTAAAATGGCCTTATTGGCTTGCTGAATAGCTGCGATCAACTGGTCTTCTATGGCAGAGACGATGACTGTTTCAGAGAGCTTACGCGTTTTTTGCGGGCTGGATGCATCAGGTGAATCAGAGGACTGTTTGAGCGTCTTCTCCAGGGCTGAGACATTCAACTTGATGGTTGGCTGATCAGACACAGGTTTGAAGAAACTATCGAGAGCTTTACTGATGGTTTCCACCGCCAGCTTACTAGCTACCTCTCCTGCTTTATATCCACCCATGCCGTCAGCAACAATAAAAAGGCCCAGGTCTCCCTCGTCTGAAGATTCAATACGTTTATAAGCATAGTCCTCGTTTTGATCACGTTGCTTGCCAACGTCAGTTTTATCAGCAGCAGTGAGTTTTAAAAGCATAGGTATGTACCTCATAGGAGCAGGATTTTTTTACATTCGTCACATGCTCACTATAGCATATAGCAGTATTCATGACAATTGAAACTTTCTAAAATTAGATTGATATATTAAGAAAAGCATGTATATTTGTATGTTTTTTCGATCAACATACCCTATATACGAGGCCAGAGGAAAGAAGGTTGTAAGCCGTTGTGTGTGGATGGCAGGATTGGCCGCCGGCGGCCAATCCTGCCATCCACACACAACGGCTTGCGAACTATTTTTCCTTATCTTTGGATGAGCGTGGTCTGAATTGCAGGCGAATAGCAGTTCCCTGGAAACTAAAGGCTTCACGCAAGCGATTCTCCAGGTAGCGCTCGTAGGAAAAGTGCACTGCCTGGGGATCATTGACAAAAAAGACAAAGGTGGGTGGGTTTACCCGCGCCTGTGTCGCATAATAGATTTTCAATGGTTTGCTGCGAATCACAGTGGGACTATGGCGGCGCGTTGCATCCTGGACGACCTCGTTTAGTCTGGAGGTAGATACACGCAGAAAACGCATATCAGCGATCTTGATGGCCGCTTCGAGAAGTGATTTCACATGATAGCCAGTTTTCGCTGAGGCAAAGATAACCGGTGCATAGGGAATAAATTTGAGGCCTTCAGCAATCACCTCGCGGTAATGTTCGGCACTTTCAATTTCTTCGTTGGGATGTGGGAATTCCCCTTCCCGTTCAGCACGACGCTGTTCCTGAGCCAGATCCCATTTGTTGACAATAACAACGACACCTTTGGCCTGAGCATGAATCTCGCCAGCAATATGGGTATCCTGCGCAGCTAATCCCTCGCTGGCGTCGATGAGTAGCAATGCAACATCACAACGTTCAATGGCACGACTGGAGCGCAACACACTATATTTCTCGACGCCAGGACCAATACGTCCCCGACGACGAATGCCTGCGGTGTCAACCAGCTTGAGTTTGCGATCCTGGAATTCTAGCTCTGTGTCAATCACATCACGAGTTGTACCTGGAACATCGCTGACTATCGAGCGCTGAAAACCCAGAACTGCATTGAGGAGCGAGGATTTACCAACGTTTGGGCGTCCCACAATGGCTATACGCGGAATATCCTCCTCTTCTTCGTCTGTGGTTTCATCAGCAGGGGGAAGTGCCTCAACGATGTAGTCAAGCAGATCTCCCGTACCAACTCCCTGAATCGAGGAGATCACGATGGGTTCACCCAATCCCAGACTATAAAACTCGACGGCATCCAGGCGACGAGCAGCATTATCGGCCTTATTTGCGGCCAGAATGACTGGTTTATTGGTGCGCCGGAGGAGATCCGCAACTTCTTCATCGGCGGCAGTGATCCCGGAGCGCGCATCAACCATTAAGATAATTACGTCGGCCTCATCGATGGCTAGCTGAGCCTGTGCAATAACGTGATTCATAAGGTCGCCCGGTTGCCCACTCAATCCTACCTGTCCGACAGGAATATCAGAGCCAAATTCGAGACCCCCCGTATCAATTAGCGTGAAATCGCGTCCGTTCCAGTCTGTATCGCCATAGAGACGATCACGGGTCGTTCCAGGCATATCCTCTACAATGGCGACACGCTCGCCAATCATGCGATTAAAAAATGTGGATTTACCAACGTTGGGTCTGCCCACAATAGCAACCAGTGGCTTCATATGCGCCTCTCCACCTTTTCTTAGCAGAAAAAGTCTTGTGACTACTCAAGTCTTCTCGCCACCTGCGGTGGCTCCATGAGTCATCCCCAATTTTCCGAACAAGTGTTCTCTCTCAAGCCGCTTCTCAAGCGGGATTGTCAAGGGCGGTCAGCCCTTGACCGGGGCGCGGGGTGTCCCCGCAAAATTTCTTTTATGCGCCGCCTGCGGCGGCGCATAAAAGAAGTAAAAGGAGTTTTTGGGGACACCCCAAACCCCGCCAGGAGGCTGCCGCCCCCTGGACCCCCGTTTTTGCGAACTTTTGTTTCAAAAGTTCGGGATGACTCATGGGAGCGCCTTTGGCGCTGAAGAATCAGGAAAAAGGGACCTGAATAGTTACAAAGTCTTCAGATGTCTATACAATCGGTGGCTATTATAACACAAACAGTCGCGGTCGGGTTCGACAAATCCGCTCGCGACGCTAGCGAAATAACTCTGTGACGGATCGGCCATCATGGATACGACTGATAGCACCTGCAAGTAGCTCTGCCACTGAGAGCACAGTCATATTAGGGAGTCGCTTCGGCCCGACTGAGGGAATGGAATCAGTGATAACGATCTCTTTGATGGGGGCAGATTTGAGACGGTCGATAGCAGGACCAGAAAAAACGCCGTGTGTAGCACAACAGTAGATATCTCTCACTCCATTTTCGTGAATGACACGTACAGCCTGCGTCAGCGACCCCGCAGTATCAATCTCATCATCAACGATGAGCGCATGACGCCCTTCAACACTCCCGATAATACCCATAGCCTCTGTCACGCCGTTATTGCCCAGACGGCGTTTCTCTACGATGGCAAGCGGGGCATTGAGGCGATCCGCCAGCTTACGCGCTTTCTTGGCAAAGCCCTCATCGGCAGCAACAACCGTGAAGGGACCCAATTCTTTTTCAACAAAATAGCGTGCCTGGATAATCTGTGCAGTCAGTTCATCTACGGGGATGTTAAAGAAACCCTGGATCTGCCCTGCATGCATATCCATCGTCAGGACCCGATTCGCGCCCGCAACGGTAATACAGTCAGCAATCAAACGCGCTGTAATGGGGACGCGTGGTTGATCCTTCTTGTCTGTACGACCATACGCATAATATGGGATCACAGCAGTAATACGGGCTGCTGAGGCACGTTTAAGCGCATCTATGATGATAAGTAATTCCATAATCGAGCGATTGACGGGCGCGCTAAAAGGTTGAAGGATAAAAACATCTCGACCGCGTACATTTTCATTAATCTTGACAAAAATATTCTCATTGCTAAATTGAAAAACATCTGCATCGCCGAGAGGAATATGCAGATGTTTACAGATGGCTGCTGCTAACTGACAATTCGCGTTCCCACTAAATATACTCAAGTCGTCCAAATCGCACCTCCTGGTTATCAAAAGTATACCATATAGACAACATGTTATGAGCCTGAATTTTAAGCAACAGAGGCCGCTAGAAGCACATGAGGTTTTCCATTAGCGAGTATGGTGGAAGTTATCGGCCTCTGTACATGAGTCATCCCGGTAACTATTCAGGTTCTCTTTCCCTGATTCCTCAGCGCCGAAGGCGCTTCGCAAGTTGTTTTATGTGGGTTGCGGTGTTTGCGGCGCAAACACCGCAACCCACATAAAACAAGAGCGAGCCACCGCAGGTGGTGAGGGTACCTGAATAGTTACGTCATCCCGAATTTTTGAAACAAAAATTCAAAAAAGCAGGGGTCCAGGGGGCGGCAGCCTCCTGGCGGGGCTTGGGGTGCCCCCAAAACTCTTTTTACTTCTTTTGTGCGCCGCCGCAGGCGGCGCGAGAAAAAAAGAAATTTTGCGGGGACACCCCGCACCCCGGTCAAGGGCTGGCCGCCCTTGACAATCTCCCTTCTCAAGCGGCTTGAGGGATATCGAACTCT
Organism: uncultured Chloroflexia bacterium; assembly: GCA_963814985.1. Classification (GTDB taxonomy): domain Bacteria; phylum Chloroflexota; class Ktedonobacteria; order Ktedonobacterales; family Ktedonobacteraceae; genus CAWFFV01. The sequence continues at coordinate 4,850 of CAWFFV010000034.1, read as the reverse complement.
TGTTCGAAAATTTGGGATGACTCATGCATCTAGCTCGCAGTCTCCTCAGGGCTAGAAATCAGGATTCGTAAGAAGCGCCTTATCGCCCAGAAGACTAATGCATAAATGCCCATTGCAATCAGTGTAGATCCCTCAAGTGTATGATGGCCGCTGGTAGATGATGAGACAATCGAGCTAAAAGGGAAGAGTACAATATCCGTCAGGGCATAGAGCATACTCGCAAACAAATTCAGTGGATCTGCACCAATCCATTGCAACAAGAAGCGTAGAATCAGAGCACCTTCCAGAACCGCAATAAACCATTGAAGGAAATCACTAAGCTTACCAATGGCATATTTGATAGTACGTGCTTCTTCCTGGCCCGTGTCGACCTCTGGCATGACTTCTGCCACAGGCACAATTCGTGGCGCAGGTGGTGGTGCTGGTCTGGGTTGTAAATCTTCCATGCGTTCCTTCTGTGGGAGAAAATCAGAGCGCGGTACACTGGTAGTAGGTTCGTCCGGATAAGGGTTAGTGCGCATCCTACTGTCCTCCATAGACTAGTCAAGCTCATATGAAGCATTGGATGAGGGACTATTATTCCTGATTAGATTATAACACCATTTACCCGTTATATGCTACGGGGTACGACGCACAAGTAATATAACGCCCTCTGCACGCGCCAGAACACGAAATTGTTTGGAGGTTACGAGCTGATTCAGAGCGTTGGTAGTCTTCACCTGATCTTCAGGAAAAACTACATAGAGATCAACTATAACATACTGCACAACATTCTTGACGTTCTTCTCGGACGTGGAGAAGGTAATCTCTGGAAAGACGGTAACATAGAGTCGCTCAGTGAGATGTGGGTTGAGGCTAACGCTCGCGGAGACTGAGGCGTCGTGAGGAATCATATCTAGAAGTTGCTGAATGTGCTGTTCGCGGCTCCCCGGCTCATGTGTCGCCCAGAAAATATTGAGGAGAGGTGCCCCAATAAAGAAATTCAATGTGAGCATAGCAAAAATCCAGATACAGATGTATTTTTGCAAGCGCATGGGGACAACCAGACCGGCGATGGGGGCCATACATTCACTAAAACGCCGCCACTGATGATTACCCATATTTACAAGAGAAGAGAGGCGCGGTTGAATAAAGGTTCGCGTCAAGCCAGAGTAAGCAACAGAGCCAGTCGCTGCCAGACAAGTAACGACGACCTGGACGCCTACAAGTAGAGTACCTGTCCAGAACGTTAATATAGTCCTGGCCGGAGGAATAAGGGAGTTCAACCCTGCGTTTCCGCCACTCTGCGATAGTAGGAATAAAGAGGTATCCTTTGTGAAATTCTCGATACTCTCCCCACGCCACTCCAGCCAGAACAGCAGCACTCGCCTGGTTCCATAAATGGCTGCAAGGATCACAAATGGTATGATAGCAGCGTTATAGTGATAGACTCCACTATAAAGTAAAGGATCATCACTAAGCAAGTTGACAGCAAGGCTGGGGAGAGCCGGTAATAGCCATTCAGGTGCCAGCAGAGAGAGAAAACCAAAGGAGCGCACGAGACCTACCAGATAGTAGAAGCGATCCAATGTGATAAAGTTGGTCACGAGTAACCATGGGTGCAGCAGTAGATTGACCACGGCTGCTCCTGGCGAACTTCCTAGATCCTCATAGCGATACCAGTAGTTGTTATGTTGTATCCCTGGGTAAAAATGCGGAATAATGACCATGAATGCCAGCAGGCTCCAGAGTGTTCCCCCGACAATGAGGAGTGTTCCCAGACGGGGTAATTTATATTTCCAGATGACTAAGATACCGAACATGGCAATTGCAAGAGGGATATCTTCTTTACACGAAGCAGCCAGCACACAAGCCAGCAAAAACCACCCATAACGTTTGTAGTTCAGGGCAAGCATAGCATACAGTAAAAATGGGGTTGCCAGGCTGACTGGGTGGAAGTCGAAAACATTCAGACCCAGCAAGGACGGACAAAGCAGATAGGCAAGCACCATCACGGGGGCACACAACGGCCACCTGGGGAGAGCCTGGCAGAGTAAGCAGAAAAATGGGCAAGGTTCCAGAAGCCAGAGCCAGGGTCTGGAAAACGATTATGATGCGCGGGTCAGAGTGGAACAGATAGAGCAGAGAGATCGGGAAGAGGATCGGCTCAAAGTGGATTGCAAGACGAGTAGGTGGCCCATACCAGTCAGCGCCCTGATTGGTAAATTGAAATGGGCGACCGTGGATGGTATTCCAGATAACTTGATCCATATTGCCAAGATCAAAAGCCGTTGCTCTGAAGGTATCATAACGCAGCACTGTCAGGTGACTCATTACGATAGCATACGTCAACGTCATCAGTATCAGGAGTATCCATGCAACCTGTGACTGTGTCAGTTGCGAAACTGACCGACGTAAATCAAATCGTTTCATAATGCTTCAAATCACAATAACAGATTGCCAGATACCGATGGCAACCAGCATCATAAATGACCAGACAATGACAAATTCCGGCCAGGTCCCCGTACGGAAGCGCCAGTGCGAGTTGGGGGGAAATCCAAAACGTGTATGGTTAGGCCAAAGCAGAGGAACGCCTCCCATGGTGAGTCCATCGGCTGCTATATGCATGATACAACCAAAAAGTACTCCAAAGAAGACCAGATGCGATCCTCCTACAAATGTTGCCGATGGCATGAAACCGTGTTGGTTCAGTAGATAGATTACTAGCCGTTCCAGCCCAATAGCAAGTAGTGACCCGATAGCAAGACCGATCAGACTATGGAAGATTGTACGGTGACCAGCGATACGCTGAATTCCCTTACTAATAATGCCAAACTTGTGTCCCATGGTGCTGCGTGCGTTGTCAATATCCGGTAACAGAGCACCAAAACCCACGGAGAAGTAATAGACCGCCTTTTTCACGAGAAGTATTAGAGGGACAGTCTTTGCCATCGTCAAAGGCTCTCCAGAGAGATGGACAATACTATCCAGTACAACCCCTGCGGTCAAACCAACCAGCAAATGTGATCTACCTTCCATAAAAGTCCTTCCTGTGGAAAAAATACCAGCTCCGGGCATAATTGTAGGGCTTCATAGAACGTTTGTCAACAGAGTGAGATCTTCAGAACTTCAAGGATCACTCCTTACGAAACACCAGGCATGTAAACCCTACTTCAGTCTGTATTTCTTCTATCCCCACCATCTTCTCTACATCATCTGACATATGCCAGTAGTTCGGAGTCATCATCGCCACCAGTGCCATCTCTTGCTTGCTGAGTGGCAATGTATAAGCTATGGAAGCCGTCGTTACTAACGCAAATTGTCCCGTGAACTGCTCAATTACCCGTTGCTGCTTATTCTCTTCAATACTCAAGAGGTGCAAGACTGAGCGTAGTTGAGCCAGATGTTCCGGGCTGGGAATCGCCACCACCAGTAAACCATGGGGAGCTATCACCCGCGCAAACTCGTCAGTGTTTCGCGGAGCAAAGATATTTAATAGTACGTTGAAAGTATGGTCAGCGAATGTCAGCCGCTCATTGAGGTTTGCAACAACGAAACATGCCTCCTGGTATTTCTTAGCCGCCATCTTTACTGCATCCTTTGAGATGTCTACCCCCACATATTGCCCACGATAGTCCTGCTGCGCAAGATAGGATTGCAAACGGCCAGAATAGTATCCTTCGCCACAGCCTGCGTCAAGGATAGCTACCGGAGAAGAGATTTCATGACTATGGAGATGAGTGGAGACAAGTTCATTGATAGCGTCGGACAAAGGACGATAGTAGCCCCTCTCTAAGAAATCTCGACGCGCCCTGAGCATTTCTTTAGTATCACCGGAGAGTTTTTTGAGCAGCAGATTGATGTAGCCTTCTCTGGCGATATCGAAGGTATGAGCATTGATACATTGAAGTATCGCACCTGCCTGTGTAAGCTGAGTACTACAAACAGGACAAACCAGCAAATTTGTATATATCATGTGAGAATACAACGCTTTCGTGCTATTTTTATGACAGCATCATATCATAAGGTAGCAGTAAAGGGATGAATAAGTCATCCAACTTTTGAAAAAGTTCCCAAAACCGGGGGTGCAGGGTTTCCCTGCCCGGGCTTGGGGTGTCCCCAATAGCTTCTTTTTCCACTCTCTCCGCCGCAAGCGGCGAGCAAAAGAAGGAAAAAGATGTTTTTCGGGGCACCGAACCCCGGCAGAAGGCTGCCGCCCTCTGCGCTCCGCTTGCCAAGGTAAAAGGGCATTTCGTGTCCACGGAAAAGTTCGGGATGACTCATTACAACATGTGTCATTTCTATTTTTCGAACCGCTTGAGAAGCGGGATTCTCGCACCGCCTACGGCGGCGCATAAACGAAGAAAAAGGAACGAATTTATGGAACATGCTATCATTGGCGGTGGAGCATTGGGACTGATGGCCGCATACCGACTCGTACAGGCAGGTCAGTCTGTGATAGTCTTTGAACAGGAGAAAACCGCTGGTGGTCTGGCAGCCGGTTTCCCCGTAGGCGACATCTGGCTGGAAAAGTTCTACCACCATCTCTTCCGTACCGATAAGACGGCGATCAAGGTTATTGAAGAACTGGGCCTGGGTGATCGTCTGGAGTGGCTACGTCCTCGTACCGTCAGTCTGATCGGAGGTGAAATTCATCAACTTGACTCGCCTCTCTCTCTGCTCCAATTCAAACCCTGGCGTATTGATGAGCGTCTACGTGTGGCAATGGTAGCAGCATTCCTCAAAGCCACCGGCCCCGGACCCCTGGAAGGGAAAACCGCAGATCCCTGGCTACGGCGCTGGATGGGTTAGCGTCCCTATGAGATGTTGTTTGAACCACTCTTCATCGGCAAATTTGGCACTTTGTATGA
>CAWFFV010000033.1:0-17390 GCA_963814985.1 uncultured Chloroflexia bacterium | reverse complement strand
ACTGCCCCCATGGAGAGCCAGAAGAGCACGCCAGAACCACAAAAAGCATGTGAGAGAAAAATACCATACAACCAGAGACACATCTCTCCCTGGATCGCAGTGCTGATACAATGTCTTCTGCCCACAGCGGATCATCAAGAGTGGGAATAGCCTCAAGAGAGCCACTCCCAAAGAGCCAGAGCCAGTCATAAGAGCCACGTGATCACTGTTGACAAATTTCCTTAAGTGTCATAAAAAGCGATTTTCTCATCTTGTGGCTTATTTGCGCGAATCTTAGCCCTACCTCTTGCAAAATATCATACTCACGCAGTTTATTAGTTCATGTAAATATTCTCATCAAATTATGATATACTACGGATGTAGTTAAGTATCGCTATACCAGGCTATTGGCTTGAGTGAGGTTAAAGTATGCATTCGAGACCCATTTATGCGATTTTAGGTGTTATTATAGGAGCAGTGGTTGACTTACTTATTAACTTGATTGCTACGGGTATTCAACAACATGCATTTCCTAATCCCTTAGGTATTCAGGTAATATGGGGACTGGCTGGTTTAGCACTGGCTGGACTTCTTATAGGACTCTGGCTGGGCGGGAAATCATCTCAGACATCTACATCTTCCCAAACCGTAGACTATGACAAACCTGATACAGTTACTATGACTCGGTTACAAGCTTTCTGGTCCCACAATAAGCTCAAGGGTCGTGGAATACATATAAGAAGAATTTTCCTTTTTAAGTCAACAAATGAGGTCAATACGGACTGATAAATATATGTTTCATGAAACGATTAATACCCAGGAAGCTATTACATGCTTTCATAGTCTTATGCATCCCAATAGTCAGAAGCGTATCCTACGTTTATCTGGTGATGCTAATATGGGAAAAAGTCATCTACTCACAAAAGTTTTTCCTCTCGTGGCCCAAAAAGACGGCCAGGTCCGCTATGCTATACTTGACCTTCGCTATCAAATTGATAATCAACCTCGTGCTGTTCCTGATTTTCTCCATTCCGCCTGCGGGCTGCTAGGCCAATCTTGTGACTGTTACTACACTGAGTATCAAAACTGGCTGAACCGCCCGAAAACGGTGGGAGTGCAAAGGCTCCTTGCCCTCTTTTCTCACATTAACATCTCTCTCAAAGATAGTTCTTTTGATTTACAGGATAGGGATCGCAATCTAACACGTAAGTTCGTTGAGGATCTAAGCAAGCTGGATGATAAACCGCTACTCCTCCTTTTCGACCATGTCGACAAGGCGACTCCGCAAATACAAACCTGGCTCATGGATACACTACTTGTCCAACTATCTCCATTGCGTCACGTGCGTGTTATAATCGCTGGACGCCAGCTACCAGAAGCTTCCAGCAGCTATGTTGCCTGTTGTCAGAGCTATACGCTTCACCCAGTTACGGAGGTAGAAGCCTATATAGAGTATTGCCGTAAAATTAATGTTATACTAGTAGATCAATCTATAAAAGATTTTGCCAAAGCTCACGATTATAGACCGGGTGCTTTCGTGGAACTCGTAGTACCAAAATTTATTTTACAGAAGGTACCTCATGAATAATTCTATTTTGCGGGACTTATTAGCAACCGATGATCAAAGAGAAAAAGCGGCTATTGTCGCGAAGTCCTTCTTTGAGAAGTTGCCAACAGAGATTGCTATTACAGCACGTCAATGTACTCTTTTGCATTGGTTCAATCAAACTATTATAGAAGCACTAGTAAAAGATAACCGTCTTATTCAGAACAGTGCTAAAGAAATATATAAGGTTATTGCTTCTTTGCCTTTCATTGAGATTTTGCCTTGGGGAGCAGCATTTCGCAGTTTGACGAGGGAAGGTCTGTTGAGGCGTTATATCCTCTCTGGGCAAGAAGATTTATTGCTTACCGCAACAAAGCTTGTTGCTCCGGCGTACCGCACACCCGAAGCGTACGGAATGTCTGATGCGGAATCTTTCTTCTGTTATACTGTAGCCGGAGAGGCAAAAACAGCTATTGAGATATTAGATACGCTGTTTGTGAAAGCCTCTGACCGCGAGGACTGGTCGTATATCAGAGATATTATACAGCTACAGGATGAGGCTGAAGAATTTCCCTTCACACACCATTTACCACTCAGAGAGAAACATTGGATGCTACGAGGATTGGTTCATAGGCTTCAGAACGAATTGGAGGCCGCTATTGCCGACTACAGCAAGGCAATAGCGGTAAATTCCACAAATGCCCTCACATACCTTCTTCGTGGGACTATCTTTGCCGAGCAGAAGCACTATCAAGAAGCAATTAATGATTATAATCGTGCACTCCAACATGATCCTTCCCTCGTCCAGGCATATATCAATCGCGGTATCGTTCAGGACCAACAGGAGCATTATAAGGAAGCTGTCGAAGACTTAAGTCAAGCTATCCGACTGGACTTAACCAATCATGAGGCATATACCTACTACTTTCAGGCCGTGAAGAAACTGTTTAATACCTCAACTTTTAAGTAAGCCTCACAGAGAAAGCGAACTTAACCACTTGGAGCACTTGTATATAAATGCAGTGAATAACTTGCAACAATTTAATGCTGTTACCAATAAGGTAGACCAACAATATACTGAGTTAGCAAGCACATTAAAAACTTTCGGGATGCTATATTACAATCGTGGACCATATGAGATAGGAGAGCCGCCCTTGGTGCCTCGGAAGATTCGTCGAACCATCTTTATTGGTCTGGGGGGTACTGGCAACGAAGTCATACGCAGGGTCAAGCAGGAAATGCTGCGACACCAATTCGACTTGCCCCTGTTCCAATATCTTGTACTTGATACATCCGCCTTCAATGAACCTCTGAACATATCTCCCCTGAAGCGATTACGCAATGGGGAGGAATATCTCTATATTGGAGGCTATAATCCAAACGATGTGCTGGAAAATATCGAGGATTGGCCGACCATTGGACACTGGTGGGGAAATCGTACGCGTACGAATTTGGTAGCAGTTGATGAGGGAGCGGGTCAGATGCGTTCTGTTGGGCGCATGGGCTTCTTCTACCATTTTAACGCTATTCAAGCTCAACTCCGGCGCATGATACAGGAGATTACCAGTACCAGCAACCGCGAGAATGCAATGCTTAGTAACTATGATGTATCCGCCAATGACCCGATCATTTATATTGTTTTCTCGCTCTGTGGTGGGACTGGGAGTGGTTTGTTCTTTGATGTCGCCTATGCTATTCGGCACTTGATGAATGCTGGTGGCCTGAAACCAACTATTGTGGGTGTAGCCATGCTCCCCGGCCCTTATATTCAAGATATTAGCTCAATTCCTCAACAGGAGCGCATCCAGGCAAATAGCTATGCTGCTCTGATGGAGATGGAACGCTTGCATAACATGGCTCTTGGTCTGGAGCCGAGGCTCAATGGGAAGGATATCTGGTCGGTCCAATATGCTACAAACTTCCGTGTTGATTTAGCCGAACTGCCCTTCGAGTATATCTATCTGATCGACGATACCACTATACATGGTGAGCATTTAAAGCGCAACCGCATCTATGAAATCGCTGGGAAAAGCCATCTTCTGGCTCTCAGGACCATCAACGGCTACCCCCTTCTGGGAACGTGCTAAGAATTTACGAGTAAAACCGTTGCAAGTGGAGGCATTCCAGACGCTACGGGACGTAAATGGTTGTCTCCTTATAGCTCACTTGGCGTTAGCACTGTCAAGCTTGACTGGCAATTTGAGCGTTTACAACATGAACTGGAAAATAAGTTTATCGAGCGTATCCGCACCATGGCAACGATCAAACCTGACCTTCCCCACTACTTGAACAGTACGAACAATCTGGTTGAAGAGGTAAGCGGAGAGACCACAGGAGTGAATCCATTTCCTCCCACACAGGCCCTCCGGGCCTCAAACACTTTAAAGGATCTGGCCGCAGTTGATGAAATGCTGGCGCGACACACAGAAATATACCAGGCGGCGCTCAATAGCATCGTGCGTACCTCGCTGTGGCAATACCAAAAAAGGAATGCGGGGAGGCTGGTATCGTATACATAGATAGTTATATGCATTCTTCTCTATGTACACGTGGTCCTGTAGCGGCTGTGAAGGAACTGGAGATGATCCGGGAGCGTCTGGTGACACTCATGGCAGATCTGGATGAAATGAGACGGAAGGCCAAATTACGAAAAGCGGAACTTGATGACGAGTATAATCTCACCTTATCCGTAGCCCAATCAAACAGTCTCCACCAACAGACGTTTGTAAACCTTGGAAATTTCATCAAGCGTTTATACCTTTTCAAGCAATTTAGACGTACATCCACGCCACGAGAATTGACCGTTCTAGCACAACAACGGGCGAGACAACGCTACGAGTGGTATCAAGCAAGCTTCAATATTGTGATCTATAGCGATATTGTCAAGACAATTTTAGAGCCATTGATTGCTCATGTTGACAAACAGAAGGCCACTTGCGAAGGGGGAGAGCGTGAGCTAGAAGGGTGGTATGAGGAAAATAGAGAATTATGCAGCGCCAATCTACTGCAAAGTACAATAGACCAGATCGATCAAGTGCACCCGCGAATAATAGGGAAAGGACAGTTGGAAAAAGTCATCAGTTCAGATCATTTCAACATCGAGCAGAAATTAGAACAAATATATAAAATAGCATTTGAGGAACGATCTAAGGCTGGTGGCTATGTTATGCTTGCTCTCAAACCAGCTTTGCAGTATGTCACCTCGGAGACACTCGAACAAGCAGTTGGAGAGGAGCATCTTATACAGTGCCTTTGTAGACCTGATATGGAGAACAAGCGTAATGCCTTTTTCGAAAGATCTCAGTGTATGTTGAGCTTTGCTAGAGATGTCCCACAAAATATCCTCTCTCATCTTGAGCAAATAGAGCTGGTGGGATATGGAGTCGATGGGCATCAGGGCATGACTGCCCCTGATCTCCTACCCGCGCTTGATGAGCTACTCAAAAATCAGTCCACACGGCCAGACACCATATCGACCGATATCAGTGATGAATTAGTTCTCCTGAAAACCTCGCATGGCCTGCCCATTTCTGCCATACGGCCTATTCACGAATTGCAACGTGCCTATCAAGTCATGAACACTGTGCGCAGAGCACCCTACCTGCATATTGACTATGCTGACGAGGTGCGTGCGGGCTATGTACCTCTTGTGAATGTTGCCTGGACATATCAAGAACTGATAAAAATATGGCACGATGAGGCGGATAGTCTTAACTATCGCAATCCTAAACAGGCAAATGAGATGCGTACAGCACTAACGAAGTATGAAAGCGTGCTACAGAGCAAAGGTATATACACAGGCGGTACCATTGATGTTATCGATGAAAATGACCCGTTCTTTGATCTCGTAGATGAGTTGCGATGGGCTATTCGGGCCACCTTGTTCCTGATCCTGAATCCAGACCCCGTGGTCGCTCAGGCGCTGATGAGATTTGCCGACCTGGAAGATATCTTGCACGCTCAAGGGTGGATCAAAATAGAATCCACTTATGGTGAACGCTTCAATCCCAATCTACATAATGTACGAGAAAAAAGGTCAGCACCAGATATGCCGTCAGATAGAGTGATTGAAGTAGTGCGTCATGGCTATATTAATCATCATAGAATGCAGTTTCGCCCTGCTATTATTGATGTGAGCCTATAGGAAGACCATTCAAAACCCAGTGCCGTCTATATTTCGAGACTGCTACCTGGTAGAAAGCAGTAGCCTGACTAACGCATCACCAGGGGCCACTGATCAGCAGGGACTACTGTATAACCATCAGATGCAGATAAACGCAATCAAATATCTGGTCAGCAAAGAGCAGGCCAGATATTTGATTGCGTTTATCTGCTCATGACATCGTCCTGTCAAGATGTTCTTCCAACTGGTTTGCAATCATCGCAATTGCCACGTCACCCACCAGATCGTGTAACTGGCTGTGGAGGTCATGCATGTTCTCCATGCGTTTTGTGATCACCTCATGCTGAGAGGTCCCATACGCCAATCCTGTGAAACCTCGCTGAGCCGCTTCATACTCCGCACTGATCTGTGAGAGGAGGCGTGCAACTTCACTCCGTTGTTCTTGTGCTCCTAGCATTTTCTGCCTTTCTCCTTGTCTTTCTTCTTTTTGCAAACATGAGAGCCTTTGCGATTCTTGTCGCCCAATATTCATGAGATTCTCAGACGCAGTATTCTCTGGCGGCGCAGGCCTTGATACACCGTAAATAAGCATAGCAGGCTATCTTTTGTAGAAATTACAGTCCCTATTACCGCTGACTTACAGACCCTGTTTGTTCTCTGTTACGAGCGGGTAGCGTGTGAGCCGAACCCGAACATCACAATCGTGGATAAATCGAAATAAGACCATGTTATTAATATCTCTCGGCGGGCGAGAAACAAGGGGGTAGCAAGAGAGGGGAGAGCATGATGAGACGACGTTACCGTTCTGGTTTTCACTATAGTGCGTCACACGGCCATATGGGTGTCATCACGCTGTATGCTAAAACCATCCCGGCAGGAGAGTGAGACTAATATTGCGCTCGTTGGATGAAAAACCTCGTCAGGGTGATAAGATCAGACAGGTAATCGATCCGTAATCGGAAGAGCTATCCATCGTAATCCCAAAGGACTTTGTTCAAAAGGAGATTTTGCTATACTTGAGGAGTGTGTACATTGCTTTGTGACTTTTGTTGCTCTTTTGTACACTCATTTTGGAAAAGTTTGTTTTTGTATTCGGTGGAGTGATTTTATGGATGAGCAGACTATTCTGACAGATGTGGAGTCAGTGTTGGCGAAGCAGTATGGGCAATCTGATTGTTCCTTGCACTCACTCAATACGCGCTCTTTAGACGATGAGCACATTGTCTACAAGATGTATCGAGTCGATGTTCCCAACAATTCCCCCTGGGTCGTGTTTGCTGCCCATGATGAGCTGATGGCTGCTCGCACCTTTCAATGGGGAATGCATATCACACCGGCGGTCTGGCTGGAGAGACGTGCAATGTTGCTCAATGATCTTGCCAGTCAGGCATATCCCGTTCCTCGTGTTATTCCCGCTCTCTCCGGTGAGTGTGTCGTGAGATCTGGTTCGTGGTCTTTGTTGGTTACCACCTTTACCAATGGCCAACTCAGTCAATTCGTATCAGAATCTCTCTCTCAGGTGGGAACTCTCCTTGCCCGTCTGCATACGCTCCCACTTGATGCCATGCCACCCTGGCCTTCCTGGTGGAATACAGCGTATTCCATCCCTCACGCCATTGAGGAGATGGATAGGGTGACAGCATTGATTCCCCCCTCTCACCGGACATTCTATCAAGCATGTCGCGCCACCTTGCACACTATCTTGCATGTTCTGCCAACCCTCCCTGAAGTCCTCATTCATGGTGATTGTTGGATGCAAAATGCGGTGTGTACTGCGCAGAGGATCGTCCTCATTGATTGGGAGAGCGCTGGCCGGGGTGCGGCCTTATTGGATCTGGCGGACTTCTTGCTTCGGAGTCAGTGTGACAAGCATGGGGCCCCCCCAAATGCGACTTCTGAGCAACATGTTAGCGCTGCTGTCTCCGGTTATGCCCTTTACCGCATTCCGTCCGAACCCGAGCTTGATCTCCTCGTTGATGCCATGCGTTTCAGCACTGTGTGGCGAGCTGCATGGATGTTCACGCGTGTTCCTTCGGAAGGATGGACGTCCAGGTTGGAGCAAGGACTCACGCGTGTTCAGGCAACCTATGATATTGCTGAACCAACAGCCTGTATGGCTCGTTCAGCTTTTCATGAATTTGGCACGTCCGTTTCGTCATCGTCGTAATACGTTTTCTGTTTCTCTCGTTCATTTCGCAAGGAGGAAATACGATGTTTTCACAACCTTTTGAGCTTACTCTTACCCAGAACACGGAAGTCGCTGAGCAGCCCGGTCAGAACGTTGCAATCCAGAAGCTTCCATTTCACCAACCACAGATCGGTCCTCTCCGCCACATCTTGCAAGAGACTGGTGAGAAAGGGAAGTCAGCAGAATATGATAGTTACAGCGAGAATCGCCCATAATCCTCGCGTCGTCTGAGCGCGAATTGCAAGAAGAGGAGCGGGCATGGCTTTCTCGCCGCTTGTTCCTCATGCTCTTGCGCCTGAAAGGGGATAGACATGCCCTCTCCTATCATCCTGGACTATATCAGCTTTTCTGGTCAGGTCCATTTCCCAGTTCAGAACCCTGCTCTCCAGATTCGCCAGATTTCAGAGCCTTCTTGTTTCACGAACTACAAAAGCGATCATCTTGTCCAGCTTCTCTCCCCTTCTGCGTCATCTTCGCTCTCTCTCTTGCTCCAACCCTCTCAGCACACCTATCTCTTCCTCGCAGGTATCCTTTTCTGTGTTGACCCACTCCCAATTCTTGCAGAACGTATTGCCAAAGCTATCCAACAGGGAGATTATACAGATCTGCTGATCGGAAACTATTGTGGCTGTCTCGTCACTCCAGGAAGCATCTGGCTCTGGAAAACGCGTGCGAGCAACGATACCATCTTTTACAGACGATCTGGGGAGAGCATCTCCTGGTCCACTGATCCTCGCTCTCTGGTCACAGGGCAGGATATTAGCCGTGATGCGCTGGCACGCTGTTGTCTGGGAGATGACGTTTTTGTGTATCAGGGAATAGAATATGTCGCCGCCGGAACCATCGTGACCATTGATGCCACAAGAACATCTTCCACTGTATTTGATCAGATACACCCATGCTCACAACCTATGCGGATCACATTGCCAGAGCTGGCCGTCTCGACAAAGGAGGCCCTCATCGAGGCAACTTGCCCTCTGGCGCAGACACAGCAAAGGATCGGTATTCTCCTCTCTGGAGGCATTGATTCAGCAGCAGTGGCAGCGTCACTGGTTCACCATGGTGCAAATGTCACAGCATACCACTTGCAGTTTGGCCATCCCGCTGCTGATGAGTCTGCCTACGCTTCGAGCAGTCTGTCAGGCCCTTTCTCTTCCGTTGGTCATCATTCCTGCTACAACAGGGAGTGACTTTCTCTCTTTCGATTGGCGGTTTCCTCATCCCTATGGTCACGCAGGACTGCGTTGGATGCAACTCATCGCAGAACATGCCCGGCAAGACGGGATCTCTCTCTTGACGACTGGACGTGGAGGCGATCCGTCCTTTGGTCCGCTCTGCTCCTATGGCCTGGCGGATATCTGCTCTGCTCCCATTGCCGCATCTGAGAAGTTTGCTATGATGGCGGGAGCGATCTCAACCGATTGGTTGCTGCCTGATATCGTGAGAAGTCTCAAGAGGTCCTCTTCCTTGATCAATGAACGTAGCCTCTCATTTGGATCGCGGGATATCTATCAGGCTCCTCCATTTTTATGCCACCGGTCCCCGCGTGCTCCGCTACAAGAGCCATATGAACAGACTGGATTTTCTCCACATGATCTGGTGTTGGAGACAACTATCTGGCAACCGTATGGCCTACATATGATCCATACGTATCACCACAGAGCCGTTCAGCAAGTCGCCATGAGTATCCCGGCGGCCTATCGGCTCATTCCGTATCGGGGCATGAGAGTAGTCAAGCCAGTGCTCCGGTTGGCGTTTGCAGGTCTCTTGCCTCCACCGATCCTCCGACAGAAAAGAGGAGGTTGGCTCAGTGTCCCCAGTCAAGAATACTGTCTCATGCACATGGCCTCGCTTCTCGACCTTCTTGGAGATGAACGTACACTGGTGAAAAGGCTTGGGATACTTGATCGCGAGGCTCTCCGTAAGGTCCTGCGTTCGAAGCCTCTCACGCGTAAATATGCCAAAGAGCTCATCGCCACTGCTATGACCGAATTGTTTTTACGGCAAAACGAGCGCAAAAGTCCCTCTGAGATTTATCCAGGAGAGGAGAAGTAATCGTGGGTTTCATCCATCTAGCCCCGGGTGTCCTCTTTGATGCTACCAATGAAGAGGGACAAATTCTTCATACTGCAACCGGCACCTGTTTGAACCTTGATCCACTCGCAACGCTCTTCCTTCAAGTCGCGCTTTCTAGTGAAACAAAAGCACACGCCCTCGCCGCATTGGTATCTCGTGTTGACGCAACTCATGAACAGCTTGAAGAGGCCCTTGCCTCCGTTCTCGATCAACTACTCACATTCCGCTTTCTGAGCACGACCGCTTCATCTGATGCATGGGTAAGGGAAGCTGGACACGTACCTTTTTTTTCTGCTCAAGAGATGAAGCCTTCGCACCAGCCGCTTCCTGGCAGCCAAGACAGGGTAGATTGGGAGTTCTTTTTGACTGGTCGGGAAGTGAATGCTCCACTTCCACGCCTCTCTCTCTTCAGGAGAGGATATGCTTTCTGGAAGACGGGAAACATCTTGCTGTTCGTGGGGTATTCTCATCTTGTTGCCCGCTTGTTTGATCTGCTCCGACAGTACAAGCGAGCACAGCAGGTCAGACAACGCGGATGGGAGACGCTCTCTCAGATCCTCTCGCGCCTGGGGAGTCACCAGAGCAACCTGGAGGGAGAACGTGCTGCGCGTCTGGCACGCCGAGAACTCGTCTTCTGTCAGATGCTCGTGCGAGTTCTCGCTCCAACAGGGGTCTGTCTGATTCGATCCATCGCTTTTTGCACCTATCTTCGTGCATTGGGACTGCCTGCCAAAGTGGTCATAGGCAGGGCCTGCTTTGATCTCTCAGGCCACTATCCCTTTCATGCCTGGGTAGAACTTGCAGGGTGGGTTGTCAATGATCATGCGGAGTTGCAAAGTGGCTATGCCATCCTTCAGCGCATCCCCATCACATAAAAAGATGGGATGCTCATCTCAGTTCACACGACTACGTCAGCAAGCTCCAGCACTCGTGTTTCATGGGGCCAAACTTTGCGTGCTGCCTTCCAGTTGGCAATCACCTCTTGACGCCGCTTCTCGCTGCCCAGCGCTTTTGCGCCTTTAGCCCCGGCAATCAGATAGTGCTCAAAATCATCCAGGTTTCCAGTTCCCGCCGCAGCTTGTGCTTGATAATTGACGATCTCAACTCGGGATCGCTGGGGGACGATGATCTGAGGTGAGAGTCCCTCGATCTGAGCTAGCGCCTTGCTTGCCTGCCTGTTATGTTGAAGCGCATGATCTGGATCGCTCTCTCCAAGAGCAAGGTGGGTCATTCCTTCAAATAGAATGAGCTGGAAGAGGCCGTAGTCAGCAGAAATGAAGCATGGCACCTCTCCGAAGTCACTACAGAAGAGCATGCGAGCTTCTCCTATGCAATGGAGCGCCTGCTGTACCTGTCCATTTTGCGCATATGCATATGCCAGCTCCGCAAATACATAGCTTTGCAGTGGCTGTGCCACTTTCTCCAGGTATTGTTCTGCTTCTTGATGCCTTTGCAACATGGCCCGCTGTTGCCCATTGAGATTCAATGCCCCACCTTGCAGCATCAGTGCATAGATATGGAGATTGTAGTCCCCTGACACTTTCGCCAGTTCCACTGCCTGATTGGTGTATGTCAGTGAGTCCTGAAAACGAAAGCGATGGTATGCTACGAGATCCATTAGCAGACTGCCTTGTGCGCCAAGATAGGCTGCCACCTGTTGGTATCTCGATGGTTGCTGTGCCCAGGCGAGCAGGGTCGGCAGATATGCTGGAAGTGTCTGCTCGACAGTGGAGAGTCCATTGCCATCATTGAGGAGACGCCAACATGCCGTGACGCTGGCAGCGCATTCCGGCAGGAATTCTTCGGGAGAGGGAGCAGATTTCTGATGTTGTTGGTGGGCCTGGAGCTGTGCCAGAGGGAGGACGGCCAGAGCAGTAAGAGCACTCCGTCGTGACATCGTATAGGTTTGCTGTGTAAACAAAGTTTTGACAAGGTCAAACATCCCAAGCTCCTGGTCTATGATCGTTTGAAGCTCATCGCAGTACATCGCTCGCCCATACCATTGTGTCACTAATGTGCGAATCAGCTTTTGCTTCAAGTCGAACCATGTTGCGCTCTCCCCGGTTGTGGTTTCACCAGGGAGGGGTATTGACGAAAATGCTAAAGGCGTAATAAATTCATTCTGTGTTTGCGACTCAACGATGATTGAGGCTATCACATGGCTCTAACTCTCTCGACATCGATGATGACCCCATCAGCGTCTTCGGTGGAGTGGAAAGGACAGAACGTGAGAGATGTCCCAGCACCATCTCGTGTGCCTGCCGAATACTCTGTACCAAAGTGATCATCGCTGATGATGGCTCCTTCCCCTCATCCTGTAAGGCTTGCTGGTAAGCATCAGAGAGCTGGAGAGCCTCCTGGTAGCGGCCCTGCTGGCACAACAGGGGTAAAAGCACACACAACGCGTCCTGATCATCCGGGTGAGCCAGCACATACGGGTGAAGCAGTTCTACTGCCTTGATAGTTTGTCCACGTTCGGTATAGCCTTGTGCGAGCCGATGGACACACAAGCGATACTTCGCGTGCAACCGCTTACGCCGTCTGGTTGACCAATCATTATACTGGTCTCGCGGCAGGAATTCTCCTTGCACGAGGTAATACGCTGCTTCCCACTGTGACAATGTTTCCTCGCCACGTCCCTCAGCTTCGCTCGCTTGCCACACAGCAGTTTCAAAGGCATCAGCATCGATGACCACCAGACGGTTGTTGAGTGCATAGCCAACTCTATCCGATCCTTCTGTCAGCAGCACCATATCGCCTCCCACGTATGGTCGCAAAGCATGATTTAGGACGCTCTTGGCAACCGCTACAGCACGGTTAGGATCGAGAGGGGCACTCTCTTCCTCTGGCCAGAGCGCATCGATGAGAGCATCTCTGGACACCTCATGCACCTCCCACTCTCCGTGTCGTGTGGCTCGGTTGTGGCTATCCATCAATGAGCCACTACACAGCAGGACCTTGAGGAAATTGAGCGATGGTCCTCGGCTGGAAAGCTCCTTATCCACAACCTCTTTCCACATCCCATCGGCGTTTTGCTGCAACGTAAAGGTACCCATGGTGAGAACCCGCAAATGGACCTGTCTGTACGGTTCAGAGTCACTGTGTTTCTGTCTTGTCTTATACATCACAAACCTTTTCATCTCTTCTAACATCTGTGCTCATGCAACATATCCATTGCATCTAACAGATGTCTCCCTCACCATGTGCTTCCAGTATAGCATATAGCCTTGCTTGACTGTCCATGCTCTGAGACCTTCTGCACTTCTGGCTTAATTTGTTCTTTGGCCAACCTCAATCTCCGACCGCCGGCCATATGCTACGTAAAATCGATACTGAGTATGCAGTTTCGCCCATTCCTCTGGAAGGGCACGCATCACCTGATCAAACTCGTCTGATGGAAGATGCAATAATGTACAGCAGGCTCCCTTGAGGCTGGGGAATCCTGCAAGCATATCTTTTGCCAGTAAATCCCCGATTCTGCGCTGTTCGCCTTTCCCCCACCCTCCAACAGGGAGATCAATGGCACGTGTCTGGATATGCTGGAGGCCCGCGTGGTGGAGCAGACCCCCTAACTGTTCAACCACCGAGGCGTCAATTCCTCGTGATTGACTGAGTGCAATCCACCACGTTAAAAACTGCTGTGTTGCTGGGCCTGCCTGGAGGAATGTGTTTCCCGCTTCGACCAGTTCCACCCAACCACCAGCGCAAGTCGCCCGTACCAGTTCCCCAATAACGAAAGGCCACTGCTTTGCTGGTAATCCAGCAACGAGGAAGCGCTGGTGAACATAGTCAAAGCTCTGATTGGCAAATGGTAAACCGCTCAAAAGATTGCCTTGAACAAAACGATAGTTGTCTGCAACTCCCGGTAGGAGGATTTGTCGCGTTTGCTCCAGGTCAAGACCGACCACCTGTGCATGCGGGAGTTGCAGAGCCATTTCCTGAGGCCAGCGACCAGTCCCACAACCGACGTCCAGAATTGAGCGAATTGCTGGTCCGATGGGAGCAACAGCATTCCCTTTGAAGACCTGACGGAGTAAATAATGCTGAAAGTCCAATCGCTGTGTCTCCTGCATCGTTCTGGGAAGCAGGTACATATCAAGCGCACGTTCACTTCTCCTGCTTGTGATCCCTGGTTGCCACCCGGAATCCCCAAGTGGTATACCAGATAGCTGTTGGCGACGAAAAATCCGCAGAATCACTGAATCTCCTTCCTGTTCATCTTTTTCCTCTCGTGTTCTCTCTTTTCACCATCTCCTCAACAGAAAGACTCTTGACCCAATACACCTCCTGCTTTCTTTCCACCGCAATTCCGCGCGTTCTACCGGTTTCAGACGCATTACATTGGTTTTCGTCCCCAAGAACTCTGGATCACCCACAGGCCACAAAACGTTTCTGAGAGCAGATCTATCGAGAGCTGATGAAAGAGTTGGTTGAAATCACGCTCTGAGATGACCTCCATCTCCATCAGAAATGGCTTGATGAGCTGAACAGCAACCAGGCAATTTTCACGCATGGCAGTATGTTCTAGCGTGCCCGTCGAAAAATCGAGAGGGTAGGCCGCCTTCTCGATGGAGATAAACCCTGCTGTACGCAGCAACCATCCCAGCATGGGAGTCATACCAATGTTGCGTCCGTCGGGTGAAAAGCCGCGTCCGGATTTATGGAGTGCCAGGGAGAAGATGGCACTCAGTTCCTCTCCAGCCAGAGAATTCGTCAGAGGATTTTCACCCTCCGTCACTCTGAGCACACCACCCGGTCGCAAAATGCGCAAGCATTCGGCAATGAGTGAGGACCAGACAGACTGTTGCAGGACCCCAAAGAGAAACCGTGCATTAATCAGATCAAAGGTGTTCTCGGGGAAGTCCAGCGGTCGTGTGATATCCATGATCTGAAACATGGCATTCTTGAGTCCTTGCGTGCGTGCCCGAGCACGAGCGTATCGAACCAGGGAGGCATCAATGTCAACACCCAGAACATTAACTTTGGGATATGCATAGGCCACATCGAGGACCCAGCAGCCTGGACCACAAGCAAGATCGAGAATGTTATGCAGAGGCGGAAGTTCTTCAGCCAGTTCTGGAAAGACACCACCCAGACAGCGTGCAAGGATCTGCGATTGGTTAATCAACCGGGCAATTTCTGTTCCGCTGGAGGTATCGATCACAGACGTATTAGCTGTAAACGTTGTCATTGCCGACGTCTCAGGTCCCTCTTGCAAGGGAGGGAGCATTTGTTGGAAGAATGCGCCTGACTCTGGCAGGCACGTCTCCTTACTCTTTCTGGTGTTCATGATGAAATTTCACTCCGCTCTCATTCATTTTTGTCTCCGTCTGATGCGCTACTGGCATTCACATCAATCAAACTCAGAGACAGAAAGGTGGTGCATGAGCCAGGGTAAAAGCCTTTTTGACGCCTGGATATGTATCGCAATCCTATCTGACTTACCACTGGCTGCGTGTGTTCGGCACCACATATGAGCATATCAGGCTGCGTTTTGGGGATGTTGCGCCCTGTATTACCACTCTGTTTGGTTTGTGTGAAGTCTCATGGATGTTCATATTACGAGTGGATAGTGGAGGATTACGGGAGGATTACGAAGTACAGAAAAGGGCTGTTACCTATTAGCTTGCAGCAGCATCTCCCTACCCATACAGAGACGGCCAATCGCAATGTCTCCTACTACCCTTGGGATCATCATACCAAAATTGACGCCATCAAATGCGGAAAGAGGTTGGTAGACCCTTTTGATATCGCCCGACAAATGAGAAAACTCTTAAAAAGTGGGTTGAAAGAAGTACAACTTCTCATATTTTTATCGAATATAAATTTCTCTCAATGCGCTTCTCAACCCGCCTCGTTTTTCACCGACTCATCTGGCTTATTCTCCAATATCTTACGGAACCCTGCTTCCACCTCCTCCTGAGTTATACTCAAGAGAGATGCAACTTCAAGCAATAGATTGGTATTGGTCTCTCCTGCCGCTTTCCATAGCGAGCCAGACTGTTTAATACCAGTATCCGTATGAGTGAATATCTTTGTACTCTACGACATATAGTGAGTCCTTTAGAGAAGAAGTTTGTGCCTTTTCCATTGCTGCTGCTCCTCTGCCACCCCGCCCAACTTATGGTAGGTGATAGCCTGCGAGTAACGGTCGTTGAATTCTCTATTAGATTTGCAATGACTGCTGGTAGTACTCCAACGCCTGCTCGAACTGCCTCTGCTCCTCTGCTACCTCGCCTAAATTATGGTAGGTGTCGGCCTGCAAGTAATGGTCATTGAACTCTATTTAGATCTGCAACGCCTGTTGGTAGTACTCCAACGCCTGTTCGAACTGTCTCTGCTCTTGGCCACTATGCCCAACTGATGGTAGATGGGGGCCTGCGATGGCGGCCATTGAACTCGATATAGATTTGCAACGCCTGCTGGTAATACTGCACGCCTGCCCGTACTTCCTCCTGTCCTGGGCCACCACGCCTAACTTATGGTATGTTCCGCCTGGGGTGTCGGTCATTGAACTCTATGAAGATCTGTAAAGCCTGTTGGTAGTACTCCACAGCCTGCTCGAACTGTCTCTGCTCCTGGGCCACCAGCGCCCAAATTAGGGTATATGCGGGCCTGTTCATAGCGGTCATTGAACTCAATGATGATTGCAAAGCCTGTTGGTAGTACTCCAAGCCTGCTCGAGCTTTCTCTGCTCCTGGGCCACTACGCCCAACTCATGGTAGGTATAAGCCTGAGAGCGGTGATCGTTTAATTCTCTGAAAATCTGCAAAGCCTGTTGATAGTACTCCACAGCCTGCTCGAACTGTCTCTGCTCCTGGGCCACTCTGCCCAAATTATGGTAAGCATTGGCATGGGAGTGGCGATCGTTTAATTCTTCTTTGATCTGTAAGTACTGCTGATAAGCTCTTTCTGCTTCCGCATAGCGTTTGAGTTGCATTTGCCAGCGCCCAACATCATCCAATATATAGCTCAACTGCTCATCCACTTGACTAGCGACCTGTTCTGTTTTCGCAGGGAGCAAACTTGTCTGAACTTCCTGGGCCATTTCCAGCCCTCGTTGAGAGTCTTGTATCAGATAAAAATAGTTAGAGAGAACATTATAAAGACCGAGAATTGAAGTTTTTGTATTTAGAGCACAGTTCACTGCAAAGCGGAAATTCTCATACTCATACTGTATCAATAGAAGCCACAGTTGCCTTTCCTGTGGCTCCTTTGATTTGAGGAGGCTGTGTAACCCTGCTCCCCACTCTCTGTAGAGCATGAGAAAAGCTGCTTCCACTGCTTGGCGAACCTCTGTTTGCTCAGGGGTATTTAAACGTGTGCGCAGGAAATAGGGCAAGATGGGTTGTAAGCGCAGGAATACAGGAAAGTCTGGATCAGGTGCCAGCAGCCCCCAATTGCTTGCTTCTTGGAGCACATCCTGCCAGAGATCAAGCGGCAGGTTTGCTAACACAACTTGCTCTTTCAGATACACG
>CAWFFV010000032.1:0-14441 GCA_963814985.1 uncultured Chloroflexia bacterium | reverse complement strand
CGCCTCCTGCTATCCATCCTGTATAACATACGTCTACTGCAAGCTCAAAATCAAGGGCGCATGTCTATCCAGATCAACCAAAATATGCCTCCGTCTGTCGGTGTAGATGTCAAAAGAGATGTCAAAGATGTCATCCCTCCACACGCTTCAGAGGCCGATTGGGACACCAAGGAAAGAGTATCACAAAAAGATAAGTACATGCGCCTTCTCTTTTCTGCAAACGGACAAGTACACTTGAGACGTTGGAAGGCCTCCCTCTTTATCAGGGTTCTTCTCCTCTTCCATGTGCATCTATATTCATTGAGAGAGAGTTTGAGAGATGAGAAGAACTGAAAACCGCATCCAGGCGTTTGCATCACTGCATTGGTACGAGGAGTGTATCAAATTTCTCTTTACGTTTACTGCCAAAACATCCGAGTTGCTCCTGGCAGCTGGACTTGTTGTGAGCACCGCCAACTTTCTGACGGATGGCAATGTCATTGGGAATAATGTGGACCTGGCAAACGCGTGGGCATGGGCGCAAGCGCTTGCCATTGATAGCAGTTTAGGAGTCACATTTTACTACATTTTTCAATGTCTCAAGCAGCGAGATTGGGTAAAAGCCATCTTCTATGGTCTCTTAACACTCTTGCTTGCCATCGTTGCAGGAACCATTACCAACGTAGATACATTCAGTCACGCGCTTCATACCTCTATCGCCAGCGCCATGACACAGGTCGGATTCGATGTCAAAATCTTGACGACGCTACGATCCGTTGCCGTGGTCGGCTTTGTTATGATGAGTCGGCTGAAAGATGTCTCCTTCAAGGAACTGTATGGGCAGACGGAACATGGTTCAACCACTCAGTCGGTATCCCAACAAGGACAAGTACCAGAGCAGATCTCCAATGACGAAGTACAGGCACTTCTGGCACAACTATCACCGGAAGCGCTGGCTCAAATTGTCAAAGCTCTTGCCCAAAAAGGTGAGACGACGATTACCGAAGAGAAGGAGGAACAACCTGTTCCATTGCTTGAAGCAGGTGAAGAGAAGAGGCAGGAAGAGCAAGTGAACGAGACAGTTCAGGAATCTCTAGAAACCCGACTGGAACGCGCATATCAAGAACTCTTGAGTGAAGGCGAAAGGATTTCAGGGAGGGCATTAGCGAAACGAGCACATGCGCATCGACTGACGTGTAATCAGTGGCTCAGGGAACATGAGACGGTGTTGGGGGATGAGAAGCAGGATGGAGTCGAACCAGAAGAAAATGCTGGGTCAGAACGGCATCAATACATACCAGATGTCACCTGACCACGCCGTTTCTCGTTTTTTGTCTATTGGTAGCTCTGCCCGTGTCACAAACAGAGCTACCAACAGGCAAAAAACTTATGATAGAATCGCTTCATACATAACCAAAAGAATAGAAAGTAAAGGAGATCAGCCAGGATGTTGAAACTTCCTAACGGAAAATACATTGACCAAGATATGGTTGAGTTGGCAATGGAAGATTCAAGCATGGAGCATTCTTATTATTTGAATACACAAACTGGCGAAGTGGCTTGCTTTTCAGAGTATGACGATGTTTCTGACGAGAGGGAAAAGCTGTTGGAGGAAATCGAGAGTAGTGATATTTATCTTCCCATTGAAAGAATCACTTCACATGAGGCGTATCGGTGGATGGAAGATTTTGTCACTCAAATCGTCGCTCCGAAAAACGAACTGGTTGCTGAAAAACTCTTCATTGCATTAATGGGGAAAGGCGCATTCAGACGATTTAAGGATGTCTTATCTGGCGTTGGTGAGAAATGGGTGCAAGCGTGGTATCGCTGGAGAGACGATCGTCTCAATGAAGCGATGAAGGAATGGTTCGCCAGTCTGCCTCTGGAAATTACTGAAGAATCGCCCACAAAGCGCCCTTGATAGGATTCGCTCTCGAAGGCTTGCATGTCATGTTTGAGAAGAATTTCTCGTGCTGTGGGCAAACCCTTTTGCTACGCTCTGCTGGAGTACAAATCTTTGCTCAACCTCTGCTCGGGAAAGGTGGTTTGTCCGCAGCATCAATGATATGGTCACCCCATTACGACAAGCGCTCAAAGTATGCATCGACAGATCCCTCAACGTATTCCGCCTGCTCGTCTGTAGACAATCCAAAGCGTCGCTCCAGTACCTGTACGATCTCTCTTCTGAGCTGCTCATTGATCTGAATCTGGGTCAGTAAATCACCATAGCGTTGGCGAGCCTGGAGCGAGCCACAGGCCAGAAGAACTGTCCACAGCCGTTGGCGCTCTTCTGGAAGCGTCAGACCGGTGAGCACGCCGAAGGTTTCCAGGCGGCCCAGAGCATACACCAGCTCGTCCTGGTAGGAATGCCAGATGTGCTTGATCTCAGGAGGTTCAGCCTGCTCCAGTTCCCAGGCACGAGCGAGGGCATGTCGAAGCACTGGAGCCTGGTCAGGGCGTCCCCAATCACCCAGCAGAGCGGCGACTTTCAGACGCCAGGCGTGGTAGAGTCCACCCTCACGCTCCAGGGGGTGCATGTACGGAGGTAAGTATTCGTCCAGGAGTA
Organism: uncultured Chloroflexia bacterium; assembly: GCA_963814985.1. Lineage (GTDB taxonomy): Bacteria > Chloroflexota > Ktedonobacteria > Ktedonobacterales > Ktedonobacteraceae > CAWFFV01. The sequence continues at coordinate 11,896 of CAWFFV010000032.1, read as the reverse complement.
TGGCCAGCATGGGAAGCACTCGTTCATCCCGACGCTCGCCTAGCGCAAGCGTACTTGCCCAGCGCTCCATTGGCTCGTTGCTCTTCAGGCACACATGCAGTAGCTCGTCCACACGTGCGCGATCGCTCCTGGCCAGAGCAAAGATGGCCAGTGTCTTCTCTTCAGGCGTGCCAGCGGCCAGAGCTTGTGCGAAGGTTTCGTCCGAGAACCCACCCCAGCGTTGTGTGAAGGCAACGCGCTTCTGCTCATCCTGGCCACCATAATAAAGAGTATGAAAGGCATTATCGATCGCTTGTGGTTGGATACTCATCAGTTGCTCCTCTTCCTGGGTTATCGGACGTTCTTCTCTATTCTACGGTGCGGAACTCGAAACAGCAAATTCAACGTCGTTCAACGATTCTACCGGCGTTTGTTCGGGATGATCGATATCGAAATTGGTCTGCTGCCAGATGTACAAATTTATGCTCACCCCTGCGGGCGCAACCTGTTGCAACTGTTTTGCCCAGGTCTGAATATCGCGGCGGCAATCCGGGCAAACCTTCACCTGCGTAAAAATGAGCAAATTGATGACTGCGCCTGCTGGCAGGTTTTGCAAATTCTTACGGAGAGTATACAGTGCCCAGCCTTTGAGCGTGGTCTCGCTGTGCGTATCGTTTTGTGGTGGATTGGGTGCATTCATCCCCGCAGATGGCTGTTTAGGCCGGAACGGCTGCGTGATTCCAGTCGCTTCCAGATAGGCATCTCCATAATTGATCCTGCGCCCCTCGTGGATGCGTTGTCGATAGCCCTGAACGTTTTGTGCGAGCGTAAAGGCAATCTGACTCTGTTGCGCTGCCGACCATCTTTCGGATGAGCTGCTATTGCTCTTACCACCGGAGGAGGCCAGGAACGGGATCAGATAGAAGTAGATCGCTCCTAGCGCAGCCAGAATGAGCATGATGACCCACAAGAAACGACCAGGACGTTGATGCATCGAACCTTGCGGTGGCATTGGTGGCTGATGTTCCTGTCGTTGCATAAGCGTTATTCCCTTCAAATACACCACCGGTTACAAGCAAGACTGCTTATTCTCACTATACATTGATTTTGAACGAATTGCCATGATAGGAGATCATTTCAGATTGGGGACAAACTGGATTACCTGGCCAGCCGAGGATCTTCTCCTCCTGAGAAGGGTAACTCATGAATGTTTCTCTTCTCGCCCTTGCCGCCCGATGAAACGAACATGGCTCATCAACTGCTGAAGCGTTGCACTTTTGTTGTGCACAGTTTCCGCAAAATACTTCTGCGCAACCTGTTCTATTACCATCTCATATGCATCCATGCACCCATCCATGAAGAGACGCTCTTTCACTTCCACATCTGCTTGTTCGTTGATCATCGTTTCGGTCATCTGCAATTGTTGATCAAGATCATGGAACAGTTCGGTCAAGTCTATTTCCACATGCTCCATCAATTGTCCTTAGAACTAACTGTTCCACGCTTGCTCAGGTCATGACGAATCTCCAGGTTGTCCGGAATAGTCTTGATGGGAATAGATAGTTCATGCAAACGCTGGCGCAACCATGCTGCTTGCTCTCCAGGCATCATAGTCACAAGAGGATTACCCTGTCCCACCGTTGATCGTTGCCCCAAATCGACCAGCCGCTCCGTATCTATGTGACGTTCTACCAGCCAGCCGCGCATCTGCTCTACGAGGTTGCGAGCTGTATCGCCAGCATTGTACCAGATTATTACAGGCACCTGACATCTTGAGAGGCAATATAACAACACATCTTGCAATCTGGCAGGCTCTTGCGGATTATGCAACAATGCCATATCCATACGACATAACCAGTTATTCTCAATCGCCACCGTCTCCAGCTCTCTCTCCTGTATGTAGAGAATTTTATCCACCGAATGTTTGTCCAGTACCTCCTGTGAAAGGTGCTGTATCGGAAGCTGAAAATGGCGGTAGCGATGCAAATGGGATAGTGAGTGTACTCATCGGTGGCAGTGCGATAGATTGGCTCAATGTTGTATGACGAGTTCAAATATGTACAACGGTGAACCGTAATCGTCCAGGCGCATCCACTCGCTTGAGCCATGTTGCATAGTGTGGATTTTCTTGCATGTGCCTCTGTACCGGGCCAGCAGTTGACTCAGGATAAATCGCTCTCCCGTCTTCACTTTGTTAAAGATCGTAGCAATAATCTGGTGAACGGTCTCTTCTAATTGCAGTGCTTCTTCTTCCTGCCGCTGTTGCAATTCAGTCAATACAGCGTCAAGCAATTTACCAAGAGCCTCTTTAAACGGTAGGTGGTCGATCTCCGTTTTGCTATATTCATGATGCTTGATGTTGGGACAGATCAAGTGCAAGAAAACCAGTACGGATGTCTCTTCTACTAAGCCATAAGCGTCGAGCAAGCCACGTAGTCCAAAAACCGCTTCACTGGGGAGGATTTGGTGCAACGAGCTTGCGACTGCGGAAGGGATCGTCATATGTTGGAGAAAAGTTCATCGCTGTCCTCGAGAGCTGCCGTTTGCCCGTCTTGCAATAGGCTATCGCAGCTTCGAGTACGAACGGCATGTCAGGATCGTTACTGGTTATACTGCGATAACACAACTCACCATCTAACTCCAACGCACCAGTGATAGTAGCTCGAATATGGTCGTACCCGATGCTGCCAAGTTGTAACGGATCGAAGTATGGGCTCTGTTTGAGCAAAGAGCGATACAACTCATTCCCAACTGTTCCTTCAATATCAGCAGGAGTCAGACTGCTTCTTTTCAAAAGCACACGCTCTCGCTATTCTCTCAACTCTCTCCGGTGGGATAAAAGAACGATAAATGCTTTCTAACGAGACCTGACCATCCTCCTGATTACCGTTCTGCCGGCGATAAAGAGCACCAAGCACATCTTGAAACGCTGTCTGTGGGTACCAATGGATCGGTGCAACTCCTTGAAACTTCTGCTTCCAATGCTGATCAGCCTGATACTCCTGTGTCCAGATGTTACTATCAAGCTTGACTGACCAGCTAAATATTGCATGAGGATTGCACAGATGATACTGTCGAGCCAACGTCTGAAGCTCCTCAAGTGTTCGTGGTTGCTCCTGCTGAAAATTGTCCACGCCAATACTAATCACAGTACCGTTAACGGCTTTTCTTTCCCGAGATTCACACTCGACACTCACTTGTTGCTTCAGCTCGTCAGAATGATATTGTGGCAAATATTCCATCGTGCCACAACGAATCGACATCGGTTTGAGCGTCGGCAGCCAATTATCCGCCACTCTATTGCGCAGGGCACAAGGAATGCCCAGCAGCGTTTTCAGCGCATTGCCCAGCGCACCACGTGTCAACCCCTTGATAAAAGCCTTGCGCGAGGTGTACCACACATTGTGTGAAAGATGTCTTCTATTGACTCCACCGGAAATTGGGCACGATTGCCTACCTTGATCAACAACTGTTGCGACTTCCCCATCCCTATGGTCACGCTGGACTGCGTTGGATGCAACTCAGCGCAGAACATGCCCGGCAAGACGGGATCTCTCTCTTGACGACTGGACGTGGGGGCGATCGCTGCCTTTGGTCCGCTCTGCTCCTATGGCCTGACGGATATCTGCTCTGCCCCCATTGCCGCATCTGAGAAGTTTGCTATGATGGCGGGAGCGATCTCAACCGATTGGTTGCTGCCTGATATCGTGAGAAGTCTCAAGAGGTCCTCTTCCTTGATCAATGAACGTAGCCTCTCATCTGGATCGCAGGATATCTATCAGGCTCCTCCATTTTTATGCCACCGGTCCTCGCGTGCTCCGCTACAAGAGCCATATGAACAGACTGGATTTTCTCCATGATCTGGTGTTGGAGACAACTATCTGGCAACCGTATGGCCTGCATATGATCCATACGTATCACCACAGAGCCGTTCAGCAAGTCGCCATGAGTATCCCGGCAGCCTATCGGCTCATTCCGTATCGGGGCATGAGAGTAGTCAAGCCAGTGCTCCGGTTGGCGTTTGCAGATCTCTTGCCTCCACCAATTCTCCGACAGAAAAGAGGAGGTAGGCTCAGTGTCCCCAGTCAAGAATACTGTCTCATGCACATGGCATCGCTTCTCGACCTTCTTGGAGATGAACATACACTGGTGAAAAGGCTTGGGATACTTCATCGCGAGGCTCTCCGTAAGGTCCTTGCGTCTTCGAAGCCTCTCACGCGTAAATATGCCAAAAACTCATCGCCACTGCTATGACCGAATTGTTTTTACGGCAAAACGAGCGCAAAAGTCTCTGAGATCTATCCAGGAGAGGAGAAGTAATCGTGGGTTTCATCCATCTAGCCTCGGGTGTCCTCTTTGATGCTACCAATGAAAGAGGCAAGATTCTTCATACTGCAACTGGCACTTGTTTGGATCTTGATCCGCTCGCAACGCTCTTCCTTCAAGTCGCGCTTTCTAGTGAGACAAAAGAGCACACCCTCGCCGCATTGGCATCTCGTGTTGACGCAACTCATGAACAGCTTGAAGAGGCCCTTACCTCCGTTCTCGCTCAACTGCTCACATTCCGCTTTTCGTGGAAGCACGACCGCTTCATCTGATGTATGGGCAAAGGAGGCAGGACGCGTACCTTTCTTTTCGGCTCAAGAGATGAAGCGTTCGCACCAGTCGCTTCCTCAGACAAGACCGGATAGATTGGGAATTCTTTTTGACAGGTCGGATAGTGAATGATCCACTTCCACGCTTCTCTCTCTTCAGGAGAGGATATGCTCTCTGGAAAACGGGAAACATCTTGCTGTTCGTGGGGTATTCTCATCTTGTTGCCTGCTTGTTCGATCTGCTCCGACGACACTGGCAAGCACAGCAGGTCAGACAACGCGAATGGGAGATGCTCTCAGATCCTCTCACGTCTGGAGAGTCACCAGAATAATTTGGAGAGAGAGCGTGCCGCGCGTCTGGCACGCCGAGAACTCGTTTTCTGTCAGATGCTCGTGCGAACTCTCGCTCCAACAGGGGTCTGTCTGATTCGATCCATCGCTTTTTGCACCTATCTTCGTGCATTGGGACTGCCTGCCAAAGTGGTCATAGGCAGGGCCTGCTTTGATCTCTCAGGCCACTATCCCTTTCATGCCTGGGTAGAACTTGCAGAGTGGGTTGTCAATGATCATGCGGAGTTGCAAAGTGGCTATGACATCCTTCAGCGCATCCCCACCACATGAAAAAATGGGGTGCTCATCTCAGTTCACACGACTACGTCAGCAAGCTCCCAACACTTGCGTTTCGTGGGGCCAAACTTTGCGCGCTGACTTCCAGTTAGCAATCACCTCTTGACGCCGCTTCTCACTTTGAAGCACTTTTGCGCCATCGGCTCCCATGATTAAGTATTTCTGGAAGTCGTCCAGGTTGCGTGCTTTTATAGCTGCCGATGCGCGTAAATTCACGATCTCCAGTGAACCCGCTTCAGGAACAGCAACCTTTATTGATAATTGATCAATTTGCTGCCAGAGTTTGTTCTGCCTGGTTGTAATGATCACGAGCTTGATGTGAATTGTGAGCGTCCTCAAGTCGCTTCCCAAGATCAAGATGAGCCTGACCTTCATACAAAATTAATGAAAATAGGCCAGTATCTGCTAACAGAAAGCGTGAGACATCTTCGGCGAGGTCCCGAGGGAAGATCGTACGTGCCTCACTGCTATGACGAACATCTCCTGGACATTGCCATGGAGGGCATAGGCGTGAGCTGACTCTGCAAGCAGATGACTTCGCAGAAGCGGCGACACTGTGTTATCCCCATCACTTTTCTTGCTGTAATATTCCGCTTCCTGATACGTCTGCAACATCTCTATGAGTTGACCATTGTTGCAAAATGCATCTGCAAGGTATATAAGTGCCCTAACGAGCAAATTACGGTTTCCTGAATCTTTGGCATGCTCCACTGCCTGTTGGCAATAGGGTACTCTTCCTTTAAAATGAAGTTGGTGGAGACACACAAGGCTGAGCAGTAAACACCCCTGCGAAGCAAGATACGCTGCTGACTGCTGATAGAGAGATGGCTGTTGTGCCCAGGTGATGAGAGGTGGTAGGTATCTTGATACCTCTCGCTCAACTGCCACAATCTCCTTTCCATTCATTAACTGCCAGCAGGCACTTAAGCTAGCTGCGCAGGCTGGCAGGAACTCTTCCTGTGGAGGTGCGGGCTTCTGCTTTTGTTGGGCTGTTACAAGGAGCGTCGCAGGAGCGTTGCGATAGCAAGGAGAGCATGCCGTCGTGACATCGTATAGGCCTCTTGCGTATATAGAGTTTTGACAAGGTCGAACATCCCGAGCTCCTGGTCTATGATCGCTTGAAGCTCATCGCAGTACATCGCTCGCCCGTACCATTGTCTCACTAACGTGCGAATCAGCTTGTGCTTCAAGTCGAACCATGTTGCACTCTCCCCGGTTGTGGTCTCATCCAGGAGAGGTTGTGATGGAAATACGAAAGGCGTAATAAATTCATTCTGCGACTCAACAATGATTGGGAGGGATATCACTGACTCTAACTCTTCCGATATCGATGATGATCCCTTCGGCATCTTCGGTCGTGTGGAAAGCAGAGAGCGGGAGAGATGTCCCAGCACCATCTCGTGTGCCTGCCGAATGCTCTGTACCAAAGTGGTCATCGCTGCTGATGGCTCCTTCCCCTCGTCCTGTAAGGCTTGCTGGTAAGCATCAGAGAGCTGGAGAGCCTCCTGGTAGCGACCCTGCTGGCACAACAGGGGTAAAAGCACACACAACGCGTCCTGATCATCCGGGTGAGCCAGCACATACGGGTGAAGCAGTTCTACTGCCTTGATAGTTTGTCCACGTTCGGTATAGCCTTGTGCGAGCCGATGGACACACAAGCGATACTTCGCGTGCAACCGCTTACGCCGTCTGGTTGACCAATCATTATACTGGTCTCGCGGCAGGAATTCTCCTTGCACGAGGTAATACGCTGCTTCCCACTGTGACAATGTTTCCTCGCCACGTCCCTCAGCTTCGCTCGCTTGCCACACAGCAGTTTCAAAGGCATCAGCATCGATGACCACCAGACGGTTGTTGAGTGCATAGCCAACTCTATCTGATCCTTCTGTCAGCAGCACCACATCGCCTCCTGCATATGGTCGCAAAGCATGGTTCAGGACGCTCTTGGCAACCGCTACAGCACGGTTAGGATCGAGAGGGGCACTATCTTCCTCTGGCCAGAGCGCATCGATGAGAGCATCTCTGGACACCTCATGCATCTCCCACTCTCCGTATCGTGTGATTCGGTTGTGGCTATCCATCCATGGGCCACTACACAGCAGGATCTTGAGTAAATTGAGCGATGGTCCCCGACTGGAAAGCTCCTTATCCACCACCTCTTTCCACATCCCATCGGCGTTTTGCTGCAACGTAAAGGTGCCCATGGTGAGAACCCGCATATTGACCTGTCTGTACGGTTCAGAGTCACGGTGTTTCTGTCTTGTCTTATACATCACAAACCTTTTCATCTCTTCTAACATCTGTGCTCATGCAACATATCCATTGCATCTAACAGATGTCTCCCTCACCATGTGCTTCCAGTATAGCATATAGCCTTGCTTGACTGTCCATGCTCTGAGACCTTCTGCACTTCTGGCTTAATTTGTTCTTTGGCCAACCTCAATCTCCGACCGCTGGCCATATGCTACGTAAAATCGATACTGAGTATGCAGTTTCGCCCATTCCTCTGGAAGGGTACGCATCACCCGATCAAACTCTGTCTGATGGAAGATGCAACAATGTACAGCAGGCTCCCTTGAGGCTGGGGAATCCTGCAAGCATATCTTTTGCCAGTAAATCCCCGATTCTGCGCTGTTCGCCTTTCCCCCACCCTCCAACAGGGAGATCAATGGCACGTGTCTGGATATGCTGGAGGCCCGCGTGGTGAAGCAGGCCCCCTAACTGTTCAACTACTGAGGCGTCTATTCCTCGTGATTGACTGAGCGCAATCCACCACGTTAAAAACTGCTGTGTTGCAGGGCCTGCCTGGAGGAATGTGTTTCCCGCTTCGACCAGTTCCACCCAACCGCCAGCACAAGTCGCCCGTACCAGTTCCCCAATAACGAAAGGCCACTGCTTTGCTGGTAATCCAGCAACGAGGAAGCGCTGGTGAACATAGTCAAAGCTCTGATTAGCAAATGGTAAACCGCTCAAAAGATTGCCTTGAACAAAACGATAGTTATCTGCAACTCCCGGTAGGAGGATTTGTCGCGTTTGCTCCAGGTCAAGACCGACCACCTGTGCATGCGGGAGTTGCATAGCCATTTCCTGAGGCCAGCGACCAGTCCCACAGCCAACGTCCAGAATTGAGCGAATTGCAGATCCGATGGGAGCAACAGCATTTCCTTTGAAGACCTGACGGAGTAAATAATGCTGAAAGTCCAATCGCTGTGTCTCCTGCATCGTTCTGGGAAGCAGGTATATATCAAGCGCACGTTCACTTCTCCTGCTTGTGATCCCTGGTTGCCACCCTGAATCCCCAGGCGGTATACTGGATCGCCGTCGGCGACGAAAAATCCGCAGAGTCACTGAATTTCCTTCCTGTTCATCTTTTTCCTCTTGTGTTCTTCTTCTTGCTCTCTTTTCACCATCTCCTCAACAGAAAGACTCTTGACTCGATACACCTCCTGCTTTCTTTCTATGGCCGCCCACACGCCGTCCCTGCTTCAAATACTTCACATCGGTTTGCGTCCCCAAGAACTCTGGATCACCCACAGGCCACAAAACGTTTCTGAGAGCAGATCTATCGAGAACTGATGAAAGAGTTGGTTGAAATCACGCTCTGAGATGACCTCCATCTCCATCAGAAATGGCTTGATGAGCTGGACAGCAACCAGGCAATTTTCACGCATGGCAGTATGTTCCAGCGTGCCCGTCGAAAAATCGAGAGGGTAGGCCACCTTCTCGATGGAGATAAACCCTGCTGTACGCAGCAACCATCCCAGCATGGGAGTCATACCAATGTTGCGTCCGTCGGGTGAAAAGCCGCGTCCGGACTTATGGAGTGCCAGGGAGAAGATGGCACTCAGTTCCTCTCCAGCCAGAGAATTCGTCAGAGGATTTTCACCCTCCGTCACTCTGAGCACACCACCCGGTCGCAAGATGCGCAAGCATTCGGCAATGAGTGGGGACCAGACAGACTGTTGCAGGACCCCAAAGAGAAACTTATCGATCAGATCAAAGGTGTTCTCGGGGAAGTTTAGCGGTCGAGTGATATCCATAATCTGAAACATGGCATTCTTGAGTCCTTGCGTGCGTGCCCGAGCACGAGCGTATCGAACCAGGGAGGCATCAATGTCAACACCCAGAACACTAACTTTGGGATATGCGTAGGCCACATTGAGGACCCAGCAGCCTGGACCACAAGCAAGATCGAGAATGTTGTGCAGAGGCGGAAGTCTTCAGCCGGTTCTGGAAAGACACCACCCAGATAGCGTGCAAGGATCTGCGATTGGTCTATCAACCGGGCGATTTCTGTTCCGTTAGAGGTATCGATTACATACGTATTAGCTGTAAACGTTGTCATTGCCGACGTCTCAGGTCCCTCTTGCAAGGGAGAGAGCATTTGCTGGAAGAATGCACCTGACTCTGACAGACAGGTCTCTTTACTCTTTCTCATGTCCATGATAGAATTTCACTTCACTCTCATTCATTTTTGTCTCCGTCTGATGCGCTACTGGCATTCACATCAATCAAACTCAGAGACAGAAAGGTGGTGCATGAGCCAGGGTAAAAGCCTTTTTGACGCCTGGATATGTATCGCAATCCTACCTGACTTACCACTGGCTGCGTGTGTTCGGCACCACATATGAGCATATCAGGTTGCGTTTTGGGGGCGTTGCGCTCGGTATTACCACTCTATTTGGTTTGTGTGAAGTTTCATGGATGTTGATGTTACGAGTGGATGGCGGAGGGATTACGGGAGGATTACGAAGGACAGAAACAGAGCTGTTACTGTTAGCTTGCAGCAGCGTCTCTCCGCGCTATACATAGACGACCAATCGCAATGCTAATGTCTTATTATCTTTGGGATCACCATAAAGTTGATACCATGAACATGAAAAAGAACTTGTGAAAAGAAGAACCGCTTCATGTTGCGCCGTTAACATATATTCATCTAAATACGCTTCTCAACCAGCTTCGTTGTTTTCCAATTCATCAATCTAGCTTGTTTCCCAATATTCCACGGAATCCTGCTTCTACCTCCTCTTGAGTTATGTTCAAGAGAGATGCAACTTCAAGCAGCAGATTGGTATTAGTCTCTCCCATCGCTTCCCATACACGAGCCAAGCAGCTTAAAACCATATGAATATGGTAAGTATCTTCGTACTCTACGCAGAGAGTAAGCGCTGCCAAGAAAAAGCTTTGTGCCTCTTTCCATTGATGCTGCTCCTGTGACACCCTACCCAACTGATGGTATGTACTGACCTGAGAGTAGCGATCATTAAACGCTCTCTTGATCTGCAAAGCCTTCTGGTAGTACTCCAGCGCCTGCTCGAACTGCCGCTGCCCCTGTGCCACCATGCCCAAATTATGGTAAGCGCTGGCTTGGGAGTGATGATCATTAAACTTGATGTAGATCTGCAAGGCCTGCTGGTAATACTGCTGCGCTTGCTCAAACTGCCGCTGCTCTTCTGCCACCATGCCCAACTGATGGTAGGTTTTGGCCTGCGAGTGGCGGTCGTTGAACTCTCTAAAGATCTGCAAAGCCTGCTGGTAGTACTCCAGCGCCTGCTCGAACTGCCGCTGCCCCTGTGCCACCATACCCAAATTATGGTAGGTTCCGGCCTGCGCGTAGCGGTCGTTGAATTCTATCCTGATCTGCAAGGCCTGCTGGTAATACTCCAATGCTTGCTCGTACTGATGCTGTTCCTGTACCACATAGCCCAGATTATGGTAGGTTTTGGCCTGCGAGTGGCGGTCGTTGAACTCTCTAAAGATCTGCAAAGCCTGCTGGTAATACTCCAATGCTTGCTTGTACTGCCGCTGTTTCTGGGCTACCACGCCCAAATCATGGTAGATATCAGCCTGTTCATAGCGGTCGTTGAATTCGATGCAGATCTGCAAAGCCTGCTGGTGGTACTCCAGTGCCTGTTCGTACTGCTGCTGTTCCTGTATCACTATGCCCAAATTGTAGTAGGTTATGGATTGCAAGCAACAATAGTTAAACTGAATATAAGAGCTTGCAAAGCCTGCTGGTAATACTCCAATGCCTGCTCGTACTGCCTTTGCTCCTGTGCCACTCTGCCTAATTGATGGAAGATGCCAGCCTGTTGATAGCAATCATTGAACTCGATGTAGATCTGCAAAGCCTGCTGGTAGGCCCTCTCAGCTTCCGCATAGTGTTTGAGGTTCTTCTGCCAGCGCCCAATATTGTGCAACACATAGCACAACTGCTCATCCACTTGACTGCGAGACTGTTCTGTTCTCGCAGAGAGGAGACGTGTCCGAACCTCCTGGGCCATCTCCAGCCCTCGTTGAGGATCTTGCATCAAGTTAAAATATTTAGAGAGCACAAGATAGGGGGCAAGGATCGAAGTCTGAGCACCCAGAGCACAGTTCACGGCGAAGTGGAGATTCTACATATTCATACTGCATCGATAGAAGGCCTACTTGCCTTTTCTCTGGCTCCTTTGAATTGAGGAGGTTGAACAACACTGCTCCCCAATCTCTGTAGAGTGCCAGAAATGCTGTTTCTATGGCCTGACGAACCTCTGCTTGCTCTAGTATATTCAAACGTGCGCGCAGGAAATAGGGCAAGATGGGTTGTAAGCACAGGAATGCAGGGAAATCAGGGTCTGGTGCTAGCAAACCCCAGTTGCTTGCTTCTTGGAGCACATTTTGCCAGAGATCAAAGGGCAGCTTTGCTAGCACAG
>CAWFFV010000031.1:0-158991 GCA_963814985.1 uncultured Chloroflexia bacterium | reverse complement strand
CTTCTTCTTCGCCATTTGTATTCCTCTTCGTTTTTTAAAACCTATTCTGCAACAATGCAGAATGCCAGTAAAAAGATACTATGCGCTCGGGAGGCCTGTTCCCTGAATTCGGCATCGAGCACTGTCAGATACAAAAATTGTACTTTTTTGCGATGAGGAGGGTTGGGACATGATAAAACATCCTGTCCCAACAAACCTGTATGCTCTGTATAAATTGAGCTGCTACCGACTGGCTTTTGCGATGATCTCTTCGGCAATCCCCTTCGGTACGGGTTCGTAGTGATCAGTCTCCATTGAATAGCTTGCACGCCCGCTTGTCATAGAACGGAGGTCGTTCACGTAACCAAACATCTCAGAAAGGGGGACATGACCCCGCACCACATACATCGTTGCACGACTCTCCATACCCAGGATAGTTCCACGGCGTCGGTTGAGGTCACCAATAACATCTCCGTAGAATTCCTCTGAGGTTGTTACTTCCACCAACATGATGGGTTCGAGCAGGATAGGAGCAGCTTTGCGTGCGGCCTCTTTGATCGCCAGTGAACCAGCAGTCTTAAAGGCCATTTCACTTGAGTCAACGTCATGATATGACCCATCATAGAGGGTCACCTTCACATCAACCATTGGAAAACCAGCAACAATACCGTTCTCCAACGTCTCCCTTATACCATTCTCTGTAGGTTTGATATATTCTCTGGGCACCGTACCGCCAACAATGGCATTGACAAACTCAAAGCCTTTGCCGCGCTCATTTGGTGCAACTCTGATCCAGACATCACCATATTGTCCATGGCCACCAGTTTGCCGAACGTGTTTTCCCTGGGCCTGAGCTTCACGCGTGATCGTTTCACGATAGGCAACCTGTGGTCGCCCTACATTCGCCTCTACCTTAAACTCGCGGAACATGCGATCTACGATCACTTCCAGATGCAGTTCGCCCATCCCACTGATGATGGTCTGGCCGCTATCCACATCGGTATGGAGCTGGAAGGTGGGGTCCTCTTCTGCCAGTTTATTCAAGGCAATTGCCATTTTATCCTGATCAGCACGCGTCTTCGGCTCTATGGCAATAAAGATAACAGGCTGAGGAAAAACAATCGACTCTAGCACAATGGGATACTGAGCATCACTCAGCGTATCACCGGTAAAGGTATTACGCAGACCCACTGCGGCGCAGATATCACCCGCTCGAATCTCATCAATATCCTCACGGTGATTGGCATGCATACGCAACAGACGACCAATACGTTCCGATTTCCCTTTCGTACTATTGAAAACTGCGGCACCTTTCGCGAGCGTACCTGAGTAGACACGCATGTACGAGAGGCGACCGACGAAAGGATCAGAGACAATTTTAAAGACCAATGCACTAAAGGGTGCCTGATCATCAACCTCACGGCCAACCACCTGCTCAGTATCAGGATTGGTTCCAGTGGGAGGGGGAATATCTAATGGAGAGGGAAGGAAGGTGATCACAGCATCCAGCATAGCCTGCACGCCCTTATTTTTGAGGGCACTGCCACACAGTACAGGTACAAGGATACCTGCAATGGTTGCTTTCCGAAGTGCAGCAACAAGGTCTTCTTTACTAATTTCCTCTCCCTCAAGATATTTGAGGGTCAGTTCCTCATCAGTCTCGGCAACACGTTCGATCAACGCTTCGCGATGCTGCTGGAACTCTGTTTCCATTCCTGTTGGAACTTCAGTATGATCCGATTTGGTTCCCAGATCGTCAGTAAAGATAACAGCGCGCTGTTCAAGCAGATCAATAAAGCCTTTGAAGTTACTCTCACGACCTATCGGGATCTGGATCGGCACGGGTACTGCACCCAGACGATCACGGATCATTTGTACGGTGCGCCAGAAATCGGCACCGATGCGATCCATCTTATTTACCATGCAGATACGAGGAACATTATATTTATTGGCCTGACGCCATACCGTCTCAGATTGTGGCTCTACACCAGCAACAGCATCGAAGACAACAACGCCACCATCGAGGACACGTAAAGATCGTTCAACCTCTGCGGTGAAATCCACGTGCCCTGGTGTATCGATAATGTTGACACGATGATCTTGCCAAAAACAGGTTGTGGCAGCAGACGTGATCGTGATGCCGCGCTCTTGCTCCTGGGGCATCCAGTCCATTGTTGCAGCCCCTTCATGCACCTCACCCATACGGTGAATTTTTTTAGTGTAGAAGAGGACACGCTCAGTAGTGGTCGTCTTACCAGCATCAATATGAGCGATAATTCCAATATTTCGGGTTTTTTCGAGCGGGAATTCTCTTGCCATGATGTATTATTACCAACGATAATGAGCGAAGGCTTTATTAGACTCCGCCATCTTATGGGTTTCCTCACGTTTTTTAATAGTTGCACCCTGGCCTGCGGCGGCGTCCATTAACTCACTGGCCAGTTTCTCCGACATTGATCTGCCTGTACGTGTACGGGCAGCGCGGATAAGCCAGCGCATCGCTAATGCACTCCCACGATCTCTGCGGACATCCACAGGAACCTGGTACGTTGAACCACCAACACGGCGGGGCTTGACCTCAATGGTGGGCGTGGCATTCTTCAATGCCTGCTCAAACACATCGAGAGGTGATCGTTTTTGTTTGGCTTCAATGGCCTCGAAAGCATCATAGATGATTCGCTCAGCCAGACTACGCTTTCCATCCAACATTAACTTACTTGTAAAGCGGGCCACATTACGGCTCTTGTATTTGGCATCCGGCACATCTGGCCGTCGCACCACTCTCTTACGTCTTGGCAAGTTCTGCCTCCTCAGCATATCATTCGGAAACAATGCTGACGACCTTCTGACTCAGTCGTCAATGGTGCTTCGCATTTGGCTACACTCTTACGACTCTCCTTAGCCCTCTCTTGTAAACGGGCGAGCCAGCAGGCACCAGAAAAGGCGTCGATTCGACAGAGGAGGCATTCTCCTCCATCCTTTCGGACGCCTACACGCGGGTGCCTATCCACATCACTGCTTCATCATGACTACAATCCGGCTGCTCTTCAGAGCTGTAGTGCAGTCTTCTCGAACGAATCGAGATTGAGTGAATCAGGAGGACACCCGACAGTCGTTGCGACAAACACTTACATACTTCCCACAACGAGACGTGATTAACCGACCTATCCTAAATTGCAGTTTCTCAAAGTCAAAAATGGTCGGGCCGTACAGGGATCACTGAGAGTTCTTCTTTAGATCCCTGCTTTTACTTTCTCTTTCCACCCTTGGCTGGAGCGGCTGCTTGCCCAGGTTTTGGCCGTTTGGCTCCATATTTCGAGCGACCGCGGCGGCGCTTTGAAACACCATCACTATCTAGTGTACCACGGACGATGTGATAACGCACACTTGGCAGGTCTTTTACACGACCACCGCGAATGAGTACCACAGAGTGTTCTTGTAAATTATGCCCTTCACCTGGAATGTATGCCGTTACTTCCATCTGGTTTGAGAGACGAACACGAGCAATTTTGCGCATTGCCGAATTCGGCTTCTTGGGCGTCATTGTACGTACTTGAGTGCAGACACCACGTTTCTGTGGCGATCCACGTAGGCGGGAGGTTCTATTCTTCAACGCGTTGTACGAGTATAACAACGCGGGAGCCTTCACCTTTTTCTGTTTTTGTGAGCGGCCCTTACGGACCAACTGATTCATTGTCGGCAAGGAAAATCCTCTCCTGTCCCTCTTCAGCAGGTGCAGACAGCAGAACTGTCCACACCTTCTTGATCATACTATGCGGTTGCCTATGTTATCACTCATAGGCTTCGCTGTCAAGTGTTAAACCTAGTGTACTGGTTCCAATACTACTACCAGCGCCAACTCCGGCAATGACTGGTGTTGAGGCGGCCAGACGATTGGCAGCCGCCTGTCGACGAGCAAGCTCTTCGCGACGGCGCTGTGCAATACCGGAACCCGCGGGAATGAGTTTTCCGATAATCACGTTTTCTTTCAGCCCTACGAGATGGTCTGTCTGTGCCTCAATCGCTGCCTCCGTCAATACTCGGGTCGTCTCCTGGAAGGAGGCTGCCGCCAGGAAGCTGTCAGTATTGAGTGAGGCTTTCGTGACACCTAGCAGGACGGTCTGAGCTGTTGCCGGCTCTCCACCTTCTGCTAAGACGCGAGCATTGGTGTCTGCATAGACAAAGCGGTCAACCAGATCATTTGGTAACATCTCTGTATCGCCAGGATCGTCGACTTTGACACGGCGCAGCATCTGGCGAATGATAACCTCAATGTGCTTGTCATTGATGTACACGCCAGTGTTACGATACACGCGCTGCACCTCTTTGACCAGGTACAACTGAACGGCCTCACGTCCCTGGATGCGCAACACATCCTGGGGATCACGCTGACCAGAAGTGATGGGCGTGCCTGCCTGGATCTTCTGATCATTGCGAACAATGATGTTGCGAGCTGCGGGTATCGGGTAAGAACGCTCCTCACGCTCTTCAAAGCGAATAGACAGCGGTCCTTCCGCATTGATGATAACATCACCTTCGGTACGGGCTATCACCGGAACAGGCTCAGCACCCTTTTCAGCAGGCATCATAGCGATGATCTGCTCCTTCTGCACACGGTCGTGGTCGTTGACAAGCACCTGACTTCCGTTGGGAAGTGGATACTCGTCGAAGAATACGTTGGTTGAGACTACACGTACTGTACGAGCAGGAGTCGCCTCGTCCTTGATAATCTCGACAACGCCATCAATCTCACTGATCTCAGCCTTATCCTTTGGTACACGTGCCTCGAATAGTTCTTCGACACGCGGCAAACCCTGCGTGATATCTTGCTGCGCGTTTGCAATACCTCCGGTGTGGAACGTACGCATAGTCAGCTGTGTACCAGGCTCACCGATTGATTGTGCAGCAACGATACCAGTCGCCGCCCCCATACGAACGAGAGCATTGGCAGCCAGATCACGTCCATAGCACTTACGACAGATGCCACGCTTGGCCAGACATGAGAGCACTGAGCGTATACGCACTGCCTTGGTACCTGCGCTTACGATCTCATCAATCGTCTCATCGGTCAGTTCATCACCAACCTCAATATGTTCAAGGCCTGGTACTGTCTCCGCCAGAACACGTCCACTCAAGCGGCTACGGATATTCTCCAACCCCATGTCTATGGAGTCGAACTCGGTAATCAGGAGGCCCTCAGTCGTACCACAATCCTCTTCGGTGACAATGACATCCTGTGCCACGTCAATCAAACGACGAGTCAGGTAGCCTGACTCTGCGGTACGCAAGGCGGTGTCTGCCAGACCTTTACGAGCGCCGTGACTACTGATAAAGTACTCCAACACGCTTAGCCCTTCGCGGAAGTTTCCACGAATAGGAATGGCAATAATTTTACCTGATGGGCTGGCCATCAAACCACGCATCCCGGACAACTGACGGATCTGCTGGAACTTTGCTTTGGTTGCACCCGACTTGGCAATGGTATAGATCGAACCAAAGGGATCAAGGGTCGCCTCAACCATCTTGGTTACATTATCTGTGGCCTCGTTCCAGGCATCGACCGTCTGCTTGTATTTTTCATTATCAGTGATCAGACCATCACGATACTGCTCTTCCAGTTCTACAATCTTGGCATCGGCTTTCGCCAGTTCTTCCAGTTTACCCGCAGGCACTTTCACATCACTGATAGCGATGGTCGTGCCTGCTCTGGTTGCATAGTAGAAGCCAAGCCTCTTGATCTCGTCAGCCAGTTCCGTCGTTTTCACACGCCCATATTCTTTGAAGCACTCAGCAATGATCTGTTTCAAGTTCTCTTTTTTCATGGCGTAGTTCTTAAAACGGATACGCTCTGGTAGTGCCTCATTGAAAATGATACGTCCAACTGTGGTCCGGACTGGCTTGCCATTTGGTTGTATCACCGATTTCTCTGGCGGTGGCTCATTGTACACATCAGTAACGTTTAAGCGTACTTTGATGGGCGCCTGCAAGTCAATCACGCCATGCTGGAGCGCTAGCAGGGCCTCAGTCGTATCGGTAAAGATACGCCCCTCACCCTTCTTATCCGGGCGCTCTTGTGTCAGGTAGAAACAGCCTAACACCATATCCTGGCTAGCACCAATTGATGGTTCACCATGAGCAGGCGAGAGCAGATTGCGCGTTGACATCATAAACTGGCGAGCTTCGTCCTGCGCCTTGTCAGAGAGCGGTACATGGACCGCCATCTGGTCACCGTCGAAGTCAGCGTTGAAGGCCGAACAGACCAGTGGATGCAGTTGGATCGCGCTTCCTTCAACCAGGACCGCCTCGAACGCTTGAATACCCAGGCGGTGCAACGTAGGAGCACGATTGAGCAGCACGGGATGGTTTTTGATGACCTCTTCCAACACATCCCACACTTCTGGCTTGACTCGTTCTACAAAACGCTTTGCACTCTTGATATTGTGAGCAAAGTTCTGCTCCACCAGTTTGCGCATCACGAATGGCTTGAACAGTTCCAATGCCATACGCTTTGGCAGACCACACTGGTGCAGTTTCAATTCTGGCCCGACCACAATTACGGAACGGCCAGAGTAGTCAACACGCTTTCCTAGCAAGTTCTGGCGGAAGCGACCCTGTTTACCCTTGAGCATATCAGACAGGCTCTTGAGTTTGTGATTGCCCGAACCGGCCACAGCACGACCACGGCGACCATTGTCAATCAAGGCATCACACGCCTCCTGCAACATACGTTTTTCGTTGCGGATGATGATTTCCGGTGCTCCCAACTCCAGCAAGCGCTTGAGTCGATTGTTCCGGTTGATCACACGGCGATACAGGTCGTTTAAGTCCGAAGTGGCAAATCGACCACCATCCAGCTGCACCATCGGGCGCAGATCAGGTGGTAACACAGGCAATACGGTAAGAATCATCCACTCAGGAGATGTATTTGACTTGCGGAACGCTTCGACAACTTTCAAACGTTTCGTCGCCTTCTTGCGTCGCTGACCGACAGTCGAACTAATCTCGTGGCGCAGATCACCAGACAATTTCTCCAGATCAATGCTGGCGATTAACTCGCGTACAGCCTCTGCCCCCATACCAGCACGAAAGACACCACTAAAGTTCTCTTTTAGCTCACGATAGCGGTTTTCCTGAAGCAGGTCCATCTTTTTCAGACCTTCCAGATCACGCCGCAACTGCTCAAGACGGAGTTTGGTGTCAGTGCGCTCCTTCTCCAACTGTGTCTGCGCGGAATCAATCTGGCTCTGATACTCCAGACCCAGTCGATCAGATTCGCGCCTGCTCTCGGATTGGAGGGCATCCAATTCATGCCGCGCCTGCTCTGCAATAGCATTACGAGCAGTCTCAGCACCACGCTCAAGGATATCAAGGTGTTTGGGCGTTACCGCATCACCTTGCTTGACAACAACATGGTCGGTTGGCGCAAAGACGATATCTTCTTCAGCGACCAGACCCATCATTTCGCGCAACACAGCCAGGGTTTCACTCTCAGCATGGCGTGCCGCTTCAAGATCCTGCTCACGCCGCTCTTCGATCTCCTGCCGATCGGAGGTTGAGAAGCGATACTCCGTCTCCTTGATGGCATTATCACGCTGAGAGCGCAGGTTGTTGACTCGTTCAACAACTTTGCCATCGAGATTTTGCTCCAGAGACAACCGTCTCCTCATCCAGGTGCATGAGTTCGCGCTGACGAGCATCTTCATCGATATGGGTAACCACGTAGAGAGCAAAGTAAAGGATACGCTCCAGGTTTCGTGGTGAGAGATCGAGTAAGAGACCAATACGACTGGGTGTCCCTTTAAAGTACCAGATATGGCTTACAGGTGAGGCCAGTTCGATATGGCCCATACGCTCACGACGTACTTTTGAGCGTGCGACCTCAACACCACATTTATCACAAACGATTCCCTTAAAGCGAACTCTTTTATATTTACCGCAATAACACTCCCAGTCCTTGGTGGGTCCGAAAATGCGCTCGCAGAATAACCCATCCTTCTCTGGCTTGAGTGTACGATAGTTAATTGTTTCCGGTTTCGTCACCTCGCCATAACTCCAACCACGAATTTGCTCCGGGCTGGCAAGGCTGATACGGATAGCGTTAAAATCGTTAACTTCGAGCATGCTACCTCCTGAGGTAGGGGCAAGTATACTACACCAGCGCACCCAGAGTTGGGCACGATGCGCTGGCGCAGGCTGCCATTACTGGTCTCCTTCGAAACCGGACAGATTAATACCCAGTTCTGGCATCACATCATTTGAGGTATCTTCGACAAATTGTATCTTCTGTTCGTCTTCATTGAGTACCTCGACATTGATGCCCAGGCTTTGCAATTCTTTGACCAGGACTTTGAAAGATTCTGGAACACCGGGTTCCATGATATTCTCGCCCTTTACAATCGCTTCATAGGTTTTTACGCGACCAACAACGTCGTCTGACTTCACAGTCAAGATTTCCTGGAGAATGTTTGCCGCACCATAGGCTTCCAGTGCCCAAACTTCCATTTCTCCAAAGCGCTGACCACCGAACTGCGCTTTTCCGCCCAACGGCTGCTGCGTAATCAAGCTGTATGGACCGGTTGAGCGAGCGTGTACCTTGTCTTCGACAAGGTGGGCAAGTTTCAACATGTAGGTGTACCCGACAGTAACAGGATGATCAAATGGCTCACCAGTACGCCCATCGTAGAGCTGCACTTTCCCGGTCTCCGGCAGATTGGCACGGCGGAGCATCTCTTCGATATCTTCTTCCGTAGCTCCGTCAAAGACGGGGGTGGCGATTTTAAAGCCGAGTACGCTGGCGGCCCACCCCAGGTGGGTCTCCATAATCTGACCAATATTCATACGGTGCGGGACACCCAGCGGGTTCAGGATAATATCAACCTGGCTGCCATCGGGTAAGAAAGGCATATCTTCGATCGGGAGCACCCGCGAAATGACACCTTTGTTTCCGTGACGTCCTGCCATCTTGTCGCCTGCACCAATCTTACGCTTTTGAGCAATACTGACACGTACCAGCTGGTTGACACCTGGTGGCAACTCGTCACCTGCGTCACGCGAGAAGACTTTGACCTCAACCACTTTGCCACGCTCGCCGTGAGGAACACGCAGAGAAGTATCTTTCACCTCACGCGCCTTCTCACCAAAGATTGCACGTAGCAATTTCTCTTCAGCTGTCAGCTCGGTCTCGCCTTTAGGTGTAATCTTACCTACCAGGATATCCTGTGGCCCCACCTCTGCACCGACATAAATGATACCGCGCTCGTCGAGGTTGCGCAGTCCCTCTTCACCAACATTGGGAATGTCTCTTGTAATCTCCTCTGGCCCTAGCTTGGTGTCACGGGCGTCCACCTCATACTTCTCAATATGGATGGATGTGAAGAGATCCTCTCGGACAATGCGCTCACTGATAAGGATAGCATCTTCAAAGTTGCCACCCTCCCAACTCATAAAAGCCACCAGAATATTCTGGCCCAGGGCCAATTCTCCCAGTTCTGTCGATGAACTGTCGGCAATGACTTGCCCGGCATTCACATAATCACCCTTACGGACAATTGGTCGCTGATTAATACAGGTTCCAGCGTTCGAACGTACAAATTTACGTAAACGATACCCATACACTTCACCCTGTTCATCAACAACTTCGATTCTGCGTGCCGTCGCAGACACAATCTCACCACTCACCTGAGTGACTACAACTTGACCAGAGTCAATAGCTACCTGCCGTTCAATACCTGTACCACAGATCGGCGACTGCGGACGCAGCAGGGGCACCGCCTGACGTTGCATGTTTGCACCCATCAGAGCACGGTTCACGTCGTCATGCTCCAGGAAAGGGATCAGGGCAGTGGCAACGCTAACGGTCTGGCGCGGCGAGACATCCATATAGTCGATGCTATCTGAGCGCTCTTCCGCGAACTCACCCTGATAACGCGCTAATACACGCTCGTCTGCGAACTCGTTATTCTCTGTCAAATGGACGTTCGCCTGTGCAATCCAGAAGTTCTCTTCATCATCAGCTGTATGATAATCGACTTCATCGGTGACAAAGGAGCGAACACGTATCTGTGTATCACCCAGGAGCTGTGAAAGCTGGATGAATAATGCTTCATCAACTCGCACACGCGTGCGCGCCTTTATGAGCACCTGTCCATCGGGAGTTTTGACATCCTCACGTTCTCGCCCATAGACACCACGGAACTCACGACCAATCAGCCGTCGATCATTGGCCGGCAAGCGCTTGTAGACCTTGCGATAAGGAGTCTCGATAAAACCATACGGGTTGATCTGTCCATAGGTTGCCAGATTCCCAATCAGACCAATGTTTGGACCTTCAGGGGTTTCAATCGGGCAGATACGACCATAGTGCGATTGGTGCACGTCACGAACATCGAAGCCTGCACGCTCACGCGAGAGACCACCAGGTCCCAATGCGGAGAGACGACGCTTGTGCCCAATCTCTGCCAGAGCATTGGTCTGGTCCATAAATTGGGAGAGCTGGCTCCCGCCGAAGAACTCCTTCATGGCAGCCACAACCGGGCGAATATTGATCAGCGCATTGGGAGTTGCCTGCCCCGGCTCCTGAATACTCATGCGTTCCTTAACAACACGCTCCATACGCAGTAACCCGACACGGAACTGGGTCTGGATCAACTCACCTACACAACGCACACGGCGATTGCCCAGGTGGTCGATATCGTCCTTTCGCCCACGCCCATTGTTCAACATAACCAGACGACGAATAATATTGACCAGATCATCCTGTGTCAAGATACGCTGGCTTTGCGGAATGGATAGATCCAGTTTGCGATTGAGTTTATAACGACCAACACTGCCAAGATCATAGCGACGCGCATTAAAAAACAGATTTTTCACCAATGAACGAGCATTATCAAGTGTGGCGGGATCACCAGGACGCAACTTTTTGTACAGTTCGAGGAGAGCCTCCTCCTCTTTCTTAACAGGGTCACGATCCAGGGTCGCCTGGATATAATGTACATTGGGATCATTATCGACATTACGGAACGCATCAAGAATTCCCTG
This sequence comes from uncultured Chloroflexia bacterium, assembly GCA_963814985.1. Classification (GTDB taxonomy): domain Bacteria; phylum Chloroflexota; class Ktedonobacteria; order Ktedonobacterales; family Ktedonobacteraceae; genus CAWFFV01. Next base: position 147,975 of record CAWFFV010000031.1, on the reverse strand, counting down.
GTCCGTCGAGAGATCCAGGTTCTCGGCATGCCACTGGTCCTTCGCCAAGCTGCCAATAGCGCGTAACAAGGTAGTGACTGGCAACTTACGCTTGCGATCAATTTTGACCGTCAGCAGGTTCTTGTTACTGGTCTCAAACTCTAACCAGGCTCCTCGCCCAGGAATCAGCTTGGCGGCAAAGAGTTTCTTGCCAGTTGAGGCATCCTCGTCTACGGTAAAGTAGACACCAGGAGAGCGCACAAGTTGGCTGACTACGACACGCTCTGCACCATTGATGATGAACGTTCCTTCTTTTGTCATCAGGGGAAAATCACCCATGAAGATGTCCTTCTCGATGATTTCTCCTGTTTCTTTATTGATGAGGCGAGCCTTGACATTCAAAGGAGCAGAGTAGGTAGCATCACGGTCACGGCACTCGTCCTCGGAATATTTGGGTTTGCCAAATGGTTCTGGTGGTACAATAAATTCCAGACTCAGATTCTTTCCAGTAAAGTCTTCGATAGGAGAGATTTCTTCAAAAAGTTCGCGCAAACCTTCTTTCTTAAACCACTCAAAAGAGTCAAGTTGGATCTGAATAAGGCCTGGCATCGGCCGTATATCCGGGATACGTGCGAACGAAACACGTTCTGGGAGTGCAACGGCTCTTGTGGTTACTGCCATGTGTGGTTTTTCTCCTCTCACCTAGTCGCCCATAGAGGAAACTGAGAGACACGAAAAACCGTGCCTCTCTAAAGCAACGAAAAACGGAAAAATTTAAATAAACTGCCGATAATGCCTGTGTTGTGAAACGGTTTATGACAAGAAAAGTAACCGCTTGCAGACGCAATGAGCGGTTACTCCTACTCCTCTACATATACAAGTTGTTTGCCAATCGTCCACACACCCATCCCCTCTACAGAATTTAAACGAAACAGAAATCCGAATAGAAACAGCAAAAAATACCACATCTTTCCTTTTCCCTACAATGCAGATCGAAGGTGAAATTTTATGTGGTTTCTAATAGTATCGTGTCCTCATCGAAATTGGGGAGTCATCCGTTTGCTAAATGTCCCGTCTGTCTCTCTATCTCTGTCTCTGTGGTTTTTCACTGTTACTAGTATACATACTCTGGCAAGTCATAAGTATACTACGTTTGGAAAAGCATGTCAATACTTTCTTTGATATTTGATATTTTATTCAGGATTTTTTGAAAGTCGCTTCTGGCCGCTCCCCCTTCATTCCACATGGGCAAACAGGACTGGATGTATTTCACCCTCCTCTAAAGCGGCTTCAATCTCTTCGTCCAGGCATGGATTCCAGACGCGCTGAGCATCCATCCAACGTTGCTGCAACAGAAACAACAGGCGATGTCGGTCTTTAGCGTCAAGCAAGTCCAGATCGACCATAGCTTCTGGCATACCAGGGTAGATAATGGTGAGAACAAAGTTATCTATACACACGATGGCATGGTTGCTCAGTTCGTATTTTTGCAGCGAGCCCAGTTTACGACAAAAAGTGATAGCACCGATACAGCCGATGATGAGAAAGAAGGCTGCCACAACACTTACGACTAAACCAGCAATACCCAGCATACCCACGACAGCCGTTGCCACAACAGCCAGGACAGGATAAGGCAAACTCCAGGTCCACCCTATAAGTACCAGCGGTAGCAGTCCCACCAACACTACAGCAAAGCACCAGAAGGCACTATTCATCATCCAGAAGATACTGGCAAGGTTTTCAGAAGAAAGGTCACGCACCATCAGTGAAGTCTCTCCCATGAAAGTAAGCATCCCTGTGACATACCCGGCACGTATCGCACACAGAAAACGTAGCACCAGGATACTACCGCCTGATGCGATAAAGGCAATACCTCCTAACAATATGACCAGAACATCTTGCCACTTGATGTACAGAGTAAAGTCATGTGAGTATTTCGTCCAGAAGAGGACACTCAAAACCAGGGCAAACAGAGCAGTAGCCAGAAAGATGCTAAATAAGAGCAGACCAAACAGGCTGATGCGTCTATACGGAAGACGCCCCAGGTGAAACTGATCAGTATCGACTACAAGCTGTATCATACTCTCCCTCATCTCATTCAATGGAGTCGATGTCCACCACTTACCTTTTAAAACGATTCATATTGCGTACAGAGAGACAAACACTCGTGAACATCAGAAACCATCTTCGCCCAGGTATTTACGGGCGTGAGTCGCCTCGGAGATCATCAAAGAGGACCGTCTGGAGATATCGCTCAGCTGCGCTGGGAAAAACCGTCACTATCACCTTTCCACGATTGTGCTCTTTCTGCGCTTCCTGTAACGCCGCCCAGGCAACCGCACCGCTGCTGATGCCAACTGAAAGTCCCTCGACCTCCATAAGACGAATAGCAGTCATGACAGCATCACGATCAGTAACCGGGATCACATGGTCAATCAGATCCACTCTGAGGGTATCCGGCAGGAAACCAGCTCCCAGCCCCTCGATACGATGTGGACCGGGTCGTCCACCAGACAGAACGGCACAACTGGCAGGTTCGACGGCAACGACTTCCACCGAGGGTTTGCGAGAACGTAATCCCTCAGCTAACCCCGTGAGGGTTCCTCCCGTCCCAACGCCGACCACTACTATATCGACGGCTCCCTCCGTCTCTTCCCAAATTTCTACGGCGGTTCCTTCGCGGTGAGAACGAGGGTTGGCCTGATTATAGAACTGCTGAGGAAACCAGGTATTGGGCAAAGTCGTCCGCAACTCAACGACTTTGTTGATAGCTCCGCGCATCCCCTGCCCTCCAGGAGTCAGAATTATCTGTGCGCCCAAACGTTGCAAGAGGAGACGACGTTCCAGATGAATTGTATCGGGCATAGTGAGAATACAACGATAGCCACGCGCAGCAGCCAGGCAAGCCAACGAAATCCCCATATTACCGCTGGTAGGTTCGGTAATAATACTGCCTGGACGTAACAGACCCTGGGCCTCGGCCTCACAGATCATTTGGAGCGCAACGCGATCTTTAACACTGCCACCCGGACTGAACATCTCCAGCTTGGCTAGCACGATCGCCCCCACACTGTCGGTGCTGGCAGTCAAGCGCTTCAACTCGATCAGGGGAGTACGACCGATTAACTCGGCCATGTCTTTCGCCCAACGGATCATATTTTGCTAGCCTTCCCTCTCCTCCGATAGCAAGGCTTGAATAATGCTCAGCAATTCCTGTGCCTTGAAAGGTTTACGTAAGAGCAAGCCTGTCTGGAGTCCCATACGATGGAGTTCCCAGCCGTGACTTCCGGTAATCACTACGATGGGAGTATTTCTCGTACTGCTATGTCCACGTAGAATCTTATAGAGGGAGACGCCATCCAGGTTGGGTAATCCTACATCCAGGAGAATCAAATCCGCCCCGATGTCTGGTAGCAGGTCTTTCGCTCGCTGTCCATCGGAAAAAAGACGGATTTGCCAGTTCCCAAAGCAACCAAGCATATCATGAAACATAGTTGCCAATAATGGATCGTCCTCTACGATCGCGATTAATCTGCGCTTTTCCAATACTTCAACCTACCATCCCCTTTGTCTCCTCGTCATCCTTCCCTCTTTCACCTTCACCAAGAAGACTTGTCTTGTCTTGTCTCACTAAATGTAGTACATCGTCTCCATATTTTCCGTACGGTGGCGTTGCGCCAGCTCCTCTATGGTAGTAGAAACGAGGATCTGCTCAGTCAGAGCATCAATCTTCTGCCAGACTTCGCGTAAGGCACAGCCTGGGGAGAGTTTGCAAAAGTCCGGATTCGGCAGACACTCCATTGGGGGAACATAACCTTCCAACGCTTGCATGACCTGGGCCATGGTAATCTGTCCTGGCGATTTTGCTAACATATGCCCACCTTTGGGGCCTCGGACACTTTTTACCAGGCCCTCTTTACGCAGAGCCACAAGAATTTGGTCGAGATATTGTTCTGGAATATGCTGCCGACTGGCAATATCCGCACTCTCAATCGGTCCTTGCCCATAGTACGCTGCCATATCGAGCATCGCTCTCAGGCCATAATCCCCCTTCATTGTAAGCTTCATTGTTGGGAACCTTTCCGCTGGGCAAAATGACTGATTCCGAGATTTTTTCTCCCTCTTGTTAGGATATATCAGTAGCGCATGCATGTCAATGGGTTTTGCAAGGATTAAATTCTGCTGAGAATGGCGGAGAACATGCACGAAAGTCTTGCAGGTCCGTTCAGGGATATCTATAATGAAACGTAGAAGTAAAAATAATTTTTCAAGTGCTCATGTTATTCTGCTTCGTATAATAATTGTCTGATCCAAGGGGGAGATTTATGCAACAAAGTACTTCCTGGCAAGCTAATCAGGAAAAACAGCCTCTTTTAAAAATTCTCGTCATTGACGATCAAGAAAATATTATTGAGTTTGTTCGCCTAGGGTTGCGCTACGAAGGCTTTCAAGTGGAATCAGCGCCTGATGGCGAACAGGGGGTAACAGCCGCACAACGTGGAAATCCTGATTTAGTGATATTAGATGTGATGATGCCGGGAATTGATGGACTGGAAGTATGTCGCCGCCTACGCTCCAACCCTACAACACGAGACATTCCTATTTTGATGTTGACTGCGAAAGATGAAGTGAGTGATCGTATTCTTGGACTACGCACTGGAGCTGATGACTATCTCACAAAACCATTCGACTTTGATGAACTGTTAGAACGCATACGGGCTATCTTGCGTCGTCAGAGCCGAGTCAGGTCCGCACTGACAGGAGCCAATGAGGATGATCCCAACAGACAGGTGTTACAATTTGGCGACTTGCGCTTGAATACGGCAACCCGTGAAGTGACACGAGGAGGCCGTCTGATCGAATTGACGGCCACCGAGTATAATCTCCTGCATCTCTTTATGAGTCATCCACGGCAGGTGCTCGATCGCCAGACCATCCTCAATCGCGTTTGGGGCTACGACTTCCTTGGTGAAACCAATATCATCGAGGTCTATGTCCGTTACTTGCGTGAGAAAATTGAAGATTCACCGAGTACGCCGCGACTTATACAGACGGTGCGTAGCGTAGGCTACGTACTAAAAGGGTAAGCATGTAAAAGTACTATATGTTCGCGAAGCGGAGGTTCATCTAGTATGTCAGAGATAAATGCGGTTCGAGCAACAGTGAGATCAGAAGTTTTTGAGCATCAGCGTCATAAAACCAAAACATCGCCTCGCGTTATGAAAGCTGCTACATCACCCAACCTTCTCCTGACGAGATCTTCAATGAATACGTTAGAGAGAGAACGATATCCGCTTCTTACTCACAGTGCTAGATCTAAAGGGGGTATTCCTCCCTGGCTACGACCTTTTTTTAGCTTACGCATACAACTTATATCTGTTTATAGTTTACTTTTAGTGATTGTCGTCGCTCTTATCTGCGTCCTTGTGTATCAACAACCTTCTACTACTTATATCGGCCTGGTTGCTACTGGTACAACCGTATCTGCCATCATCATGGCATTTGTTCTTACCACATTACTGCTACGCCCCCTCTGGCGCGTCACCGACGTGGCCCAGGCTATCGCCATTGGGGATCTCCAGCAACGCGAACGGCTTCCCCTACGCTTGCCACCTCAGGATGAGGTTGATCGTCTGGCGGGGAGTCTCAATGAGATGGTAACACGCCTTGAACATGCGGAGGAAATGCAACATACCTCGGAACAGCGTTTCCGTCGTTTCTTTTCCGATGCCTCGCATCAGCTACGTACCCCACTTACGTCTATACGTGGCTTTACAGAGGTGCTTATGCGCGGAGCTAAAGATGATCCAGAGACAGCTCAACGTGTCCTCAAACGCATGAAAAGTGAGGCCGAGCGTATGACAACCTTGATCAATGACCTCTTGACTCTTGCACGTCTCGATGATGGTCATCCTCTCAAACTGCAATACCTTGATCTGATCGAGTTGGCAACTGATAGCATCGATCAAACTAGAGCCAGGGCCAAAGATGGGCACATGATCTCATTCAAACTGGTGACACAGCAACGCCTGGGCATACAGGCGGACAAGGAGCGTATTAAACAACTGCTGTTTATTCTCCTTGATAATGCGCTTAAGCATGGTTGTCCTACATCTGATGGTACCATTACACTGCAACTTGATAAGCAAAACGGACAGGCAGAGATTCGCGTCATTGACAACGGAATGGGCATTGCTAAAGAAGATTTGCAACATATCTTTGATTCCTTTTATCGCGGCCAGCTCCGATCATCCAATGGCAATGGGCTATCGGCAGTAGGCGCAGGATTGGGCCTTACTATTGCGGTTGCTATTGTACGTGCACATCATGGCACCCTCTCTGCCTCCAGTGAGCCAGGTAAGGGCACCGAGTTTATCGTCACCTTGCCCTGCATGGGTTAAGCTTGCCAGATATTCCAGTCCTAAAGCATTGACCCTTTTTGGCTAATCGTGATACACTGCCACAAAAGCAATGCGTGGTTTGGTCGTAGGAGGCAACCATGGTAGTCTCCTGAGTGAAAATAAGAAGGGGAGCTATGTGGACCTCAACTCTGGACCTCGATCCCAGGCGAGTATTTGTCACTCAATTTCTCAGGCTTTTTTGGCGTAACGCCTGCTTTTCCTCCTTCGCACCACTACAAGTGGAAAATTTGCCACGACAATCACTCCCTTCTTCCACCTGGGTACGAGTTCGCAATCGTCTTGCCGGTATCTCTGGGAGTGACTTGCATCTGATTTCCACTGATGGCGATTTACGCACTGCACCTGCTGCTATTCACTATCGCGGGCGCTCCTATCCCGGTCATGAGGTGGTCGGTGATGTCATCGAGATTGGCGATGATGTACAACATGTGCGCATTGGAGATCGCGTAGCACTCCAATATGGTCCCAACTGTCTCTCTTCGGGCATACAACCACCCTGTCATTCATGTGCTTCTGGCAACTATGATCTTTGCGCATGTGGTCACTTATCTAACCCCCAGTCTATCGGAGGTGGCTGGAGTGAAGAGATGCTACTCCATGAGCAACAACTGTTCGTCCTTCCCTCAATAATCAGTGATGAACAGGCTGTCCTACTCGAGCCAACAGCGGTCGCTGTCCATGCTGTGTTGCGCCGCTTACCTCAGGATGGTGACCGTATCCTGATTATTGGTGCGGGAACAATTGGTCTTCTTGTCTTACAGATAGTGCGTGCTCTGACTCCAAGTGTCGAAGTCAGCGTGCTGGCACGCCACTCTTTCCAGGTTGAACAAGCCACACGTATGGGCGCTTCGCATATCATCTATCCACAGGATAGCTATATTGGGATACAGCGAGTAACCAACGCCCAACGGCATCGAGGACTGCTTGGTAACCAGATGCTCCTTGGCGGATATGATGTTATCTATGATACCGTTGGTCAAAAAAATAGTTTGCATCATGCTCTACGTTGGACGCGAGCAAGTGGAACCGTTGTGTTAGTGGGAACCAGTCTGCATCTGATGAATATCGATCTCACCCCCATCTGGTACCAGGAGGTGAATTTGGTAGGCACAATGGGCCATGGTATGGAGCAATGGCCTATCGGCACTAACCGCCACCGCCCGACCTTTGATATTGCCGCCGAACTCATTGAGCGCCGTCTACTTCAACCAGAGCACTTGATTACCCATCGTTTCGCCTTAAATAACTACCAATATGCCTTGATGACTGCCGCAAACAAGAAGTACAGCCGGGCTATCAAAGTCGTCTTTGATTATGCGTTGCAACCAGCATCAGTGGTACCCAATGTACGTGCATCGGCACAACAGCGCCGATCAGCCACCGTAAGAAGCGTGCCTCCCCATGTCAGTCAGCCTTTACCAGATGCTCATATTGCTGAACCTGTCCCTCTGCAACTTGGCTCACAGAGTACTGAGCACCCATCTCCTCCTTTTACTCTAACCCACGAAGATGTGTCTTTTCCTGATGCTCCTCTGGATAATATGGACGATCAAGATGAGATCACAGCGGTCATCCCAACCGTAAGAAAATTTGTGAAGCAAACTGCGGCCAACGAGGTTGCAGAAGTAGAGCGCAGTTTTGAGGTAACATACGAACAGATAATCCTTAGTGAACAAGCAATTGAGTCACCTATAGCACCCACCGAATCGGCCTCTCTCACCGATGACACCAATGAGTCGACCATTCCGACCAATCTCTCTGCTGAGTCAGCCCCTCTTACCGATCTCTCTGCCGAGCCACCAGCCCTGCTCATCGATCTTACCACTACCGAACCTGCACTTCTTACCGATCTCTCTGCTGAGTCAGCCCCTCTGGCCGATACCACTGCTGAGCCGACTTCTCTTGATCTCTCTGCTGAGTCAGCCCCTCTGGCCGATACCACTGCTGAGCCAGCCCTTCCTACCGATGATGTCAGTGAGCCATCTCTGGAGGATATCTATGTAATGATCGAGCCTCTCATGGCTGTCGACGAACCAACCGAGGCAACTGTGCCAGTTGAGGTGCCTGACGAAAATACAGAACCCACCACACAAGAGACAACCGCTGATGCGTCTCTACCCCTCCCAACTCAGGAGATAACTGCAACTACAGAGCCTCCAGAAGTATTACCCTCTAAAAAAGAGCCATCAACAGCACGCAAGCAACAACGCTCATCTACACGCGGGAAACGTCGTACAAAGCCTTAGGAAATTGTATAACTACTCAGATCTGCTCACCACATGCGGCGACTTGCTCTCGTTGTGTCTGGGTTTTGTCATCCGTAGCAAGGGTTGTGGCACAACCTCGCTACGGATGACAAAACCCAGACACAACATTTTTCAACCTACTATATTATAAATAGGTATATGATCACTATTAATGGAGAGCATTTATGAGCACCGACAACCAGAAACTTCCTACCGATAGACAAAAAACTGACGAACTCAACAAACCTCTTTTTATTCTATCGCCGCAACGACGCCATACTTCACGCCTCTTTATAGGGCTGACTCTTTTTCTCCTGATTGTCCTCATAACTATCGGGACCGTTGTTGGAGAGCGCCTTCTAACAGGAAAAGCGGAGACTGTCTTGCCAACTCCAGGCATTATCTCAAATGTATCTTTTATACAACCTCCGCTCAATGCTCAGCAGATAAATGAACTCCATCACCTTAGCCAGCATATGAAAGACAAGCAGTTAGCCAGCCTCTATGTTTCGCGCATGACTCTCGATGAGGAGCTGGGACAACTTATCATGGTCGAGTATGACGATACTACCTATTCAGCCGACTTGAACACGATGATTAACCAGCTTCATGCTGGAGGTGTCATTATGTATGAATTCCAGATGCTCACTGCGAATCAAACCCGGCATGATATTGGGGAAATGCAGAAAAATGCTCAATTGCCACTCCTCATCTCTACAGATGAAGAGGGCGGCATTGTGCAGCGCTTAACGCACATCTACCCGCCCCGTCCCTCGGCGCTGACAATCTACAATAGTGGCGATTCCAATGTCGCAACCCAGCAGGGACACCTGGTAGCCCATGATCTGCTCTCTCTCGGCATTAATGAAAATCTCGCACCTGATGTGGATGTGGCTCTCATTCCCAACGCCCCGGACCAGATCACTCGCACATATGGCTTCACAGTGGACTCGGTGATCAAGTATGCTGGTCCCTACATGAAAGCCATGCAAAGTGATGGCATTATTGCTTGCATCAAACATTTCCCTGGTCTGGGTGATGCCAGTATTGATGCACACTTCGGCCTGCCCGTTGTTAACCGTACTAAGAGCCAGCTCTACGCCGTCGAACTTGCCCCTTTTAAACACTTTATCCAGTCACCCGATAGCCTGGAGCACCCCGGTATGATTATGCCTACCGATGTTCTGATGCCGGCTATTGACCCTAAGATGCCCGCAGAACTCTCACACATCTTTATGACTGATATTCTACGCAAAGAATTTGGCTATGATGGAGTAGTCCTCACCGATGCCCTCTACATGCAGGGTATCTCGCAGACGTGGAGCATGCCCCAGGCCGCCGTTCTCGCTCTCAATGCAGGTGATGACATGCTGCTCGGACCCACCGGGGCAGGTCAAATGCTTGCAGTGCTCAACGGACTCAAGGCTGCATTGCAAAACGGAACGCTCTCCAAAGCTCGTGTCGACGAAGCGGCAACCCGCGTCATTACCTTGAAGATGGAGAAAGGTCTGATGCCAGCGGTTCCCCCACAGGAATAGGAATAGCGGCTCTTCATTTTTACTGTTCTGTACAATAAAACAAACAAGTATTCGGGGTACCTATGACAACGACCGAACAGAAAGTTCAACGACCCCCACAGCGTCGTTTGACTCGCCCATTCCTGCTTATCTTAACACTCCTGACAGCCCTTATTCTGGTCAGGGGTATCTTTGAGTATTCAGGGCACAATGTACGGCCACATGTAACAAAGGTCACTCCCATTCCGATAACAGGTCCTTTTGTACAGCCACCACTCAATGCCATGCAGGTCGATAGCCTCAGACATCTTGCCGAGTATATGCCCTATAAGCAGCTTGCCAGCCTGTATGTCTCACATATGACTCTCGACGAAGAACTGGGCCAGCTTATTATGGTGCAGTACTATACCAGTACCTATTCAGCGGATTTGGAAAAGACTATCAACCAGTTACATGCCGGGGGTGTCCTTCTCTACCAATGGCAAATGCGCACTTCTGAGCAGACCAAAAATGATATCAGCCAGATGCAACAACATGCCACCACCCCCTTGCTCATCTCCACTGATGAAGAGGGGGGGTATGTAGATCGTATTGGCAATATTTACCCTCGTCGTCCCGGAGCCACCGAAATCTTCGATACAGGGGATGTCAATGTTGCCAGCCGTGAGGGCGCACAAACAGCCCATGATCTGCTAGCTCTGGGCATCAATACAAATCTGGCCCCTGACATAGATATACCTCTCATCAAGGGATCAGACCTGATATCGCGTACTTTTGGCAACACCGCCAACGATGTGATGGCCTTTGCGGGAGCCTACTTACAAGCCATGCAAAGTGCTGGAGTGCCAGGCTGTCTCAAGCACTATCCAGGTTTAGGTGATACCGCTATCGATCCACACCTGGGACTTCCTATCATCAATCGTACTCGTGAGCAAATCTACGCTGTCGAACTGGCTCCCTATAAAGCCTTTATCCAATCACAGAACAAGTACTTACACCCGGGCATGATTATGGCGACCGACCTGCTCATGCCCGCCATTGATCCTGTTATGCCAGCCGAACTCTCACATATTTTCATTACTGATATCTTGCGCAAGGAGCTGGGCTATGATGGTGTTATCACCACAGACGCGCTTTACATGCAAGGTATTGCTCAAAGGTGGAGTATGCCACAGGCCGCCGTTCTCGCCCTCAATGCGGGCAACGATATGCTTCTCGGTATCAATGGTTCTAACCAGATGATCGCCGTTATCAACGCGCTCAAAGAGGCTCTCAAAAATGGCACACTCTCTAAAGCGCGTGTTGACGAGGCGGTCAGTCGCATTCTGGCTCTCAAAATGGAATATCATCTGATTCCAGCAATACCGCCTCAGTAATTGCTCAGGTCTGCTCACCACCTGCGGTGGCTCGCTCTCGTTGTGAGTGGGTTTTGTGGCCTGTGGCAGAAATTGCGGCGCAATTACTGCCACAGGCCGCAAAACCCACTCACAACAGTCTGCGAAGCGCCCTGGGCGCTGAGGAATCCGAAAAAAGAGGCAAGAGGAGTCACTCTCTGTTTATACAGAGGAGGACCCACGTTGCAAACGCTCTATAATCTCTTTTAACCTGCGCGTCTCAGCGGCATGTTGATCGCGCAACTGAAGCATCTCCTTCTCCAACTCCCCTTGCATCTGCTCCATACGATCTTTCATATGCAGAATCGCTTCCACTCCTGCCAGATTAACTCCCAGATCACGCATCAGGCGTCGGATGTGCACTACTCGCTCAATATCGCGGTCCGAGTACAGCCGTGGACTGTGCGGGCTATTTCCCTTACGCGCAGGTGAGATCAGTCCTAAGCGTTCGTAATGACGCAGCGTTTGCTCATGTACCTCTGCCTTTTGAGCCGCCACACTGATAATATACCACGCGCCATCACTCTTCTCAGGCACGACAAGCTCTCCTTTTACCCCCATTACGAGTGCATCTCAACGCCTCGACTCCGCGCCAATCGCTCAAACAAATCGCGTTCCTCTGAGGAGAGCTGCATCGGTAAGACCACCCTGACTCGCGCATAGAGATTCCCATTGCCCTCATCACGTAGACGGGGCATACCCTTCCCGGCCAGACGGAACGACCGATTATTCTGTGTCTCCGGCGGAATTGTCAGAATCAGCTTCCGTCCATCGGGAACAGGCACTGGGACTTGCCCTCCGAGCATTGCCTTCACCAGTTCTACTTCTACATCGGTGTACAGGTCATCGCTCTTGCGCTCAAACGACGGATCAGTTTTGACGCCGATCACCAGGTAGAGATCTCCACGCGGCCCCCCGCCAATGCCGGGTTGTCCTTCGCCCGCCACACGAATTTTCGAGCCTGTGTCAACACCAGGGGGAATCTTGACCTGAATACGTTTATTACGTGGAAGCATCCCTTGCCCACCACAACTTGAGCACAGCTTATTGCTAGCCTCACCAGTTCCCTGACAGGTTGGACAGACCTCCGTAGACTGAATATTGAAGGTACGCACTCCGCCCAGGTAGGCCTCCTGCAAACTCACCTCCACTGGCTGCTCAATATTCTCGCCAGCACGCCTGCGCAGATCATTACGCGTCCCACGCGCTGCTCCCCCACCCGACTGGGCACTACGCCCGAAGAGCGCTTCAAAGAAATCGGAGAAGCCTGGACTATTGGGGTCAAAATCGAACTGCGAACCACGGCCACCATACTGAGAAGAACGCCTCCCCCCAGAGCCAGAGAAGTTCGGCCCAAACTGTTCCTGCCAGTTAGGACCTAGCGTATCGTATTTACGCCGTTTCTCGGAATCAGAGAGCACCTCATAAGCCTCATTGATTTCCTTAAACTTCTCCTCTGCTTTCTTATCTCCGGGGTTAACATCAGGGTGATATTTGCGAGCCAGCTTCCGAAAGGCTTTCTTAATCTCATCAGTATTCGCCCCACGAGCCACTCCAAGTATTTTATAGTAATCTTTATAGTCCATCTCCCAGCCCTCTTGTTCTTGCTAGCGAGGCAACTTTAGATGGTATGGACAGCGCCTACGACGAGTAGAGCGCCGATGCCAGGTGCGTGCCTCTCACCAAAGGGTTATTTGGTTCCCATACTGACCTTCACACGGGCGGGACGCAATGTCTCATCACCAAGGGTATACCCTTTGCGTGCTTCTTCTACGATGGTCCCTTCCGGTTGATCGCTACTCTCAACGGCCTCAATCGCCTCATGCAAATAAGGATTAAAGGGTTCACCTATCGTCGCAACCGGCGTAAGTCCCTCTCCGCGCAACACTTCGCTCATTTGCCATTGGAACATCCGCAATGCTTGCTGTAAACCCTGGCGGTCCAACGTCTCCTGATAGATGAGTGCGCGCTCAACATTATCCATCACATCCAGTAATTTATGGAAGAGTGCCTTCTTCTGCTGTTGCACGCGGTCCACAATCAAACGCTCCTGGCGCTTGCGGATGTTGTCCACATCGGCGCGTTCCCGTAGATATCGGCTCCAGTTGTCCGAAGCTTCCTGACGTGCCTGAGCAAGTTGTGCCTCTAACTCAGCAATACGTGTTGCCTCTGTAGCTGTCGATGTTTGCTTGTTCGTATCTGGCTGTTCTGCTGACATTTCATTCGTTTCTTCCATCACGACACTAATTCTCCTTGATACCTATTCTCTCTCAAAGAAGAGACACGTTTGCAGGATTTATTGCTACTACAGTATAAACATTGAGTCACTTTCTGTCAAGTTTCAAGATCCCCTATCTCTTCCTGGCCTTCTTCAGCCCATCGCTCACCGCGCTCCAGGCGAATCGGCCCCAGGACGTCCTCCTGTTTTACATTAATACGTTGCCATTTCCACAATTCTAATATCGCCAGGAATGTCACAACAATCACTAAGCGAGAGTGTTCGTTTTGGATCACTTCGGTAAGTAAAAGAGATGTTCGTTCTTGCAGGCAGCTTATAATCTCGGCGATGCGCTCACTCACACGAACTCGTGCGACGGGCATCAAATCCGCACCGTTTTCCGCATCCCATCCCTGGCTTGTAGCTCAAGCAAACGTTGGAAAGCATGGGCGAGCGATTGTACTTCCAGGCCTGAAAGTGTAGGAGGCGTCCAGCCCAGTTGAGCCTCAATGCCAGCAAGGAGACCCGAACGACCATATGTCTGTAGACCCGCTTCTTCCCTTTGACGCAGAAGCGAAGCGATTTCCTTCGCCTGTTTATACTCTACCAGATGGCGTTGCAACTCCTCCGCCATCACCGCCGCACTCTCCATTGCCCCCTGTGCCTCCTCTTTAGGATTTTGTGGCAAGAGGCTCTGTGACTTAATAAAAAGCAGACGGGCGGCGATAGAGACAAAGGCAGCCATGTTTGCCAGGGGCAAGGATTCGGTTTCCCATTGTTGGAGATAAGCCAGATACTGGTCAGTCACGGCCATCAGCGAGATTGTGGTAATCTCCATTTGCCGTTTCTCGATCAGATGCAAGAGTAAATCCAGTGGCCCCTCGAAGAGGGGAAGATGCACCACATAGCGTACTTGTTCATTCGACGTAAGAGGTAGCTCTTCGACACTGGTTCGCTCTAGCATCACTCACGATACCTCATCCACCGCATATAATGCCGCAGCTGGACCATTATGCTGTTCATGAGTGCGAATATAGAGAACAGCACGCTCAGAAAGGCCCGCAGTGGCAGCAAGCTCTGCACCTACATCGGCATGCCACCTGCCATAGCTTAGCGAACGTCGCCATCTGGATACCTTGCGCCCATGGAACGCAGAGGGCAAGATCAGCAGATGGGCAAGGAGATTGGGCACAAAGATCTTACCTATCACCAGAACCGGACGTACCCAAAATGGGACACGTCCTTCGGCTTTCCCAACATCATGTAACAGAGCCGCTGCCAGCAGATCCTTTTCGGTACAACCACAGGCCAGCAATCCTTGACACACACGCAAACTATGGCGCTGATCAGCCTTTGACATGGTTTCAAAGAGCGGAAGGGCAGAAGATGGTAACCAGCGCTCCACCTCGGCACATTCCTCAGCCGAAAGCACATCCACAAAGCCAAGTTGCTGACGTACCTGCCCAAGACGATAGAGCACCGTCTCTAACCACGTCCTCATACCCACACTCGTCTTTCTAGAGCTTATGCGCTCCATGCCATCCATATATCCTGACCATCTTTCGTCCGCCTAGAGAAAGTAAAATTTCACAATTTCAAGGCTAGCCGGGTACTGACCGAGCACAAGGGCGATAAGGTTGTGGGACCCTATCAGGATGTAGTATGGCAATTGGAACAACGGAAAATCTCCAACACCGGAGAGCTTTGCCAGGAAGGGCAAGAAGAAAAAGAGTCCCAGGATGATAAAGGGACCATAGGGAGCCGATCTAGCAAACTGGGCTGCCTGTCGGCTGGGAAGCAGGGTATAAAGAATTTGATAGCCGTCCAGGGGATAAATAGGAAGCAGATTGAAGAAGGCCATACAAATATTCACGCTGGCAAAGACGATAAGCAACTGGAGAACCCGGAGCAGGAATATATTATCACCATTCAAAAATGGGGCAACGAAACGAATGATCAGCGCAGTTACCAGGCCAATTAACAGGCTAAAGACCGGTCCCGCACAGGCAACCAGCAACACACCCGTATTCGCTCCAGCACGCATCTTCCAGGGATCAGCTTTGACAGGTTTGCCCCAGCCCAATCCAACGGGGCCTGCAGTAATTGGCATAAATGCCAGGATCACACAGAGTAATGTCCCAATAGAATCAATATGTGAGCGTAGCCCGAGTGTCTGCCGCCCTTCGGCACGCGGTGTACGATCACCTAACCAGGAAGCCATCAGCGCATGGCTAAACTCATGCAGTATCATCGCCAGTAGAAATGAGCCAATAATCATCAGCGCCAGCAGAACATTTATTCCCAAACTCATTGTTGTAACTCACTCGATCCTTGATGCTAAAAGATCAATTTCCATACCCTCACGGGCAGAACGTGTACGCGCAAAATGCCCTTGCGCCTCCAACTCCATAGAATCTAACTGGTTATCATCATAGGATGGTTCATGATGAAAGAGAATCAGTTCACGAACATGGGCAGCGCGTGCAACTTCTGTAGCCATCTCCACTGTGCTATGCCCATAGCCACGTTTGCCCTCTTGATAATCATGGGTTGTATATTGCGCATCATGAATTAAGAGATCCGCTCCCTCGACAAATGACAAAAAACCAGGTTCATAGCCATTGCACCACTCTACGTCGGTCGCATAGATGACACGCCGACCCGCATACTCGATACGATAGATGATCGCACCATCTAAGGGGTGGCTGCGTGTGAACTTTGCCACGATACAGATCTTGCCCTCATCCCCTTGCCTCTCTTGATCATTTTCACTTACCGCTGGCTCACTGCTCTCATTCTGCCAGATGACGCACTGCCCATCTACAACCGTATGAAAGGTACGCTGCGAAGGTAATTTGCGTACATCTACAGGGAAATACGGTGGAGACATCAGTCTGGTTACGAGTTGCTCTACATTTTGACCAGCCAGTTGTGGGCCGAAGAGATGAATACGGGTACACGGATCGAAAAGTGGAGCAAAGAAGGGGAAGCCAACTAAATGATCACCATGTCCATGTGTAAGAAACAGTGCGAGATGATCTTCTTTATTGGGACGCTGCATAAGCTCATTTCCCAGACGAATGATACCGCTTCCCGCATCAAAAATGAGGGTATGCGCACCAGCTTGCACTTCGACGCAAGCAGTATTTCCTCCGTGGCGTATTGTGTGTGGCCCAGGGGTGGGATAGCTTCCACGCACTCCCCAAAAGCGAACGAGAAAACGTTGCGCCATATCTCTTTGCTCCTACGGCAACCTATGCTAAACGATACATAGTTCTCCTATTATAACGTGAGATAAGAGTGTTGGAAAGGTTGCTCTTCAGTACTAAAACGTTTGGACAGGCAAATGCGTAAACTTTATGTTCTTGGAGAGGGTGATCTATCCCATCCAGCCCCTCTGCCTTTCAGTCGATTGATTATGATACAATGAGTAGTCAAAGCACACCCAGAGGGCATCGAGAAATCCTAATGAGGAGGTAGCATGCAAAAACGATATACGTACCCGATGACGGTCTTTGGAATACTCATACTTGTCCTTATGCTGGCAGCATGTGGCGAGAACACACCCACTGGCCCTACTGCTCAACAACTTATCAGCAATGCACAGGCCGCAATTCAGAAAGTCACAGCCTATCACTTTAACCTCAATGCTGAAAATCCCGGTTCCGCTGGTCTGATCACAGTCGAGAGCGCCGATGGCGACACCATCGTTCCTGATAAACTCAAGGCCAATGCCAACGCGCTGATACTGGGCAGTGTCGCCGCAGTACAGATTGTCGCGATCAAGGATAAACAGTACGTCACAGATCCTATAACGGGCAAATGGACACAAACCACGGGCCTGCTCGATCCACGCACACTCTCTAACCAGCAAACAGGGATTGCTGCTATCCTGGGTCAGATCCAAAACCCCAGCGCACCTACTGATAGCACTGTCGATGGGCAATCCTGCTGGAGTATCGATGGTAAGCTCGATACCCAAATCCTGGCAGGCATTACAGGTGGAGGTACCCCTGCCGGTACAACCGTTGCCACCACAATATGTATTGGCAAATCCGACAATCTGCCCTACCTGATTCGTCTCAATGGTATCGCTGTACAGGGTGACACCGACAAAACTGTCCGCACGTTCAAACTCTCGAAGTTTAACGAGTCAGTGACCATCACGGCTCCCATTTAAATCTATCTGCTGTATCCACTGAGAAAGGATATTCCATGCAGCCGCCTGCACTGGAACGAAACGCGGCACGATTGGCAATGCTGGCAGCATGTACCACTGTATTCCTGACAGCCCTTGATCAAACGGTCGTTGTTACAGCCTTGCCACAAATCATTGTTGATTTACAGATTCCGGTGAGCCATCTTGATCGGGCAGCGTGGGTTATTAGTGGCTACCTGCTGGGCTATGTGATCGCCATGCCCCTGATGGGTCGCGTCTCCGACATGTACGGGCGAAGGCGCATCTTTGTGATCTGTCTGGGTATCTTTGCTCTTGGGTCACTTTTTTGTGGTCTGGCTCCCTGGTTGGGCAATACCCTGGATATCAGTTTCCTGCAAAATCTGGGAATTGATGTGAGTTCGCAAGGGCTGGTCTGGCTGGTAGCAGCGCGGTTCGTACAGGCAGCAGGCGGTGGTGCTGTTGTTCCAGTTGCAATGGCCGTTGCAGGTGATTTTTATGGGGCCGGACGGCGCGGACTCGCTCTCGGCTGGATTGGGATGGTCGCTGAGGCGGGGGTGTGTTAGGACCGCTCTATGGTTCGGTGATTGTACAGTCGTTGGGCTGGCCTGCCATCTTTTATCTTAACCTGCCCATCGTCGCTATTCTTCTCTTCCTGGTTATACGTTTCATCCCCTCTACCAATACAAGTACTGAAGTAGCTTCTCCAGAGATAGCTCATACCAAAGAACGTATTGATCTGCCAGGTGTCTTGCTCCTGGGTACCTCCCTGATCTGCCTTAGCCTGGGACTATCACAGGAGGCAGCACAAATTTCTCCTACGACCACGACTTCCGGTACAGCCCCTATACAGAATAACCCGTGGTTGATTGCTACAGCGCTTATCCTGTTGGGTGCATTTATTGCATGGGAAATCTATATCGAGCGACGCAAGCACTGGCCTGTTATCGAACTCTCCCTCTTCAAGCGCTCTATGTTCTCCGCCACATCCATCGTAAGCTTTCTGGTAGGATCTGCCTTGATTATTGCCATGGTAGATATCCCTATCTTTATGGCCACCGTCTTAAACAGATCAGCCATTGATAGCGGCCTGGCTCTGTTACGCCTCACAGCTATGATTCCCGTTGGAGCACTGGCCGGGGGCTGGCTCTGTGCACGTATTACATGTCGCTGGACGGCTCTACTGGGCCTGCTTGCGACGGCACTTGGTTTCTGGTTGATGCACCTGTGGCCTCTCAACGTCGGTTGGACACAGATCACTCTCAGCACGATCGTCGGAGGTCTGGGCTTCGGGCTGGTAATTGCTCCCATCAGCACGACCGCAATGAATGCCGTCAGTAATCGCCAGATAGGTATGTCCTCCTCTGTTGTGACGGTGCTACGTATGGTCGGTATGATGCTCGGCTTAGCGGCCCTGACCTCATGGGGATTAGGGCGTTTTCGGACACTTGCCGCCGCCTTCAAGCCACCAGCAGACGTTTCTGCTTTTAGCGCCAAATATAATGAACTCTATGGGCAATATCTTACCTCAGTAGCCCACGATGTCTATACTGCAACCTTTCTGGCAGCAGGTATAGTCTGTGTGGTAGCGCTCATACCTGCGCTTTTCCTGGAGGGAAGAAAACCTACAGATACTCTCGTTCGTAGTACTGATAAAGACGAACATAAGGCCAATTTATACGAAGACTGCGAAATGGAAAGCGAGGCACATACGACGCATGGACAGAGGGAGAAGTAGATCACAAGGAGAGCAGAGGCAACCACGGGAGAGGGAACCCTATGATGAAGACGAGCAAGAACATGAGATACCCCTCCGACGACGCTCTGCACAGGCTCCTATGCGCCCACGCCATCCACAGGTACGCCAGCATCCTCGTCGCAAGCGTGGGGTCTGGCCTATTCTATTAGCAGGCTGTGGATTGGGTATTTTTACAACCGTTCTTGCCGCTGGTATTGTTGTCTTTCTCGCATTCCGTGCCGGACAGGGAGGAGGTATGGGAGGTCTCCCTGGGCTGGGCAACACACAAACGTTTACTCAGGATAATACACAAACCATCCCACTCTCTACTATCTCACAGATACAGGTCTGTGATAAAATCGGCAATGTCACAATCAAGGTAGACCCCCAGGCCACTACACCCATCGTCACAACTTGAAAGACTGTGCATATGACAAGTCAGAGCGAAGCTGACCAGGAATTTAAGCGCATTGCAGTCGAAGCACAGCCACCAGGGACCGTTATAAATCCTTTAGCATGTGTGAAACCTCAGATTACACCCACTCCCTCTACCGTGACTGTACCGGGAGACACAGCTAATGCCTTGACTGTCAACGTCACTTTCCCCAATCCTGATAGCAACGGATTACTACGTAGCACCAGTGATTTGTAGACATAGCCATTACGCTCCCCCCCAGTGCGCTCCCAAATACGGGACCAAACATGCTGGTCAATATTGAAGCTCCGATAGGAGATATCACTCTCGATGGACTCGGCGGACTACTCAACATCAGGGGAAGCAATGGCAATGTAAACGTGAATCATGCCATTCTGCTCGATGGTTCACATATCGAGACAGGACAGGGAAACGTCACCTTTAATGGCCTGCTCGTGGTACCAACTGATGGGCAAACTCCCGCTCGCTATATGATTTCGAGTGAACAGGGCATGATAGATGTCACTCTACCAGGTAATACTAACGTAATCCTGGACACAAATACCAACGTAGGAAACATCCATAGCGAATTCAACGCCCCTATTCAAGGTGGAGGTAGCAATGGCGTCAACTATTATGGGCCACTCGATACTACCACAGCCGCAACAACAACACCAACGGCGGTCCTGTCTATCGATGTCAGTTCAGGCAATGTGAATATTCACAAAGCGCAGGGGTGAGTGGGCACATCTTGACCAATAAACTTGCGCAAACGTAACTTTTATGTTACGATTTGTCTATGATTTGGACAATTGAATACTTTGAGAGAGATAACTTAGTTCAACCGGCAGAGATCTTTGAGGATGAACTAGACTATAACCATCCTAAGCTTTCTGGGAAACTTATTGCAATCATTGAGCAATTGGAACAAGATGGCTACCGACTTGGAGGCGGATACATCGAAAAATGCAGGGAGTATGGAGAGTTGTGGGAGATTCGCGCAATACACAGCAAGTTACTTGCTCGCGAGCTTTTTGGCTTTGATGGTGAGCGTATTGTGCTGTTACATGGATATGTCAAACAGACAGGCGAACCAGCATCAGAAATCGACTTGAAAAAAGCTTTCGACTACTGGCAAGAATATAAAAAAACGCACAAGGTAAGTCCAGTGCAAGATGAAACTGATGAAGGAGAAGTTACATGAACAGATTTGAACAACGCAAGCAGAAGCGTTTACTCAACCCAGAAATTGCTGAAGGATACCGCGAAATGGCATCTGAACTCCAGCTTCTTCAGGCCATTGAGAAAATACGCGTTGCGCAACACATCAGTAAAGAGGCTCTTGCAAACCAGATGGGGAGAAAGCGAGAAACAGTATCTCGTTTGCTCAACGATAATGAAAGCAACCCAACACTTCACACTTTGATAGAACTCCTCTCCGCCATGAGAATAACTGCCGACATCACGCTACGTCAATCTCAAGAGGGAGAGGAACCCATCAAGGTCATCATGGCACCCACGCTGTGTTTGTGAGTTGTTCCTGGTGGCAGTAGTCACGCTTTTCTGTACAGAGTGTACTCTGAACAACAGCACAAAACAAACGACATGGAGTAGTCAAGATGTAGTCAAAGTACATATCGCTTGATAAACTTCTAACGCTCTGAACAACTCTTAGCCAAAGAGATGAAAGCGTTGCTTCTGAGTAAGTGAGCATAAATTATTGACCGCTGTGCTACACTAATAGCAAAAGATGATAGTGCTGTTGAAGGGGAAGAAACATATTAAGCGTATCAGCGAGCTAAGGACGGTGGGAGCTTAGCGCAACGCGGAATATGTTAGCCACCCTGGAGGCGTTTGGTAGCCCACCATTAGCAGGGCCGTCTGGTGTCGTGCATATCATGGAGCCAGATGTAGAGTGGGAGTTTGAGACTCCATTGAAGGGCTAGTACCACGGACATAACAACCCGTCCTTAGAGTTGATCTAAGGGCGTTTTTTTTGTTTATGTACTAACCAGCAAGAAAGGAATAAATCATGACCGGAGATGAATTGAGGCAGGCCTTCGTAAACTTCTTTGCGGAGCGTGGACACGCTAGTATTCCTTCTGCTCTGCTAGTACCAGAAAACGATCCGACCGCGCTGTTTATTAGTGCTGGTATGCATCCGCTAGTACCTTATCTGTTGGGTGAGAGCCATCCTGGTGGGCGTCGCCTGGTAAATGTGCAAAAGTGCCTGCGTACAGATGACATTGAAGAGGTTGGTGATATCAGCCATAACACCTTCTTTGAGATGCTTGGTTTCTGGTCACTTGGTGATTACTGGAAACAGGAATTAATTCGCTGGACACTTGAATGGTTTACAGGTGTATTAGGGTTAGAACAAGAACGTATCTCTGTAACTGTCTTTGCAGGTGATAATATTGCTCCTTGCGACGATGAAGCAGTACAGATCTGGTTGGAGTTGGGGATTTCAAAGGAGCGCATTTATTATCTGCCTGGAGAGAATAACTGGTGGGGGCCTTCTGGTAAAACGGGACCTTGTGGTCCAGACTCAGAACTTTTCTATGATACAGGCCGACCACTGCACGGCCCTGGTTGTCAACCCGGATTGTGGCTGTGGTAAGTATATCGAGATCGGCAATAACGTCTTTATGCAGTACAACAAGACGGCAGAGGGTAAATACGAGTCGCTCAAGCAGCGTAATATTGACGTTGGCCTTGGCCTGGAACGAACGCTTTGTATACATCAGAGAACCACTGATATCTATGCTACTGATCTTTTCACACCCATTATGCAATGTATCAGCGAACTTTGTGAGAGTCAAGAAAGCAAAGCGATTTTCTCATCTGAACAAGAGCATAGGTTGACCTCAATTATCGCTGATCACCTGAGGGCTGCAACGTTTATTCTTGCCGATGGCGTGGTTCCAAATAATGTAGAGCAAGGCTATATCTGCCGATGGTTAATACGCCGTGCAGTACGTATGTGGTCATGAATTAGGTATACCACATGCCTTTATTGCTCAAGTAGCTCAAGCAGTGATCACTTGTTATGGACCAATCTATCCAGAGCTGAAAGTAGCGACAAATAACCATTCTGAATGAATTGACGCGCGAAGAAGAACGGTTTAGACAAACATTGGTACGAGGACTGCGGGTGAGTTCCGGAAATTGGAAGACCGACTACATCAGCAAGGCGAGACGGTCTTGACAGGCGAAGCTGTCTTTCGACTCTTTGATACCTTTGGCTTTCCACCAACCTTAACAGCGGAGCTTGCACAGGAACGGAACCTGGGTGCCGATCTAGATGGCTTCAATATCCTCTTCAAGCGGCATCAGGAGCGTTCTCGTCAGGCCAATCAGAAAAAGTTTGCAGGTGGTCTGGTTGATCACAGCGAAAGTACGACAAAACTGCACACTGCGACACATCTACTTCATCAGGCACTGCGTGATGTGCTAGGGACAAACGTACACCAAATGGGGAGCAACATCACACAAGAGCGGCTTCGCTTTGATTTTTCACATTTCGAAAAAGCTTACAAGTGAAGAGATAGGTCGTGTTGAGGAGATCGTAAATCAACAGATTAAGCGTGATCTTCAGACCACTTTAGAGGTGATGTCTTTACAACAGGCGCTTTCGCAAGGGGCGTTGGCTTTCTTTGGAGAGCGTTATGGTGATTTAGTCAAAGTCTACAAGATTGGGGATTTCTCGAAAGAGGTTTGTGGTGGCCCACATGTACAGCATACAGGCAATATAGGACGGTTCCATATTATTAAAGCAGAGACGATTGGTCAAGATATTCAACGCATCCGGGCAGACCTCGTTGAAGTCGGAGGCAGTCGGGGTAATTAAGGCAAGAAAGTTAATCCAGCATGTTTCTCTGGTTTTCCATTGTATTGACGTTTGGTGGTCTCCCTCTTGACTGTCGAGAGAGAATCAGAGAAAACTGCATCCCCATGTGTATGTCGTCTTTCAAAGGCGAAACAACACAAAAAATGGCGGATAGCCCATCAATAAAAACTCTTGTAATTCAGCGTTATATTACATTATAATGGCCCATGGTGGCATCGGGTATCTGGAGGAAGAAGTGCTACCTATACGGTGGGTGGCTCAATATTATAACTTATGTAATTGAGAAAATTAGACATAACAGAAAGGAGACGCCGTATCTATCGCCCCATTCTATTGGCGGCTCCCATATGCGGCAAATATTCATGGATGTGGTAAATGGACCCCCAACTCTGGGGACACTTAAATTCCTGACAGGCCCACTGGCTGGCAGTAGCTATCAAATTACCAAACCAAGCATCAGTCTTGGACGTGACACAAGCAATGACATTGTGGTTTCAGACCCATCTGTTTCAAGACAGCATGCACAGATCACATGGAACAATGGGGCCTGGAGTATTCAGAAACTGGCGAAACAAAACACACTCAGTGTCAATCAACAAGACACACAGCAAAGTTCCCTCAAGGATCGTGACACGATTATCCTGGGAACGGGGACAACCTTTATCTTCCAGGCGAATGTACAGCAGTCGCCCACCCCACCATTCCCAACCCCACAGAGCAGTGTACAACCACCTCAAACCGTCCCTTCAACCCCACCACAGCCTTCTATCCACAGAGGCCCACTCCGCCACCTGCACCTATAGCAAATATGCTAGATGCTGGCGGCACACAACGTGCACCAATTGTGGGGCAGGACAGGCCTGGCGGTACAAATACTCCCACACTCGTAGTCACCACCAACACCGACCATGAACAGCCATCCTACCCATTAACCAAACAGATCATCAATATCGGGCGCGACCCCTCTAACGACATTGTCATTAATCGCCCAACTGTCTCCGGCTTCCACGCCCAGATCATACGTGATGGCAATCAACTCGTCTTCATCCATCCTCACCCATCACGTGGTAAAACCCTCAACGGACTCACCTATCAGGGCCGCACTATCCGAGGTGATGAACCATTCCGCAAGGTACTTACACGTGGCGATGTTTTCCGTATCAGCGATGAACATGGCACAATGGTTACTCTGACCTATAACGATGGCAGTGGAGCAGTACAGGACGTTGTGCCGGAAATCCGTCCGATTCCACTGACGGCCCCCCAGATCTCCATCGGACGCTTAGCCGAGAATATGGTGGCTCTCGACCATCCCCAGGTCTCCGCGCGCCATGCTCGTCTGGAGCAGACACAAGGGGGATATCGTATCGTTGACCTGGGAAGCACCAACCATGTGTATATCAACGGGCAACGGATACACCAGCAATTACTCAAACCTGGTGATGAGATTCGTATCGGTCCTTTTAAGCTTACCTATACTGGGACACAACTCACACAACACGACGAAAGTAGCAGCATCCGAATCGATGCCATGCACCTCAAGAAAGAGGGCAATAAGAACACCGTCCTGATTAACGACATCTCCGTTGCTATTCCTCCGCGCAAATTCGTTGCCCTGGTGGGCGGTTCTGGCGCAGGAAAATCAACCCTCCTGGATGCTCTCAACGGACTACGTCCGGCAAAGCAGGGCATGGTACTCTACAATGGTCAGGACTACTACCACAATCTGGCAGCCTTCAGTACTCAACTGGGCTACGTTCCCCAGGATGATATTATCCACCGTGATCTGTCCGTTGAACGCGCCCTCTATTATGCCGCCAAGCTACGTTTACCCAGTGACTTCACCGAAGAGCAAATCAAAGAGCGCGTAGACGAAGTTCTTGACGATGTAGAGATGAAATTCCGACGCAAGTTGCTGGTCAGCAAACTCTCTGGCGGTCAGCGTAAACGTGTCTCTATCGCACTGGAACTGCTGGCAAATCCTAGCGTTTTCTTCCTGGACGAGCCAACTTCGGGTCTTGATCCTGGCCTGGACCGCAAGATGATGTTACTCCTGCGCAAACTTGCTGATGGGGGCCGCACCATCGTACTGGTCACACACGCCACAAACAATATCAACACCTGTGACTACGTCTGCTTCTTATGTCAAGGAGGACGTCTGGCCTACTATGGGCCACCAAACGATGCCAAAGCCTATTTTGGCAAGACCGACTTTGCCGAAATTTATAGCGCCCTGGAGCCAACCGAGGATCATCCAGACATTCCAGCGGAGGCTGAGGCCAAATTTAAGCAATCGCCCGATTTTGCACGCTACGTAACAGATCCACTGAATCAAGGTCCGGCAAGTCGGGTGAACACTCTGGCACCAACAGTAGAAGTCAAGCCACCCAAGCGCGGTAACCCGTGGAAGCAGTTCCGCATTCTCTCTCTACGCTACCTGGAATTGCTCCGCAATGACGTCGGCAACCTGTCCATTCTGCTCTTACAGGCACCCGTCATCGGTCTGATCCTGTTCTTTCTAGCAGGGCATGGCACCTTTGATCCTACCAGCATCGCCTCATGTCCCTTGCGGGCAAATCCGCTGGCTACTTCTGGCCCAATTGTCTCGATTGACTGCCAACGTGTGGTTGACCTGCTTAACGGTCCACAAGGAGACCAATTTGCAGCCCAGCAGCGTAAATCAAAAAATCAACTGTTGCAAGATACCATTGCCGCTGGATCGGGTGGTGATGCCCAGAAGATCCTCTTCATCATGGCTTTTGCCGCTGTGATGTTTGGGTGTATCAATGGAGCACGCGAAATCGTGAAAGAGGCTCCCATCTATAAGCGTGAGCGTACCGTGAATCTGGGTATCGTACCCTACATGTTCTCGAAAATAGTGGTATTGGGTATCTTGTGCTTAATCCAAAGCTTAATACTCGTGTTTTTTGTAAACCTGAAGGCTCCCCTCCAGCAAGGTATCCTCTTTCCGCCATTCCTGGAAACTTACATCACGATGTCCCTTACGGCTATTGCAGGCTTGATGGTAGGACTGACAGTCTCGGCGCTTGCACCCAACAATGACCGCGCCATGAGTCTGGTACCAATCATCCTGATACCGCAAGTGATCTTCTCAGGTATCATTTTCCCGCTCACCAACCCTGTTTTACAATTCCTGGGAGCTTTTTTCGCGGCACGTTGGGCGATGGCGGGCATGGGTTCGAGTGTTGGTTTGCATGGCGACAAACTGGGCGGAGACGGCTTCTCCTACAAGGGTACCCTGTTCTCCAGCCTAAACCCTGCAAATGATCAAATAGGAGCCAGCCTCCATCTCTTGCTGATCTGGTTTATTCTAGTTGTAATGATTGTTGTTCTGGGCTTTGCTACTGCATACTTCCTGAAACAGAAGGACACACGAGCATAGACCCGGACCCATCAGCAACGTTAACCAACAAAGGAAACAACGTGAAAGACAGGGGAGTTGATGAGCATATGCAAATCTTCCCCTGTATCCACGTTTAACTCTATAGCAGCACCTGCTGGTACTTCTTGGCTTGAACCTTGCTTTACCGTCTCTGTGTATGCTATTGTAACATTGTTCTCATTAAAGCTGTCCGAGAACGAGGAAACGCGTAAGCAGCGATGTTACTGAACAGGCGTATTATCGTCGGAATCTGTGGTGGAATTGCATCTTATAAGGCTGTCGAGCTTGTTAGCCATCTACAACAAGCAGGGGCACTTGTAGATGTCATTGTCACCAAACACGCGGAAGATTTTGTCCGCCCACTCACCTTCGCAACCATGAGCCATCGGCCCGTGTTTAGCGATCTGTGGGAGGCTTCGGGGAAAGCCGCAGAAACCCATATTGCGCTAGCAGAAGAAGCAGAGCTATTGGCAATCGTACCAGTAACTGCCAACACTCTGGCGAAGCTTGCTTATGGCATAGCAGATAATATGCTCACTGCCGTAGCATTAGCGACGAAAGCACCATTAGTGTTGGCTCCTGCAATGCACCACAATATGTACACCCATCCCGCAACACAGGCAAATCTTGCCCTGTTACGTGCTCGTGGAGCACATATCGTGGAACCAGAGGTGGGACGATTAGCCTCAGGAGTAGTAGGACAGGGTCGCTTACCGGAAACCGCGCTTTTACTAGGAGCCATCTCGATAGCACTGGGCAAACATGGTGATCTGGCTGGTCGTCGAATTATTGTCACAGCTGGCGGCACGCAAGAGCCAATCGATCCAGTACGCTATCTAGGAAACCACTCATCAGGAAAGATGGGTTATGCCCTGGCAATAGAAGCAAGGAACCGTGGAGCGCATGTTATACTGATATCAGGCCCTGTTGCATTACCGGCCCCTTATGGTGTAGAACTCCACAAGGTCGGTACTGCCCTACAGATGCACGACGCCATCCAGAGTTTTATTCCAAACGCAGATGTACTTATTATGAGTGCTGCGGTGGCGGATTTCCGTCCGGCCAGACCAGCAGCACAAAAAATAAAAAAGGACAGTGGTGAGGCGAGGGGATATGACAATAAAGGTGAATTTTCCATCCAACTGGTACGTAATCCAGATATTCTGGGGGAGCTTGCTACCAATACTTTGAAGACACCTCATGGGAACAAGCAACTATGCCAGCGTCTCGTACGCGTTGGCTTTGCTGCCGAAACCGAAGACCTCGTGACTCAGGCGCGTACTAAATTAGTCAAAAAGCAGTTAGACCTGCTGGTGGCCAATGATGTGACACGCGTAGATAGTGGCTTTGGGACGGATACCAATAGAGTGTTGATCTTTCATGCAGACGGTACAATGGAAGATTTGCCAGTGATGCCCAAAACAGATGTTGCGGCAGCGATTTTTGACCGTGTTGTGCCATTGTTGGGTACAGCGTAGATGGGAAGACGTGGCGCTGTGATGGGTAAATTTGTTCTAGATTTATTGGGGTACACGAAGTACGCAGGAGGAATCCACAATGGATCGTGCTGCTAGCGCAGGTTTTGAAGGCATCGCACAGATGCTACTTGAGCAAAAAAAGTTGATGGATGCGTTGGAAGCTGAGAAAATCGCGAATTGCGCCGTCAGCTAGCAGACCTACGAAGAGGTGTTGGCATAGCTGTGGTTATCGAAGGCAAGACTATTCAGCTTGCAACAGAGCCGGGCGCAGCTGTGGTTATGAATTCACAAACGCAGGCTGCCTTGCAAAGTTTGCAAAATATACAAAATGCGCCACCTCCCATGGCACCCACACAGGGCAATTATGGGCAGACCGGACGCCAGACAGGCGGGCAACCGCAAACTGTCAATTTGAATGGTGAGAAGCGAGACAATGGGAATGCTCGTAGTCCACTTGCTGATAGTTTTGTATTGTAAAATTTTTTCTGATCTGACTTTTTTATATATATCTAATGGCACCTCTCAAGAGGTGCCTTTTTTCGTGTTGAGTGGATTTTGTCGCCTGTGGTGGAGGTTGCGGCGCAACCTCCACCACAGGCGACAAAATCCACTCAACATGGCCTGCGAAGCGCTGTAGGCGCTGAGAAATCTGGAAAGAGCCACAACCCCTTGTAGATTCGACTAAATACTGCTATTATCAAGCTGATGAATGGCATCTAGATCAATGTCAAATCCTTCAAAGGAGATCGAAATATGAATTGTCCTCGTTGTCAAAACCAGGTCGCGGACGGAATAAAATTCTGTGGGGTCTGTGGCGCGCCCATGCCAGTTAGCCAGACGCCCCCACCACAACCACAAGGGGCACCATATGGGGCTCCCCCCCAGGGGGCCTATGTGCCTCCCAACCAGTATGAAGAATACTCCAATAGCATCTTTGGGAATGCTGTCCCTAAAGCAGAGCAACACAACCCCAAGGGACCGTTACGCGTCGCGGATCTGACGGTTTCCATTGAAGGTGAACTTGTGCCCGTTGTCGATATTATGTTGGGAAATCAGATGCCCATCTACTTCGAGCACCATATTCTTCTCTGGAAACACCCGGGCGTACAAATTGGCTTTAAGTCAATCAAGGGAGCAGCGAAACGCCTCTTTGCAGGCCTGCAAATCTTCATCAGTGAGGCCCAGGGACCAGGTAACATAGCCTTTTCCCGCGACTCAGTCGGCCAGATTGTAGCCCTCCGTCTCCAACCAGGCCAGATGGTGGAGGTACGTGAACATCAATTTCTCGTTGCGACAGGTAACGTCGATTACGGCTTTACCTTTGTTCAGGGTGCCTCCAACATCCTCTTAAGTCGTACAGGCTTATTCGTTGACCAGTTCACAGCACGTGGAGGGGAAGGTTTACTCCTGCTGCACGGCTATGGCAACGTCTTTGAGAAGATGCTGGCTCCCGGTGAAACACTGGATATAGAGCCAGGTGCCTGGCTCTGGAAGGACCCGTCCGTTCAGATGACGGTCACCACAGTGGCAGGTTCACAGCGCGGAGGTGGCATTCTGGGCGCTATCGGAGGCCTGCTGGCTGGTGCATCGATCATTCTAAACCGCTTCACTGGCCCTGGTCGCGTTGGTATCCAATCGATGACTTACCATCCACCCGCTCCCGAGGGTGCTCAACAGGCCGGCGGCCAGAGCAATATCAACTTGGGCAATCTATTTAACTCGTAACTGTAATGGAGTATCGACCCTCCCCATCATAAAGAATTGGAACATCCATGAGATGTTCCAATTCTTTATGATGGGGGAGGGTTATTCGCTTTTTCCTTATTGATACGTAGAATTTTGAGCATATATTGCTCTGAGTTCAAATAATGGGGATTGCGCTTAATGTACTTACCAACAACGGAGATAGGATGTAACTTGAGCATCTCCACCACCAGACTTGGTACCAACTTGCTATGGTCATAGTGCATTAAGGCGATGATAGGAGCTTCCTGGAAGGTAAACACAGCGTCCGAAGCTGCCTCATACTTGAGAATCTGTTCAGGAGTTGCAAGATCTTTCGCCAGCCAGGTCATATCAATAGAGATGCGGACTGCCTGCCATCCTTCACGCAGTGCCTGCGCAATAAACGTCTGGTGAGAGGAAAGCAAAAAGTAGGGATCGAATCGCTTCCCATTTGCCAAAAAGATCTCCCGCTCCTCATACAAGACCAATTGCCCCGATGCAATCAACTCATCCACATCCACCTGTAATTTTCGTAATTCCTCGCGTAGCTCCTTGACTTGAGTGGGAGATGCTGCAAAGAGACACTTCTCCGAAAGCGAGAGTCCCACCCTTAAGAGGCGTGCAGTCACGCCAGGTATCTCTATCACTTTACTATACAGCTGGCAGATATGCGAGCCAGAGGGAATACGCTCCGATTTACCTTCAACACTAAGATCCATACCTACCTCCATTGGTACTGCTGGTTTTTGCAGCTTGCCGCTTCTGGAAAATCCGAGCAGCGCGGTTACTCATGCTGACAACCACCCAGCCCAACATACCAAAGATGGCTACCCCCGAAAGAAAGGCGATCAGGAGCAGCAACACTGTTCTATGCCAGGGAAACAGGCCTGCCATGGCAATGGTCATTGTGCAAAGTGTCATAGAAAAAGAAAACGACAATCCCCATGTGAGAATAACACGCAAGCCCTGCATACGTGTAAGCGGCTCTTCCCCGCTATAGGGAAAGAGAATACGACGGATAAGCGTGTAATGCGGCTGTTTCTGCATAAGGCTATTTCTGTACTTCTTTGTGCTGATACTGCAACCAACGCTGTAGCATCTCTTCAGCCTGGTACAGGATATTGACCTCATTCTGATAAGTAAGGCGACGACAGGCCTCAGGAAGAGGAAACCACTCCACCAGATCATATTCATGGTCATGCATCGCGGTATCACCGCCGATGGCTTCCAACAAGAAGTGTCGCACCTGTTTGTGGTAACGTACCTGATCACGCACAAAGGAGTACGAGATACTTCCGATGTAGGCAATCAAGCGAACTTGTAGGCCTGTTTCCTCCTGTGCTTCACGCACTGCTACTTGCTCAATCGTTTCGCCAGATTGGGGCGTGCCTTTCGGTAAGGCCCAGATACCAGCATGGCTACGTCCTACCAGGACCACTTCCATGGAAACCATGTCTTCCAAACCAGGGGTACCTGGCTCCAGTTTATAGTGTTCTACCAGGAAATTGTTCTCAGGAGAACTCATTGGAGCAAGGCGAAAAACGACGCCACCCGCTGAATAAGCCCGCATTGTTCGATATCGCTCCATTTCTCGCGATGTACCCTCTCTATGCCATCGAAAAAGTGCGGCGCGAGTATCCCGGCTTCACTCCACATTTGTAGAGGATGTGTGCACTTTAACACGCCCATGTAAGTCAGTCCCGGTCCGATCTTGCTACATGGGTGTTATGCGCGGTCTCCTACATATTAGAATGTACTATACAACATTTTGTGGCTCTGATGCTTCACAACCCACGAAAAACCACAGAGTAACGACTCTGCGGGAAGTCACGTGTGAGTATAACGAATGTTTTAGTCAGTGTCAAGACAACATACGTCGAATGGCTTCAACATTCTTCCCCGGAATCTCTGGTGGTACCGCACAGCCGGAAGCAAGCAAGAAATGTTTCCCTCCTGTCAGTTCCAGTGCCTTTGCAACCTCTTCCTGCACCTGAGCGGGTGAACCACTCTTGAGGACCGTTTGTTCGCTAATACCACCCATCACGGCTTTACCAGAGCGCATCTTACCCTCACGCAGGTCAGGATTGCCCTCCATAGTCGCTGCCCAACTAATGGCATGTACAGGATACGAGGCCAGCAGATCAAAGTAGATCCGCGAGCCACAATTATGCAGAATATTGAACTTGCTCCGGCTTTTAATAGCATCCAGGAATTCCAGGTCGTATTGCTCACCAAACTCATGATACTGGTCAGCAGTCAACATACCTTCGCTAGCCCAACTGTTCGTTGCATAAAAGATGCCGCTCGCTCCCTGTTCCAGGCAAGCAATCGCATAGGCCGTAAACGTCTCGGTAATCACACGCAAGGCAGCATGCATGGCAGAACGATCTTCGCGAATTGTTTGTAACACAGGCTCAATTTTATTCCCGACAAGATATCTTGCCACCCCTAGAGGACAAAAAATGGTCTGTACAAAGTAGGCCTCGAAGCCCACAGCATGATTGATCAGTTGTAAGGCACGCAATTGTTCGCCCAATGCACCGTGATCTGGTTCCAGGGGACGAATACGCTTCCAATCAGCGGCACTCTTGAGGGGAGTATCTTCAAAAATTGACCCTTTATACTTTTCTCCAGAGGGACGGTATTTCGCTCCCCACCCTTCAACATGGTAAGAGGCACGCGGGTTCACTTTCATAAAATCCCAATCATAGCGCGTAAAGTTTTCAATCATTGCTTCAGTAAACGTCTGAACACTCCACTCGCGCTCATAATTATGTCCCCACAAACTCACAGGTACACGATCAACCTGCTCACCACGCAACGCTGCATCTACGCGTTCCTTCTTATTCATTCAATATGCATCCTTTCCTGTCCTGCTAAAATCCCTCTAACTCTTTGAAACGATATCCTACACCACGTTCTGTCAGAATATATTTTGGGTGTGCTGGATCTTTCTCAATCTTTTGTCGTAAATAGGTGATATACAAGCGTAAATAATGCGCCTCATCGCGATATTCACGTCCCCAGACCTTAGAGAGTAATGTTTCATGGGTTAGTAAACGACCAGCATTATTCACCAGATGATACAGCAGACGATATTCTGTAGGCCGCAGCACCACTTTTTCTCCACGTACGATCACTTCCCGGCGTGAGAAATCAATCTTCAAATCCGGGTCAACGACGATCTCAGTTTTGCGCGTGGGCGGTGGCATCAATGAGCGTCGCAGGAGTGCCCGAATCCGTGAAAGCAGTTCGCGAGGACTAAAAGGCTTTGCCATATAATCATCGGCCCCAAGGTCCAATCCACGTATGCGATCAGGCTCATTCTGGCGAACAGTGAGCATGATAACGGGTACTGTTGAAACCTCTCGAATTGCTCGCAACGTCTCAAAGCCGTCCATCTCTGGCATCATCACATCCAGGACGACGAGATCAGGAAGATTTTCGCGTAGTTCATTGATAGCTTCCAAACCATTACTGGCCTCGATCACTCGATAGTTTTCCAGTTCCAGGTTCATACGCACAAAATCGCGAAT
The DNA here is from genome assembly GCA_963814985.1 of uncultured Chloroflexia bacterium. Classification (GTDB taxonomy): domain Bacteria; phylum Chloroflexota; class Ktedonobacteria; order Ktedonobacterales; family Ktedonobacteraceae; genus CAWFFV01. The sequence goes on along the minus strand of CAWFFV010000031.1, from coordinate 113,877 downwards.
CCGTGCTTCATCATCCACAATCAAAATAGTCATGTCTCGCTGATCAAATGCTTCCTTTTCCATTTTTAAAACACCACCATCGGTAAATGAGCTTTCTCCTCACGTGGTAAACTAAACGAAAATGTCGAACCTTGACGCAGGGTACTTTCCACCCAGATACGTCCTGCGTGCGCCTCAACGATTGCACGACAAATATATAACCCCAGGCCAGCGCCCAGCGTTGCCTGTGCCAGAGGATTACCAACCCGATGGAAGCGTTCAAAAATCTGCTCCTGGTCGCGCAACGAAATACCCATTCCAGTGTCACTCACACTGATTATCACCTCTTCACCAGTAGCACGACAGGCAACAGACAGAGAACGCCGCTCAGGTGAGTATTTCACAGCGTTATCCAGCAGGTTCTGCAACACCTCTTCGATGCGATCCCTATCGGCCATTACCGTTGGCAAATGCGGTGGCATCACTAGCGTTACCGTAATCCCTGGATGCTGAGCTTTGAGGCGACGCGCCATCCCTTGAATCAGAGGTAGCAGATCCAATGCAGCAATATCCATTTGCAAACCGCCCGCCTGAATGCGTGACGCATAGAGCAAATTTCCCACGAGTTTATTTAAGCGATCCGCCTCTTCCTCTACAGCCATCAATCGAGAACGCAAGGCTTTGGGATCAAGCTTCGTACTCATGCGCGCCAGCGTCGAAGCATAGCCTTTAATAATAGCGATGGGCGTTTGCAGTTCATGCGAGATGACAGAAATAAACCGCGAACGTTGCTCCTCTTGTGCACGTTCATCACTCACATCACGCACATTGAGAATACCATTCATTGGTTCTCCTCTGACAGAACGCACACATGAGGCCGTAACACAGACATCGATGCGCTGTCCATCTCGTGCACAAATGACAATGTCACGATTAACAACCACCTGACCTGCAAAAGCTTGCAGGATTGGCGAGTCCTGCAAACCCAGATCATTGCCTTGACGATCTTTGGGACGTAATACTTCAAAGTCGAAACGTCCCAGGACTTCACTTTCACGCCATCCGGTCAGGTGTTCCATCGCGGGATTAAAATCGGTAATGCGCAAGGCCGTATCGACGATAAGGATACCCTCCGCACTATATTGAAAAATGGCCGCAAACCTTCCCTGCTCTCTCACCAGTGATTGCGATTGCAAGGCAAAGCGCAAACCAGTCGCCAGTTGAGCAATAAACAGGGGAAGCATGCTTGCTTTTCCCCCCTCAGCATCCTCAAAGCAAGCACGTGCGGACCTCAGTAAATGCAGTACACCTAGCTGCCCCATCAGATCGTACAAGACGAGAGAACAACGCTCAATGTTATGTGCTATATCTTCATCAATGCCAAGCTGTATAGCCAGTACAGGTGAGACAGACTCGCTTATCAGCGGATGGAGGGAGTTGGGTTGTACTCCCTCTTGTACAGATGCCAGGAGCAACTGCAAGGTTGACTCGCTCAGCCGATACGGCGTATATTCAGCACTACTTTGCGGATCGAACGCCTCGTTCGAGACGACGAAGACACCAGATTCACCACGTAACATACGAATGGCACTACCTACGAGAATGGTCATTTGGTCATGTAAATCCTCTGACCGTTGTGCCTGGGACCAGGACATAATAGGCTCCGTTAGAAGAAAAAAAAGAAAGTTCCTCGTTGAAGTATCTAATGTCAGTGTAGCACACCATAGCAGTACGGGCAATCCCTATTCTCTGAAGCAAACATGTTAGCTCCATCGCAAATACACATGTGCTTGAACCTATGCGGTATGATGAATCTAACGAGGTCATCGTTGACTCGCTGTTACCTGGTTTGGGAGGATGGATGCTATAGAAAGGAATCCTTTCGTTATGCTGCTTTCAACTTTATCAGATCTGCATCTTCCAGGAAAGACCTATCATACGATAGGCATTGTCTTTGTTTCCTCTGATCCTGAAACAAAAGATCTTCATAATGCTTTCACCGAGTTGGCGCAACAAGCCGCACATATAGGTGCGGATGCTGTCATCAATATCCAGACACAACCCTGTACGGTTGTTGGTGGAGGCATACCTGGATCGCATCATAAGATCATTATCACTGGGACAGGCGTAAAGATAGAGTAACTCTTTTTACATCTTTTATGCGACGTCGCAGGCGGTGCGAGGAAAAAAGAAATGTTGCGGGGACACCTCGCGCCCCGGTCAAGGGCTGACCGCCCTTGACAATCCCGCTTCTCAAGCCACTTGGGAGTGTGTGAACGCTTGTTCGAAAAATTCGAGATGAAGTAACTATTCAGGTCCCCTTTTCCAGATTCCTCAGCGCCACAGGCGCTTCGTAGGTTTTGTTGGCAGTGGCAGGGTTTGCGGCGCAAACCCTGCCACTGCCAACAAAACGAGGGCGAGCCACCGCAGGTGGTGAGAACACCTGAATAGTTACCGTTACTTTTGCAGGTACCAGTCGGTGGTCGTAATGCCTGGATAGGATACAGTCTTTTTCACCACGCCCTTAGGAGGACCTGGAAAATTCTGGACGGGCATGCCTTGCTCTGCCAATAGCAGGGTATCATGCCAGATTGGAGCGGCACCATCGACACCCGTGACATTTACCATCGGTGTGTTGTTGTTATTGCCAGCCCACACACCTACGACCAGGTCAGAGGTGTAACCAACCGTCCAGTTATCACGGAAATCGGTAGATGTTCCCGTCTTGACGGCGGACGGTCGGATCATACCGGGGTTGCCCTCGTAACACTGGGTCTGCGTATTGCTATACAGATAAAGCGCACTACATTTGCCAAACTCATAGGTACGATCGACATTGTCACTAAGGACATTGGTCATCATAAAAGCGACTTGCTTGCTAATCACAGCCTTACCCAGGGGCTGAACCTGTAAAATGATATGCCCATTAACATCTCTGACCGTATCGATCGCATGCTTGGCTACACTCACCCCACCATCGGCAAAGGCACCATAGGCTGAAGTCTCATCCAGCAGATGAACGCTCAGGGAACCCAGCACCATTGTATAGTTCGGTGTTCCCTCGTAGTCGGTAATACCCATTGTCTGTGCTGTATGCAGTGAGTCATCAACGCCAGTCTGCAGCAGCAGTTTGACGGCAGGAATGTTAAAAGAGTTCTGTAAAGCATAGCGGTATGTGATCAGCCCGTGATAGCGTAAATCATAGTTTGACGGTGAATAGGATGGAAGGCCACAACACATCTGTATAGTAACTGGTCCGTCCAGCACAGGCGTACCAGGACTGACACCTTTTGCAAATGCGGTAGCGTAGATGAATGGTTTAAACGACGAGCCAGGTTGACGGAAACCTTGCGAAGCGACGTCAAAAGCTCCATCAACAGGACTATTAGGGTCAATATTTCCTAGCAGTGTACGAATGGCTCCCGTATGATAGTCGATGACCACTACTGCCGCATTGGACATATTATGGGCCTTAGCCAGTGCTGCAATGTGATTCTGAGCAATCTTCAACACCTGGTTTTGTAGTTTCAGGTCGAGCGTGGTCGAGACTACCAGGCCTGCTCGTGACAGATCAGGAATTCTGACGTGCAATTCCTGCGCCAACTCGTTGAGCGCATAGCGTATAAAATGTGGTGCGAGGTTGTTATTGATAACGCCATGGTGTAGAAATTTTGGTTGTTGTATCTCATCCAGGGCAACCATTTCTTGCAGGTGTGTGATATAGCCCTGCAAGTACATCTGCCTGAGTACCTCTTGCGTACGGGCCAGGGATGCTTTAGGGTGCAAAAATGGGTCTCGGGCAGAGGGCGAGCTGGGAATACCAGCCAGCGTCGCAGCCTGGGCAATATCTAGTTGCGAGGCCGCAGAGGCGTTGGGTTTATCTTGCAAATTGAAATAGGTAAATGCTGCTGCATCAGCTCCGTAGGCCTGCTCCCCATAATAAATTGTATTGAGATACATGGAGAGTATCTGCTCTTTGGTAAATTGTCGAGTTACCGCAGGAGCCAGTATGATCTCTTGCAGTTTGCGTGTCATGGTGGTCTGATTACCCACAATGGCATTTTTGATTAACTGCTGCGTAATGGTGCTTCCGCCTGAAACCACCTGTCCATGCGTCGAGTCATCCATAGCTGCACGCACAATACCGGTGATATCATAGCCTGGATTGTTCCAGAAGTACTGATCCTCAATAGCAATTTCGGCATGTATGAGGTGTGGTGAAATTTGCGATAACGGTTCACTGGTTTGTAAGCCCTGGTCGATAGCCTGGTAGAGCAAGACCCCATGCTCATCATAAGCCTTCAGACTATCTTTGGGAAGAATGTCTGTCAGTGTCGTGACCTGCTGGTCATAGCGATTCTGGGTCGCTTCCACAAACGAGGTCAGCCCAACAAACATGCTGGCTGCGACAATGAGAACGATGAGGGAGCCTAATGCCATGGGCAACATCGTCCACTGGGTCCCGATGCGCTCCACCGCAGCATAACGCAGGTTGCTCTGACGGAGATTCTTTCGTTTCAGGTGGCGCTTTGTACGCCAACCCGTTGGGTGTGCTTGTAGATGAGGTACAGGATAATAAACACCAGGGACAGGTCGCTCAGGAATATCATTCAGTCGTTGTGCAGCGGCGGCCCGGCTGTTCGCCGGTAACTGCGCTGCCCTGACAATTTTTTCACTTTCCTTATTCCCACTCTCACCTGCCCCATTCTGTGCAGATTGTTGCGTCTCAGAGGAGTCCACTGGTGAAGATGATGACCACTTGGGTCGCTGTTCGGCCTGCATTTCCTACCCTCTTTCTCAATATTTGGTACAAGAGTAAAGAAGAAATCGATGTAGTATATATTGCTATCGTGTTTACTTTTTTCACCTCCATGATAGAAAAAAGCTCTACAAAATCCGTCAGAAAATGTCTAAAGAGCCACACTAGAAAACAACATGCATTCATACTCATCACTACATATCAATGATATTTTTATATATGTTCTTTGCCAGGTAACATGTTGTACATCTTTTATTAACTGATGCCGGATAAATGACAAGCTAAAGAGGCGTGTTCTACGATGAGCTTACATTGATTCTCGTTCCGTATATAGTAACGGGATAGGCAAAGGGAAAGTAACGAACGGGCGGTTAGATCAAAGCACCTATATGCATAGCTTCTTCTATTTAACTATATCAGTAATTCATGAGGTTAGCAGGCTTTTTGGACCTCCCTTGACTTATTACTGATGAATATGTTATATATAAACATAAATTTATGAAATAAATCTTTATACGATCCTTCCAAGCAAAGAGCAGAGGATAGATGAATAACTGGCGCGAACTCAAAATCATGATGAAGGCCCTGGCCGATATAGCGCGCCTTACTATCGTTTATCATCTTGCGCGTCAAGAAGAAGTAACGGTTACCGACCTGGCAGATACATTGAATCTGAGCCAGCCGCTCGTTTCCTGGCATTTACGCAAACTGCGGCGTGCAGGTCTGATTGAGACACGCAGGATTGGGCGTCAGGCCTATTGCTCTCTCAATATTCAGCGTTTTCAACAATATCTGCAATGCCTGGAGAGTCTGGCTGATCCCAGTGGTTTACTGGAGTCGCCTCCCTTCGGTACGGCTCTAATCGAAGCTGATTCAGGCCTGGAGGATTGAGTAGATTGTCATATGATAACCATTACATTACACCTTTGAATCTAACCCTTAACCTGAGTGTGCTAGAGTTAGAGTGAAGGACGTTGCCAACCAAAAGATAGGAAAAAGGAGCGGCATGATTACTAGCAAGCGCACCAGATCGATCGAGTTACCAGTGAATACGTCGAAAGTTATGGGAACGGCTATGCTGGAGAAACGTAAGCAGATGACCCCTCAACAAGCGTACCATTCAGGGAAGCATGGTAAGGCTGATCTGCACATGCATAGTACATACAGTGATGGTAGTGCGACCATTGAGCAAATTTTGGAGCACGTTCAATCTCAGACAGACCTGGATGTGATTGCTATTACCGATCATGATGTGATTGAGGGTTCGCTACGTGCTCGTGATCTGTGGACTCAAGGCTCATACCGTTTTGACTTTATTGTGGGTGAAGAGGTCAGTACCGCAGAGGGTCATCTGCTAGGACTTTTCGTGGAGAAACGTATTCCTCCTGGTTTGAGCATGGAGCGCAGTATTGATCTGATCCACGAGCAGGGGGGCTAGCAGTTATCGCACATCCCCTGCATCGGCTCTTCCGCCATAGTTGCCAGCGGCATGTTATGGATCGTATTCATGTTTCTAAAGATGTATGGTTTGATGGCATAGAGACCTGGAATGCCAGTTTTTGTGGAATTTACGCGAATCATCTGGCAATGAGTGTTAATCGTGAGGTATATGGTTTGCCAGAAGTTGGGAACAGCGACGCTCATACCCTGAATGCTATTGGCCGTGGCGTCACCTGGTTTGAGGGGAAAACCGCACAAGATGTGCGTACGACGGTGGAGAAAGGTCTGAGTGCTCCCGGCGGTAAATTATGGGATGTGCAAGACTATGTCCGCTGGGTCCGTTACCGGGTAAGCAAGCGCGGTCGGCAACCACAACAACTCCATGTGGCCTAGTCTCATTGTTTTACTACAAAGAGGTTCCTGTCTCATTCAATATTGACAAGTAGCATGCACAATGGGTGTTAATATAGGAAGTAATGCCTGAGCAAATCCGTAACTTCACTAAGAATAGCTAGTCCTATTGGGATGAAGTGTGATACAATAGCAATATGTTTAGCAGACGCATCCAGCAACGCGTTAGGCATCTAGTCGCGCATCTTATTCAACCATTGGCTCGACTAGGTGTTACGCCGAATATGTTGACTGTAATAGGGCTGTTGCTCAGTATTCTGACCGCAATGGTCATTGCTCAAGGATTCTTGTTTGCGGGGGGGATGCTGGTGCTGTTTGCAGGCATCTTTGACATGTTTGATGGGGCTATGGCTCGTGTTCGTAACGCTGCCACAACCTTTGGCGCATTCTTAGACTCGACGCTAGACCGCTATTCAGAAGGGATTATCCTGTTGGGGTTGCTCTACTATGTATTGCAGCGTCCCGGCCTCCAAGATCCACTTTGGCCTGCTCCACATGAGCAAACGTGGATGATCACCTTCATTTTTGTAGCCGCAGTCGGCTCATTGATGGTAAGTTACACCAAGGCCCGCGCCGAAGGATTGGGGATCGAGTGCAAAAGCGGACTGCTTGCTCGCCCTGAACGTGTCATTCTACTGGCTATCGGACTTTTGTCTAACACTAGTATCTGGGCGCTGGCCCTTCTTGCGCTCTTCTCGAATGTGACAGCGGTGGAACGCATCATCTCTGTTTGGCGTACGGCACGTGGCCCTGTGGGGCTGCAAGAATGTGCATGCACTCACCGGCAGGATACTAGTCCAGACAGTCGTCATCTGTCAACAACGTTAGAGACGAATGAGACAAGAGCTTCTGATATATGTTCTGTGCCCACCAGTGTTCCGCCGTTCAGTGGTGGCGTGCAACAAGAGTGAAGATAACGGCGTAGACAACGACACGACCGGACCGAGTAATCTATTGCGCAGTGTACGATAACTGCCGAGGATATTGTAGGGGCCACACTGTTGAAGCCCCGCTTTAACAAAATGTTCTTGTTTCCGCCCATGGGCGTGTGGATCGGCAAATATGCTGAAAAAAGATCAAAGAACAGATGTTCGCCCCAACTATCTTCAGTCGAACATTCTCTTCGTGGTATCCTGCGCTACGGTCCGTAGCGACTGAGACTGGAGATCTTAGTGACAACACAAAATAGTCATCACGAACAGAGCGACGCCGATATATCCGTCGTGGAGTGTCTGCCTGTTTCCGAACCTGCGGCAGACTCCGCTACCACCACGACATCGGCTGAAGTTGCAATCCAGGCAGGTCTCTCCTCTGCCGAACTTGCGACTCCTCTTGAACTACGCCTAGAGACACATAGTGAGTCTCCTGTATTACAAGAAGACGAGCATCATACAGTGCCAGAAAGTGAGAACCTGGACATCCAGGCAATCCATAGCCCCGAAGCTCAAGTCAGGGAAGAGACTGCTCTTACCGAGTTTGTTGCAGATACTTTGGCTGAAACTGCTATTGAACCTGTAAGCAAGTCTATTGTCGGCGATGCCACTGAACCTGTAAGCAAATCTGTTGCAGAACAGACAGAAGAGCAGGTAGCTCTCCCTTATACAGAGGTGATCCCATTGATGGAAGAGATAGATGAGGTTCGACCGTTCACTGAATTTATTAAGGAATTTCGTCAAGCCGAGGCTCGCTTCAATGCCTCGCTTCAAGAGACACAGCCGGAGGCTTATCCATTGCTCTTACCGACAGAAGCAAATTTGACCACGTTTGAGGTATATACGCCAGTGAACGAGGATTTACCTACGATAGACCAGAGTGAGCAACTCTCCCTTGAGTCATTTGTGCCAGCTCACACTGAAGAATTTAATAGAACAGAAGTTTCACTTACTGACGAAGGTTTGGTTAGCATGCCTGGTAGCGATCAAAAGGAGGTAGAGGAAAAGGAGACCCCTGTTATCGCTCCTGCCGCCCCTGTAGAACGTGGTGTATCACCTTTGTTGCGGCCTGCGCAGCGTTTGCGTCTGCCGCGTCATAGTCGTCATCAACGAGAAGAACCTGTTGTAGAAGTGCCTGCGCCTGCGATCGAAGCATCACTGCAACCAGTTCCCACTGCTATTCCGACACCTTTACCAGTGGAGCCGGTTATAGCACCTGAGCCAGCGCGTCCAGCGCGTCGCTATCGCTTTGATCGACCAACAACGTCGAATGGAGTACTCCCTGCCGCGTCCACGCAGCTTGCATCTCGTCTTGAAGAGAAGCAAGACAAGGAGACTGGAAGTCGCCCAACGCCCACTTTATCCTTCGGTCGCGCAGATGTTAGCGAGCGGGTCACCGAGCTACAAGCAAGGTCAGCAGCTAGTGTAACACACGTTACAGAATCACAAATACCCAGGCTCCCTGAAGCGGTGACAACAGAAGGCACGAGTCTCATCACACCTGCTGCTACAGTAGAAAATGGCCGTCGTCGTCAACACCACGAACGCCAGAAGGAGCAGGTAACCATCATCCCACCACTTGTCGTTGAAAATGTTGCTCTTGTGGCAGAGGTGACGGCACAACTAGAAGAGATTGCCCCGGAGGATCTTCCGCCACTGGAATATGCTGAATTGCAAAAGGCTGCTAGCCCACGGCGGCGACGGCGGCATCGTGCCGGAGCCAGCAGTAGCCCATCAACGGCAGTTGTAACAGAGGTACCTGTTGTTCCTCCTGTAGTGGAGCCACTTCCAATTCTTCCGACTTCTATGGTTATTCCACCGCGTCCAACCAGTGTGCCGTCTGGTAATCCAACTACGAATCCGTATACAATTGTCTCTGGTTATACAGTTAGCCAGATGAATATGGGCAACGAAGCAAGCGGACCTTTTATGGGGCCAGAACCATCTCCGGCTCGTGGCAGTCTCCTCTCACGTGATGGACGTAGCGCCCGTGCTGAGGTACAGCGCAGCCCAGTTTACCCGACGCGTACCCATGAGGCTGCACCATCATCAGCATCTCTCAATCATGTTGCCAGCGTTGTCGTACAGGCCATTCAAGCACAGACAGATCGTATGGTTACCGAGTTACGGCGGACGAGTCAGGCTCCTACCAATGTCTCGGTCACATTACCTCCGTTCCCTTCGACTGAACGTGTAGGAGTCTTTGTCGATGTTGCTAACCTGCTCTACTCGGCTCGTACCTTGCGCATCGCAGTAGATTTTGGCAAGTTGCTGGACTTCTTGCGCGGCAATCGCCGGCTTGTTCGAGCGCATGCCTATTGTCCCACCAGCCCACAAGCCGGCGATGAGCAGATGTTCTTACAAGCAGTCAAGGGGCTTGGCTATCGTATCACCACCAAAAACTATAAAACCTTTTCCAGTGGTGCCAAAAAAGCCGACCTGGACCTGGATCTGTGCATCGATGTAGTAAGGCTTGTCGATGGCAAAGCTGTTGACTGCATCGTCCTGGTCAGCGGCGATAGCGATTTTATGCCTATGCTCGACTACTGCTCCGATCACGGAGTACGCGTTGAAGTAGCAGCTTTCGATGAAGCAATGTCCGCAACCCTCAGACAAAGCTGTGATCTGTTCGTCAATCTCTCGATGTTGGATGAGATTCTGCTCGTAAATCTTATACAGTTCTGCTTTTCTTGAGCTATCTGAGCACTCATAGGGGGTTCAGATGGCTCTTTCTTTTTCGTCGTAGCCTGTGAGAAATTACCTCTTCTCTACGTATGTATCGGTAGAAGAACATATTTATCTTGTAACCACTCAGGTCTTCTTGCCACCTGCGGATGGCTCGCTCTCGTTTTGTATGAGTCATGAGTCATCCCGAACTTTTGTTTCAAAAGTTCAAAAAAGCAGGGGTCCAGGGGGCGGTAGCCTCCTGGCGGGGCTTGGGGTGCCCCCAAAAACTCTTTTTACTTCTTTTGTGCGCCACCGCAGGCGGCGCGAGAAAAAAGAAATTTTGCGGAGACACCCCGCACCCCGGTCAAGGGCTGGCCGCCCTTGACAATCCCGCTTCTCAAGCCGCTTGAGGAATCAGGAAAAGAGATCTGAGAAGTAGTTACTCTATCTTACTGTGGCCCTCTGACCCTGTACACATGTACAAGGGTAATGTACTTCTACGGGCGGTTTCTCGCTTTCGAGAAGAAAGGACTTTTACATGCGAAGATTTGGCGGCATGGTTTGGGTGACGTCACTGCTCACCGTTTTTGCTCTGCTGCTTACGGCATGTGGTGGTGGTAACAACACTGGAGCTGGAGGAGGCACAACCACTCAAAAGCCGACCATAAAGGTTGCACTCGTCACCGACATTGGAGGTCTCAACGACAACGGCTTCAACCATCTGGCCTACGTGGGCTACCAGAAAGCTGAAAAGCAGTATGGCTTTACTGAAAGGATCATTCAGACACAGTCCCAGAATGATTACGTTGCAAACCTGACCCAGGCCGCACAGGTTGCTGACCTCGTTATTGCCGTCGGCTTTCTTATGCAAACTCCAATAGATCAGGTGGCTAAATCATTGCCAAATAAGAAGTTTGCTATTATTGATGGTTGTGCGGTACCCGTAGGAAAATCTGACTGCGAAACTCTTCCCAATGTGGCACCACTCTTCTTTAAAGAACAGGAGGCGGGTTGTCTTGTTGGTGCCATTGCCGGGCAGATGGAACTGGATGGCAAGGCCAAAATACCGAAGTTATTGGGTAAGAATACTATCGCGGCTGTTGGTGGACTCTCGATTCCGCCTGTCGACCATTATATCGCCGGGTATAAATTCTGTGCTCAGAAGGTTGACCCAAAGGTTAATGTGATTATCGGCTACTTCGCAGGATTTTGCGGCAACCGCAAAATGTAAAGATCTTGCCCTGAGCCAGATTAACCAGCATCAGGCTGATATTATCTTCCAGGTAGCTGGTGGTTGTGGTATCGGTGCGCTGGATGCCGCTGACCAAAAAGGAGTCTTTGGTATTGGTGTCGATGCTGATCAGGGCTATATTCATCCGAGTGTGATCACCAGCGCACTCAAACGAGTTGATACCTCTGTCTATGATACAATCAAGGACTTTCAGGATGGGCAGTTTACCAACACCCCTCCTAAGTTTGACCTTGCACACGATGGTGTTGGCTATGCTGCGGTCAGCAAAGATGTACCGGCTGATGCTAAGCAGAAGGCTGATGATTTTGCCAACCAGATCACCAGTGGTACTCTGACTCCACCCGATACCATTTCTTAGAAAGTTTACTTGCCACCTGCGGTGGCTCGCTTGCATTTTATGTGGGTGATGTGGTTTGCGACGCAAACCACGTCACCCACATAAAATTCCTGTAACTATTCAGGTCCCCTTTTCCTGATTCCTCAGCGCCACAGGTGCTTCGTGTTTTTTGGCAGTGGCAGGGTTTGCGCCGCAAACCCTGCCACTGCCAACAAACGAGGGCGAGCCACCGCAGGTGGTGAGAACACCTGAATAGTTACCAGGATGGCTCATGAAATGAGAGCGAGCCACCGCAAGTGGGAGTAGTTACAAATGTCTTGCGAAGCGTCTCAGGCGCTGAGGAATCAGGAAAAATGTAACTTTGAGGGAGTGAAAGGGTGAAAAAATGCTTTGCATGAGAGACAGGAGGGTAGAGGCCCTGCTGAGGGGTACTGCTGCGTACCCCTGGCATCGTCTTGATTTCGCCAGCCCCAGGCTTTCTTCTGATTGTGTCTTATACTAGGCCGGGCTGGTTCCAAGTTTCAATACTTGCTGCACTGTCTCCAATTGGTGTACTACAGACTTAGAGCATGCATCAATGAAGGCATTGAAAAGACGTGCCCACACAGGTTCGTCTGTATAGATCTCTTCTGGATGGCATTGTGCGGCCAGCATAAAGCGATGTTCAGGAACTTCCAGTAGTTCAGCAACACCGTCGTCGGCACGACCACTGATCTGAATACCGTCGCCAGGGTTTTTTGCTGCCTGGTGATGCAGACTATTCACATGAACCTCACGAGCACCCAATATCTCCTCCATGCGACTGCCTGGCTCAATGCGCACCCGGTGGACGAGTGTGTTGCGTGGCTGATCCCAGTTGGGATGTTTCAAGCTGCCAGGGTACTGATCACCCAAATCCTGGTAGAGGTTGCCACCGAATGCCACATTTAACACTTGCATTCCACGACAGATACCTAATGTGGGTACATCTTCCGCTAAGGCCCACTTTGCCAGTGCTATCTCTAGAGTATCGAGTTCTGGATTTGTTTCACCCAGCAGAGGGTGGGGTTCTTCCTGATAATGGTGTGGATGAACATCGATACCACCAGAGAGTAACAGGCCGTCCAGACGAGGAAGTAGCGCTTGGAGTCCACTAAGATCATGAAGGATCGGGATAAGAATAGGTACACCACCTGCACGCTCCACTGCATGAATGTAGCTCCTATTGTTGTAATAGATAGGTCGCTCGGTGTCTGTACGTACCCCTGCATGACAGGGAATTCCAATTAATGGACGCATTACCAATCACTCCTTAATCACGAAATAAGTTCGTTGCCCTGATTTTTGATAATAAAAAAACGGAACGCTATTTCTATACGTTCCGCTGAGATAAGAGGCTGTTTACGCTGCGAAACGCGCTTTTGTAAGTACAAATTCAAGAAGCTCCAGCCAGTACTGGAGCCGAATAATCAGAAGGTTTTGTACCTTGTTTGCGCGTTGATGTTCCACGTTGCTCTTCCTTGCCTTAGACTTTTCACAAGGTCATTACAATAGGTTATACATTTATCATACATGTACTGTCAAGCTTTAAGGACTTTTTCTTGGGTTAATCCCCAAAAAGGTACGCCACCACTCTTGCCAGAAACTTTGTGGTACCGGAACGCTTGTACCTTGCTGAACAGTAATCTGTTTCTGGTTGTCCGCGCTGACGATGACAATCGGGTTTTCACCAGGACGGACATAGCCGAGTTGTTGACGAGCCTCGCTCTCAATCACTGCAGGGTCCTTGTAATACCTTGCCTGTTGCTGGAGAAGATTATGATGAGCCTGGTCTTGCTGCAAATGCTGCTGTGCATCCTGTACCTTGAGCATCAACTGACTATTCGACCACGCCTGGGCTAACGATCCCAGAAGAAAGGCTGTACAGACAAGCCCGGTGATCCACATCACGGTTCGTGTGTACAGAGAGTTGTGTCTGGCTCGCAGGTGCCCAACAGTTTCTTCTATGCCAATTGCTGATGTAATATTTGCGTTACTGGCTTCAGGATGGGCCGAGAATTGTGGTCTTCTTGGACGATTCTGCACTTTGACTCCTTTCTCTCTATAATATACGTATTATTCTCTCTTTAAGTCTCACTATTTGGTTAAGAACTGACAATACTCTTCTTCTTTTCCTTCCCTCTGACCAGGGACGTCAGGACACCAAGCGCGGCAATAGAAGCACAAACAAGAAATGTCACATGAAAACTGTTCACAAATGTTTGTTGCAAGTGGGGATTACTGGGATACATGGCAAGAGCACTACCCGCCGCTGCTCCACCTGAGCTGGTGAAGATAGCTCCAGCCAGCGCCACACTTACGCTCTGACCCATCACACGCCCTGTTGCCAGAAAACCTGCGGCACTTCCCTGCTGCTTACGGGGAGCAGATCCTAAAAGAGCGCTATTATTAGGTGCCTGGAAGATTGCCTGCCCCGCACCTGTAAAGATGAGACGCCAGATGATATCCCATGTTGTGCTTTCAGTATTAAGCTGGCTGACCAAAACCAGACCAATGCAAGCTATAGCCATCCCTACAGCTGCTAGCCAGCGTGTGCCAATGCGATCAGCCAGTGAGCCACTCAGAGGAGCTACCAGCGCAATAGTCAATGGTAAGGGGGTTAACAGGAGTCCAGACTGTTCGGTGGAAAAGCTGCGTAACTGCTCGAAGTAGAAGGGTAACATAAAGCTTACGGCGAAAAGTGCCAGGAAATTTAAGACCAGACTCAGATTTGCCGAGAGGAACACACGATTTCGGAACAACGCCAGATCAATAATAGGATTGGTGACCCTGCTTTCGATGAAGGGTAAAGCTATCAAGGCTACCAGACCTACCACCATTATCGTGATGAGGAGAGGTGAATACCAACCCAACTCCTGTCCAAATGAGAGTGCTGCGGTCAGGCCAGCCAGTCCAATTGCCAGCAGGATCGCCCCCCATGGATCAAAGCGTCCAGGCTTCCGGCGCAATCGCTCAGTGAGAACACGCAAGGTCACGAAAATGCCAACAGTGCCAATTGGCACATTGACATAGAAAATCCAGCGCCACGAGAAATAAGCGGTAATCAGACCACCCAGGGTTGGGCCAACACTCACACCGAGCGCAACAGTAATGGCACTGAAACCAAGCGCCCGGCCACGTTCCTGGGGAGGAAAGGCACTGGTGAGCATAGCAGGACTAACCGCCATGAGGAGTGCTCCCCCTAACCCCTGAAGTGCTCGTGCACCAATCAAAAATTCGAGTGTGGGGGATGCTCCACAAAGTGCTGAGCCAGCCGTAAAAACAATTAAGCCCACCACCCAGACTGCTTTGCGACCGACCATGTCGGCTAAACGGCCAGCAGTCAGGAGTACGGCGGCAGTCGTCACAAGATAAGAGATAATCACCCAGGCAACGGTGCCATTGAGGGGTACTGCGAAATAGCGTGCAATGGTAGGCAGGCTGATATTAACAATAGACGTATCGAGGGTCGCCATAAAGACTCCCACTGCGACAATCGCCAGAACTGCCCATTTTCCGGCATGCTCCTCATCATCCATCGAAATATTCCTTTCTATCTTCTTTCTTAAGTAATCTGAGTAATCCTAATTTTTGTTTCAAAAATTCGATCAGCGGGGTCCAGGGGGCGGCAGCCTCCTGGCGGGCGTTTGGGTGTCCCTAGAAACTTCTGTTTACTTCTTTCATACGCCGCCGCAGGCGGCGTGCGGCAACATTATGTTATGGACAACACGCACCCAGGTCACAGGGCTGACCGCCCTTGACAATCCCGCTTCTCCAGCGGCTTGGAGAGAGCAGACTTTTGTTCAAAATTCGGGATTACTCATGCAAGCTACTGGTGCACAAGAAAGTAGATGGTCATGCTAAAACCAACTATGATGACAAAAAAACGTATCCATTTCTGATTAATCTTACGAGCATAATAGGCACCGCCATAGCCACCCACGATAGCTCCCACCATCATCAAAAGAGCTTCAGGCCATACGACTTTACCTTCTATGATAAAGGTGACGGTTGCTATACCATTGATGCAACTTGCCAGCACCGTTTTGAGGGCGTTCATCGCATGAATATCATCCATACCCATCAATGCCAGGGTTGCCAGCATCAGGATACCGATCCCTCCTCCAAAATATCCCCCGTAAATGGAGATGATGAATTGGACAATGGCTACACCAACAAGAGCCGTTCTGGAGAGCCGTTCCTTTTTGAGAGAGCGTATACGTAATCTTTTTATGATGGGACTACTGAAGGTAAAGAGAAGTGTGGCCATCAAGAGGAGATAGGGAAGCAGATGTATAAAGGTTGATTGTGAGGTACTTATGAGTAAGACGGCTCCCAGTCCCCCACCAATCAGGCTGATGGTAATGAGGAAGAAGAATAGCCCACGCCTCTGTTGGGCCAATTCTCGACGGTATGCGCCCGTACTGGCAACTGATCCAGGCCACAAGGCCACCGTGTTTGTGGCGTTGGCCTGGATCGGTGGCACGTTAGTAAATATCAGAGCAGGGAATGTGAGAAAGCTGCCACCACCTGCAACAGAATTGAGCGTACCGCCAAGAACGGCAGAGATAAAGAGTAGAAGGATTTCTGGCAATGTCATGCTAACCTCTGGTAGTTTGTATAATTGATTCTAGTTTGGAGTATACCATCTCTTTTTGTGCATCGTTGGAGTAAAAAATTGGTTCGCTATAACTTCTCAGGTTTCCTCGCCGCCGCGGCAGCGAGGAAACCTGAGAAGTTATAGAGAACCATAGACGATCTTGCCACCGAGAATAGTCGCCTGCACACCATTCTCGTACATCCTCTCTTGTGGGACGCTCAAGACATCCTCGCGCAATACAACGGCATCACCCAATTTCCCAACGGTCAGAGAACCTTTATGCTGCTCCTCGGCTCCCGCATAAGCAGCGCCTGCTGTATAGCCCCAGAGCGCATCCGCAATGGGTAGAGCCTGATCAGGGAGCCAGGGGGGACGCTGAAGAGTAGGGTCCCGACGCAAGGTTGCGGCGGAGAGGATACGCAATGGGTCGAAGATTTCTACGGGAGCGTCAGAACCCATTGCCAGGGGAATGCCCATATCGCGCATTGTCCGGTAGGCGTAGGCGCGACGATGGCGCTTTCCCCAGTAGCGCTCGGCAATATCGCGATCAGCAACGGCGTGGAAGGGTTGTACTGAAGCAACGACACCAAGGCGGCGCATCCGTTCGAGATCTTCAGGAGCAATTAACTGCACATGCTCCAGACGGTAACGAAGCTTCGAAGAGAATTTGGATGGTGTTTCTTGCCGGGCCATGAGCATCTGGGTATGCTCAATGGCATCCAGAGCAACCCTCGCAGCGCGGTCACCAATCGCATGAATGGCAATTGTCAGACCCATGCTCGTCGCATCACGAACAATATCCAGCATCTCTTGTTCAGATGTGGTCAGAATACCATAGTTTCCCGTACTGCCTTCAAAACTTTCGAGCATTGCGGCTGTCTGTGAGCCGAGAGTACCATCGGCAAATATTTTGATACCTCCCACACGCAGCAGGTCGTTCTCGTCATGATGAATTCCCTGTGTACGTAGTTGGGGCAACATCTGGCGTGGAAGGATCATATGAACACGTACACCTAGAGTACCCTTGTCACGCAGTTCCTGAAAGAGCTGTAAAGATGTCTCACCCTCGATATCATGAATGGTCGTGATCCCATAACTCTGCAATTCTAGCAGAGCGCGTTGTATCAACTGGCGATGTAGCTCAGGATCAGGTTTCTCGACGGCTCTATAGACAAGGCTGGTAGCAGCTTCCTCTTGTAATATACCCGTAGGTTCACCAGAGCCATCGCATAAAATAGCTCCGGCGGCAGGCTGAGGTGTCTCGCTTGTAATGTCGGCCCGTTGCAATGCCAGTGAGTTAACCCATAAGAGATGTCCATCTTTACTCCATAAAACGACAGGATGTTCAGGAGCCACAGCATCAAGTGACGCTTTGGTGGGAAAATGACTATCGGACCAGAGATTTCTATCCCAGTGTCCACCAAGTATCCAGCGTCCAGGCGGTGTCAGCGCGATACGTTCACGAACAAGGGCAACAACCTCATCTTCACCTGTACAGTCTGCTGCATCGATGTGATAAGCACGATAGGCTGTATCAAGCAGATGGATATGGGCATCAATAAAGCCCGGTAGGACGGTCTTTCCCCGTAGATCCACCAGTTCTGTATGCAGTCCACCGAAGCGGCGTACCTCGCTATTCGTACCTACGGCCAGGATACGACCACTTGCACTATCAATAGCCATTGCTTGCGCTCGTGGTTGTGTCACATCCATCGTGTAAATATTGCCGTTCAGGTAGAGCATGGTACTCATGTATGTTTAAGCTCCTTTCATCAATACGACTTGGAGGATCGGGATAGAGGAACAAATATTACTCACATATAAAACTGGCGATGGCATTAGCAAGCCACTGCGGACGTTGTAATTGAACTTCATGTGAAGTGTCAGACATCCAGAGTACGCAACAGCGTTGAATTGCACGGGCAACCTGTGCTGCTATATAGCCCTTGGCGGCAGCAAACTCTTCAGCCTTTTCCAGCCGTTCTGGTGGATCATCTCCCGGTTGGGGCTGGGATGCCGCTGGTATCAGGAGTACAGGGCAGATTAATTTGCTATAGTACGATAATGCACGATCATCCCATAGTGACTCGCGAATTTGTCGCTGATGCTCTGGTCGTGGTTGTTCTTCTACGCTCCCATCGGGCAATACTCTGTACATAAGTTTGAATAATCGCTTCTACCGTGGGTGACCAGAAAGACGACATCTCGCTGCGCATGGCCTTGAGAAAGCTTGCCAACGAGTCATAGATATCGTTTGGACCCTTCCCACGGATGAAGCGCTCTCGTGTCATACCAGGCCAGTGCCTTGGTTCTATATGGGGACAATCAACAAGTATGAGATGACTGATAAGCGCTGGATGACGGGCGGCCATGATCAGGGCCACTCGCGCACCCCAGCCATGTCCAACCAGACTTACCTTACCCAATCCTAATGCTGCCATACCCTGTATTATATCCTCAGCAATAGTAACAAGGTCATAGCCGCCTTCCGGTTGGTCACTTTGTCCATGACCACGCAAGTCAAACGCAATAAGCAAATGCTGCTTACACAGATGCTCGGCCATCAGTAACCAGCTGTCCGCAGTTGCACCAAGGCCATGGAGCATAATCAGTGGGATATTATCATCATGCTGATCCGCGATTTGTTCACCCCGTGTCCACAGTTCTCTTTTCCGTAACTGCTCAGGGTCCCATTCGAGATAGTGTAAACGTATGGTTTCGGCATCAACAAAGGCACTGCGTGGCTTGATCATATGTATACCTCTCTCTCATTTATTATATTGATGCAAATCAGTGTCTTGAAATTAAGTAGACGCTCATCATAATCAGGATGCCACCAACGATAGTCATAGGAGTTAACTGATCTTGCAGGAATACAATAGCGAGTAAGGTACCAAGCAAGGGTTGTATAAAGAGCGTTGAGGCAGCAGCTGATCCATCTACTTTAGCCAGTCCTTGAAACCAGGCAAGATAGGCAATCACTGTAGACATCACTGCTAGCCAGCCAATACTTATCCAGGCGAGCAGACCTATCGGGTGCCACCCTCGAACAAGGATTTCCCATCCTCCTACAGGTATCCAAAATAAGGTACTTCCTACAATAGATGCAGCAGTAATTAACAGGGGGGAATGTTTTACCAACATTGCTTTGCCCCGTATAGTATAAAACGCTTCGATGAACAATGACAACATCACCAGGAGATCACCAAAGATACGCATGACTCCCCCACCCGGTGGCAAATTGGGTATCAGGCTACGCTCAATAATTAGATAGACACCCACAAATCCCAGGAGGAGTGCAAAACCAGTTAGTTTCTTGAAACGCTCGCGCAATAAGATCCAGGCCAGAATTGCTGTAAAGATAGATTCGCTCGTAATCAGTAGAGCCATATCCGAGGCTGTAGTAAGTGCTAACCCACTATATTCAAGGAGTTTATTCACGACAAAACCAAACAATGAGCAGAGCGCCAATGGAAGAAGATCTTTGCGTGTCAGGTTTAACTCTTTGCGTTTAACGAAGAGCAAGGGAAGTAGTATCACAGCAGAGATACTCATTCTAAGTGCAAGCATGAGTATCACCGAAGTGTCGCGTAGAGCGAACTTGGCGGCAACATAGCTGACAGCCCACAAAACGTTGGCACCGATAAGCATAAGCCAGGAATATGAGTGACGCGTCTGGAGTGAGGGTATGCTACGCGAAGCTGTAGGCAAAGTACGACTCCTTACAGGATAGGTATCTTATCTTCACCAGGATAAAGAGAGATAAGTGTATTTGCCAACCATATTGTACCTCAAAAATCTCATGGTAGTGGTGAAAACCAGAGAAATATTGTTTTAAAGCAAATATTTTGTGTTAAAGATATTATATTGCAAGTAACACCTTGTAGCGTGCATCTCCGCCAACCTCTTCGACTTTCTTAAAACAGGCCCGTAAAGTTGGTTCATACTTCAGAAAGCGATTGGCTACCAGATAAAAGCGTCCTTGTGGGTGTAGCACCTGGGCTGCCTCGTGAATGAAGCGTTCGGCAATCTCCATTGTCTGCATACCACCCTGATGGAAGGGTGGATTGGTAACAACCAGATCAAAGCGTTGTGAGAGAACTGCCTGGGCACCGTCACCTGGCAAGACACAGATATTCGCCAGACCACTTTGTTCTACGGCTTGCCGGGCCATAGCGACAGCTGCGAGGCTGACATCAACCATGGTGACATGTCCTTTACTGGCAAAACGCGCGATATGTAATCCAATGAAACCTGCTCCACAACCTAGATCCAGAGCCTTGTCCGTCTCCTGGATTTCTAAGACATCCAGCAGGAGACGTGTTCCATCATCTAAATTGCTCTCGGCAAAAATCGTCACTCCCTGGGAAGTGGCAGCAGTGGTCATTCCTGCGAGTTTGTGTGAACACAGTACACGGTATCCTTTGCTGATAGTGAGCGTTTCGACGTTACCGAAATATTCCCGCATACGTTTTGCCATCGATAAGATGCCACGGTCTTTGGCTCCTACTACATAGAGACGTCCTCCCGAACGAAGTGCATAGGCTGCAACCTGTAGTCCATGATGAAGCCACGTGTTGCCGGGTTGATAGAGCAGGTTCATCACGGCAATATCCATCGTCGCTGGCGGATCGTGTAAGATATAGTCATGGAAGGCGACATGGCGGATACCAGATAAGGACGTACGTAATAATAGTTCGGCAGTGGCAATATTGTCTTCAGCCAGCGTAATTATTCCCGTACTAATGTGTTGTGTCGCCCTGGCTACAAAAGGGTCTGCTGCCGAATTGAGAATCAAAAGGTGATCACTGCTGGCAAGTTGTACAGTATCATATAACAGATGAGATTGGAGCATAATCTATGGCCCTCTATGTTGATAGTGCTTATCTTGATGATATCACGAAAATAGCGTGCACTGTACCATTAGCAGGTGTGACAACAAATCCAACCATCCTCTTAGCCGCTCACGAACTGGGTCAGTGCCTTGATCCTCTCAGTCTCCTCGAAGAATTGGTGCGTCACCTGGATGGGACCATTTTTATGCAACCTGGCGCAATAGAGGAAGAGGAGATGTTTACAGAGGCATTGACCTACATTGAAGTAGCACCGGAGAGAATAATTCCCAAAATACCGATGACTCAGACGGGGCTACAAGCTCGCCCTCCGCTTGAAGCGTGAGCAGCGGCGTATCTCGTTTACGGCAGTGACCACTGTAGCTCAAGCGTATACGGCAGCGGTGGCGCAGGCAGATTTTATTATCCCTTATTATAATCGCCTGATGCGTTCGGGTGTTGATGCCAATGAGCGTATCGCACAGATGGCTGATATATTCCATAAGCAGCAATTACCCACACGCATTCTCGCAGCCAGTATTAAATCTCCTATCGAGGTCGCTACCGCATTGCTCGCTGGCGCACATGATCTAACTGTCTCAGCGCAAGTCTTGCTAGAGATGGTCTGTGACCCTCAGAGTGAGCAGGCTGTCGAGAAGTTTCATCAGGATTGGCAGCGGATGAAAATACCGTAATTATTTTCAGGCCACTACCCTTCATAAGTGATGAATTCCTATTCATAATACATAGCGATCAATTCATGGTATTGTCATGACCTTATGTTATATTTTAATCGTAACGGAAGAGAAACAAATCCCTGGTGATGGCGGAGAGATGGCAAGTGGGAAAGGTGCGGAAGATCGTTGTGGTGGTGGTAAGGTAGGAAGAAGGCGCGAGAAACGATTGGATGCCCCAGGAGATAGGTTTCTCATCTGGTAGGGTAAACGTAGTGTAGTGGGGTGGTGGTTGCCAGATGTGCGGTAGGGTATAACAGAACAAGGACTTATACTTTTACGAGAGATAGTGGTGGGTGGCAACGTGGTGGGGTGGAAGAAGAAGCCAGAGTGGGTACGTTCCCTCTGGCTTCTTTGTCGTTTTCTGCAATGTTGGGCTGTGTCACTTCGCAATGAAGCTGGCTCCTCTCGTCAAAGAGGTTAGCTTTATGATATCTTAAACTATGCCATCGTAGCACTCTTATCCATCTGCCAGGCAAGTTGAGCATCTTTAGTTTCAAGCCACTTGTTCCACTCACGTGTCGTGCGAGAGCGCCAGGAGCCTTTATGATAGATATAACCTGCGAGCAAAGGGAATGTTATTGTTGCTTCACCAAAGACCATTTGCTCCTGAGTAAGTGCAACCTTACCCCAGGAATGTGCCTCTTTCAATGTTGACCCGGAGAGTGCTCCATCTCGTTCATCTGCAACGGTCAATTGTACTGCATATTTGTGCATCTGCGCAGGATACCCCAATATTTCTGCAGCTACTACCGTATCCTGTACAAAGTTCTTAGGCACTCCTCCTCCAACCATTAATAAACCCGTCGTTCCAGCCTGCACCTTGATTGCGGTCAATTCTCGGAAATCCTTCACACTATCGATAGTGACAGAATGCTCGGGATGACTCACTTGATGGGCCATTAAACCAAATCCTGCGGAGCAATCAGAGAAAGCTGGAACGAAGATAGGAATAGAGCGCCGATATGCCTCCAAAACAATGCTGTCTGCTGTTGGATGATGCTCATCAAGATAACGCCCCATGGCTTGAATGAATTCACGACTGGAATATGGGCGAGCATCGAGAGTATCAGCTATCTGGCAAATAGTGTCATCACAGATACGTAATGAATCTTCATCAATATACGTATCATAAATACGATCTATACTTAACTCGCGGAGCGCATTATCGTCAGCCGCAGGCTCTCCTTGATAATGGCAAAAACCAAGGGCCTCAAAGAAATCTTGATCTACGATATTAGCGCCTGTAGATACGAGAACATCTATGGCATTTGTTCTCATCAGATCTAAAATAACATGTTTTTGTCCTGCCGAAACAAGGCTGCCTGCGAGAGTAAGAATAACTGTAGTGTTGGTATCAGCAACCATCGTATTAGCAATTGTTGCTGCACGAGCTAAATTACGTGCCTGAAAGGCTGTGTGGCTCATCATCTCAATGAGTGGGACAACATTAACTGCTTTGATGTCTAGATGTTGTACAGGAGTGTGTAGTAACGCTCGTTTCTCCATTTCATCTCCTTTTCGCTGTATTGTTAAGTAGGAGTCAAGATATGTTCTTGCACATTTGACTCCTAAAGAGAAGATGCATAAAAAATTTAGTTGCGTTTCTTATTTTCCCATTATAACGTACAAGATCCTCCGACCGCAATGTTATGTTCTTTCTTAGCAGTGAATAGTATGATGATCTGCTCGTGCTTGCTGTAATGCATCGTTGCATAAGGAGGTCACCTGATTGGCAAACAGTCCCCCAATAATGCCACCATCAACGGTTGGATACTGTTGACTCACCATCTGGAGTTGCTTTCCTTGATGGTAGAAGATCAGAAAGGGAATACTCTGTGCGTGCCATTGGGCGAAGAGGGCTGGCTCTTCATCCACATCCACCGAGAAGAAGGTGACCTCTGGCAATTTCTTCGCACGCACCAGCTGGTCAATGACTCGATCAAGTAATCGGCAGGGGGGACACCAGATTGCTCCATACTTGACGACCGTAAACTGATCAGGAGCCTGTCTTGCTTGTATCACCTCATGATAATCCTGGGTGGTCAGGCTGATTTGCCCATATGTTTGTTGATAAAGGGGTGGTTGTGATCCTTCAGGGACTTCAACAACCGAGTCAGTATAGACTAACAACTGGCTCCCGGTGCCAAATTTATCGGTTACCATGCGCATCAGAATAAAGCGACAACAATACCAACCCTCATGTAACGATGTATCATAGCGGGTCAGTTTCTCTAGCTCAATCGCCTCACGAATGGTATAACAGGTCGCTTGATATTCCGTCAGATCCCAAAGGTTTACAGTATCGATCAACGCATCACGATGGAAGATCGCTCTTCCACAGTGGGTACAATGAAATGTGCTCATGCTTTTCTTCTCCTGAGAGTAGTTACCCTTCATCTTGCTTATATCAGGAGTATACCGGGTGTCGAAAGAACTTGTAAGAAGGGACAGCAGTGTGATAAAGTAACCTCATGGTTACCCACTATTCTTTGCTACAAACCAATAGCCTGGAACCGCTCCACAAGCCAATCCTATAAAATATATCCACAACAGTCTAGCAAAGTATAGAAAGCGGTTGTGCTTGATCTCTTCCAGCCTCAGGTAGTAGAATCAGGGGACTTACGGTATCTTTGGCAGGACGTATGAACAATGCAACAATCCTGTCGTTTCAGCGCAAAATCTTGGAGATATGTTGTAAAGCAGACGCGCCTTTTTTCTTTTACTGCAAAATCCAGGGGATGAGGCATAGCGGCATCGAAGAAAAACCGCTCATTGAGCAAGCACGTCGTCTCGCAGTGGTCCACCGTCGTCCACAAGCTGATTTATTGCATCGTTCAGGTAGCACTGGCTCAGCCCCAGTTTCTTACGGGAAAGCTCAACGAGGAAAGCGATGAAGGGAACAGAGGAGATGAAGTGGAAAGGCAATCTTCTGCCGAGCAGAATAGTGGGCAGATATGGGATCGCGCTGCTCACTCTGGCTGCTGTCTACTTCGGCACCGGGCGATTAGGCCTGTCCCTGGGGGCCGCCAGGGGTTTTGCCACACTGGTCTGGTTGCCTTCAGGCCTCGCAGTGACCGCCCTGTTCCTGTGGGGGACAGATCTATGGCCAGCGATTACCCTGGGAGCTTTTCTCGTCAACCTCTTCACGGGAGCACCCGTGCTCGTGGCCATTGGTATAGGCATTGGCAATACCCTGGAAGCTCTGGTTTGTATTGCGCTGCTCAAGCGTAAGGAGGTACGCCCAACGCTGGACTCGCTTCGTGACATACTGGTCCTGGTGTTGCTAGCCACTCCCATCAGTACTCTCATCAGTGCCACACTTGGGGTGGGCTGTCTGTTGCTGGGTAAAGTCATCACCTGGTCCTCGGTGCCTGTGACCTGGAGCACGTGGTGGCTCGGAGATATAATGAGTCTACTCTTGCTCACTCCACTTCTCCTCACCTGGAGTGTGGAACCGCAGACGATATCCTCCCGAAAACGTCTTACGGAACTGATCCTCATCAGCATGTCCGTACTGGTAGTTGGCCTCTTTGTCTTTCAGGGACTGCTTCGTCCAAATCACTGGGAATACCCCGTCACCCACTTAGTGTTCCCTCCGCTCATCTGGGCATCACTGCGCTTTGGTCCGCGTGGTGCCACCGCTGCCATTGCGGCCTTTGCCTGTCTCGCCATTGTCGGCACTATCCAGGGTACCTCCCCATTCTCCTCAGGGAGCCTTTGGCTCAGGTTGCTCTTCTTACAGAGTTTTATGGGGATTACGGCGGCCACGATGCTGATTCTGGCAGCGATAGTGGCCGAACGGCACGCATTGGAGCAGCGGAAAGACGAATTTATCAGTATGGCCAGCCACGAGTTGCGTACTCCTCTGACCAGTTTGCTGGGTTATACACAGTTGCTCCAGAGACAGTTGGCTGGCTTTGACCATCCACATGCTCTGCATACGCTTGCCAGAATGGAGACACAAATCAAACGGCTCTCCAGACTGATTACGGATCTGCTCGATCTCTCGAAGATCCAGGCCGGAAAACTGACATTCATAGAGGAGGCAGTGGACATGGACGCGCTGGTGCGCGAGGTAGTCGAGCAGCTACAACAAACCAGTACCCTGCATCAGATCAGTATCGAAGGAAGCGTGCCAGGGACCATCATCGGAGATCGGGGACTCCTGAGCCAGGTGTTGATCAACCTGCTCACCAATGCCATGAAATACTCACCGCAGGCAACGCAAGTCATCGTCCATCTCACCTCCGCCGCCGAGAGTCTGACGATCAGCGTCCAGGATTTTGGCATCGGCATCCCCATAACAGAACAGGAGAAAGTTTTTGAGCGATTCTATCGCGTAGCTGGGAAGCAGAAGCGAACCACTGCCGGCCTGGGTGTCGGGCTGTTCATCGCGCATCAGATCATTGAACACTATAGGGGAAAGCTGTGGGTGGAAAGCACGGAAGGACAGGGTTCCACTTTCTCCTTCTCGCTGCCCTGGCGCTTACCATAAAGGGGCAAATCTCATTATCTCCCTTGTTTTTGCATGATGGCAAAAAGGTTGTGACGAAAAGTGCTCTTGCTAAGCCATGGTGTCAGATTGGGTAGCAGAACTACACCCAAAACACGCAAAGGGCACTCAGGGCTGACATCATAGCTACAGATGTGATAAAGTAACCTTATGGTTACCAGGAAAAATGCACAGGTCAATATTTTTGCGGCTACCTGTGCTTCTCGCCGTGTACTCGAACTGATTGCTGATCAATGGACGGCATTGGTGTTTTATGCCCTTGAAGAAGGTTCGACACCAAAACGCTTCAGCCATCTGTTGGCTCAGATCGATGGGATTTCCAACAAAATGCTGACGCGGACCTTACGTTCCCTGGAGCGCGATGGTCTGATAAAACGTGATATCTATCCAACAGTTCCCCCACAGGTGGAATATTCCCTCACTACTTTGGGACGCTCATTGATCGAGCCGATGTGGGCCTTACGCACCTGGGCAGAGAATCATATTGAGGAGGTTGGGCAGGCCCAGGCTGCATATGATCAGGGTGTCCATGAGCCGATCCAAGAGATAACATCTGCATTAGTGCAGTCACGCGAAACTGATGCATGACAGAACGCGACTTCATTCACCCCTCACAAAAAGAACTTGAGCCATGACTCCCAATCACCCTCATTACTATTGAAAAACTCTGTTCCTGTGCTCTTCAAGAAAATACGACTATCCAGGGAAATAAAGGCTTAACGAGCAAGAATTTGTATCGTTGCCTTCATTTGAAACGTGTTTGCAATGAAGACAACGGGTCTTCTCACTTTTGTTGTTTTCTCTTATTTTTTCAGGAGGAAAACTATCACATGGCGAACATCTTGGAAACCGCACGTACCGAAAGCTCATTAAGCAAATTTGTCAAAGGAATCGAGTCTGTAAACGGACTTGCCGATGTCCTTAGTGGACATGGCCCCTTTACCTTCTTTGCCCCTACAGACACCGCTTATGAGAAGTTGTCAGACAATCGGAAAACAAAACTCTTAGGAGATCCTGAAAAATTAGCTAAGCTGCTCAAGTATCATATCGCGCCGGGCCGGTACACCACAGACGACCTGCTCGATCGCCTCTTTCTCAAAACCCTGGAGGGGCAGCGATTGAAAATATGGTCGGATATCTCGGAAGTTCCCCTGGGCGAGGAAACAGTTGCTTCTCATACTGATGCACTAAATTATGTCGTTCACGAGACAGTGGCAATCGCGGTACAGAAAAGCATCAAGATCAATGGCGCATACGTTACACGTCCCAATATTCAGGCGGATAATGGGATTATTCACGTCATTGATAAAGTGCTTATTCCCCCATTCATGCTCCTGTAGCGTATACTGCCTTTCATGCGTTCCGAGATCCATGCCTTTCTGGTCATGACGGGCATCAGATGGAACCTCGGAACGCAGAGGGGGTGTCCAGAAGGCAAATTCGATACACTTCATCCTTCTTCAAGAGAAGTATTCTGGTAAACCTCCCAAACAGGAAAGTGTATACCAAGGCTGGATAGCTCTATAGTGTCTTCTTGTCCGAGGGTGTAAAGTGACCAGAAGCCGTTTTTTTCACGTCGGAATACTTCAATGATTGGAGTATCAACGTTTATGAGCAGGTATTCCTGGATAGTTGGACAGGGACGATAGTGCAAAGATTTTTTTCCCCGGTCACGAGCTTCGGTTGTGGGAGAGAGTACTTCTACGATCAAGCAAGGATAGTGGATGGCATCCTTAGCACCTCGATCTCGTAGATCACAACTGACAGTTACATCAGGGCAGATGCGGTAGTTATCCGATAATTCTACATAAAGATCCGAGTTATACACAATGCAGCGACGACCTTGCAGTAAGTTGCCGAGAATTCTTCCAATATTGCTCCCAATAATGGAGTGGTCAGGGCTACCTCCTGTCATCATGTAGATATAGCCATCAAGGTATTCGTAGCGATGTTCAGGATCAGCCTCTAAGAGCGCAAAGTATTCTTCACGGCTTTTTCGTTCATTGTGTTCGTTCTGCCATACTGCCATAGGTTTTTCTTTCCTCGCCTCCACGTTCGTCGAAACATTGAGCCTCTTCATCGTTTTGATTATACCATAGCTATGGGGTTGTACTGGACGGGCGCACTCTAAGTCAGAGACTGTGTCTGATCTTCTTCATGTTGTGAAAGTATCTCATCATCATTCTTTGGCATCTCATCAGCAAACATAGCAAGGTAATCAGAATAGATAAACCGCCTATTGCGTTGGTATGTATCCATCTGACGTAGCAGACGGTGTTCTTGAAACCTCATGACGAGCCTATTTGCATTTGCATAGCTTAAACCAGTTACGTGAACAACGCCATTAACTGTAATGACTGGCCTTTGATACAGGTATTCAAGTAGTTGGTAAGGAGATCCACCTGAACGAGAAAAGTGTGTTGCAAGAATATTGCGATGATTTTCTCTCAGTTGGACAATCTTTCTTGCCGTAATTGTCGCTTCTTGCGCGACTTCATTTACTCCTTGCAAGAAGAACTTGAGCCATGACTCCCAATCACCTTCATCGCGAACCTTCTGAAGATGATCATAATACTCTAACCTGTGTAGCTTGAAAAAATGTGACAGGTAGAGCAACGGTTTTCGTAAGATACCTTCATGACATAGTATAAATGTGATAAGCAATCTGCCCATACGTCCGTTGCCATCAAGGAACGGATGTATAGTCTCAAATTGAGCATGTACTAAACCCACTTTCAAAAGAACAGGTAGTGCCTTTTCTTCATGAATGAATGTTTCAAGTTGATCTAATGCTCTATTCATATCTCCAGGAAATGGAGGCACGAACTTAGCAGTTTCAATTGTGCCTCCATAATGCCCAATCCAATTTTGCGAAGTACGGAATTCACCAGGCTGACGATTAGCTCCTCGTACTCCTTGAGCAAAAGATCATGAATCTCACGAATGAGACGTAGCGAAAGCGGAAGGGTATGAAGCCGTTGCAGACCATAGTTCAGGGCATTAATATAATTGACTACTTCTTCAATGTCTTGCGGATTTTCTGGTATAGCAGCATCCGCTTCAAACGCTAGAACGTCGATGAGAGAAGCCTGGGTTCCTTCAATTTGACTTGAAAGCACAGCTTCTTTGCTCACATACATAGCAACAAAGAGATCAGCATTAGGTAATATCTCACTTGTACCATCCAGGCGTCCCAGCGCTCTGTCAGCTTGCGAGAGTAACTGAACCATCTCGCTATCGAATTGAATAGGTGGATCAGGTGGCAACGGCTTTGGAACAAAAGCTTTGTAGCCTCCGATTTGGCCGACATAACCACCTGCACGATCATAATTTGCACTCTTATTATCCCTTGCTACCATGACACAACTCCTTATTATCGGGAATAGCCTTAAAACGATGATAAGGATAAAATTTTTGGCCTTATTATCGTTAGCGATAATAACAAAAATCTTATTATCGCGAATGGCCTTGAAACGATGATAAGGATAGCACAAAAGACATATCGAGTCACTACTTTAGAAAAAGATGTGGCGATACAAGCCTGCTCAGGCTTATGAAGAATGTTTTGCTCGTCTCAGTAACTCCACTATCGAAAAACTCTGTTCTTGTGCTCTTCAAGAAGATCCGACTATCCAGGAAAATAAAGGCTTGACGAGCAAGAGTTTGTATCCTTGTCTTCATTTGAAACGTGTTTGCAAAGAAGACAACGGGTCTTCTCACTTTTGTTGCTTTCTCTTATTTTTTCAGGAGGAAAACTATCACATGGCGAACATCTTGGAAAGCGCACGTACCGAAAGCTCATTAAGCAAATTTGTCAAAGGAATCGAGTCTGTAAACGGACTTGCCGATGTCCTTAGTGGATATGGCCCTTTTACCTTCTTTGCTCCTACAGATACCGCTTATGAGAAGTTGTCAGACAACCGGAAAACAAAACTCTTAGGCAATCCTGAAAAATTAGCTAAGATGCACTAAATTATATCGTTCACGAGACAGTGGCAATCGCGGTACAGAAAAGCATTGAGCCATTACTTGAGGGGAAGCTCTATAAAAAAAGTACTACCCTGACCTTGTTCCGACTCACACCAGATGCGGCCATTGTGTAACTCAACAATTTCCTTCGCAATCGCCAGGCCGAGACCAAACCCTCTTGTGGAAGATGCTCGCATATTTGGAGTTCGGTAAAACATCTCAAAAATATGTGGTAGGTGTTCCTTTGAAATCCCATCTCCATAATCACGCACCTGCACAAGTGCATGCTTAGTATTCTGGCTGACAGATATCTCTACTGGTCTCTCTTCTGGTGAATATTTGATGGCGTTGCCCAGAACATTGGTGATCACCTGAGCCAGGCGATTG
Source organism: uncultured Chloroflexia bacterium (assembly GCA_963814985.1). Lineage (GTDB taxonomy): Bacteria > Chloroflexota > Ktedonobacteria > Ktedonobacterales > Ktedonobacteraceae > CAWFFV01. The sequence continues at coordinate 83,044 of CAWFFV010000031.1, read as the reverse complement.
CTATCTACAGCTATCTCTATCGGGAGCGGAGGAATATCGAGCGGGATTTGCCGCTTTGTGAGGAGAACCTGCTGTTCTACAGCTTTCTGGCAGATTTCGTTCAGATTGGATGGCTGTCTCTTTAATGTAACCTCGCCTGTCTGGAGCCTATTGACATCAAGTAGGTCATTAATTAAGGTGGTGAGGCGACCAGTTTGCTCATCAATGCCCTGCAAAGACTGGAGAAGCACCTCTGTATTCAATCCCTTTTCCTTCTGTTTCACGAGGCTCCGACGTGCGAGTTGAGCTTGAGCACGTATGATCGTTACAGGGGTCTTCAATTCATGCGATGCGATAGCAAGAAAACGATCTTTTGTTTGGCTGAGTGCCTTCCACTTATCAGCAACGAATGCCTTCATACGAGCATGCTCGCGCTGGGTGATGATTGCTATCAGCAGCAGACCAGTCAGACCACAGAAGACTAATTGAAGGGTATCTAGCCAGCTTGCAACGGTCCAGTTTTCACGAGGAGCAATAAAAAGGTAATCGATACAGCCAAGAACCAGTATGAGCATAAAAACGGTAGGGCCTATTCCCCAAAGAAATGCAACAAGCATCAAAATAACAGAAAAAAAGGCATCTGGAAGAATGAGAGAGGTTTGTATTTGCCTGATAGAGAGTGTAATGATCACAGCCACAAAGAAAAGGGGAAGCACGGCGACATAACCGAACAGAGGCTGACGCCATTTGGGCAACGTGGCTCTGTAGTCTTTCCCCACTTGTGTTTGTGATTCAAAGTCTCTGTCCATGGCCATTTGTTCTCATCATTTTCTGGTTTTTCTTTACGAAGAAGGCCCTTCTCTGGAGTAAGAATCTAGCATGAAGTTGTTGAAGATGCAAACTCATCACTCCGAATCATCCCCCTGAGCACGACCCACAAGCGCACGTACCAGACGAATCTCACCAAAAGAGTACTCCTCTCCGAGGAAATCCTTGACTCGGCTTGAGTGTGTCCCCGCCAATTTTTTCCAGAGCATCGACAATAATCGGGTAATGCTCCGGGTTTATCAGATCCTCAACATCAATATCCTCACCAGCTTCTATTAGATCGGCAAGATGACCTGTAATGGTGGTTGGCTTGAGGTTACGCTCGTTGGCGATGTCCTCAACGCTCATTCCGCTGCGGTAGAGAGCTAATGTAACTTCTCGTGTAGGGAGTGTAGGTTTATCTGGAGGAGTAGGGGCAACATCTTCTTTCTTCTGTACGCTCTCTGGTTCCGGTTCCGTCTCCTGGGGAAGGGGGATGTTGTTAGCCTCACAATAGGTACGAATTTCCTGCGTAAAGAGCGTGAAGTAGGCGGCGAGTTTGCGACTCCCAACACCTGGGAGTTGGGAAAACTGAGCATGGGTTTGGGGACGCAACTGAGCCATTGCTTGCAAGCTGGTATCGAAAAAGATAACGTAAGGAGGTACGCCCTGCTCATCGGCAAGTTGTTTGCGCAGATGGCGGAGTTGTTGCAGCAACATTGTTGACTGTGGATCTAAGATGATCGCTGGCTTTTTGGAAGTTGTCCGCTCTGCCGATGTTGGTGATCCAGCTTTCGTTGCACGAGTCTGCGGACGTTGGGGCGCTTCGGCTATCTGAACTTCACGCTGCCGACGTAGAATCTCACGCGAGAGGTGATTCAGTTTGATTACCGGGTAGCCATCGGTTGTTTCACTCATCAAGCCCTGGTGCAACAGAGCACGACCAATATGTACCCACTGCTCTACACTCAAGTCCTTTCCAATACCATATGTCGAGAGTTGATCATGACCCATGCTCTGTATCTTCTGGGTATTGGCACCTCGCAATACATCGATGATATAGCGCATACCAAAATGCTCTTTTGTCCTTGCGACACAGGATAAGAATTTCTGTGCTTCGATGGTTCGATCAACCAGAGTGGCCGGTTGCAGACAGTTATCGCAGTTATCGCAATTTTCCTCTCTCAGCGTTTCACCAAAATATCCAACCAGAATACGCCGACGACAGACATGACTTTCACTGTAGGCAATTACCTGGTGAAGTTGTTGGAATGCGATCCTTTGCTCCTGTTCGTCAGGTTTCTGGGAGATCAGATATTCGACCTTGCCACGATCACCATAGTTGAAAAAGAGAACGCACTGAGCTGGCAATCCATCGCGTCCCGCCCGCCCTGATTCCTGATAATATCCCTCCAGATTGCGAGGCATGTCGTAATGGATCACTGTACGCACATCCGGTTTGTGAATGCCCATACCAAAGGCAATCGTTGCCACCAGCACGGGCACATCGTCCCGAATAAAACTTTGCTGGTTATTGAGACGTTGCGTATTAGGCAAACCCGCATGATAGGAAAGAGCACGAATACCATCCTTATTCAGGGCCGCACAAAGATCATCAACACCCTTACGGCTCTGACTGTAAATAATAACCGAGGCCTCTGGCTGCTGATGTAACAGTTGTAAGAGCTCTGCATATGAGCCTTTGTGCTTTGGGCGAACCTCATAGGAGAGGTTGGGGCGATTAAAACTTGCAATATGCAGGTGTGGATCACGTAGCTGAAGTTGCGTGAGGATATCCAGGCGCACACGTTCGGTTGCTGTTGCCGTCAGAGCCAGCATGGGGAGTTGCTCATAGCGTTCGCGCAGGCGTCCCAACTGTCGATACTCAGGCCGAAAATCATGTCCCCATTCACTGACACAGTGGGCTTCATCGACAGCTAGCAAGGACAGCCCTACATTACTTTCGACTTCGTCCAGCAAAGCCAGGAAACTGCGACTTAAAAGACGTTCAGGAGCTACATAGAGCAATTTGAGCATACCATTGATCGCGGCATTTTCTCGACGAGAGCGGGCTTCATCGTTCAAGGTGCTATTGAGGAACGTCGCTGCAATCCCGTTGGCCCGCAAACGATCCACCTGATCTTGCATGAGAGCGATCAGAGGTGAAACCACTATCGTCAGTCCGGGTAAAAGTAAAGCCGGAAGTTGATAGGTCAGGGACTTTCCGCCGCCAGTTGGCATCAAAATTAGGGAGTCACGTCCACCTAATACATGTTCAATGACTTCACGTTGACCTGGCAGAAAAGTATCATGTCCAAAGTACTGTTTCAGCGTCTCTTCGATATGTTCCATACTATGATGGTCTCCTCCAACGAATACCCTTCTACAACGACAGCACACTATCCTTGATTATTGGCCTATTGTACCTTACGCATCTCTCCAGGGCAAGGATTGATATGGGATGACTCATGTTGTTTTAGGTGACAGGCGCGACAGGATTCCGCGCAGACTCAATCCTTGCACGAGGAGAGTAAAGAAGACCACGGCATAGGTTGAGACCAGCAACATTTCGCGTGATGGCACTTCCAGTGGAATGGCAAGAACGAGTGCCAGTGAGAGTGCTCCGCGTAAGCCACTCCAGAAGATAACCAGTCGCCATGAGCGCGGAATTGCCTCAACAGAAGGCATGGCAGAAAAATATAACATGAAAACCAGCACAAGCAAAAAACGTGCCAGTAACACAACGATCACCGCAAAAAGAGCAGTTAACAACGTGGTCAGGCCCGATGCTGGAGAAGAGAAAAATTTCGTAGGGTTAAGCTGCACCCCAACCAGCAGAAAGAGCAATGCGTTGGCAATAAAGGCCAGCACAGCCCAAAAATTATCAACGGATTCCCGCGTATGCTCAGACATCCCAAATCTGCGTCCATAACTACCCAGCAGAAGTCCCGCCGCAATCACAGCCAGAATGGCAGAGAGGTGGAGGGTATCAGCCAGCAGGTAGGCACCATATGCAGTGACAATCGTAATGGTCGTCTCAATCAAAGGCTCATATAGACTTCTCACGATATAGCTGGCCGCAATTCCCAGCACTACTCCACACACAATACCCCCACCAGCCTGTAGAACAAACTGCAACAAGCCGTTTACCCATCCCTGCAAATCAGTTGAGGACTGTCCATGAAGAGAGAGCAGGACAACGGCAAGAAAAGTTTGGTAGAGTGAGCCTGCAATTCCATCATTAAAGAGGCTTTCACCCTCGATGATCGTTGAGAGACGCTCATCAACCTTCATCTGACGAAACAGCCCGATAACCGAGACAGGATCAGTGGGGGACAGGATAGCCCCGAGAAGAAGTGCAGTTCCCCAGTCCAGTCCATCAAGCAGATGCAGAACTGTGGCGATGAGTATCAATGAGAGCAGTAAACCTGGCCCCGCCAGAAAAAGGATAGGTCGCCAGTTCGCACGTAACTGCCCTAACTTGATGGTCCATGCCCCTTCAAAGAGTAAGGCTGGGAGAAAGACAAAGAGTACGAGATCGGGTGTGAGTTGAGCTTCTGGCAAAATGCCCGCAAGACTCATCAGTAGTCCGACTACTACCAGGCCAAGGGTATAGGGAATTGCCAGATGTCTGGTTACCAGGATCACGCTCAGCGCTATTAAAAGGAACAGTACCAGTTCACGTACAATGAAGGCAATATTGATCATGACACCCCTTGTTGCTCATCTCTCTCTTATTTCCCCTGGCGGGACCCTCATCATAATTATATCGCCTTTTTGGTGTAAGTAGCCCATGAGCATAGACTGATGAGGTAATATGATATGGAAGAGAAAAGGAGGAAATATGCCCTCAATTGATATATTGGCCTTTCGTAAGTATGAGGAACAAGGCTTCATTACTGGACGCACACATCCAACGCATGATCTGATTATCTGGAATTACACATCCAAGTGTCAGTATGAACGGATATGGGATGACATTACGATACAGGCACGAGGACTTATTACAAAGTCTGATGGTATAATTGTAGCACGCGCATTTCCTAAGTTTTTCAATTATGAGGAGCATAAGGGTGTTCTACCATTAGAGCCATTCAAAGTGACTGAAAAAATGGATGGAAGCCTTGCCATTCTCTACTTTATCGATAATAAGCCATATATTGCTACCCGTGGTAGTTTTGCCAGTGAGCAAGCAGAGCGGGCAAATCGCATTCTGCAAGAGCGTTATAGCAACTTCTCGTTTCAACCAGACTATACCTATCTTTTTGAGATCATTTACAAAGAAAATCGTATCGTGGTGGATTATGGAGATAGGGAAGACCTTGTATTGCTTGCCGTCATCGATACAGAGACAGGCGAGGAGTATGACATTCATGCCCCTACCTGGAGCAACCCCTGGCCATTCCCTGTTGTCAAACACTATGATGGCATCACCGATATTGCAGCACTCAGGAAGCTGGAAGAGGCTAATCGCGAGGGTTTTGTCATTCGCTTTGAGAGTGGGTTACGTGTCAAATTAAAATTTGCGGACTATGTACGTTTGCACCGCTTAATGACAAAGATCAATGCTCGTATTATCTGGGAGTTGCTAAGCAATGACCAGTCGTTTGATGACTTGTTGGAACGTGTGCCAGACGAGTTTTATACATGGGTATCCACGACACGTAAGAATCTGCTTGCTCAGTTTGCCGATATCGAACAACAATGCCAGCAGGCGCTCGAACGCGTAAAAGATTTGCCCACACGTAAAGATCAGGCGATGGTTATTGTAAAAGAGCAGTATTCTGGTGTTATCTTTCAAATGCTTGATAACAAAGACTATCGAGAGCCATTTGGAGATACGTACGTCCACAGGCAGAACGACCATTTAGGGAGGATGAAGAATAATGACCAAAAAAGTGGTAATGACCAAGGGGTTACCAGGGAGCGGGAAAAGTTACTGGGCCAAAGCACTGGTTGACAATAATCCTGGACATTACAAGCGTATTAGCAAAGATGACCTGAGAGCAATGTTGGATAATAATAAGTGGAGTAAGGGGAATGAGAAGTTCATTCTCAAGGTGCGCGATGCTCTTATTCTTCAGGCACTACAAGAAGGCTATCATGTTCTGGTTGATGACACAAATCTGCACCCTAAGCATGAAATAGCTATCCGCGAACTGGTCAAGGGTCAGGCGATTGTAGAAATACAGGATTTTACCAATGTTCCGCTAGAGACTTGCATTGATCGGGATCGTCACCGAGCAAACTATGTAGGTGAACAGGTTATTCGCAAGATGCATCGAGACTTTCTACTGCCTCGACCGCCTGTTCTTACTGATGATCCAACGTTGCCACGGGCAATCATTTGTGATCTCGACGGTACCCTGGCTCTGCTAAATGGTCGAAATCCCTATGATGCAGCCTCCTGTGAGCAGGATAGCGTAAATGGACCTGTGTCTGATATTGTTAGCACATACCATTCTTTAGGCTTCTCTATCCTGCTGGCTTCAGGTAGAAGTGAACAACATCGGCCACAAACTGAGCGCTGGTTGCAAAATCAGTGCATCCAATATCATGCATTGTTCATGCGTCGTAGTGGGGATAGCCGTCAGGATGCTGTGGTGAAGCGAGAGATTTATGAGCAACACATCCAGGGACGATACAATGTGCACTTCGTTCTTGACGATAGAAATCAGGTTGTAAATCTTTGGAGGAGCCTGGGCCTCGTCACATTACAGGTAGCTGATGGGGATTTTTAGAATCATTGCGGGCTTGTGAACCGCGCCCCTACAATCCAGTCAAACGTCATTGAGTTCACAGGAAGAGGAAGAGGTAGGGTATCGCGTCCCACGCTTCATCTTGTTGAAACTGAACAGAAGTGCCTCTCGTGTTATGAGGAAAGGAGGATGAAAGAAGATGACATCGACACCAAAAAGATCCAGACTCCATCCGAGAGAGATGAAACTCAGAGAACCATTGCATCTCACACGCAGAAGTTGGCACCTCCCATCAATTGGGGTGATCTGGGCCAGGTAGAACACATTGTGCAATTCTACGAGACGGACAGCTTTCTTCTGGACTCGGTGAGTGACTTCGTCGGGGCTGGGCTGGGTAGCGGTGCCGCCTGCATCGTGCTTGCCACATTAGACCATCGGCAGGGACTCTCTCAGCGCTTGCAAGCCAACGGACTCGATATGGCTTCTTTGCGGGCACGAGGCAAGTATTTTCCCCTGGATGCTGCCCAAATTCTCGCACAGATTCTCCGAGAAGGATCACCCGATCCCCAGCAATTCATGAGAGAATCATTGGTGGCCTCATCGAACGCACCGTCACAGGAGAGAAACCCATCCGCATCTTTGGGGAGCTGGTCGCTCTGCTCTGGCAACAGGGCAATCACACAGCTGCATTGCATCTAGAAACGCTTTGGAACGAGTTATGCCCAGGCGTGCATCCCTTTTCGCTCCTGTGCGCCTATCCTCTGTCTCTCTTTGCCAAACATGCACATGAGCAAGCGTTCATGCATGTGTGCGAACTGCACTCCCAGATCATCCCTACCGAGAGCTATAGTCTCCTCACCAGTCTGGACGAACGGTCGCGTACAGTGAGCGTGTTCCAACAGAAAGCCCTTGCTTTAGAGGCAGAGATAGCCCAACATAAGGCCGTCGAGGAGCAGTTACGCGTTTCTGAGAATCGCTACCGCCGTCTCTTTGAAACCTCGACGGATGGCATTCTGATCGTCGATGCACACAGTGGTCTCATCACCGATGTCAATCCGTTCATGTTGCATTTGCTGGGCACCTCGCGCGAACAGATCGTGAATCAGGCCCTCTGGCAAATTGGGCTCTTGTCAGATCAGCTGGCCCAGCAAGCATTTTTAGACCAATTACAGCAGGATCGACAGCTCTCCCATGACCTCGTGAAGCTGGCTGCCAAAGATGGTCGGCTCCGCTCCATCGAGTGGGTGAGTACCTTGTTTCAGGCCAACGGACACGAGATCATCCAATGCAACATCCGCGATATTACCCACCGCAGACAAGCAGAAGAAGACCAGCTTCACCTGGCTGCCATTGTCTCCTCGTGCGATGACGCTATTCTGAGTAAAGACTTGGACGGGATTGTCACCAGTTGGAATATGGCAGCCGAACGCATGTATGGCTACACGACGCAGGAAATGGTCGGACAATCGATCACACGGATCTTCCCGCCCAATCGCCAGGAGGAGTTCAGACACGTCATGGAGCAGATTTGCCAGGGCAAGCAGGTGGACCACTTCGAGACGACACGTGTGCGCAAGGATGGGACCTCTTTGCCCGTTTCCATCACGGTTTCTCCTATCAGGGAGCGTAGTGGGGTCATTGTTGGGGCCTCAACGATTGCTCGTAATATCACCATGCAAAAAATGCTCGAACAACAGCGCGAAGCGTTCGTGAGTCTGGTGACCCATGAGCTCAAGACGCCACTCACTGCTCTGCAAGGCAATGTGCAACTGGCCCAGCGTCGGTTGAGGCGTCTGCAGGCCCAGGCCACTTCCCTGACAGAGGAGCAACAGCAGACCCTCGAAGAGGTGCTGCTGATGTTAGGGCGTAGTCAACAACCCTTGCGGGTCCAACAGCGGCTGATCAATGATTTGTTGGATCTCTCCCACATCCAACAAGATCACATGGAATTGCGTCTGGCCACCTTTGATCTGATCAAGCTGGTCTGTGAAATCGTCCAGGACTATCAGGCAGCCTACCCTTCTCGCCTCATCCTGTTGGAATTGCCCGAACAGGATTCTCTTCCCGTCTATGCGGATCAGGATCGCATCATGCAGGTCCTGGGAAATTATCTGACCAATGCCCTCAAATTTGCCCCGGAAAGCGTGCCTGTACGTGTGGGCATCACGGTGAAGGCAACCACGGTGCAGGTCTGGGTAGCTGATCAGGGGCCAGGCCTCTCAGTGGAGCAGCAAGCTCACATCTGGAAACGATTTTATCAGATCTCTCAAACTCCCCTGCAGAATGGGTGGAAGGCGGGCCTGGGTCTGGGCCTCTACCTCTGTCAGCAACTCATCCACCGACAGCAGGGAGAAGTGGGCGTCGAGAGCAGCCCAGGGCAAGGAGCAACCTTCTGGTTTGCCTTGCCACTCTAGACTCACCTCAAGGAATCACTCTGTACGCCTCTGCCAGTTTGCCTCTAATCCCAGGCGCTGCCAGACGTTGCGAAGTGAGCGTTCATCGCATGATTGGGCTGAACAAGATGTTTTTTCGACTGCATACAATTTCCTCAAGAATCTCAAGCGTGAGAAAAACGTGTATCATGACATGATACCTTTGCTTACTATGTCGTTGAGGAAAAGCGAAGTGTGACATTATGTCTCGCTGAAAATCATGTCAAAAATGGCAATATGGTGGAGAACCCCCATTTTTATATTGCGGGCTTGTGAACCGCGCCCCTACCTGCGCCCATATGGGCTTGTTGCAACATTTCCGCTTCGATACTGCTCAGAAAGAAGGATAGATTGTCTATAAGCCCTTGATGGGTTATACTGCTATCTCTGATAGAGAGATTTTTTTCTCGTCTGATGTGAAATATAGCAATGCTCTATCTCGCATCAGATAATAATCATAGATGTTCCCGTCATGGAGCGTGGTGAAATAATGCGTATTATTCAAACATCTTTCTTAGATAATCAGGCACAGAAAATGATCAGTCAGGACGAGATTAACGGCATTCTCTGGCGGGCTTGTGACACCTTTCGTGGTACTGTCGATCCTTCCGAATACAAAAACGATATTCCGGCAATGCTCTTCCTCAAATATATCTCGGATGTGGAGTACGATCACTATGTTCAGTATCAAGAGCAGTTTGGTGACGATGAGGAGCGCCTTCAACGCCGTATGACCCGTGAACGCTTTATATCACCAGAGGGCTGCGGCTTCGATAGTCTGTACGAGCAGCGACGGGCCAGCAATATCGGCGAGCTGATCAATATTGCACTTGACAAGATTGAGGATGCGAACCGCGAGAAGCTGGAAGGGGTTTTCCGGAGCATCGACTTTAATTCTGAGGGCAATCCGGGCAGACGAAAGACCGTAATACCCGCCTGCAAAGTCTATTGGAATACTTTGCCAATCCCCGCCGGGATCTACGACCATCGCGCATCGGCAACCTGGATGTGATTGGCAACTCCTATGAATATTTAATTGCTCGCTTTGCCTCTGGAGCAGGCAAAAAGGCTGGTGAGTTCTACACACCGCCCGAAGTTTCCCAACGTCCTGGCCTCGCGACTCGACCCACAACCCAGGGAGCGCATCTGTGATCCGGCCCGTGGTTGAGGATCGCGACCGATCAAGTGTGCCCGCCATATTGGTAGCAATGATTTCTCTCTGTATGGTCAGGAGAGTAATGGTAGCACATGGGCACTGGCAAAGATGAATATGTTCCTCGACGGCATCGACTATGCACGCATCGAGTGGGGCGACACACTGCGCAATCCGCTGCTAATCCAGAGCGATCATTTGATGCGCTTCGAAGTCGTAGTAGCTAATCCACCATTTTCACTTGATAAGTGGGGAGCCGATATAGCTCCCAAAGATCGCTTTGGACGTTTCCATCGTGGCACGCCACCTAAGAGCAAGGGAGATTTCGCCTTTATCCAGCATATGGTTGAGACGACAGATCCGCATAAGGAACGCACGCCGTGATCCTACCGCATGGTGTACTGTTCCGTTCCAACTCTGAGGGACAGATCAGGCAGAAACTTATTGAGGAGAATTGCATGATGCGGTAATTGGCCTGCCACAAAATCTGTTCTATGGCACCGGCATTCCGGCGGCTATCCTGCTCTTCCGCCGCAATAAACCCGACGAGACAGTAATATTTATTGATGCCAGCCACGAATTCGAGCCAGGAGCAAACCAGAATAAGCTGAGTACGGAACACATCAAGCGTATCGTCAGCACTTATCGTGAGCGTGCTACCATTGAGCACTACAGCTATGTGGCGACGTGTGAGGATATCAAGGTACACGGTTTCAATCTCAATATTTCGCGTTATGTCGATACATTTGAGGAGGAAGCGGAAATTGACTTAGGGAAAGTTCAGGTAGAAATCGCTGAGTTGGAAACGAACTGGCATGTATACAAAAAAAACTAAATACGCAGCTTTTTGATTTGGGCTATCATGAACGTGCATGGTATCGTGTAAGTCCTGAAACTGACAAAGAGGGACGATTTACCCGCTTCTGTACGCAATGATGGAGGCAAGACGCCTGTCATTTCTTCTTCTGGTATAAGCGGCTATCATGATATACATAAAGCTGAGCCTCCAGGAGTTATGGTTGTTATGGTAAATTGCTAGTATTTTCTACATCACCCAGCCTTTTGGCCCCCTCAATACGACATTATCGAGATTTTAAGGGCAATCACCCTTTATTTATCTACTACTTTGCTTAGTGTGTTGATTTCGAGACGGATAGCTACAAATGTCGTTCCAGGTATTATAGAATGATATTCACCGTTTGAAAATGCTCTTACCCTCCTTTTTCTTGCTAACAGCGCCGTATATCGGACCTGCTTTATCTGGCACCTGAAAGAGCCATCGATCTCACCACCCAACTCATCGCAGCGAAACAGCAGTATAAGCGCGGGCTAATGCAGCAATTGTTGACGGGAAAGAGGAGATTTCCAGGATTTCAACAGAAACAATGGTCGGATGCCTCGTTTGGTCAGATCTTCCATGCCAAATGTGTTAAGAACACTGGCTCACAGATCAAGAATCCTATTACTGTTGGCAAGTACGCTATTCGACCACAAAACGAACACTTCAATCGCCTCGTTGCCAGCGATAATCTGGAAAACTATAACATTATTGAGCAGGGTGACTTCGTCTATGACCCAATGTCAGCCTACTATGGAGCATTCGGACGTTATGAGCTAGACGAGCTGGAAATCGTCAGTCCTGTCTATCGGGTGCTCCGCATCAGCCCTGACTACGACTGGGATTTTATGAAACACTTCATAAAGTCGCACTATATTGCCTATCAACTCTCAGCTAACTCATCGCAGGGTAACAGGGAGGGAAAGCGGCGCACAATCCAGGCTGAGGCATTTGATAGCATTAGCTTTAAGGTCCCAGACATTGATGAACAGCATGCAATTGCTGAAGTACTGAATGCATGTGATCACGAACTGGCACTACTCAATCGCAAACTGGAACTACTCAAGAAACAAAAACAAGGCTTGATGCAGCAGTTATTAACTGGGAAGGTGCAACTAAAGACGTGACAAATACGCCGTCGTTCCGCAGAGAACTCATTTCTCAGGATCCCGGCGCTCCAGTTGTTACAGGCGATGGGTTATACCTACCTCACTCCTGACCAGACTCTAGCGGCACGGGGCGGTAAACTCAGCAATGTATTGTTGGACACCATATGGCAGTCAGCTTCGCAAGATCAACCTCATCCACTACAAGGGCCGGGCCTATGCGTTTTCCGAGGATAATATTAAGGAAGCGATCCGCAAGCTTAAAAACGAGCCTTATGATGGGCTGGTGCGTACCAGTGAGAAAATCTATGACCTGCTAACCCTTGGTACCGGTCTCGAACAAACTATTGCCGGCAATACCCGCAGCTATACCTTGCGGGTATCTGACTGGAAACACCCGCCAATAACGTCTTTCATGTGAGTGACAAGTTCTCCGTTGAGCGGCGGCGCAGTAGGGAGACTCGACGACCTGATATCGTACTGTTCGTCAACGGTATCCCACTGGTCGTGATTGAATGTAAACGTCCCGATCTGGATAAGGGTGGCGACAAAGCGGTAACCGAAGCGATTACCCAGATGATTCGCAATCAGAAGGACGACGAAATTCCGGGACTATTCGTCTTCCCAACTATTACTGGCAGTCAGCAAAAACGATGCGCTCTATGGTACAACAGGCACACGAAAGAAATTCTGGGCGGTATGGTCAGAAGAGCAAAATACGAGGCTAAGGTTCATGAACTGATCAATCAGCCTATGAGCGCAGCAAAAAAAAACCAGCTCTATAACCATCGTGATCAGGCACAGGCTATTCGGTACTACTTCGATGAACTGGAACTGGCTGGTGAGCGCCTGCCGACGATACAAGACCATACAATGTATAGCTTGCTGCGTCAAGAGCGACTACTGGAACTGACTTATCAGTTCATCGTCTACGATGCTGGTATCAAGAAGATTGCCCGCTACCAACAATACTTTGCAGTGAAGGCCACGATTCAACGAGGCGAAGAACTCAACGTACAGGGCAAGCGTACCGGCGGTGTAATCTGGCATACAACCGGTAGCGGAAAATAGATCACCATCGTAGTGTCTGCCAAAGCACTTACCCTTGATCCTGGAATTATTAACCCACGCGTTTTACTGGTCACTGATCGTCTCGATCTCGACGACCAGATCTGGAAGACCTTTATCGCCTGTGGCAAAAAGGTTCATAAAGCAGAGTCGGGTGCTGATCTTGTTGCTACAATCAAAAAAGGCAAAGTTGATATTATCACCACCGTCATCAATGAGTTTGAAGCTGCTGGTCAAGGCTTCAAGGACGAAAATCCGAACATCTTTGTTCTGGTAGATCAAAGCCACCGTAGCCAGTATGGCGGCCTCATTCAAAGATGCGCCAGCTCTTCCCCAATGCCTGCTACATTGGCTTCACCGGTACTCCCTTGCTGAAAGCAGAGAAGGCCGCAGTGACGAAGTTCGGTAACTTCATCCATAAATATCCGATGCAGCAAGCGGTAGGCGACGTTGCAGTAGTACCGTTGCTGTACGAAGGACGCATGGCCGAATTGGGCGTCAACCAGGAACAGATCGACCAGTGGTTTGAGCGCATCACACGCAATCTGAATGACGATCAGAAGCGTGATCTGAAGGGCAAGTTCAGCCGCACTGAAGCAGTAAGCCGTACAGAGCAACGTACCCAGCAGATCGCCAGACATCACCGATCACTACCGCGACAATTTTAGAAGGCTCAGGTTTTAAACCCCAGCTTGCGGCAGCAAACAAATGATGGCGATCCTCTATAAAAAATACCTTGACGAATTTGGTGAAGTCAGTTCCGAAGTGATCATCTTGCCTCCTGACACCCGTGAGGGCAACGAAGAGGTCGACAATACCACATCGCCGGTGGTAGAGGCGTTCTCAAGAAGATGATGGAACGCTTTGGCAATGAAGATAAATATGTTCAAGAAATTAAATCTTCATTTGCACGTGCCGATGGCATCGAAATCCTGATTGTAGTCGATAAATTATTGACAGGCTTCGATGAGCCGCGTAACACAGTACTCTATATTGATAAATCGCTCAAAGAGCATTCGTTACTGCAAGCAATCTCGCGGGTCAACCGTCTGTTTGAGGGAAAAGAGTTTGGCTATATCATTGACTACCGTGGAGTGCTTGGTGACCTGAATGCAGTGCTCAATACCTATAATGCTCTGGCAGCCTTCGACACTGAGGACGTAGCAGGCATCATTGCTGATGCCTCCGAAGAAGTGATGAAGCTCCCTTTGTATCATTCAGCCCTCTGGGATGTTTTCAAGGAAGTTACCAACAAACAGGACACCGAAGCACTTGAGCGCTACTCGAACCCGAGGACCGGCGTCAGCAGTTCTATGAAGCATTGACTGACTTTGCACGCTGTCTGAGGGTCGCACTCAGCACAGTGTACTTCTACCAGGAGACACCGGAGAGTCAGATTAACCGCTATAAAACCGACTTCCGCTTTTTTCACAACCTGCGTATATCAATAAGGCAACGCTATGCCGAAACGATCGACTATAAGGATTACGAGCAAAAAATTCGCAATCTGATGAACCAGCACATCACCTCATCAGAGGTCAAGCCAATTACGGAGTTGGTGAACATCTTCGATCATGAAGCATTCGCAGCCGAGGTTGAGAAAATCGAGGGTACAGCAGCAAAGGCTGATACTATCGCCTACCGGGTCAAGAAGACTATCACCGAACGGATCGCAGAGAATCCGATAGTGTACCGACGTTTCTCCCAGCTCATTACTGAAACCATTGAGGCATACAGGGCCGGGCGGCTCGTGAAGCCCGAGTATCTAAAGCAGATGCATGACATTCTCAAGCAAACTCAGCAAGGCTCTGATAGAAACATTCCTGCGCAATTGCACCGTTATCAGCATGCGCCTGCCTACTTTAGTGTGTTGCAAAACATACTGGAGTCATCTCTAGAGGGCCTTGTAAACGTGATTCCTGAAGAGCTGCTAGCCAACATGGCAATCGAAATTGAGAAAGTAATCGAGATGAGTAAGATTCGTGATTGGGTAAACAACCGTGACATCCACAAAGCAATGATGAACGATATCGAAGACTATTTCTATGCCATCAAAGAACAATATGGTTTATCTGTGACCTCAGTGGAGATGGACCTGATGCTTGAGCAGGTACTCGAAGTAGCAAAGCAGCGAGATCGTTTGTAGTATACTATGAATATGCTAAGTAGGAGCTTACAATTTGGTAGTACGACAATTGAATACAATGTGAGCTTCGCTCGACGGAAGACAATCGCGATTGAGGTTCACCCAGGCCAGCAGGTAACCATTATTGCACCCGAGGGAAGTGAGCCAGCGACCATCGAAACGCTACTTCACAAGCGGGCTGGCTGGATATTACGGCAACAGCAGCAATTCTCTACTTATGCACCACAGGAGTCACCACGCACTTATGTCAGCGGTGAAAGCTATCGCTATCTTGGTCGCCAGTATCGTTTAAAAGTGATCGAAGGTCAGCTATCGAGTGTGAAGCGCGAGCGAGGGTTTATTTACGTCACGGTATCCGATAAGACCGATACAAAGCATATCCAGAGTGTTCTTGAGCAATGGTATCGCGATGAGGCCGGACTCGTATTCTACGAACGGCTGAATGCGTGCTATCCTCGTGTTGAGCGATTAGCAATCCCCTACCCACCTCTAGCAATTCGCTCCATGAGAACACGTTGGGGAAGTTGCAGTCACTCAGGGCTGGTTACACTCAACCCCAGGCTCGTACAGACTCCCCGAGACTGCATTGACTATGTGCTGATCCATGAATTGTGCCACCTTAAAGAGCACAATCATCGTAAGCAGTATTATCAGCTACTTGATCAAACATTACCTGATTGGCGGGAGAGACGAGAGAAGTTAAATAAGTTCGAGTTCTGCTAAACACGTAAAACAGAAAATCTAAGGACACAAACAACAGCCCAGGGTCCTGTCCAGACACGCAAAGTCGCAGAGGAAATAAGAAGAATACTGGGAGATCGAATAAATGCTCTTATACTCAACTTTTCCCACCCGTTCACCGACGAGCAACGCGTACAAGCCTGCGAATTCGTGGGCGGTGCCATCGAAGAGATCCGCACCATTTCCGTACAGATCGACCAGGGAAATGCACTGGAGCCGCAAATTGCGCCATCGTCGATAGTGCCGGGCTGACTTCTCAGGAATGGCAAACACGCCAGTTTTTGATCAACCCGCCCGGCGACGCCTGCCTGCCGCCTTTGCGCTGCTGGCCGAACTCCATGGGCGCATCGGACACTTCCCAACACTTATTCGCCTGCGCCCACATCCCGTGGCGCGGTGACTACTTTTGAAGTGGCAGAACTATTGAATTTGCAGGCTATTCGTGAGGAATCACGTAAGCAGCGTTAGGGAGTAGTATCATGGACTGGAGAAGCAAATACAATATCACATGCTGACATCAGGTGGCTCTACACAATCACTGATTACTAAGCTCTGGACCCCTCTGACTTATAACGAGTCAGAGGAGTCCCTACTATTCCCCAAAACAAATCATATCTTTTCTTATTGTGTTTATATTTTTCATAATGTTCCAGAATATCTACAAAAACATTGACAAAAAGCAAATATAATGTTATAATGTCAATGTGATGATAATGATACAGCTAATGCGTTTTGACAAAACAAAGGAGTTTGAACTAAATCATCTACCCCATCCGTGACATGTCATCAAAACGCATGAAGCGGTAATTTTTGCGCCAGCAGCAAGCAGAAGACGATTATTGTAGACAGGTAGTCCAGATGTCCTTATGGTAGGTTGGCCGAATGGTAAGGTGCTTGTTTTGAAAACAAGTGAATGTAAACAGCGTACGTGGGTTCGAGTCCCATCATCGGTATTCTAATTTTACGATGGTCCAAGATTTCCTGTAATATTTTTAGATAGACATCCTCACTTTAACAGCACTATGTTATAATATCCATCAACCGTAACAAGTTGTGATGAATAGTAAAATGAGAAGATGATAATAACATCTTGAGAGAAGCGAGCATAATATGGGAAACCTCATCCTGAACTCTTTGGAGATCCACAACTTTCGCGGCTTCAAGCATTTACAAATTGAACGGCTTGGGCGTGTCAACTTAATTGTGGGAAAAAATAATGTTGGAAAGTCAAGTTTGCTGGAAGCTTTACAACTTTATGCTCATAATGGTAATCCGACTCGAAATGGAAAATTTTGCAGGCCCGTGATGAAGGCAAGCAATATAGTCGTGGTCGCCTGGAGCGTCCAAATCTCGAAAGTTTACTCTCGGATCTCAGACATCTGTTTCATGGACGAAAAGAGATCGGGCGAGTTATACAACCAATCGTTATAGGTCCCATTAACCCACCGGGCAATATCCTCTCGATTTCTATAGGATGGTATGCAAGGCAGAGTGATGAAGAAGGAATATTTAAGCTGCGATTGTTGCAACCTGATGAGTTCGATGTAATTGAAAATCCCACTGCTCGTTTTATCATACAAGCCGGAAAGTTATCAAGGCCCTATAATCTCAGGTCAAGCCCACTTCCAGGGGAGCTTGAGATAAAAGCTGATTGTATTGCCATTCCTCCCAACGGACTGGATCGAGAGTTAATAGGAGCACTCTGGGATGCAATTACGCTTACGGAGTTAGAGAAGGATGTGGTTGAAGCTATGCGTATTATTGCGCCTGGTATTGAACGTCTGAGCGTTGTAGGAAATCTTGACTCAAAGGACCGATCTGTAAGAAGTATCGATAATAGAGAACGTGGAGCGATTCCAATTGTGAAAGTAGCAGGGATTGATGAACCGATTGCACTGCGTAGTCTGGGAGATGGGATGCAACGTGTTTTTGGTCTTGCTCTGACATTAGTAAATGCGAAGGACGGAATCCTGCTAATAGACGAAATAGAAAACGGTTTACACTATTCTGTACAACCAGATATATGGCATTTGGTTTTCCAGTTAGCTCATCGTCTCAATGTGCAAGTATTCGCGACAACGCATAGTTTGGATTGTATTAAAGCGTTCCAGGAAGCTGCCAGGGAAAATACTCAGGAAGAGGGATTACTTATTCGCTTGCAGGGCAAAAAGGGCGAGATAGGCGCTGTATTATATGAGGAAGAGGAATTAGCAATTGCTACACATGAACAAATTGAGGTACGTTAATTGTGGTTACTGGTTTACTGAGTAGAGCAAAGCGAGAAAATTATCTTTATGTCGAAGGATCTGATGATAAAAATGTGTTTATACATTTACTCAATCATCACGGGATTACTGATCGAAATCGAATAGGATATTTCAAGAATAGAGACGAGCTCTTTGAGATAAAAGCTTGTGGTAGTATTTCCGAGCTTTTAAGTATTTTTAGACTATCACTTAAAAGTGATACGGATAACAAGATATATGGTATAGTTATTGATGATGATATCGACGCTGATCCTAATACTGGTATCACAGTTAATTGGCAAAAATTGCGCAGCATTTTAAAAGTTTATAACTATAATATACCAGCAGTGCCTGATGAAAATGGGGTGATAATTAGGCAGGATGGATTACCAATGATCGGTATCTGGCTTATGCCAAATAATAAACTCCCCGGAGCAATAGAAGATTTCGTAAGCTTTTGGGACCTAAAGATGATGAACTATGGACCATTGCCGAAAGCGCATTAAAACAAGCCACCTCAGTAAAATGTAACTTTCGCTCATCGTATACAATGAAAGCTCACCTGCATACCTGGCTCGCCTGGCAAGAGGAGCCAGGCACACCTATGGGACAAGCCATCACGAAAAAATATGTAGATGCATACGCTCCTCACGCATTACAGTGTATTACATGGTTTCGCAAAGTGTTCGAGCTTGAACTTCCTGAAATGGAGGAATAGTAACACCTCAAGCCAGATCTGAAGGGACTTGAGGTGTTTTTCTTTTCCATCATCTCGTACACGATGTTTTTTGAGTAAAGTGGTAGAACGGTAGCAACACAGACTCTTGTTTTTCCTGTTCATGCTTGGTATACTTATCTCTGCTTAACGATCCATCAAACCACGAAGAATGTTTGAGTATACTTATGCATTTTGATATCTTCACACTCTTCCCTGCTATGTTCCAGGGACCTTTCAGCGAAAGTATCCTCAAACGTGCGCAAGAGCGTGGATTGCTCAGTATCGCCTTACATAATATTCGTGATGCAACCACTGATAAACATCATGTCGTAGATGACTACCCTTATGGGGGAGGGGCTGGCATGGTGATGAAGCCAGAGCCAATTTTTGCTTCCGTTGAGACAGTCCACCAGGGTGGCCCTGTCATCCTACTTACACCACAAGGACGTCTCTTCAACCAGCAAATCGCGCAGGCGCTCTCCCAGGAACCACGCATCAGCCTCCTGTGTGGACATTATGAAGGTGTGGACGAACGAGTCTGTCAGCATCTTGTCACCGACGAACTTTCAATTGGTGACTATGTACTAACAGGAGGTGAACTGGCGGCGATGATCGTTGTTGATGCTGTCAGTCGTCTGATACCTAATGTATTGGCGCAAGCCTCAACTCTGGAGGAGTCCCATAGTAATAACTTGCTGGAGTATCCACATTATACTCGCCCTTCAGAGTTCAGAGGGTGGCATATTCCCGATGTATTGCTCTCAGGCCACCATGAACACATTGCTCGCTGGCGACGCAAGGAAGCACTGAGAAGGACGCGTGAACGCCGTCCGGACCTGTTTGCCAGACTGGATTTAAGCAGCAAAGCTGATATGAAGTTGCTCCAGGAACTGGATGAGTAAAAGAAGAGCACTGCTTGCCACAAGAAAGGGGCAACAAGAGAAATACTCGTTGCCCCTTTCATCAGATAACGAGAACTTACTTAGGCAAGATCACGCTGTCAACGGCATGGATAACCCCATTATCAGCCTGGATATCAGGGGTTACGATCCTGGCCTCATTCACGTGCACTCCATTGGAGTTGTTAAAGGAGAGACTCTGACCCTGGACAGTCTTCGCAGTGTTTGTCTTCGCGACTTCTTTCACTGTAAGTTTGCCTGGAACCACATGATAGGTCAGAACCTTTGCCAACTGTACCTTATCGTTGAGTAACGACTGCAAGGTTGCCGAAGGGAGCTTGGCAAAGGCATCATCATTCGGTGCAAAAACAGTATAAGGACCACGGCCTTTGAGTGTTTCTACAAGACCTGCCGTATGGGCAGCCTGTAAAAAAGTTTTAAATGAGCCAGCCGACGTTGCTGTTTCTACAATATCTGCCATATCTTTGTTTTCTCCTCAGAGTAATGGATCTACAACGGTTGGTTGGTTGTACTAGTACATGTTCATTATGGAAAGAAACCGAAGAGATTCTATGGGATATATCAATGGAAGTTGCAGAGGTATCCCCTGCTTCTTTCTCTCTCCTCTCGCTCCGCCTGCGGCGGCGCACAAAAGAAGTAAAAAGAGTTTTTGGGGACACCCCAACCCCCGCCAGGAGGCTGTCGCCCCCTGGGGACCCCCGCTATCTTTCCGGGGGAAAGCGGGGTGCAGGGGTGGCAACCCCTGCCGGAGCGCGAGGTGTCCTCGCAAAAACTCTTTTCCCAAAATCACCGGGAAGGAGAGCCAACCTGATAGGTTGCTTGTATTTTTACCTTCACTGTGGTAAAATTTTTAAATGGATTATTATAACCATTTTGGCTTTTACTCCTGCAGGTGAGACAGGGGTGGAGATAGATATACACAATGAAACGTTTTAGAACTATGGATCACCCATAGGGGTATGGTTAGGAGGTTTTTTATATCTTGACAACAGAAAAAATTCGGCTTATCCCGCTAGGAGGGTTGGGAGAAGTCGGAAAGAACATGATGGTCGTTGAGTACGGCAACGACTGCATCATTATTGATGCTGGGGTAATGTTCCCCGATGACGAAATGTTTGGTGTCGATCTGGTTATCCCCGATACGAGCTATCTCGCCGATAAAAAGCACCGTATACGTGGTATCCTCATCACTCACGGTCACGAAGACCATGTTGGTGCCCTCCCTTATGTTTTACCGATGCTGAATTTTCCACCAATCTATGCGACACGTCTTACACATGGGTTGATCAATGTCAAGCTCAAAGAGCACAGGCTACTTGACAAGACCAGCGTCACTGTGATTACTCCTGGCGATCAATTAACACTGGGTGAGTCTCAGGTGGAGTTTTTTCGCGTCAACCATAGTATTCCTGATGCCATTGGTATTGTGATTCACACACCCATTGGGGCAATCGTCCACACAGGCGACTATAAGTTTGACTATACTCCCATCGATGGAAAACCAGCCGATATTGGAGCACTTGGGCGTATTGGCAACGAGGGGGTGCTGTTCATGATGGGCGATAGCACTCGCGTCGAGTCACCCGGCTATACGCCGTCTGAACGAGTTATCAATGATTTGCTCGACAAGATTTTTGCTAATGCCCCCAGTCGTATTCTCATTGCGACCTTTGCCTCCCTGATTTCTCGTGTACAGCAGGTGGTGGATACGGCGACACGCTACGAACGCTTTATCGCACTCGTGGGTCGCAGTATGGTGAATAATGTGCAGATGGCTATGGAACTTGGCTATCTCAACATTCCGAAGGGAATGATTATTCGCGCTGAAGATATTAACAGATATAGACCAGAGCAGGTCGTGATCATCTGTACCGGAAGCCAGGGAGAACCAACTTCAGCTCTGACACGTATCGCCAACCAGGATCATCGCATGATCCGCATCCAGCCAGGAGATACTGTCATTCTTTCGGCGACACCTGTACCTGGTAACGAGAAGATGGTTCATCGAACCATCAATAGCCTGTTCCGTCAGGGTGCAGAAGTGTTTTACCAGGGGATCTCGAATGTCCATGTTTCTGGACATGGCGCACAGGAAGAGCTAAAGCTCATGTTAAGCCTGCTGCGTCCAAAATTCTTTATGCCCATTCATGGCGAGTATCGTCAGCTTGTACTCCATGCCAAGTTAGCCTATTCCCTGGGCATACCTGAAAAGCACATCGTGATCGCAGAAGATGGAGATGTGGTTGAAATCACTCCCGATACCATCAGAATAAGGGAACACACAACCAGCGGCAACGTCTTCGTTGATGGTCTGAGCGTAGGCGACGTAGGACAAATTGTGCTACGTGATCGCAAGGCCCTCTCGCAAGATGGTATCCTGATGGCAGTGCTGACTATTGATAAAGAAACGGGACAACCTCTCGCGGGTCCCGACATCGTTTCACGCGGCTTTGTCTATATGCGTGATGCAGAAGAGTTGCTAGAGAGCGCTCGTGAGCGAGTTCTGGAGTCATTTCTGGGTGTAGAAGGACATACAGCAGATTGGTCATTTATTAAAGATAAGATCAAACATACTCTGGGTGAATTCCTCTATGAGAAGACACGCCGCCGTCCAATGATCCTACCGATTGTGATGGAGGTTTAATGCTCCGCTAGCAGGGGTTCAGAGACCCTTGCAAAGCGGGATTGTAAAGGGCTAATTGCCCTTTACAATCCCGCTTGCCGCCCAATACCCTATTGCTTCTAGGGAATATCTACGCTATCATACAGGTGTCTCACTTTTTTAGTAAGGAGAGCACCAGTTATGGCAGGTAGTAGTCAAAAAAAAGAGGCACAGCGCCAGAGCGAGCGCATGGTACCAAATATAAAAGCAGGCTCCTCCCGTGTAAGCAGAGCGGCAGGAGGCCTCGGTTCGCAGAGCAATGAGATGACACAAAGTTCTCATATGCCTCCATCTAAGCAAAATACACGCGCCGATCAGCGTTCTTACCAGCCACTATCCAGACAGAATACACGTGCTGAACAGCGTTCCTCTACGCCTGCACCCAAACAAAATACACGTGCTGCCCCAAAACAAACATCACGAGGGAGACAAAGTCAAAATCCAAATTCCCGGAGAAATGCTTCTCCTAATCGGTCTGCACCTGCATTTTCTGCTCCTCCTGCCGCTGATTCAAAAGACATACAATTCATCAGGTGGCTACAAAACTGGTGGAACAGCCTGAACCCCCACCAGCAACAAAGTATTTTCGGTGGCCTGCTTCTTTGTCTGGCGCTTCTCTTATTTTCATCACTGACGTTTTTTCGTACTGCGCCCATTCTGAGTGGACTGTATCAGTTCTTTCTCACCTTCTTTGGGTGGTCGGCCTACCTGCTAGCCATAGGTCTGATTGCTTTTGCTGTCGCGCATCTGCTTGAAGGGATACGCCAGGAACGCTTTATTCGCGGATCGATGGTGATAGGCCTTGGCATTATCTGGTTGCTCTTACTCCTGGAGAGTCGCTTGATCTTTGGACATCTGGCAGTCGGGGCACTTGCCGAGTTTCTGGTAATCCCGCTACTGGGCTGGCCTGCCGCCATTGGACACATAACAGTGCTTGGCCTGCTTGTAATTGTGACGACTATCACGTTCCGCATCACGTTCAGGCATGTCTTGATTGTGGTATCAGCTCTACAGCGTCTGGTCGCCGATAAGCCCATCGGTGACCCGGACGACGAAGTGGCCTCACCGTTCCTGGGACAGCGTCCACAATATAGTCGCTACGGCAATGGTCTGGAGCAGGACGCTGCTACCGCGATCCCCACACGCCAGGGACAAAAACCTGTTCGCGCTGGACGGCGTCCCATCGATGCCGATTTCTCAGACGAGGAGGTACAGGAAGAGGAAGATAGGGGAGATATCGAATTTGAGGACGAGATTGCTGAGGAAGATCCTCTCAACGATATCAATATCCATAAACAGCATGTAGGTCTTACCCCACGAGCACCACGTGCTCCAAAGCCCATTGATCTATCAGAACACGCAGCTGCTGTACAGGGAGCAAACCAGCAACCGCTTCCCTTTAAGCAAGCCACAAATCCGCAGAAGGTGATTGTCAAGGCTCCCAGTGAGATGGAACCACTGGCCCCTAATCCTTGACGCGCCCCTCAACCCAAAACCCGTGCTGCCGACCCTGTCCCTAACATCATATCAATCTGGAAACTACCAGAAACGTCGCTCCTGCATAATCCAGAGGATGTCAAGCAATACTTATTAGGTGACGACACCGCAAACCTTGCCAGGACGATTCAGGAGACACTACGCAGTTTCCGCGTCGATGCAGAAGTTAGACCGGAAGATATTAGCATTGGTCCCACGATTATTCGTTTTGGTATTCGTCCCACCGGCAAACCCGAAATGAAACAGGATGAGAAAAGCGGGAAGATGGTGCCTGTCAAAGATGCATCAGGCAATATTGTGTACGAAGTACGTACACGGGTCAGCCGTATTATGGCCTTACAGAATGATCTGGCCCTGGTGCTAGAAGCAAAAACGATTCGCATGGAGGCACCTGTCCCTGGACGTCCCTATGTCGGTGTGGAGATTCCAAATAAGAATAGCCGCCTGGTGACATTACGCGAGATCCTGGAAAGCAAAGAGTATCAGGTAGCCAGAGCAAAATCGAAGTTGACGATTGGATTGGGCAAGGATGTGGCCGGGCAGGTGCGTGTTGGTGATCTGACACGTATGCCTCACGTGCTCATCGCAGGTGCAACTGGTGCTGGCAAGTCAGTGTGCATCAATACTATTATTGCCAGTATCCTTACCCAGGCTACACCCGATGATGTACGCATGCTGATGGTTGATCCCAAGATGGTCGAACTGAATATGTACAATGGCATCCCCCATCTACTCTCGCCTGTCGTGACTGAGGTTGAGAAGGTCGTGCCACTGCTGAAAAACGCTATTGGCGAGATGGAACGACGCTATCGCCTCTTCTCACAACTGAATGTTCGTAATCTGGACGGCTATCGTAAACTGCGTTTCGAAAAGATTGCTAAAGGTGATACCTCACTGAATAACTTACCAGCCATCGTGATTATCATTGATGAACTGGCAGATTTGATGATGGCGGCTCCCGATGAGGTAGAGGGTATGATCTGTCGCCTGGCACAACTTGCACGTGCGACGGGTATTCACCTTGTTGTTGCTACACAGCGCCCTTCCGTTGATGTGATTACAGGACTGATCAAGGCAAATATCCCGACACGCATCTCATTTATGGTGAGTTCTGCTGTTGATTCGCGTACTATCATCGATATGGGCGGTGCTGAACGCCTGTTGGGTCGTGGCGATATGCTCTATCTGCCAGCCGACGCTGGTCGCCCAGAACGCATCCAGGGAGCCTTCCTTGCCGATGATGAGGCAGAGACACTGGTGAACTACTGGCGAAGCCAGATGGCGCAACAACTTACAGCCAATAACGGCAATGTGGCTGATCCCGCTTCCATTTCTCTCCAGCCAGCAGTAGAACCGGGTTGGGAACTCAAAGAGCAGCTCTCTGACGACTTCGAGCTAGATGATGATCTGCTGGATAAAGCGGAGGAGGTTGTGCGCGAATATGAGAGGGCTTCCATCTCACTCTTACAGCGCCGTCTGCGTATTGGCTATTCACGCGCTGCCCGCCTGATTGATCTATTGGAGGAGCGTGGTGTGATTGGACATTCAGAGTCAGGTGGTCGCTCTCGCGAAATTCTGGACGGCACCAGCAGTGGATATGATCGGCGTGGAGGTGGAGAAGGTCACACGATGGCTGACGAGGTCGCAGACATTATGGCTGAAGAGAAGGCACGCGACGAGTTTTTGAAGAAACAGGCCACGACCCTTCGCCAGCCGCCACAACAGGGACACCAAAGAGGGTCGAACGGCAATGGGAAAATAACAGAAGACAGCGACGAATATAAATAGATTGATGTGGATATTGTTGCCTGTGGGGGAGATTGCGTCGCAATCTCCCCCACAGGCAACAATATCCACATCTGGCTTTTCCACTTCACGAGCAGGCTGCGGCACAATTTTTCCATAAACTACTACCATAAGGGATACTTCCCTTCACCAAAGATACGGTATCAAGCGATACCGCACCTTCTGCTCGTATTCGGTGTACCCCGGCAGGTCATTCGCCAGGACCTTTTCTTCATTGAGGATGCGAATGACCAGCACGGGCATGGTAATAACCAGAAGTGTGAGCGCCCACCAGGAGCCGAGGGCGAGCGGGATGGCGACAACCATGACGAGGGCACCGTCGTACATCGGATGCCTGACGAGAGCATAGGGGCCGGTCGAGATGACTTTCTGGTCTTGTTCCACCCGAATGTTCGAGGCTCCGTAGCTATTCACCCTGAAGACAAAGTAAAACATGATGAAGGAAAAGACGAGCAGCGCATCGCCGATCCATGAGACAAGCGACGGCACCTGAGACCAGCCGAAGCGGCGGTCGAGTGCCGAGAGGACGAACAGGGCGACGAGGCCTGTGAGCGCGATGGTCGCGACGATCTTCTGTAGCATGGATTGCTCGGCAGCCGGGCCGGCCTGCTTGCGCCGCTCCATGAGCGCCGGGTCTTTGAGGGAGAAGTAGAGTCCGAAGATGCTTATTGTGATCATAAAGACCACAATACAGACCCAGGCCTGCCAGTAGTTGAATGTTCCGGCTGGGAGGAAGAGCAGCAGCCCCAGCAAGAGGGCACCGCCGATGAATGTGGCGAGTGTTTGAAGGAGGAGTTTGGTCATGCTATCAGATTCCTTTCCAGGTACTCGTTTGCCAATACGTTTCGTGCTTGTAAATCCTACCATTCTGATGGTGGAAGACATACAATTCTTCTGGTCCCATGAGTTCACGGCAGCAAGCAGAAGACAACTCATCTTGTCGAATCATTTTGGATAGACAGTTCTGTTTCCATGTAGGAACTATACAACCTGGAGTGCACTCCAGGTCAAGAAGGAAACAGGCTTTTCATGCTATCTACCTCTCCGTATTGTCGAAGTGTGTTTGCTGAAAGATCAATTGCTGTACAGATGCTTTGTGTTCATCAAAAATCTGAAGGGTTCCCTCCGTTTGTCCCGCCGGGAAATTTGAGCGAAATGCCTCAATTCTTTGCCAGAGAATTGGCGAATATGTCTGACCGACAATGGTCAGTGCTGAATGTCCGCGAAGGCAAGCATTTGTGATATCCCCTTGCTGTTGGTATGCAGTTGCAAGATCTATGTGGAGGACCGCTTGATGGTAAATGTTGTGGGGATCGGAGAGCTGTAATGCCTGGGTTAGTGCTTTTTTCGCAGCCTCTGGTTGGCGTAGTTTTAAGTAACAGGTTCCCTGGTATCCATACATGAGGAGTTGATCAAAACAGGTCCAGTACGGATCATGTTCTGAATCACCCCTTGAAGAGAAGTGCGTTGCCTGGGCAAGCGCGTTTTCACATGCGGTTGTGGAGTGAGAATCTCTTGAGGGATGAGAAGCGTAAACTTCTGCTATTGTATCATACGAGAGGTTTGAAGAGAGCAGCATTCTCTTTACTTCATCTTACCTCTGTGTTGACCCATTCTGTTTTCCATTTTAGCTGGAGAAAGGAGTTCATCTCATGTCACCGTCCCAGAAAACGCATGCTATTCCTCAACTCATCACGGTTGGAAACCTCTCGTCTCTTGTACGCGAGCGAGGGAGGAACAACGATGATGGTGATGGGTGGTCCATCAAAGCGGAAGACGCCCTGCGCCCGCCTGTTCCACTAGCCCGTGGTGTATTATCCTTCCTGCGCCACAAGCGATCGTAAAGCGTACCGGGGGAGAGCGCAGCTTTCCCCCATTTCAATCTTTCCAGGAAAATAAAAATGCAAATCAAAGCTCTCATCAATCTCCTGCTTGGGCATCGCCTATGTTTCTCTCGGTCGTTTGCCATCTGCGCAGGGCTAAGACGCCTCGGATATGCCTGTCGTGTCGTTGTTGGCTATGAGCAGGTATATCAATATACGGAGACACCGATGCACGCATATGTTGAATTGAATCAAGTACCCATCAGTGATCAACTCGATATACAGTATGCATATATTCCTGTTCTATATTATGGAGAGGAGACGCTCTAATGCTTTTTCATTGTATTGGGTATGCTGGAACCTACCCTTTTGCTCCGAGATTAAGACAACATCCTCACTGGTCTCCAATGAAACAGCATACATCTTCTATCCGATATGCAAATGCACTGACTTCTTCTCCGGTGCTAGAACAAGACATGCTTCCTCCTTGTATCTTTCGAGATGAGGAGCGTCCCCCACTTCGTCTGGCTTTGTGTGGTGTTATATGGGATGGAGGTACCTGCTATGGTCACTCTGTCACGAGCTTACTTGCTCTTCAGGCTCTGTGCGATGCACAGTGGCCCCATTGCCTTGAATGTTTTGATGGTGATTTCTCTCTTTGCTATATTTCAAGTGATTTGACGATGATATCACTCTATCGGAGTATAACGGGTACACGGGAACTCTATTACCGCACAACTGACAATGCTCTCGC
Source organism: uncultured Chloroflexia bacterium (assembly GCA_963814985.1). Lineage (GTDB taxonomy): Bacteria > Chloroflexota > Ktedonobacteria > Ktedonobacterales > Ktedonobacteraceae > CAWFFV01. Next base: position 54,649 of record CAWFFV010000031.1, on the reverse strand, counting down.
CTGGTCAACACATCCACTGGATCTCTTCGCAGATGGACGCCCATCCCTGGATGACGTTGATCGCGACATGGCAATCATTGCGGCTGCCACTGGCCTGGCTGACTCGGTACGCAGTTACTACCATCAACTTCATCGACTCCCACCAGGCAGTGGAGTAAGCTTCTCTGCGGATCGCATATCTCAAACGTTTCGCTATGACTACGTGCTACGAGAAGATAATACGCATCTCCCATATCCACAAGCAACAAAGCGATTTCGTGAATACGTGGAGGAAGCGGTCAGGCGTACATTCACAGGATATTCTTCTTGCAATCTCTTTGTTAGCGGAGGTCTCGATACTGCAATAGTCGCATACGAAGCTGCACGACAGGGCAAAGAGATACACGGCTATCACTGGACATGGGATCTACCAATTATGCAACATGAGTATGCACGTGCAGAAGCAGTGGCACAGCGTTGTGGTCTTCATTTTCATCCGCTTAATTTTCAGGCGACGTTAGAACCTGACGGAACCTATGTCACCAGTATGGCTGGTCTCCCATTACCATACAACCATGCATTTTATGCCTGTTTTGCTCAAACGATAACGGCCGTCGCACAGCGATCACCTGAGAGTGTCTCTCTGCTTGCAACTGGACATCTGGGTGATACATTATTTCAGGGCGATTGGGCTGATCCTTTTCGACCATGCTCGTTGCATCCACGATCGCTCCTTGAGACCTGTCGCAATATTTTTGCCTGGTATCCGCGCCAACAAGCCTGGGCAGTGATCTATTACTTATTGGGCAAACCTTATGATCTCCAGGAGAATTTCAATACAGAACGTGTGTTTTCCCTCCAATCACTCTTGATGCCTGAAGCATTTCAACGGGTCGTGCAACAGGGTATGGTAGATTACCGAGAACTGCAAAGTGATATCTGGAAGCAGAACCCGTTTGAGGCACGCCTCGTCGCAGCATCACTACAAAGTGGTATTGCCTTTAATGCTCCACTTAAAACCTCCATCCTCTATCGCGATGCCTTCCCACAGCGCGTTATTCTTCGTCATCCATTTGCTGATAGGCAACTTCACGAATTTTGTTTAAGCCTGGGACCACAGCATCGTACTCGCTGGAAAGGCGGACAAAACTACACCAAGTTTTTAATGCGCCTAGCCTACGTAGACGATCTACCGCCAGCAGTAATCCGGCAGGAGATCCGGACTCCCTATGCGGCCATTTCCGAGCAATTCTGTTTGCGGAACCGTCCGCAACTCGCAGACCTCTTTAATCACGAAGCGATCCTCGCACAGTGGGAGATCCTCAATGTGCAACAGATACAAAACACTCTTGCTAGTTTGGAACTCTGTCAACAACAGAGCCGTTCCTTAGTGCGCATGGCCGGAGTGGAACTGTGGTTACAAGGTTTAGCACCACAGCCGCGTCTCCCTTCGCCATCGAAAATTCAACAATCGCCATCAATCGTACCACCAATACGTTGTCAATCATCAGAAACAACCGGGGTAATTGACCTGCCCCCTCAGGTTTGTATCTATCTCATAAATGGGAGTTGTATTCTATTCAATAAAGGGACGCTTCAGGTCAGTCGTTTGGACGAAACAGGAACCCGCTATTGGCTGGCGCTTCTTGAGGAATCATCATGGGATGATGTTCTACGACGGCTCACACAACCGGAAGAATCCCTTGAAAAAACACGTGAACTTGTGTATAACTTTGCACAGGTACTTGTTGATGCAGGATGGATACATCTCAAGCAAGGAAGCACAAAAAAAGAGGAAATACATGCAGTTTCAACGGACGACGGCAAGCCTTTTTCAAGCCACATGCAACATGAAGATTGAGCATGAACAGGAGATAGCGCAGCTGCTTATTACCTATGAAATACAGCGGGAATCCAGCACTCTTCCTGATCGTATCCTCTTGTATCAGGCAAGAGAGATGATTGAGCAGAAAAGCGTGGTCTGTTCTTTAGATCATGAACTCGTTGAGCTTGCCCTTAATCTATATCAGAGCCTGGGCACATGGGACGAAGAAATTGCATTGCTTCGACGATACATGGGGCAGCGCGACTTACTGGATATCACGACTCATGCATGGGTTCGATGGCATATCGTCAATTGCCTTGCCCTCTTAGAGCACAATCTCGCGGTCGTTACAGAGCAGGAAGCATTCTTTCAATGGGCCACAGCAGTATTTCCTCTGGAAGAGTGTTTTTTTGTCCTTGGTGATGGCACGCAAGCCAATTGCTGGCAGCGTGTGGAGAAAGCGGAGCAGTGGTTTGCACTGTTAGATTGGCTTTTTGCGCATGCCAGACCCACGATTGACAACCACCTGGATCGGTTCTATTGCCTGCGAACAGCCGTTCATCTCTGCTTGCGTTGTAAAGATGAACACCGTCTCCAGACGTATCTTAAAAGCCTTACCTGCCTTGAACAAGAACCGTTTGAGTCAGAAAAACAGATGTGGATGCATATTGAAATACAGATCCTTCACATAATCGCGGCCTCCATGCATGGAAATAGTCAACACATGCGGGAGCATGCACAAACCGTAACCCACCTCCTTTCTCAGTGGGAAACGGCTATTGATCCCAACACGACAACACAACGGGAGCAGTTTCGCTCTCTCTGCCATAATGCGGCGGCTCCTCTGTACCGCGCAAAGCAGTATGATTTAGCAATCCCGCTCTTTCGCAAATCTATTGCCCATCACACCAATCCCCATTATGCTTATCTGTGGTTGGCGGCATCGCTCTGGTATACAACCCACGAGCGCCGAGAGGTTCTTCTATTGCTCCAACAGGCTGCGGCACGCTATGATGAGAGAGGGAATCCGTGGGAGCACTTTCAAAAGCTTCCAGAATTTCAAGATGTACAGGAAGATGCAGAATTTCAGGCTTATGCAAGCATACTGGAGACTATCCATCGGTGAGTATCATTTTGCGCTGTTTGTGCGTATAACAACGGTCTCGATCCGCTAGAGGAGATCATAGAGAGAAGGGTTTTCATGGCAACATATCCATCACCCCCAGAACGATCACGCAACTGGCCGAGCCGGGGCGGCACAATGACGGAAGAGGCGTACCACGAACTCGAACGTATCTCACCTGACCGCAAATATGAATACATCGACGGTATGGCGTATATGATGAGTGGCGGGAGTGTTGCGCACGATCGCATTGCTTATAATGTTCGTTTTGCGCTTGACTTTCCACTTCGTTCTGGTCCCTGCACCGCCTTTGGCGTAGACGTACAGGTGCTGATAGGAGTGAAAAAGAGTGGCAAACGACACTTTGTTTATCCTGATGCAACAGTTTCGTGTGATGCTGGAGATAGAGAACCAGATAATACGCTGATTGAGTCGCCCCGCATGGTCGTAGAAGTACTCTCTCCAGGCACAGAGGCGAAGGATCGGGGAGTCAAATTTAAGGCATACCAGAAATGTCCGACGATCCAGGAGATTGTGCTGGTAAACCAATTTGCTCAATATATCGAAGTATGGCAAAGAGACGAGCAAGATGGCACCATATGGCATTATCGGCACTATGGTCCAAACGAAGTTGTGGAATTACGTAGTATTGCTGTCCACATCGAAATAAGCGAGATCTACCGTGGACTCAATTTCGCTGAACCAGATGAAGAGGACGAGTAAGAGTTATCGTGGTTTCTCGAGTAATCAAAAAGGATCGTTGGATGATTACGCGTTTTGATCATGCGGTTATCGCTGTACGTGACCTGGACGAGGCGATACATCGCTATCAGGCCCTTGGCTTCGATGTTCGTCCGGGAGGGCGACATGTTGGGCTGGGCACCCATAATGCTCTCATTCGCTTTGGCCTGGACTATATTGAGTTGATCTCGGTCTATGATGAGGAAGAGGCAACAGCGAGTGGGGCTACCGCTGGGACACTCGTCGATTTCTTGCGCAGGCGTGAGGGTGGCCTAGTAGGGTATGCGCTTGCAACTAATAAGATAGAGCAAGAGGCAGAGTTTCTCCATCATAGCGAGAATGCAAGTGAGCCGTTTGGCATGCAGCGCATGAGGCCAGATGGAAATCTCCTGAAGTGGCGTTTACTGGTACCTGGAAATGTGCCCTGGCGACGGCCCTGGCCATTTCTCATTCAGTGGGATACTCCTGATGCACAGCGCCTCTCATGGGAAGAACCTGGCATTCATCCCAATGGCGTAACTGGCTGGGTTGGTATCGCGGTAGGGGTACATGACCTGGAACATATCACAGACCTGTACAAGCGTCTCCTCAACCTACATGTAGAACCAGATGGCGAGATAACTCACCTCAACACTCAGCAAGCCTGTTTCCAGATTGGTTCCTCCAGAATCGACCTTCTGGCACCAACCGGAGCCGGACCCGTCCAGCAGATGCTTAAAGAGGTTGGCGAAGGGCCGTTTGAGATCACTCTGGCGGTGAAAGATCTGGATCAAGCACAAAAATACTTAACCCGGAGAGGGATTTCTCTTGAGCCGTATCTTGCCGATCCGCTCAGAGCTGTTCTCCCTCCAGAGTACACACTTGGTGCTCGCCTGATATTACAGCAAATGTAGGGGCGCGTTTTACAAGCCCGTGCCTGTTATGCCTTTTATGTAGTACGGGCTTGTAAACCGCGCCCCTACGACAAAAGCGCCCCTACGATAATGATGCGCGTTCCCTACGGCCAATCTCCAGAGATCCAATCAAAATGGTCGTCTAATCACAATGAATACCGCAATCAACAAAATAATAATCGCCGCAACGGCTAACAAGAAATAGAGATTTCGGCGACCGAGGGTAATCTTCCCTCCAGGCAATGTATTACGAAACTGCTGACGCCTCTCCTCAAGACGCTGTTTGCGACGTTCGATGCGCTTACGACGCTGATCCTGCGCAGTCTGCGCCTTCTGATTTTCGCTATATGGTCCAGTGCCTAGATGTTGCATACGGCGACGCATGTCGCGATTATAGCTCTCGGCCTGCTGCTGATTGGAATTATTGCCTGGTGTGATCTGTTTCGGCTGTGTCGATTTCGCTCCTTGTACTGCACTACCGCCAATGCGTGGCTTTTCTCCTTTTTTGTTACTGCGAACATTCTTAACTGGCGCAGGAGCACCTTCCCCCGATGAAATATTTTCCACTTTCTGCGTTGAAGTTTCAGCAGATTTAGATGTATCCCTTTCCTGCTTTTGTTTCTGCCCGGATGTAGTTTCTTTGCCCATGATGATACCTCTTTCTCAAACAAATTTGCCTTATACCACATTCGGGACATCGCAGAAGAACACATCTACACCAAACTGCGTGTGCAACAGGTCACCCAGCGCCTGCACCCCTATTTTCTCTGAATTATAATGTCCCGCAGCGATAAAGTTGATTCCGCCTTCCCGTGCAATCCCCTCGGTTGGCTCTCCTACCTCACCTGTCAGGAAAGTATCACAACCACGCGCAATAGCCTCCAAAAGATAGCCCTGACCCCCACCTGTGACGACTCCCAGACGACGTACCGTACCAGGTCCATAAGCATATACTCGCGGCTCCGCGCCTGCAATGGTCGCAATCTCCTCCACAAGGCTCAGCAAAGTCTGACGCTTTGGAGCAACACCAATAGCACCAATAGGCTTACCGCGTGCGTCCCCTAAAGAAATATTTTCGGGTGTAAAGCCCAGCGTTTTTAACCAGAGTGCATTATTCCCTATTTCAGCATGAGCATCCAGAGGGAGATGATAGCCAAGCAGCGTGATATCATACTCAAAGAGAATTTTCAGGCGTGCCTTCATCATAGCACCGATCTCACGTGGCATATTTTCCCAAAACAATCCATGATGCACAAGTAGCATATCAGCCCCACCCATGGCGGCAAACCGAAAACACTCCAGGTTGGCACTCACGCCAAGTGCAACCCGCCTGACTTCAGGTCGACCGATAACCTGCATTCCATTCGGACAGTAATCTTTAAACGAATCCGAGTTGAGATAGGTATTTAGAAAACATACAATGTCGTCGCGTAAAACGCTCATTTTCTCTCTCTCCTGACCCCAGAGGGGTTTTTGTGGGTGCAGTGAGTAATCTGGGAAATGCCTCGTAAATCATTTGTAACTCCTCAGACGCCCGATTTCTCAGCGCCAAAGGCGCTTCGCAAGCCGTTTTATGTGGGTATTGTCGTCTGTGGAGGAGACTGCGACGCAGTTTCCTCCACAGACGACAATACCCACATAAAATGAGGGCAAGCCACCGCAGGTGGTGAGCAGGCCTGAGGAGTTACAACCATTTAACGTTTTCGTTCATCAGCCTGAATCAGGAATAAACCTCCTTCGTTCTGCAGTACGAAGGCTTTCGCAACTTTTGCGGCTTCCTCTTTATTGTCAGGTGATAGCGCTCCGTCAATCACCAGACCCAGCAGATGATCCTTGATTGGACGTAACCAGGGACCAGGACCACGCTCAAAAAGCTCCATCAGTTCTTTACCATCAAGAGGACTCTTGAGAGGGACACGTTCAGCCTCTTCCCTGAGATGTTGACAACGTTCCGCCAGCTCAGCCACACGAGCTGCGGCACGAGCTACCTTGTCTACACGATAGCTGGTAATATCGGCACGAGAGAGGTCCAGCAGATCGGGTAGATCATCGTCACTATCGAGCATGAGACGACGTACGGCCCCATCGGTCCAATCAGGTGCATAGGCGTTCGCACGCATATGCAGGCGTACCAGCCGGGAGACACTCTCAATGAAGTCACGATCAAAGTGAAGACGTTTGAGAATTTCACGCGCCATATGTGCTCCAACATCTTCATGTCCAAAGAAGTGAACTTTATTCTCCTCAATGCTCCTGGTACGAGGCTTGGCAATATCGTGGAGCAGGGCACCCCAACGCGTTATCAGTCTGGGAGATGACCGTTCAACCACGCGCAGCACATGGGCATAGACATCTTTTGTGGTAACGGTGCGCGGCTGTTGCTGCTGACTGACACCACATAACTCTAAAACTTCCGGTATAATCCACTCCATCAAGCCCAACTCAACCAGTAGATCCAGGCCCTTAGCAGGGTGTGGAGACAACAGCAACTTATTCATCTCATCGCGAATGCGTTCACGGCTAATCTTCTGAAGTTTGCTTGACTGGCGCTGAATGGAAAGGTACGTCTCTGGCTCAATGGTAAAGTCAAGTTGGGCGGCAAAACGTACCGCACGCATGAGACGCAGAGGGTCCTCGTCAAAGCGTTTATCAGGTTCATTACCAACGGCACGTAATACATGGACATTCAAGTCTTGTCGCCCATCAAAGGGATCAATAATCTGCCCCGTCAGCAAGTCACGCGCCATCGCATTAATGGTAAAGTCGCGGCGACGCAGGTCCTCCTGCAGATCGGTACCAAAGCCTACCTCTGGCTTACGCGATTGAAGGTTGTAGCGTTCGGTACGAAAGGTTGTAATCTCAATAATATTCGTCTCGTAATGGAGACGAACAGTGCCAAAACGTTCGCCAACCAGGACAACGGCAGTAGGATGAGTGGGTGCCACCAGGCGTTTGATCTCATCGGGCAGGGCATCAGTCGCCAGATCCGCATCAGCGGACTCACGATGAAGCAGTACATCACGTACTGTTCCGCCCACCATATAGAGTTGTTTCTGCTGTGCATGGAAAGCCTGCGCCAGCGTAATGATGATATCTAGCATGCTAAAATTTAAGTATCCGCTTCGTTTCGTTAGTGTCGAATTGAGTCAAGTGCCAGGATCGGTATGGAGTCCAAATTGGTAGCATTGATGACCTCCATTGACGCAATGGGATTATTGTATCATGTTCGACAACTACCTTTAAAGAGGGTAATGACACAAAGGATCACTCTTCCTCAGGATGTGAACCTCAACATAGTCCGCCCAACAGGTAATAAATCGTTGGTAGACGGTTTTAACATAATCAAAAATGTTTGTATAGATTCAGAAGAAATACAATAATTAGGGATTTTCTACGGTTTCTATTAACAGAACTATTTTATTCGTGACATATTACAATTTTGTCGTGTAGTCGTTATATAATTGTCATTGTAATATGCTGCCCTTTGCTTGTATAATCTTACAGATAAGTCAATCCATATTTAATACGATGTAACGTAGCAGAAAGAAAGCTCAAGAAGGAAGTCAACATATGAATAAATTAGTGATGGTCATCGACGATTCTGCTACGGTCCGAAAGATCGTAGAAGTGAGTCTGAAGCGAGAAGGAATTGACGCTATCGGTTACGCCAATGGCATCGAAGCTTTACGAGATATCACGACACATAAGATTAACCGTATCCCAGATCTGCTTATTCTGGATCTGGATCTCCCGAAGATGAGTGGTTACGAAATTGCGAGTTACTTGCGTTCAAAACCCCAGTGGAGCAAAACAATCATTGTCATACTCTCAAAACATGATGGAATCCTGGAGCGTCTGAAGGCTCGTCTCTCCGGAGCACAAGCCTATCTTACCAAACCATTCACGAGACAAATCATTGTTGATGTGGTCAATACATGTCTGAAATCATCATCCGCCCCACCGGAAATGTACCATTAGCAATGGCGGTTTGAAAAAGGGGTCATATGACCCATGTATTTCTGTCCTATTTCCGGTAAGCTTCCTCGTAAAGAGAATAGGTTAGTGAGGAGGCAAGACCATGAACAGCATTTTATGTAGAGCAACCAGCGTAAAACCAGAGCAAAGCGATATACACACCGATACACTGACACCGGAAGATGCTTATGCGACGATGCCCGTCGTCGCTGTTCAGTTGTGGAATCAATCACTCGATGAAGAAGTATTACATATCTCTTTTGAAGAGGCCATTAGTGATCGTCTAACCGCCATCCATGGGCGTCTGGATCGCATCAGTAACCCGCTGCTCAGATCACAGCCAGTGCGACGTATCACCAGCCCTATCATGCACTCGGACTCAGCGATCCAAAAAATTATATCTACTACAATCCCCGAGAAAAGGCAACACGCCTTCATCAATGCATGGCAACGTTGCATTATCTTCAGTGGTCTTGCCATGATATTTATGATGCTTGGTTTTGACTTGATGGGTCTTCTCATGCTTCTTCATATACATTAGATGCAAAAGAAACACATGTAGCTCTTCATATTCCTCTTTGCCTCATTGCTCAAAAGAGAGAACTTCAAAAACCAATAAACGCTATAACTCCGATTGCGATGAGCACGAGTGATGTAATGGTATTAGCATTGTTCTCGAGCCAGACCCCTTTGATTTGATAACCCGCCAGAGTCGCAAGGATGGTCAATCCAATGAACATACTTATGGTCAGCACAGCGAAGACACCTAGAACGCCAACGACAGCTCCACCTCCGACCGTGCTAGCCGCTAGAGCAATTGGCAAAATCGTTAAATCTGGGGACGCCGCAACGCCAAAGGGGATAGCAATAGCTGCGAGTCTTCTTACGAGCGTTTGCTGAGTGGCAAGTGGCCTGATTGCCTGTACAACCTCATGCTCATGAGGATGGTTGTGGCTGTGTTCCTCACTCTCATGGGTATGATCATGTTCATACTTTCCGGTGTGGCTGTGTCCGTGTCCATGCCCATTTCCTACGAGCCCCCAAATCAGAAAACCAAGCCCCGTGAGGGCAAGGATTCCGCCGATGATGTGTCCTTGCTGTATATCTAACTCGTGCTGAAATTGAAGACCAATCAGCGCAATGATGCCCCCAAGCATGAGGGAAGCAATGACATGTCCAAGGGAGGCGAGCGCACTTATCCGTGCCACTCGCCAAATGCTCCAGTGCTGTGTACGTGCGACAATAGCGAGTGGAACCCAATGATCGGGCAGAATAGAATGGAGGATAGCGACGGTTCCTGCGGCTCCCAGAAGCAAAAGAAGTGACGGTGTATGCATGGTTCTTCCCTTTTCTTGCTACTAATGAGTCATCCCGAACTTTTCCGGGACATGAAATGCCCTTTTTACCTGTTTGGCAAGCGGGAGTGCAGAGGGCGGCAGCCTTCTGCCGGGGTTCGGGGTGCCCCCGAAAAACATCTTTTCCTTCTTTTGCTCGCCGCTTGCGGCGGAGAGAGAGGAAAAAGAAGCTATTGGGGACACCCCCACAGGCGCGGACTTTAGCAGAGGGATCCCTCTGCACTCTTGTTTTTCGTGCCGCTTCCAGCGGCAATACTAAAGAAAAGAGGTATTGGGGACACCCCAAACCCCGGCAGGGAGAACCCTGCACCCCTTCAGTCCGCGCCTATGGGGGACACCCCAAGCCCCGGCAGGGAAACCCTGCACCCCCGGTTTTGGGAACTTTTGAAAAAGTTCGGGATGACTCATTAATCTGTTTACCTGTTCAATTACTCATGTAACAAAGCGAAAAACACGTTCATACAGTATGTGAGATGGAGAGAGTTCACGGATAAGGGTGATCGGGCAGATCATGATATACATGGTCAGCATGATATTCCGCCTCACGAAAGAGTACTGCTAGATGGCTGTCGTCCAGCGCGTAGTGTATGATTGTTCCTTCTCGTCGTTGCTTCACGAGCCGCCGATCTTTCAAAAGTCGAAGTTGGTGGGACACCGCTGACTCGGATACCCCCACCAGGATTGCCAGATCGCGCACACAACAGGAGCGCTTTGTGAGTGCATAGAGGATTCTCAAGCGTGTCGGGTCCCCAAGAGCCTGAAATGTCCCAGCTACAAGTGCAATCAGTTCGTCAGAAGGAGCTGAAGCTTGCAGTTCTGCAACTCCTTCGGGATCAATAGGAATTAATTGGTCTTGAGTGTGTTCTTTCATGTTTCCACGTATTATCTGAATATACACTCAGATAATACGCTATATTAGCCCTTCCTGTCAAGGTAGTCTGCAACGAGAGAAATGAAGAGAGGCGTTTCAGCATATTCACTCCTCTTGACAAACTGCTCCTCATGTCCTCTGGTTATTGCATAACAGTCTACGTTTCTCTATAATAGCAACACACATGATGCACATCGTGGTATAAAATGAGGTTTGGGTAAACAAGGAAAGAACATATAATGCTCATTTCACACAACGATAGAAGCATCTTTCCATTCAAGACTGGGAGGAATACATATGTCACAAAACATTGATGCCGCATCAGACAAGATTAGCCATGAGCAACCACGTCGTCTTCTCTTCCAGCATACGCCTCATCCTCATCAACCAACCAATGTCAATCTCATCTTTGAAGCTGAGAAAGCTGCAGGGAACTTTAACAAGAAAGTCGCCGTAGGCATGACAAGTGTCTTTCAGGCCATGCCAACGTTCTGGCTCATCATGCTGTGGATTGTGCTATGGATAATAGGAAATGCAACCATTGCACATTTTGATCCACTGCCATGGCCCCTCCTGCTGGCACTTGCATCGGTTCCACAATTGCCATTGATGATCGTCATCATGGTGGGACAGGGGTTATTAGGACGTCAACAAGAATTACAATCAACTGAGCAGTATAACACAACCATGAAAACCTACCACGATATTGAGCAAATTATGGCGCACCTCTCTGCTCAGGACGAGGAAATACTGAGGCAAACACACATGATCACACATCTGCTGAAAGCCGCTGGTATTCCCCCAGAGCAATTCATCACTCCCCCATTACAAACACATCTAGCAAATGGGACAGGTACAGCTCCTGTGACGAGAAACTCCACAGTAATCTTCAGATCAGCTTCCTGACTCTAACTTTTTCGTGGCTTGTTTGTAATCATCCGCACTACCTGTATGGAAAACAAGCGGGCCACCCTGATCGGTTGCACCTACCAGATTTAATGTCAATGTATCATTATTATCATTAATTTTGCCCGTCAACGTGCTTGCCTGACCATTGATCGTAACGATTACGTATATGATGTGGTTATCTCTGTTGTACAGACCTGTCGTCGGGGCGGTAAGCGATTGGAGGGTGCCGTTGGGATTTGCCGCTAACTGCAATTGGCCATTCAGGTCACCGTTCTGATTTGTCCAGTGAAGATAGTACAGAGTCTTTCCGGTACTACCAGTGCCAGCAGGGGGTGTATAACTTCCAATCCAGTCAGCTGGTGGATCTTTGGGACGGTTGACAAACACCAGAAGAGCAGCCAGTAGAACTGCAACCACTACGATGCTAGCTGCCGCAATAAGAATTCCTTTATGGATAAATACTCCTGATCGCGACGACTGAGAGGGGGATGATACTGCTTGCGTTGGCTCGAAAGCTTCATCCTCATCCTGTGCGGAAACTTCATCCTCATCCTGTGCAGAAGCTTCGTTCTCATCCTGTGCGGAAACTTCGTTCTCATCCTGTGCAGAAGCTTCGTTCTCATCCTGTGCAGAAGCTTCGTTCTCATCCTGTGCGGAAGCTTCGTTCTCATCCTGTGCGGAAACTTCGTTCTCATCCTGTGCAGAAACTTCGTTCTCATCCTGTGCAGAAACTTCGTTCTCATCCGGTTCAGAAGCTTCGTTCTCATCCGGTTCAGAAGACAATGCAGCTTGCTGCTCTATCTCCTCAGAAAGTGAGTCAGAAGCGGGAGATAGCTGTGTAGGAATTTCTTCTGAGGAATGGAGAGTAAGTTGCTGCTCTGGTTCCTCTGACGGGGGAGGCTGAGGGGAGAAATCCATGAGATGATTAGTCCTTTCATCTTGGCAGAATACCATCGCTTATGCGCAAAAAAGCGTATTATATATATATCATTTCGATAAATAACGTTAAATTGCGCATTACCTACATTATTTAACTCAATATACACATCTTAACAGAGATTATCATCTATGTCCACCGGTATCTCTCCCTCAGGTGGATCGTGAGTAGTATCAGCGTTCGTGGGAAAGGCGGGAGGATGGATGGGCCGAGACGGTTTTAACCCACGCAGCAGAATCTCTCTGGCAGCATCCTTATCTGGCTGATCTGTCAGATCTATGTAAACGAGAGAGCCAAGTAGTCCCTGAGCATTGCATAGACGTACACGCACAGGAAGCATTGTGCGTTGCTGACCAGTTGGATCGCGCATAAAAGCGGTAGCCCATTCGGGCTGTGTGGAGGTAGCATTGAGATAATCAGGTGAAAGAACGATCAGAGTGCGGTGAGAGTTCTGTGTTGCATTGTTCACCTCTACGACAACGTTAGATCCTGGCTGAAAATCCCAGCTTTGTAGTATTGTTGAGTAACCTGCCTGCTCCAGTTGCCAGGCAATCCACTCTGCCCACTCCTGATCGGCACTGGCATAGCTAATAAAAAAATCTTTCGTCGTACTCGTTGTGGGCATCGCTTCAAGTTTCTTCACATCTAGAGGTTCCCTTACTTCTACCTGAAAGAGTGGTAATGCTCCACCAAGTTTCCAGTGTATCGGATGAGTATCTGTTCTGCTATCCTGTTGCTCCCACAGACCGAACCATTTTTTCACCAGAACCACCTCGTAATGAATAGTTCCATTCACATCCAGCGTTCCATGAGGCACCTGTAAGACAATCAGCGCATACTTTATCTCAGGAATGACTCCATCGTGCTCTGAAATACCTCGGTATGTCCAATAGAACTTATTTTCACCTTCTCCAGCGGCCTGGATGATAGGACGCAAGGCACCAAAACGAAGCACCTGTCCTATATATTCCAGATTGGCATCGACCCCCTTAATTTTGAATTGTGAAGAGAGAGCATAGGTCTGTGTCACCTCTTCTTGCGAAAGAATACTTTTGGGGAAAAGATCAAAAGCCGTGGCATCGGGATTGGCTAAATCAACAAAAAAGGTGATCTTCTGATAATATTTATCGCTGTAGGCTTCATGTAGCGTAAAGGGAATAATGATTAGATACAGATCCCACTTTGCTCTATCGAGAGTAAGCATCAGTTGTTTGGGAGTGCTCGCCGTGGAGGGTAGAAAGTAGACAAGGCTACGTTCAGGATTAAGCGTGATCTTCCCTTCCAGTACCAGACCATTAGTAGTTTCGAGTTCGGGCTGGTCATCTCTTTGGCTGACAATGTCGAGTGTCACTATTGTTTCAGATTCTGGCTCTGGCTCATGATCGAAAAAGAGTTCTCCCCCATTGTCCATGCTCAAACCTCCAAAATTAAAAAATCAGGGAAAAGGAGTAAGAGGGAGCTGAGCCATCAATTGCCCATAATGGTATGCCATGATCGCCCCTGCCTCACCCTTTATGGGATCAACACTACCATCATGATCGAGATCAACCCCATTGAGAGAGTGTTCGGATAGTGTAACGATCTCCCGTACCTTTGTCACATTTTGAGGATCTTGCAAAAGACCAAGCGTATCCTGATCGATAGTCGTTACCCATGTCTTGATATTGCCTGCTGCAATCTCCACATGGCCGGCATGTAACTTGATAGTCTCTGTAGAATTGGTCTGGGTTGCGGCAAGGGAGGCATGCGCCGCCACGTCAGCGATATAGCCATTGTCGCTCTGACCCAGGAGGCCAAAGCCATCGCCGGTTTCGGTGATATTCAAACGAGCACAGACCCTATGTAGCGGTTGAGCATTAGGACCTTGAATCCCTTCGACAATATCAACGATGCTCTGAGCTACGCATTGGATAGCTACAGTATTCCCCTGGGTAGAGACTCTTTGTAGGAGTCCAGCCTGTGTATTTAATCGACGCACCTGATCAAGCAATCCTATCAATAAACCAATATTTCCAGGCGTCGTGGGAAAACCGACAAGCAGATGCCCAATATGCAAGAAAGACAAAGGGGGAAAGGTTCCAGAGAGCACGATTTTCCCTGTAGGTAACTGGAGGTCACCTTGTTCCAGGGTGACCTCCAGCTTGTTCCCCCTACCAAGTAAGTTTGTTCCCTTATCCGTAAAGTCGAGTTGGAACGATTTATTCTTCATGACAAGCGTTCCGAGAGGGAAGATTTGCTCACTCGCTGCACTCATCTCATTCACAATCCAGGCACGATAATGGAAACCAGCGGGCAGTATATTCAAACCACTGATCTGTATTTCAACGGTATTGTTAGGAGCCTGACGGCCATCCAGGCTATCACTAAAGAATACGCTGCCATGGGCTTCTTGTAGAGCAACAGTGTTCGGTGTGTTGCGACTACGAACTAATCCAACCAATCCCACCGCGACAAGCAGAACGAGTAGCAGAAAAATAGTGGCAATGAAGACGTTGCGACTCGTTGTGTTGCGTGCACGTCTGGCAGGGAAAGATGGTGATAAGAAGGGTGACGGTGGGAGTGGAGAACTATTCAGCCCAGGAGGACCAGGTGGCTGCGATAGTTGCGAAGGTGGAAATGGGAGTTGCGACAGTCGCGGATTTGGCGGCGGCGGGCGTCGTGCCACAGAGTTTCTTTGTGGCATACTGCGCCACTGATCGTTCTGTCCCATAGGACCGATTAACTCCGGAACAGTAACTCCCCGTGCATAGAGCGGTGCAACCTGATTACCACAATTTCCACAGAACACCGAGTCATCATCGAGCAGAGTATTACATTTCGGACATAGCATAATTAATTGCCCTCTCAACTTTTTGCACAGTGCGACGGTAAGGATGAGAAAGGTTTACAGTGAAACGCTTTATCTTTCAGTTTCGCTCTATCAAAGTATAACATGTAGAATATGGTCTTACCTGATCAATCTTACATTCTTCTCAGGCCATTTGAAAAACAGTAAAGCATATCTGTAAAAGATATGCTCATGGTTCTCCATTTACAGATATGCACAGTTGCCATAATAGGTAACTCTTCAGGTCCCCCTCTTGCGCCGCTTCCAGCGGCAATAATAAAGAAAAGAAGTAATTGGGGACACCAGGGTTTGGCAACCCGCAAACCCCGGCAGGGAGGACCCTGCACCCCTTAAGTCTGCGCTTATTGGGGACACCCCAAATCTCCCCGGCAGGGAGGACCCCGCACCCCTTAAGTCCGCGCCTATGCTGGCGGCGTAATAAGGTGGAAGACATTGCTAAGGAGTTCCATAACACCATGATAGCTAATGACAAGTACCGCCAGACAAGCCAGTACGATATGCGTGGTGCGCCAGACGCGAATGATCCTATGCGCTCTCTTCTGACGATGAAGCGAAGAAACCAGTTGAGAGCGAGTGGCCAGAGTCTCATAGGTACGCTGAAAATCAGGGCGCTCGTTTGACGCAATGGAAGGTACCTTTTTCTGAAGCTCCTGCTCCGTACTTCCCTTCTCAATAGCCCACAAACAATAATCTTTGAACGCTTCAGACTTGCCTGCACACAAACGCTCAATAGTATATTCTAATTCAAGGATACGCTCTTCAAGGGACTGCATAATACCAACGCCATTGCTACTGGCTTCTTGAGCAATCACGCGGGTCTGCCAGATGTCGAGGAGTCGCCCCACAATGCCACTCATCACCAGAAAAATCAAGCCAAAGAGTGCACCGCCGGACCAATAGGTGCCGGGATCGGTCAAACCAGCCGCTATTGTGTTAAAATCACGATTGACGTATTCATAGTTTTCATGCAACATGGCAATAAGAATGGTCATAATGCCTACCCATGTATGCATCCAGAGCCAATTTTGCACTTTCCCTGGCAGGCCACGGACGAAACGGCGGCGTAAGGTATAAGCAGTTGTACCCAGGACCATTACATAGGCAATAATACCAAAGAGCCGGAAGGGATCATTGTTAGGATCAGGACCATCCGCTCCCGCCAGTTTAGCGGCATACAAAAACCAGGCATAGATACCTGCATAGACCACAATGGACCCGACAAGCCAGAACCAACGCGCTCTTGAGGTTGGCACCCTCCAGATACGGCGTGGTGCACGCTGTTGTGATACCTGTGGTTGTTTTACGATCACAGACATGTCATCTCTCCTCCCTATTTTGCCCGCTTGCGCAGAATTTCTTCCGTTGAGCCGAAAAACGTGGTGGGCTGTATGCGCATGGCTGCCCCCATCGGACATGCCTGCACACAAGCCTGATTGTCATAGCCAGCACACAAATCACACTTAATGGCAATCTTTTTACGCATCTCTTCAAAAGCACCTGACCGTGTCTGCATATTTAAAGGACCAGGGGCAGCGGCCATCGGCAGAAGTTTTTGCCCACGTTCTTTACCAACTCCATTGACAAAAAAGCTGCTAAATTGTTGCCAGGTCGAGCGTGCCTTCTCCTCTTTCTCGTCTTCAAGTGTCACAATTGAGATATTCTCATAGGGACAACGCTCGGCACAGATGCCACAACCAATACAGCTTTCTGTAATATAGACCTCACCGCTGGGCATACGCGCAATCCCAGCACGACTACAGAGCATACAAACCGGGTCCTGACATTGGCGACAGGCAGTGGCAATACTGATATTGCCTACGACCATCCCTTTACGATTCATACGTGAGTGCCCATGTCGTCTGGCACAAGCCTCTTCACATTCATTACAGTGAATGCATTTATCCAGATCGATAACCAGGACTTCTGTACCCTCAACGACCCCATCGCTCACTAATGAGTGTAGTCCAGCGCGCGCTTCTGCATCCGAGAGGGGATTGACAGCCTCCGGCTCTGTAAAATTAAATGGTTCAAAGAGAGCACTGTGGGCAGCGGCATTGGCATCACGATACAGTTGGAGGCGCTCTTGAAAGCGCTGACTGACTTCAGGATAGAGCCTGAAGAGAGCCTGTAAGGACTGACGTGGTACCACTGCAACACTCGTACGCGTAATTGCTGTCACTGTAACTGCCTGCCGATCACCAAGCATATCCAGACCGCCAGCAAAGTAGTCACCCCCCTGACGATAAGCAATAATGCGCTCATTACCCTTATCACGTCCAGTACCTGTTACCGTTTGTCGTGCCACTTTGACAAATCCCTCTAACAAGACATGCAGTGACTCCCGCTCAGGCTGCTCTTTAGAGTTTTCGCTAAAGAGGCGCTCGTCACGATCAAAGCGCTTCACTTGCGTCTGCTCAGCGAGCTGGCGGACATCCACACTGCTAACTCCTTGAAAGAGGGCCATCCGCTTCAGAATAGACTCGATCGAACGAGTCGTATTCAACTGATCAAAGAAATTGCGTACCGCTGGCACAATCTCCATCAAGCGCTGCATGACCTGTTCGGGCACTTCGAGCACAAGTGCGGGGGTCTGGGCACGTACGGTCGCCGTACGTGGTTGCCCCGTCAACATGCCATACTCGCCCATACACTCACCCCGACGGAAGATAGCAACAGGCAATTCGGTACCATCTGGTCCAGTTGAAGAAAGTTCAAAGCGCCCATCCAGGATAAAGTAGATAGCACGCCCAAACTCACCCTCACGCATCACCTCCGAACCAGGCGTCAACATCAGTAACTTAGAGGTTGCCACAAAATGCAGCAGATAGTTATCCAGCACAACCTGTAAATCACTAAACATTGGTTGCTCACGTAAACGGCTCAGCAGTAACGGCGCATTCCAACCAGGAGGCAGATAGTTGAGGACACGATTCATATCTACGCTGCCATCCCAGGGTACTCCCAGGCGCTGCTTGAGCGAGAGCATCAAAAGATCACGATGATTATCGACAGGACACACAGGCACACAGGAGCCACACATTACGCATTCATCAATGAAGCGTGCCACATGTGGCGCAACCTCATCTGAAGTGGTAGCACGATTCAAATCGGCGATATTAACCGTAGCAGACAAAGGAACTGGACAGGCACGCATACAGCGATCACAACCAATGCACATATCAATCTCGAAGCGTACTTCCTCTTCTGTCAAAGGGCGGATGTCCGTTCGATGTCCCAGACCTACCAAAAGGGTTGCTTTGAAGCTAGTTTCTGCATAATTCCTCTCTTGTCTTCCTACAACGAAACCACCCTGTACTCATCATGGCCTCAAAAGTGCACTACAGCTTGCACAAAAACGTGCAACACGAGTATTTGCAACACCACATTTCCGACACATTGTCATCTGCGGAAGAGAAGCACTTACCTGGGGCTGTATTCCCTGCTGTGCTCCTGCCCCTTGCGCTACAGGTTGTCGAGTTGAGGTAGATTCTTCAAGAAACTGAGCCGGTTTTTGGACATTTCTCATCCCTGCCTCTTGTCCGGCATGCAAATCAACGAAGTAGATCATATGACTACTCCCCAACATAATGCGATCACCATGTGAGAGGATACAGGGCTTCTCAATCTTGACCTGGTTGACGGTGACACCGTTGCTACTCCCCAGGTCACGTATTATATAGAGATCATCGGGACCGGGGAAAACTTCTGCATGTCTGCGCGAGACAACAACATCAAGAAGTTCGATATCATTTCCTTTGCCACGTCCAAGCATCACACGCTTATCCTTCTTCAGCGGAAAGATTTTTGGGGATTTCTTACCTCCGTTGGAGGAACTTTCTACTAAGATAACCAGCGCAGGGCCTTCTTTGAAGGTTGCGACATTGTCGACAGGGATAGCGCCTGTCACACCAGGCAGCGACAATGAAGCATCCGCGTTGAGGACAGGTTGTCCCACCGGCGGAGGCTGTCGATTTGTTGTTGTCCGCTTAATCGCTACGGTGGAGTCCGTTGGCGCAGCCACTTTCACAGGAGCGGGGGGAGTTATCTGCTCAGGAAGTCTACGTTGGAGGAAAGTAAATTTTACAGTGGTACCAAAGCGGACTTGATCATTTTCTTTGAGCGCATAGGTACTTGATGGTTCCAAACGCACATTATTTATAAAGGTTCCGTTGGTACTGCCAAGATCATGCAGGATGTACTGTCCATTGGCGTAACTGATCTCCGCATGACGACGCGAAATAGTACCTTCATCAATCAGGAGAAACACGCCTGGCTGGCGTCCTACCGTCATCATCTTCGTTTGACTAAGCAGCGTTTCAGCCAGACGGATCTCCAGCGACGGATCAATGACAGGAGCCAGAAATGCTTCAACGGGAAGCGATGGCTTGAGTTCAGGCACCGCGACAGGTGCGCTGTCAGTAGTTGAATAGGCAGCTTTTTTAATAGCAGCAACCCCCTCTCTATTCACGCTGAGTACCGGTGGTGGTATCCCCTGGCTATCGAGCCAGCTATTCAGTTTAAAATCATTATCGAACAGGCGGGAGGCAACAGGCAACAGGTTAACACGATGATCAATGGCACGTTTGAAAGCCAGAGCTTGTTTGCGATTTCCCAACGAGAGCATCCCGACAGGCACTCCATCTTTAAGCAGTACTTTGCGATAAGAGCGCGGCTGAGGATCAGCGACAATCTCCTGAAAACCTGAGGAGACATTAGTGAGTCCAACGGAGGCAAAGTCAAGTCCATACAAGAATGTGGCATTGTAGCATGTATTGAATTGGAAGGGTCGCTGGACATCAAGCAAACCTAGCATACTATAGGCAGCAGCACGAGCTTGCTGAATAGCGGGATACCATTGGCCAATCACACGAGCACGACCCGTCATGGTATCGGTCGTTTCGAGCACATCTCCGGCAGCATAGACATCGGGAGCATTGGTATGCATCGTATTATCAACTTTGATCCCTCGTCCACACGCAATCCCACTCCCTTTAACAAAGTCGATAATCGGCTCAATCCCAATAGCAACGATGACCATTTCACAGGAAATCGTATCACCACGGGTGGTTACGACGCCACTGACCTTTCCCCGATCCCCAGTAATCTCGGCAATTTCTTCTTCCAGGCGAACATCAACCTTGTCACGCTGTTCCTGTTGCAGCACAATATCAGAAGCTGTAGGATCAAGCACATCTGACCAGAGAGTACGACGGCGCACCAGGTGGGTAATCTCATAGCCCCGGTGACGTAGCGTCTCGATAGTCTCCAGTGCCAGGGTACCACTACCACTCACCACAATACGTCGTACCGTGTTGAGAGCCTCCAACACAGCCTGATAGTCAGCAACAGTACGCAGGGTACAGACACCTTGCAGATTGCTCCCAGGACAGCGCAAACGAGCCGGACGTGCACCATGAGCAAGCAGCAGGCGGTCATAGTTGACCTGCCGCCCACTCTGCAGTTGTGCGATATGTGGACCAACCTGTATCCCCACAAGACGATCAGCATGAAAAAGAATATTCTGCTCCTGATAGAAATTTTCTGATCGCGCCCATAACTTGTCTTCGCGTACACGTCCACCCAGATAGTCCTTGAGAGCAGGGCGATAGTAGACTGGAAAGGGATCATCGGCGATCACGACAATATGTGCAGCTGAGTCTTCAGCACGCAAAATCTCGGTGGCAGTCACGCCAGCAATACCATTACCAATCACCAGATATGTCGGCACCTGATCTTCTGCGCCTCTTCTCTCAGCCATCATTGTTCTCCAAACATTCCAGGAATTGCCATGTTAGCCAGTCGTGATAGTACCATCACTATGAACAACAATCTTTATGGGGGTCAATGGGAGTTGAAGCGGGACCTTGCACGACAGCAGCTTCCTTACTAGGATCGAAGATTGCCCCATGACAGGGACATTTTAATAACTTGTCATCTGGACTATAGGCTACCGCACAACCGGCATGAGTACATGTTGAGTCAAATGCCACAAACTGCTCGTTCGTCAGGCGAATAAGCAATCCAGGATGTGTATGATTAGCCAGTGGAAAGCTTTTGGCGCTATTGACAGGTACATCTGCGACACGAGCCAGGACGGTTGGCACTGGCTTTGTGGCTTTTGAACTTGTAGGGATGAAACGTAAGCCATAGACGCCTGCTGCCACAACAGCACCTATACCTCCCACGGTTGCTAACATTCCCATGAGACGACGACGCGAGGCTAACGACTGTTTTGATGTATTCTGCCGCATCGTAGGAGTAATCCTGATGGGTGGTCGTGTCCCGCCACTCTTTGGTACAGTGGTTAGTTTCACGATAGGTCCAGAGGCACCAGAGATGGATCTGCCCGGCATTTCCTGAGGGGCCACAATCTGATAATAGGCCTGGACCAGATCGCTCGGCAAACGGTAGCGTTGCGCTGGCTCCTTCGCCATAGCCTTAGCAATAATGTGATCAAGATCTATAGGAAGTCCGGTACGCCACGTACTGAGCGGAGATACCTTGGCATAGAGATGTTGCCGGGCAATCTCTTCGCGAGACGTCCCTTCAAAAGGGGGATGTCCAGTGAGCAACTGATAGAGCAAGGCTCCCAATGCATAGATATCAACCTGTACGCTGACAGGCTTACCAAGCCATTGTTCGGGAGCACTGGCTTCACTACCGCCGCTGTAAGGTTGAGTCTTTGCCTCTGGGGAGTCCTCTCTGCCCAGCTCATATAGGCGCATCAGACCAAATTCTCCAACCAGTAGCCGCCGGTTGCTCTGCATAAAAATGTGTTCAGAGGATAAATTGCGATGAAGGATTGCATGCTGATGTGCATACTCCAGTGTGGAAGCAATCTGATATAGATAACGACCAATGGAGACAGTATCAGTTGGCATCTTTTTCCCAAGCAGAGCGCGCAAGGGAACTAAGGGAACGTCCGGGTAGACAAGATAAGGCAATCCCTGGTAATCACCGTAGTCAAGCAGTGGCAAAATGCTGGGATGTTGTAACGATCCAATCAGGCTTGCCTCACGTTGAAAACGCCTGAGGTACGCAAAGCGCTCATCGGTAGTAAGAGTGGACTGGACATTGGGAGGCGGGAAGCCTGGGGGAGACACGATGAAACGAATTATGTACGTCTCTTCGCTCCTGGCGCGTGCTCTAAAAATTGGCCCCCATTTGTTTTGTGCTATCATTTGTTCCAGATGATAATTCCCCAGTTTGATCCCGATGAATATATCGAAAGGTGAGCCTTCTATCATAACCGGCCTCCCCATGAGTGTCTATCGAGTGGCACTACATTGCAGCATGTAATTATATCTTATCCAAGTATACGTCAGAGGTTATGCCTCGTTGTCTGAACATGACCCATTTCCTACACATTTTTCTCTATTCGCGCAAAAATGCAACCAGTTTGCCACACTTTGGCCAACGAAAAGGGCAAGAAGAGACATTCCTCCAAAGGGCTTGAGATGACTTATATGACTTGCAGAAAAATGGGTAAGATTACACATGTTCATAAAAAGGCGAGTGAGTATGCTTATATTAAGCTTTGCGGTTAGAGCGAGGCCGCACTTCATAAATTGAGAGCATTACAGAAGGAGCCATGATGAAACACTTGAGACTTTTAACAACTACTCGCCGCTCTATCTTACTTGTTGTACTTGTCCTCCTGGGGCTATTGAGCGTAACATTGTTTGTTTATCCGGTATCAGCAAACTTACATTACAACACTGGTCGCCAGAGTCGTAGCCAGAGCTTCTCCCCGCAAACACTTCAACAGAGGATTCAATCTCACCAATTGGCCTCGTCGGTACAGGTGCTTGCTGCGGAACCACCAAGCGTTATCATTCAATTTCCGCTCCTCCCTAGTGGAGTGAAGAAAGCGTTTCCCAGGGCCACAGGCGTTGTCACTATTGTACAGGGTAATCCAGAGGTCAGCCTCTTTGATACAGTGACCGTCGATGTACAAAATATGCCACCCGACATCACCTTTACCATTTTCTTTCTCGAACTGGCAAATAAGCCCTTTGGACATGTCCAGTATGTATCCGACCTCCACACACGCGATGATGGGAGTGGAGATGTCACTTTCCAAACCATTACATTGGTAGCCTTTGCCGCCGACGCACGTAATCCCGGCATCTCAAAGGATCAGTCAGGCGATGCATCAGGCATCCAGTTGGAGCATGTGGGGATGTGGTTTGATGGGGTCAGCACGCCCAGCAAGTCTTGGATGATCCCACGATCCCTGGCACACCATTTGATGGGGGCAATCCAGCTACACGCTGGCCCACAGGCTATGACCGATGGACAAACGTTACCCGTAATCTAATAAGAGAAACCTTAATACTCACATTCTCGACGTTCTCCTTGACACAGAATACAAGGTCTGCTAATTACTTCACGTTATACTTAATGCTTAACGTTAAGTACTGAATAGGAACAGCATTTGTCGTCTCAAGAAATGCAAATGGCTTTCCTCAAGGAGGATCTGCGATGTTATTCAAGCCAATTCAAAAAACTTACCGAGAGTTCGAGTTGGAGCAGATGGAATAATCGTTTCAGCGCACCTGCCTGGCTACCACAGGTATCGCCACATTAGGTATTCTCCCTGGTAGGGGAAAGAAGAGAACCTTTAAAGACGTCACCGGTCTTTTGACGACTGTACGTGGCACCGGGATATTGCCTCCGACCCGGTCACGGTTGATTGTTCAAAAGAAGCCACCCAATATCACCTTTACGATCTTCTTTATCGAGATTGCTACCAAACCTTTTGGGAATGTCGACCATGTGGCAGACATGCAATTGCAAAGGAGCATACGAAGAGTCATATGGTGGATCGGTGCCTTTTCATGGGTGCGGTAGTTGAGGACCATCTCAAGCCGACTGGCGGGGCAATTCCGCTTATCCTAAACCTCTGGGCATTTGGTTTTCCTTTTAAGATGCAGCTGCTCAATGTACTGGCTGAAGGGCATTTTCGGTGGCGGATATCTACACCTTCCACGCCAGTCCACAGGCGATGACCGAGGGCAGACAACCCCAGTGTGCTTACCAGGACACGCGATGTTTAATCAGACTGCGTACCGTGAGCAAGCGCAAAAATTGCTCCCACAGAGCGTGTACAAGAAGGGACAATTCGCTACGGCATTTGTGGTCATGGTACTACTCAGTTTGCTACTGGGAGCATGCGTAACAGCACCACAATCAACAACACCGACGAATAATGGAACCATCGGCGGCGCTGAGCCAGTTTTTCACCGCCTTGCGCCTCTTTATGGGATGGGTACTGGCAGTGCTCAGCCTCTGCCTGGTTTTTGTGCCTGCCTTGCGTACCTGGGCTCCCATTGAGCTGGGCGTATTGGTAGTAGTCACCAGAATGATCTTATCTCGTGCCGTATTGGCACAACTGCCACGCTGGTCCACGCTACTCTTAGTACAGGGAGAGTGACGAAATTGGGCAGCAGAATATGTGGGGGAGAGTAAATAAATGGAAGTGGCATAGTAAATGGACCTTCCACCTGATTACCTTTGTGGCTTTTGCCGCCGATGCCCGCCAATCGGATGTGACTTCAGCAGATCAGTCAGGCGATGCATCAGGCATCCAGTTAGAGCATGTAGGGATGTGGAGAAGGGGTAAACAGCCCGGCGGGTTGCCAATTGCCTGCGAGATGCGCCATGAGTGCGGACTGGACCCAGACACGCAGGCCCAGGATTTAGGATGGACGCGCCACACTATTCTAAGCTTTGAACTCGAAGTAGGCTGTCGCTCGTTCCCATTGCAATCGCAACTCGCGCTCGGCGGCAGCACATTTTAAACGCCCACTTGAGAGCATTTTCTGGTTGGAGGAAGAGAAGGGAGAAGATACCTCTTTACAAAAGGGATGAGCTGTAATGTTCCTCTTCACAGGAGTCAGATGTATCGAGCACCACAAGAAGTGAAGATGCGATTGTCCTGGAAATGAAATGTTTCCCGTGAAACATTTTTTCTTTCTTGTAGTATAATCGAGACAGAACAATATGGCTCGACGTTGGCGGCAAGGTGTTGCCTTGTAACAAGACGCCACAAGAAAAGA
Organism: uncultured Chloroflexia bacterium; assembly: GCA_963814985.1. Classification (GTDB taxonomy): domain Bacteria; phylum Chloroflexota; class Ktedonobacteria; order Ktedonobacterales; family Ktedonobacteraceae; genus CAWFFV01. Next base: position 29,132 of record CAWFFV010000031.1, on the reverse strand, counting down.
GGGGAGATCTTGAATCATTTATCCTTTAGCTTACCGGAACGCATCCTGGCACTATTTGCAGGAATTGCCAACCTTATCGTAGGCCTTGGCTTTTTCTTCCTACCAGAACTACACCTTCCCCTCTGGCCGGTCGCGGTTTCACCTATCCTGACACGCTTCATCGGAGCAATTATTCTCGGCAACAGCGTTGGAGCAATCTGGCTCTCTACGGATGCAATCCAGTACACCGCTGCACTGTAGCAGTAGTTTATGTAACCTGTTGCTCTACTTTCTCCTCTACCACCTGCTCTAGCTTAATACCTCTCCTATTTTCTGGTTCTATTTTTTGTTTTTTCGATGTCCCATATCTTGTTAGTCTTCTATGGATTATTCATCTATCACGATATATATGCCACGTCTGATAAAGCAGAAGGTCGTACAAGTCAGAACACATTAGGAGAAATATGCAGGCACCATTCGCTGATCCACTGGTATGGCCGAGACAGCTATTCAGGATAGCTTTGCCACTGGCGGGACGTAATCCAGAAATGCAAATTATATATCTCCTGTTGGAGACTGTCGCCTACTTGATCTGCCCATGGGGGCACGATGCCCTGACTATCAGCGGAGAAATGGGCATCGGCAAAACGCGTCTCCTGGCAGAACTATTCCTGGCTGCCAGAGAACGCGGCTTCCTTATCTTGCAAGCCAGCGCATACAAATCTGGACGTATGTTTCCCTATTTCCCTTTTATCGAGGCGCTACGCTCCATCTTACGCTCATCTACACCGGAGCAACTACGCCGTTATGTAGGACTTTCCCCACTCCCAATGCCATCAGCAATACTCTTGAACACAGCGCAAACATGACACGCCTGTCACTATATCTCTCACAGGAACACCACTGATCACAGCATTGGCACATCTATTTCCAGAACTTCCTACCATGTTCCATAGTGAACGATTTTCAGAGCCAGAAATTCTCACCTCCGACCAGAAAGAAATTTCGCTTACTTATGCTCATCGCAACGCTACTAGAGCGTTGCCTAGCAACTTAGTGTGTTAGATAACCATGACCGATAGTGCCAGCCTGGAACTGATGTTGTATCTCACTGTACGCTTACGTACCAGTCAGATCGCACTGGTTGGCGCGACACGACCACCGCGCTTGCCAGCAGAAGGTGATAATACCGTTAGCTCAGTAGCTGCAAGCAGAGCTCTGAGTGATTTGATGCGCCAGGGTATGCTATTCTTCCTGCCACTTACCCCGCTAAGTACAGAGGCCACCGCGCAACATTTACAGACCTTGCTCCCTGGCACAATTTCCCAAAGCGTGACACAGGCATTGCTTACTCGTGCTGAAGGAAATCCCTTCCTGTTAGAGGAACTGGTACGTGCACTCACCCGGAACCAACAATTGGTATTGCAGGATGAAGTATGGAAATTGGTACGGACCGGCAAGACGATTTTGCCGGAAAGCATTGCTCTGGCAGTGGAGGAACGTCTCCAGGGATTCAGTGAGACATGCCACGAACTATTACGGATTGCCGCCCTGTTCGGTCGTACGTTTCCAGTCGATGCCCTGGTACAGGTTCTAGGAAAAAGCGTAGACGAGGTACAGTCCTTTATCGATGAAGCAGTACAGGCATCGATCATTGCAAAGGTTCCGAGTGGAACTGAAGATAGATGGGAAGAGAGCAATGGGCAGGATGACACAAGAGATATGCTTGAAAATGTACTGTCAGAGCAATCATCCCTCCAGGTCTATATATTTTGTCAGGGAATTGTATTAGAACGAGTGAGTACCACGGAACGTCTCCAGAATTCTCCAGGCTCAGGCAACGCTTGATCTACTGCTTAATCGCCCACAGGAAGCAGAGTCTGCATTGTGGCAGTCCCATCAGCTAGCGACAGCGATAGGTGATCAGGGGAGCCAGGCTTTTGCCTTACACCTGATGGGCTGGTTGCGAGGGTGGGGCGAACAAATCCATGAAGCCATTCGCTTCCAGGAGCAAGCACACGCTCTCTATATTGCCGTCGGCGACCCTTTCCGCGCCGCCCTTGGCGAGCAAGGACTTGGCATTATTTATCAGGCCCTGGGGGAGATAGAAAGAGCGAGTAGCTACACGCAACTTGGTTTTGAACGGGCACACCGCTATGGAGTGCGCCGTGTCCCTGGCTGGCTCCACTGGAATCAGGGGGTGATGGCCCTGGCTCAAGGCCAGTGGGAGAGTAGCGCATCACACCTCCAACAAGCCTTGCAAGAGGCAGGAGTAAATGAGGATGCCAGACTTAAGCCTCTGGCGATGCAGGCTCAGGCCGAATTGCAGTTCCGACGAGGTCATTGGCACGAGGCTGAGCGCTTATTCCAGGATGCAATCCAGGCGGCCACCAATACCGATTGGCAACCCAGCACTATCGCACTGTATGGTCACTTTCTCGCCGTCACGGGTAGGAAAACAGCCGCTCGCACACAACTCGACCGCGCCGCCGATCAACCAGAACCAGTCGGTTTTAGTGGTGACTTCTATATTCCCTTCCTCGCCGAGGGTTACCTGCATCTGGATGCACCCCAGCGAGCTGCCACGTACATTGAACGCATACGCCGCCTGCGTGGCTTCATGTATTATGGTAATTCAGTTGATCGCATACTGGGTGTAGTTGCAACTCAGGTGGGTGATTGGGCGACGGCTGAACTGGCCTTTGAGGAGGGATTACAGCTTTGTCGGCGTACTAACAACCAGCCCGAAGAGGCCGCGATTCTCTACGAGCAGGCACGAGCAGTCTTAATGCGCGCTGGCCCACTCCAGGAGATCCATGCCTTCTGTGAGAGAGCACATGTGCTATTTCTTCAATCTGGTATGCAACGCGCCGCCGCTCTAGTAGACACCCTGCGCGAAGGTGCCGGACAGCTAAAACGGATTCACGAGGCGAAAGTCCCCAAAGAAGTTCCTTCCCAGACTGTTCACACTACAAACCAGATACAGCTTTCACCAGCTGATTACTCACTTGTTTTGCACCTGACAAAACGAGAACTTGAGGTGTTGCGCTTAGTAGCAGAGGGACACACCGACCGCGAGGTTGCCGAAACGCTGGTCATTAGCCCGCGCACTGCTAATCGTCACCTGAGTAACATCTTTGTGAAGTTGGATGTACCAGGGCGGGCTGCTGCCGTTGCATATGCAATTCGTCAGGGATTAGTATAAGCAAGTGTACACTTTAAAATATTATAGTGTACACTTCCCTTAAAATGCTATATACTTTGTTCGGATGTAGTAAAATTGGCATGACATTGTTATAAAGAAAGGAAACCTGGACTACAACCCACTCGTATATTCCGTAATAAAGTACATTGACTGATACATCTATCTCAGAAAAGGCTTGAAGATCGTGGGTTCCGAATATATGGGGCCGTTATTCGACCCCAAAACACAACAGCAACAACCCTCTCCTGACGGAACACATTCTGTTGCACCGGGAACAGAGTATACACAACCGATAATAAATAATAATCAGTCTCCAAATGATGAGACACAACCAATGCCTGTAGTGCATAGGGTAGTTGCTCCTGTACCACATGCAGAACCTTTCAGAGAACCAGCTTACCGGGAGCATGTGACAGGCTCGCTGGTCGTGCCTCCATCCGAGGCACCTTACTTTCGTCCAACGTACCAGCCCTATCAACAACCGGCACAACCACAACAGGGACAACAGAGACCACAAGGGCCGGGCTATCCGCCAGTAGCACCGCCGCAGTATCCTGCTTACCAGGGGTATCCTGGACAGTACGGGTATAATGGCTATGCTCATGCTAACCATTACCCGCCGTATCCAGGATATTCGGATATCCTGGATACGGGTACCCTTATCCCCCGCCACCGCAACCAAAGCGTGATGGTTACCTGCTTGGCATGTCTATCACTTCTTTTGTGGGGGCCATCCTGATTTTTGTGGGAGGGCTGGGCTGCGCTCTTATCCTCTTGCTGATCACGATAATGCCATCGGGGCAAACGATGAGTGCAAGTCAACAATTTAATGGAACCGTACAGTTCCTCTCATTCGCTTTTGCAGGAGTAGTTGGTGGAGCTTTTAGTTTCTACCATAGTCTTCGCTCACTGTTCCTGAAGAAGCCGTCCGCCGAGTTCAAATTACCATGGTTCTGGATCTTTTTTTCCCTGTATCTGGTCGTCATCGTTATTGGAGTTTCACTACACTCTAGCGGGCAGGCAATCGCCAACGCCCCGCTAACAATCTTCTTAATCGTGCTGGCAGGTCTGTTTCCAGCATTGACCATTGTCGCATTGGGAGTACGGCGCATCCATTTCCCGCAGAAGGCAAGCTGGCCAACAACCTGGCGACGTTTCACCCTGGCTCTTGTCAGTGGGGCTACTCTGGGGATTTTCCTGGCCCTCATTTTCGAGTTGATCCTGACAAATCTGGCAATAAGCCAGCTAGGGGTGAATGGCTTTACGTTAGATAACCCTAATCAAGCTATACCTAACGATCCCAGGGTGATCGGCCTGATGTTCCTGATTGTCTCGATTATCGCACCTGTGGTTGAGGAAGCGGTAAAACCTCTGGCTGTGGTGATTATGATTGGGCGGATGCGTAGTGCAGCAGAAACCTTTGTCCTTGGTTTAGCCTGTGGCATCGGCTTTAATCTCATTGAGACGTCTGGATACATTAGCATGGGATACAATGACTGGTTGAATGTTGCATTAGCACGCAGCGCTGCTGGTCTGTTACATGGTTTTGGAGCAGCCATGGTCGCACTCGGCTGGTACTACCTGACACATCCAAAGGAGAGCAACCATCGCTTCTTGCTGGCAATTGGCTGCTGGAGCTATGCCATATTACAACACGCCATCTGGAATGGCTCTTTTGGCATACAGCTATTGCCTGCACCAATAGGTCCTTACTTTGACACAGGGGCAATCACACTTGGCATACTGTCGCTTCCAGCATCCTACCTGATCTACATCGTTGAGTCGCTATTGATGCTCACATTTTTCCTCTACATCACAAAAAAGTTGCGAGGGAGAAAACCATCATTGCCATCGTATAGCATCTCTGGGCACTAAGACGAACTAATTCATTTGTTGAATCATCAATATGAGAAAATCGCGGCGTTTCGTAGAGAACGAAGGAAGACGTCACCGCATATATGCTTCTTTTGCATGCAAATAATCTTTTACAACGTTTCCGTTGCTGAAGAAAAATGAGAAGTGGAAATGGTACAGGCTTTGGAAAGACGAAAAATCCTTCCTCAATCCCCGTTCTCATCATTTTCACTCCCTTTTCTCCTGGATTTCGACTCGATAAATGAATTAGTTCGTCTCAGTGGCCTCTGGGGTATAATCTCTGCGCATGAAGCCCACTTTTCTGATATGGGAGCAAGGGCTGACACCCCAAACCCTGGCAGGGATGCTGCGCTCCCTGCATCCTTGCTTTCCGGTAACTATTCAGGTATCCTCACCACCTGCGGTGGCTCGCTCTTGTTTTATGTGGGTTGCGGTGTTTGCGCCGCAAACACCGCAACCCACATAAAACAACCTGCGAAGCGCCGAAGGCGCTGAGGAATCAGGGAAAGATAACTATTCAGTTACCCCTCTCGCGCCGCCTTCGGCGGCCTTTTGAAAAAAGGGGAATTTTGCGAGGACACCTCGCGCTCCGGCCTGAGGACTTCTGTCCCCCGGCACCCCCTTCTGAATAGTTACCGGGATGACCCATGCCACCCCACAATAACGATTATCGTCGGTGAACCAGCATTGGAATGCCTCCTTTGGGGCGTAATGTTACCAGTGGCTCCGTTTTCACTGGATGTTGTCCCGTAAATTCGAAGGTCACGTACTGGGCCAGTGTCGCAAGAATAAGATGGCCCTCCATCATAGCAAAGTGATTGCCAATACAGATACGCGGTCCTCCACCAAAAGGCATGTAGGCATAGCGTGGTAAGCGTTGCTCCATCTCTGGTGTAAAGCGGTCGGGGTTGAAACGTTCGGGTTCGTGGAAGTAGTCAGCGCGTCTATGCATGGCATAGGGACTAATAAAGACGATACCTTTGGCCGGGATGTGATAACCCAGCAGGTCTACAGGATGTACAGCCTGCCGCCCAATCATATACGCAGGAGGATAAAGACGCATACTTTCCTTGAAGACACGCAGCGTGTAGGGCAAATTGGGTAGATCAGTTACCTCCGGCAAGCGCCCATGCAGTATACTGTCCACCTCTTCACACATATGTGTATAGATATCCTGATGCCGGGACAACAGATACCAGGACCAGGCCAGTGCATTAGCAGTCGTCTCATGACCGGCCAGAAAGAGGGTCATCGACTCATCGTGCACCTGGGTATCGTTCATAAAGCTACCATCATCCTCGTCCCTGGCACGTAACAACATCGAGAGCAGATCCCCACGATCCTCACTGGAACGTCGACGTTCCTCAATAATCTGGTAGACTGTAGCATTTAAACGACTACGAGCATGTATAGCTCGCCTGTTATGTGGAGTGGGCCAGGTATCAAAAATATGCACCAATCTGCTGGCCTGTCCTATAAAGTGGCGCATTGAAATAGTCAGGGCCTCACCCAGCTCATCAGCCTTGCCCAGAACATCGACATCGAAGAGTATCTTCCCAACGATCCGCAGAGTGAGACGCATCATCTCATGCGCAATGTCAATCCTCTGGCCATCAGTCCACTCACCCTGCAAACGCTCAGTATAGTTCGCCATCACATCAGCATACGAGGCAATTCGGCGATGTTGAAAGGCCGGAGCAACAAGTTTACGTTGCCGCTTATGAAACTCGTTCTCGCTGGTGAGTAACCCATTCCCGATGAGGGGGCCGGCTCCAACACGCAAAGTGGGGGTCTTTTCAAAGTTAGGGGCATGCTCTACCAGGACAGCCTGTGCAAGTTCGGAAGAACTAACCAGAATAACCCTGCGCTGCCCCAAACGAAAGGAACCAATATCCCCACATTCCCGACCCACTCTGAGCAAGAGTTCAAGGCGATTATAGCGCAATTCCAGCAAATTTCCTAGAACAGGCAGACCAGGTAACACAGGAATGCTTGCTTGAGTCGGAGTTATGGAAGTCATGAGACATCTCCTTATTATGGCACGTTGTAGAACAATGCATGTTGGAGCAGTCGAATTCAAGGTTTCTTCACAGTGAGTCTGGTCATTACCACCAGTGAGAAGAGAGGAGGATACAGTCACCCACTCTATCAGACCAGCAATGCGGGCCATCATATTCCTTTATAATAATGAATGATTCTCATTCATTATTATAGTGAATGACCAATGAGGATGTCAAGGAACTCTTCTGCCTGACTCCTTCCCTTCTCTCCTGGCCATCACCCCTACACATCTCACGCAATTCTCCCTCATCTATCTCGCATATTTACACCCGTTTTTGTAGAGTGCTCGGAAGCGGTAGTATGGTAAAATGATAGAGGGCTTTCGACACAGAGAAGGAGAAATGAACCTATGGTAGCCAGAAGAGATGAGTTGATGTCTGTAGAGGACTTCCTCGCTCTAGATCGTGAAAACCTCGACCAGAAATATGAATTCAGAAATAGTCATATGGTTGCTATGTCAGGGGGTTCTACGAATCATACCATGCTCATCATGAATATGAGCACACTCATACATTCGCGCGTGAGAAAAAGAAAATGCTTTGCACTTGTAGAAGGTACCCTCAAAATTGCAGATGAATGCTACCTACCAGACATTATGGTGTCATGCAACGAACGAGATTTAACCGAAAATAAGACGTTTATCGAATATCCAAAGTTGGTAATAGAAGTCTTGTCTCCTACGACTGAAGTAGATGACAGACGTAATAAACTTTGGGCCTATACACAATGCCCCTCAATTCAAGAATATGTTCTTGTCAACTGGGATTACATGCTGATACAAAAGATGACGAGAAGGGGTGTACAGGGACTAGATCATTTGCAATGGCTAGACCAATGGTACGGGAAAGGGGAAAGTGTAGAACTAGACAGCATAGATTTAAACATTCCTGTAGATGAGGTTTATACCGAAATTGTCCTCCCTTCCTTTGATGCTTTCAGAGGGTTTAGGAAACGGAACATACCATAAAGTTGTACTTGACTTCACCTTACCCCTATGCTATAGTCAACACAAAGTGACATACAAAGGCTGTGAAAGGGACAGGTTGAGTAGCCATGCCAACATATAGAGAGCGATGCATTAGCTGAAAACATCGCTGTTGGACCTGCTCAATGACACCCTGAGCCAAAACCAGTGAACTGATTTTGCGAGAAGCATCATAGTAGCTGGCTTTCGGGACGCACCCGTTATCATGCAACGGTTTACCTTCCTCAACAAACATAGGGAGATAGAACCGATAGAGGTTCCTTCACACCGATGAAGGAATAAATGGTGGTGGTACCACGACAGGCAGATATGCCCTCGTCCTCCAGGGAGGATGAGGGTTTTTTGTTGCGCGGTTCACCGGCAGAAAGAGAAGATGATGGAGAGCGACGAAGACGACAACGATATAGAGGAAGACACATAACGTCTGGATCACCAGCGGGCTTGCCTGAGTGTACTTCCTCCTGATATCACAATGGCAAGCCCACTACAGAGAATAGATTGAGAAGGAGTGTTTCAGATGGAACGTACTTTAACTACAGAGGTAAAAACACATATCGGTGAACGCGTGCGTGTCGCAGGTTGGCTACACTCATTGCGCAAGTTGGGCGGAGTGACTTTTATTGTCCTTCGCGACGGTTGGGGCCTGATCCAGGCAGTTACCGAAAACGAAGATGAGGTTGCTCCACTGATCGAAGGTAAACTCAGCGTCGAGAGCCTTATTGCGGTGGAAGGATTAGTCGTCAGCGAAGCCCAGGCACCAGGCGGTATCGAACTCCACGAATTACACATTGAGGTCATCTCACCCATCACGGAGCAACCACCAATACCTCTCAACAAGCGAAAACTTACAGCCAGTATTGGGACCTTGCTTGATCATGCCGTTGTTACAAACCGTCACCCCTCGCGACGTGCCATCTTGCGTCTGGCAGCAGGGAGCATGGCAAGCTTTCGCAGCACGCTGGTTGCTCGGAGTTTTACTGAGATACAGACTCCCAAAATTGTCGCCTCGGCCACAGAGAGCGGAGCCAATGTCTTCAAGCTTGATTACTTTGGGCGACCTGCCTATCTGGCACAAAGTCCACAGTTCTATAAGCAGGTAATGGTAGGAGTTTTTGAGCGCGTCTTCGAAGTTGGCCCGGTTTTTCGTGCTGAGCCACATGATACCACGCGCCATATCAACGAGTACGTGAGCCTCGATGCGGAATTCGGGTTCATCCAAAACCACTTCACCATCATGGCCCTGCTACGCGACGCGATTGCTAATATCTTGAGTGCCTTTACCGAACACTATGCTCCTGAACTGGAACTGCTACGTGTACAGATACCGACAGTGCCAGAACAGATACCACATATCCATTTTGCTGACGCACAGGCATTGATCCTGACACGTCATGGTGTAGATGTGCGGGGGGAGCCGGACTTATCGCCACAGGATGAACGCTGGTTAGGTGAATGGGCACAGCAGGAATTTGGCAGCGATTTTCTGTTTGTCGTTGGCTATCCAATGCGTAAACGTCCTTTCTATACCCACCCGGACCCACAACGACCAGAATACTCCAATTCGTTCGACCTGCTTTTCCGTGGTACCGAACTGGTGACGGGGGGACAACGTTTGCACCGTTACGAGGACTATGTAACAGCATTGGAGAGAGCACACCTGCCGCTGGAACCATTCGCGTCCTACCTGGAAGCATTCAAAATATGGTATGCCGCCTCATGGTGGATTTGCCATTGGTTCTGAACGGCTCCTCATGCAATTGACAGGTGCTCCTAACATACGGCTGACTACAACATTTCCCAGAGATTTGACACGTCTGATCCCGTAAACTGATCATGGTGTTCGTCGTAGACCTGTTCGGTGCATAGTTTGCGAAAGTGGTCTTACATTCAGATCAATTTTCTGAGTCCGGAAAATTGATCTGAATGTAAGACCACATATCTTCTCGTCAAATTTCTGTAAAGTAGGAGGCATTTTTACAGCAACACTTGGAGCCCTAATTTTTCTTCAAAAAAACACAGGCAAACTGTGAATATCCTCATATAAAATTAAAACACGATCTTCGTATAAGATCGACAAAAATAGGAGGCATCGTATGTCATACCAGAATCAAATGTGGGCACCACAAGCAATACCTATGCAGGCACCACAAGCAATACCTGCGGGAGTCGCACCACGTTTTGTTGCTTTACTTATCGATCATGGCCTTGTTGGGATTATCGGTGGTGTACTGATTTATCAAGTTGGCTTTGCGGTAACCGTGAGTAGTGTGGTTGCTATCCTCAACTTTATTGTGCTAGAGGGCACTCAGGGGGCTACACTGGGGAAGATGCTTCTTGGTTTACGTGTCGTCAAGGTCAATGGTTCTCCCATCGGTTTGTTAGAGGCACTCATTCGCAATGTGCTTCGTGCCATTGATGCTCTCCCCATCGGTTATCTCCTGGGGGGATTGTTGGCCTTGAGCTCTCCTCTCAAGCAGCGGCTGGGTGATAGGCTTGCTCAGACTGTTGTGATCAAACATCGATAGTCTCGTCGCATTTGTTCACTCATCCTCCTCGGCGGAAATGGCCATGGCAAGCTGTCGCAGGAGGAAGTTGTAAAAGTGGGTCCATACAGAGCTACAATTGTTGGGCAATGTTGCCGCTTCCTTGCTTTTTTGTTTTCATTGCTCGTAGAAGAAGAGCATAATTCTTTCGTACCCGTTGTGTGAGGTGATGGTCAGGTCCCAGACTGTGCTCCCAGATCTGGAGGGCACGCTGGTAGAGCTGTTCGGCTTCGCTGTCCTTGCCTTGCTTCTGATAGAGGAGTGCTAAATTGTTGAGGGGATAGGCCATATCAGGATGGTCAGATCCCAGGCTGTGCTCCCGGATGCACAAGGCCCGCTGGTAGAGTGGCTCCGCCTCATCATACTTTCCCTGCTTGCGATAGAGCTCTGCCAGGTTGTTGAGGGAAGCGGCCACATCAGGATGGTCTGGTCCCAGGCTGTGCTCCCAGATCTGGAGGGCACGCTGGTAGAGAAGTTCGGCTTCGCTGTCCTTGCCCTGCTTCTGATAGAGGAGTGCTAAGTTGTTGAGGGGAGAGGCCACATGAGGATGGCCTGATCCCAGGCTGTGCTCCCGGATGCGCAAAGCCCGCTGGTAGAGTGGCTCCGCCTCCTCATACTTTCCCTGCTTGCGATAGAGCTCTGCCAGGTTGTTGAGGGAAGTGGCCACATCAGGATGGTCAGATCCCAGGCTGTGCTCCCGGATGCACAAGGCGCGATGGGAGAGTGGCTCCGCCTCCTCATACTTTCCTAGCTTGCGATAGAGCTCTGCCAGGTTGTTGAGGGAAGTGGCCACATCAGGATGGTCAGGTCCCAGACTGTGCTCCCAGATCTGGAGGGCACGCTGGTAGAGCTGTTCGGCTTCGCTGTCCTTGCCCTGCTTCTGATAGAGGAGTGCTAAGTTGTTGAGGGGAAAGGCCACATCAGGATGGTCTGGTCCCAGGCTGTGCTCCCAGATGCGCAAGGACCGCAGGTAGAGAGGCTCCGCCTCCTCATACTTTCCCTGCTTCCGATAGAGTTCTGCCAGATTGTTGAGGGGAAAGGCCACATGAGGATGGTCCCGGTCCCAGGCTGTGCTCCAGCATGCGCAAGGCGCGCTGGGAGAGAGGTTCGGCCTCGCTGTCCTTGCCCTGCTTCTGATAGAGGAGTGCTAAGTTGTTGAGGGGAAAGGCCACATGAGGATGGTCCGGTCCCAGGCTGTGCTCCCGGATGTGCAAGGACCGATGGTAGAGAGGCTCCGCCTCCTCATACTTTCCCTGCTCCTGATAGAGGAGTGCTAAGTTGTTGAGAGGAAAGGCCACATGAGGATGGTCTGGTCCCAGGCTGTGCTCCCAGATGCGCAAGGCCCGCAGGATGAGAGGCTCCGCCTCCTCATACTTTCCCTGCTTGCGATAGAGCTCTGCCAGGTTGTTGAGGGAAGTGGCCACATCAGGATGGTCAGATCCCAGGCTGTGCTCCCGGATATGCAAGGACCGCAGGTAGAGAGGCTCCGCCTCCTCATACTTTCCCTGCTCACGATAGAGCTCTGCCAGGCAGTTGAGGGGCAAGGCCACCTCGAGGTGGTCAGGTCCGAAGCTGTGCTCCCAGATGCGCAAGGACCGATGGTAGAGAGGCTTAGCCTGCTCATACTTTCCCTGCTTTCGATAGAGCTCTGCCAGATGGTTGAGCAACCTGGCCACCTGAGGATGTTCAGCATCCAATGTCCGCTCACAAATGCTCAACGCTTGTTGCAAGAGAGGTTCTGCCTCTGCATAACGTGCACGTTGTTCAAGATACGTTGCTACATGATTCATTAACGTGAGACGCTCTGTCTCATCGTTGTCCCACTGCTCGCTCAACGTGATACAGACCAGCGCGTGAGGCAAGAGTTGCTCACAATGCTGCCAGTAGTTGGCTTGCCTTGTCTCCTTTGAAGGAAAGAGATGGCTCATGGCACAGATCACACGGGTTGCCCACATCTGTTGGGTTGCTTTCGACAGAGAGTCCTTGAGTACCTCCTGTACCAGCCGGTGGACTGCCACCGTTTGAGTGCCTGGATTGCGCTGAAGCAATGAATACGTCAGCAACGCGCTGATCATGGTGTGGAATGCAAAGGGATCTGTCAACAGCATCTCAAACGCAGGCCCTAGATACGCAGCCCCTTCACGAAAAAATGCTTTCGGGAATCGCTTCGGGAGCGAGAAAGGCGCAGACCGTCAGTAACTCGGCAGCCTGTGCGTTATTCTGCTCAAGCTGCTCAAACATGAGTGTGAAGGTTCTGGTCACCGACATTGGATGATCAGCGTGGGCATCACGCCCGTTGAGGAGATACTGTTGTGAAAACTGGTAGAGTTGCAGGTAGTCGGACAGGCCACAACGCGTGGCTTCGATGTATGAGCCAACCTGGTCAAGCGCAAGAGGGAGTCCATCCATGATCGAGACGATCTTTTGGATAGTCTCTTCGTCCTTTGGAGTAAGGCAATCCTGGGACGCCGCCAAGTTGGAGAGTCTGGCCCGACGAAGCAGGAAACGTATTCCTTCCTCTGGTGTCATCGGTTCGAGAGAGAGCACCTGAGTTGTGATTCCAAAGGCTTGCCTGCGGGATGTAAAGAGCAGAGATCCACAACGAGCAGCCGGTAAAAAGCTTTTTACCAGCGCTATATCCTCAACATTGTCGAAAATAAGCAGCCATTGGTTGTGGTTGTTGAGCCAACGAAGAACGGCTTCTACCACGTGGCTCTGCTCTTGTATCTGCCTCCCTGGCAAGTTGAGCATATTGGCGATAGCGACAAAGCTGGAAACAATCCCTTCGTAGGTCTGGCCTGCAATCCAGAAGACAGCAGAATAGTCGTTAGCATATCGATAGGCATACTTGATGACCGTTTGGGTTTTACCAATGCCTCCCAGACCACTTACTGTACACGATTGGCTGAAGGTTGCATTGTGCTTGTGACGAAGGATATCATGCAACTGGCTTAGAACACAGTCCCGGCCTGTGAAGAAAGGGTTGCGCTGATAGGGGATATTCCAGTAAGGCGCGAGCGCCGTCAAACTTGCTTCTAACAACTGTCGGGTTTCTTGCTCGTCCAGGTTCAGGTGACGAGCCAATTCTAAGACCAAGCCACGTGTTTCCGGCAAGTAAGTTCCCAGCTCCCATGAAGAAACCGTGTTATAATGCACTCCGATCCGTTGTGCCAACTGCTTTTGCGTCAACCGTTTCTGCTTGCGAGCGGCTTTGAGGACTTCCCCAAAACCGGAGAGAAGAAGAACCTCGCTATTCATACATACTCCATTCATCATTAGAAATACTTATGAGTTCCTTCTCTCTTTTATCCCTATTTGAAATAGAAACTTCAATAATGTTCCAGCTATATCTATAGAACGCAAATACATCGACCACATCAAATAGAGGTGAAATACGCGAAGATTTTTAACCATTGTAGGCCCGTGTTAAGGAAGGCGTCTTGTAGCCTGGATGGTGGGTGGGAGGCTCCTTCTTGTTTTGTGTGGGTTGTGTCATGAATGACACAACCCACACAAAACAAGAATACGGCTTGCGAACGGCCATAGGCAGTGAGGAATCTGGAAAAGCAGCCTGAATAGTTACCTATTTCTGCGTTACCTGCTCGCTTATGTGCGTCAACTGCTCGCTCACTTGCCACAAGCGCTGTCCTGTTGCCTCATCATGGGACTGCTTCGCTGAACTTCTCTCCTTGCATTTGGCAAAATACTTGCCGGTTACTCCTTCAACGTCCGGAGAAGAGGCAAGATAGATGCTTGTTCTGGCACCTTGCTCTGGCGTTATCTCGAAGGGCCGCGCAATTTTTACACCAAGTCCCAACAAACCTCCACTTCCCATGCCAAAGTTGGTGGCAACCACGCCTGGATGGAGACAGTTCGCCGTCACTCCTGTCCCTTCAAGTCGCTTGGCCAACTCATATGTAAACAGAACATTCGCAAGTTTGGAGTTACAATAGGTCCTTATCGTGTTATATCTCTTCTTTTCCTCTTGCAGGTCGTCGAAGTCGATTCTACCAGTTTGGTGTCCCGAAGAACTCACATTAACAATGCGCGAGGGAGCACTGGCTTTGAGAACGTCAAGGAGTAGAACAGTGAGCAAGAAATAGCCGAGGTGGTTCATGGCAAAGGTACTCTCTAACCCATCTTCAGTCACTGTGCGCTGGCCAAAAGCGGCACCAGCATTATTGACCAGGACATGCAGGTGTTGGTATTTGCTCTTAAAATCCTCTGCAAGTTGGCGAATTGATTTCTGCGACGAGAGGTCAGCTAACAGCAGATCAACCGACTGATTGCCACTCTTTGTCTGTATCTCAGAGCGGGCGGCCTCTCCCTTACTCTTATTGCGACAGACCAGAACGACCGTTGCCCCCATCTTCGCCAGTTCCAGAGCGGTAACATATCCGATACCACCATTCGCACCTGTTACCATACAGATTTTGCCACTCATCTTACCTTGTGACTGTTCCATACGAAAGCTCTCCTTAATAAAAGAAATAGTTGTCCAGGACGTACATAAGATTTCCTGAGCGTACAGCGTTTCTCGTTCAGAGACACCCCAATGATACTCAGTTTACTCTATCACGTTAATGGAGACAAAGAATATAGCCTTTAGGACAGTTTATGGGAAGAATGGATATATTATGTTTTTATGTAGATGGTGGGATTTGCAGCCGGCGGCTGCAAATCCCACCATCTACATAAAAACATAATATAATCTCATCTATTAATAAAAGATCGATGTTATATTTGTAAATATAGTATGATAAAATATGGATTAGTTAGATAACTTCGTACTATTTTGTGATATGTGGCTAAGAAGGAATTCAAGGAGGAACGATAATGACCTCACAACCCGATAGAGGACAGGGTGTGATGAGCACCACCACCGCTACAAGCACTTTTCAGCAACATTTAACAACAGGAGTACGCATACCACCGACTCCTGAGATACTGGCAACTGTTGCAGTAAAAGATTACCAGGCACTTTACGATGAGGCCTCCGACGATCTGGCTACCTTCTGGGAGAAGATCGCCCGTGAGTTCACCTGGGTAACTCCCTGGACACAAGTACTGGAGGGAGAGGTACCACAAGCTCGCTGGTTTGTTGGAGGTCAACTTAATATCACCACCAATTGCCTTGATCGTCATGCCAACGGCAATAGAGCCAATAAAACGGCGTTACTCTGGGTGGGTGAAAATGGCGAAGAGCAGACCTATACATTTAGCGAATTTCTGGCTCTGACCTGCCAGGTTGCCAACGGTCTAAAATCCCTGGGTGTGAAGAAAGGTGACCGGGTTTGTATCTACCAGCCACTTACTCCTGAAGGAATTGCCACCATGTTAGCATGCGCACGTTTAGGAGCAATCCATTCGGTCATCTATGCTGGCTTAGGGAGTAGCGCATTACGTGATCGTATCGAGGATGCACAGGCCCGTGTTGTAGTTACCACTGATATTGGCTATCGGCGTGGCAAGGCAACACTACTGAAAAGCGATCGTTGATGAGGCAATCGCTGGATCTGGACTTCGTTGAAAAGATTGTAGTACACCGCCGGGCCACACCTGTAATTTCCCTGGATGCAGAGCGTGAAATTGACTTTTATGAACTTTGTGGCAACCAATCTACAACCTGCCCGGCTGAGGTGATGGAGTCTGAAGACCCGCTTTTCATCCTCTATACCTCTGGCTCAACAGGTGCACCCAAGGGTTGTGTCTATGTTCATGGTGGCTATATGGTTGGTACGGCATACTATATTCAACTGGCATTCGACCTCAAGGAGGACGATATCTACTGGTGTATGTCAGATATTGGCTGGATTGTTGGGCATACGGCGATGGTCTATGGTCCATGGGCAAATGGCACAACTGTGCTTATACGCGAAGGTGCCCCCGATTACCCTCATCCAGGAATTGTCTGGGCAACTATTGAGCAACACCATGTCACCAAGCTCTTTACAGCCCCAACCAGCTTGCGCATGTTTATGAAGTTCGGGCCACAGCATCCCAAAGCTTACAATTTGGGAAGCCTGCGCCTGATTATCTGCGCCGGTGAGCCACTAAATCCGGAGGCTTACCTGTGGGCACGGGAGCATATTGGTGACAATGGGCGCGTAGCTATTTGCGATAACTGGTGGCAGACCGAGACCGCTGGCCCCACGATTGGCACATTACCTTGTATGGAAACACGCGTCGGACGGGCGGGAAAACCATTCCCCGGTTATAAAGTCAGGATACTGGATTACGATGGGCAACCAGTGGCAGCACATCATGGTGGTTTGCTGGTGATAGAAGGCCCCTGGCCTCAGATGTTCCGCACGATCTGGGGCAACGATGTACGCTACCTCGACTATTGGCAGATCCTGTCACCTTACTACACAGCTGGCGATGTCGCAACAATGGATGAGGATGGCTATATTGCAGTCATAGGCCGTTTTGATGATGTGATGAATGTCGCCGGCCATCGTATCGGTACAGCGGATGTCGAAGGTGCCCTGGTGAGCCATCCCGCCGTAGCTGAAGCGGGTGTGATTGGCAAACCTGATCCTTTGAAGGGTGAGGCCATCAAAGCCTTTGTGACACTTAAAATTGGATACAGTCCCAGTAATGAACTCAAAGAAACCCTGGTTGAGCATGTTCGCCACGAGGTGGGGCCTATCGCAACTCCCTCTGAGTTAGAATTTGTCGATGCGCTACCTAAGACGCGCTCCGGCAAAATTCTGCGTCGTGTTCTCAAGGCTCGTGAACTGGGCATAGAACCAGGTGATCTTACCACTATTGAGGAGTAATTTGTTGCACTATGCATGGGTCATCCCGAATTTTCCGAACAAGAGTTCGCTCTCTCTCAAGTGGCTTGAGAAGCGGGATTGTCAAGGGCGGTCCGCCCTTGACCGGGGTTTGGGGTGTCCCCAGACCCCGGCAGGGATGCTGCGCTCCCTGCGCCCTTGCTTTTGCGAATTTTTGGAACAAAAGTTCTAGTCAGCTCATGCACAACTCAAGACCCCAACTTCCTGTCCCTGTAAGAATGCCAGAAGGGCAGTATTAAAGACATGCGGTTGATCGAACATACAAAAATGATTGGAGCCTTCGAGCACCAGTAAACGTGACCCGGCTAGCTGCGCGTGAAGCTGGCGACCAAGAGAAAGGGGAACCAGATCATCGTGTGATCCCCAGACCAGTAGCGTTGGTGCCGCTACAGCCGAGATAACAGACGCGGCATCCAGGGCCATAATTTGCCTGGCCGCGCGCCACACCATCGGGTGACCCGCACGCAGATAGTCATAAGTGATGTAAGGCCAGAACGCCGGAGTAGTTCTGAAGACAGAGCTCAGAGCCATCGGAACCAGACGGTCGACCAGCGGGCCAAAGGGAATGCCAATCGAGTCAACCAGCACCAGATGCTTCACTTTCTCAGGGCGCAGGACCGTCAGCGCCATGCAGATATAACCCCCCATAGAGTGCCCAACCAGACGCGCAGTTTCCAGCCCTATCGTCTGCATCCACTTATCCACCCAGGTGGCACACTCCATCAGATTGAACATTTTGGATGCGTGCCGCATGATCCCAAAGCCAGGAATATCGACCAGATAGACCTGATAATGTTGAGCAATAGTGGGAATATTTCTATTCCACCAGCGCGATGAACCAGAGAGGCCATGAATCAAGATAATAGGCTCTCCCTGGCCCACTACCTGGTAATGAACTGGCACGCCATCAATCATAATCACTGCGCCTTGAGATCTTCATACTTCTCTATCTCCCTTTTCGCGTACAGCAAAGATGTTACCAGTATCGGAATTATGCGGATCTACCGGAATACATTCTTCAACCCTTCCTTATATATAATCAGAGATTGTTGGCATTTCCATAAAATAGCACGACGAAAGCCGAGATAGCCAGATCGCAGAGTTCCTCCTGGCCGATATTACGCTGATCGAGCCAGGCAATGCTTGTGGCCTCAACAAAGCCTACCCAACCATTGATCGTGATCTGCTGCATCGGAGAGAGGGGTTGGCCAAACATAAAGTTTTCAGTGATGCGCCGGACATTGGTTTGGCGCACATTGTCCATAATGCTTGCGACCGGCGTATCCACCCCCATGCCTCCCCGCAGCAACGCTACATACATCTTCGCAGTGGCGATCAACGTAGCTGAAATAGGCCCTCAAGCTGCTACGCAAGCGCTCCATTAGCTCAAGGTCAGGATCGGGTTCCGTCTCCCGGAGGAGTTGCTCTGCGGCATACTGGACGACCGCCGCATAAAAGTCATGTTTGGTAGGAAAGTAGTAGTAGAGGAGTCCTTTCGAGATATCCGCTGTAGCCGCGATATCATCGATGGAGACCTCTTCATACGACTGGTTTCCGAATAAGTCCATACCAATCTCGATCAGGCGTTGACGCCGTGGAACTCGCTTACGCACTATACTGGTTTCCTTACCGGTTTCCTTCATTTTTAATTTTTCAAGCCCATACGCTCAAGCATCCCCACAGCCAGAGGGGCATTCTCGTAATGTTGCTTGCGATGGAGTTGTCGCATCCGTCTCAGGATAATATGATCAACCAGCACAGGAAAGTGACGAGCCAGACCAATTTCGATTGTACCCAGGCGTGTCGTAGCGAGATCGCGTCGTGGTGTACCCATACAGGCTCGCACCACTGTATCCACTACAGCCTGCAATGGCTCCTCGCGCACCAACCCTGCGAGCGAGAGGCCCGCCGCGCCGGCATTTGCATGAATGGGCGTCTTGACGTACCCAGGATAGATGGTAGTAATGCTGACATGGCTCCCATATTCAATACGCAATGCATCGGACCAGGCGGAAAGCGCGCGTTTACTGGCGGAATACGCCGATGTGAACGGCACATTGGCGAATGCCAGACCTGAAGCAACATTGATGAGGCGGCCATGCGACGCCACCAGGGCCTTCATAGCGTAGCCTGTGACGCGCCAGGGTCCCAACAGATTAATATCCAGGGTCCGTAGGACGCTCTCATCGGGCGGAGCACCGGCATCCTGCACCAGACCGATACCCGCAGTATTGATAAGCACGTCAAGTCCTCCAAATTCCGTCAACACCTGCTCAACAGCAGCACATACGGCCTCGTTATCCGTGATATCAGCCGCAAGGATATCAGGGCCGCTGGCGCGATCAATACCGAGAACACGTGCGCCTCGCTCGCGTAGTACCTGCGCTACCCCCAGGCCTATCGCGCCAGCGGCTCCTACGACGAGGATACGACTCTGCAAGAGACTCTGTCTGGTGGCGAAACCTGGCTGTTCGTTTTTCACGTTCAAAATCCTTTCGGGGTGCTTGTAAGCGTGGGATCCATTGTTGGATCCTCGGCACCCGCGCAGGTATACCGTTTACAAGCACTTGTAATGTTTGCGATCAAAGTGGCGCGTCTTCAGCCTGAACTCAAAGGAGAAGCCGGGCCAGAGCGCGGAGTTTCGTCCTTGCGCGTCCAGGTACCAGCTCGCGCAGCCAGAGGTCCAGACAGTATGTTGCATACGCTGCTGAATCTCGCTTGTAAACGCGTTCTGAACCTCGGGCAGCATATCGACCGCCTGGATCTTGTGCCGCTTCATCATACGCAGGCACTTCACGATATAGGTGAGCTGCGATTCAATCATAAAGACTATCGAGTTGTGCCCAAGGCCGGTATTGGGACCAACGAGCAGGAATAAATTGGGGAAACCGGCAACAGTTGTGCCGTAGTAGGCGCTAATGCCTGTGCGCCAGGTATCGAGAAGTGAGCGCCCATCACTGCCATATATATGCTGATAAAACGGTGTATCGATGACCTTAAAGCCAGTCCCACAAATGATCGTGTCGACCTCGTGCTCCTTACCATCCGCGGTTACGACGCTGTGCGCGTGTATTTCGCGGATGGCATCGGTAACTACTTCAACATTGGGCTGGGCCAGCGCAGGATAAAAATCATCGGAGATCAGGATACGCTTACACCCCATGACGTAGTGAGGTGTAAGCTTCTTGCGCAGGACAGGATCTGGGATCTGACGACGGAGGTGGTGGAGCGCAAGTCCCGCAGCACCTTGCATGATCTGGGTCTGGTAGACCAGACCCAGCGCCGTTATTTCGTGCTTCCAGTAGACCCTGCTGCGCACCAGGCTCTGGGTAAAGGGTAACCAGCGAAACATCTTTTGTCGCCAGGAAGGGACAGATTGATCCTGGCGCGGCATAATCCAGGGCGGGGTACGCTGAAACAGGGTCAGGTGAGCGACATGGGGCTGAATCTGGGGAATAAACTGAATAGATGATGCCCCTGTTCCAATCACAGCCACGCGTTTTCCGGCCAGATCATAGTCATGCCGCCAGCGTGCCGAGTGGAACAACGCACCCTCAAAATTCTCAATTCCTGGAATCCTGGGTAGCGCCGGTTCGGTCAAGGGACCAATGCCGCTGATAAGGATATCAGCAGTAAATTGAAGTTGCGTTGTTGTAATATGCCAGCGCAGCTCATCCCCATCCCAGTGCGCTTGCTGAAGCTCATTGTCCCAACGAATATGAGGAAGAATATCAAAACGCCTGGCGCACTCGCGCAGATACGCCAGAATCTCGCGTTGAAGAGGGTAGGTATGGCTCCAACGTGGGTTCGGCGCGAACGAGAAGGAGTACAGGTTCGAGGGAATATCGCAGGCGCAACCTGGATAGGTGTTATCGCGCCATGTCCCGCCAATATCTGATGCTCGCTCCAGCACCATAAAATCATCGTAGCCGCACTGCTTCAAACGAATAGCCGCGCCCAGGCCCGAGAAGCCCGTTCCCACTATCGCAACGTGAACATGTTTTACTAACTCCGGCGTAAGCAAAGCCGCATCAGTCTGGCTTTGGGGAAGGTCTTTACTATCGGTGTTATGTTCAGAAACTTCGATCATGATCTTCCTGCTCCCGTAGATATCCGTTGCATACTCAGAGCGTCCTTGTTTGGAGCATAACACAGATTTGAATTATATTCAAGTCTGAATTTTATTCAAATCTGAATTTTATGTTCAGACTTGTTTCCTTTTCCCCCAGGATATGAGAAGTACATCGCAATCCTTGCAGAATAATGTACTTTATGGCCCTGGTGTGCTATTCTAAAAACAAGTTTTTTCAAAAGAATTTCTATGTAGCTAGGGGTAATAATATATGCGCCAGAATGCCAGACATCTCGGAATAGACCGTCGTGCCGAACTGCTCAAAATTGCGCGAGAAATTATGGCTGAGAAAGGTTATAAAGCCACCACCATTTCTGAAATCGTAGCCAAAGCCGGGGTCGCCCAGGGAACGTTTTACTGGTATTTCCCTTCTAAAGCCTCCATCGTCAAAACCCTCACGAGAGAGATGCAAAAGGAAGTCCAGACGGTGCTCACTGGCGTGTTCGCGGCACCTTGTCCTATTGATCAGAAGATCGAGAGGAGCATCAAAGAAGCATTAGGCATTTTGGGCAATTATCGTGATGTACTGGCCCTGGCACGCTTCGTCGAATCGGCCTCAGAGAATGAACGTGTCTTTGAACCCTATCACCGCTTGATCTCCGAACTGTTTCGTTATGAGCAGACACAAGGGACAATCAATAGTTCAATCGATATCAATATCAGCGCAACGCTCACAGTGGGGACTGTCTACTACGCAGCGCTTCAGTGTTACGTCTACAACACACCGCTATCGCTTGAACACTATATCGAAGAAACCGCACAGTTCATCTGCCGGGCACTTGGAATAGATTGAGACATCGCGTAAATGTAATATTCAGGCAGGATTTAAACTCACGTGTTGGGACAACCTGCCCTTATTAATCATATCGTTGGCTCCCCCACCAAATTTGCTAACTTCCCTTTTTGCACTTGACAAACGCAACAACTATCATTTATGCTTGCATGTAAGTTCATTGATTGATAGTCAGTCAAACTTTCTCGGTGTAGAGAACGGAGGCTCTCGTGATGGCCAATCAAAATGACCCGACTGCCGTTGTAGTTCAGGCTAATGACGACGACACCTTACGTCTTCCCTTTTTGCACTTGACAAACGCAACAACTATCATTTATGCTTGCATGTAAGTTCATCGATTGATAGTCAGTCAAACTTTCTCAGTGTAGAGAACGGAGGCTCTCGTGATGGCCAATCAAAACGACCCGACTGCCGCTGTAGTCCCGGCTGATGACGACGACACCTTACGTCTTCCCTCAATTTCGAAGCAGAAGACGAAAACGAAGAACGAAGGCGAAGCGGGAGGACAACTGGAGAGAATGGTCACGCTTCCGCCTCTGGCGCAGAACTCGCCCATTCTCAGGATCGATTCTGATCATACTTGCGGGAATACTGGTGCTGTATGGTCCCACAGCACTGCTCCAATACGCTCTCTTACCAGGTAATAGTATTTGGGCAGGGCTACTGGTGGGTGGAATACTCTTCATCATGGGATTAATCCAGTTACTGGTCCCTTCCAACTCACTTATTACCGGATCAATCGCTGTTATACTTTCTCTCGTCTCGCTCCCTGTCGCCGCAGGCGGCCTCGGCATAGGCATGTTACTGGGAATCACGGGTGGTGCCATGGGTATTGCCTGGCAGCCTGTTTCTCAATCCAAAATCGCTCACTTCATAAGCCCCCAAACAAGCTCCCAGGATGGGTTAAGAAACCTTTTTCTCGCTCACACTGAGTAGTTCATCTACCAAATGGTAGAAGAGGAGAGTTTTGGGAAACACCCCAAACTTCCACAGGAGGAATCCCTCCTGCACCTCCCTACCTTGATACATAGTGTGTTCGATGTAGCGCGGCAAGCCAGTTCAACAGGAGGCATCTCCCTATACCCTGGCGTATAGTGTGTTCGATGTAGCGCGGCAAGCCAGTTCAACAGGAGGCATCTCCCTATACCCTGGCGTATAGTGTGTTCGATGTAGTGCGGCAAGCCAGTTCAAGCAGAAAGCATGGATGCCTTCTTCTGGCCAAGTTGTCTGTTTCGTAGACAAAAATGACGACCGTTTGCTAACTTGTGGAAGGCTGGTATAAAACCATATGAAACTGAAACCTTTCTCTGACGAACCCCCAACCAACCCGAACCTTAAAGCTGAAGACCAGAAGCAATCTGAGCAGGAGCCAGCAATTGGCAAGGTCAACCGCTCAACCTTTTGGGTGGTCATGCTGATAGCATTAACCATCCTTAGTGGTATGACCATCCTTGTCTCTAGAGGCGCACTCGCTATGGCGGCGGCACTACCTGTCCCTGTGACAGTCCAGGCTGCAACCCTCAAGACCACGAGCTTCCGCCTGTATCCAGGGGTTTCCCAGGCCGATGGTAAATCCCCCGTCGCGGTCAACCAGCTCGATGGGACTCTTGCGAACCTGACGATCTCTAAGACGGTTTCCCTGCCGCTTATAGGCAATGTTACGATTACCTTGAAAGCAGGCCAGGATACTCCGGTCAGCGCTACAGGTCTGACGACCGATGTGTCGGCTCTCTCTTCTGACTCGGCAGCGTTCGGGGGGCTGGCGGTGTCCAGCAATGCCAATGGCAACGACTTTGAAATCGATGCCCAAACCGCCACGTTGACTAACGTCAATATCAGTGCGCCATACCTGATTTCCAATAGTATGACCCTGCCAGGGTTGACGCTCGCAGTGAATTAAACCGGCTTTGTGTGTGGATTGTTCACTTGTATTCTGACAAACCAATCCTTTAACATGGGGAAGCCTCGTACTCCGGCCAGGGGGTTGTAAGGCCCCCTGGACCCCATATCTACAACTACTTTTTAATTAATTACTATGTTTTTCAGCGGTGCTGTTTCCCCTTTGCAGAGGACCAACACTGCTCCCACCACAAAGGAGTGTAGACGCCGTGTACTCTTTGCGACGTAGCGTCATCAGGTTGTGCATTCTCATTCTGTCACTCAGTCTGATAGTGGGAGCCATACTACTACTCATACATCCTGCCGCCAATGCTTATCCTAAT
Organism: uncultured Chloroflexia bacterium; assembly: GCA_963814985.1. Lineage (GTDB taxonomy): Bacteria > Chloroflexota > Ktedonobacteria > Ktedonobacterales > Ktedonobacteraceae > CAWFFV01. The sequence continues at coordinate 4,537 of CAWFFV010000031.1, read as the reverse complement.
CAGTCACAAAACGCCCTGAAAGCCTTCTCATCATCTGGCGTCAAAGCGAAATATTCTTCAAATGGCACCTCAGGGAAATTCCAGGCTTCGGGTGACTATACCTTAGAAGCGACAGAAATAATCGGCACGAATGCGCACTTGAATTTATTGCCCGACCTGACTCATCCCACACTCACATTTAGCGCGACCACGATAACCGGATTTCGCTTGAGCCATCCATTTTATGGCGTGAACGTGGTGCTCTCATCGAATGGCACGGTGTCAGCGACTGGCGTAGCGATTAAAGCAGGCATTTTCCAGGATATCAATACTGCACTCGGAAGTTTCGCAAATAAAGCTGATCTGCTTATCCTGTCACTTGGCGGTACGGTCCCGACATTGGTAATGAATAACGTGTCATTAACGGTGGATACCTCGCTTAATACTAATACCTTTGTCGCCCCCGGTTTCCATCTGGTGGTATCCGCAACGGCTCCTGCGCCACTAAAAGGAACATCACCTGCGGGAACTCCATCACCCACAAGGACTCCATCACCCACGACGGGGACGCCATCACCCACAAGGACTCCATCGCCGACAGGGACGCCATCGCTGCCTACGCCTCAGCCAACACCGACGTTTCCACCCGTGCCGACACCTACACCCGTGCCGACGCCTACTATCCTATGCCGGCTCCTGACACCCACTCCGATCATGGATGTCTATGCATGAGTTATCGATTTTGTCAAAGTTCGGCTAAGTAGTTGAGTTCCCTTTCCCAATCTCGGATGAGGACATCAGGTTGTTTTATGTGGGTTTTGTCGCTCGTGGCGGAGGTTGCGCTGCAACCTCCGCCACGAGCGACAAAACCCACATAAAACGAGAGCGAACCACCGCTGGTGGTGAGAACACCTGAATAGTTACCGGGATGACTCATGGAGTGAGCCTCAGAGGTACCCTCCAAAAGACGTGGTCAGCCTTCTAAACCGGGTCTGGTCATACTTGCAGGGTCGAGAATACGATCAAGCTCTTCTTCGGAAAGTGTTGTCTTCTCGCGTGCCACTTCGCGCACCGTCTTGCCCGTTTTGTGTGCCTCTTTCGAGATGGCAGCAGCAGCATCATAACCTATAACAGGAGCCAGCGCTGTACAAATTGCCAGCCCGCGCTCAACCATCTCAGGGCCCTTTGTCGTCGCTTGAATTCCCTTGACACACTGTTCCGTGAAGTTGCGTGCAACCGATGCCAGCAGACTTACTGATTGCAATAAATTATAAGCCGTAACAGGCATCATGACATTAATCTCGAAGTTGCCAGACTGTCCGGCGACCGTGATGGTGGTATGATTGCCCATTACCTGGGCACAGGCCATACACACCGACTCGGCGATGACCGGATTCACTTTACCAGGCATGATTGAACTCCCTGGCTGAACAGCGGGTAATTCAATTTCACCCAGGCCTGCACGGGGACCTGAACCCAGCCAACGAATATCGTTGGCAATCTTCATCAGGCTTACGGCCAATGTGTTGAGTGCTCCACTGGCCTCAACGATATTATCCAGCGTACTCTGTGCCTGGAAATGGTTGCTGGTCTCGCGAATCGTGACACTATTCATCTCTGAAAGATGCTGGCAGACGCGGGCAGCAAACTCAGGATGTGTGTTTACACCTGTCCCAACGGCGGTGCCACCAAGAGCAACCTCAGAGAGTTCGCTCTGTGCATGACGCATTCGTGCAATGCCACGCTCAATCTGGCCCGCATAACCCAGGAATTCCTGTCCAAGGCGAATAGGTGTGGCATCCTGGAGATGGGTACGCCCGGTTTTGATAACTGGCAGAAACGCCTCAGCCTTCTCTTCCAGAGCCTTTTGCAATACTTGCAATGCCGGAATCAGATCATGCTCAATACTTACCAGAGCGGAAACATGCATGGCAGTGGGGATCACATCATTTGATGATTGCCCAAAGTTCACATGATCGTTTGGGTGAACCTTACGCGAACCCCGTGAACCGCCAAGCAACTCACTGGCACGATTGGCAATAATCTCATTAGCATTCATATTGGTTGAAGTACCAGAGCCAGTCTGAAAAATATCGAGGACAAAGTGACTATCCAGCTTCCCATCAATGACTTCCTGGGCTGCCCGTACAATCGCTTCAGCAATCTGTGGATCGATAGTTTCCAGGGCCTCGTTTGTCTGTGCAGCCGCCTGTTTGATCTGGCCCAGAGCACGAATAAACTGACGCGGGAAACGCAGGTCACTGATCGGAAAATTCAGCACGGCACGCTGAGTGCTAGCCCCATAGTAGGCATTTATCGGTACTCGCATCTCGCCCATAGAGTCGCGTTCAATACGAGTCTCTTCTGTACTATTCATGAATGAACATTTCCCTCCTTTGAAGCCGTTTCTACATCGCTATTATACCACTAAGCCAGGGTCAGCTTTCAGGTTCTCCCGTTTGAATATTCACCTGCATTAAGTGTGGTCTTGCAACTTGAGTGATCCTGCGCCGCAACTCTCTTACGGGGCCATTTCATGCGCCCGTAAAAGTTCGGAGAAACTCTATTATCATTGCATAAAGATGCGGGGGCGATCGTGGTGTTTGAAACTCGCCATGTGGGCATGGTATACTCTGGAAAAACGCCAGATCAAGAGGACACTCCCCAAACAAAGGAATATATTATGCATACAACACTCATTAGCCCTTCTGTTCTCGCAGACCATATCGCTGACCCGCAATGGGTCATTGTTGATTGTCGCTTTTCACTCAATGATAGTGAGCGAGGACGCCGCGATTATACTCAGGGGCATATCCCACACGCAGTTTACGCACATTTAAATGAGGATCTCTCGGATGAGATTGTACCAGATCAGACTGGACGCCACCCTCTGCCTTCGATTGAAAAACTTACCAGGATTGTCTCGAATTGGGGCATCAATTCAAGCGTCCAGGTAGTTGCTTATGACGATAGTGGCGGTGCTATGGCCGCACGATTATGGTGGCTGCTCAAGTGGCTCGGTCACGAGGCTGTCGCTGTCTTAGATGGCGGCTGGCAGCAATGGCAAAAGGAAGATTATCCGATCACGAACCACAGAGAAACATCACAGCCCAGAACATTCACCCCCCATGTACACCAGGAGTTTGTCTATAACGCCTCAGATGTACTGAATATACTCAATAACCCGAATTTTCTATTACTCGATGCTCGTGCACCTGAACGCTATCGGGGAGAACAGGAACCAATCGATCCAGTGGGAGGGCATATTCCCGGTGCTCTCTGTGCACCATATACAGACAACCTGGACCGAGAGGGGCGCTTTTTATCAGCCGAAGAACTCCAATCCCGCTTCCAGGGTCTTCTCAAAGACATACCACCAGCGCAGACCATCTTTTATTGTGGTTCAGGGGTAACCGCAGCCCATAATCTCCTGGCCCTGGCACATGCTGGTCTTGGCGCAGGTCGCCTATATGCAGGTTCCTGGAGTGAATGGATCACAGACCCTGGCCGCCCAATTGCAAAAGGAGATCGCTAGAGCCTCAGTTTGCACTTGTCTATATCTCTCTTCCTCGGTTATAATCGTATTCATAAACTCCGCTGGCTATTCATGAAGAGAGATCAAAAGCATGTTACTTGAGGCAAAAATTCGGAAAATGCTGGTCGATGGCGATCAGTGGGCCAGTTGGCATGGTTACCATATACCAGTGAGTGATCAGTACATTGTTATCTGGACCCCAATGGGTACGCCAATGCATTGGAAACCAGGCTCATGGGTTTCGCAAAAACACCAGTTAACCTACTTCTGGCCAGATGCCTGGTTTACAATTCATGTTGGATATGACCAGACAGGTAGCTTTCTTAGTGGTTATTGTGATGTTGTCCTGCCAAACTCTAACTATACAAACACAGCAGAAGAACTCATCTACACTGATCTCTACGTTGATGTTGTAGTAAGTGCAGATTATAGCGTTCATACCAAAGATCATGAGGTCTTTGATCGTGCAGCAAAGCATTTTCCTATTGTCGAACAGTCACGCCAAAAATCTTTTGAGGTTTTGGATTGGCTGGAAGAGCAAGCCAAAAATTGGACGGGACCTTTTGCTCTTATGCCAAGACAACTACCAAGAACAGACTTCGAGTCGATGGACCCGACAGAGGCGCAATCAGTCATGCATTCTGCACTTTAAAGGGATATAGATGCTTCCTAAAGCCTTACAAGCCCAACTGACCCACTATGGCATAATGGATTTCAATGAGGTTGCCCTACGTCAGGCCCTGGAGCAACGCGCCGAAACCTACACACTTATCAAGTTAGCCGACTGGCCCGCCCGGCGCTGGAAGTGTCGCTATCGCCTGATGATGGGTGATGTCATCCACGATGCTCAGAACGTCACAGAGGCATATGCCCTGGGGTTGCTGGCAGCACTCACAAAACAGAATCGACCAGCCGATCCGAGTTAGTACTCACTATGTGTGGTTTTGTTGCCTGTGGAGAGTTGCGGCGCAATCTCCTCCACAGGCAACACAACCACACATAAAACAACCTGAGAAGAAGTTA
>CAWFFV010000030.1:0-11810 GCA_963814985.1 uncultured Chloroflexia bacterium | reverse complement strand
GTGCTACCACTAAACTACTTGGGAATGGACAGTAGAGGACTCGAACCTCTGAAGCCCGTCAGGGCGTCCGATCTACAGTCGGATGCAATCGCCGCTCTGCCAACTGTCCAAAGTGGAGCCGGAGGGAATCGAACCCTCGTCTACTGTTTGCAAAACAGTTGCGTTACCATTGCGCCACGGTCCCAGAAAAGCCGATGATGGGACTCAAACCCACGTACGCTGTTTACGTTCACTTGTTTTGAAAACAAGCGCCTTATCACTCGGCCAACCTACCATAAGGACATCTGGACTACCTGCCTATAATAATCCTGTTCTGCTTGCTACTGGCGCAAAAATTACCGCTTCATGCGTTTTGATGACATGTCACGGATGGGGTAGATGATTTAGTAGAACTCCTTTGTTTTGTCAAAACGCATTAGCTGTATCATTATCATCACATTGACATTATAACATTACATTTGCTTTTTGTCAATGTTTTTGCGGACATTTTGAAACATTATGAAAAATATAAACACAATAAGAAAAGATATGATTTGTTTTGGGGAATTAGGGACCCCTCTGACTCGTTATAAGTCGGAGGGGTCCAGAGAGCATAATCGGTGATTTTGCAGAGCCACCTGATGTCAGCATGTGAACCAGATTGAGCCTTAAACGATCGCCCTACGCCGTCTGCTTTCCGGTCTGGCTGCGCATCTCTGCCACCAGCGCAGCCAGCCGTTCTGCCTCCTCTTTTGTCACATCACTAATCATCACCAGCGCCGTATCCTCATCTCCTGGTTGCGGTTTCACCTCTCCCAACAGGATCGCAAAAGCGCCATTCTTGCAACAAATCTCACCATCCCACAACTCAAAGTGCGATGGATAACGATCGCCGAGCAGCAGGTATGTCTCGCCAGTGATATTGTATTTGCTTCTCCAGTCCATGATACTACTCCCTAACGCTGCTTGCGCGCTTCCTCACGAATAGCTTGCAAATTTAACAGTTCCGCCACTTCAAAAATAGTCACTGCTCCTCCGGGACGTGGGCGCAGACGGATGAGTGTTGGGAAGTGTCCGATGCGCCCATGGAGTTCGGCCAGCAGCACAAAGGCGGCTGGCGCATAGCCGGGCGGGTTGATCAAAAACTGGCGTGTTTGCCATTCCTGGGAAGTCAGCCCGGCACTATCGACGATGGCACGAATCTGTGGCTCCAGCGTGCTCCCCTGATTGATCTGTACAGGAATGGTACGGATCTCTTCAATGTCACCACCCGCAAATTCGGCGGCTTGTACGCGCTGTTCGTCTGTGAATGGATGGGAAAAGTTGAGTATGAGCATGATGTTACATCCTAGGGAAATCTGGCGCTTCGGCCTGTTTTTTAAGAAAACTACCAATGTTGGGCAGGTCTTCGGCCGTCGCTACAACAATTTTTCGTAATTTGGCTTGCTCGCAAAAATTTGCATAGCCTTTTTGGGTTTTAGATGCATTGGTAACAAATATTTTTGTTACATATGGGCCTCCGAGCATTTCGGCCTTGCTATTGATTGGATCAAGAAGCTTTGTTTCAAAAGGTTCTTTGTTGGTTTTGCATTCAGCAAAAATGAGCTGTGCTCTGTATGTAAGAACTACGTCAATCTCATTATCGGCTGCACTCTTAATTACATATCCCCACTGATAATCGTTAGCAAAGCCAGATTCTTTGACTTCATGCCAAACATATAGTTCCAGCCAATCTCCAGTACCTAAAAATTGAGCAGAGTGTACGGTGGTAAATTCACATATCATCGTCCCATCAGGCTCTTGTGTTGTTTTTATCACCCCGTATCCTTCTAACTCTTGAAGCAGTGAAGATGTTGCTAATGCTGTCGATGGAAAAGGTACAGGCACTTTCGCTTTGACATCATGCATGAGTTTGGTAAAGGCTGGTGTATCTGGAGAAAGCGCCATTGTACGGGCTATATTTCCCCATTTTTCTACGACTTTGCGATACTGAACCTTTTCTGGTTTCAGTATATTCCGTTCCCGCCGATATATTTTCATATAATCCTTCACTGTCATGTGAAAGAACTCATCTGCTGATATGCCGAGAGCTTTGACCGGAGAAACGATGGTTTCATGCTGGGTATCTATATAGATACATGGTATATTCATTTCTTTGGCTACTTCATAGGCCGCAATGCCCATGATTTTTGGACATGAACCAATGGAGATTACCCAATCCCATTCTGCTTGAGGATAAGGCTGACAGGCATCAATACATGCTTGCCTAACCTCTTGAAAATCATAGGATTTAACACGCAGCGTTGGGAGTTGTCGTTCCAAATCTGGTAATGCATCAGCAATCTCTCTAAATGTTGGCTCATCACGCCAGCCTTCTTCAGAAGTGAGTATAATCACTAAATGGGGTTGTACACAGAGTAATGCTAACACATCTGGTACTCCCCGTCCTCCTGTGACTGCAAGGAGCGCTTTTTTTCTTTCCATGATCAATCTACTTTCTTCCATTTGTCTCACCTAAACACACCAGCAATTCTTTGTACCATGCCTTATCAGCAGAAGCCTTCTCCCGCCCTGCTTGACGCACTTTATCAACAATAGCCCTGGCAACGTTCACGCGTCCCTCATCAGATTTGAATTGTTGCCATTTCGGGTAATAGCCCTGGATTTGATTGGCAACCTGACTGTTTGGCAAACTATTAATCTCTTTTATATACCCTTCCGCCTTTTTTACTTCAGGGTCTACCGGAGGTGGTTTGATTTCCATCCTCCCATACCCGCTCGATGTTTTCGCACCAATGCCCATCTCTTTCAACGCATGTTCCAGAATGTCAAAAGTCGTATTAATCCATGCATCTCTCTGTGAGCCTTTTTCTATTTCGGGTGCTGCCAGTGCGATGAGATAGCTACCAGTAGCGCTAAGGAATGGCACCGGATTAGGGTTATCCCAGTCTGCGGGCGCTTGAGTACCGTCCTGGTAATAATCCTGGTGGTGGACAGTGATGACATCAGGATAGAGTACCTGTCTTCTGGTCTCGGGTGGGATATATAATGCATCAAAGAACGTGATCAGCCCTGCTTCATCAGTATCACCAAAGATGACCTTATACGCTTTATGGTCCTGACTGCCTGGTTTCCATTCATCGCCCAGCCGCTGACGAGCATAGCTGGCGGCCAGTCCTTTGAGTGCGCTACCAGGGATATAGGGGACGCCATATGTACGATGCAATGTTATTGATGTTTCCAGGACACTCTCATCACCCATACCAATAACCATACGTCCTTTGACGCTGGCTTCACGAGTCAGTGCTTTATGGCTTGTGAGTATCTGCTTCCATCGGTCAAAGAATGTTTTGTATGCCTCCGGGATAGGCAGTTCAGAAACTTCCTCAACCAGTTTGCTGCGGCTGGTAGAAGTTTTTTTATCACCCTCACTGCGGATACTTAGCTCTTTCTCCTTGCTTTCTTGATAAGCAATGTATTTATCAAGCCATAGGCCGGCATGAGTTGCCTTATCGCTTCTTATCTGTGCTAGCAGTACATCACGTATTCCAGTGAGGTGATCACGAAGGCTATCCATTTGTTTTCTCTTCCTCTGGTATGGTATCGCCAGCTTCCACTCCCAATACTGATTGTGCAAACCGCTTATACCAGAGCAGGGCTGCCATCACTTGCTGGGTCAGATGCATATATCCGCTTATCTCCACCGTTCTGGCCTTCATCAATAGTTCATCTTTGTCTTTCAACTCAAGAGTGCCCGCAAGATCGATAAGCAGGTGTTTTTGTACCTCGTTGCCTCGTGATGCAACGAAGGCTAGAGCCTGGGCTAATCCCGCTGTACGGATAAGGATAGGGAGCTTATGAGACATTGCTCCGTAGCTCTTGTAGGTATCATCTTTTTTATATTTCTTTTTGATCTGGATAACTCTTTCATGAGCATCCATAGCATATTTCTGATCGCGTGTCAGCATCGTCTACTACTTCCCTTCTGCCAACTGTACATGGCACATGCCTCTGCCTACAGTGGCCTTACCGCCAAGCTGGATAGTTTGCTTTGTGAGGCCGGCAAGAACCTCAAATATCTTCTCATGTGTTGTCGCAGATTTTTTCAGAGGAGTGATAAGCATAATTCCTGAGAGAATTGTCTCGGCTGGCAATGCTTCCTCATACCAGAGTCCACCATCCTGTACTGTTTTCAATTCTGCTTGCAGCTTGATACGTGCAGTAATCTCAGTGGACGTGTCGATCATAAAGTTAAAGAGATCGTCGTGAACGATGCAGAAGCGCTCTATAAGCATCTGTTGCCAGTCCGTGTCTTTGGGAAATACCTGTTGAGCAATCCATTCGGCCCAATGCTCGGTATCTGGATTTGCTTCTGCTTTCAGATCGAGATCTTCGAGATAGACCATTTTGCAGTCAGTGTTCAGGGTGATTTTGCTTTTGTCAGTTGTTATAAAGCACTCACCTGTCTCCTTAATATCAGGGATGACTGCGTCTAACTTTGCCTGAACGTCCTCTAAATCACGAGCCAGCCGACGTAATACATAGGGAGATGTGACCCAGGCAAATGTTCCTGCAAGGCTACGTATGGGCAAGAGGAGGAGTCGCTGATCTGAAAATTGTACGGCACTGGCCTGGTTATCCTCTTCGATTTTTTCGGTACCGAAAGATTTCGGAGCATTGGGCTTTATTATTTGTACCACAGAGACTACGCAATGATCCTTTGAGCGATGAGCCTGGTAAGAATGGTAAGCCGGTAGCTTTTTCACGGGCAATGGGCAGATCAATAACACCTGCTCCCTGGCCTGTACCAGCATGCAAGGGCGAGAGGGCATGGACAAATGTAAGTCGTGCGTTCACTATTTAGCTCCTTATAGATATTTCATAAATGCTTGCAGAACATCGGTTTGACTATCAATGCGTATCGGAGGATTCGAGCCATTTAGTATGAGGACTTCGCCAGGATCAAGATTAGCCTTTACTTTCCTGCTGTCCCAAGAGTCCTGATTCCCCTCCTGAGCTTTCAGTACCAGTGGCTCTTTTCCTAGCCTCGTCCCTTCGAGGATAAGTGCCAAACCTATGAATTCTTCTTTTTGACAGGCGAGTGGTTTCAGAATCAATGGGCTGGCAAAGCGGTCAAACTCTTGCATTTGAAGTACCGTCTTTCGCGGATCGCTATGCCGGTTATTTGGATTGTATTCTTTGTTATCTTTGAATTTGAAAATGATTGGTAGCCCGAACGCCGCCCTTGGGAATTTGTAAAGAGGCGGATTAGGAATTGGACTTGCATAGTTTTCGTGGCTCTGCCCTGTAAGATATCTAATCGTACTTGGTTCAGGCCATATACTACGACCCCCAAACCTCAATTTTTGTGATTCACGGCGCATCTGACGGAAACTACCCAGTCTTTCAATGAGGTTCTTCCAGACAGCACGGGCATCGCGACTATTTACTCTGCTAATCAGTTTAAAATGCGTACCCTCTGTGAGTTGCAGGCTAAGGTGTGGAACATTCTTCGGCCATGAACCCTCAACAACATGTTGCTTAAGATTCCTGCGTAACCATTGTCTGATCTCCTGTTGATCAGGAGGGAGCAAATCCGGTGGTATTGACACCTCATCTTGTTGAATGGAACAACATCCGCAGTGCCCCAAAACCTCTCCGTGTTCGTGCTCCTATGCCACCAAATGTTTCCCATGCCCACAAAGCTGCTTCAAAATCTTTTTTCAGATCTTTAGGAAACGAGATAGTTAATTTGAATTTGTCGTTGATTTTTTGTTGGGATTGCGCACGATCTTGATTGTTTAGCTGGAGTGGAAAGGCAGCATAAGCGGGTGCATCGTATTGCGGGCCAAAAGGGCTTTTGATCCACTTTCGCTGGGCACATCAACAACAATCTGTACAGTTTGATCATGCGTTGGTGGTGTTTCACCCTTCTTGTAAGCCTTACCCCAAATTGTATCTTCTGCCTTCTTCATCTCCTGTAGGTCTTTATACTGTCCGGCGCGGCAGGCACGCCACCAGAAGCGAAGCTGACCGCGAATCTCGGTACCACGAATAGCTGTGACAGGATCGATCTCGCCAGGGGTGACACCTCCGCCAAAAAGTGGTGTGATAAGCTGGTATTCACGTATCTGAGTGATAATATTGGCATTCTTTTTGGGATCAACACTTGGTGGAGGACCGGATGGTTGTGTTCTCATAGCTGCTACTCCTTTTACATTTTTGCTGCTTCGCCGGACCATGTGCCTAATACTGCCAGACCAAAACCGTCAAGGCGATCTTGCTCGTTGTCACTGATACATTTCATCCAGATATCTTTACACCAATCCCCGATTGCTTCTACTTTATCTGTGCGCTCAAATGAAAGGAAAAGGACAGTTCCAGCAGGCGCAAGACGGCGTGTGGGCTTAGGCCCTCTTTTTTCCAGATCCCAGCCAGAAACCACCTGTGGGCGTTGGATAGCAATAGCTTTTAGCTTTGGATGAATTGTATTGTCATGCTTGATCAGCCATGTTGGAATGTAGCCTTCTTCACGTTCAAAATAGGCTGGAGTGAGCAGACATACACGACAGGCTCGCTTTGCGATAATATCTTGCTTCAGTTCTGTGGGGCATTCTGGCAATGTTCTCTCGCTCTTGCGCAAGAACTAACAATACGGCGTTCACTGCCGAAACTTGCCAGCTCTTTTTGTTCATATCGTGGAAAACGCTCGTGCTCGCCTACAATGACAGCTAATGCTAACCGTTGCGCACCACCCAGCCGTTTTTCATTCTTCCCTGGGTGGCCAAACTCTATACCGGATGTAGCAAACAATGCACCTTCTTTGGCTATACGCTGATCAGCTTCCATACTTACATGAATGCGCTGCTGTTCACGTTGTGGCCCATCATGACCTAGCTTATCGGCTTTCTTGATCGTTGTTGTAAGTTCAGTTGGATTGAGCAGCCATTCCTGAAATTGTTCCCAGTACCAGTGGTCTGGAGCATTTTGGCTGGTTTACCTGGATCATACTGAGTCTGACCAATCAGATACAAAAATTCCGGGTTCTTCTGATCAAAATCGGTCTTTGCTCCAGTTAACTGTAGTGGAACCAGTTGCTTTAATGTGACAGAATCTTTGTCTGTTTGCTCTTCTGGAGCGATCAGCAGGGCATCACTGGGAGCAGGAATGAGCCAATTGTTCCAATCAATGTCTTTGTCATCTGGCGCAAGTTGGATCAGCAGAGGACCACGAACGCTGAGATTTTTCAGTGCTCGAATACCCTCAGCGTCAAGATCGAAGATGCCATCTTTATTGCTCCCGGCTCGTGTACGCACCCCTCCCGTTGTCGTTGAGGGAAAAGGGAAGGGCAGAGATTCAGCCTGCGCTCCGGGAGTGGGTCCAAAAGGCCGCCCATCACGAAAGATTAGTGGATCATGCGGTTCAATAATCCAGATACTCATTACTCTACTTCTCTTCCTTCTTCAGTTCGGTACCTGCTAAGCCTGCTGCCTCTGCAAGCACCTGCGCGATAATCAATTTATTGATGAAATCCATGATAGGTACTGGTTCTATTTGGGCATCATGCTGCCCGTTCGCACTGTCCAAAGGCTTCTGGGATTTTATCTAGTTTTATGCCCAACATAGCCTTCAGCTTCTCCAAGATCTCTGTTTTGTTATTTGTATCTTGTGCCTTTTCGCTCTTTGGAACTTCCAGCTTGCGTTTCAGGATACGCACGGCATCTACCCGTATTACATCCTGGATCTTGCCAAAATCTGGATGCTCTTTTGGCACAGTGAGACGTTGTGCCATCTCGCGTAACTTGTAGGCCATGCCTCTGGGGATATCGTTGGATCGAAAGAACCCAATAAGTTGCTGCAAATGGCTATCCAGGACTCCCCATTTTCCCGCCACCGTATAGTCTTCACCACTACGCTTACTGATCGTTATTGCCAGAGCATTCTTGCCACGAATATCTTTGGCCTTCTTCTCAGCTTTTCGTGCAATCTCCAGTGATTCTCTGCAATAACGATAGGTGATGGACGATAGCGATACCAACTGAGAGCGTGGGCGAATCGCCTTTTTCATCTTTGAACGTTCCCAATTCCTCGTGGAAGGCCTTTGCCAGCGCATCAGCACATCCGAGTGCTGTATGCAAAGGAACAAGCGCTAGCACATCATCGCCACCAGCGTAGATCAATACACCGCGATGACCTACTTGGTGATCTTCTACAATCGTCTTAACTTTCCCGGCAAAGAATTCAGAGCATGTGATAACTCCTGATGCTTGCTGTATCCATCTTTGGCTTGCTTATCGATGACCTTTCCCATCCGGTCACCATCTGCCTGAAGAATGGCATAGTAGGGTGCGGGGCGTAGCTTTTTCTTCTCAAAGCAGTCATCCACCGACTGAAAGAACGCTTCTAATGCTTTCTTTGGTCCTTCGAGACGTTCTTTCTCAACACCCATCTCAAGCAACTGCTCTATAAAAAAGAAGGAGCCGTCGTAGCGTTCTATGATGGAATGAGCTTTATAACCAGAGATAACTTCTGGTACGGCGAGGACCTTTACCCTCTCGATATATGCATTCCACTTTCGCTCGACGCTAATCAGATTTGGGCCTCTCAAGGTTTCCAGGCATTGCAGGTAAGGCACTGCGGCTATATGCGAGGTACTGGGGAATGCCGATACTGCATCTTCGTCTTTTAGTTTTGATGTGTGATGTTTATCCTTGAACTCTCCTCGCCTCTTTAGCAGGTCCACTCCCGATAAGCGCTCCGCTTGACCAGCGCGGTAGTACCGATATAATTGCTGTATCTTCCTGGATTTTTCCTGGTCAGAGTCATCACGATGCGGGTAATGATGTTGAGGTATCACGCTTTCAAGCTGCCCATCAATCGAAGATTTCGGCATAGCGCTTCCCCATGCGACAGCACGAAAGTCACGCGTATTCTTGCGGGCTGCCATCAAAGCTTCGAGTTGATTGCGTGTTTGCTCGTAATTACCCTGCTCTTTATCAAATGGCAATGCAACCCAGAAATACTCTACAAGATCATCAACTTGTTGATCTGCAACATCCCTGAAAAACTTTACATCTATCTTCCCATATGCCCTATTGCGAATTTCGTTCAGGCGTGTTTTAATCGCTTTATATACCTCTTTCCCAATCTCTTCTGGCTCTTGATCAATCAAGGCAAGAATTTTATTGGGAACGTTAAGTGAAAGATCATCCGGTTCAAGTTCGTCAATTGAGGCGGGGGCTGGAAAAATTAGGTTGTCCAATTTATTTTGCCTAGCTATTTCCCTGGCTGCCGCCTTGGCAAGCTCGCTCAGGAGCCCTGAGCCAAACCATAAATCGCGTGTACGGCGAGCACTGGCAATAAAAGATTGAACTGGTCCGATGTTGACCAGGAACAAGTACCCCATATATTACTCCTACAATCTTCAGATTTTGTTTCTTGTATAACACAGTCAACAGATCGCTTTATCAGTGTACTTTAAATAAATTACCACCTCATCTTTCTTATATGCTATAAATATAATGATGATCAGTACTTTCGTTTGATTTTCTTGATTGGATTTTAACTATGAGCGGCTTTTTCTCTTTACGTAGTAAGAGTATCACTATAGAGACAAGAACACATCCTCAATACTGATGAAATTTTTCATCAGTATTGAGGATGTGTTCTTGTCTCTATAGTGATACAATTTATTCGCCAGGGGCAAAGTAGTCAGCAAAGGCCGTTTGCAAGCAACGGTAGTCGAGGGGATCATTGGCAGCGATATTCCAGGCATCGCGATATAAATGCAGCAGAGCTTGTCTATGGCTGTTGACCGTGCTAAGTTCAATGCTTAATTGCTTTGCCACTTGCTGAGGCCTGAGTCCCTGGCTAAATGCTTGTAATACTTTGAATTGGCTAGGGGTTGCTTTTTCAACGACACTCTTACATCTGTCATAGTTTTGGGCATCCATCTGCGAACGTTGTCTGGCCTGGGCAGTATGGAACGAGGGTGATGAAGTGGAAGATGTGACCCCAAAAGATAAAAGGGCCTTGAATAAGCTTGACGCCTGCATCAGTGGGAATATGCATGATGGCACCATCATGGGCTTTTTCCTGGATCTCTTTGGGCGTGTACAGGTGCCAGATATGGTCGTGGCGGTCGAAGTTGAGTGTAGCTACAGAAGTAGCCAGTAGTGACATGAGACGGCGGCCACCAGTAATCGAGAGGTGGATACGATACCTTTGACGTTTAAGATCACCGATAAGCTGATGGATTGTATTTAATGTACCATCGGCATGACTATCGTCAACAATATCATCAATGGGTTGGTCATCCAGTTGTAGCACATGGGAACGCAGATGAATAACACGATCAGCCACCTTGTAGTGATCACCGACAAATTCAGCTCTCAGACAAGCCAGCGAATGTCGTAAGCGTTCTTCCGAGGCTTTGGGATGCAAAACAATCACTTCTGTGATGGGAAAACCTTCTTTGAGGAGAAGATCAAGTGTAAATGTGATGACTTGCGGTTGTCCTCCCAGAGTTGCCAGGAGAATATGTGTGTTATGGGACAAGAAAATACCCCTCATCTCTCTCAATCAATATACAGGAGAATATCAATGGTTAATTTTTTACCGGCTGTTTTAATTGGTGGACCTCCCCATGCGGGCAAATCAGTGCTGTTTCATAGTTTAACACAAGCATTACGTGAGCGTGGTATTCGTCATCATGCAATCCGCGCATGCCCCGATGGGGAAGGCAACTGGTCACAAGAAAGTGATCAAAATACGGTCAGTCAGATTCGTATAAAGCTTGATGGAAGTTGGCCTGATAGTTTTGTTAAGCGTACCTGTCAGGACCTTGAACATCGTTGCCTGCCCTTCCTTGTGGATGTGGGTGGCAATCCTAAAGAGTCACAAATTTGTATGATTCGTCAATGTACACATTCTGTGCTGCTCCTGCGTGCCGATCAACCCGCATACACACAACTCTGGCTCCGTCTCGTTGAAGAAAATGGCCTGATACCATTAGCTCAGATAACCTCTCAACTGGAAGGTACCTCTACACTAACAGCCCAGACTCCCATCATAGAAGGGACACTTACTGGCCTCGTTCGCGATAATAAGGGCACCGCAAAAGGTGAGCTTTTTGATGCTCTTGTTGAGCGTATTGCAGCACTTTTTAACTCATATTCTCCGCAGGACCTGGAAAGATCTTTCTTTGAGCATGCTCCGACAGAGTTGCTCAATTTATATGACATTGTGCCATCAACGGATCGATGGCAACCGGAAATGCTTCCCTCGCTGCTGGCTAACCTTCCAGAGCATGAGTCTCTCTCGGTATATGGGGTTGCTCCGAACTGGGTGTATGCTGCGATTGCGACACATACGGCTGGTCTTTACCAATTTGATCCCCGGCTCCCATTTGGCTGGATTCAGCCGCTTGCAGTAGAACTCAGTACAGATCTCTTTCCAGAGGTGGTTGTAGTTCCTCATAGCTTCCAGGATACTACAGTACTTGCGATAAAAATTCCCTCGAAGCATCTTGGCTATTTTCAGCCAGAGCCTCTACCCTTTCCTCCTATCCGTACAGATGCAGGCCTGATCATTGATGGCATAACTCCATTCTGGTTACTAACGGCCCTGGTACGTCTCTACAAAGAGGCTGGCGTTGCCTGGATTGCGCTTTACTATCCGCCAGGTGGCAAGGCTGTGGTCGCATATTCGCGTGTAACAACTCATGTGCCGGGGGATCTTGTTGTTATGCCTTCCTTCTCCTGATGGGCCTTGATGGGGATTTTTAGAAATCCCCATCAGCCACCTGTAATGTGACGAGACCCAGGCTTCTC
>CAWFFV010000029.1:0-471334 GCA_963814985.1 uncultured Chloroflexia bacterium | reverse complement strand
ATACGATTACAGAGTTGCTTATGCAACTCGTTGGCCTCCTTTTTCTCCGTTAAGGTGCACATGGAACGCGCAAAATTTGCCATTGGTAGCCCGTTTCCTTTAATCGTTTTTGGACAAGGTAGGGGAAATCGATCCCGGCCTGGTCAGTTTCTTCCTGGAGTAGCATAATGACCAGGGATATCTTTAAGGAGAGAAGCATCAAGCGTTTTGTGTTGACGGCGGTTGCGCCTGGAATCCCTAAAGCAGGTATCCCGTGAAAAGAGAAAGTGTGGCCCAGTCGCTTTCACCTTCTTCAATAACGAGTTTGCCTTGCTCTCTTGCATTGTGGAGGTACTGTAGTCCATAGGCTGTTTCTCCCTCATCTCCCTCCGACCATACATACGGGGATGCCTTTCCTTTCCCGAGTTCAATGCGCAATTTAAAGCGAGCGTGTGGAGATCCATCGGCATGATAGTAAGGGACCTTTACGCCATACCTTTTGTATTTTGTTCCATCGGCTTTGTGGAATGTGGCTATGCAGTCTTCCCAACCAAGATTATAAAGAAATTCCCAATCCAGCTTGAGGTATTAAGCCAAATCAAAGAGCGTGATTGGGGATTGAGCACGCTCGTATGCTGCTATCCCTGGAATGAGTTTCCCGCTAACTCCAAACCCCTTGAGGATTTCGGAGCGTGTACAACCGCCTGACCAGCATTTAAAATGTACAGTCGCCTGACCATCGTCGCCTATTGCCTCCCGGTAATGTCTGCTGGGATTGAGGTCTCCCCGCGCATGGTTGGAGCTTGGACAATTGGTGATATGATAAATCCCATTTACGCGGGGTTCCTGTCCGCGTGGCTTATAGCGTTATTGATGATCTCAAGAGGTGAACAATTAGAATGGAGGGGGCGTATGAAAAAGTTGACTCCGTTGGCGAATAGTAAAACGGGCTGGGAAAATCCCCGTCGGATCATTGAAAACACCTTTTACTCTTTCAATTTGATCATAAGCGTCGTCAATACCCAAGTAGAAGAGGCAAAAATATGGAAATCAGGTAATTCGTGTGCATCTTCTCCCTGTCATGCCATTGGCCAACGGAGTCAACTTTTTCATACACCCTCGTTGACGGATCTCCCATCGTTCTTCACAGCTCACAGGCGGTCCCATTCTTCCGCTGCAATCACCCCTTCCCTTCCCAGTTGCACCACCAGCCGCATCTTGAGCACTCCCACTGCCTGAGATGCCTCCTCCTCTCTCAGTCAGGTGGCATCTCCTCTCCCTGGACAACATGAGGACACAGCAACTTCTGAGATCATCCTCAGGATCGCTCGGCTGGCTTCGTCTGGTCTTTCTCTGGCTAGCTAGCAGGTGGCTCTTCAACCCTCAACAAAAATGGCTCACATCGGCAGATGGTGCTTGCGTGCATCTGTAGCCTGTTCTTCCAGAGCCGACAACCGTTGCGCTTTTTGTTCTCAGAAAGCCCTCTTCACCATCTCTTCTGGCAGTGATGAGAGGATTGTCATCCTGTTCGAATTCTCATCATCCTCCAACGATGAATTCCTCTTCAGAAATGAACACCCCCCATTCATGCCGTTGTCATCACCTTCTGCTATATTTGGGACAGAATCAACGAGCAACAATTCCTGGGTATGACGCGGTGGAAGATGGGAATGGAGACAAGCAATCGTTGTGGGGAAAGGGTCGCGGCCACGCCGGGAGGAGAGAATCGATTGCCTATCACAGGAGGCGTTGCTCTCCGCAAACAGAACAGGACAACAGTCAGCACAAACTCCAGAGGGAGGCCCAGCATTTCAGCTATCTGAAGCATGGGAATTGACGCTTCGATGCCCGGGAAATCCACTCCCTATCTGGTAAACTTGACCGAAGAATTGTCAATTGAGCTCCCTTTGTAAAAGACTTGTGGGCAGAAACTGGATGATGTGGCTCTCTTGTGAATTTGACCTCTCAAAGCTTAGGCAGCGACACATTCGCTGGATTGGTGACGGCAGTGGAGCAGGCAAGTCGACTGTCGCGCCGCGGCTTTCGGAGAAGTACGGAGTTCGTCTCTACCACTGCGATGACATGCAGTCAGCACACACTGTCCGCTCCAATCTAACTGATCATCCCATGCTCCACGCCTTTCTCGCCATGACGATGGACGAGCGATGGGTCAAGCGGACTCCGCTGGAGATGTTTCGCACGTTTCACGGCTTTCACGGGGAAGGTTTTGGACTCATCCTGGAAGATCTGCTGGACCTGCCAACCGATGTGCCCGTTTTGGTCGAAGGGTACAAGCTTCTGCCTCGCCTCATTGCCCCATTGCTGAGCCGACCCGATCAGGCAGTATGGCTGCTTCCTACTCCTTCATTTCGGCAGACTTCCTTCCGTCGGCGTGGCTCATTCTGGAGCATTGCAGGACGAACAAGCGATCCGCAGACGGCCCTGGCCAACCTCCTTGCGCGTGATGCACTCTATACAGAAGAGGTGGAAAAACAAGCTGCGACTTTGCAGCTCACTCGCATCCAGGTCAACGGCAGCGTAAGTGCTGATGAGTTGGCGACCCGTGTCGCCCAGTGCCTCGGCCTCAAACGACAGTGATGTCACTCCATGTGCTAAAAAGGAGCACTGATGATTCAATTTCCACGTTGTCGGGAGAAGAAGCCACACCGGGAGCGGTTTCACCTGAATGACGACTGCCGATTCCCACCCTTGTGTGCTTGCAAAGGAGGGTTCGCCAGCCGTATCACCGTTCGGGATGACTCATGTCTTGTCTCTAGGGTCTCTGAAGACTTTTCTTGATCAAGCTAAGAGTGTCATTCTGCTCCCCTGAGTGGGTCAATCTGCAATTAGCTTGCGTAAGAACGGATCGTCGCTCCAGAACAGGCTAAACGTCGAGAGCGCAGACAGCGAGCACGACTCAAACGATTAGCCGGATCGGGAGCCGCCGTTCTGGCTTATGCAAGTTAATTGCAGATTGACCCACTCAGGACTTTTTGGTGACCCTGGCAGCTTCCAGAATCGTCTCGGCGACTTGGTATGGGTGTGAAATTGGTGATGCATGGCTGGAATCCAATGTGCGCGTAGTTGCCCCCATGCGCTCTGCCATCCACCGCTCGAGGTCTGGATTGGTCATCTTATCATCTTCTGAGACCAGGCACCACGATGGCAAATGTTGCCATGCTGCAGGTCCAGCTTTGGCACCAAGGCATGCTCCTGCCAGAGGCTTCTGGACGGTCGCCAGAGCACGGGCCTGCACACGATCGACATCCGCCGCAAACAGCGCTGGGAATGCGAGAGGGTCTACCCTGACAAAGCCATCGGGATACGCAGGGACCAGGTGATTGACAAGAGCAGTCGCGGGAAATCGACCAAGAAGATCCTGAAGCGACTCTCCTTCGGCAGGCGCGAAAGCCGCAACATACACCAGACTGATCACATTGGGCTGGTTGATCCCCGCTCCGGAGATCACCACCCCTCCATACGAATGACCAACCAGTACTGTGGGTCCTGAGAGCAAAGCGAGCGCTGCACGTACGACAGCAATATCATCCTCTAACGAGGTCAAGGGAAGTTGCACGGCGAGAACATGATGTCCTGCCTCTTGCAGAGTCGGGATCACTTTGAGCCAACTGGAGCTGTCGGCGAATGCCCCATGGACCAACAGAACATTGATCCCCGATGGTTTGTGGGCGAAAATCGGGCCTTTTTGCGAAGGTCCAGCCGCCAGGGCCATTGAGGGTGCAAATTTCACAAGACCCGCTCCCAGAGCTGTCGAGACAGTCGTGAGACCGATGCCCTTGAGAATTCTTCGGCGATTCAAGGGAGAAATGGTCCTTGTCAAGAAGCCATCTTTCCGGGATGAACGTGAGGGAAACAGCATGTCCATTCTTCCTTCTGTAAGGTTTTCCTTCCATCATATGAGAGACGATCTCTTTGTTTCCTTTTTGCAGAGAGTGTTGCCATGCAAAAGGAGCCTGATTGAAACCTCCCACCGCCCTTCTCCATGGACCCCCAGACTCCCTCACCACAGGATTGAACTCCGTGATGAGGGAGTGGACTTCCATCTTAATCTGTCAAGGCGTCGTTGAGGACTTCCGCAAATGCGATCACAACGCCTCCGGTAGCATGCTTGAAGGTAGCGCCAACAAGAGGGCCAGCCTCTGCTGCTGCAGCGCTGGCAGCCGCGTAGTCGGCAAAGTACAGGTCCAACAGTCGATACGCCGGGGTCGGACTCCCGTCTTCCTTCGGCCAGACCTTCGACGCTTGCAGCCGAGTCAGGCCGGGGAGTTTGCGTGCCAGCGCAAGCTGCTCAGGGTAAGCCTCCTCGAAGGCGGCAGGGTCAGTGGGGTTGGAATAGACGAAGGTGATCTTGGTCGGCATGCCTTTCCCAGTTTTCGATGTCATATGTTCTGTTTCCTTTCTGCATGAATATCTGGTGAAAATTGTCTCCGAGTAAAGCACTTCTGATGCTGTTTTCCGAGCTGCAACACACATGTCTGCTCAGCTCACCAACAGTAAAAATCACTGTCCCTATTGTAGCAGCAGTTCAAGGGACAACTTGTCCGCCGGGCAGAGGGGTGAGAGAGGGCCAGTCGATCTTCTCGAAAATGGCCTGCCGGCAACGAGATCCAGTAGCAAGTCACACAAGCCTCTCTCCCCGACAGAAAATTTGTTCTAGGAAGAAGGGGTAAAGAAAAAGCGGTAAAAGAAGGAAAAAGGAGAGAAAAGGCAAGCAAACAAGAAAAGATCGTCCTCTCTGAAAACCAAAAAATCAATCAGGAGGACGATCATGAATGCATCCGACCTATTATTAGACCAATGGACCCAACAAGTCAAGGAGGTGTTTCCGAAGCTGCACCACTATCAACAAGAAACGTTGGCGTTCGTGGTCCAAGGGATCATCCAATCAGGAAACGCGGTGATGCAGAGAGTATCAGAAGCAATATGGGAATATACAGAGAGTGATACCAAAATGGTGAGTCATGAGCGGCGTTTACAGCGATTTATAGCAAATGACCGTTTTGATGTAGAAGTACACTGGAAGGATTTTATCCAGAAAATATTGCTATACTGGTAGAAGAAGCGAGTAACGTTTATTCTGGATATGACGCCCTATACGCAAGAGGCAACAATTGTGTATTTAGAAATATTGGTGCAATCACGGATATTACCCGTAGTATGGTGTGTCATGCCACAGCAAGAACCTTGGGATGAGGGACAATGGGAGATCATTGATCGGCTGTTTGATCAGGTATCTTCGCATTTGAGCAGCGCTGAATGCACACTTCTGGCCGATCGTGGACTCAGTTGCTTAAGGCTCATTCAACAGTGCAACAAGCTGGGATGGCATTACGTGCTCCGCATCAAAAATGAGGAGTGGTTTCGACGAGCATTTCACCATTATTATCGAGATTGGGAACAAAGCAAGCAGATCGTGAAGAAAGAAGGCGATCAGTGGTACGGCAAGGTTCTCGTGTGGAAAGAGCATCAGTTTAAAATATGGCTCAGTGCGTGTTGGTAACCAGGATACGAGCATGCATGGTTTTTACTCTCAGACCGGAAAGCATCACATAAACGGGTGAGTGAGTATGCAAAGCGTATGAAAGTCGAAGCAACCTTTCAGGATACGAAAAGCCAAGGGTGTCTGATTGAGTGTAGCCGCTTTACAAACCGAGAACATCTCTCTCGATGGCTCTTCGCGGTGTTTCTCTCTATTTGGTGGATTGCACATTTAGGATGTAGCTGTCGCCCATCATGGGCATCGAGAGCAGGTGGATCGAAAAGATTGACGTGACAAAGGGATGTTGCGCATTGGCCGCTTGTGGCTCAAAGCGATTCTCAAGAAGGCCGATCGGGTTCTTTGTCCCAAAAACCTCAGTCTGCTCAAGACACAATTGACCAATTGCTTGCCTTTTTCGCGTCGAAAATCAACGCCTGTATTTCTCTATTTACACGTAATGACCATTTTACAAATACAGAACAAATTTTCTGTCGGGGAGAGAGATGTCCTGGAGCCATGTGACCAGATAGCGTAAGCTGTGCAACACCGCTTGCTGGCCTCGCTTGTGATAGCGGTGCCAGATGCCCTGCATCCACTGAAACCAAACCGCATATTTGAACTCCTGTTTGAGGGCGTCGTTGGGAAACATGATGCACAGCGTCCGGTGCACTGGCTTCTCCTTCCAATTGATGCTCTCAAGCTGCCTGGTATCCTCAGCCCACATCCCGCTGAGGCTGGTGTGAAGGCGAAGCTGCTTTTCTTCTGACCAGAGAAACAGATGCGCCGGTTCCTGATTCATGCCTCTGCTCCCTTCCGACGAGCCAGGGCTTCTCTGAGGTCGGAGGTGTCCAGGTGCAGGTAGATATCATTGGTGGTCTGAATACTGGTATGCGTGAGGAGCCGGGAGACGACCGGTAAGGGCAGATGGTCGTTTTTGATCCAGATCGTGGCTCGGGTATGTCGGAGCATATGGGGAGTAAAGGGGATTGCTGTTTTTTTTGCCAGCCGCTTCACCAGTGACATGACGGCTGCGTAGGACATGGGGCGGCCAATGTCGCCCTCCCACAAATTAACAAAGACAAAGGACTCCACCTCCAGCGCGCATAACTCATCCACCAGGTAATCCATATACATGTGTAGCAACTGCTCCGGCAGCGGGATAGTCTGGGGGGTTCTCGTTTTGGCGCGTGCCCCACTCGGGTTGTCAGCACACGGGAACCGATGGGCCTGATCCCCAACGCTTCTGGACAGACCGCCTCTACCCGTTTCTCCAAACGGAAAACGGGCAAGCGGGCTGGATAAAGGAAGAATCCCCCGCGCTTTAGCCGGGGGAGTGTCAATGACTTGACTCAGCAAATAATTATGCCGGTCCAGCCTGGACCAATTTCTGGAGTCTTTCAGCGGTGTCAGTGTCAGGATGTGGAAAGTAAACCTGTATGGATAAGCCCTGTGTATCTGTCACTTGCAAGCTGGTCGCCTGCAAGGTAAGTCTTCCTGCAACAGGATGGTTCAGCAATGTTCTGTATCGATCAGCACCCACAACCTGGTTATGCTCCCACCATTGACGGAATTCCTGACTTCGCTCGCTTAATGTGGTAACCATATTCGTCAGCCAACTTTCTCCGATATGATAACAGGTACTGCTACGAAAAAGTGCGATCAAGTGCCGTGCCTGACATTCCCATTCGATAAGAAGACTCTGATAAAAAGGGGAGAGGAACATAAGATGTACTATATTCCGCTCTTCAATTGGAAGCGTTGCAAAATCGACGAAAACTCTGCAGGCAGCCTCATTCCAGGCAAGTACATCCCAGCAAGGGTTGATCACGTAAGCAGGATAAGGGTTCGATGAATCGAGAATTTGTTGAACATCAGGACTCAATCTGTATATCAGTGCCGTACGACATGCTGGTATTTCACCCCGTGCAAGTGCGAAAAGATGGGTGCGCTCGCTTGTATTAAGCTGAAGAGCACGAACAATACTTTCCAGGACCTGGGGGGACACAGTAATGGATCGACCTTGTTCAAGATAGGTATACCATGTTGGGCTTACTCCGATTAAGTATGCTAACTCCTCTCGCCTGAGACCCGGAGTACGTCGTCTGGTTCCCGACGGCAAACCAACATCCTGCGGCAAAAGTCGTTCACGATATGTACGAAGGAAACGGGCCAATTCCACACGACGATTCACTTCAAGCATGCAAACACTCCTTTTTACTTTGGTTGCTTCTCTCTGTATGTGAATTTTGGAATTCCACGAGCTGTATCTGTGCTTTATCAGATTAATCGTCCTCAAAGGGCAACATATGATAAAGAAAATGGCATGGACATCTTATGATAAAAGGTTGCAATATGGGTTCATCCAGGTGCAAATTTCGAAATTCCACGAGCTGTATCTGTAGAACTCTATAGGCACTTTTCGCTTTCTTTCTCTCCCCTTCCAAATCTCTGAAAGCGCCCACCAAGACAATGCAAACCCTTCCATTTATCAAAAGAGCAAGTCCGAATTCACCCGAATAAATAGACAGATACCGCTCGTGGAATTCCAAAATTTACGTGCGACCCGTTCAGCCTAAAAAATAGTGGCGGAAGTGAAGAACTCAGTGACAAATGTGCGCTCCACCGTCATTGCCATGATGCACAACACGCTCAGCGTGGCGTCGGTACCTCTGACAAAGGCTCTGTTATTGAGGAGCCGTATGAGGTGATCAGTCTCACGTGCGGTTCTGAAGCCAAGCGAAGGGAGGGTGACCCCTTCGCTTAGGTTAACACCAATGGGTTTTTATCAATTCCCTATCGACCACATTGTCACCAAAAAGTACATCAATATGCTGGTACGTGGTCTCACAAGACAAACGATAGAAATTCAGGTCCTCCCAATTGCCTATTCTGGGTATCAGTTCAATTCCTGGGAGGTCGGAGAGACCAAAAACAAGAAGGTTTTGACCCTGAGTATCAGCATGAATGATTTTCAGCGAGATTACTGACCTGTTGCGTATCAAGCCATCTAGAATGTCTATGGCTTCCCAAATATATGCGGTGAAGTGACTGAAAAGTAATATATAGGTGTCACTTACATGTTGAGATGAAACATGGCGTCAATGCTTGCCCTCGCTCTGGATTTCCAGGCGCTTTCGGATGACTGCATGGTAGCGGTAGAGTGTCTGGTAAGATGCAATATCAGAGACGAGGTCCCCTGCTAATTTCATCGCCGCTCGTATACGGCTGATGATGGCACCTGCAATCGTTTCAAGCTTGGAGAAATAGCCTGATCGCTGATACACTTTGAGCAATTTCATGCGTCCAAATTTTTGTACGGAGCCACGAGCCTTCGTGCTTACAAAGGCTACATCACCAGGAGAGGGCGTATAGATGCCACGCAATTCCTTGAGTGTTGAAGCACAATGAAAACGAGGATAAGCGGTACTTTCAATGCTTGTCATTGGAGGAAAAACCCTCCCTTTCCACGCGTATAATCACCCCTCTCCTCTTCATTGAAGCATGGGAACATATGCATATTACAGAATGAGACAGAGGAAAAACAAGCTAATAGGACAAATGGGCTGTCAAGTAGAGTATGCAATAAAAGTCTTGTTAAAACTGTATAATAGTGGTATCAACAGAACTGGAGGGGCGATTGTCTTTTATCGCAATGCTGAAGATGAGATAACACACACACACAAGAAGATTGCGCGTCGCAAAAAGGGGAGACATCAACGTATACGTGCAAAGAAAGATTTGCCTTGGTTCTACCACAAAACACGCAATAAGAGAACGCTCTGACGTCCTCCAAACGTTCGACGCTCAGTTACTCTAAGCGTGACCTTCCAACCTGCAGAAATGGCGTGAGGATGCCTTCCTGAAGGCACCCTCTTTTCAGAGGAATCTGCTAGCAGGGTTCTACCCGATTGTGCCCCAGAGCCGGAAAGGACAACAACACATGCACATGCAACTTTTTGGACTTCTTGCGCCCACGTTCGCGCCGTCTTCAGTATTCCCAGCGTATCGACCTCTTTCTATCGAACAACGATGATACTGACGGCATCATTGCCTTTCGCTTGCATGCCGGTTTATTCCCTGCAAAACTTCATTTTCGCTGCGGAATGCAAAAACAATCTCGCAATTTTTCAGGACACAATCTTCATGCCAGGAACCATTGTCTCAATGATCTTCAAGCTGCCGCAACAACGTCTTTACCCGTTCAGGATGCAGTGGCAATGCACCCACATCCGATTTCAACTGGAGTGCGTCACGTACAGCGTTTGCAATGGCACCGCCACAGCCTGCAACTCCACCCTCTCCAGCACCCCTTGCATGAAGCGGATTACCTGGTGCCGGTAAATCTTCAAACAGATGTATCCCGATTTCAGAAATATCGGTCGCCCGCGGCCATCCATAGTCACTAAATGTGACCGATTGCGGCTCTCCCCATTCGTTATACCGGAATTCTTCAAAGAGTGCCCCTCCAATACCCTGCACTGCACCTCCAAGAAGTTGCCCACGAACAAGCATCGGGTTAATGGCCCGACCAATTTCGTAGGTGATGGCATAACGAAGAAGGTGAACCTTTCCTGTCTCACGATCGATTTCAACCTGAGCGTAATGGACTCCATAGGGATAGGTCATCCCATCGGCAACATAGGTACTTCGCCCAATAAGTCCCGTTTCTGACCCGGTCTGAAATCTGTCCCGGAGAAAAAGATTCCCTGGCAATTTCTGCCAGTGTAACCCGTGTTTCAGACCTCCCCCGTACCACAAATTCCCCATTCTGAATGTAAAGTTCTTCAGGATCAACCCCTAACATTTTGCCTGCAATACGCCTCGCTTTGCTCAGTACATTTTCTGCTGCCATTTTGACAGCCGTACCACCAACCACGGTTGATCTGCTTGCAAATGTCCCAGAACCGTCAGGAAGTATGTCCGTATCAGAGAGTACTACCTTTACCATCTCAGGAAATATATCGAATTCCTCTGCAACGATCTGGGCCATGACCGTCTCGATCCCCTGACCAACATTCGCCCCCCCCATAGCCACCCGAACAGAACCGGTAATATCCACATCAACAATCGCACTGTCATGTCCCAGTCCGGCTTTCTCCAGAATGAACGCACATCCAGAACCAACCAGACGTCCATCCTTTCTGAATTTCCGCAATTCCTCCCGCCATGACTCATACTCTACGATTGCAAGGGATTTTTCAAAGTGTTCTTTATGATCCTTGCCATCCAGAATCATTGGCGATCCGAAGATGATCAGTGGTCGTGTATGTGGTAACTCCGTCGCATCAAGAAGATTACGACGACGCAATTCGACAGGATCAATCCCAAGGCGGCTTGCAGCAACATCAAGGATATGTTCCCTGACAAAATTGAGTTGAAAGCGACCCGGAGCACGATAGGTACCAACAGGTGTCTTGTTGGTTGTGACCACATGAACCCGCGTACGACAGGCAGGCAAACGATAGGGACCTGACATCATCGCTGCAGTCAGGACAGCTACAACAGCCCCGTGCGTACGAATATAGGCACCTGTATCCATCCAGACATCATCTCTCAGGCCAATAAGGCGATAATCCACATCGAAAGCGAGTTCTATATGGTGTTCCTGTTCACGTGCATGATTTGCTGCAACCATATTTTCGTAGCGGTCCTCGCTCCATTTTACAGGACGGCCTTCAAGCATGCATAAATACGGGACAAGGAAATCTTCCGGATAAAATTCTCCCCGTACACCAAAACTGCCGCCCGCATCGGTTTCCATCATGTGGATCCGGTGCTCCGACATTCCAAGCATCATGGCCAACACACGCCGATTCCAGTGGGGAACCTTGGTGGCCCCCCAGATGGTCAGTCGTTCAGTTGTTTTATCATACCCGGCTACCAGTCCACGTGGCTCCAATGGCGTTCCGCTATGCCGGCCTATGCGAAGATTCGCTGAAACAACGTGAGGAGCAGAATCAAACACCTGATCAACATCACCATAACCAAATCCAACAACACCTACTTCCGCAGGATGACCTTGCCAGGACACTGGTTGCGTCCCCGCAGAAATACGTGCATCAAGAGCAACCGGAAGTTCTTCAAGATCCAGCGTGACCAGGGCAGCAGCATCTTCAGCAATCCAGGGATCTTCCGCTACAATTACAGCCACCGGGTCCCCCACATAGCGAACAAATCCAGAGGCAAGCGGCGATTGCAGGTAAGGGGTGAAGTTCATTCCCGGCGTTGCCTGGCGAACAGGAATTTGCAGCAAACGGGGAAGATCTGCTGCCGTTATTATCCTTGTTACACCACGTTCCTGTGCAGCACGAGTCGTGTTGATACCCCGGATACGCGCATGTGCAACCGGAGAACGTACAACCCGCATCCATAGTTGTCCATTCAGAATGACATCATCGTGAAACCGACCACGACCCACAAGAAGCCGTTTGTCTTCAAGCCGGTTGACCGACTTTCCAATGACACTCACAAAACACTGCCTTTCAAAATGTAGTCAAACATATTCAATTTCTGTATTGCCTCGTGAGATGTGCCTCAGTGGCACTACAACCTGACAAGACGTTACAGTACACCGCACTCTTTGAGAATGTGTGGCTCTAGCCGAGCAAGTTACCGCTCCCTGGCCCCAATGGGAGCAATGAGAGGTGAATACTCTCGTGTTGACGCATTTACGCTGTCTTTTAACCATTCCGCTCTACATGGGATCACTGCTATGGAGTTAGCAGACTAACCGAGTTCGCTACGTTCGATGCGTTCACAGAGAACACATCAGATCACACTTGAATACAAAAATGATAACTGTTCTCTACTCCTACAAAGAACTGCTAACCGATTCAACAGCATCAATGATCCCACAATACCCGGTGCAGCGACACAGGTTTGCCGATAAGTACTCCCTGATACGTTCCCTGTTCGCTGAAGGTTCCTTCCGGAGCAGGGCAGTAGCAAGCATCAGAAAGCCCGGAGTACAAAACCCACATTGAAGGGCATGCTTGTCACTGAACGCCTGTTGAAGCGGACTCAGTTTTTCATCGGTTCCCAATGACTCAACAGTTTCTATGTCTGTATCGTCCGCCTGCACTGCCAACATCACACAGGAACGCACTGGCTCATTATTTACCAGCACAGTACATGTTCCGCAAACCCCCATTTCACAGCCAATCCGTACCCCTGTCAATCCCAATTCACGACGCAGTACGTCTGACAACATACGCCGTGGCTCTACTTCCACACTGCATGGTTTTCCATTAACCGTCATCTGTACCTTGAGTAATGTCTCTCCTGAACTGCAAATCATGGAATCCCTGCTTTCTTGCTAACACAATTTCCTGCCCGAGAATTGTATCGCGCTATAGAGGTTTGTAATGCCTGGGTAACCAGCGATGAAGCAACTTCCCGGCGATACAGCCCACTGGCACGAATGTCATCAGGGGGATCAAGTTCGCTGGAAACCACCCGGCCCACATGCTTCACCAGTTTGATGTCGGGAGTTTCTCCCATGATCGCATTCTCTGCACGCTTTACCCGTATTGGCCGATCAGCAACGCCACCAAGAGCAATTTTTGCCGCGATAACTGTTCCATATTCATCAAAATCCAATGATGCCGATGCCGTTACCAGAGCAAAGTCTCCATGATGTATCCTGAACTCAGTCAAGGTTGCATAGGGAGCTGAATGCGGAAACCTGACTTCTGTAATGATTTCGTCCCGCTGCAATACGGTGCAATGTGTCCCCGTAAAAAAACTCCCGGCATCTATCACACGAGAGCCGTTCACGCCCATCACCACAATTTCAGCATCAAGAAGCACCGCGATTAGACACCACTCAGAACGCGGATCAGCGTGCGCAAGGCTACCCCCAAATGTTCCCCGCGTTCTTACCGGGACGTTCCCGACCAGACGCGCTGATTCCTGAAGTACCCCAAACAATGAGCCAATATCCGGATCTTGCTGGTCCTCCATGTTGAGATGCCTGGTGAGTGCTCCAATTCGTAAAATACCACCATTGCAGGTTATATAGTCAAGATCATGCAATCGCATCACATCTACCACCGCATCCGGACAAACAACCCTCCGATTCATCAGCGGAACAATGCTCTGGCCTCCTGCGAGTATACGTACTTCGCCTTCATATGTATGCAAATAATCGACAGCCTCATCAAGTGAGTCCGGCCGAAAATATGCAAACCGGCCTGATTTCATAATTTCATCTCCTGCCTGTATGTCTCCGGTTCACCATGAAAACTCTGGCATTGATCTCCCTAGAATACAAGAGATACCAATTCGATGGCTATCGATACAACCGATCTTGTCAAGGCTGAATACATGGGTGTCTCGTCACCTTCCCAAATCTGGTGTAAGGATGCTTCTACCTGGAAAACCCTCATCATCAACCGTATCGATATCAAAAACCGTGATCAGCAGTACTCCATGAATTCTGCCAACCACGGCAATCCCAACTATTACGGACGCGCTACAGGAGGAACGACAAGCGTTGTATGACCCAGTTGACGCATCAGATCGACAATATCAAAGTGCGCCGAACGTTCAATCACCTGTTCACCCCGAAATCGATCAATTCCGATAGCCGTAAATGTTGCACGTTGCCCACTGGGCGGAAGTCCACGAAATGGACCAAGTTGGGTTCCTTCACATTTCACCCGCGTGACAATGACATCCCCTTCAGCTATCTGCTCCTGAACCAGATCACTGATATCGGGAAATGCTGTCCGAAATGCGATCACCCAGGTACGTACACCATCCGGTCCCCGAAGATCGAACTGAGGCCAATAAAAATCCGGTGCAAAGATCTCGTCGGCTAACTCCAATTCTCCCTTTGTAATAATATGCTCAAACAACAGCGCAATGCGCTGCTTGCGGACCTCTGTCGATATACCACTCGGAATATACATGGATTTGCTACCTCCCGGTTTTTTCTGTCAAATTGAATACCTATGGGACAAGGACAATCCTGAACCTGGTGCAAGACCTCTCGTTCAATATTGCCCTATGATGTCTTGGAAGAGAGGGATGGCGCCGGTTCTGCTACAGGCTGGCGAGCAGGGCGCGGCAGGAGCAGGCTCATCCCAGCAACGATTACCACAAGAACCAGATCAACGACGGCTACCGACTCCAGTGCCGAAACATAGGCAGATATGCCCGAATGGACTCCAAGTGACTGGAAGAAAATGGCCCCCAGTACAGCAACACCAATGGCACTGGCAAATTGCTGCGCCGTCGTCAGTACACCAGATGCCGAACCCGCCTGCTGGGGTCGAACACCGGAAAGAACTGCTCCAACCAGCGCGGGTATCGTCAGACCGTTGCCTGCACCAATGAGTACCATCGGTGGAATCAACTTGAGTGCAGTCGTTGTAGCACCCGAAAACTGAAGGTCAAGAAAAAGTGCCAACACACCAACTGCTGCTATCGTCGTGCCAACAGTGATCATACGGGCACCATATTTGCGCGTAATCCGTTGTGAAGTAATCGCACAGAGCGCAAATGTCACACCAAGCGGACAAAATGTAAGACCCGCCTGTAGAGGGGTCAGCTTCAATCCCAGTTGTAACACCAGCGTGAGCGTAAACATAAACCCGAAAAAGGCTGTATAAACCCCAATATTGACGATAAGTCCCCTCGTGAAACTGCGACTGCTGAACAGCGTCAGGTCAAGCAATGGTTGTCCCCCCCGCCGCGCAAGTGCCCGCTCCCAAAGAAGCGCTCCCGCCATTACTGGTATGGCCCCAATCATGCTGATCCATGTCCAGGCCGGCCAACCCTCGGTCCCACCAAGGACAAGCGGAACCAGTACCAACGCAAGACTACAGGCAATGCTGATCGCTCCTACCGGATCAATTTTCGGGCGTGAGGCCGATTTGGCTGCCGCCAACAGCCATAATCCAAAGGCAGCTGTAGCAAGCCCAATTGGCACATTCACCAAAAATCTGATCCTCCAGCCCAGCCCAAACAAGTTCGCTTCCAGTAATAACCCTCCTACAACCTGACCTGCCACAGCACCAAGACCTGTGATGGCTCCAAACCATGAGAGTGCACGAGGACGTTCATTGGCTGGAAACGTGGTCGTGATCATGGCAAGTACCTGCGGAACCATCGCCGCACCCGTCAAACCTTGCAATAATCTGGCTGCAATCAGTTGCTCCGGCGATACAGCTATGCCACAGAGTAAGGAGGCAACCGCAAATGCAACGATGCCAATCAGGAAGAGCCGACGATGACCAAACAAATCACCCAGCCTGCCCCCAGTAATCAATCCACTTGCGTAGGTAAATGCATAACCAGCAACAATCAGCTCAAGCGCCGCCTGACTGGCATGCAGGTTGTGTTGAAGAGACGGAACAGCAACATTGACAACGTACAGGTCAAACTGTGCCATGAAAATCGCCATCAGAAGTACTGGCAACATCAGCCACGGATTGCCTCCCGTCGCCGGTTTTCCATCCCCCCGATTGGCTTGTTCACTAAAACCCGGATTTTTCAACATGATCTACTCCCAATGTTTGGACATTACCAAACAGTGTTCTAGAATCAGACAATTCACATCACTCTGAAATGGTGTCTTGAGGTCAAATACCCCTGGCAAAAGCCGAGGAGCTTGTGTCTAGACTCCACCGCAACTCAGCATACCTTTTGAGGCGCGCCGCTTTGGCTTCTCTGTCCGACACATCAGGGCACTCTGACAAGCTACCCATGCCCACCCAGTCCTGCCGAATGAGCAACGTTCGCATCGCAATATTTCTGGCTCCAACCAAATCCGCATGGAGCATATACCGGCAATTCTGACAGATGAACATCAAGCCCTTCTTGGGACGATTCGCATCACCCGTGTGCCCACACATCGGACACGCTTTACTGGTGTCGTTGGCATCCACCTTGATAGCCATCGAAGCGTGCAGAAGAGCTTTGTAGGCAATCATACCCTGCAATTCAGCAAAAGACCACCTGGAGTAGGCACCATTGATTTTCCTCTGCACACCCTTCGCTTTTTTGCCTCGTTTGCGGCCCCGCCGCTCTCTGATGTCTGTCAGATACTCCAATCCGATCAGGCTCTTTGGATGTCGGATCACAATGCGTTTGGAGATGACATGATTGGCGTCTTGCTTCAACCGTCTCTCTCGTCTGCCCATCGCCACCAGACGACGTGTCGCAGAACGAGTGCCTTTCTTTCGTAGACGCTTTCTCAGTCTCGCTGCATGGTTCACTCTCGCAACAACACTCTTCCCAGAATAGAAGGCACGATCTCCCCTGGTCGTACTGGTAACAGCCAGATAGCGAACACCTACATCCACACCAACAATTCCCATATGGGTCTCCGGTTCCGGGTCTGCTACCTCAATCTCCAGACTCACCAGCAAATAGAACCGTTTCTTGGGTTGGTCATACCAGAGTTTCGCTACCCCAATTTCAGCACCTCTCTGGATCAATGCAACATGCTTGTCATAGCCTGTGTAGGGCATGACAACACGACCCACAAGCGTCAGAATGCTGACGTGACCCTCCCTCTTGAAACAGTAATCCTTCTTGTACTGGTAGGTCAGGGTAGGAGAAACGTACTGATACGCCTGGTCAAGCCCTTTGTAGCGCTTCCTGGTCCAACCCAATGTGCGGTCTTGCACATTTCTCTTGACCTTCGTCCAAAGACCTTTATACGTCGCTCCAACCTGTCTAGGCACACTACAAGCCATCTGCGATGGCAGATGAAAACGAACTCGGATCTCCTCGTAGGTCCCCTCTTGCAAAGCAACTTTATTGCTCATTTTTCCATGCTCATAGGCATACTGACTCACAAAGTTGAGAGCGTCACGATATGCCAGTTGCGTCCGACGTAATGCAGTGAATTGGTCGTCAGTGGTCTTCAGCTGAAGCTTCGCAGTTATCACCGTTTTCATAGCTCTTATCCTATCAGATATTCACAGTCTTGTCAAGAAAGAATTTTTGATGAATATCCAGAAGATCCTACCCCTGGCCCCAAACAAGGATGCCCCGCCTTCAAAGGACGAGGCATCCTGAACCGTTTCCTGTGACACAACCACACTGCAAACAACACACTCTTGCTATCTGGCTGCTGTACGAGCTACCCTCTCCGTTTCAAGCCTCATGTCTAGCTGTGAGTATTCCTTGCGCGCAAGCGCTATCGCCTCATCACATGTCATGACCGTAGGAAAGTTGAAGACAGATACTATCCTATCCAGTCGTTCCGATAGTTCTCCGCCTATCACATAATGCGGAATCCGTAATTCATCCAGCGTCTCTAACAACATACGGTCACATGTCGCACGAAAACTCTCGTTTAACGGACGATGCCCGTCGTTCGCCAGCGGAAGCTCATTCCGCAAATGCACATACGCATCAAACGTCGCCTTGACATGCTGCTTGAATGCATGCCCAAACTGATCAATCACTTCTTCGAAAAAATGTATCTCAGCCGGATGCTCAACCACCGAGCCATGGTCACCCTCTCCCGTGTCACTGGGATCTATCCCGTGAATCACTCTTGCCTTCCCATAAATCCATTCCTGCAACGATGAACCATCCGCAATAAACCCATCGGGAAAAACACTTTCATTGACCGCACGCCCAACATGACGACGCATCACCAACTGAAGATATTCCGCCGGTGTACATTGCGCAAGCGATTTGCCCGGAACTGCCTCCGGCAGAATCTCACGAATGGTTTTCGCTAGCGTACGAGGAATTCCTGTGTAATACGAAAGCGCCATCACCGTAAACGTTTTCCCCGATGAATAGGTCCCCGAAATGGAGAGTTTCATTGTCTTCCCTTCCTTCTCTGATCATCCAGGAATGCTTGTCCTGATACGATCACGTTCTCTTTGCTCTCACACCTGAGCCGTGTCCGGTAACGCATGCGCAAGTGAGGATCGCATGCTAATCCCACCACAATGACCCACAAGATCCAGATTACGCCACACAGATCCTCGCAGCGGTAACAAATGCTTGCTTCGAATAGCCGATCGGGCATCCACAGACAGAGTTTCCTCCGCAGACGGCGGTCCCACTTCCTCCAAAACCGTCTGGATCATCCACAATGTATTGCTGTCCTGCCGCCGAACTGCATCCAGTTCATACATCATCACCTGCGTCATTTGGAGAATGACCACAAAACAATCAACCATTGATACTGAAGGCTGATACCGACCATTTATTCCCTCCACCCCACTCTCAAGGCCCGCTATCGATTCAATGTGAACACGCGCATCCGCTTGCAACGCTTCCATGTCGATACGTACATCCTCAATCCTTTGTTTCCTCGCCTTGAAACCTTCCCCATAGTAGCGAGACACCGGAGATCCCAGTCGATCCTCCACCAACCGATACTCTCCCGGCGTATCACTCCCTTGTGCAACACGATGCTCAATCTCACACCGCGCACGCATAAGCCCCAGTTGGCAATCCATCGTCGAAACACATCTGTCCCCATCACCCTCCAACACCCTGGTTGTTCGTAATTTCGCCCCAAGCGAAATATCAACCAGATCTTCCTGCGGCGCCGAACCCGCCCTGAGTGTCACCTTGCGTAACCGCATATCCCTGCGCATGCTTTCATCAAAATCATACACATGGGCAAGATACAGTTCACTTAATTGTGCACCAATCACCAACGTATCTATACTGCTCAGATGAGGACGAAGATCAATTTGATCCCCCTTGGTCGACCAGTCCGACGGATAGGCCACCGAAACCTTTCCCCGAACTCCTGCATCCAATTCACCCCCCGCCGTGACCGAGAGATCGCCTATCCGATAATCCGCTCTCCGGTATCCCTTGCCGAAAAAACGCTGCTCTCCCGATCCCAGATAATCTTCTATCGATCGGTACAATAATGTCGTGTTACTTGACATGCTAGCCTCCTACTATGTACAAAGAAAGCCAGAACTCTTCTCGTACCAGCTTCCTGTAGCTCATTTCAGGCTCGTATCCACATCCTAGCTCGCTACCTTCGTCTGCTCATAAACAGCAACAAGATCCCCTACCGTACGCACATCCGCAATCACAGACCCCGTAGCAAAAGGCTCAACTTCCAAAACCGTATCCAGTTGCACAATGAGCCGGGCCAACAACAACGAATTCAGCCCCAGTTCATGCAGTTGTTCCTGCTTCGTCAAAGGAACTTCCTCTTCACCCGATTCCATCAACAATGTCCTGATTTCTTGCTCCACAATCGCTTCTACCGTTATTTGCTCTAACATGTGATACCTCCATCAACAACTATCGTTTGCCCTGTAATAAATGACGCCGAAGGCGATATCAGAAACAATACAACCTCCGCCACTTCTTCTACCGTCGCTACCCGCCCAAGTGGCGTCCGCCCTTTAATACGCTCCACATTCATCGGGGTCACTCCCGCCGTCATCTCACTCTCAAAAAAACCCGGAACAACCGAATTCACACGGATATTGAGCGCTCCAAGTTCCCGAGCAAGACTTCGACTAAAACCGTCAAGCCCCGCCTTGGCCGCAGTGTACACCGCAACCCCACGGTACCCACGAATGGCATTGATCGATGAAACATGCACAATCACCCCTTTTTTCCGCGAACTCATCGTACGCGCACAGGCTTGCGCCAGCATGATAGGCGCAACCAGATTGCTCGTTATCAGCGCACTAATCTGCCTGGGAGCCGTCGTCAGAAGCAATTCCTGATGCAGTACACCAGCATTGCCAATCAGAACGTCAATGTGCCCAAAACGACGGACAACATTGCGGACAAATCCTGACACCGTTTGCGGTTCCAACAGGTCCACCGATTCCCAGTAAAAATCAGCATCCGCTTCATCGCTGGTTTCAGTGATAAAAGGACTCTCATTGCGACTGAATGTAGCAACTTGCCAACCCTGTTGCAACAGCCGCCGAACCAGAAATGCCCCAAGCCCACGACTCCCACCACTGATGACGGCAACGTTGCGCCCCTCCCTGTCTGACAATGAGGTCATGCTCGTACACTCCTCACTTTCTTGAAGCGATCCGAATGCTGCTCTTCCTTCGAAATTTCAACCACAACCGGAACCTTAAATGCCTCAAGCCGCTGCGAACAATACTCCCGTACACGCTTCGTCACCGCACGCAGGTCCTCATCTTGAACAAGACTCAGCGTCGCCTTCACCACCATACCCGTCACTGGATTCGCTCGACCAACAACGGTCGCTTCCGCAACATTGGGAACCTCCAGTAACACATTCTCAACCTCGCTCGGATATACTTTCTCCCCTCCAACATTGATAATCTCTGAGCGACGACCCAAAACCCGAAGATAGTCTCCATCCGTTTCTACAATATCCTGCGTATTGAAAAATCCCTCCGCGTCAAATGGACTCTCAGCATTCAGATACCCAAGCATCGCCATCTCCGAGCAAATCCACAAAATGTCTTCAATGATTTTATACTCAAAACCTAATCCACCCATCTTGACCCATAACGTGTCGTCATCTCGCGATTTCGTTGGCAAAATCCCAAGCTCTGTCAGACCATACGTTTGCTTGAAACGAACCCCAGGCAGCACATGCCGCAAGCGTTGCAGCGTTTGCAACGGCATAGGCTCCGTTCCATACGTAATGAGCTGTAATGACCCACTCTCATACCGCTCATACACTCCCGAAATCAAAACCATATTCAAAAACGTCGGCGTGGTCGGCAAAACCTCAACCCGGTGCCTCTCAATCGCCTCAAAAACCGTGTCCGGTGTCCGCTCCGAAATCGTGATAATCGTCCCACCCTGACTTAATGTATGAAAAAAGGTGTTGATCCCTCCAATATGGTCCAGATTCAAAAAAGAAAGCGTCCGACGAGGACGAACAGCATCCCCATACCGACCAAGAACTTTCGTGAAGTCAAGAACCGTCGCCTTGCTCGTCCCAGACGTCCCCGAACTGAATAAAACAAGACCCGGCGAGGAACCCCTCCGTAAACGCTCATAAAACTCATGACTGCTATGACGGTGCGTCCGCTCAGAAAAACAACGCTGCCCTACCCCATCAAGCGTAATCACAAACTCAACCTGCGCAACCTCGTGAAATTCTTCCCGCTTCGCCGCCGGTAAAATCCCGAGCGGAACAATAATCGCCCCACGTTCAACCAGCGCCATCAGCGCCGCACAGGCCTCCGGCGAGGACGGCGATTCAAGCGCAACAACCTGCCCACGTTCAATCCGCTCACCATCAAGAACGTGTCGCCACGTGTGACTCATCTCAATGAGGTCGCTATACCGATAGTTCTTTCCGTTGAACACCATGGCGTCCTGATCCCCAAAAAGCGCCATGGTGCGAAGGAACGATTGACTCATGCCTATCTCCATTTGTTCGCTGAAATCTCTCCTGAATGCGCGCAATCCCCCATATCTTCTCAAACCGGTCAGCACCAATAACCCCTACCTCATCCATGAAAAACTGGGAGTAGTTCATCCGGCTTTCCATTGATGACCTTGAAAAAAGTGGGGAAAAGTCAGCCGTACACCCGGCCTCCGCGCATGGGGGCAAACAGTGCCAACCTGTCACTACGTCCATCCGGCTCATCAATGAAATGACCGTTCCCGTGTTTGCTCCGCCTGTACTACATTGTAGGTGAGCACATGCCATTAAACAAGCAAGTGTTTATTATGGAATAAAATATACTCGCTTACTCACCACCACCACCACCACCCCAAAACCCGCTCCCACCCCCATCCCACACCCATCCCACCCACTCACCACCCCTCCCGTCGCTCCTGAAAACTCTTGCACCCTTTCCCCGTTGTGCCAGATCCAAAAGTCCTGCTCCCATGGGCTTCACCACTTCCTCTGGCACAGACACTTCCCCCCTGCCTGCCGTCACCCTCCAGATCCCAGACACTCCCTGGCAGAAAAAAAGAAAAACACAGACAGACAGACTGCCCACATCCCTGAAGGGGGCTGTAATGATGAGTCGCTGGCTCTGGCCAAACACGAAGACGGAAGCCGGCTTGATACGAACGCTGAACGGAGGCAGGCAGGCAGGCAGAGACCATGGAAAACAACTCACACGGTCGTTTCCATCCTCTCTGCTTCCATCACGCATGAAACGCACACAAAAATACCGCCAGGCAGTGATGGTCAGAGGAAAAGTGAAGCACAGAGCATGCTCCAACACATCAGAAAGCGTTCTCTACTTCGAACAGCTTCTCAGCAACTATCCCTTAGATATGCATCGTTCCATCAGGCATGATCGTTCCTGAGAGTGTCTTCGCTTTCGCAAGAAGTGTATCTCCTAAATCAAATGCATCCTTCAAATTAGCCTGACTCAAATTGGCTCCAGTGAAATTCACATTGTGCAGGTCGCAGCCAGAGAGATTCGCTCCTGTCAGGTTGGCTCCACTCAGGTCCACATAGTTCAGCGTCGCGTAACTCAAGTTTGCCCCCCGTAAGTCCGCCCCTGAGAGATTCGCTCCGACAAGAGAGGTGTCACGCAGGTCAACGGCACGAAGATGAGCACCGTGCATGTCTGCATCAATCATGCTAATACTGTGATAATCATTCCCGATCAGTTTTGTGCTATACAGGAAGCTCATCAGTGCTGCTTTGTGATCTGGATCCAGCTTTTTGAGCACTTCCTGCGTTTGTGCTTCTGCAATAACTGAAGCTGGAGCCGCAGGTTTGGCCGTGAAGAGCTGATCATGGACCATCAAATCTGAAATCGTATTGATATAGTTCATGAGAAGTGTCTCTTGTTGCTGGTCATGCGCAACCTGGAGTGTTATAGTCTGTTGTTGGTAACTCAATTGGCGTGTCATTTGCTCTTGTTGAACCGTCATCCAGATAATGCTGGCAATCAGAAGTAAAGCGAGCACCGGGAACTGAAGCCCGTTCCAAATGATTCTCAATGGCAGTATCCTTCTACTTTGCTTCTCTTTCATAGTTAATACTATACCAGTGCCGTTCGCCATCAACCAGGGTCAGCAGGATATGAAACACCGCCGGCAAAAGCGACAACATCCCTTCGGGATTGTCTGTTGGTTTCATCCCTCATCCCTTTTTCAGATTACGCTCGACAATATACCCATATCGGTTATAACCACTCGGGATGATTTTACGCTCTTTTCCTTGAATCGTCAAGAGGCCTGCCCGTTTGGGAATTTTGTCCCAGAAATGCCTACAGAGCTTTTTGAAGTGCTCGAAAGAGAGGGAATCACTGTCATTTCTTGTTACAAGAGGAAAGAAAATCATACAGTGTTACACCACAATTTCCCCTGGATTTTTGTGATGTCCAGTCCACATGACATCGAAATTATGATGCCACCACATCACTTAACGAAACAGTACTGGATCCCTCGCCCACAAACGAGTGGCTCACTTGCAGCCTCCACCACCTGGGTTGGTTCTTCTCCCCAACTTCTGTATAATCATGTTACTTGCTTATCTTCAACAGATAGAAGTAAGATGAATTAAGGATTCGCTGTTGAGCGATAAGCTATATCGTACTTGGAACGTTGTTTTGTATTTTGTAACGATAACAAGACCATCCTCTTTGCAAGCAGACATTAGATGCTGTCTGCAGAGGCTTTCATGGAAGAGTGACCAGGATGGACTGGAGGCAGAGCATTATGATCTGGAGCGATCTCCATACTGCTGTTCAGGCTGTAAAGTCTGGTGACCGTGTGTTTGTGCAGGGGGCCAGCGTCACACCAACACCATTGATTGAGGCACTGGTGGCCCGCGGGAAGGATTTATATAATGTTGAAATCATCCATTTACATACATATGGTCCAACCCCTTACACAGATGAGCAATGGCGTGGGCATTTTTCTTTGCGGGCACTTTTTGTCAGTGAGAACATCCGTGAGGCCGCCAATGCAGGACGTGCCAGCTATGTACCAGTCTTTCTCTCCAATATTCCAGCACTTTTTGCGTCGGATGGGGCTTTACCCATAGATGTGGCCCTTATTCAAGTCTCACCTCCCGATCCGCATGGCTATTGCTCGCTGGGTCCATCTGTGGATGCCACACGCGCTGCAGTGGATCATGCCCGACAGGTCATTGCGCTCATCAATCCAAATGTACCCAGAACCCATGGCGATAGCTTCGTGCATATCTCTCAGCTAGCTTATGCCGTAAAGTGGGAAGGGCCAATTTATGAAGTGGAGCGCCATACGCCCAACCAGGCCCAATTGCAAATTGGCAGACATGTTGCCAGACTGGTCGAAGATGGAGCCACACTACAACTGGGTATCGGTGCTATCCCAGACGCGGTACTCCAGCAACTGACAGATCGACGAGACCTGGGGATCCATACGGAGATGTTCTCTGATGGTGTGCTCGATCTTGTTGAACGAGGAGTAATTACTGGTACTCATAAGGCTCTTGACCGGGGCAAGATCGTTGCCAGTTTTGTTGTGGGTACCCGCCGCTTACTGGATTTCATTCATGATAACCCCATTGTTGAAATGCATCCAGCCGACTATACAAACAATACCCATATCATCCGTCAATTCGAGCACATGGTCACTGTGAATAGTGCACTTCAAGTGGATTTGACTGGGCAGATATGCGCTGAATCGCTGGGCACACGTTTATATAGCGGCGTCGGCGGACAAATGGATTTTATGCACGGCGCTGCATTATCCAGACGTGGGCGTCCTATCATAGCTCTACCAGCAACGGCCCATCTGCATAATGAGGATGATCCCGACATAGTCTCCCCTATGCTCCAGCCGGTTCATGGAATGGTCTCACGGATTGTTCCAGTCCTGGCTCCAGGCGCCGCTGTGACGACCTCACGAGCACATGTTCATTACGTTGTTACAGAGTATGGCATTGCCGAACTGCACGGGCGCAACCTCGCTGAACGGGCACAGCGTTTGATCACTATTGCAGCACCGCAGTTCCGTGAGGCTCTTGAGCGAATGGCATACGAGTTGCACTTGCTTTCCTGATTGGGTTGTGTTCGCATTCAGAAAATTTGTGAGCAGTCTATAAAATCCACACAACGAAGCAGTAGTGCCTGCTCAAAGGCAACGCCGGTGGACAAAAAGAGAGGAAGAAACAGCTTCGAGGATAAAAATGGGACAAATGACACTTCTCTGAGAAAGTACATTCGCTTAAACTGTCTGTAAACAGGTAGTATCCCTTTACTATACTACCTCATAAAGAATTGACAAAGATACCATCTCAACAAACGCTCATGAGGAGGACAACAATACCTATGAATGCTATGAACGAGGTGATAATCGCTCCGGACTTCCTGGCATTGGGTCTGGGCGGGACGAATATGATGTCCATGCTGTGGACAGTGGCAATGGGCCGTCAGACGGTAGGTGTCGAGATGCGCGGCGATCCCTCTCTCGGCGTGCATTGGAACATTCGTGAAGACTTCTATCACCAACTCGGCTTAATCGACCAGATGATGCTCCAACGATACGGCAAGGAGCGACTGCCTCGTAAGGGAGATGGACAGCTATTCCGCCTCGCAGAGTGTTTCTACAGCCCACAGACCACCGCTGGGGACATCGTCGCTGATGAGATCATCGATGGCTACGACACAGATCAGCATATCGTGGGAACTATCCACCATGTCGAATTCATCGACGACCGATGGCGTGACGGCCTGCCAAACCGGGTCCTTACGCTGTTGGAGCCCCCTACGCCACCTGATCAACCTGATCCTCACAAGATCCGCACCGTGATGGTAGATGTGCTCGATGGCCCATCCACCTTCCAGGCGGAGGCGGCATCCATCCAGAAATTGCTGCGCCGCTATCTGGAGATGATCGAACGAATGGATCGGGAAAACAACGACAAGCCCCGCGTCCAATTGTTCACTCACCACCGAGTAGTCCCCGCTGAGGGCAATGGGTTCATCCCCTGTCTCGATGGTCGAAAACGGATTCGCATTGAGGCCCTCCAGGAATTCGACTTCAAGGGGCAGTTTGTCCGTGTGCGAGTACCTGGCAGTGAAGTCATTGAACTGGGTGTCCCCGAACTGTTCATGATCGCCCAGGGATTCAACAGCACTGACGCGAAACATCTGGGCTTCGAGCAACAGGACGTTGAGGTCAATCATGCAGACGGGCATGGAGCAGTGGTGGCACAAGCGGACTTTCTGGCTGGCCTGCTCGAGGTGCTCATTGGCGGTCGCCTGCGCCGGCGCATCTCCTCCGAGTTCGATCAGGATGGCAAGGAATACTGGGTGCGGCAAATCGCCGTAGGCCATGAGAATGATCCAGAGGTAGGCTGGGTGCTGGTTCAGGTTCCAGACTTCAAAACCTTCAATCCCATCGAGTTGGGACTCCTGCCTGCAGGGACCGATCCCAATTCACCCGAATTCTTCGCTTCCTATCAACATTTGATCTACAACTATTATATTGAGCAGGCCGCAGATATCCTCGAGATTCCCAAACAAGAACTGATGGAAGTGCAGATGATCTATGGACCAACCCTGTTCAGCCTCGTCGAGAGGGTCGGAGCCGACCCTCTGATCGCTGTCAACGGCGTAGTCGCAGGCGATTCCTTCGGCAATGGTCACTTCCTGACCAGCGGTGGCGCCATGACAGGGATGATCGGGCACAGCGCTCGTGTCCTCGAATATTGGCAGGCGCGAGATGCGGGCACATCGCCATCTGAGGCGATCCGCCAGCTAGCTGACAGCATCAAAGAAGACACCCACGCATGGCTGCAGGTGAGTGCCAGAGAATACAGCCAGGCTGTCCCGATCAACTTCGGCGCGGAA
Organism: uncultured Chloroflexia bacterium; assembly: GCA_963814985.1. Classification (GTDB taxonomy): domain Bacteria; phylum Chloroflexota; class Ktedonobacteria; order Ktedonobacterales; family Ktedonobacteraceae; genus CAWFFV01. The sequence continues at coordinate 444,145 of CAWFFV010000029.1, read as the reverse complement.
CGCATCGAAAAGATCAGCAAGGCCAGCGGCATCGACGCAAACACGCGTGCCAACGCGATCGACGCCGCTCGACGCCAGCGCCACGCCCTCATTCCGCTAAACCCATCTAACTGGAGACGACTACTTGTGCGCAATGGCAAAGTGCTCTCGTCCCTACCAGAGCTTGGTGCCGCCCACCCGCAGCAGCATTCTCCACAGGTAGTTGCTCTGCTGGCTGCGTTGAAAGCATTGCCACCTACGCCCAAGCAAGGAAGCACAGATCAAGACCTGGCAGAAGCCGAAAAGACCCTGCTCACGTTCACGCCCAACAAAACTCAGAAACTGACAGAAGGCGAGCAAACCATGCTCAGGTCGGCGCTTACCACAGATCAGGAACCGGCAGAAGGCGAGCAGACCCTGATCCGGTCCCTGGCACTCAACGGCAGGACGCGAGTACTGGGCAACAGCAGACCACGGGCGCTGGGAGACGCGAAAATCCACGCTTTTCTGGATATCGAGCAGAACGGACAGATTATGCGAAGTATCCCTGTCAAGGAGAACTCCGTGATTGTCGGGCGGGTCGATCCCAGGCGCGGAATTACACCAGAAATCGACCTCACATCGTTCGACGCCCAGAATACCGTCTCGCGCCAACATGCACGGATTCGCTTTGAGAAAAACTTCTTCTCTATCGAAGATCTCACAAGTCGAAATAAGACGCTGCAGAACGATTTGACGTTAACTCCGCTCAAGCCGGAATTGCTCCAGAACGGAGATGCGGTACGTTTTGGTTCGGTCAAGGCCATCTTTCGCCTGCCTGGAACGAGTGAGCTACCCACGCTCTGGTCGCAGTCGTAGTTACCCTTTCACTGCCATAATTTGACCCATAACCAGGTTTGTGGACCAGAGAAATCATCACACATGCTTCGATCATCTGATTAACCGTCCTGACTTCACTTCCACTTCTGCCTCATCTCAGGCTCAAAGCCTTTCTCAAATCGGCTAGATGAATTATGACGATTCCTCAATTAGAGGATAGCATAAGATAATCACAATCTAGCTGTGATTTTCGGTTGTGGTGCAAAAAATATGAAGGAAACAAAGAAAGCTTGAGGATCTCAAAGCAGAGATCCGTGCCAGATCAGCGATCCGGGAAGGGCTGCATCGCCTTATCTGGAGAGTGCCTGTGGTCACCTTACAGGCACTCGTTGAGTTTCTGTTACTTGGGCAGGCATTCCTGGGCGAAGAGACGGAGAGAGTCGAGTTTTGCGGCATCCTGCAGGAAGAGAATAAGTTCCTGTGCGCCAGCTTGAATGATCGCTTTTATTCGACAAGGCCCTCCAATTCGCTAAGCCGTTCATGCTTCACATATCTCAAACAGCCCTCCCCCGAACTTGGCATGCATGTTGGATAGGGCACCTGCGAGGTATCGTTTCCAATGGCCCTGGAGCGTCGGTCAAGTTATGAGCATGGCGTCCTCACTCTCCATGTTCCTAAAAGTAGGGATTGCCAAACCTAAACAAATTCCCGTTCGGATTAAAGAGAAAGAGTTGACAGGCACCCGCTAAAGGATGGGTAAGAGCACACCTATCGTACATCTTCTGTACGATAGTTGACACACAAACGTTTAAGGATTAGTACGGACCAGTGGAGGTTGTTGAATGCCTGCAACTGGCCGCTCTTCAAAGTCTGCTGGACGCGTCGCATCCCGGCCAGAAGGCACACCCAGACTTCTAAAGATCGCTGTAAATACACAGGTTAAAACAATATTGATGATCAAGGAGACCACTCCACAATACACGGGAATGGTCATTGCGCCGAATTGCAATGGATAGACAGAAACATAGTTCTGTGTAACCACCATCCATGTTCCAATCGCCATGCCTCCTACCCAACCAATAATCAGAGCTCTGTAGTGGAACCAGTTCGTATAGAGGCCAAGTTGTATAGAAGGAAATAGATTAAGTATCCAGATACCACCAAGCAATTGAAAATTGTTCGCAAAGTTGGGGGGAAACACCAAGATAAAGAGAAGTGCACCAAATTTGACGACCAACGAAACAATTCTTGCCACAGTCGTCTCTTCCTTCTCTGTACACTCAGATCGGATGATCTCCCTGTAGATGTTACGTGCGAAAAGATTTGCACAGGCAATGGACATGATTGCTGCCGGCACAAGTGCACTGATGGTAATAGCCGCAAAGGCTAAACCTGCAAACCATCCTGGGAACATGCTCGAGAAAAGATTAGGCAACACAGCATTAGCTCCATACACAGGTGAAAGCTTGGTGTGAGCCACTAGTGCAATATAACCCAGTACCATGACGAGACACATCAAAATGCCATATACAGATACAAATGCCACATTGCGCGCCACCACTTTCTGGCTACGTGTGCTCATCACACCGGTTAACGTATGAGGAAACAAAAACAGGGAAAAACCGGACCCCAAAGCTAGCGTTGCATAGGTACTATATTGGGCTGGAGGGAGCACCAGCATTTTATGAGGCACATTTGCGAAGATGTGCTCCAGCCCCCCAAAACGCACTGCGAGGACCACTACCGCAACGGCCATAACGAAGAGGATCAGGATGTCCTTCATACCTGCCATCATCGCCGGCGCACGCAATCCACTAAAATAGGTATAGAACGCGAGGATCAAAAATGCTATGAAGAGAGAGGCTTCCACTGGAAGACCCGTCTGGGCAATACAAACCTCCATCCCATAGAGCTGAAGAGCCAGGTAAGGCAGAGTTGCCAGGATAGCTGTGAAAGCAATGAGTAAGGCTAATGTTCTACTGCCAAAGCGCTCACGGACAAAATCTATGGGCGTAATGTACCCACGATGCCTGGAAACCGTCCAGAATCTGGGCAAAAAGATGAAGCAGAGAACAAAGGAAACAATAATGAAGGGAATAAAATAGAGGCCCAGTGCCCCTTTCGCAATGATCAATGCTGGTATCACAATAATAGTTTGGGCACCATAGAGATCTCCAGTCATAAGAAACCATGATGTGATGCCACCAAAACGCCTCCCCGCCAATCCCCATTCTTGTAAGCGACTCATATTTCCTGCACGCCAGCGGCCAGACCAGACACCGAGTATGGTCGTCAGAACAAGTATAGTTACAAAGACAGCTATCAATTGCCAATCCATCAGGAGCCTCCAATTCGTTGATCTCTTCGCATATTTTACGGCTATCACGCAATTGAACAAGATATATGATTGATATGAGTTGTTTACACAACTAACGTCTCAAGACATATATCAGTATCATAAGCATAGAGGATGCAATAAGGCAGAATACTTGAAACCAGAAGAAGAATGGCAGACCTATGAATGCTGGTTCAGAAATATTGTAGAGAGACGGCCACCCTATTAACAACAGAGGAAAAAAGGCCAGGAGCCAGAGCAACCTTTTTTTTGCTGGACGTGTAGACAATTTGGTCATCCTTTCTGCTCGTGTTTGCCAAGCATGAAACTCCTTTCATCCCCAAAAACAAAAAAAGTATCCGAATTGTTGAGCTATGGATGGGTCGAAGATATGCTTTTCGCCGCTGCGTTTTTGAGAGTTGCCAAATTCTTTGGATCTATCTGGACATCGTTGAACACAGCCTGAGTAAAAATGGCATTCGTTAGTAAAGCGCCAGAGAGATTCGCATTTTTAAACACAGCTTTTGTACAATCAGTTGCACGCAGGTAGGCATTACTCATATTGGCATAGCTGAGATCAGCTTCAACGAGGTTCGCTTTGCTCAGATCAGCTCGCGCTAAATCAGCGCCGATCAGCACGGCTTTACTCAGATTCGCTCGATTTCAGGTCTGTTTCCTGGAGAGAAGCCTTGAATAAGTGTGCCCTGAAGAGTGTAGCATTACTCACATTCGCAGCCTGGAGGTTCGCTTCAACTAGATTCGTATTCTGAAGAGTTGCACCAAACATATTTGCTCCACCCAGGTTCGCTCCATTCAGGTTCGCTCCACTCAAATTCGCCCCCATCAGGTTCGCCCCCACTAGATTTGCCTTGGTCAGGTTAGCACATCTAAGATCGGCTCCACTCAGATTCGCTTTGCGTAAATCTACCCCACTCAGTACAGCATGTTTTATATTTGCCTGGTGCAGGTCAGTCCCAATTAATATTGCTCTACTCAAGTTTGCTTTGCGCAAGTCAGCATACATGAGATCAGCCCTGCTTAAATCGGAGCCAATGAACTCTGTTTCCAGAAGGCAGGCTTCGCTCAGGTCAGCATCAGCGAGATTGACATTAGATAAATCTGTCATACGTAAGTCAGCCCCGCGCAGACATGCTTCCCGCAGATACGCTCCTATTAAGTTGACCCCGATCATGAAAGCTTTGCTCAGATCTGCACCGGCGAGATTGGCCTGGGAGAGGTTCGCCTCTCGTAGATACGCACCACATATGTAAGCATTCTGGAGATTCACACCGGCAAGATTCGTCCCTCGCAGGTTACCACCACTAAGATCTGCATGGCGCAAATCAGCTCCAGCTAGATCAGCGCCATCAAGCATGCAGACACGACCTTCATGCTGAGCATGTACGATTTCTAGCACTGCTTCCGCACCTGCAAGAGTGATTGGTGCCATAATCATATCTCCGTTCTCCAATACTTAGACATTTAGGACATGCCTAAACGCGGGTTGGTTCCTATTTCAGTAAGGGCAGTTTCACTTGCACTATCGTACAAGCCAGAGTCGCTCTCTCCACAAGCGTGACTTCCTGTCGAGCTGACAGTAGTTCTCAATGCTTCATGCAACAAATTGCCAGCGGCATTTATATTCCGATCAAGCACCAAACCCACAAATGTAGGTACGTTCTCGCAAGAGCTGTTCACTGTCACCGTTCGCCTTGCGAAATTTCTTTTTTGATAACTGCTGCCTTCTCCAATGCCTGGAGAAGGCTTTGTATCTCGTCTTGATTGCAATTCATCAGACGTGCTAAATCACTAACTGTTCGCTGGTTATCAATTAACAAAAAAAGCTGTCGATGTTTACGAGATAGCCCCATCCTGTCAATCACTTGCATACCTTGCGGAGTTAGCTTGAGACGGACGGGTACATGCATGCCAGAGAGTGGATTAAAAGAAGATGGGTAGTGCAAGCCGCTTATGCCTTCTTCTCTAACCATTTCGCTCGATGATAGTGATGGCGGCATTGGCATCGTCGAATGCTCCTGGTCATCTCTAAATGGTGATTTCTGCACATTGGATAATGTGGAGAGCGAATGTCCGGAATTCATATGCGCACGCATCGGACCGAACGAATATGTACATCTCCCCCAGGTACTCAAATAATTAAAAGCATCTGTGCCAGCACGTTTTCCTACCCTCGCTTCGGTCATTTTTCCATTGGCGAAGGTAATGCTTCCCTCTTCCAAAAAGAAGTCCCTGAGTTCTTTCCATGCATGGTAGCAGATTGGGTGTGGAAAGATGATCCTCCCGAGAAGATCAATTCACCGCGTCTGCTAATCAGAAGTCCCGTCAGACATTCTAACTTGATAGTTTGAATAATATCAAGGAGATAATCTGTTTCCTGCTGTGCCATAGTCCACTGCCTCTTGCCTCGCAAAACCATGGTTCTCTCAACCAGTTCTTTTTGCTGGAACGGTGCCCATTCTAGCACACATTCCCTTTATGTACAACTCTTTTACTGACTTCCCTTTTGATATTAACTCTTGTAACTCTTTACGCTCTTGTTCGCTTAACTTCATGCTATACTCCTTCATAGAGACTCCTTCTGCTCTTTTTCTCAAAAAATATCTCCTTCCTTTGCACATGTCAATTTCACGATGACAGAATACTACACACTTACACATCTCTTAAGGCCTCAAATCGTTTATAATTCCTCACTCTCTGATTAGTGGGTCAACTCCACAGGGGATGAGTCCGGAAGAAGAGCCAGATAGTAGCGATGATGGATTGATCGCCGAATTTCTGCTTCTGGGGCCAGGGGTGGGTACCACCCGCAATACGGTAGTGAATGACAACTGTGCCTGCCTGGCAATCGGTCCATTGCAGTCCAGTAACCTTACCAGCGCGCAAAAAGGTCGTGGGGCCACTGGCACAACCGTCACAAGTTGCCCATGCCTGTACCCATTGAGGGATGGAGAGCAGAGGCCAGCCAGGATTGATGGTAGCAGGAACGCGGTTGTGTATGCCTCCATTGTAGGGTACGATGGGGTCAGCAGTCCCATGCACATCGAGAATAGCAACGGGTCTCCTGGGATTGCAGCCGCCTGGCAGATTATAGAAATCTCCGGAGATCGGGGCGAAAGCCGCGATGCGTCCCGCTAATCTGCATGCCAGGAAAGCTGTCATACCTCCACCGTTCAAGTGACCGGTGGCGTAGATGCGATGGTTGTCTACGCATAATTTCTGTTGTAGGTCATCCAGGACAACGCTGACATAGTGGAGATCGTCAACCTGGAAGTGGTTTGGCCCTATGCTAGCCCAGAGAGGCTCGCCCCTTCTGCGGGCCTGTCTTCCATCCAGCAATCCCTGCGGATAGACAGCGATGAAATCTTGTTGATCGGCAAGCCGCGAGAAGCCTGTATACTCCTCCATTTCGATCGCTGACCCATCATATGCGTGGAAGACGAGTACGACCGGCTGGGGCTTGTTCATTTGATAGCTGGAGGGCACATGAAGGCGGTAGAGGCGTGTGGAGGCCCCACGCAATTCGGCAGGGATAGATGGGATCATGATATTGCCGCTACTACCTACAGCCAGGGGAGGCGATTGACCACACCCGGTGGTCGTGACTGGCCGATTGATGGTACCATCAGACAAGCTTGCCGCCTGTACAACTCTGGCGGGAATGATATGGATCTGAGTAAATGGTGACAGGGTAGAGATGAGCGAGCCACAACTAGTCAGGCAGAGAACGCTCAGGAGAATAACGAAAGAAGAATAGACACGTTTTATCATTTTGCTCATGTTCCCTTTCAGCTTTTTCCTTCTCTTACCTTACTTTCATTTCTTTTTTCCGTCAACCTCCCTGAGAATATGGCTGCGTGATCAGTCCCATCTGCACTTTGAGCGCAATAATGCGATAGAGCGACTGGTGTAAGCGCTCTTGCGAGATACGTCCTGACTGAACAGCGGTGGTAAGGGCTGAAACAACGGCTGCCAGACGATCAGGTTCGATGGGACATTCCACAATGTCATTACCCGCAAGAATGGCCTGGACGCTTGCTTCGGCGATCGCTTGCGCAGGATTGGTATATCCCTGCTGTTGCATGAACTGGAGGAGTCCCTGTGCATCCATTGCGTCGGTAATCACCACTCCCTGGTAGCCTAGTTGGCCGCGCAAGACCTGATCAATCAACACGGGCGAGAGTGAGGCTGGTTCGTGTGGATCATAGGCGGGAACCATGACGTGCGTCACCATGATCATCCCTGGGTGATGCGGCAAAAGAGCGCGGAACGAGGCGAAGTCAGTGGCGTTAAGTTGGACCTGACTATGAGTAATGGTCGGTAGCCCGTAGTCGGGATTGGCCGGTGCCGAGCCAATCCCAGGCCAATGCTTCAAGGTTCCCTCAACGCCGTGCTGCTGTAAGCCATCCAGAAACGCTCCGGCATATGTGATCACCTGAGCGGGTGTCGTGCCAAACATGCGACTCTGGTCTACCGCTCCACCTTGAGAGACATCCGCCAGTGGCGCAAAGTCGGTGTTTATACCACTGGCACGCAGGCGTTGGGCATCAAGTTGCGCCTGTGCATATGCTTGCTGAGGATCACCTGTGGCTGCCAGCATCTGTGGCGAGGGCGATGAGCCGTAATAGGGGGCGAGACGATCGACGTTTCCTCCTTCCTCGTCCGTAGCGATGATCAGTGCCTGATTGGCATGCGCCTGGAGGTCTTGTACCAGTTGCGTCAATCCGCCCAGCGTTGCTGGCATGAGTGGCCCACCATTGTATTGATTAAAGACGATGGCGTTGGCAATATCCCATTGTTGCAGCGGCTGGTTCAGGCAGGCTATAGCCATTGGTGTAGACCGCCAGCATAAGCAACTGGCCGATCTGTTGCTTCTGTGTCAGATGATCAATATACGTGTTGATGCGCTGAGTCAGGCCGACAGTTGGCGATGGAGATGGGGTAAGTGCAAGAGTTGGAGAGAGAGAAACGACCGACGTGGGAGTCGGATGGCGCTCAGGCGTGTTTAGCATATGCCATGGCTGATAGATAACAAGAACGAAGACGATGATCGCTGTGAGGCTCAGGAATTAAAAGTGAGCAGGAAGCGCTGCAGACGGCTCTTATGAACCCTTCGTTGATGACGTTCATGCTCAGATGGGTGGGTATGCATAGTCAAAGAAATCTTTCGTCTACTAAAGAGAGACCTGCATGCCATCATCGCCTTTCGATCTCCCTTCTTCCGCCTGTTTCGCTCTGCAGGTAATACAAATACAAACCATTCATTATAAGTACAAGTATACGCTATGAACCCTCATTCTGCAGTTTGGAAAGTTGCGCTGCGTACTCACATCTGTCATGAGTATGGTGTGGTGTTGCAACGTACCATAGGGCACACGGGAACCGATGAGCAGAACTCATCGAACGCCTCTGGACAGACCGCTTGCTCGTCTCTCGTTTGGAGAGACGAGCAAGCGGTCTGGATGAAGGAAAAATCCCCGTCACTTTGGCGCGGAGAGTGTCAAGATATGGTACTTTCCGAGAGAGCAACTGCTTCCTCATGAAGAGAGGGCATTGGTCTTGGAGATGGCATGGGGCCACTGGCAAGGAAACCAAAACGCCCCAATCTGGGTGTCAGCAGGCGGTCCAATCCATAATACTGACCTGCGGCAGTACACAACATCGTCGCCGAAAGCAGAGCATAGGGAAGTGCTGTCCCGATATCTACTGTCTGGCCTGGAATATAGGGACCACCAAATCCTTCCGCAACCGACCAGATGCCCAATGAGAGGAGGATACTAACAACACAGGCCGTATTCGTGAATATGCCAAGTAAGAAACAAACGGCAATGGCTGTCTCTGTTGTTGCTACTAAATAGGCAAAAAGTGACGGGTTCACAGTGATGATATTTGCCCAGAAGGTTATCCATATCTGCACAATATGCGGTTGACCCTCCATTCCATCCTTGATCATAGAAGCAAATGCCTTGATAAACTCGGGTTGCCACTTGAGCCAGGCCGCTAAAGCCCAGGTCATCCCAAAAGCGATGCGCAAAATCCCAATCCATCTGGATCGTTGAGAGAGTAATAGCGCCGGAAGACGTTGCAAAGACGCTACAAATTTTGATTGAAAAGCCATGATAGGTACTCCTTTGCTAGAAGGTTTTTTATCCACGTGCTTCTAAACGTCTTCTCTTCACTGCTCTATGAAGGTTAGCAGCAGGCATGACGTTATCAGGATGCGAGATTGCTCGCACACATGGATCAAGATTGGAATCTTTTCAGCCGACGTAGGAGACATCCTTGGCCACAGTCGGGGAAATCGTCCATACCACCAACCACATCCTTAAGTAGCAGAGAGCTGGCAATGCTCCATGCATATTTTACCAGTAGATTATGAGATAAACATTAAAAATATGGCTAACATTCAAAATACAGGTATAACATGTTTGTTTTTTCATCCCCTCAATTGTCTAATACACCATATTTCATTGTATATGCTCATTTTCCTGAGTACACAAACAGGTTAGGGGACCTGCTATAGAGTACGATTGACATTCCCTGGCTCTATATGATCAGGTTTAAGAGGCTTGCTTCCCAACAACAGTACCAGAATAGGAATGACCGAAAATTAACTTGACAGTTTGGGGTTCGGTCCGACACGCGACACCTTGTTCACTCCGGTCACGCCTAACAAGATCATGAAAGAAAAATAATTTCTCTTATACGAACTTATTTGCAATCCTGGCGACATTTTCCTCCAACCAACTCAGTTGACAACACTTGTATAATTGTTATGTGTCGCAGGAGGAACTTTCTGTGACATCTATTTTATGCGATATTGAGTGAGTACGGCAGAGAGGTACGTGACGTGGTCCTCACCAGGAGAGACACCGGATGAGCAACTGATCCGCCTGGTCACACGCACATACACGGCTGTCATTCACCTTAGGAGTACTATATGCATGTTCTCCATGGAACCTGGATTCCCGACGACGTACACGAGTTCATCCAGAAAGGCGTCTTCTACTTGTGGGTAGAGACAGATACACCACTGAGCACGTCACGGCGTGGTGCGAACATCGTTCACCCCAGGCATCTTGCCCACACAGCTCTGGCCACGTTTCTCATGGAGAAACTGGGCCTGCGGGAGTTTATGTCTGACGCATTGGTACGCACCTTCTGTATGAAATATTTTCTGCTCCCAACGGCTGCGGGTAAGCCATCTCCCTCCTTCGAATTGCTACGCTATGTAGATGAGGAGATCCCTACAGAGTTTGAGCTAGCGCCCTGGGAGGTCTGCTGCTACCAGGTGCCAGATGTCATCACAGCACTCAACGACATCCATTTCATCGCGCTCCATGTGGCCGAGGATTTCCAGATGGGAGCGGATCTCTTGTTCTGGTATCAGTATAGCCAGATGCTCAAAGGTATCATCGCCAAAGACCAGTATATCCCTGCACTCAAGTATCAAGCACTCTCCGTCCACCAGGACCAAGGGCAAAAAGGCAAAGAACGATCCCAGTTTCGCACTACACCCTGCGTGGGAATTGCTGTCTGATACCTATGAAACAACCATCCAGCGCTATGTTGCTGCCATGCCAGGAGTATGCACCGCAGGACTCAATAGTCCGGACGATGCGGCGTTGTTTGACAAAGAATCCTTGCTCCGCCACTTCTCAGAGTGCCTCCTGCATGATATTGTCACCGGGACGCCCTTTACCGCAAAATTCGACCAGCAGATCGCAGGCACACTCCTGTACAACTGTGTTTACCCATACCGACCAGCCCTATCGCAGGATTCCGCTGATGCACTGGAGAACTACAAGCACTGGCTGGCCTGGCGCACAAACCTCACCAAAGCGCATACAGAGGCTGGCTTCACCCTCTGCTTCCGACTGGAGGAGGCACCCTCCACCGATATCGACAACTGGCAACTACACTTCCTCGTCGCGGCCAAGCATGATCCTTCACTCAAGCTAAGTCTGGACGTTTATTGGCGTCTCAAGCCACAAGCCCGTGCTGAGGCCACCCGACACTTCGGCCAGGACTTCGAGAAAAATCTGTTGCTGGCCCTGGGATATGCCGCACGGATCTATCCCACTGTCTGGGAAGGGACTGGCCACAGATCGCCCAACCGGGTGCCACCTCACTCTGGACAAGGTATTTGCGTTTCTTGAAAGAGAGCGCCTGGGTACTTGAAGACGCTGGCTACATCGTGATCGTTCCAGCATGGTGGACACCCGAGGGGCGTCAGCGCACGAAAGATCCGCCTCAAAACTGCCCGTGCGCTCACCCAAGGGAACAGCCACAACCAGTCATGGCCACCTCAACCTCAATACGATCATCACCTACGAGTATCAACTGTCAGTTGGGGGCCAGGTGGTCACGGAAGAAGAATGGCAACAACTCGTCAATGCCAAAACACCTCTGGTCCAGTTCCGGGGAGAGTGGATGGAGTTGGATCGCGATAAGATGCAGCAACTCCTCGAATTCTGGCAGACGCACCAGCACGAGGATCCCGAGATCACGCTCCTGGATCTACTGAAGATCGGAACGGAGGCCGAGGACGATCTGGAATGGGATCACGACCAGACCCTACAGGACATGCTGTCCCAGCTCCATGACAAGAATGCGTTCGCCCTATTGAAGATCCACATGCCTTACAGGGAACCTTGCGCGACTACCAGAAGCGCGGCGTCGCCTGGCTGCAGTATCTGGAAAATCTGGGCTTGAACCCCTGTCTAGCAGATGACATGGGTCTGGGTAAAACCCTGGAGGTCATTGCCCATCTTCTCCTTGAGCGAGAGAAGGACGATGGTGTGCCACCAACCCTGGTTATCGCGCCAACGTCCGTGCTTGGCAACTGGCGCAAAGAGATTGAGCGCTTTGCGCCGCAACTGCGTACACTGGTACATCAGGGTAGCACACGGCTCAAAGATGAGCAAACCTTCACTACAGCATGTCAAATGCACGATGTTGTCCTGACTTCTTTCGCGTTGGCCCGTCTGGACGAAAAGCTCTTGCGGGCCTGGAGTGGCATCGCGTTGTGGTCGACGAGGCCCAGAACATCAAGAATCCACAGGCGGCCCAGACACGCGCGATTCTCAAGCTCACTGCGCCACATCGACTTGCCTTGACTGGCACGCCTGTCGAGAACCGCCTGCGCGATCTGTGGTCCATCTTCAACTTCCTCAATCCAGGCTACCTGGGCAAGGAAGCACAGTTCCGCAAAACCTTCGAGATGCCCATCCAGAAGGAGCAATGATCTGACCAGGTCGGCGACCTTAAAGAAGCTTGTAGAACCTTTCATCCTGCGACGTGTTAAGACCGACAAACGCATTATCGACGATCTGCCAGACAAGATCGAGCAGAAGATGTATTGCACCCTCACGCCCGAACAAGCTTCTCTCTACGAGGCTGTCGTCAAAGATGTCGCGGAACAACTCAATGAGGCCGAAGGTATCCAGCGCAAGGGCCTGATCTTCTCCACCCTCCTGAGGCTCAAGCAGATCTGTAACCATCCAGCGCAGTTTCTGCAGGATGGCAGCGCCTTCACCAGCGAGCGCTCTCACAAGCTTCAGCGCCTAGGAGAGATGATCGAAGAGGTGATTGAGAGCGGCGAGAGCGCGCTCATCTTTACCCAGTTCACGGAGATTGGCAGACGCGCTAGAGCGGTATCTTGCGCATACGCAAGCATTACAACACGTACTATCTGCACGGCGGAACCAACGTGGTCACGGCGAGACCAGATGATTACCGAGTTCCAAGACCCCGAGACCGAACCGTCAGTGTTCATTCTCTCCCTGCGGGCGGGCGGCGTTGGCCTGAATCTGACCAAGGCGAACCACGTCTTCCACTTCGATCGCTGGTGGAACCCCTGCGGTTGAAGATCAGGCAACCGACCGCGCTTTTCGCATCGGTCAGCGCAAGAACGTCTTTGTGCACAAGTTTGTGGCCATGGGCACGATGGAAGAGCGTATCGACGCGATGATCGAGGACAAGAAACGGCTCTCCTCACTGGTCATGGGGAACCGATGAGTCCTGGCTAACGGAGCTTGACAACGATACTTTCAAAGAACTGATCGCGCTGCGACGCAGCGCGGTCCTGGAGTGAGAACGATGGCACAGTTCAGCCGTACCTGGTGGGGCCAGCGCTTTATTGCGGCCCTGGAAGAGTTCACCGATCCAGCCCGCCTTGGACGCGGGCGGTCCTATGCCAATGGATGGGCGCATCCTCGACTACAAGCTGAGCCAACGGCACGGTCACAGCCAAAGTGCGAGGTTCGATCAACCCATACTTTGGCGTCTACAAAGAACCCATCTACCGAGACCTCCATCACGATCAAAGCGATCACTGCTCCCAACTGGACGAAAGTCATCCGCCAGATAGCATCACGTGCGGACCTGGTCACGAAACTACTGATGAACGAGATGCCTGATACGATTGAGGATGCTTTCTCCAATCTGGGTCTGCATCTTTCTGCCACATAGCGAGCGAGATTTCGTGACTACCTGTTCATGCCCAGACTATGCAAATCCCTGCAAACATATTGCCGGTGTCTACTACCTCCTGGCGTCTGACCTGGACCACGATCCTTTCGTGATGTTTGAATTGCGGGGACTCTCCAGAGACGACCTGCATACCGAACTGATTCGTCACCACTCGGGCAGATCCTGGCATCGGCACTGATATCAGATGATATTCCAGTGGAACCGGTTGAGTCCTACTATACCCGCCCAACCAGGGAACCGATCACAGTAGTGGCCAGTCACAAAGAGTTCTGGACCGGCGCGAAAAGACTGCCCGCATCACTGGCTACCGCATCACGAGCAAGCGTCCCGGCACTGCTGATTAAGAAACAGGGAGACTATCCACCATTCTGGCACAAAGATGCATCGTTTATCAGTGTAATGGAAGAGCTGTATGACCGCATACGGACGAAAAACAGGCAAATGAAGTGAGACAGGTACAGCTCCATGAAACGGTGAACGGACTCAAAGGATTTTTACGAGGATACCTTCGCGGTCGTTTGGGCACATTTGGATCAGGAAACGGCTTTGTACGAGAACATCTTCGCGATCGTTTAGGGAGCCAACCCACATAGGCATGGAGTATCTCAAGATATTTCTGAGCTTGTGGTCCCATGGTAGGATGAAATCATAGAGAAACATAGGCATTGTCCCTAAAGCTCTCTGATAAGAGAAGCCTCCATTTGATCATAGAAGGTGCTTATATGTTACGCAAACAGCACAGAGAAGATCAGCCGCAAACCGGAGAATCTTTCGCTCAGGCCATCTTAGACTCGCTCAACATCATCACAGCAGTCCTGGATACTAACGGAAAAATTTTCGTTGTTAATGAAGCATGGAGACGCATGGCGCGAGAATCTTGTAGACCTGATCGCCTGGAGCGTACCGGTGTGGGGATGAATTATCTACAGATATGCAGAGAAGCTCAGGGAGTATCTGCTGAACTAGCTCCAGAAGCCTCAGCAGGTATTGAGGCTGTCTTGGGGGGAACACAATCTTCCTTCACCTTAGAATACCCCTGTTTTTCGCCTACAAGGCAGGGCTGGTATCTGATGAATGCCACCCCTCTTCCACAGAATAAAGGAGCCGTGGTCGCCCATATCGATATTACTGAGCGCAAACACCTCGAACAGCAACTCACAACACAGATTGAGATGGCTGCGACGGTTCAGTTACGGCTCCTTCCACAAAAATTTCCCCAGGTCAATGAATTGGATATCTATGCACATTGTCATCCAGCAGAACAGGTCGGGGGAGATTTCTACGACTTTCTCTCATACACGACTCACCCTTTTGCCTTTGCCATCGGTGATGTCAGTGGCAAAGGACTCCCAGCCGCATTACTGATGACCATGACACATGCCGTCCTTCATACGACGGTACGCTCTCTGCCTCAGGCAGATCCAAAAGCCATGCTGGCTCGCATGAGTGAAGATCTCTATGGTGACTTGACAGAAGTAGGAATGTTTGTAACCATATTCACCGGTTGCTACGACCCCATCACAGAACACCTGCTCTATGCCAATGCTGGGCACTCTCCCGTTATTTATTGTCCCAGCGGTGGCCCGGCAGTATTGCTAGCAGCCGATGCTCCTGGGCTGGGCATCCTTTCCACAAGTTCCTGCCAGAATCACCGCCTCCCATTTCACTCCAACGACGTGCTCGTTGCCGGAACTGATGGGTTATGCGAAAGTTTCAATGCCGCTGGTGAGATGTTTGGGTATGAGCAATTACTCAAAACAGTGGAAGCACTGGCTACTCTGCCCTCAAGCCAGATCGGCACCGAACTGCTTACTACCATCTCCCAATTCACACAGGGATACAAGCAATCTGATGATCAAACCTTTGTTATTGTCAAAAGAAAGTAGTGGAAACTACCCAGATCCTGAATAAAAGACCTGGGTAGTTTCATTCATTCTCGCGTTTCCGCTGTGCCATCATCTAGTGTGTAATATTCTTACGCACAAAGCGAACCGATGCCAGAACCAGTGCCACAACCGCAACCCCTAGTACGCCAAGCATATTCCCCAGGGGCAGGCCATGCAGCAGCGGCGTACCATAATAGTAGAAGGCGGACAGCCGCAACGTCGCATCCGACCAGTTCAGCTCTGGACCAACAAAGCTGATGAAGAACCAGATCACCAGCAAGAAGCTCAAGAGACCGGTGTCCAATGCCGTTCTCAACCAGCCTGAGAGCAGATAGCCGATGGCAGCCACCAGTAACCCCAGAGGAATGATACTCAGCGTTGCAGCGGCCAGATTGCCTCCGTCGAGTTTCAAGCCCGTGGCTGCCGAGGCCACTGCTGTAGCAGCCAGAGTCAGTACACCAATGATCACCGTCGCCGTGGTCAGCGCAGCAAAGTGCCCCAATAGCACCTGCAAGCGTGGCTGCGGAGTGGACAGCAACAACTCCAACCGTCCATCCTCTTCATCGGCGGACCAGCGGTTGGACTGAGTGACTGCAAAGGCCATCAACAGGAGCGGCAGGAAGATGAAGAGCGCACCCAGGAGAGTTGCATTGGTATTGAGATCACCCCCGCCAACCTTGGTGAACAGATTCTTCAGGATTGGTGAGCCTTCGAAAAGGGCGGTCAGTTGCACCTCAGTTTGCTTGACGACGACGATCATCCACCCGGCAAAGCCCGCGATACCCAGCGTCCACCAGAAAGTAGGAACCACAATCATTCCCAGACTGCGCGTATAAACTGAGCGCAGCGACCAGGCATTCACAGGCAGTGCATGCTCAGGCCGAGTGGTTCGCTCAGGTAGGCGCAACCAGACTGGCACTTCCACCGCCCTACCAACATCGCGCCGCACAAAGAGCCAGATGGCTGCACTGCTCAGCAGAATGCTCAGGGCCAGCAGGACGAGCATCCCGCCAGGATTGATGCCATACGTAGGAATGAGCGCTTTGTTCAGGTTATAGTAGTAGACGGGAGAAAGGCGGCTGAGCCATTCGGTATTGGGAATGACACGATGAACCATATCCAGTACGATAAAGACCACCAGTAAGCCACCCGTCAGGCCAGACGCCGTGCCGTGCTCCTGAGTGAACTGGGAGATCAGTAGTGCAATAGATCCGAAGACGCCGCAGATGAGTGCCACATTCAGACCATAGAGCAAGGCATCGCCCAGGCCAAAGTTCGCGCTGGTGCTCTTGCCACCCGCAAAGGCCAGCAGAGCGATGAGCAGGCCCATCCCCAGCAGGGCTGTCCAGACGGCAGCCAGCTTTTCCAACGCAACACGCCCACGCCCACGCGGCAGTGAGAGCAGTA
Source organism: uncultured Chloroflexia bacterium (assembly GCA_963814985.1). Taxonomy (GTDB): domain Bacteria; phylum Chloroflexota; class Ktedonobacteria; order Ktedonobacterales; family Ktedonobacteraceae; genus CAWFFV01. The sequence goes on along the minus strand of CAWFFV010000029.1, from coordinate 427,207 downwards.
CATCCAGGGAGCCATGCTCCTCCTCTCCACGCAGCAGGCGGCTGCACGCCATGAGCGGCCAGATGGCAATGATCAAGATCGTAAAGCCGTATTTCCAGGTTGCGTAGCCGCCAGGGGTGTCCACCGCGATTGGCTCGGCCAGCCAGGAGAAGGAGCCAGCCAGACTGACGAGCGAGGCCCGCGCCTGTGGCGTTGCCAGCAGCGAGGGGACGGAAGCCAGGACGGCATACAGGAGCAGGCCCATGCCCGCGCCCCAGCCCAGAATGGCAATACGAAAATCACGCAGGGTTTTGAGGTAGATACTACTGAACCACATGACTGGCCTCCTTGGCGGCCAAACCGTCGCCCTCGTAATAGCGCAGGAATATCTCTTCCAGGCTCGGCTCGTGGTTGCTCAGGCTGACGACAGAATATTGTGCAGCCGCCTTGACAATGGCATCCACCCCACCTTGTACGGTCATACGCAATGTATGCCCATCGGGGAGTGCCTCCACTTGCCCTACGCCATCCAGCTTCTCGAAGACCTCAGTGGGCACAGCCTCAACAAAGGTGATAGTAACTTCATGGTGCTTGATGTCCTTTAGTTCGGTCATGCCGCCAACACGTACCAGTTGCCCTTCTCGAATGATCGCTACACGATCGCAGATCTGCTCAACCTCAGTCAGGATATGCGAAGAGAGGAAGATGGTGCAGCCCCCGGCACGCACCTCGACTATCATGCGGTTGAATTCTTGCTGGTTGAGCGGGTCCAGGCCGTTGGTTGGCTCGTCAAGCAGCAACAGGCGCGGACGGTGCATAAAGGCTTGAATCAGTCCGATCTTGCGCTTATTGCCGCTGGAATACTGACGGAACTTGCGACTGGGGTCCAGATCTAGCCGGGCAATGAGTTGCTTGAGATAGGCTTGATCGATGCCTCCGCGCAGATGGCCGAAGTATTCGAGAATCTGTCCACCAGTCAGATTGGGATCAAGCGAAAGCTCGCTTGGCAGATACCCAAGCATTCGCTTGATTTCAACAGACTGTTTCCAGCAGTCCAGCCCGGCAATACGCGCCACACCAGAGTTGGCACGCAACAGCGCCATAAGTAAGCGGATGGTGGTTGTCTTGCCTGCGCCATTTGGACCAAGAAAGCCAAAGACTTCGCCTTCTTCCACCTGGAAGGAAACATTGGTAATGCCACGTTTGCTCCCGTAGCTTTTGGTCAAACCTTGTACCTCGATGATAGCAGTCATGATATTGATGTCCTCCTTGCGACTCAAGACGGTTGCTCAGATTCTTTCACCTTGTCCAGATACTCAGCCAACAATTGCTTGCCTTCATCGCTCTTGTTGGGGAGTTGCTCTGGCTCCAGCCAGCGGCGCATCAGATCACTGAGTGCTTCCGTCAGTTGCTCCATAGTTGGCACATGCTCCTGACCGATGAGATCAGGGGAGTTGATGAGGCCAACTTTCAGGGCAGTCAGCAGAAAGGTGATAACAGGCACAGGAATATCTCTGCGGATCAACCCGGCCTTTTGAAGCTGAGCAAGATAGGTATCAGCAACACCTATAACCTGATCAAGCAGGTCGCGATCATAGGCTCCTAGAAACCCATTGAAGATGTCTGCCTGACCCTTGAGGATAGCCGCCATCAGTGGATTGGACAGGGCTGCAAGCATCGAGTGAGTAGTTATACGATGCAACAATCCTCCCTCTGGATCGGCTGCAATCCGCTGCTTAACATCTTCGCTGAAGCGCCCTTGCTCACGCCAGAGGGCTGCACGAAACAGTTCGTTTTTGTCCTTCCAGTGAAGGTAGATGGTGCCTTTGCCCACACCAGCCTCACGAGCCACATCATCAATTGTTGTTTTGCGATAGCCCCAACGGACCAGGAGAGTGGCGGCAGCGCCTAGAATACGCTCCTCGCGCTGCTGACGCTCATCCTTTTCTTGCTGGCTTTGAGGCTCCTGACTGGTTGGTACTCCAGGAACTGGATCGTGCATTGCTGCCATAAATGTTTTCGCCTTGCTTTCTCTGACTGAATGACCATATGACTAGAAAAACCATTCCAGTCATATGATAACCAAAAACGGACAGGAAAGTCAAGAGTTTTGATCTGACATCCACTCATAACTCAGAGGGAAGGGGCCAACCCCGCAAGAAAGCAGTCTCATTCAAGCGAACAAGGCGTATGCGCTCACGGCTAAAGAAAACCTCGGTAAGAGAGGCATTGTCGTGCTGAAATTGTCTGCGCCGATTGAGATCAATATCGAGGATATGACAGATCAAGATCCCAATTAAGCCTGCATGTGCTACCCAAACGACTGTACCATCAGGATAACATGCGTACCAGCGATCCAGGGCACATATGATACGGGCACGAAGCTGGACCAGGGTCTCTCCTCCCTTTGGAGCGTATGTGGAAGGGTCGGCTTGCCAGCGCATCACCTCGTCGGGCTCGCGCTCCTGCACTTCAGCCAGGGTCATTCCCTCCCACTCCCCCAGTGAGAGTTCGCGTAGATCGGGATCTTCCTCTACGGTGAACCCATGATGACTGGCAATAGCCATAGCAGTCGTATATGCACGTTGTAGATCGGAGGAGACAATAACGTCCAGATATTCCGTAGCCAGATAGGTACCTAATGCCAGAGCCTGCCGTTCACCAAGGGGACTGAGCGGAATGTCGGACTGGCCTGTAAGGCGATCCTCGATATTATAAAACGTCTCACCATGACGTATGACTATCAGCCGCACATTGCCTCCGGTTCAGTAAAAGCAAGGCTCTTCTCAAAGAGTCTATAGTGATTCACCAACATATCATTTCTTTCAATGAGCAGTTCCCGCAGTGAGGGATAGATGACAGGCAAGCACAACTCAAGGTTCATCTCATCGTAGATCTGTTGCAACTGCTGCTCGACACAAGAAGGAAGCTGCCCCTTAAAATGGAAGAAGCTACCCAGGCTTGCTGCAATCATCTGCTTGATATGCTTGTCATCTCTCTTCTCATGAAAGTGCGGGCTTTGCGCTTGATACTGTTGGAGTACTACATGGTTCGGTAGCTGTATCGTTGGGGTAAGTGCTTTAGAAAGAAGGTCAAGCAATTGGAAGGTTTCTACAGAATAGCCAGAGGAGAAACGCAATGTCTGTACAGCTTCCATCGTCAAGCCTTGCTCACCAGCATTCGAGGAGATGATCGGACGATCATACAGACCAAACCATTCTGCGACAAGTGTCGTCATGAGCGGAGAAACGACTCGTGTGCAGCGTCCTGTAACTCCGGAAGTGAGAGGGCCTCCGCCAAGGCCAGGTTTAGAGGACCAGCAGATGCGCACATTATGGAGTTGCTGAATCTCATAGTCAGGTGAAGGGATGGTTGCACATTGTTGCAGAAACAATTTGCTCATTGCCAATGTATATTCCAATAAGGCGTTGGGAACGAAGTTGTCTGCATCATAGAAGACAATCCACCTGGGATATCCAAGTAGGGAGGCAATTAGCGCACCAATATACATCCCCTCGCCCTTACCATTAACAACTTTACCGTCAGCGCCTAGAAGAGCATGGACGCCACGTTTGGCAAAGAAATGAGCAATCGTTTTGTCCTTCTGGTGGATGAAATAGATTTGCCGGGACTGTGTCAGATGTCTGATCAGACCTTCCTCCAGTTCCTCTTTCTCTGTCTCCGGACAGTTGGTGACAATCAGGATGGGGCTATTAATTGGAAGGTACCAGATGACGCCGAGGAGAGTTTCAAGATGTTCGCTCTTATGTGCAATGACGAACGCGGTATGAGCGAAGAAGTGGTTCAGGTCATAGAAGCCATCGGCTTCGAGGATGTGAGGAAAGCGCATGGTGTCAATGTTCACGTTGGCATCCTTTGCACAAACTAGTACGACGAAGAGGCGTTGAAACCTGTGAGCAGAACGGGACTTTCGGTGTACACACCAGGAAAAGAAACCAGCATGCCAAATGAGTGATCGTAAGCGCTGAATTTCCATTATAACAGCGGCAATGTACTACTCAATATCGCATGCCACCTGATTGTAAAGGAGCAAGAAAGAAGATATTTACAGCACTGTAAATAGAGGGCGCTTGCAATGACATTCTTGTGATGATTATGGGCTAAACAGACAGGCTTAGATTCTCTTATGAAGCTGTATAATAAGCCCGGCTGCCCCTTTTTGCTCATCTCTCTGCACTGCGTCGGCTTCTCGTCGAGCAACATTATAAATATAACGAAAACTCTACAAAATGTCAATCCCATGGGATTTTTGCATTTAGGGATTCAAGAGAAGTTATTTATTCTTAGGTCCCTTACTCTTCCTTTCGTTTGTCTACCGATTGGATAAAATCTACCCGAGTACTTATTGCTTTTGAACGCATTGTCTAGTATTATAAAAACAGAGAATCTTGTGAAGAAACCCTGTAAATGGTTTCTGGCCCACTTCCATATTTGTGAATCAAGAATGGGTCCATTTCCTGATACGAAAAGCAGCAAGTCAAGAACCCCATGGCTGAAGCCAGGGGGCTTGAGTAACAGTTAGCTCAACGTAAGTTCCTGTCTAGTGGGCTCTCCTCAGAGAGCAGCAGCGGTACGGGCTACCATTCAAGAATGTCCGAATATCACCCTCGTTCGGGCCTCTTCCTGCCACGCCGAAGCGGATGCCCTTTGGGGCTATGCCTGGACTGCCATCACGAAGGGTATTTGCACCCGTGCAATAACGCGATGGTCTGAAATCAGGCAACAGTTTTCGCTATTTCTGCTAAAAATGGCACTCTACGGGGTATGCGAGAGTAGCGCGTCTACGGACGCCTTTGTTTCCTCCCTCAGCCTGAAGGCATGAGGGTCTCCATAAAGGATTTTTGATGAAGTTTATAGTACACGACCAACAATCCTCTAGCCGTCACCTCACGAGGCTCTATATAGGAGCACTCAGCACGATTGCCATTCTGGCCCTCCTCGGACAAGTTGTCATTCAGTTCTCTCTACTTCAGCAATCCGGTGATGCACTGGTTATCAACCTTGCCGGGCGTCAACGTATGTTGAGCCAGGAATTAGCCAAAGCTGCACTCGCTATCAACAGTGCTACCAGTGCTACCGAGCGTGCCGCCGACATAGCAGAAGTGAAATCCGTCGAGGCCTTATGGATGCGTTCTCATAAAGGCTTGCAGCAAGGAGATGCGGGATTGGGCTTACCAGGCAACAATAGCGATGCTGTCAAGAAGCTCTTTACTACCATCGAACCCAGCTTTCAAGCGATGATCAATGCTACCAACCAACTACTTACCGACATTGGACAAGATCAATCGCATCCATCAGCGACCTTCAAAGCGGATATTCTTCCACGCCTTCACGTCCTTCTGACGCAGGTGAAGATCTTTCTGCCGGGGATGAACGCGATTGTCTTTCAATATCAAAACGAGTCGCAAGGGCGGGTCAACCAACTGAAAGAGATCGAACTATCTCTGTTTTTCTTGACCCTGGTCGTATTAACATTTGAGGGTGTCCTTGTCTTCCGTCCAGCCATTCAGAGACTGAATAGAAGCATTACAGCCCTGACACGAGCAGAGCGACAAATTGCTAGCCACATGAAGGAACTTGAAACCAAAAACGCCGAACTCGAAGTGGCGTTCTCAGAAGCAATGGCAGCGCATCGCAAGGTGATGCCCCATGCCAAAGTTGTGGCTGTCGGACACTATCAGGTACAAGGAGCTCAGGGAAACTACTATACAGTAGAGAGTCGTGTGCTGGATGGGAATATGCTCCTGGCATGTGAGTGTCCAATGTATCGACGTAATTTGATTTGCACGCATTCTCTTGCGGCAGCATCACTGCACAGTGCCTTACTGCGCAACCAGCGATATGCAACACCCTCTTCTCCACCCAAACGGATGGATAGTTCTTCTCTAGATTTGAACGATTTTAGAAATCAACTGGGTGGATAAGCGACAGGTTAACTCAGGCTGCTTGAGATTTGCATATCAAATTTCTCTTCTCTAATCTCCCCAAAGCGGGTCAAGGTTACGCCTGTTCCTTTTGCTTCTGGGGAGTCTGCTCTTTGATCTGCTTAAAACGTCCTCCGCGATCAGCTAGCCATAGGATCTTGATCTCCCAGGGATCTAACATGGGCATATTTACAGCACAAATAGGGCCACTCATACCTCAGGTGAGTGGCTCTACTTCAGAAATGAGCCTTTTCTACGCTAGTTTAGTGGGAGTAAACGAATTGGTCCATGATGCGCTCTGCCAGGGCTGCAATTGTCAGCGAGGGATTTGCACAACCCGTAGATCCTGGTATCAAGGAACCATCGACGACATAGAGGTTCGGATATCCAATAACTCCCCCAGACAGATCACATGCTTGACCAAGGACCATTCCACCAAGCGGATGAACGGTAAATCCTGTTTGTACGTTTGTCATGACTGGAGGAGCCCCTGGTACCATATTCACACTAAGATTCGAGTACGTTTGCGTTGCGGCAGCCGTGAGATTTGTAATGGCAGGGTCACTGCTTGGCCATTGCAACGTAACGGTATCCGTCGTCGGATCGTATTGGAATACTCCTTTTGCAGGAAATGGACCCGAAGGTGGCATTGTCAGGGCAAGTGTACCCATAGTCCCGTCAGGTGCGCCATGGAATGGTCCACTATCAATGACAACTGATCCCAAAGGATTTGCAAAGTCTGTTATCTTGGCAGCACCTGGACCTCCTTGTCCTGGGTTGTCAGAAGGAAAACCAAAGGAAAAACCAACCATATCCCCGTTGTTTCCCCATCCTTGACCGACCTGATCGTTTAGTAGCGGAAGTGTTCCATTTGCTTTGGCTCTCACCATCAACTCAGAAGTCTTCATGGAGCCTGCCGCCATGAAGAGATACTTGCATGTGGCAGTTACAGTGTTGAGGACATTCCCTGAGGTATCGATCTGCTGGCATGTGACACTGTAACGACCATCGCTTGTCTGTCCAATGTCTGTTACTACGTGAAGAGGAAGGATCTGAACATTTCCCGTTGCTTCCGCCAGTGCCAGGTAATTGTGATCCAGGCTCTTGTGTGCCCCAGAATTCATCCCATACCAATCCTCTCCCGCGATTGCAGATGGGACCCTCGTTCCATTCATCTCTTGCCGAACGATATTCCAATCGATAGCTGAATTAACCCGACTTCGAACTCAATCCAGCAGTCACAGCCCATTGATGAAAGACCTGTGTGCAGAGATAGTAGGAAGATGCTAGAATATCCGAGGGAATGGGTGCAGGTTGAATAATCGAACGAACTCTTGGATAGTACACATTAGCGAACTGATTATAATCAAGAGCAGGAAATTGGCGTGAGAAAAACGCCTGTGTTGGTTGAACGATTGCGGCATTATTGACTAAAGATCCACCTCCGACACCGACACCTGACAGCACCGCAATACCATTCCCAATGATGCGGTCTAAGAATTCCTGTATAGATATCAATAGGCACATTTTGATTTATAGGGTCCACAGTTACAGGACTCAGCCATGCTGATCGTCCATCGGGCTGTTCATAGGTCGCAAAGGTATTCTGCTGTTGGGTAATTGGCCAGCGGCGCCCACGCTCCAGCACCACTGTGGAGTAACCGGCTTTCCCCAACCGTAACGCTGCTACTGCGCCACCAAAGCCACTCCCAATGACTATGGCATCAACAGACCCAGCATGTGCTACATGCTGGGTGTCTTGTTGGAAGAATAAGCCCGCATCGCCCGCACCAGCAAGTACTCCAGCAACAGCACCTTTAATTACGGAACGGCGAGACAAGCGATTGTGGTTCTTCATACGACACTAGTTTCCTTTCCAACGCGATGAAGCTCACACGAGCCTCCGCTTAACAGTAACCTTCGTTCTCTTCCGCTTCTCCCTTCTTTCCTTGAACAAGAGACGCTTGCATAAGAGAACGCTTCTACAGACAAGTTTATAAGAGCATCACATCTTATGATGCAGAAAGACATCAAACAACATACGAAGGTATTAAAATGCCTGCAGAAGTCTATGTTGAGAAATACGAGACTGACGCTCTTCTGTATCTTTGGGATACCTGCGGAAAATACCGAGAAACTATCATAAAAGCTGTTCCTCTCTTTCACCAAGAAGAGTCGAATCCATACCTCAAAACATAGAGGGTTGAATAATTTATCTTGAAATCGAGAAAGAATACTCTTTCACTATTATACATAATAATGATTAAAAAATAAAGTAAAAACATAGCCTATATAGGCTAGTACCACTAGATTCGGCATTATAAAATTCCGTATCTGAAAAGTGCAATATATCTTCAAATCAAAATGAAATAATTTAACACACAATAAATCATTATGATACTTTTCTAATAGATTCAAAACTACGGGGATCAAAAAGCAGAAGGGATTAGGAATAGGCCTCTCCGAAAAACTCTGATGGTTCTGTGATACCATAGAGGCATTTTCTGACGCTTTTGTAAGACCATTGAGATATCCTCCTCTTGAGAGGAAGACATGAATAGCAAAGAAGGAGGATAAATCTATGCTTCTTACTGATGTAGATAATGGAAGAACACTCATGGTGCCCAGTGGTGACATGATCGATATTCAGTTTAAGGAAAATCCGACTACTGGCTATCGATGGGAGATAGATCAGATATGCGGCAATATTATCGAGCAACAATCGACATTCCAGACATCACCTGTTGATGTTATTGGGAGCGGTGGTAGGCACATCTTTCACTTTGTGACGGGTCAAGCTGGCACCGCTTCTATCTGTCTCAAGCAACGACGAACGTGGGAAGGAAACACTTTTGTTGCCAACCACTACGCCGTCACACTCCAGATACGGAACTAGTGCTTATTCCTGTTTCTGGTAAATCTGCCTCTGCTCTCGGAGAGTTTGTTGTTGTCCTCCGAGAGCCTGTTCTCTAGCGGCGAACAACACTACTAAGAAGCGTTGAAAGCTCAGGAACTCGCTACATTGATGCGACTGAGGGTGTCACTTTGCTAACACTAAGAGGCTAAATCCTCCTAATAAGTGACTGGCTAAATCCTGATTCATTGTAAAAAGCAATTTTCTTACTACTCCTAGCATCTTCCTGCCAGGTAACTTCGTAGGTATCTCGATCGATCTGGCTGTATAAAAGTAATCGAGTACTTCATACCCAATATCCTGTAGCATTGCAAGCGCTATCTCCTTAGTGAAGTAGTGGATATGCCCATATGCATCACGAACGTGCCGCAATCCTCTATAGCGCAAGACTGTTTGCGCTGACAGGTCGAGCGGTATATGCAATATCTTGTAGTGGCTTTTTGACTGTAATGCCCTTAGAAAGCTAAAGTAGTCTTCCAGATGTTCGATGACATCCATCACTAATAGAAGATCAGTATATACATCTTGCTCTTGCCGAATATCCGCCAGTTTGAAATGAAGTCGCTCATTTGCCTTTGGCGCACATAACTCTAATGCCTGTGGTGAGATATCATACCCCCATAATTCACAGGTACTATCCACCTTGTTTTGCAGTTGCTTCAGTACTTCACCCGCCCCACACCCAACTTCACAAATGATTTGCGGTTCAATATGATGGCGCTTCAGCATACGATCTATCTGCTGTGCTTTCCAGGCAGACTCCTCAGTATGCCAACCTGGGTTTTTCTCCAGGTATGTACCATCCATATACATTTTTTCAAGCATCTACATTTTCTCTCTTTCGAGGATCCCTGGTTATTTTGAATATTCTACTTGTATCGTCCAGCTACCTTCGCTTATGATGATAAGATAGATTTGCCCTGCCTGATGCATCATTGTGAAACCTTGCGTATTGTTTTTATTACATGTTGTCTCTATACCATTGGCTAAGAGCATGTTATTTGTGGTATTTGCATGAATGATCATATCATAGTTTGTATTATTGTGTGACGAGAGATCACATTTCCAAACGATCTTCCAGCTTTTGGGAGCAGTGAAGGTAATCGTTTTTTCCGGACCTTTCCCTGTAAATGTCTCTGTCGTCATCGGCTGTGAAGATTGGGTTGTTGATGACGATTTCGAGGGTGTTATTGACGGTACAAGCACAAATGCTGTATGTGTCGCAATGGGTCCTGATGTAGGATGAGTGTTCGTGGCCTGTGGCCCGGTAGATCCGAGACAACCAGCACAAACTATCACCAGACCAGCCACAACAGCTAGTATGGGCAGACGGCTTAGCCAGGTAAAATGTGCTATTCGAACGCTTGTAATCTTGTTCGGTTGTTGCTTTGGATAGTGCTTCATCCTTCGTTTCACCTTCTATTACTATCCTGTATGTTTCAGCGAGAGAATAATCTCCGTAAGTCGAATCATTCTCTCGCTGAAACACCAGATTACTGTTTACTCTACAAATTGCATGGATACGACATTATTGGTTGGAAACGCTGACATCATCGAGGTAGATGGTGCCAGGGGCGCTATCGTAGAACATCAGTCGCGCATACGGTGTGCTCGTGGAAAGGTCCGCATTGACCGAACCGAGCGAAGTTCCCGTCTAGCCAGGCCTGTGCATGTCCTGTAGTTATCTGCTATTCTTGCATTTGTATGTTGTACCAGGTATCCGCACTTATGGCATTGTTGGGACTGAAGAAGGAATAAACTTGTCCACTTGCATTCCAGAAGTAGAAATCCAGTCCATGGCGATTGGCGTTATAATCCATCTCCCACACATTGCCCCCATTGCTGTTACGCGCAATTGCGAGTTGCTACGCCATTGGTCACATTGCTGCCGATACGGACAGAGAAACGAGTAAAGGTCTGCGCTTCTGGACCTGAGGGCAGAGCAGTGTAAACATAGGCGTACTGTCCGCTGGCATTGTTCAATGCCAGGGCATACGAACCACTGTTAACCAATGTACTCTCCACGGTTGTCGTACCGGTACTATCACCGTTGGGCAAGGTCCATGCATTGAGGTTGCCACTCTCAAATCCATCGCTGAAGTATGTCGTTGCTACTGTCGCATTTCCGCTAAGGGCTACCGACTGCGGACTATCAGCCGCGTTATCTGTAAAGGTCAGGCTGGCACTGCGTGCTCCACTAGCACCAGGAATGAAGGTGACGCTGATCGTGCAGGAACTCTTCGGTGCCAGAGTGCTGCTGCCACTTGGGCAGGTATTGGTCTGTGCAAAGTCTGCCGCGTTCGTCCCACTAAGTGCGATGCTGCTGATGCTCAAAGGCGTCGTTCCGCTGTTGCTAAGTGTGACTGCCTGCGATGTGCTCGTCGTCCCTACAATCTGGTCGTCAAAGTTTACACTTGTCGGATTTAAGCTGACCACAGGAGCTGCGATTGCACCCGTTCCGCTGAGGGCCACCGATTGGGGACTGCTGGTGGCATTATCAGTGAAAGTCAGATTGGCGCTGCGTGCTCCCAAAGCGCCAGGGGTGAACGTGACATTGATCGTACATGAGCTTCCTGCTGCCAGCGTGGATGAGCCACCTGGGCAGGTATTAGTTTGAGTAAAGTCCGCTGCGTTTGTCCCGCTGATCGCGATGTTGCTAATACTCAAGGCTCCTGAGCCACTGTCAGAGAGGGTCACGGCCTGAGTAGTACTCACCCCAACGATCTGGTTACCGAAGTTTACACTCGCCTGATTCAAGTGCACACTCGCTGATGGCGCAATTACGCCGTTATAGACGTTGGAGACCGCGACATTATCGATGTAGATGGTGCCAGGAGCACTATCGTAGAACATCAGTCGTGCATACGGTGAGCTTGTGGAAAGATCCACATCGTCGAATAAGCCAAGTGGGGTCCCGTTGAGCCAGGCCTCTGCATCCCCTGAAGCTGTCTGATCGTCTTGCATTTCGATACCATACCAGGTATCTGCACTCACAGCTGTTGCTGGGGCTAACGATGGTATAAACGCCTCCACTCGCATTCCAGAAGTAGAAATCCAGCTCATGGTGGCTAGCGTCATAATCTACCTCCCAGACATTACCTCCATTGCTGTTGCGTGCAATCGCCAGTTGTGCGCCACTGGTCACGTTGCTGCCAATACGGACGTAGAAGCGCGTGAAGGTCTGTGCTTCTGGACCTGAGGGCAGGGCAGTATAGACATAGGCGTACTGCCCACTGGCATTGTTCAGAGCCAGAGCAGATGAACCACTGTTAACTAGCGTACTCTCTACGGTTGTAGTACCAGTACTATCACCGTTGGGCAAGGTCCATGCATTGAGATTGCCACTCTCAAACCCGTCACTGAAGTATGTTGTTGCTACTGTCGCATTTCCGCTAAGGGTTACCGACTGTGGGCTATCAGCTGCGTTATCGGTGAAGATCAGGCTGGCGCTACGCACTCCACTGGCACCAGGGGTGAAGGTGACGACTGATCGTGCAGGAACTCTTCGGTGCCAGGGTGCTGCTGCCGCCCGGACAGGTATTGGTCTGCGCAAAGTCCGCCGCATTCGTCCCACTAAGCGCGATGCTGCTGATGCTCAGGGGCGTCGTTCCGCTATTGGTGAGCGTGGACCGCCTGCGTGCTGCTCGTTGTCCCTACATTCTGATTGCCAAAGTTGATAAGGGTCGGATTTAAACTAACCAGAGGGGCAGCGGTAGCACCTGTTCCGCTGAGAGCTACCGACTGCGGACTATCAGTTGCATTATCAATGAAGGTCAGATTGGCGCTACGCGCTCCCAGAGTCGCCAGGGGTGATGGTGACATTGATCGTACATGAGCTTCCTGCTGCTAGCGTGCTACTGCCGCTCGGGCAGGTGTTGGTCTGCGCAAAGTCCGCTGCGTTCGTCCCACTGAACGCGATGCTGCTGATGCTCAAGGCAGCCGAGCCGCTATTCGAGAGTGTCACCGTCTGGGTAGTACTCGTCGCTCCAACGATCTCGTTACCAAAGTTCACACTCGTTGGGTTCAAGGCCACAATAGGTCCTGTACCCATAATAAAGTTATTGAGAATATTGGCAGTCATCTGCTGAATGCCAGCATTAGCAAAAGTATTGCCCTGAATATTGGCAAGGCCCCAACTCCACTCGATGGTTCCGGCTGCAAAGACGCGTGCTCCACTAGATGCTGTATACAGCGTTGCGTTCGAAACCGAATTTCCCGCTGCGTCACCAGCCAGGGGTGAATTGCCGAGGATGGTAATCCCTGCAGGAGTCAAGCCATTATCAAACACCTTGTCATATTCATAGCCTACGATGCCGGGCACCGAGGAGCCGTTCACAAACCCGGTCCCTGCATAGACCCAGCTTGAAGCATTTTGTACAACAAATGGGTAACTCTGCTCATGTAGCGTCTGATCCTCAAACATAACACCTATGAGCGCATTCTCAGGGTTATCTACCGGGTCTGCTCGCCAGTTCGTTGTCACGATTGCGTTATTAACATTCCAGTCTGGATCTGGGCCTGGGGGCGTCGTATCCGTTGCAAAGCCCTTATAACCCACTTCAACCCGGTCGGCCACACCAGCCGCATCAGGCTCGAAGCGGATCTGCCAGTACATATCATTAGCGGAGAAGAAAGCTACGTTGACACCGGCATTGATAGCAGCCTGTACATTATCACGCATTCCCTTAGACCAGTACTCGTCGTGCCCTACCGATAAGAAGGCACGATGGTTAGTCAGAGGGTTAGACATTCGTGTCTGTGTCTACATCGGTAGTATACGCTACATCATAGCCCTGTGACTCCATCCAATAGACAAATTTGTACTCATAAAAGAAATAATGACCTGCCCCATTACTATCTCCTGGATTGAAAGGCCGATCAAATGAGACTTTCGTTGCGTGGGCTCCCTTAAAGATACTCTGGTTCGTGTTGTTATTGTATAAGCTGGTACCACCCCAGGTGTTGTAAGCCTGATAGGTAGTCACACTGGTCTGAAAATCAATGTCCTCGTGGCCTCCATCATTGCGTACTACAAAGAAAATAAAACTGGAGTCGGTGGAGGAAGTGAGTTTCGCCAGATACGCTCCGGTAACCCAGCCAGAAGGTATAGTAAGCGTAGTCGTCTTAGTCCAACCGCTACAGTCGATGATCCCTGTTACCGGGTCCGGCGTTGGCACAGCCTGGTGCAGGCCAGGAAAACTGCCCAGAGAGGTGATTAATCTCGCCCCAACCCCACCATAGAAGCCTGTGCGATAAATATCAATCGTAAAACTTGGTGACGTTGTTGTCACGTAAAAATCTATAGAGTCATTATGATTGACACTAATCTTTGAACCATAACCTGACAGAGTGTCAGGTGCCAGATCAGCAGAAAAATCATTCCAACCTGGAGTGCCAGGTTTGCTATTTTCGACCTGAATAGGATTCTGATCAGCTGGTTCGGCATGAACGCGGGCATTTCTTTGCCCAAAGGTCTGAGGTAACAGAGTTAAGAGCATAACGAACACCACCACACCCACTATTATGAGTCGATGATGCCCCTTTAAGAATATTACAAAAGGGCGCTTCACGATCTGTTCCTTTCTCAACATTTTACATTGTTAAACTTCAATGATACGCCTGAAGAAATCTTGTATGGTGATAGAATCAATATCGCCTGTAATAGAAAGTGCTGCACGCGAACCATCAGGCCAGAGACCATAATAGATGAGCGGCGCTTTCAGTTCCTCTATTTGTTGGAGAAGTTTGCTTTTCCGCTGCACTTGTTCCTTACGAGTTGTCCCTAATCCTTCAGGTATATCAAGATAATATGCATATAGATGAGCATCTTGCTCAGAACAACGGACGAAGGGATATCCCTGCTCGAAGAGAAAGTCTTCAAGTTCCTGCGAAGTTTGTTGTGATAGGCCAATACATGGGCACTGCGTTGCATGTACAGAGAATTGGTGAGATGACACCTGAACATCGGCTCCATACCACGGAGTTGTAGTTTGATCTTCGATATCAAGATGACGGGCAAGTAGCGTAGAACGAGATGTGCAGATAGCTTCTACCTGCCAGCGATCGGGAGCTAGCGGTACGATGTTCAAGCGAAATTGGTTGCGCTCCTTCCACCACAGAGCAACATTCTCTAAACTTGTTACCCAAACTGGTAGTGATTGGCCACGGGTAGAAGAAAGAAGAATATCTAGAGAACGTTTACAGAGAACACCGCGCTCAGGATGCAGATTGAGCACATAGATCCCGCCGAGGTCGTAGACACGCTGCATGACACGACTCCAGATACGCCCAACCTCTTTTACATCCGTGATGCGGAGACGATCAAAAAGCATCTCATCATCTGGAATGCTGGTAGGAATACGTAGCAGCTTGCCAACGAAATATGGACGTAGCGTATAGGTAGTGCATTCAACCGCTTGAAACAGTTCTAAGGACTTTTCGTAACCGCTTCGCAACAGAGGAGAAAGCTGATCGAGATCAATGACATCATGCAGAACGGCATCATTGCTATCATAGGTGAAACCAAGCTGAGTAAACACTTGGAGAGATTCTTCTGTCCACCCAAGATAGGGATTGCGAAAACCTTGAAATGTGATCTGCTTTTCCTCAAATACGGAGATCGCTTTCTCTGTTTGCTTATACTGCTCACCATGACTTAAAGTACGATAATCATTATGGACGTATCCATGTATACCGATTTCCGCTCGAGCACCAGCTATTTCGGCAAGCAAGGCGGGATGCCTGCCCAGAACTACCGCAGGAATAAAGAATGTTGGTGCCGCTTGATACGGCTCCAGAGCTACGATGATCGTGTGTAAAGCCCGCCGCGATCGTTGTTCAGTAAAGCCAAAACGAGAAAACACTGTGGTGAGTCGCCTTGTAAAATTATGAAGTCCCTTCGTCCTAATTGAGAAGAAAACAAGATTCACTTGAACTACCCTCCAGATTGACTATATCCAATATCTCAACTTTAAAGGTAGTCCTTCTTAAATATATTATCTAGCAATATTAAAGTTGAGATATCGTAAATAAATCTCATATATTGGTTGAGAAATCTCAACACTGATTTGATTTTAGGAATTACTGGCAGAACTAGCCCAGATGCCTGTAAAGATATCCCCCCAGAGGAGCCGTTACAGCCAGTGGAAGCTTTTTCCAGGTATCTGTTAACAGGCGATACTTCCAACTACTCTCGGATGTGGATGCTAAACCAGCTGTATGAGGATAGTAGTAATAAGGAAGGGGTTCCTTTACGGCTCCCCAGCGCCGTTTGAACTCCATCAGTCCCTCATTTTCACAAGCAGTGCGTCCGAGATCAAATCTCTTATAACCCTGTGTACATCCCCATGCTATTGCCGTCCAGAAGAGTAAGTTGTTGGGAGCAAGATTTAAATACTGCTCGTCAGATCCGCCGTAAGCATAGTGAATTGTGTTACCGTGTATCAAAAGAATAATACCTGCGATGGTCGTTCCCTGGTATTCTGCCAGCAGCAGTTGTAACGCGCCATTTGCTGCGAACATGTCCCATAACTGGAAGAAGTAGTCCTTCGACTGGGCCGGCATACCATGCTTCCTCGTGCGCGTCTGCAAATGGAGATTGTAGTAGAGTTCCATCTCCTCACGCTTTTGTGCCGTACGTATCTGTACACCGTGCTTCTGCGATTTCTTGATCTGATGTTGGATTGGTTTTCGTAGACCTTTCCAGACAGCATCCGGATTATCGGCAAGAGGCAATACCCAGTTTACATACAGATTGCTCTCCGTGAGATCAGACCGCTTAGCCAATACGTCATGGCTACCAGTACGCAATTCCAGATATTTTACCTGCTGTCGCTTCGCAAGGTGAATAGCCTGATCAATAAGATCATTGGCACTTGCCTCGTCAGCGGCGAGAAGGGGACAGTGATCGGAGAAGGGGAGGGAAACTAACCTCCGTCCTGTAAACGGACTCGAAATAGAGCACAATGGAAGAAAACCTGTGATCTGGCCTTCTGTGTTTGTGGTTGTAAGGGGAATTATGCTGTATCCATAGAGCTTACTGATCAGTTCAAACCACCTGGGATCGTAATAGAATATATCTTTTCCCTGCTCTTCGATAAGGATACTCCAGGGGGTGTCGATATGGGGTGTAGATATCACTTTTGTGTCGCCTCTTATCTTTTTATTTATGCTTCTTTTTTGTAGTTTTTCCCATTGTACGTGTTAATGCCACCATAGCATCCCCAAGCGCGGGTAAGGGATCACGCCAATCAAGGACAGAAAATACGGTCTTGCCTACAAGTGAGCGTAAGTAGCGACGCGGTGTAGTAATCCCTGCTCGTATTTCTTGCAGTCCCGCTGGAATGTCGGTCAACAGGCGAACCCAGTGATAATCATAGTGTGGTGTCGCAACCACGCCTCTCAGTTCTTGCCCCAGTACATCACAGTACTGGATATAGGGGAAATCCAATCCACAGGCAATACAGAGGGTATGCCATCCCCAGGGACGCAGATTGATGTCCAATAGTTTGTATTGTTGGTCCCGTTCATCAAGCTTGAATTCGACCTCCACCATACCCGATACTCGCATATATCCCAGGAGCTTTTCGGCAAATTCCAATAGAGAGGGAACAGGCACAGCCTCCACAAAACTACTCCCCAGTCCGTAGTCAATAGGATATTGACGGGTACGCTTGGCCGTCATGCTTGTCAGGATGCGTCCTTCTTTACAAAAAGCTGCCAGTGAATACTGTGTACTTCCACCCCCAGGAATAACCTCCTGAACCATCACCTCATCGGCTCGAATGGTTTTCACAGCACGCCGATACTGTATGAGCAACTCTTCACGAGATTGAGCTGGGAGAGCTTTGAGATGAGTACTGTGTACTGCAACTGTACGGAGATAGCTGGTTTGATAATAGAGGGAAACGGAGCATCTATCTTTGCAAGTTCGTCCTCATTGGCAGGGTAATAGGTTCTGGGATACGGCACCCCAGTTTCTTGAGCCATTTGATAGGTTCGGCGTTTGTCACTCGCCCATTGAGCGATGTCCCACTCCTGTGTGACAAGTGTGTAGATCTGTGCAAGCTGTTGCGTATTGCATGCAACAAGCTGTACAGCCTCATCCTGCATAGGGAAAAGTACCCATTGTTCCAGATGGTGCCTCTTCCCTATATTCAACAGAAAAGGGACAAACGCAGCGTCGTCCATCTGGCAGTGCCATCGGAAACGCTTCACAACGTAACGCGAAAACCAGGCTGAGCGAGGAATATTATCAACCACCACACTTGGTATACCCCTTTGTCCCAAACTACGTGCAACTCCCAACGCTTTGAAGTCACTACCCAGCAGAACAGCCCCTGGCATCCTTCGAAGGCCCATGCTGTATGTCCCTCTTTCCATTTCACCAATCGATTTTCATACCATGTCACTTTGTCTGGCCACCTATGCAGATCGTGCGATGTGTCGCGAAATTTGGTGCGCAGCCGCACTCGTCCCTGCAACAAAGCGGCAAATCGGTCCGAATGTATATCCGGCCAGGGCACCTACGAAATAGAGATGGGGCACAGACGACTCGAACCACGAATTCTGCAAGGGTTGACCATCACGGTCCCGCACTTGCTTGCGTAAATCTGAATCGATAAAGTCAAGTCTATCAATATGAGCCTGATAGCCTGTCCCAAAAAACAAATGGTCTATCTCTCGCGTCGTCCCATCACTTAATTCACAACATAGCCCCTGTCCTTGAGGTGTAACCTTGACAATATCCGTATTTGGAGTCAGACGCACTTTTTCCTCTACCCTGGGACGCAACCATTGTGCTCCTGCAGGGCGCACAGCTCGCTTATCCATCGCGTATCTTGTCTCGTCAGGCAGGCGACTGAACACGAGCGGGAAGGCAATCAACCAGTTGAGTCCTGGAGGACCAACATCACTGGGTGGATAGAAGATATGTTTAGCCGGGCCGGTACGATCGTACAGCTTGCGATTAATCCAGATGATGGGTCCACGTGCAATTACTTCCACCGTTGCACCCGCCTCATGTAATAAAGCAGCATATTCTAGTGCACTCTGACCTCTTCCTACCATAACGACATTACGACCTTTGAAACGTGTAAGATCCGTATGCTCTTGCGTGTGTGAGGCAAGGGTCTGAGGAAGGTTACGTGCATACTCTGGCACATGCGCAAATGGAGCGATACCAGTGGCAACAACTACATTGCCAGCCTCGATAGTCCGTCCATCTTTCAAGTCCAGTTGGAATCCCTGATCAATACGTTTCAATGACTGCACGAAGGTGGGATCAATCTCAGGAACATTATGTTCCTGGAACCAGCGGCAATAGTCGAGAAAGTAAGAAAGTGGGATGGGTGTTTGCTCATGCGTCCCGGTGACGGAGGCATAATGATTGAGGCTATATTTGCCACCTGGGGCCGAGAGACTTGCGGCACTCCAGAAGGATTTCAAATACATTTCCGCCGGCATTTTCTGCCAAAAATCCATCGGTTTCCCGAAAATATGCATTGGTAAATTGCGAGATCTCAGATGTGCCGCCACCGAAAGACCATAAGGGCCTGCACCAATAACTACTGTAGTATTGTTATATTTCACCATCAACATGCTCCTTCTTCATAAAATATGATAAACTCAAAATGCATGACTGCAATTTTGACGCCTCCATCATCTTTGAATTATTGGCTCAGGATATCATATGAAAGATAACAGAGTTATGTGTAATTAGTTAAGAAGTAGTAATGCTTTTGCAAGAAGGGTAAACGAAAGTTAACCTCTATTAACTACAGGGTCCCGCATGTCCCTCTACCAGATGCTCACACAATATCTTCACCAACCGCCTCTCTGAACTCATTTTACGCAGGGAAGGCTGTAGTTACTCAAATAAGTGGCGAAAATTCAGCTCGTAAGAAAAGTTTTGCAGCGCTCGTTTACTAACGATCTTGGCTGGAATACCACCAACTACAGCATATGGGGGAACATCACGTGTTACGACTGCCCCTGCCATGATTACAGCACCTTCACCTATGGTGACACCAGCAAGAATGGTGGCACGCACCCCAATCCAGGCATAGTTGCCGACCACAATGGGCAGGTATTTGTCAGGAAAGAGTGGATCATTCATATCGTGAGTGCCAGTGACTAACCAGGCACCAGAAGAGATGCTCACATTTTCACCGATCACCAGGCCACCTGTCGTGTATAAGAGACAACTATTGTTTATTACGCTCCCTTTTCCGATGGAAACCTTCATGCCACTTTTACGCACCCCGCCATTTGCACATACTGCCCCATAAGGATGGTAACACCAGTCCCGATCCGCCAACCCAGTACACGACGATACCAGGCGAGTCGTAGAGCATGCGACGGGATATGAGTAATTATATGGTTTGTTGCATATTTAATAGCAGCTGTAAGGATAGCCTTCATAATTTTATTACCTTCATCATTTCACTTCCACTCTGGTCATTAATACCTCCAGTCTCGGGAACTTGACCACTGCTATACGAAAAATCATGGTCTCATTCATATCTTCTTCATGGGTAAGGGAGAATCAAGATAAAGTTGAGCCAGAGTGAGTAGCATACAACTGTACAAGATGAGCCAGAGACTGATCTTGATAAGGAGGATGTTGGACACGTAGTTTATTCATGAGGAGAACAATATCATTTTTACATGTCAATTTTATGATACATTGGTAAAGAAATGGTAATGATTTCCCTATAATGGGAGAGAAATATTCTCTATGGAGAACAGGTACAATTAGGAACTACTTCTTTATGGTTAATGTTGCGTTACCATAAAGTCTCAATCTTAACGCTATCTCAACATTTAGGACACCGATCATGATTCCCAAAGAGTGGTATAAAGGTGGATATATTGATATGCTCATTTGGTATTTATTCTCGTTTAGTAAAGGAAACGAGTCTCTGATTTTTGTATAGTAAAGTGGGCTGGAGTTGAGTGATTTGAACAGCTTCCCTAATTTTGAACATTAATGAAAGGCAGGTGTATCTGTGAGACGGACTCTCGAGGCGATCTTTCGTTACCCGCTAAAACTTCTTATATTAATTGTGCTACTCCCAACTCTTGGATTAGCCATTATGTACTTTATGACTCCACGAACCTATCAATCAACAGCATCGCTCTGGGCTTTACAGCGCTATTTTGTCATTACCTCAACCGGCGTGCAGAGCAACGAGCTTCAGCCAGAGGCCTTGACCCAGACTACCGCGCTTCAGGAGTTACTGCAAACACATGCTTTTGTCGATTTGGTCATAAAAGGTATCGATCTGGCACCAACGCTAGGTATTCATCCAGATACATTAAATACTCAAGAGCTAGAGGTGGCCCTCTTTAACGATATCTCTAAAAACGTTCTCGTCACGCCATCAGATGAATACCTGTATAGTATCAGTTACGCAAATCGCAATCCCCACATAGCTCAACAAATTGTGGCATCAGTTATCACCAATTTCGGCAAGCAAGGTCTGGAATTCTCGAGAACTGAGGGAAATAATCTGCTGGTGAGTTATCAAGCTCAACTTACTACAGCACAAAAAGATCTAAGTGATGCCATTACCGCAGAGACGAATTATGCGCATACCCACCCGACCCAGACTCCAAGTCAGTTGTTGGCCAACGATTCACAATACGCACTCCTTGATACCACCACAACACATACGCAGGCCGTTGTGCAAAATCTTGAAGGCACGATTAACACCATACAACAAGCAATCAATACACAGGGTACACAGGTTGCTACACTGTTCAGGGTAGTCGATGCTCCCCAATTACCATATCAGCCTCTCTCTCGCAGCAAAGACTATATAATCGGCGCAGGTATTGGCCTGGTAGTCGCACTTCTAGCTTGCATAATTTATCTCGTTATTGTCGTGCGGCGTGATCGTGGTGTTTATTCGACCCCCGATCTGCAAGGCTTAGTAGCATATCCCGTTGTCATGGAATTACCAGATCTGACAGCCGCAACTAAATCACTGCTACTAACCCCAAATACAATGCATAGTCAAGCTTTGCTCGCAGGCAAAAAAAGTAATGCTGACGATCATCTTAAAAGATTGTGAGAAGAACTGATGTCTGAAAAAAGTGAGCAGTCGCTATGAGAGATGAAGCAATGAGAAACAATGTAACGGCTTCGACGAATACATCTGCTAAGCAATCTCTAACCGATGCAACGCAGAAATTAGAGATACCCAAACAAGCAGAATTCTCACCGATCGTTGAAACGCCACGATCATCACCTGCGACGGCATACACTAAGAAGGCTCTCAACAAGAAATCGCAACCTACTGAATATAATCAGCGAGACATAGCCAGCGCTCATATGCTGCAAGAGCGCTGTCGGCAGTTCTGCCTTTCGCTCTTTTTCCGCGAACAGGCTCCCGTGCGCAGTCTAGGTTTTACCAGCTCCATTGAAGGGGAGGGGAAATCATTTTTGGCCCTGGTCACCGCACAGGTACTCGCGCATGACAGTAATGAGCCAGTTACACTTATCGAGTGTAACTGGGAACATCCCAGCCTGCATGAGTACTTTGATATCCCTGCAACACCTGGGCTGGCGGAGTGGTTGAGCGGAATGTGCAATGAAGATGATATTCGTTACAAGGTAGATAACAACCTGACCGTCATTCCTGCCGGAAATGGCTCACGAGATGCAGTAAAGTTGCTAAAACAGCTACAACGCTCTGGCTTATCGAAAACATTTAAACATTCAAATGAATTGTATATCGTTGATCTCCCTTCCATCATCACCGCCGGATACGGTTCCCTGGCGGCAAGCCTGCCAGAATCGATTGTGATCGTAGTTCGTGCACAGGTCACACCCGATAAAATGATAGACGACACATGTAAGCAACTCAGTAGCTTACCAATTCATGGCATCATCCTTAATCAAGGCGAGAGCCGGATTCCAAGATGGATACAGCAACTTCTTTAGGAGATTCTCATGGTACCAATTTCCATACTCTTAATGACTTTTGTTTGCCTCGGGTTATTCGCGCGTACATATGACACGAGAATTCGCCTGCTGGTGTTCTGTGTTGCGATCGGTACGGTACTTTACTTTACGTTGGGATGAGATCTGCTATGGAATTTCAATCACTGCGAACCACTAAAGGCTTTCAAACGGTCTCTACAATACTGGAGAAACGAAGACGGAGCGATCTGCTCCTATTTATTCTGTTATTCATCAGCATGCTCTGTCTGGTTCCCGGGCTGGTCATCAGTGGAATTGCTATTGGCTCCAGCTACATACTTGCTATACTGGTAGTTCTGGTCGTGACCTTACTCGTCATACGATGGCCGATCGTTGGTTTCTTCGTTATACTCGTCTGTACGCTGTCCATCGACCAGAGTGCATCTGACGTCGTGGGCGGCAGCCCAGCCATTTATATCTTCTACTGGCCTGACTCTATTCTGGGACTGCCTGATCGACCTATCGGTTTCTTCATGGTTTTCGTCCTGCTGGTGTTCATTCTTCAGAACCTGCTTAAGCGTCAGAAGATGCTGCAAGGAGGCGCACTGCTCATTCCATTCTCATTTTTTTTTATGTGCGTCATCTGGGGTATCGTGCATGGCATGTCTTCCGGTGGAAATCTCCAAATCCTCATTGAGGAAGTTAGATCATTCTGGTATCTGCTTTTAGGATACCTCCTGGCCTACAATCTCATACGCAAGAAATCACAAGTGCGTTATTTTTTATGGTGTGCGATCCTGTGTGCTGGTATCAAAGCCCTGCAAGCAATTTATGTTTACATCTTCGTTATACATGGTGATCTGGCAGACAACCACCAGATCATGGCTCATGAAGAGTCTTATTTTTGGGTCTCAACTGTCCTGCTCATTGTGCTCTTCAGTCTACACTCTAAATACCGACCACAGTTTTATACTGCTCTGGCACTATTACCCGTGCTACTGGTTGCTCTGGTTGCCAATAACCGACGTGCGGATTTTGTGGCACTTTTAATAGGACTTGTAGTTGCCTGGACACTTATTTTTACTGTTAAGATACATGCACGAAGATTCTCTGATAATACTCCTTCTAGTCACGGTTTTGTTCGGTGGCGCTTATGTCGCGGCATTTTACAAAGGTACGGGAGGTCTCAGCTCACCAGCACGCGCAGTAGTATCCGTTTTTCACCCGGATCCATCTGATGCGGCTTCCAATCTATACCGTGACATCGAAAACTATGATCTGAAATATACGGTGAAGTTAAACCCAATGGGTCTGGGATTTGGTAAGCCGTTCTTGCAACCTGAACTCCTGCCGGACCTTTCATCGCTTGATCCTGTTTATAACTATATCCCTCACAACACTATCTATTGGGTATGGATGCGACTCGGACCATTTGGCTTCCTTGCTCTTTGGTACCTCTTTGGTGCTATCATCGTGCGAGGATCCATTATTGCACGCCAGCTTAAAGATAACTATTTACAACTCATGGCTATCTACATTGTCGCTATGATCGTTATGGAAATCATCGTTGCCTATGCCGATTACCAACTCTCTTTCTATCGCAATGTGATCTATGTTGGTATGCTGGCAGGCGTCTTGATGAAGCTTCCAAGAATTGAAGAGGAAGAGAAAAAGAAAATATGAATCTCCTTATGGTGACTGCTGGTTTACCGCGCCCGGTCGGAGGAGCCAATACCCGTAATTTTCATTTGTTGAAAGCGCTGTCTAAAACATACAAGGTCTCACTACTAATATTAGCAAATGATGCCGAGTTTAATGAATCTGAGGTGCGATCTTCACTTAAAGAACTCACCGACTCTGTTCAACTCATACCTTATACATTGCCTGATCGTTACAAACGCCTGATCCAGTTATTTAATGCTGTTCGTGGCAAGTCATACTTTCTAAACCTGTTCACTGTATCTGAAATGCAGCATGCTCTGGATACTATTTGCTCGCTTCGTCAGTTCGATATTGTGCTTTTTGAGAGTGTGCTTGTTGCTGGTTATCAACTACCTGAAGGAATAAAAACTGTCATCGATCAGCATAATATCGAATATGAGTTGCTAGAACGTACATATAAACACGAGAAAGCACCTCTACGTAAGTGGTATAGCTGGCGTGAATGCCATCTCCTCAAACGGGGAGAAATAGAACGCTGCCGTCGTGCCGATATCGTGCTGGTAACTAGTGAGCGAGAGTATGATGCGCTGAAGAAAGATATTACCAGGGCAACAGGTTGAGGTCATACCAAACGGAGTAGATACTGAAACTTTTGTGCAGCGCGATCCGATACCAGAAATTTTGCATCAAATTATCTTTACTGGAAGTATGGATTATTTTCCAAATATCGACGCAGTCCTATTTTTTGTAAGAAAATGTTGGCCCATTATCCAGAAGCAACTGCCAGATGCAACCTGGCAAATTGTTGGTAAAAATCCACCGCCAGAGATCAAGAGGTTGGCTACGTTGCCAGGAATTACAGTTACTGGCACGGTCCCGAAAGTGCATCCCTACCTTGCCACATCGAGTGTCGTCATAGCTCCATTGCAAGTCGGTAGCGGTACGCGCTTAAAGATACTGGAGGCTCTGTCCATGCAAAGAGCTGTCGTTTCCACAAGTATAGGATGTGAAGGTTTATCTGTTGAGAATGGCAAGCACTTGATTGTGGCTGACCAACCAGAAAAATTTGCGCAAGCAGTGATAACGCTTTTGAAAGATCAAGTTATGCGAACCGCACTTGGAAATGCTGGTAGAGCATTGGTGGAAACAAAGTATAGTTGGAAACATAGTGGTACCCGACTGCTGAAAGCTATTGAAACACAAGTTCTAGAGAGGGAACAGATATGCTAGTGCTACAGGTGCTGAGGTGGCTGCTTTTAGCTATGGAGATAATAATAGCACTACCGGTTTTATATCTCTGTATTTTATCGATTTCAGCGATACTGGTCACGCGAAAACGTAAGAAGGAAGCCATCTCTTTTTCAGATGAGTTCCAACATGCCAATTTTGCTATCCTTATTCCTGCCCATAATGAGACTGCTGTACTCGGTAAGTTGCTGGACAGCCTTGCGGCTCTCGATTATCCAAAAGATTGTCACACGATCTACGTTGTAGCCGACAATTGTACCGATACTACTGCCGAGTTGGCACGCTCAAGCAGCGGGGTGAGCGTTTATGAGCGCTTCGATCAGGAAAAGCGTGGTAAAGGCTTTGCACTGAGCTGGCTCATGCAGAAACTCAATGAAGATGGCTTGATCTATGATGCGTATATCGTCCTGGATGCAGACTCAGTTGTTGTTCCAACCTTTTTACAGGTAATGAACAGAGGACTGGCACAAGGCGCTCAGGCATTACAAGCTCATAATACTGTACTTAATGTCACTGACTCCCCCAGTACGGCACTACGCTGGCTGGCATTGACATTGATGAATTATGTGCGTCCCCTGGGAAGAAATGGTCTTGGGTGTTCCTCTACCCTGACAGGTAATGGGATGTGCCTGAGCCGCTCTCTTTTAATGCGCCATCCCTGGCAAGCTTTTTCACTTGCAGAAGATTATCAGTATTATCTGTCTCTGATGCAACATGGTGAAAAGGTGCTCTATATGCCAGATGCCATTGTACGATCAGAAATGCCATCGACCTTTGCGCAAATGCGTACACAGGACATACGTTGGGAATCACCCGACGATAGCCAGCCTGCATGGAGAATTGCGTGGAAACTTCTGAAGGCTGGTATAAGCAACCGCGACTTCGTGCGTATAGAAGCCATAGCAGAGCTACTTACTCCTCCTCTATCGTACCTCGTCATCTGGTGTCTATTGATGTTCCTGGGATCACTGCTATTATGGTCAATCCCAAATCTGATGATTAGTCTTGTGATCATAGGCTGTCTATTTTGCTATATTAGTACCGCCATCTATCTTTTACGTCCTCCTCGAATCCTATATATGGCGCTTCTGCATGCACCTGGCTTCATGTTGTGGAAGCTATGGGTGATTCTGGTGGTCAGGAGAAACAAAAAACATACAGCCGAGTGGGTACGTACGACTCGTATTCACTCAAATGAATCTGCTTGAAAGGATTTGTGTGGTTATGTCGACAATACGTGTTGCTGCTATCACCTTCGATTGGTATCCCTTCGATCCACTAGTACGACGCATTGCTGGGGCAGCTATAGACGGAGGGTACTCCGTGGACGTGATCTGTCTACGCCAGTCAGGCGAGCAACGTTATGAAATCTGTGAAGGTGTACATGTTCACCGTTTACCTATGAATCGCGGGTTTGGTCAATCATTGCCAGTCACAATTTTGAGCTGGTGCTGGTTTCTCCTCATGTCTGGTGTAGTGCTTACTCGTCTGCACCTCAAGAAGCGTTTCGATGTAGTACATGTTCACAATATGCCGGATTTTCTCGTTTTCTCAGCCATTATTCCTAAGATATTGGGAGCAAAAGTTATTCTGGAAGTGCAGGATGTTAGCCCAGAACTGATGGGAGCAAAAGCAAAGGGCAAGACACGGAAAATCGTTACTGCTCTAGCTTGCTGGCAGGAGCGCATTTCAACAGCCTATGCCGACCATGTGATTACCGTCGGCTGGCCTTTTGAACAACTGCTGCTTCAACGCTCGGTCCCCGCTGAGAAAATTACTATCATTCTCAATAGCGCTGATCCCAAACTTTATCCGGCTTCACGTGGGAATATCAGAGAATTGCGAGAATTTGATGAGTTACATCCACTTATCTTGATGTATCACGGCACTGTAGCCAGCCGCAATGGTTTGGATATTGCCATCCATGCTCTGGCTCTGGCACGTCAGGTAGTGCCTCACGTACAGCTGGATATCAAAGGGCGTGGTGAATTTATCTCTACGCTAAAACAATTGGCACAAGATCTGGGAGTAAGTGAACGAGTGGTCTTTACAGATCCCTGTGAGTCAAATGAACTGGTAGATTTTGTAACACATGGCGACGTTGGAATTATTCCCTATCGCAATGATGGCTTCATGGAACTGGTGTTGCCAACCAAAGCATATGAATTCGCCTGGATGCATCGCCCGATGATTACTTCAGATACTCGTGCGATCCGCTCTATGTTCCGACCCGAGTCGATAGTCCTCTGTGATCCTTCGAGCCCTGAAAGCTTCGCTGAAGCTATCATCGATCTGTATCAACATCCAGAAAAATGTCTATCTCTGGCAGTCAATGCTGCTGAGGATTATCAATCGTTCAAATGGGAATTGATGGCTGAGCGTTACCAGGCATTGCTCGCTACCCTGAGCCAGAAAGAAGCCCACAAGGAATCGTACACTGGTGCAAGTAATATAGAAGAGTTAATAGTAGAACATAAGTAGGAGGAAATGATGCTGCGAGATAGGTTAATAGACACGGCTAGCAGGCTTGGCATTGATGATCAACTGCGAAGGATGCGAGCAGCTGTGTTACCTCGATATAGACATGACCGCGTTGAAAGTGAAAACTTACGGAAGCTACTCAAATCTGTTTTGAAAGAGGACTCGAATTGTATTGACATTGGAGCATACAGAGGTAGGATTCTGGCAGAGATACTACGGGTTGCTCCTCGTGGCAAACATATTGCATATGAACCTTTACCCCACTTAAATAAACGTCTTCGCGAGCAGCACCCCTCAGTCGATGTGCGCCTGGCCGCAGTATCGAACAAGGTAGGACAGACAACCTTTACCTATGTGAAAAATGTACCTGCCGAAAGCGGATTTCGTGAAAGATTTCATTCAGAAGATCAGCAAATTGAGAAATTGACCGTAAAGACTGAAGCACTTGATCGTAGTCTGCCAGCCGATTATATACCCACACTGATCAAAATTGATGTCGAAGGAGCCGAACTCCAGGTTTTTGAGGGAGCCATTGAGACAATCTCCCGCCATAAACCTGTTATCATTTTCGAGCACGGCAAGGGGGGAGCAGCATATTATGATACTCAGCCACAACATATCTTCCAGATACTTACTGAGAGGGCTGGATTGCGTATTTTCGATCTAGACGGCAATGGCCCATATACGTTAGTCCAATTTGAAGAAGCATTTGCAAAGGACGCATGCTGGGATTACATCGCCCGGCCCTGATATCCTGAAGATGTGGATAGTGTATGGGTTTTGTCGTGTGTGGAGGAGGTTGCGCCGCAACCTCCTCCACACACGACAAAACCCATACACTAAGAGATGTAGGTATCAACAACAAGCAATAATCTGAGCTAGAAGCCAGCTTGCAACCAATCCTCATTTGTGAGTGCAGTCTTTACCTTGTCAATATAATCAATCGCGCCCTGGTCATACCAACCACCGCTATACCATCTGCCAAGACAACCCCAGATATCGCCTGCATGGTAGCGTGAATAGCCCGGTAAAGGTGTACGGTCGTTTAAATATGTCGTCCAACCTTCATAGCATGTGCGAATGACACCGTAGATATATTCTGCATTGAAGGCCGTATCTTCACGGCTCATCGGCCAGGTGCTCTGAAAATAATAATACTTCAACTGAAGAACACCATAACTCTGGTAACATCCCTTGCCATCCCACGTTCCTGGTGGACAGAAAGTACGCTCAGTAGTATAGTCACCAACTTGACTTTGATGCCAGTCGGATTCAACGACGGCCTCAGCTCGCACAATGTTCTCATCAATCCCCCATTTACATGCAACCCACTGGAATATCTCATTTGTTGTACCCGTAAAGTTTCCAGTGATCTGTTTGCGCAATGTGTCCGCCTTTGCGTCAACGCCAATGGCAGGACCCCAGGGTGTCAATTGAGCAACTTGCTCTTGAGTCGGTACGCTCTGATTAGCTTCCATGTTATCCGATCGTGGCTCCCAGGAAGAGTGATGAACGCGAGCAGTACAATCTTGTTCGTCTGGCAGCACTGATCCCGGCGGTAAAGTGGTAAACCCTCCCGCAATTGTTGACGCAGCTTGAGGGGGCATAGAATGAGAAGCAACAAAACGCCAGAGCTTTCCTGGCCTATGGGTAATGAATACAGCTAGCATTACAATAACAAGCACTAAAAATATGCTCACCAGTGCAAAAACTGCTCTTCGTACTTTAGTGCTTGTTATCATGACGCATTCTGCCATTTCTAACGATCGCATATACTACAATTTCTGAAGACCACATAGAGACCTCACTTATGTGAGTAGGCAGCTGCCAGCATGGCGTTTGCCCATAGTTGGCGATACGTGCCAAATCCTGCCTCAGTTGGGTGAATATTATCGGTGGAGATCAGATTTTGATGACTCTGAAAAAAAGCCCACGGGTCCGGTCCGCGAACGACTTGCGGAAAAGCTTGATACAACGCATCAATTTTTGCATTTAAAGCTGGTGCACAGTTCTGGATATTCCTGTTTCTTCCCCAGGGTATGTGCGGCACAATGGGGACCTTACCCATCTTCAACACATCCTGTACCATCGTCACATAGTGATCATAAAACGTATCAGGGCTTACACAACCCAATGCATCATTGGTACCATAGCTTAACCCGACATATTTTCCGGGAAATAATTCAAGCCAGGTATTCAGATACTTTACTCCATCCGCACTGGTAAGATAGCCAATTCCTCCTGATTCTTGCACAGGATAGTGACTGGGAATTTTTTCGTGAATAAGCTGCGCGAACGCATTCACATCGTTGAGTGTTTGGTGTCCCATCGAGCCAGCAGTAACTGAAGCGCCAAAGAAAATCCAATCATCCGCAAGAGCCGTACGCGCATCAAAGATATCCATATTTATACTTGCATCATAGTTCTCGGCAGAACCATCAATTCTACTTATATCGATGCGTATCCAATTATATCCAGTCATATCGATTACATGCTGGCGCGAGTGATAATGGTTGCCCTGTACCCTGACCAGTGTGACCCATCCAGATTCAGGCGGTTGTCCTCCACCTTGCTGCGCATTGACATCAATGGTGTAATCTTCAGGTAAATTGTATGCTGGATACCCAATGATGGTATGGTCATAGTTACCCGACTCGTTGTACCATGCCACTAATACCTTGCTGCGCCTGGTAGCAGGTACGCTTGAGAGATCGTACGATAACCATGCCGGCATCTCTTGCGATCGCCAGGTACTATCATAACTGTCATCATTCGCTTGAGATGCAGGATCATAGCCAGAAGAGGCATAAGCAGGTACATCCAGACTAATCAGCGAAGATGACTGGTTGTTCTGTCGTCCTGGAGCGCTTATAAAGTTCGCTGTCATCGTGTTACCGCTTCCTGTATACTGAGCTACAATGCGATAGGCACATAACGGCAACATAACAATAAGAATAATAATACCGACAACAAACAATACGATCCTACCTGATGACTTTTTTTTCATAAGTAACCTCATAGATGCCTCTTCTGTTCTTTCTCTACTCTAACCAGCGGTGATAAAGAGGATAGGCAAATTCCTATAATTCTCGCTATTTCATAATTTTTACTGGTATACCGCTAAAAACTGCATTTGGTCTGCTTCTCTAGTGCTTTTACAATCTATTTTGTTTTTTCCTTCTTGAAACGACAAGCAAGCGTTTTGTCGACTCATCCTCTTCTCTGATTGTTTCTGGAAGCGGGGCTTCCGCCAGCACGGCTAGCAAGCGCTCTGTCGACTCATCCTCTTCTCTGATTGTTTCTGGAAGCGGGGATTCCACCAGCACGGCTAGCAAGCGCTCTGTCGACTCATCCTCTTCTCTGATTGTTTCTGGAAGTGGGGATTCCACCAGCACGGCTAGCAAGTGCTCTGTCGACTCATCCTCTTCTCTAATTGTTTCTGGAAGCGGGGATTCCACCAGCACGGCTAGCAAGTGCTCTGTCGACTCATCCTCTTCTCTAATTGTTTCTGGAAGCGGGGATTCCGCCAAGGGTTCTGCAGACTCATCCTCCTCTCTGGTTGTTTCTGGAAGCGGGGATTCTGCCAGTACAACATACAGGGGTTCAGTGGACTCATCCTCTTCTCTGATTGTCTCTGGAAGCTCCGCTTCCGCCAAGGGTTCTGCAGACTCATCCTCTTCTCTGGTTGTTTCTGGAAGCGGGGATTCTGCCAGTACAACATACAAGGGTTCTGTAGACTCATCCTCTTCTCCTGTTGCTTCTGGAAGCGGGGATTCTGCCAGTACAACATACAAAGGTTCTGCAGCTTCATCACCTTTCCTGGTTATTTCTGGAAGTGGGGATTCTGTCAGTACAACATATAAGTGTTCTGTGGGTTCATCACCTTCTATGGTTATTTCCGGAAGTGGGGCTTCTGCCAGTATAGCTAGCAAGCGCTTCGGGATTTGTGTGTAATTGTTTTGATCTATAATACGGGCAAGGGTTTCAGCTGATGTCCCTCTACCATTGTACTTGATTGCTCTGTATACGGCTGGCAGACGTTCTGTGATCTCATCCTCTTCTCTGGTTGTTTCTGGAAGCGGGGCTTCTGCCAGTGCAGATGGCAAACTCTCTGAGGCTTGTGTGTGGATATCCCCATCTACCACGCCAGGGGTAAGAGTTTCTGTTGAAGTTTTTTTGTTTTTATGCTTGATTGCTTTATATAAAGTTTGCATATCTTCGCGTGGTATTGCTCGTAAAAGAAGAAGCGCACCACCATAAATTGCCAGAGCCGCCGGTAAAATGACCAGGACCGAAAATGTTTGCAAGAAGAAAATGACCAGGGCCATAACAAGAGCCGCTATCAGAGCTTTCAACCCCACCATCAAGCTGCCCTTTCCTGGCAAGAGATGCTTTGGCATAAGCCAGAGAGCAATACAGAGCAGAAGTAACTCAGTTAAAGAAGTTACCACAGCTGCTCCAATCTGCTGATAGATAGGGATCAAGAGAAGATTCAAGCCAAGATTAAATACCAGAGCCGCAGTTGCCATACCTGGTATTTTCTTTTCTTTTTTTGTAGTGACGAGAATGGCACAAAAGAGGGTATTAAGATAAAGGAAGACCAGACCTGGAGCCAGTGCTTGCAAGACAGGGGACGCGTTGGCAAAATCGGTCCGATGGTAGAGAAATCCGATAATATTTGGTGCAGCACCAATCATTATAGTGGCTATAGGAAATGAGCAAATGAACAAGAAACTCATGCATTTTTCGATAGCCAGCTTTAATGTTTCTTGAGATTTTCCAGAGAGCTTTGAAAAGACAGGATACATAACTGCATTAAGAATAATACTGGGAATAAAGAGAAGCGTATCGAAAAGGCGGTATGCTGCGCCATACCAGCCAACGACGGCAGTGCTAGCCATGAGGGAAAGTAACACTGTATCTATTCGATAATAGATAACTCCCACTGCCCCATAAATCATGAAAGGGATACCAGTATGCATAAGTTTACGGATGGTTGCTTTCTCAAGAGCGAAATGCAATCCATTCAGACGAAATACCCAGAAAGCTACCCACAAAACGTCGATTACTGATCCCCCTAACAAGATAAGTGCCATTGTTTGTACGGTGGCACCTTGTTTAAGCATGATAAAGCCCACACAGGCCGACAAACCTTTTTCAAGCATCAGCCCTACAGCAGGAAAAAGCGTTCGCTCGAAAGCATAGTGTATTGCAGCAAATGTCGTCACGATGGATCCGCTAAACAATGTTAAGCCACAAATGGCTACAAGGTTACGTTGTTCTTCACTATACCCCAGTGCCCATGCTATAAAGAGGATAATAACATATAGGCATATCCAGAATGCCGTTTTAAGAAATAAAGCGTTCCATAAATATTTATGTGTTTTCTCAGCGTCTTCTGCAATATCACGTATAAGTTGTTGGTTGAAGCCATTCTCAACAGGAACACCTACCAGAGCAACAAGTGTAGTTGCAAGAGTGAGTTCGCCAAACTTGATATCTCCAAGAAAACGCCCGTAAGCGATCGTCAACATTAATGTTGACGACCACGTTACGAGCTGGCCAAAGAGAGAAATTAATGTATTGCTTATAATTCTACGGAGTCCGCTCATATAGCCTAGACCTTCTTTATATTGCTATCTTAGCTTGTTGCTCTTCCTGTTCCTGCAACGCCTTTTGGGCTTCCACCAATATTCGTACAACTTCCAGACCAAAACTCCCATTTGTACGAGTCTCTCCCCCCGTGCGGATTGCGTTAGCAAAATCCTGGCACTCTAAGTGAAGCGGCTCAATCCAATCAATGTGGGGAATTGTGATTGCGCCAAAACGGTAGGAGACGACAGGATTAGCATCGACATCTGCCCCCTTGTTATAAATCTTGATCATTTCAGCGGGGTTGGTATCGTCATATACTGCCATTCTCGCATCACCTATCACCGTCACACGACGAATTTTGCAAGGGTGAAGCCAGCTTAAATGGAGATGGGCCGTCATTGCGTCGGCATATTCAAGATCAAGGTGGGCAATATCATGAATCCCCTGTTGAAGATGAGCATGGGCCTGCACCTTAATTTGCTCCGGTTTTCCCCCAAAAAGGTAGAGCAGAATCGAAATATCATGCGGAGCAAGATCCCAAATAACATTCGTGTCATTGCGATACAATCCTAAATTTACTCGTTCTGCTTCGACACAATAGATTTTTCCCAGGTCTCCATTTTGGATCAGTTTACGCAATTCATTAACAGCAGGACTATAAAGAAAGGTATGCCCCACCGTCAAAACACGCTGCTGCTTAGCAGCCAGAGCTATCAGTTCTTCTGCTTCGGCCACATTTGTCGTCAGTGGTTTCTCAACAAGCACATGCTTGCCATGAAGCAATGCCTCTTTCGCAAGTTGATAGTGTGTACATACAGGCGTAGCAATCACTACTGCATCAACATCTGAACAAAAGACATCCTCCACTTGCGTCGTCGTTTGTATTCCTGGTTGAGTTGCCATCAGGGATGCCAGACGATGAGGATCTAAATCCGCCACTAGACTGATGCTGGAATGTGGTAGCGAATTAATATTTCGAGCAATCTTTGGTCCCCAATATCCCCAGCCAATCACCGCAAAACGTAAATGTTGCATTCCTTAAATTCTATCTCCTTACATCTCTTCTATTCACACAAGCCTTATCAGCAACTCAAGTCATTCCATCGAGATTTTTATGTCTATCGAGAGATTTTTTACGCTCCTCCGCTTCCCTTGATCATTACGGGAATTGTAAGAGCAATAAGTTTGAGGTCTTCCCGAAGGATCTGCCGTTGAAGATATGCAATATCCATCTCGACCATATCTTGAAAGGTTACTCTACTACGACCATAAACCTGCCAGGGGCCTGTCAATCCTGGTTTTCCGGAAAGACGCAACATATCATTTGGACTATAAAGATCGACTTCGTAGAGAAGGGGTGGACGTGGACCAACGAGTGTCATTTCCCCTCGCAGGACATTAAAGAATTGAGGGAGTTCATCAATGCTGGTCTTGCGAAGAAATCGGCCAACTTTGGTGATACGGGGATCGTTCACATCTTTGTAGAAGAGGTCCATCGTTGTACCATTACCAAGCTTTTGTCCTCTCATATATTTAGCAATAGCCTCACGATGTCTGGCATCGCCGCTATTTACATACATGGATCTAAATTTAAGCATATTAAACTCAACCCCATTTCGCCCTATACGCTTCTGACGAAAAAAAATAGGCCCCGCCGAGTCTAAGCGAATAAATACAGCAACAATTGCTGTGATAAGGCAAAGAGGCAGTAGAATGAGCAAAGTGAAGAGGATGTCGACCAGACGTTTAGCTCGCAAATACCTCTGGTCAATATTGATAGTTTCCCGAACAGGTGCTGTTAGAACTTGCATAATACCCCCTTACTTGTCTTTGGCACAGGTAATATCTTTTTTACTACCTGTTTGTATGAGTATAACCCACTCCCATTCATAATGTTGGTAAATTCTTACATATCAAAATGGTTAAAAACTAGTATTATTGGTTATGAAATCTCGACTTTATATGAGTTGATTACTCCACTAGCAAAATTTTACTAGTTGGCTTATGGTTAAGCTTTGCAAACGTTGGAACTTATGGAGGCGGTTTGCTTCCCAGATAGTTCAATTTATAACGGGGGCGTTAATATCTATGCAGATACCTTTAGTAGACTTACGTACACAATACCAGACTATTCAATCTGAAGTGATGACTTCGATCGAAAATGTACTTACAGATATGCAGCTTTATCTCGGCAAACAGTCTCAGGCATTTGAACAGGAATTCGCAACGTATTGCGGATGCAATTATGGAGTGGGTTGCTCATCAGGGACTGATGCGCTTATGCTGGCTCTTCGTGCCTGTGAAATTGGTCCTGGTCACGAAGTGATTACTGTCGCCAATACCTTTATCGCTACTGTTGAAGCGATTGCTCTAGTGGGAGCAACTCCTGTTTTTGTTGATATCGATCCAGAGACCTACACGATGGACTGGACCCAACTAGAGCAAGTTCTGAATTCTCGTACTCGTGCTATTCTCCCCGTCCATTTGTATGGCCATCCAGTGGAAATGCAACCGGTGTTGGAGTTTGCTCGGGAGCATGGTCTTCTGGTCATTGAGGATGCCTCTCAGGCACACGGGGCAACATATAATGGACAAAGGGTTGGCAGCCTGGGAGATATTGGCTGTTTTAGCCTCTACTATAGCAAAAACCTGGGGGCATACGGCGAAGCCGGCATCTGCGTCACCAGTCGCAATGAACTTGCTGAATCTCTACGCATTTTACGTGATCACGGTTCACGCATTCGTTATCAACATGAGGTACTTGGCGTTAACGCTCGTTTGGATGAAGTACAGGCTGCTGTATTACGTGTAAAAATGCGCTATCTCGAAAAGTGGAACGCAGCCCGTCAGGCACACGCACAAGTTTATACAGAGCAGCTTCAAGGCCTGGTAGAGACGGTACCTATGATTTGGCCCTGGGGCACACATGTCT
Organism: uncultured Chloroflexia bacterium; assembly: GCA_963814985.1. Classification (GTDB taxonomy): domain Bacteria; phylum Chloroflexota; class Ktedonobacteria; order Ktedonobacterales; family Ktedonobacteraceae; genus CAWFFV01. The sequence continues at coordinate 390,524 of CAWFFV010000029.1, read as the reverse complement.
ATTACGCCTATGTGGTACAGGTGCAGAACCGGGAACAGTTCCGTCGTGAGTTGGAGCAAGAAGGAATAGCAACGGGAATTCATTATCCAATACCCGTTCATTTGCAACCCGCGTGTGCTCATTATGGTTACCAGCGAGGAATGTTACCTATAACGGAGGCCGTAGCAGAGCGTATTGTCTCGTTGCCAATGTATCCAGAACTTACCGCTGAGCAGATACAAAAGGTTGTGAATGTGGTAAGGAAAAGCGCCGTATATGCCGCTTAAGAGGATGAACGGCATGCGTGCGCCTCTTGACATCTCTGCTATACTTTTGTCAGTATCGCTGAATTAGTAGGAATTCAGGGCTGCGGAGGATGTGTCAGATGAGAACGCTTAACGGCCTTCTCGCAATGGGAAGTCGAAACAGAAAACTCACCCGTGAGAGTGGAAATATCCCATGTTTATACATGGGGAGGATGTCAAGAAGAAAAGCTCTTGCACTGAGAAGGCTGGCAGTGGAGAGACAGCATGTGAAAGCATGGCACAAGTCTTTACCGTTCCAGGCGTTTACCATGAAACAAGACGAGGAACTGTTCGCGACGCATGGAAAGACCTTTCACTTTGCCGCACGCTTTTTCCCTGTGGAATATCGTGAAGCAGTGGTGTCTCTCTATGCGTTCTTTCGTACCCTGGATGACCTTGTAGATGAACGTGGCAAGAACTGGCACAGAGACGATACCCGGCAGGAACTGGACGCCTGGCGCAAATGGTTTAGCGCGGGATTTTGCTCAAGAGCCCCACGTGAGCCACTCGGGACAACAATAGCCACCCTTCTGAACACATATCAGATACCAGTCGTCCTCTTTCACGATTTCCTTGATGGTCTGCTCTCAGATTTGGAGCCGCAGGAAATCTGCGATTTTCCTGCGCTGTATCACTATTGTTACCAGGTTGCCGGTACTGTGGGATTAGCAATGACCTCTGTGCTTGGGGTCCATTCTGAACAGGCATGTCTGGCCGCTAAGCAGCTTGGTGTCGCTATGCAACTCACCAATATTTTGCGCGATATCGGAAACGACCTCTCTGCTGGACGGATCTATCTTCCGCGTTCAGAACTAGAGCACTTCGGATCTTCTTATGATCATATGCTTCAGTTGTACCACGAGCAACAAGGACCAGATGAGCAATTCTGCGCACTGATGGCCTATCAGGTTCAGCGTGCTCGCCACTACTATCAAGAAAGTCTTCACGGAGTCTGGTTACTTGCTCCTGCCTATCGTCTTCCCATTCTCCTGGCAGGTCGTCTCTATCAAAGTATCCTGAACGAGATTGAACGAAGACAGTACGATGTTCTGCGCTACCGGGCAGCGACCAGTCTGTTCACCAAAATACGCGAAGCTGGGATTGTCTACTTGCTAGATTTTCTCTGGAGACAGGGTGAGGTGGAACCTTCCACAGAACTGGAGTTGCTCTTTTGAAACTAGCACGTAAAACCTCTACATCTATGCTGGGGATACAGCATGAAAACTAACGCTTTCCTGGTCGGGCTGGGTCTGGTACAGGCAGCACTAGGCTTGCGTGTGGCTTCACGCCTGCTCAGTACTATGGGGGGAGTGCGCCTGCACACAGTCACTGAAGCAGACCAGACAGAGACAACTGGTATTTCTGTGATTGTTCCTGTGCTCAACGAATACCTCCGCCTCACCCCATGTCTGGAGGGACTCCTGGCAAACGGTGAGGAGGTCTGCGAAATTCTGGTGGTGGACGGAGGCTCCTGCGATGGGACACAAGACCTGGTACTCCGTTACCAGCAACGTGACTCCCGAATACGTCTGCTTGATGCTTATCCAATTCCTTCAGGCTGGAACGGCAAAGCCTGGGGTTTGCATATTGGGCTACAGCAAGTGTCATTGACCTCTTGTTGGGTACTTACTTTAGATGCAGATGTTCGACCTTCAGCCTGGCTTGCTCGCTCACTACTAGCCCATGCGAAGCGCACATCGCTTGCAGCATTCAGTATTGCTACGCTACAAGACATTGAAGGTTTCGGGCAGGGCCTGGTGCATCCTTCTCTGTTAACGACGCTGGTGTATCGCTTTGGCATTCCTGGCTATGCAACACGCAAGATCGGTGCTGTACAGGCCAATGGTCAGTGTTTTCTTGTACGGCGTGAGATCCTGGAGTCCTGTGGAGGCTTTGCGCTGGCACGTGATTTACTCTGTGAGGACATCACCATTGCACGCGCCCTGGTTGCCGCTGGCATCTGGTGGGCTTCTACGAAGCCGGGGAACTGGTGAGTGTACGAATGTATGAGCATTGGCAAGAGACCTGGCAGAACTGGCCACGCTCACTGCCAATGCATGATCAGTTCTCCGGCTGGCGTACCCTACTAGGCTGGCTGGAGATCGCGCTAGTCCAGGCATTGCCATTACCGATGTTCTTCGTACTTTTGCTAACGCGTTGCCGCTGCCACTGGCTCTTGCAGTTGAACGGGCTATTGGTTGCCATGCGTTTCGGCATTCTATGTGGAACGACGCGGGCCTATCGCCACCGTCCCTGGTCGTACTGGTTTTCACCGTTGTGTGACCTCCCGGTCGTGCTCAAGCTGGGCAGCAGTGTATTGCAGCGCCGCCATAGCTGGCGTGGTCGCGTTCTCGTCCGTAGAGGGAGTAAGAAAGCATGAAAGCTCTTAAGATTCTCTTTTGCTGCCACCTGTTAGCGCTTACCTTCGGCCTTGCTGGTCTCTTGATTGCGCTGCCACATCCTGAGTTGTGGAGTAAAAGTCCATTTGGCATAGAGGTCTTTGCCTTTGGTATGAACTATGCAGGATCGCTGCATATTCTCTTTGGCGCGGCTACGATGCTTCTATTTGGCCTGCTCTTTGTCGGTGCGCGCAAAACGCTCATCTTCTTTGCCGCTTCCACACTGATTTCGCTCAGCATGGAATTGTTGGGGACCAGCACTGGCTTTCCTTTCGGGCCATATGCCTACACCAATTTCCTGGGCATCAAGATCCTGGGACTCGTACCATATGCTATCCCGCTCTCCTGGTTCTACATGGGATTCACTTCGTTGCTGTTGGCGAATCTGCTGGTCGCCCGCGCCGGATGGTCGCGCCAAACGCTGTGGAGTTTGCTGGTAGGAGTGTACTTTCTGACCGTGTGGGATCTTTCGCTTGACCCCGCGATGGCCAGTAACCACCTGCAAGTGCATTTCTGGATCTGGTATGAGAGCGGTCCCTACTTTGGTATGCCTGTACGCAATCTCGTAGGCTGGTCGATCACTGGCCTGATCTATATGAGTGTAAGTCGCTTCTTCTGGCATGAGAATCTTGCTGTACAGCGTATCACACTCTGGCTACCACTGGGCATGTACGCCGCCAACACCTGTTTCGCCATCGTACTCAATCTCGGTGTAGGCCTCTGGCTCCCTCCGCTGATCGGCCTCATGCTGGGCCTGCCTCCGATCATCTTCATGCTTTCGCTTCGCCATCCGCAGAAGCCGGGAGGATCAGACGAGAACAGAGGGCAAGCAGTTGTCCGCACGATGTCACACTTGACAGTCCACAAAGGCAGTCAGGCTCTTCTCAGACACCATGCCACGTGCTCAGTTGAAGGTGTAGAACATATTCCTCTTACCGGGCCAACGCTCATCGTTGCACACCACTACCATCATCTCCTTGATGGCTGTGCGCTGCTGAATAGTGTGCCACGACGACTGCATATCCTGATTGCGCCTGACTGGATCGACAAACGCTGGCTACGCGTCCTGATGGAGTTTGCCTGCCGGCTGGTTGAATGGCCGATAGTGCTGCGTGCTGATCGTCTGGAGCACCTTACCAGGAAGCAGCAGAGCGCGTATACACTCAATGATGCACCACGCTATCGGCGTCGCGCCTTCACTGAAGCAGATTCACTTGTTACGCCATGGAGAGGCCCTCGTTATCTTCCCAGAGGCCTATCCGACAATCGACCCCTTGCCCACGCCTGAAAAGGACCATGAGGGCTTCTTGCCTTTTCGAGCCGGTTTTGCCCATATAGTTGAGATGGCTGAACGCGACGGGAGGACACGCGTGGCGATTGTTCCTGCTGGCTTCTCCTATGTTCAACAAGAACGCTGGCAAATGACACTGCGTTTTGGTCCGGCACTCTTTCGGCAGGATGTTCACGACAGGATGCAACTGATACGGACCATCGAACAACGCGTCCGTGAACTTTCTACACCATTAGTACTACCCGTACCACTTACTCAGGAGGCTCTCGGCCTATGACACAAGAGCATTCTCCTATTGCTACACCTTCCCTTATTCGAGCATCTCGCCAACAAGAACGGGCTATCGTTATTGGCGCTGGCATGGGTGGTCTCGCTACTGCTATTCGCCTTCAGGCTGCAGGCCTTCAGGTGACGCTGGTTGAGGCGCGTGAGCATCCAGGTGGACGAGCCTACCAGCTTCAGGCAGACGGTTTTACCTTTGATATGGGGCCAACGCTGCTTACCGCTCCACATCTGTTGGAAGATCTCTGGCAAGTTGCCAGGCGTAACCTGCATGAGGACATTACCCTGACACCACTCAGCCCCTTTTACCGTATTGTGTTCCAGGATGGTCGCTCGTTCGACTACTGGGGTACCACAGAAGCAGATGAGGCTGAAATCGCACGCTTTGAGCCGCGTGATGTCGCAGGTTACCGCGCTTTTCTCGCAACCACACAGCAGATCTACCAGCGTGCCTTCGTCGATCTTGCTGCTCAGCCATTCCTGACACTCAGTCACTTTCTTCGTGTGTTACCCGAACTGGTACGCGTGGGAGCACATCGCAGCGTCTACTCGTTTGCATCACGCTACTTTCGTGATCCACACCTGCGCATGGTCTTCTCGTTCCATCCGCTCTTCATCGGTGGAAACCCATTCCGCGCCAGTGCCATCTACAGTATTGTGCCATACCTGGAACGGTTGGGAGGCGTCCACTTCGTCCAGGGTGGCATGTACTCGCTCGTTGAGGCCATGGAGCACGTCTTTCTCTCACTGGGTGGCGAAGTACGCTACGGAACGCCCGTCGAGCGCATCCTGCTCCATAAACGACAGGTCACAGGGGTTCGGCTCGCAGATGGTACGAGTCTGCCAGCTCAGAGGGTAATCGCCAACAGTGATGTAGCGACGACCTACCTCCATCTGCTTCCTGATGAGGAGCTGTCTGGCGCGTTCCGCTGGCGTCTTAAGAGCTACTCTTACTCGATGAGTTGCTTTCTGCTTTATCTAGGTCTCAACCGTCAGTATCCGCAGTTGCGCCATCATACTATCCTCATGCCACAGCAGTATCGCCAGCACATTCATCACCTTTTCGACGGTCACGGACTGCCAGACGATCTGGCGCTTTACCTGCATACACCGACACGCACTGATCCCTCGCTTGCGCCGCCAGAAGGAGAAAGCATGTATGTGCTCGCTCCAGTACCCAACCTTGCACATGGCGTCGATTGGAAACACACGGCACCGGTGTTACGTGAGAGAATTCTTCGCTACCTGGAGCAGGAAGCGGGATTGTCAGGACTGGCAGGGAGTATTGTCACCGAACACCTGTTTACACCACTCGATTTCGCATCTCAGCTGCGTAGCCATCTGGGATCTGCCTTCTCGATTGAACCGACGCTCTCGCAATCAGCTTATTTTCGCCCACATAATCGTTCCGGCGCGATAGGTGGTCTGTACTTTGTTGGGGCCGGAACACATCCTGGGGCTGGTATTCCCGGTGTCTTGTTGTCCGCCGAGCTAACCAGTCACCTGGTGCTCAAGGATCTATCACCGATCGGTTGACATTTCTCAGTATCAAATCATCACTCTCACGGCCTGATCAGCCAGATCAGAAATCTCCTGGCTGAAGCACTGTACTTTTGTACAACACTTACCTTGCTTCTACCGATAAGTCCTCTTGTTACCTCTCGACATTCCTAATACAATGGATAAAAAAGAGCAGAGGTATATAATGACGCATGAGCCATTAAACAGTCCAAAAAGCGGCACACAGCCGTCACTCTCGCCAGACAATCGCGCACCCGACACAAAAGTGAACGTTCGCAGGAAGAGACGCAGGAACCGGACGCTATCTCGCATCCTCTTCTTCCTGGGTATTTTCGGTCCAGGACTCATTGCCGCCAATGCTGGCAATGATGCAGGAGGAATTGCTACCTATAGCACAATGGGATCGCAGTTCGGCTTTCAAATGTTGTGGGTTATGCTCATTCTTCTGGTTGGCGTGTGCATCGTACAAGAAATGTGTGCACGAATGGGAGTAGTGACCGGTAAGGGACTCAGCGACCTGATTCGAGAAAACTTTCCGCTGCGCATAACCGCCTTCGTCATGCTAACCTTCCTGATAGCCAACACAGGTGTCACTATTTCGGAGTTTATCGGAATTGCCGCAGCTCTTAGTCTCTTTGGCATTCCTCCCTGGATTGGAGCTCCATGCGGCGGCATTGTAGTCTGGTGGTTAGTGGCACGCGGGTCCTATAGTCGAGTCGAAAAGGTATTTTTAGCTCTCACTATCGCTTTTTTTGCATATATCATCTCTGCCATTCAAGCCGGACCTGATTGGGCACAGGTGCTCGCTGGGACAACTGTCCCAATCATTCAATGGAGAGGGGACTATATTCTGCTCCTGATTGCTGCCGTTGGTACTACGATCAGCCCTTATATGCAAATTTATGTGCAGAGTGCCGTCGTTGAACGTGGAGTAGTGTTACGTGACTACAAATATGAGCGTCTGGAAGTCTTCCTTGGGTCGCTCTTCTCGATTACCATTGCGTTCTTTATTATCGTTGCCACTGGCGCGACGCTATTTGTCCATAGTGGTGGTCGAGGAGTTGTTCTGGGGTCGGCAGCAGATGCCGCCCAGGCATTAGTTCCTTTTTTAGGTATCTACGCGAAGTATGCGTTTGCTCTGGGATTGCTTGGCGCTTCGTTTCTTGCGGCAGGTGTGCTTCCTCTGACCACCTCTTATTCCATTACAGAGGCGCTAGGACTCGAAGGCGGAGTGAGTAAAAGCTGGCAGAATGCGCCAGCTTTCTGGGCGCTCTTTACCGGGTTGATCGTTGTCAGCGTCGTTATTGCTGCTATTCCAGGATTGCCCGTAGTAAACATTCTTCTCAACTTGTATCTGCTTAATGGTATTTTGTTGCCCATTGTCCTCTTCTCAATCCTTTATCTGGTCAACCAGAAGCGACTCATGGGTAACTACACAAATAGCCTCCTCTATAATATCGTGGCATACACGTTAACTATTGTGGTAAGCCTGCTCGCTGTACTCTACGTCGTGACGCAAGTGCTTGGTTTTTTCGGTATTCAGCTTTTTGGGTGACTACTATGGAGATTACGCTAAGCTCCCACATGTGTTGCACCACTTTGAAGGAGTTTCCTCAACCGCTCTTTGACCTGATGCAGCATCTCATCACTCTTACAGAAAGCAAAGCGCACATAGCCCTGCACAATAGAGGTATGCTGCGGGCTGTAAAAGGTCTCGATTGGGATGCATGCTACGCCAACCTCTTTTGTCAGGTATTGGGTAAACGCCAGTGAAGTTCCAGCAAAGATGCGCCTGTAATCCGCCATTACAAAATATGTGCCTTCGGGTACTATATATTCCAGACCACTGCTATCGAGTGCTGACATCATGAACTGACGTTTTCTCGTATAGAAGGCCTGAAAATCCTCATAATATGTATGAGGTAGGTTGAGCGCATAAGCGATTGCTTCTTGAGAGGGATGATGCACCGCGTAGGTAATGAACTGATGAGCCTGGACAACGCCTTTTACCAGATCGGGTGGTCCGTACACCCAACCCACTTTCCATCCAGTGACGCTGAAAAGTTTTCCGGCACTGCTTACAGTGATTGTTCGCTCAAACATATTCGGAAGTGTTGCTATGGGAATATGCTGCGCTCCTTCAAAAGTTAGATGTTCATACACTTCGTCACTAATTACCGTTACGTCGTGCTCAATACATAGTTCTGCTATTTGCATGAGTTCCTGCCGAGTAAAAACATGTCCGGTAGGATTGTGAGGAGTGTTGAGAATGAGCGCACGAGTCTTTTTACTAAATGCTGCTCGTAGTTCATCCAGGTCAAATGTCCAGGTTGGTGGCTTGAGAGGAACATAGACAGGAACGGCATGTGCCATAAGAATATCCGGCACATACGCGTCGTAGTATGGCTCAAATACGATCACTTCGTCGCCTGGATCAACTAATCCCAGGATAGAGGCGATCAATCCCTCCGTTGCTCCTGAAGTGATTACCACACCTTGTGTAGGGTCAATATCCAGATGGTAAAAACATGCTGCATGATCAGCGACAGCTTTGCGTAGTGAGAGTGTTCCCGCACTCAAGGCGTATTGGTTATACTGCCCAGACTGCAACGCCTGTATCATCTGTGAGACAACATCTGAAGGTGCGTCAAAATCTGGTCTTCCCTGCCCCATATCCAGTGCATTATATTGTCGTGCCAGCGCACTTATTTCAGCAAAAATAGTTGTTCCAAATGTCGCTACGCGGCTAGCAGTAGTGGGCATGATTTCTACTCCTTCGAATCACTCCGATCAAAATGGACTGTATCAAAAATTTCTGTATTACAATACAACATGGCTCCAACAAAATTCAAATAACCCCTACCTCAATGTTTTTTCAGTCAGGTGTTGCAGCAGGGCGTTTATTCGTCGTGGACTTTGTCTTTTTACTGCTCCCAGATTTGGGCAATACGTCAGCACCAGTTGCTGTAGTTTGAGTACGACGCGATGTGGTCCGCTTTGCTCGTGGAGCAGGTTTTGCCTCTTCGTTGTGCGCCGGTTGCGTAGGCATACTGGCCTTGCTCGTTGTAGCTTTAGTCCGCTTTGCTACGGTCTGTTTTGCATTTGTGGGAGGTTCCGTCGCTTTGCGTTTCCTGGTGGCCTTCTCTTTGATCATAGGGCCATCCATAGCTTGCGGAGCAATTGGTTGGGTTGCTTCATAAGCCGTCAGCACAGTCTTTTCAGAGTAGATCTCTCCATTCTTCTTTGTACGGCGACCGCTCTCTCTGAGAAAAAGTTGTGGTGGCTGTTTCTTTACTCCTGATGAAGGAACAAGCGCATCTTGTGCTATATCACAAGCCTGGATGAAAGCGTTGATATCAACATAGCGATTGGTGGGTTTCTTCGATAGAGCTTTGAGAATGGCTTGTTCGATGTGATGGGGTAAGGCCGGGTTGAGTTGCGTTGGGGAAAGAGGATCTGTATGTAGATGTTCTTGCATCAAGGAATCGAAATCGTCACCCTTAAAGGGTCGCTTCCCTGTCATCAGTTCGTAAGCGATACAGCCAAGAGCATACTGGTCGCTTTCTCTACGTACTTTCCCTTGAAACTGTTCTGGAGCCATATAGGCGGGAGTTCCTCCTACTCCGACCGCCTGCGCGTTCGCACGCTGAAGCACTCGCGCAATATCAAAATCTGCGATGCATACATCATTTTTGGCGTGAAAGAGGATATTTTCGGGCTTCAGATCACAATGTACAATTTTATGTTGATGAGCAAAATGTAGGGCCTGAGCAACCTGCTCAAGAATAGTCATAGTATCATCTAAAGGGAATGCATGAGTGTGCTGACGACGTATACGATCGCGTAGAGATCCGCCAGCAGCAAACTCAGTAACAGTATAAGGAAATTTCTCGTAGATATTGGCATCGATCACAGAGAGAATATGTGGATGCTTCAGTTGTTCCAGGATACGAGCTTCTTGAAAAAAACTCTCATGGTCTGCTTCAGAGTTCATCTGGGTCGTATGTAGAAGTTTGAGTGCTACCATACGATTTGTCAGAATAATGTGCGATGCCTGATAGATATATGCATAAGCACCGTGCGAAATTTCAGCAACGATTCGATAACTACCTACTTGTTGACCCACACGCAGGATCATATAAAAACACCTCACCTAAATTTTCCTGAAGAGTTGAAGTCCAGCCTCGCCGGGCTTCAATTATAACATATTTTGGAACTCCTCACTTTAGGTGATGACATTGACCAAGAAGAGTTCCATACAACCTCTTTTCTTGACTAAGCTAAGTTGTGACGTATAGCAAAGGCTACTGCTGCTGCTCGATTATCGCATAAAATCTTACTAAAAATGTGTGTGAGGTGGTTAGCAACGGTCTTCTCACTCAGTGTAAGCTTGCATGCGATCTCGCGGTTGCTTTTGCCCTGGGCAACAAGTTGCAACACCTCTGCCTCACGTTGCGTTAGATTAGCGGGAAGGGACGGTGGTAACGGCTTAGTGAGCACGACGTTCTCGTCTTTGTCTGCCAGTAACCTGGCTTCGTGCAGACCAAGCAGCAACTCACTACGGCGTTGCTCATCCGGGCCGAGAAGGTCAAGGGCCGTTTGATAGTGGGATATCGCCTCTTCAGCGGCAAAGGTCTGCAAGGCTTGTACAGCCGCACGCTGAGAGTACTCGACTCCTCGCATCTGGTCACCGCTACGCGCAAAATGGAAGGCAAGCTCAGCAAGTTTATGCACACTCATTGTCCCTTCCGGCCCACAGCAATTCTCAAGAGCCTGTCCAATCATACCATGGAGCCGCTTCCGCCGGGAGGTGCTTACTTCAGCATAGAGGCACTCGCGGATTTTATCATGGCTGAACATAAAGATACCAGCTTGCACAGAGTGAATGAGATGAGCACGCTCAGCTTCAAGGAGACGCTCCTCAACTGCTTCTATCTCGTTTCCCTCTACTGTGCACAGAAGCACAAGATCAAACGTCCGACCGATGATTGCTGCAACGCGTAGATGATCGATAATATCTGGAGGGAGCCTTATAAACCGTTGGCGTAGCGCACCAACGATGCTTGGAGGTAGCGAATGTTCAAGTGACGTGGTAGCAACCCAGTGGTTATCCTTTTGGGCAAGAGTGTCCGTCTCGACCCAGACATGGATGAGTTCCTCGGCGAAGAAGGGATTTCCTTCGCTTTGCATATGCAGGATGGAGGACAAGGATGGACTCACAAATTGCCCCAATATCGTAACTGCGAGTGTCTCAATCTCTCGGACAGAGAGTGGACTGACTTCAACAGTATTGAGTACACGTTGGCGAGAGAGTTCTACCACAGCACGACTTAGAGCCGAATTCCGTTCAATTTCATTATCACGATAGGCACCCACAATCAAGAGACGAGCATGAGACTGACGGCGGGTGAGATGACAGAGTAAGTCCAGGCTCGCACTATCAGCCCAGTGGAGATCATCGAGTGTCAGCACAAGCATATGCGGAGCACCAATGGCCTGCAAAAATGTCCCCAGGGCTTCATGCAGCCGAAAGCACGTCTGTTCAGGAGGTAGCGGATATGACACCATAGGATCTCCCAGGTGGACAGACAACTCTGGTAAAATACTGGCAATCAACTGAGGTGCCAGAGTGACTTGTGTGCACAACATAGTCTGGAGACACAGTACGAATATGCCCACCAAGTGCTTCCAAAAATGGCTGATAGGGTGGCATTCCCTCTGCATCAGAGGCTCCGCCATGCAGAGCTATTGCTCCATCCTGTATGGCTCGTCTGGTAATCTCGCTCAAAATACGAGTCTTGCCAATGCCCGGTTCTCCTGTGACCAGAACAACCCTGGTCTGTCCATCCTTTGCCGCTTCGTATTGGTTCCAAATTAGTGCCAACTCACGCTGTCTGCCAATGATTGAGGCTGGAGATGATGTAATACCACCTACCTCTAGCACACCTTTCCCGGTTGTCATAGGATACTCCTGCGCCTCACTTAAGGGTCCTTTCTCGCTCCATCCCTTGTTTTGCTATTGGACAATTTCCTCTTGAGAAATAAGGCTGATGTGGTGTTGACTGCTGATAGATTTATCAGCTTAATCAGACAACATTATACCTCATCATCAGGTTAATAGTTGAGAGTACTCTCTTTATCTTCAAAGTCTCCTGGGAAAAGTCCTGCGTTATCGACACTAGGTATTTCTCCCCATATCAGCAGACTCTCTAATATGTGATGAGACTCAGCAAAAATGGGAAGTTCTTCTGATGTCATGAGGAACAAAGAAAGAGTATACTCCTCCTGAGGAAGATAGAGCATATACAACTATATGCTCTCAACAATGTCTGGCCCTGGACTTGAAGCACTGGCAGAAAAGGGGAAAGCTAATATGTTCGTAACTATTTCCGTTTACTATGCCAGGACAGGCGAAGAAGATGCAATTATTGCCTTGCATGAAGATTGGCAACGCAACCAGCTATCTAAGGTCAAGGGCCATCTTTCGGGAGAGTTGCTCAGAAATGTCGAAGCTCCACGTGAGTTTATCGCCATTATGCGTTTCGAGAACCAGCAGGTCGCACAGGCACTAGCCAACGATCTGGAACAGGATGCATGGCATCAGCGCCTGGCAAGCTTGACAGAGAATGTGCCCATACTCAGCGCATATACCAGTGAGTGGCAAATGGACGAACATAGCAGTTCGTGATGATTCACGGGTCTATCTCAGGTGACAGATAAATAGATGATCTTGAGAATGGAGAACGCTCAATGCCAATCCAACCAAACTATCCTGGCGTGTATGTCCAGGAAATTCCCAGTGGGGTACGCACAATTACTGGGGTAAGCACCTCAGTAACCGCATTTCTGGGAGTGGCGAAACGTGGTCCGATTAATAAAGCCGTCCACGTTCTCAGCCTTAGCGACTATGAACGCAGTTTCGGGGGCCTGTCGGCTGATTCACCTATGAGCTATGCTGTAAGTCAGTTCTTTCTCAATGGTGGCACTGAAGCATGGGTGGTCCGACTTGCCAAAAACGCGCAATATGCCTCTCTACCTGTGAACGATGCCAGTGGACAAGTGGTGTTCACAGTACAAGCGCTGGACGAGGGTAAAGAGGGGAATCAGATCCAGATCCAGATCGCTCCCAATCAACTGAACCAGGACAATTTTGATATCACTTTCGCCTACACAGCCGAAGATAACCCATCAGATAGCACAGTAGAAACATTTACAAATGTCTCTCTAGACCCCACAAGTCCGCGCTTCATCGAAGATGTCATCAATGATGTTTCGCAGCTTGTTACAGTCGCAAAAGCGTCATCTGGTTCAACAGCTAAGATACCTGCGGTGCTCAAGGCAACGGCGGGTACCCTCACCAGTGGGGCTTTTGCCAGCACTGACCTCGATGCACTGCCAGCGGCCACCCAAAATAGCTTTTGCATTAGCATCGACGGTGATCAACCTTCCGTGGTAAAAATCGATGGCTCCATTGCCCAGGGCGCTTCTTTAGCTCCGAAACTTCAGGATATTGCAGCACGTATCAAATTGGCTATAAGAAGATTGAAGCCCGCATTACCCGCCTATCGCAACTTCGATTGCTCCGTTTCAGGTGATAATCTCCATCTGGTGCTGACCTCAGGTACCATCGACAGCACTTCGGCAGTTGCCGTCAGCGCAGCACCGACCAATGATATTGCCCAGGGACTCCATTTGTTAAGTGAAGCGCATTCACAGGTAGGAACCAGTCCCGCACTCTCTGGCGGTGCCGGGGATACTTTTAGCGCCGATGAGGCTTTTGATGTGTTTATCGGCGATCCGTTGCTATCACGTCCAAATCGTGAAGGTATCTATGCCCTTGAAGAGGTTGATCTGTTCAATTTGATGTGTCTACCAGGCATAACGGACGCAAATATTCTGGCGGATGCTATCACATATTGCAAAGAGCGACGGGCCTTCTTGATTATTGATGCGCCACTTTCTGGCGCTGCCAGCACTCCGACAAATCAGTCCCCTGATGATATGGTCAACTATATCAATGGTGCCAACCTGCCCAAGGGCGACTTTGGCACATATGCTGCACTCTATTATCCCTGGCCTAAAGTTGCAGACCCCTTAAATAATGGTAAGTTGCGTTTGTTTCCACCCAGTGGCATGATTGCAGGATTGTATGCACGCACTGACAGCACCCGTGGTGTGTGGAAGGCCCCTGCTGGCACTGATGCAGTGCTGGTTGGTGTGCGAGGACTTGAACGCCAACTGACGGATGCCGACAACGGCACACTTAATCCACATGGCGTCAACTGTCTGCGCGTCTTTCCGGTCTATGGTCCGGTCTGCTGGGGTGCTCGAACAGTAAGTGGAGATGATCAGCTTGCCTCTGAATACAAGTATGTGCCAATTCGTCGTCTGGCCCTCTATCTCGAAGAAAGCCTCTTTAGAGGGTTAAAGTGGGTTGTTTTTGAGCCAAACGATGAGCCACTATGGGCGCAAATTCGTCTTAATGTGGGGGCATTTATGCATAATCTCTTCCGCCAGGGGGCATTCCAGGGTCAGACACCTAAGGATGCTTATTTTGTGCTCTGTGACAAGGACACCACTACACAAAATGATAGAGACCTGGGTATCGTCAATGTCGTGGTCGGTTTCGCGCCACTCAAACCAGCAGAGTTTGTGATTCTTTCGCTTCAGCAGATCGCCGGTCAAATCGACGTCTAAGGAGAACGCACCCTATGGCACAGTTCACTACGAATGCGCAACGCTTCGATCCATATAAGAATTTTAAGTTCCGCGTCAAGTGGGATGGTCGCTATGTCGCTGGTATCAGCAAAGTTAGCGCTCTCAAACGTACAACAGAGGTGGTCACACATCGCGAAGGTGGAGATCCCAGCAGTAGCCGCAAGTCCCCAGGGCGCACCGAGTATGATGCTATCACATTAGAGCGTGGCGTGACTCACGATACTGAATTTGAGAAGTGGGCAAACAAGGTCTGGTACTATGGTGCTGGCCTCGGTCAGGAGGTCTCGCTACAAGATTTCCGCAAAAACATTATTATCGAGGTATATAACGAAGCGGGACAACTGGCAATTGCTTATAAGGTATATCGCTGTTGGGTCTCAGAATACCAGGCATTGCCCGATCTTGATTCTAATGCGAATGTGGTGGCTATTCAGCAGATCAAGCTAGAGAACGAAGGCTGGGAGAAAGACGACAATACGCCTGAGCCTTCAGAGCCAAGCTTCACGATACCATCAAATTAGTGTCTTATGCTCTTGGCGAACACGAGATTCTGCGGGTGTGGGAGCTTGGTTTGCGACAACACCCGCTTGATCGCGCGTTAACAATTCTGGCAATAGCCTTCCCAGGATCATCACGCGATGAACTGGCTGCCTTGAGTATCGGCCAGCGTGATACACATTTGCTGACTATCCGTGAAAAGACTTTCGGTTCTCATCTGGCTGGATTAGCTCAATGCCCTACCTGCCACGATCGTCTGGAGTTCACGTTGCAGACGACTGATTTGCATGTTATGGCAAATGTCAATTCTGTTGAGCATGTGCATCATCTGGTTGTCGATGGCTATGCAGTGTCTTTCCATGTTCCTACTAGCCTGGACCTGGCTGCCATTGTTCACTACGATGACCCGGTTGCTGCCCGTGAATTGTTGGTCCGACGTTGTGTAGTCCAGGCTACGCTTGATGGCCTGGCAGTACCAACCGAGCAGCTACCTGAGAACATTGTGACGACCCTGGCAGCACAGATGGAAGAGTGCGATCCTCAGGCAGAGATATTGTTTGCGCTGAACTGTAGCGCATGTGGTTATGGTTGGTCTGTACTCTTTGATGTTGTCGTGTTCTTATGGAGTGAAATCAGTGCACAGGCCAAACGCTTGCTGCGCGAAGTGCATGCCCTTGCTCAAGCCTATGGCTGGCGTGAAGCAGATATCCTGTCTATGAGTACTGCCCGCAGGCAGTTTTATCTGGAGATGGTAAGCTCATGAGTGACTTTCTGACTCGACTGGCACAACGAACTCTGGGTGTTGCGCCAACAGTACAACCAGTACTTGCTCCACTCTTCGCGCCTCAGCCGGTCGTTACTACAGAATGGGCAGCGAGCGATCTACCTGCCCCTGGCTTAGAACAGACAGGTGAGGTGTTTAATAGTACTGATAATAGCGACAGTACACACAGCACAAAGGATACTTCTATCAGCCAGGCACAGGACAGAACTACCCGGTTACGTTCAACATTCCCATCTCCACAGAAACAAGAGAACTTCTCGCCAATGTCACAGCCATTGCTTCAGCGCATGCCTGATACACTACCCATCTCACCTCAATCTGTTCCACCACAACAGATCGAGACCTCACATTCATTTGTTGCCCCACAGCATCAGAGCACTTCCAGTCCTCTATCACAGACTGAACGTGCACATTCGCTTCCTCACATTTCTGCATCTCTACAGACAGGAATAGAGAGTAGCCAGGACCTGGATGATACCACAGAAACACAGGCCAAACAGAATTATTATTATTTGAGGAACACCATCTGGAAGACACCCTCAACCCTTCGAAGTGTGCCAACAATTCAAACAAAGACGGTTCCTTCACATCCTACTCCATCGGCTACACAGAAAAGCGATGATGTCTCCATCTTCCCAGATATCTCTGCTCCTCCAATATCTCAAATACAAACCGAGTCTCCATACCCCTACGTTAACCACACTGCAAACGAATATAGGACCTCGTGTCTCTGATATACCACTATCTCAAACATCTCCCATTCCTCACACTCCTGCTATAGTAACCCCTCAAACAGCTCTCGTTCCTCACACCTCTGCGGTACCAACATCTCAACCATCTTCCGCTCCTCACATCCCTGCTGTGCTAACATCTCAAACGCCTCCTGTTCCTTCTTCTTTCACATTCACAGGTAGCGCGGAAGAACACCATCAGACATCAGTGCAACCACAAACAACAGCTTCAGCAAAAGTTGAACAAGAGATATTGACGTATATGAAACACGTTAGCCCAATGACTCTAGAAGTACAGAATAATCTCTCTGAAGATGCACAACCACAAAGCATTCCACAGCAAAAACACACTACATTGGTAGCTCCAAATACAAAACAAGGGCAGCCAATGACTGGTCTCCAGGTGACTTCTATTGAGCAAGAGCGAGCACACTCAGAACAAACCAATATGGCACCACATCATCAACATAGAGGAACGCCAACACCTGAACCAGTCGCACCCACACCGACAATTCAGGTTACCATTGGACGGATCGAGGTACGAGCTATCACGCCTCCAACATCATCAGCTCGCCCTCAGCCTCCCCGCCCCAACACAGGTCCCTCCCTTGATGATTACCTGAGTCAGTACAATGGAGGGAAGCGATGAGTAATTTCCTGGCAATAGCCGCAGTGACTGCCACACTGCGTCAGAGTTTGCAATTTGTCCTCGATAAAGAAGCACCTGCCCCAGGCGCGAGGGTCGTGACACTTCGGCCAGAGGACTTGAAGGGTAACACACAAGAGCCAAAGGTTAACATCTATCTCTATCAGGTTACACCTAATACCGCTCTGCGTAATGCCGATCTGCCCACACGCCGCGCTGATGGCTCACTGACACAGCGTCCGCAAGTAGCCCTGGATCTGCATTACTTGTTGAGCTTCTATGGAGATGAGAATAGCCTTGAACCGCAACGCTTACTCGCCATAACGGCTCGTACAATGCATGCACAGCCAATACTAACGCATACGATGATTACGCAAGCTATTGATGCGTTGACAAATCCAGGCAAACATCCGGACCCGGCCTTCAGCTTCCTCAGTCAATCTAATCTTGCCGATGACACAGAACTTGTCAAATTCTCACCACTACATCTCTCTCTAGAGGAACTCTCGAAAATCTGGTCTGTGTTCTTCCAGGTTCCGTACATATTATCGGTTGCTTACCAGGGAAGCGTCGTCTTAATTGAGAGCGATGATATGCCACAGAGTGTGTTGCCTGTACGCGAACGCAGCCTGTACCCCATGCCCTTTAAGCAGTCGCTAATCGAGCAAGTTATCGCGCAAACGCCAGCAGGATTGCCCACCGGGTTTGCTCAGTCCATCTTTGCAACAAGCGTTATCCTGCTACGTGGACAAAACTTGCGAGGTACTGCAACCCAGATAAGGCTCAATGGAGGGAAGCCACAGGTACCGCAAAGTGTCAGCAACACAGAAATTAGCTTCTCGCTTGCCAATGTCGCTGGCCTACAGTCGGGGGTACAAGGTATACAGGTGATCAACCAACCACAGATCAATACTCCATCCTCAGGGTATCGTGGAGGCTACGAATCGAACATTGTTCCCTTTGTACTCAGACCCCTCATTACTGAGGTAACAAGTGCTAATCTGAATGTTAGTGGCGATGCACTACGTTCCGCTGATATTACTGTCACAGTTACGCCAGGCATTGGTCAGCAGCAACGTGTGGTCTTACTGCTCAATGAGCTTGGGGCTGCTCCTGATGCCGTGGCCCAGATGTACAGTTTCGATGCTCCGAAAAGGAGCCTGCCGACGACTGATACAGATCACCATTCCTGTCCAGGGGGTAAAAGCTGGTACGTATCTGGTACGTCTGCAAGTAGACGGCGCGGAGAGTGTGCCAGAAGTTGACAGTACCTTCTTTTTGCCAGGGGGAGACCCACAGCATAGGACTCAGAATCCCCTGTTTAACAGATATACGGGTAAACCACAGGTGACACTCCCATGAGGACAATGGCATCCAACAACTGGTACGAGACAAATCAACGCTACCTCTCGGCAGCGTTAGATGATGTGCGCCATGCGTTGGAGCAACATTGCACAACCACAGATAGTACTCCCCAGGAGGAATTCCCATCCACTGCATCTACGGAGACACCCGATCAGACCAGGATCTCTTCTCCTCCAGCACTGGAAACTCTCTGCGCCACATTTGGTCTCTCTCCGTTTGAACGTGACATTGTGCTTTTGTGCACAGGTATCGAACTCGACTCCACTTTTGCTTCCTTATGTGCCTCTGTACAAGGAAATGATACACGCTCTTATCCTACATTTAGTCTCGCACTGGCAACGCTCAATACTCCCCATTGGAGTGCCCTCACCCCCAATGCACCATTACGCTATTGGCAACTGGTCGAGATTGGGTCAGGCAATGGACTGACCAATAGTCCATTGCGTATTGACGAGAGTATTTTGCACTATCTGGTCGGGATGCCATATATGGATGAACGGCTGGTCGGAGTGATTGAACCTGTACGCACGGCAGGTGACATTGTCCCTTCACACTACGCGCTGGCAGAGCGTCTGGTTGCCATCTGGTCACAGGCAACTGGTACAGTAGAACTGCCTGCCATACAGTTATACGGCCATGAAGTGGCAAGCAAACGGGCTATTGCAGCAACGGCTTGTGATATAGCAGGACTGAAGCTGAGAACGCTCTCAGGTTATGCCATTCCACGCGCAGCACATGAACTCGATACGCTCATCCGACGATGGGAACGCGAAGCAGCCCTGAACACTAGTGCTCTTTTTCTCGATTGCGACGATCTGAACATCAATGATGAAACTCACATCAGCATCCTGCAACGAGTGCTTGAGCGGATGCAAGGTGCGCTCATTCTCAGCAGCCATGAGCGATGGCACACACAGCGACGCCCGGTTATCCCCTTTGAGGTACGCAAGCCACCAGCAAACGAGCAGCGTAGCGCCTGGCAGAACGCATTAGGGCCAGTTGCCCAGATATTGAATGGGCACATAGGTTCCATCGTTTCACAGTTTAGTCTCAGTGCGACAACCATTCAAGTTGTCAGTACGCAGATAGTGGGAACCGAGCTTTCTGACGCAACGAACACTGAGGAATTGAGGAATGCCTTATGGGATGCATGTCGCATACAGGCACGTCCCCGCCTTGATGATCTGGCACAGCGCATTGAGCCTGTGGCTACCTGGGATAATCTGGTCTTGCCGGAGCAACAACGTCAGGCTCTCCATGACATTGCCATGCATGTCAGACAACGCAGCACGGTGTATGAGACATGGGGATTTGCCTCACGTAGTGCGCGGGGTATGGGTATCAGTGCACTCTTCTCTGGAGCCAGCGGCACAGGCAAAACAATGGCAGCAGAGGTCATTGCCAACGAACTACGTTTAGATCTGCATCACATCGATCTAAGCCAGATGGTCAGTAAATATATCGGCGAGACAGAGAAAAACCTGCGTCGTATCTTCGATGCGGCGGAAGACGGTGGCACGATCCTGCTCTTTGACGAAGCCGATGCCCTCTTTGGTAAACGCAGCGAGATTAAGGATAGCCATGACCGCTACGCCAACATTGAGGTCAGTTATCTGCTTCAGCGCATGGAAGCGTATCGAGGACTGGCGATTCTGACCACCAACATGAAAAGTGCATTGGATGTCGCCTTTCTACGCCGTATTCGTTTCGTTGTCCAGTTCCCTTTTCCAGACGCCGCACAGCGTGCTGAAATCTGGCGCTGTATCTTCCCAACCAATACGCCAACTGATGGACTGGATGCCGTCAAGCTAGCACGACTCAATGTCGCGGGAGGAAACATTCGCAACATTGCTTTGAACGCCGCCTTTTTAGCCGCCGATAAAGGAGAACCTGTACGTATGACACATCTCTTACGTGCCGCTCGTAGCGAATGCGCCAAATTAGAAAAATCCCTGACGGATGCAGAAGTAGGAGGCTGGATATGACCTCACAAAACATCAACCTGCACATCGAAGAACTGGTCTTGCATGGCTTCTCTCCCAAAGATCGCTATCTGATCGGTGAGGCAGTACAGCAAGAATTGGTACGCCTGCTAAGTGAGCAGGGGATACCACCATCGCTGGATAGTGGTAGTAAAGTGGCACGTTTGGATGCTGGGGCCTTCAATGTAAAGCAGGGAACACAAGCGGCTACCATTGGTGCGCAGGTGGCGCAGGCGGTCTACGGAGGTATGAAGGGAACAGGAGAAACAGTTAAAAGTGTAACTACAAGCTCAGTGCGTAAAGGATAAGGCTGATGACCACTTTCCCAGGTTCACCAAAACTGCTCAAAGGTGCGATTGTCGGAGTTGACCCGCTAAAGCCATTGGCAAGCATTATTATATTCCAATACAACCCGGAAACTCTGACACGTACTCTTAGCGCACAGGCTGCATCCAGTGGCTATGGCTACGTTGATCAGCATGAAGTCCTGCGTCTCAAGGGGCCGCCGCGGGAGAATATTTCTCTGCAAGTGGAGATTGATGCTACTGACCAGTTAGCACAGGGTGATGTTATAGCCACCAGCCTCGGTATTTATCCTGCCCTGGCTTCATTAGAGCTACTTCTCTATCCGCCATCCGCTACGATGATTGCTAATGAGGTACTGGCTGCGATAGGTGTGATTGAGATCGTTCCACCGGAGGCCCCTCTTGTCCTTTTTGTCTGGGGACCAAACCGGGTCTTGCCTGTACGCTTGACCAGTTTCAGCATCACGGAAGAGGCGTTTGATCCTGGCTTAAATCCTCTGCGCGCCAGAGTGAACCTTGATTTACAGGTGCTTACCTATCAGGACCTGGGACTGACAAGTGTTGGCGGAGCACTGTTTATGGCACACCAGGTTGCTAAAGAAGCTCTGGGGACGATCAATGGGGTCAGCAGTGTGGCTTCCTCGTTCTCACATGTGGTCAATATTGGGGGTTAGCTTATGTTTGATGCAACCAGCCGCTACTATACTCTTGGTGTTTCTACGCTACAGGTGACGGATGCTGATGGCATGGTACGCGCGATCCGTTATGTGCAGCGTCGTATTATACCGCCCACAGATGGTATGACAACGATTGCCGAATATGCGGTGACACAGGGTGACCGACTCGACACTATCGCGGCACGTTATTTGGGTGATCCAACGCAATTCTGGCAGATATGTGATGCCAATAATGTGCTCTCACCCAATGAACTGACTGACGAGTATGCACAGACGATTAAAATTACTTTGCCAAATATGTAAGAGGAAGCTATGTTAACAGGCTTGCTTGGTATCCGTCTCATCTTGCTGATCGGCAAGACCATCCCAACTCCAGCACCCTACGAGGTAAGCACAGCACTGACCGCAGTCGAAGTGACAAATAGTGCTGAGGTGGGTGATGGTTTTAAGATGACCTTTACTCTTGGCAAGGAAAAGCAGAGAGATTATGGACTTTTGCAAGGAGGGCTACTTGCCCCTTCAACGCGAGTAATCCTTGGGGTACTCATCGGAGCCGTACCACAAGTGCTGATCGATGGTGTCATTATGCACCATCGACTAGTACCTAGCAATGATCCAGGTATGTCTACGCTGATTGTAAAGGGCAGAGATATTAGTGTGATGCTTGATCTCGAAGAGAAGAATAACAAATATGAAAATCAGATGGACTCTATTATTGTAATGCAATTAATCGCCAGGTATGCAAAATATGGGCTAATTCCGCAGGTGACACCAACAACTGATATACCATTGATGGTGCAACGTATTCCACACCAGCATGAGACCGATCTCAAGTTTGTCCAGCGTATGGCCAAACGCAATGGTTTTGTGTTCTACATCGAGCCGCTTACCTTTGGTGCCAACACAGCCTACTGGGGGCCTGAGAACCGCCTGGGTATACCACAACCGGCGCTGTCGATGAATATGGGACCATCGACCAACGCCATTATCGAGCATTTTGAGCAGGATGCGCTTGCTCCTGTCAAAGCGCAAGGGGCGTTTATCGAGCCTATTACTAAGTTAACTATCCCTATTCCATCACTACCGTCATTACGCATTCCCCCGCTCGTGACGTCAGAAACTCCGGCGTTGCGTACGGTGTTGCTATGTGGAACAGCTAACCAGGACGCCGTACAATCCGCACTGACAGGTCTTGCCACAACAACAAACGCTCCTCAAGCGGTTAGCGCAAAAGGGACACTAGAGACGGTACGTTATGGTCATGTGCTACGCGCACGTAAACTCGTGGGTGTGCGTGGCGTTGGGACATCCTACGATGGCACCTATTATGTGAGCCGCGTGACGCATGTTATTGACCGGAGCAGTTATCTGCAACATTTTCAATTGAATAGAGAGGGAACTGGTTCGCTATTACCAGTCGTACGACCATGAACAACGACGCTTGCGATGATAAATGTCGCTATGGCAAATTTCGCGGGATTGTGACCAGCATCGATGATCCTTTAATGATGGGAAGGATACGAGCAATGGTCCCGGATGCAATGGGCGATGATGAGAGTGGATGGGCACTACCCTGTGTGCCTTTTGCCGGTAATGGCATGGGTATGTTTAGCCTGCCGAGTGCCGGATCAGGGGTATGGATTGAGTTCGAGCACGGTGATCTGGACTACCCCATCTGGACTGGTTGCTGGTGGGGGAGCGCTACAGAGCTCCCCTCAGAGACAATCGCTCCACCCTATAAGAAAGTTGTGCTTAAGACGGGTGCGGGTCATAGCATCATCCTTGATGACACTCCCGGCATTGGAGGAATCATACTACAAACTGCTGAAGGTCAGAAAATTACGCTCAACGCTCTTGGCATAGAGATCAATAATGGCCAGGGTGCCACAATCAAGCTCACAGGTCCCCAAGTCTCCATCAATGATGACGCATTGGAGGTGATCTAATGCCAGGATTCTTGCTCCATCTCGGTGCGACCGTTACCTGTGCACATGAGGGTCAGGCGCTCCCCATGGTCACTAATGAGAGAGTACTTGTCGGTGGTCTGCCAACTGTGGTACAGACAACTCCCTACAGTGTAGCAGGTTGTACATTTCCTCCACCACCAGTGAGCAACGGACCTTGTATAAGTGCTCAATGGATCATAGGTGCGATACGTGTTCGATCAAATGGTATGCCAGTGTTGCTACAAGATAGTCAGGCACTCTGTACTCCCACTGGCACTCCATTAATCGTTGTCGACACACAAGTGCGTGTGAAGGGGATGTAATGCAGATCGATTATCCATATCACTTGAACGCACTTGGACTTACCGCCCAGACTTCCGACGAAGACCATCTTCGCGATATGATCGAACAAGTCCTGTTCACTTCACCCGGAGAGCGCGTCAATCGCCCAACCTTTGGTTGTGGTCTGCTGCAACTCATCTTTGCACCCAATAATGATTCGCTAGCGGCAGCAGCTCAGTTTACTGTACAAGGCTCGCTTCAACAATGGCTCGGTGAGTTGATCCAGGTTGAAGCAGTAAATGTACAGCAGAATGACGGGACACTGAGCGTCTCAGTACAGTACACCGTTCGGAGCACACAGCAACGGCAAGTAGTCCAGTTTATGCGCGGAGGACTCTAATGCATTATTTCTGCTGTGAAGAACGACGGCGCGAGGCTGTGCGTGCTCATCCAACGCTCAATGGTATCGACTTTTTAGATGTCCGACGTAACCCAGAGCCTTTTCAAGGCCGGAGTCAGGATGTACTGGTCGTCTCTTTCGTCAAGCCTTTCCAGAGGGAGATTGCTCCACAGCATATCCTGATAGAAGGGGGAGAGCGCATTCGTCAGGTGGCTGTCGTTGCGGTAGAGGTCGGTCAGGATGATAAAGCTCACATGCTCACTATCTTGCTGGACAAAACGGGTGACTCTTCACTCTATACTTTACGTCTGGTCGAATATGATCATACTGGGAAAATACGTCCACTGAATGGGATAGACATACTTATGTCGGCAGTGGATTTCTTTTTTCATGCAGGAGAGAATGATAATCTGGACTGTCAGCAGGAAAGCTCCTGTGTGCCTGCATACTCCCTCAGCCCTGAAATTGACTATCTTGCTAAAGACTATAATAGTTTTCGTCTGATGATGCTCGACCGTTTGACCCAACTGATGCCACAGTGGAGTGAGCGCAGCGCGCCGATCTTGGTGTTGTGCTGGTTGAGCTACTAGCCTATGTGGGTGACTATCTTAGTTATCAACAGGATGTGATAGCCACTGAGGCATATCTGGGTACCGCACGGCGGCGTCCCTCTGTGCGCCGCCATGCTCGCTTGATTGACTATTTGATGCATGATGGCTGTAATGCACGAGTCTGGGTACAAATCCAGGTCAAGGATGATATCGTCAAGAAAGAAACCAGCGATCCATCTCCATTACCCAGAAAAACTCAACTGCTCACACTCATACCAGGACAGGATGTATGCCTTTCCTCGGACAAAGTTGAGACCCTGCAGGCAACGCAGCCAGAGATTTTTGAGACGATAGACGATATTGATGCGCTCTATCAAGAGCATAACGAGCTGCACTTCTATACCTGGGGAGCACGTGAATGCTGTCTTCCCAAAGGGGCGACACGTGCCACGTTACAAGGGCATCTCACTCATCTGAAGCCAGGACAAATCTTGATCTTCAAAGAGGTTATTGGCCCACGCACTGGCAACCCATATGATGCAGATACAACCCATCGTTGCGCTGTACGGCTTACAAATGTGACTTACTCCACTGATCCGCTTGGGAGCTGGTTCGCAAGTTCCAGTACTGATGACACCCCTCCACAAGAAACGACGGTTGTCAATCAGCAGAAGACCACAAACACACGATGGAGCAAACTCAGGCATCTGGTAAGAGCCAGCACCTATGAAAATCGCAGATGCAGCAGAATGCAACGTCTGCAAAGCCCGGTAAAGGCAGTTCAAAGAGCAGGAAGAAGCAGAAACCTGGCGATGATATCGGAGAGCTTCCTACGCAGGGACTCAGAGGTCTGAATCTGGAAGAGGATGTCGTTGTAGTTATATGGGAACCACCTGTCGCCACAAATGAAGATAAGCCAGACCCCATCGATTACTCGCTAGCCGTTACCGAGATTACATGGCATGTGGAAGATGCATTACCCTTCCCTTTGACCATCTCATCAAGGACCGATTTTGGACATCAGCAGCAGTATATTGAGGATGTCAGCATCGCACTTGGCAATATTGTCTTAGCTGATCATGGACGCTCCATCCAACAAATATTTCAAGATGTTCCACAGGTCACACAATTTCGCGTCCCTGCACAGGGTAGTAGCCATTGCCAGCAAGTTGCACCAGTACCCGTGCCGCCACGCTACCAACCACGGCTGGAGTATAGCCCATTGACATATGCAGCTCCCTACAGTCAGAGATGACACATCCACTTCGGCAAGCGCTGTTATGCGCTGGGACCTGCAAGATCCACAACTTTTGCCGGCCATTACGCTGCATAATGAGCAAGATGGGAACGCCCTTTGCTGGTATCCCAGGCGTGACCTTTTGAATAGTACGCCACTAGAACCTGCATTTGTAGCTGAGATGTCCGCTGATGGCACCACATCTCTACGTTTCGGAGACGGCCAGCAAGGCTTGCGTCCAGCGCCAGGTAGTTCGTTTTATGCTCGCTATCGCGTTGGAAATGGAGTAGCGGGCAACATGGGAGCAGAAGGTATTGCACATATCGTGAGCAACCAGCGCAATATTGTGGGAATCAGCAATCCCTTACCAGCCATGGGCGGACTGGACCCGGAGAGTATCGAAGAGGTACGCCAGCAAGCACCTGCTAAGCTACAAGTACAGCAACGTGCCGTTACTCCCGGTGACTATGTCGAGATAGCACAACGCCACCCCGAAGTGCGACAGGCTACGACAACGATACGCTGGATCGGCGGCATACCCACCGTTTTTCTCGCTGTGGAGCGTTCAGCAAGGAGACCTGTGGATGCGGATTTCCAGAGTAATCTATTTGGCTATATGCAACCCTTCCGCCTCGCAGGTTACGATCTGGTAATCAAAGGCCCGGTCTATGTCTCATTAGAGATCGAGATGACTGTTACGATAAAGCCCGGCTACTTTCGTAATGATGTTAAGTCTGCTCTATTAAATATCTTCAGTAATCGTGTGCTGCCCAATGGGCGTCCTGGTCTCTTCCATCCTGATAACTTTACCTTTGGTCAGACTGTCTACATCAGTCCGTTGTACGCAGCTGCATTAGCTGTACAGGGTGTCGACTGTGTTGAATTTACAACCTTTCAGCGCCAGAACCGACCTGACCCACAAGCACTGAGAGATGGGATGTTAAACCTTGCACGTGTGGAAATCGCACGCATTGACAACGATCCTTATTTTCCCGATCATGGTATCCTGCGGATCAATTTGGAGCATAACAGATGAACAAAACGCTTGATCCACTTTTACGCGGCCTTGATGATTGTGGCTGTGGCGAAGGTATTACCGTTCAGACACCCATGGAGGTAAGCAATCGTCCAGGTCTGAGCGCAATCTCCTATCGTGTCGGCACATACACACAGTTCAAACAGAGTATGCTCGCTCGTCTCTCAGGCATGGATAGTTCCGCCTTGCGGAGCTTGCAAACACGCGATGACAGCGATTTCACTATTGCTCTGTTTGATTGTTGGGCTATGGTCTGCGATGTGTTAACATTCTACCAGGAGCGTATCGCCAACGAGTCCTATCTGCGAACTGCCCAGGAACAATTTTCACTGACCTATCTTGCCCGCCGCATTGGATACGAATTGCACCCGGGCGTTGCTGCTACTACCTATCTCGCATTTAGTATCGAAGACGCTGCCGGAGCACCTGAGCAGACAAGCATTCCTGCTGGTACCAAAGTACAAAGTTTGCCTAACCCGGGTGAACAGCCACAAATCTTTGAAACGATTGAGACTATTGACGACGCACGCGCAGTATGGAATGCCATCAAACCTCGTGCAATCCAGCAGCAGAAACGAGATCAGGCCTCACTGGCAACATCACCACAACTCGTTACTCAAACAACACTGCCTTCTTCTGGAACGAGCAATGCAGATAACCCGCCATCTGGAAACGGCTCTGCTGATGGTAATGTTAGCCAGCAAGATGCTGGAACTAACGTAGAACCTGATCATACGCTGTTCCTTGACGGTATTGCAACGGGTCTCAAACCAGGGGACGGTTTACTGATTATGCCGCAAACAGGTGATGGCTCATCTGCTGTCTTCTATCAAGTGATGGCCGTCACACCTCAGCCGGCAAAAAATTGGACCAGAGTCGCATTACAAAAATTACCTGCGGCTCAGCCAGACATAACACAGCCGTCCCAGGCGCCTCAGCCTGCATCTCTACTCCCTCCACCTCTGAGCGATCTTGACCACTTCATCGAACAGCTTCCCACTTGAGCAAATCACAAAGCGACTCCAGATGCTGCTCTTGTTTTTGCCACCAACGCCGATTAGCACAGTGCTAGAACTGGTGCTGGTCCTTCTACCACCAAATTCACTGAAAACAGTGACCAAAACCCTGCTCGATGCAATACCAGAACTTCTGGCCTTTTTTCATCTACCATCAGACAACATAGCACCGCTCGGACTCTCTATACAGGAAGCACTCATCCAGCATCTTCCAAAGGCAATACTTAATGCTTCTCCTGAGAGCGTGCTCACCTCGCTTCCACCTGTCACACTTTCGCTGCTGCAACCACACCTGTCAGCAGTGACAGAGACCATTTCGGCCACAACAGATGGAGTTTCGTCCGCTACGATGCATGTGCTAAAAAGTCACCCAACCCCAACTACCTCGGCAAAGAGTACTCGTCCGAGTGGAACGATAGCAGATGGCACCAATATGTATCAGGAGAAAGCTATCGATGCAGTTGATATTCACGCGATCGCACGGCTGGAAAATTTCCATGTCCGAGAAGTTTTCGCCAACGTAAAAGCCAATAAACCAGATGTACAGACTGTGCTGGCATTCCGCATTCGAGCCTCGATCTTTGGACATAATGCACCAAAATTCGACGCATTGCCTATCAGCCAGAGGTTGGGAGATATCAATCCCCCGCAGAGTCCCGGCGCAGGAACATTCAATCCCAGTCCCTACAAAGATCGTAAGCAAAGCTGGGTTGATGCTCCTACAACGCTAGCGTCGTATCCAAATCCTGATCAAGAGCCACTCCCAGACCAACCAGGGGCATATCTCTATCTGGATAGTGCCTATCCAGCTATCGTAAAAGGGAGTTGGGTAGTTTTGCGTGATAGTGATGGTGCGCAAGGTTCCTCTATCCGACCTTACCAGGTAATAGAGGCAACAGAACTTACAAAGTCTGACTTTACCCTGACCGTCAAGACCAGCCGTCTTACAGTTGACAACAGCACTGGTCTTGATCTGTTTACTATTCGTAAGACAACGGTTTTTGCACAGAGCGATGAACTGAAGCTGGCAAATGTGCCCTTGATAGATCCCGCGACAGGTCAGCCTACGACTGATCCTACCGTTGGACAGCCACAAATCGATCCTGCTTCTAATGATCTCGTGCAAGATGAGATCTCAGGACAGCAAATTGACCTTAATACCTCTGTGGATGGCTTAGTGAGAGGACGCAAGGTGGTTATTCAGGGCGAATTGCAAGATCAACTCGGCACGTTTAGTGCTGAACTGGCAAACATCACCAAAGTGGAGCAGGTGTATTCATATATGGAGGGCACCTACTTTACACGTATAACGCTCGCGGATGCTCTGGCAAACACGTATGTCAATAGCAGCGTAACGATCAATGCTAATGTTGCTCTGGCAACACATGGCGATACCGTGCAATCTGAGGTGCTCGGTAGTGGCGATGCCAGTCAAGCATATCAGAGTTTTACTTTGCGTAAAGGCCCTCTCACTTATATCACAGCCCCAACACAGGCTGGTAGTGTCCTCTCAACACTCAAAGTCTACGTCAATGGCGTGGAGTGGCATGAGGTGCCAACACTGTACGGGCATGGTCCTCGTGAACGCATCTTCACGACACGTGCCGATGACAGTGGTAAGACGATTGTGCAATTTGGCGATGGAAATATGGGGGCGCGTCTCCCTACGGGGCAGGAGAATGTACAGGCAACATACCGTACAGGAAGTGGTGCACAGGGGGCACTGAAGGCGGGTCAACTGAGTTTGCTGTTGACGCGTCCGCTGGGTGTCAAGAGTGCCACTAATCCTCTGAGTACAACCGGCTCTGATAATGGTGAGGTTGGTGAAGATGCACGACGCAATGCCCCTGTTCTTATGCAAACCTTATCTCGACTGGTATCATTACAAGATTATGCGAAGTTTGCCCAGGCATATACTGGCATTGCAAAGGCTTCAGCCTCTAAATTGTGGACAAAACAGGGCGTGAGTGTCTTTATTACCGTCGCTCCTCCCAAAGATGTGACATTGCCCAATGATGCGCCGCTCTATAACAGCTTGTTACTGACGATGCAAAGTATGAGTGAGTCGTATGTTCCGCTTCATGTACAGCCATATCAACTGGCCCTTTTTCGCATTGCAGCCAGAGTGAAAGTAGATCCAGTGGCTTCAGTTGGCGACGTCTTGAGTTCAGTTCAGCAAGCGATGCAAGATAACTTTTCCTTCGATGCTCGCTCCCTTGGTCAGTCTGTGACACTCAGTGAGGTAATCGCCACCTTGCAAGATGTGACAGGGATAGTTGCTGTGAACGTGTACCGCTTCTATCGCTACGATCCTACTACAATTGATGAGCAACCGTTCGATGCCGATCCTTCACCTCTCTTTGCTCCCCCACCACTACAACTCCCTGCGGGACCACCACGTGTGAACGTGGATGGAACAGTGTCAGGGGCAGAGTTGCTCTTATTTGATGTAGCACACTTAGAAACCTGGGAGCAATAAGATGAGCATGGATGTAGACAAATTGTATAACCTGCTTCCGGCGATTTATCGTATTCGGGATGCAGAGGGCGGCAATGCATTAAAAGCTGTCTTGACTTCTGTAGTCAAACAAGATCTTCCTTTAAAAGCGCTTCTCTCTGTTATCGCGGAGCAGGTGGCAGTGATCGAAGAGGATCTGGCTCAATTGTACGATGACCAGTTTATTGAAACATGCGCTGAATGGGTAATTCCCTATATCGCAGACTCGATTAGCTACCAACCCCTGCAAGGTGCAACTCCACAAATATGTCATCCACGCACCGATGTTGCTAACACCCTTCGCTACCGAAAAGCCAAAGGCACGGCATACATGTTAGAGTCATTAGTACAAGACGTTACAGGATGGTATGCACGTGTCGTCGAGTTCTTTCAACTACTTAGCACGACCCAACATATGAGCAATGTCCGTCTCAATCGTGGTCAAACCGTGGATATGCGACAGGGGAGTCACCTGAAATTATT
This sequence comes from uncultured Chloroflexia bacterium, assembly GCA_963814985.1. GTDB lineage: Bacteria > Chloroflexota > Ktedonobacteria > Ktedonobacterales > Ktedonobacteraceae > CAWFFV01. The sequence continues at coordinate 359,593 of CAWFFV010000029.1, read as the reverse complement.
AAACACTCCTTTTGATACGCTGGCTCATAGCATCGATACACGTTGCATTTCCTCTCATCAGAGGCCTGGACGCTATAATATCCCTGGTCTGGGTATCTTTGTATGTCGTCTCAAGGTGTACTCTCTTACTAACTCTCCTGCCTTCAAAGTAGATGAACATCGCTATCTGTTCAGCCCATTGGGCCAGAATATGCAACTGTTCAATCAACCACAAGCCAAAAATGAGACAACTTTCTTTGCTGAGCCTATCAACTTACCTTTGCCCATCAATCGCAACGTCAGTTCCCTTGATAACTACTATGGTCATGACAAAAGTTTTGCACTGACACTTAATGGTAAGCTTATTGAGACCCATCAGATCGTTATTGCTGATCTATCGGATACTGAAGATGACACCTGGAGGAATATACCCCAGGGACACAAAATAGCGATTGATCCAGTCCTGGGACGCATTGCCTTTGCCACTCCTCCCAAAGGCTCAGTGCTTGTAACATATCACTACGCTTTCAGTACTGATATGGGGGGCGGTGAATATGAACGTGCAACTTCACTGACAGCACTCAAATCAACCAAATTTATATCGCAGGCGCACGCCAATATTCAGGACGCACTCGATTCACTTGATGGGGATGGAGCAATCGAGATTACAGATAGTGGCCGCTATATTGGCCAGTTGCACATTACAGCTGCATCTGATCAACAGATTGAACTGCGTGCCGCTAACAAGCAACGGCCAATCCTGGTACCGGGTGAGCATGAGCAACCCTCTGAAATCGTCATCGATGGCAAGCATGGAGCCACAGTCACGCTCAACGGCCTGTTGATCAGCGGCGCAAGGGTGCTTGTCAAAGGTAACATACGTCGACTCATTCTAAAACACTGTACGCTTGTACCAGGACTGGCTCTGTCCAGGCATGGCAGGCCGCACCATCCCAACAGATCGAGTTTGATTGTGCTCTCAGAGAATACAAGCATCGAGATTGACCATTGTATTCTTGGTGCAATGCGTATCGCCAGGGGTGCCAGGGTCAGTATCACAGACAGCATTGTGGACGCAACATCTGAAAAGAGGGTTGCCTATGCCGCTGCGGACACGGATGACGAAGAGTCTGTATTACCCGGAGGACGGCTCCATGTTGAGAATAGCACGATCATTGGTCGCGTCTACACCGAAATGCTAGAAGAGGCAAGCAACACGATCTTTCTCGCCCAGGCAGAAGATGAACAAGTTGCACCAATCTCTGTTGAACGATGTCAGGATGGCTGTGTACGCTTCTGCTATTTGCCGTTGACATCTCGTGTGCCGAACCGCTACCAGTGTCAGCCATCAACAGAAGCCAATGATAGACATATCCATCCACACTTTACATCACTGCGATATGGCACTCCTGGCTACTGCCAACTTAGCCAACACAGCGCCCACGAAATTTGGCAGGGTGCCGATAATGAGGCTGAAATGGGAGTTTTCAATGCTCTCTTTCAGCCACAGCGAGAAGCCAATTTACATGTACGTTTAGATGAATACCTGCGCTTCGGTTTGGAGGCAGGCATATTTGATATAAGCCAACGAGTGCATGAGGAGATTTTCGATGAAGGGCGATTTTAGCCGACAGACCTTTGACCCGAAGAAACACTATAGTGGGGTGTGGATGCAGCAGGGACGTGTGCAGGTAGACGCCGATTGGAATGAGCAACAGGCCATCAATCAATATCGCACTGAGACGCAAGCCAGCGATGTGATTGGGATGTCAGGCGCACCCATCCATGATCCCGATACAGATTTCAAGATCACCGTCGAAGGTGAGAAGGGCAAGCGCTATCTCCAAATAGGCAGAGGACACTATTATATTCATGGCCTCCTTTGCGAGAATGCAAAAGATATACCCTATGATCAGCAAGCATACTTGCCAGAGCACCAGCACTTTGCCAATGTCCTTGCCAGCACAGGTAACACAACTTTACTTGCGCTTCTCTACCTTGATACCTGGCAAAGGCATATCACGGCGTTGGATGATCCTCAAATTCGTGATGTGGCTCTGGGTGGAGCAGGTGGACCTGATACCACTACGCGTACACAAGCTGTCTGGCAGGTGAAAGCATTACCACTACCACTACCATCCATTTTCCAGGAGAAAGCCGAAACACTTAAGCGTCTGGTGGCACAACCAGCTAATCCACAAAGAGACCATGAAATCGAGAGATGTCGGTATGATTTAGACGAATACTGGTGCAAGACGACCTGTCATAGTTTCTTCCAGGCCTGGGACGAACTTACAGCTCCACGAACAGGAAGATTGCAAGCATCATGTGATGGTGGATATCAGTTGTTAGACAATCAACTTTATCGTGTGGAGGTGCATCATGGCAGTGACAGAGAGAAAGGTCCAACATTTAAATGGTCGCGAGACAATGGTTCAGTCGCCACACGGATCGAAGCCATCCAGGATAACACGGTCATCGTTGAGGATCCTGGTTCTGGTGATATGCTTCACTTTCAGGTTGATCAATGGGTAGAGTTGGTGAATGATCTGACCGAGATGGAGGGAAAACCCGGTCAATTGCTACGTATTATCCAGGTGAATTCCGCCACACGTACCATTACACTCGATGGCACCCCAAAAAAGATTGCGATGCAGTGGAAGCCCAAGTTACGACGTTGGGATCAGGTTGGAAGTGCGGCTACAGAGGATGGTCTTCAGATAAATTCCGACTGGTTGGCTCTGGAGGGTGGAATCCAGGTTCAGTTTTCTTCCGGTACATACAAAACGGGGGACTACTGGTTAATTCCAGCTCGTACAGCCACAGGCAACATTGAGTGGCCGACAGAAGGTTCAAAGGCGACTCCTGTAACTCAGGCACCATTGGGCATCCAACACCACTATAGTCGACTTGCCCTTGTGATGGTAGACCTGTATGAAAACACACTGCGTATCCAGGATTGTCGTAAGCACTTCCCTCCGCTCTCATCAACGGCGATGCACATCTTGCGAACGAACTGGACTAATGATAGTGTAATGCCGTTGTCCAACTTTATTGAAAAAGGACTCACGATCACACTCGATGCTGTACCAGACAAACGCTCTGTCAAAGCTGCAACGGTAGTCGTCACCTTAGAGGTTCTTCTGCTGGGCGAACTCGAAGAGAGGATGTTGCCTCACTCGAATAGTACCCTCACAGGTTTCACAAATATCGAAGATAATATGATTCATTGGCAATGGCTTCATGGGCGAGAGAGAAAATTAGTAGATTGGCTGAGTCATCTTATGCATGATTCACGTGTTCCCACACTCATACGCGTACGAGCTACCTTAAAAGGACACGCCATCTGGGGCATTCACTGGGGCCAACAAATCTATCTGGACGGTCAGGCCTTTGGGTACAGTAGCGAACGATCTCAAGGAGAGAAAGAGTTTGCGGCATTAGGCAATTACCATGAACGCAATGAGCTTGTTGGCAGTACACGCATTGACTTATCGCTACCATCCGGCAATGGTGCACGAGCAAGTAATTTTGAGAGCTGGTTCTACCTGTCCATTTGAGAAAGATTCTTCCACTTCATTGGCAACTGATATCCTGGTATGCTTTGAAGATATCAGTTGCCAATGGCCTACATAAAGTGCCTGCATCGGGTGATACGCATATTCCTCACCCACAGGATTTTCTGGACTCGGTTCGCTCTTTCATCTCCTGTGCCAACCTTCGACGCGCAACTGAGAGCGAGGCTCGAAGTCGCCCTTTCTCGGCCTGCTCGGTTGGCCAGCTTAGTGTCTCAATGTCTGTTCTATATGCTTTGAAGGCATCGACGAGTTGCACCAGATCATCCACTCGATCTCGTAATGAACAGATCATGGCTAGCCGCTGGCGAGGAGGCAGCCCTAGCACCATTGGAATTGTCTCTCTCAGACAAGCCAATTCTTCCATTGCCTGCTCAACCTCATCAGCTGGATCAGTCGTGTTCTCACTTCCAATCGTCTGATGCCACTCCTCATCCTCATCTGTCGGCAATGGCAAGACTGGCTTCTGCCGTCGCCATGCATCGATGAGTTCACTATGGATAATATGCCTGATATAGGCATGAGGATAGAGAATACGGCCCTTCTCTAGCATCAGCCAGAATTTTATACGGATACGTTGAATAAGCTCATCTATTTCCAGGTCCAGCACGGCTCGATGAGCAAAAGATGGGTAATGGTTCATAAGACTCTGTGTATGCGCCACAATATAGCGGTCGAAACGCTGCAAGATTATCTCACTCGTTTCCTTATTAGGATGTATCGATATATTATATTCATGATGAACACTCATCATTTTCTCCTTTTTGCCAATGACTCTCCTCCGATGCCTTATCCATTCCAGGCTAATAAGGAGTATCTTTACACATACTCATCAAAGCAAGGAAGCACTAAAAGCATACCAGAATAACGATCTCAATAGGAGGGCATGTCAGGGGCGAATGGGGGGCACGTAGGAGGCAACATCAACAAACGTGGTAGAATGCTTTATGGGCTTGAGGATATATCATTACACCCAAGCAAGCCTTTATTATCGCAGAACTCACTTGAAAACCACTTGTAAAGCATCCATCTTCGGAGGAATGCACAAGGAAGGAATTCAGGCCTGCTCTTGCATGAACCGAATGATAGCGTCCGCAGCACGCTGATAGCCGCCCGCTTCCCGCGTGATCTGCTGCATGTTCTGAACACGTTCGTGAAACGCTGATTCGTTCGCAACACGTTCCACAGCCTCGCGTAACGTTGCAACGTTCACAGCCTCTTTTTCAAGCGCTATGCCAAGCCCCATTTCTGTTATGCGTCGAGCAGTCATGGCCTGTTCGATCATTTGTGGAATAGCGACCATCGGGACTCCATAGTAGAGACTTTCCATGGTGCTATTCATACCACCATGTGTAACAAACACTTGCGTACGAGGTAGGATTTCGAGTTGTGGCACGTAAGCTGAAACCAGGAAATTATCTGGGACAGGGCCTAATATGGCTGGATCTACATGTCTGCCTATTGAGAGTACGACTTGCCAGGGTTGCTCACTAAATGCCTCAAAACACATCTTAAAGAAATCTGGCCAGTTGTTAAAGACAGTTCCCAGTGAGATATAGAGGATTGGTCGCTCGTTACTGAGTTTTTCGAACGGAAAATCGTTAGCCTCGTGACGTGGAAGGATGGATGGGCCTGCGAAGAGATAACGTTCGTCAAAGGTATCTCCCGCCGGTTGGAACGCTTTGGGGAGAAAGACGATATTGAGTCGCTCAGCATGCATAAACGCGCCACGCATGTCGAATGGAGGAACATGATAAGCTTCGCACAACTCTGCCATACCGGCGCTTATCTTTGCCATGGCTTCACGCATATTGGAGAAGTTCTGGTTTTGCTGTTGCGCTATCATAGAAAACACGTTGGCGCGCTCGTTCATAGCATAGGTAGGACGTAGGGTAATAGCAGGTACATTGAGTATTTGTGTCACTATTTTTGCCCATGCGCACATAGCCTCATACACAATAACATCTGGCTGCTCAGCACGTACACGATCCAATACTTGTGGGAGTACATGGTGACTCTCATCAACCATCATTGCAGGCAATGCGCCTCCTCCCGATATGCCGGAAGGTGTTGTCAGAGACGACATGTTCTTCAACTTCGATTCGTAGCTACGAAAGACCGCCCCTGTAGCCTGTACGGCATCTCTAAACTGCTCTGGAAGGTAATAGATAACTTCTTGGCCACGTTTCACTAGCTCTTGCACAACGGCAAACGTAGGGTTCACATGTCCATAAGCTGGCATACTCAAAAAAACGTATTTTGCCATAAAACTCCCTGTTCTCTCATTTCACTATCTCAATTATAGCAAATTGCTGCTATTATTGGCAATTTACCTGATATTACCAAAAAGATGTGTAACTACTCAGATCTGTTCACCACCTACGGTGGCTCGCTCTTCATGAGTCATCCCGGTAACTATTCAGGTCTCTTTTTCTGATCCCTCAGCGCCTACGGCGCTTCGCAGGTGTTTTATCCGGGTTGCGTGTTTGCGGCGCAAACACGCAACCCGCATAAAACACGAGCAAGCCACCTGCGGTGGCGAGGGTACCTGAATAGTTACCAGGATGACTCATGGGTTTGCGAAGCGCCTGAGGCGCTGAGAAATCCGGAAAAGGGCCTGAGCAGTTACAAAGAGCACTGTTCAATTAGAGGCAGGTGCCCATAGCACGTCCACCCTCGTGTATGGTAGACTAGTACCCACTGGCCAACTGTATGCATCCAAGCCTCATCAGCCGTATACCAAAGTACATCGAGGAAGGGATCATACGGCTGGCCCGAACATTGAAATAGTAACCAGATGCTAACATTTTAAAAAATCTTGAGCATTCCTTCATCAATTTTTAGATATTTTCTAGTATGATAATTTGGAAGAGTATAGAAATACCTGTAAAAAAAGATGACTCAAGAGTGACTCTCGGTGAAAATTGTCACTAAGCATTGGTGTCATGTGGAAAGAGAAACGCGTAACGTGGAGGGAAAGATGAGTAAGGTATCCAACAGGATAAAAAGATGGCGGATTCACCTCTTCGCCAACAGGATGATCATAATTTTTACACTGGGGTCCATTGCTGCAAGTGCCGTTATCGCACCCTCTAGCTCGGACTTTGCTGGTAAACTGGACCTCAATTCTAATACGTCAGCAATAGCAAAGACAATTACTACCAATGGATCTGACCAATGGGATGATGATGAGACAGTCACGGCACCTGCACCCACTTTCTCATTCCCAGCCACTGAGCAGATAAGCATTTCACCTCTCTTCAATCAGTATTTTCAAAGTCACCCTACCGCACACAGCCTGGGGAATGCGGTGACTGTTGCGTTTCCTACTGACCAGGGATGGATTCAGTTCTTTCAAACAGGTGCCCTGCTCCTGCCTACGAGAACAGCAAACACAGATCACACAAATCACACGTCCACAATACCCACAAGACTCAAGATATGCTGACGGAACTAGTTCAGAGCGGTACCAGGGACCTGACGACCGGAATCGTTCTCCTTCCGCTAATCCAGGCGCTACTTACCGCTGGTAGCCATATTCCCATTGGAGGTGAGGGAAGTAGCATAACATATGTCAATCTGCGCAAAGCTGCCTTATCCAGTCTCATGCTACCTGCTCCAGGTCAGATGCAGACGAGCACTTCATCCCCTCCCAATCATGGGATCTTCATTCCAGGAGGAAAACGCGCGGGAAAAGTTGTTGGACACTTCGTTGCCCTACCTTTGTGGAACTACATCAACCGCCCTGATATCTCTCCTGACGGTTGGATAAAAGATTTCGGCACACCGATTACCGAAGCGCTGTCTTTTACTATCACTAAGGACGGCCAGATCCATCATCTGCTCGTTCAGGCATTCTTACGCGATGGACTGCTCCTGGACCAGGATACCCTGGATGCCTCAGGCCAGCCCACTATCCAGCGACTCACTACTGGAGTTGACTATTTACGTACCGTCGGTCCCCCAAACGTTACCGTGAATTCCCAGCAAACCATCTGGGCATATGGGGAGACAGATCTGCTCAAAATATCTGCTTCAGAGCAAGCAATTGCCCATATTGGACAGAATTTTCCACTCACACTCCTTGGGGACACTAACTGGACGCAAGGAATGCTCTGGTATCATGTCCAATGGTCTACGCCGAAAAACACCAGCAGTGGGTGGGTATCAGCTGCTAACGTTACCTTCACTTCTCCTGGGAACAAAGCTGCGTGGGCCTCTCTTAATGTCCTCTCGCCCGATCTGGCAGCCTATCTAACTGGCATTGGCTCTAAAGTTGGAGTAGTACTCTACGATGTAACCCATCGACGCTACTACACCTATAACAGCACGACGCAGTTCATCGTCGCCAGTTCGATGAAAGTACCGATTATGTTGACGTTTCTTACTATGCTCGAGCACCAGGGGCGTGAGCCAAATGATGATGAGATGAATCTGCTTACCACTATGATCGAGAATTCAAACAACGACTCTGCTTCGGCACTTTACTATTCTGAGATCGGGAGTGCAGGTGGGGTCACGAACTACATGCAAAGTATCGGGGCATCTGGCCTAAACCCAAGTTCTGATGCCTGGGGGTACAGCGTGATCACGCCACTGGCAATGGTAGACCTGCTCACACGGCTTTATGAGGGCAAAATCCTGACAGATCATGACCGTGCTCTAGCGCTTAACTTGATGGAGCATGTTGAGTCCGATCAACAGGTGGGAATCGGAGATACTGCACCCAGCGGGTTCACGGTAGCCATGAAAGATGGGTGGGTCCCAGGCCCCGATAATCTCTGGGCAATGAATACATCGGGGATTGTAATGTCGAATCAACAGACTTATATCCTTTCTGTGTACACACAGGAGCAACAATCGTTAGAAGATGGGCAGACAATCGTCAGACAGGTCTGTCGCACGGTTGCTTCGCTGCTCACTTAGTACGTACGGGCAGAAAATCGCCAATATTTAAGCGGCATAGCTGTTCATTGGTGCTGAACTATGCTAAGATAGTTTGAGATATATTATAACCACGCTGGTCTCCTTGCCACCTTGCGGTGGCTCGCCCTCTTTTGTTGCTGGTGGCGATTCGTGGCACAAACCCCGCCACCAGCTGACGAAATAGTCAGCGTTATGCGCCTTGGACGCTACGAAATCAGGCAAAAGGGCCTAAGATAGCTGCGACATATCGCCGAGAAATGCTGTTGCCACAGAAGAGACTCGCATGCCTACACTTGAAGGTTGTATCGAAAGTATTGTCTTTCGCAATGAAGATAACCACTATACGGTAGCACGTTTCCGTCCTAAGGATAGCGGACGATTATTTCGTGATGATTTAACGACTATTGTCGGCATATTACCTGATATTCATGCCGGTGAACTTCTTTTGGTTGAAGGTGAATGGGAGAATGATCCTCGCTATGGCCGTCAACTCTCTGTAACTCGCTTTACTGAACGCTTACCAGCCTCTCCAGAAGGCATTACACGCTACCTTGGTTCGGGTTTGATCAAGGGAATTGGCCCCAAAAAAGCAAAGACGATAGTGGATCACTTTGGTGAACAGACGCTAGCAATTATTGAACAACAGCCTGAACGATTGAACGAAGTAAAGGGAATTGGCATCAGGGACCGCGACCAGATTACCAGGGTATGGGCACAACATAGTGAAATCAAAGAGTTGCACCTCTTTTTGCAGTCACATGATGTCTCAATCAATGTCGCAACACGGGTGTATAAGCAGTACGGCAAGGACTCGATCAAAGTCATTCGCGAGAACCCCTATCAATTGGCACAAGAGGTACATGGTATTGGTTTTCGTACTGCCGACGAGATCGCTGTAAAGCTTGGTTTGCCATGCGATAGCATACCACGATTAGCAACGGGACTGAAGTATGTATTGGCACAGGCTGCAAATGAGGATGGGCACTGCTTTTTATTGGAAAATGACTTATTGCGTCGTGCTTCTGATATTCTGAAAGCTCCTCACGAAACTTTACCAGCGGCGATGGAACAGTTACATCAGGATCGTGATATCTTCGTAGAGCCTCCATTCCCCATCTCGACTAATGATGAAGTTTCTCTCCGAAATGGAAATAAGAACGAGGCAGTAGAACCACAATCACATATCTATTTTGGACCTTTTTGGCACGCTGAGAATGGTTCCGCACGGCTCCTGCGCTTATTACTACAGGCTCCTGGCAGTCTGCCAGTTACAACACAACAACAGTGGGAACGGATCTTTACGCTGCTTGAGCAGAATCGCCATATGCACCTGACGGAGAAGCAGCAAGCAGCCGTACAAATGGCATACAGTAGGAAGGTGAGTATTCTGACAGGTGGCCCTGGTACGGGCAAATCGACCTCTATCCGCGCTCTGTTGATGCTATTGCGTAAGCGTAAGATTGATGTAGCTCTTGCCGCTCCAACGGGTCGCGCGGCCAAGCGACTCTCTGAGGCCGCTGGCGCACAAGCAAAGACCTTGCACCGTCTCCTGGAATATGCTCCACATGAGAATAGCTATCAACGTAACGAAGACAACCCATTGCCATATCAGTTTGTGATTGTCGATGAATTCTCGATGGTTGATATCTTACTCTTCTATCATTTGCTGAAGGCTATGCCCCGTGAGTCGCACCTGTTGCTGGTCGGCGATGCTGATCAATTACCCTCCGTGGGACCAGGAAACGTGTTGCGTGACCTCTTGCGAAGTGAGGCTATCCCCACAGTTCGCCTTGTGGAACTATTTCGTCAGGCTCAACAGAGCAAAATCATTGTCAATGCGCACCGTATCAATGCTGGACAGATGCCTTCCACGAAGATTGAGGCAGCAAGTGATTTCTTTTTTGTCCATGAAGAGGACCCTCTGCGCATCCAACAACTTGTGCTAGATCTTGTCCAGCGCCGTCTCCCTGCCCGTTACCATTTCAATCCGTTGACAGATATTCAGGTGCTTGCACCAATGTATAAAGGGCCAGTAGGGGTAACGGTTCTCAACGAGAAACTACAGGCTTGCCTTAATCCAACATCGTTTGTTCAGGTAGAGTGGGGTGATCGTATCTTGCGTGTCGGTGACAAGGTTATGCAAACCCGTAATAACTATGATAAAGGGGTATTTAATGGTGACGTTGGCTGGATACGTAACATCAATAAAGAGAATGCCACGCTTAAAGTAGAATTTCCGGAAGAGGCGGGGCCACTCCTGGTCAGCTATGATTTTCACGAACTGGACGAACTCGTCCTTGCCTATGCGATAACGGTACATAAAAGCCAGGGGAGTGAATATCCAGTGGTTGTTCTCCCACTTGTTACTCAACATCATATGCTCCTCCAACGTAACCTCCTCTATACGGCGATTACTCGCGCCAAACGCTTTTGTGTCCTTGTGGGTCAGCCTTCGGCCTTAGAAATAGCCGTCAAGAATGATCGCGTTGCCCTGCGCAACACCGGACTGGCTGAGCGATTTTCATCAGCCCCCTTGTTTAATTCCTAGTTGCGGAGTAGAATATAGAAATGAAAAATTTTGTTCTCTCTGGTAAAACTTGTTTCATCAGAGAGTGACTATTATACTCATCATAGGCTTTTGATCCTCTAAGTAGATGTCAGAGGTCTATGTGTGGTTGTATAAGTATTTCCTGGGAGGATTGTCGTTTATGTCTGGAACAGAAATAGTAGCGTCTGGTTTGAGTGGGACGTCCGGGTATGTCCATCCAGAGGTATTAGTTGAGACTGGTTGGGTTGTCGAACACCTCAATGATCCAGCTATTCGCCTGATTGAGGCCGATGAAGATATATTGCTCTATGAAATTGGTCACATTCCTGGTGCTGTCAAGCTTGACTGGCATGTTGATGTACAAAACAAAGTTACTCGTGATTTCATCGATCAGCAGGGCTTTGAGCAACTAATGAGCTTGTGGGGAATTACGAATGATACCACCATCGTTCTCTACGGCGACAAGAATAACTGGTATGCATGCTATTCGTTCTGGCTGTTCACGATATATGGGCATAGTAAGCTGAAAATTATGAATGGTGGGCGCACAAAGTGGGAAACTGAAAAACGTGAAGTGACAAAAGAAGTTCCTCATTTTAAGCCAACAGTCTACCATGCACAACCTGCCGATGAGTCAATTCGTGCTTTCCGTGACGAGGTAGCTGCTGGCCTGAAGAATACTGACCGACGTCTGATCGATGTGCGCTCACCTCAGGAATACAGTGGAGAGCTACTCCACATGGTTAACTACCCACAAGAAGGCGCTCAACGCGGCGGTCATATTCCCAGCGCGAAGAACATTCCCTGGGCAACAGCGGCGAATCCAGATGGTACCTTCAAGTCTGCGGAGGAACTGCGCCAGATCTATAGAAACCAGGACATCACCCCTGATAAGGATGTGATTACTTACTGCCGTATTGGTGAGCGTTCGGCTCATACCTGGTTTGTACTCACAAGGCTGCTTGGTTTCCCACATGTACGCAACTATGATGGCTCCTGGACCGAGTGGGGTAACATCGTCCGTGCACCTATTGAAAAATAGCAGCAGGTGGCGTGGTTGACCACGCTTAATAAGACATAACTACGTACGAGGAGGGATATTCCCAGAAGTATCCCTCTATCTAATATTCAAGGCCCTCTATGGAGGAGAACAGATGAATTGTCAAGAGGCTATTGATTTTCTGCTTGATCACTATGAAAATCCGCGTAATAACGGCTCTTTGGAGCATCCTGACGTTAGCTTGAGTGGAGGTAATCCTGGTTGCGCTGACGTTATTACCATGCATGCCCGTTTTGACAAAGACGGTAAGCTGGAAGCGGTCCACTGGGAAGGTGAGGGGTGCACAATTAGCCGGGCAGCAGCTTCCTATGTGACAGAGCTTGTACAAGGGATGACTGCAGATGAGGTCGCTGCGATGAGCTTTCAAGATCTTATAGAGCAACTTGGTCGCGAAATTGTGATGACGCGTCCCACCTGCGCTACCCTCGCACTTGGAACGCTGAAAAAGGGTGTACACGAATTCCATATGCATAAGACGGCTGCCGAAACACACTATCCTGAGAAGTAGGTCGTTATAATATTATTATTACAAACAGCAAGCAAACGAGAGAAGTTGTGTCACAAGACGCTAGATGAGACGGCGATATTGCCCACGATAAAATACAAGAGGTTGAGCGTTGTCTGTAGGAATATCCTTGCCCTGCTCTGACAAGGTAGTATCTTCTAAATCTATTTCGTGCGCAAAGACCATCTGGTTAGCCGTACCCATTGCTTCAACCTGACCAAGAAAAATGGCGTGGTCTCCACCTGGATATTCCGCAATGATCCGCGCGTCAATGAAAGCAAGCGCATCATCAAGCACAGGGGCCCCCGTAGCAGCAGTATGATAAGATGCATGGCAAAAATACTCGATGCGCTCCTGGGAATAGGTCGCAAAGCCGCGAGAAAGATGCTCTTGTTTCTCTGTGAGGATATTGACAACAAAGATCTTACTTTCACGTAGTAATGGCAGTGTACTGCTGGCGAGGTCTACACAGATGAGTATTAGTGGCGGATCAAGGGAGACTGAACTGAATGCATTGACGGTTAGTCCTCCTGGTATGCCTTGATTGCATGTAGTAACAACAGTAACCCCGGTGGTGAAGTGACCCATTACCTGCCGGAAAAAATCTTTTTCAATCGCCATCTAAAAAATCCTCCAATGTGAAATACCCCTCTAAAGACGCGGAGCTTGTGTCTGAACTCCACCGCAACTCACTGTATCTTTGCAGACGCAGCGCTTTGGCTTCACGGTCCGACACATCAGGGGCAACTGACAACTGCCCCGTACCCATCCAGTCTTGCCGAATGAGTAACGTTCTCAAGGTAATATTGCGGGCACCGACCAGATCCGCATGGAGTGTGTAATGACAGTGTTGACACACGAACAACAAGCCCTTACGAGGTCTATTCTCCTGGCTCGTATGCCCGCACTTAGGACAAGCCTGAGAGGTGTAATTGGCATCAACTTTGATCGCCATGCTCCCTTGAGCCAGGGCTTTATAGGCAATCATGGCGTGCAACTCAGCAAAGGACCATTTGGAAAGAGTCGCATTGGCCTTCCGTTGCTTCTTCGACGCCTTTCTGCCCTTCCTTCGTTTGTTGGTTCGTTCTCGAATGTCGGTCAACTGCTCCAGACCAATGAGGCTATGTGGATGCTTCTCGACAATGCGACGACTCACGACATGATTGCAGTCTTGCTTCAACCGTCTCTCTCGTTTGCTGATTGCTACCAATCTCCGGGTAGCAGCACGAGTGCCTTTGTGTTGCAATCGTTTCCTGAGTCGTGCATAATGATTTGCTTGAGCAACAACACGTTTGCCAGAATGAAACGAGGTTTCCTCTCTTGTGGTATTGGTTACGGCAAGGTACCGTACCCCCACATCGACACCAACAATTCCCGTATGGGTTTCTGGTGTAGGGTCTGCTCCTTCTGTTTCCAGTGTGACCAACAGATAGAATTGCTTCTTGGGCTTGTCGTACCACAACTTGGCGGCACCGATGTCTGCACCCTTCTGGATGAGTGCCACATGTTTGTTATACCCGGTATAGGGAATCACAACGCGCCCTTCCAGCGTAAGAATGCTGACGTGTTGCTCCTTCTTGAAGGAATAATCTTTCCCGTACTGATATGTCAGAGTGGGAGAAGTGTACTTGGGCGCATTATCAAGCCCCTTGTAGCGTTTCCTGGTTTTACCAGCCTTACGCAGTGCTGCATTCTGTTTGACCTTCGTCCAGAGTCCTTTGTAGGTAGCCCCAACTTGACGGGGGACACTACATGCCATTTGGGAAGGGAGATGAAACCGTACGCAAATCTCCTGATACGTGCCATCCTGCAAACTAACAGCATTGCTCATTTTATTATGCACAAAGGCGTATGCACTCACATAGTTAAGCGAATCACGGTAAGCAATCTGAGTGGCACGCACTGCTTGAAATTGTTCTGGCGTCGTATTCAGTTTGATCTTTGCAGTGATCACGGTTTTCATAGGTTGTATTCTACCATAGTTTCAACGAGGCGTCAAATAATGAGTGCAGATGAAGAATACCCAACCCAGGCCCCAAAGAAGGAGGCGTGCATTCCTCCCCAGCCTAAAGGCAACGAGGCTTCCTGCACGCGTTTTTGTGAACACATGAACATACGCCCAGGTTGACATCATGTAACTTCGCCTATATACTATTTCTGAGAAATAGTTCTTTTGTATTCATCGGGTGGCCTGAAACAATGCAGCAGGCAGAATAGGGAAGTCGGTGTAAATCCGACGCAGTCGCGCTACTGTAACTGGTAAGCAACTTATCCTCTCGTTTAGCACGAGAGCCAGCCACTGTTCCAAACATGTGAATGTTCTTGTGTGGAATGGGAAGGCGGAATTGAGAAGCGTTTGTAGCCAGAAGCCAGGAGACCTGCCCGATGTAGTATAGGTAACTTTTGTAGCCATGCCCGCTACAACGATTATCCGGCTCTCGTTCCTTCGCGTCAAAGGAGCGCACCGAGACGGTGATAACCCTGTGCCAACCATTCGCACGGGTCTGTCTTTGGCTGATCTCCATTCCACGCGGGGTGACTGCGAGCGTTCATGTTCCCAAACAGCGCGGAGGTCACCAGATGCATTCCCCCTTCTCTTTCTCTCGTATCTTACCGCTGATTTTCATCGTATTGCTAGCAGCATGTGGGTCAACACAAAGCCAGACTCAAACTGTCCCTCCATCAGCCAGCACTACTCCTACAGCAGCGATAGATGCCTACGGTACTCCTATCGCTTTTCCCAAGACGGCACCACAACGTATCATCTCACTCATTCCAAGTACAAGTGAAATCCTCGGTGCTTTGTCATTGCAGAAGCGTGTTGTTGCCGTTGACTATTATACCAACTACCCGGCTAGCTTGACAGCATTGCCCAGAATTTCGGATGCGAATAGTAAATATAACGTTGAGCAGATCGTAGCTCTGAAACCCGATCTTGTCTTAAGTTATGGTGGGGAGACAAAGCAGTATGATGCGCAATTGCAAAACCTGGGAGTTCCTGTTGTAGATCTGCCTCTTGCCAACTTTTCACAGTCGTTACAGCAAATTCTTACGATAGGTCGCCTTACTTTTACCGAAGATGCAGCCACTAAACTTTATAACCAGCTTGGGCAGCAAGTTGATACAATCAAGTTTTTGACTGCCAGGTACAACTGCTCCCAAAGTCATGATTGAGCTAGATTATAGCACACCAGGAAAACCCTATGTTTTCGGCGGTGGCTCCTTTGGGGATGAACTCTTGAAAGATGCAAACGCTCTGAATATCTTTGCGAAGAATACTGCCGGACAGGGCTATCCACAGGTTACTGATGAAGCAATTATTAGTGCGAATCCACAGGTTATCATTCTCACTGAAGATCCCAGGTATGGTGGAGGTCCTGTCACTGTTTACCATCGTCCTAACTGGGGAAACATTGAGGCGTTACAGAAGAAGCAGGTATACTACGTAAATGGTGATCTTTTGTCACGTCCCGGTCCACGATTGGTCCAGGGGTTACAGTGTGTCGCACAAATTCTCCATCCTGATAAGTTCACTCAGCCGTTGCCAGGCTATTGTACTGGAGCGATGTAAAATGCTACCCTCTCTTACGAAATCCAGCTCAAGAGAGCCAGCCAATATGAAGTTTGCAACGCGTACCGTCCAGGCAGAACGAGCGACGGAGAGAGAGACGACGACTCTCTCCACCGCTTGTGCTCTGCTTCCTGTGTGGGCTATTGCTCATCGTCATTTTTGTGGCGGTGAGCTTTGGCTCCGTATCAATTCCTCTCAGCACCATCGTACAAATTCTGCTCAATGGTACAGGTCTTTTTCATTTTCAACAGCAATGGGATCCCACAGAAGCAGTGATTATCTGGCAAGTGCGTATGCCTATCGTGATAGGTGCGGCCCTGGTAGGTGCGGCTCTGGCTGTAGCAGGTACGCTTTTTCAGGGAATGTTGCGTAATCCACTGGCCGATCCTTTTTTGATTGGTACCTCGTCTGGCGCTGCTCTCGGTGCTGCAATTGCTTTTGTCCTGCCATTTGAAACAGTCTCCGGGTCTTTTTTTGCGTTAACTCCAGTGCTGGCTTTTGTAGGGGCACTGGTTACAGTGCTCCTGGTATATGCCCTCGCTCGTAGTGATGGGTCCACACCTGTGGTGACACTGTTGCTAGCAGGTGTAGTGGTCAATGCAGTACTGGTAGCTTTTCAGACGCTCATTTTAACGCTCAGTCCCTTTGCCCGTTTTGGGATAACGGCCCTCTTTAACTGGCTCTCAGGTGGGGTGACCGTGACGAGTTGGTCGCCTGTTCTGATAGTTGGTTCCATTATCCTGACCGGTATTGTCGTTTCGTTCGGTTTTTCCGGGATTCTTGATACCTTTGCTTTAGGTGAAGAGAGCGCCGCTCACCTGGGATTACATGTTGAGCGCTATAAATTCCTGATCATTGTGCTTGCCTCTCTCATCACGGCTGCAGCGGTCTCCATTAGTGGCTTGATCGGCTTTGTTGGGCTTGTTACACCTCATGTCATGCGCTTGTTGTTGGGACCAAATCATCGTTCACTCTTGCCAGCTTCAGCCCTTGGTGGCGCGGTCTTTCTGACACTGGCTGACTTGCTCGCCCGTGTAGTGATTGCACCTGCGGTTCTCCCCGTTGGTGTCTTTACGGCACTTGTGGGAGCGCCATTTTTCTTGTTTTTGTTGAGGAACAGTAAGCGAGACTACCAATGGTGAAGATCAATGCTCAGGGAAAAAATCTTCCTGAGGGGGTACCTCAGCTACAAATGCAAGGGGTCACCTTTGGTTATAGATCCCAACCACTCTTGTATGATGTTTCTCTGAGCATACAAGCAGGTGAAATGGTGGGTTTACTGGGTCCCAACGGGTCTGGTAAGACAACATTGCTTCGTTTGCTCAGTGGAGTCTTACAACCACTACAAGGACAGGTTTTGCTGGAAGGGCAAAATTTGCAGCACTGGGGACGACGAGGCACAGCTCAACGTATTGCTGTTGTCCCCCAGGAATTGCATATGCCCTTTGCCTTTACTGTTGAGCATATGGTAAGCCTGGGGCGTACTCCGTTTGTCCAATCCTTTCTGGGAGCACCTGGCACACAAGACCATAAGATTGTGAAGGAGGTCATGACTGCTGCGGGCATCTCTTCTCTCGCTGATCGGGTCTTTAACGAGTTGAGCGGTGGAGAGCGACAACGTGTCATGATAGCAATGGCACTAGCACAACAACCTGCTATCTTGTTACTCGACGAACCAACTTCCCATCTGGATATCAAACATCAAATAGAGACGCTCGAACTTGTCCAAAAATTGAACAGAGAGCGTAAGGTGACAGTTGTTGCAGCAATGCATGATCTCAATCTGGCAGCACGCTATTTTTCACGTTTAGTGCTCTTTCAGCGTGGCGTTGTAGCAGATGCTGGCCCAACAGAAGTTCTTACGGCAGACTTGCTGAGTAGAGTTTATGGAGTTAATGTGCAGGTGGGTATCTTGCGCGGTGCAGAACATCTCAGTGTCTTACCACCTGCGCGTGAGAAGAGAGACGATGAGCAAGTGGAACATTCCCGACCACGGGTTCATGTCATGGCCGGTGGTGGCTCTGGTGAACTCGTGATGCGAGCGCTAGCAGATGCACATGTGCCATTTGTTGCGGGTGCTTTGAATATCGGCGATAGTGACCATACTCTGGCATTGCGTCTAGCGGTCGATGTCATTACAGAGCAGCCGTATGCTCCGATTGCGCCTCCAACCGTCGAACGCGTACGTACAAGTCTCGCCCATATTGCGTTTCTCATTCTGTGTCCTTTTCCCATCGGTCCTGGTAATCTGGTGTTACTGCAAGAGGCTGTGCTGGCTATCCAACAAGGACTTCCTGTCGTCTTCCTTGTAGACTCCAGTGGCGGTAATGTTTGCGCATCTGCTATAATGACCCAGGACGAGATCCTACAACATACAGATATGGCAGCACGTGATTATACAGGCGGTGAGGGCTTGAATTTGATGAAAGCATTGTTGCTAGCCGGGGCTATCGTGGTGGAATCGGTGGGTGAAGTTCTTGATCTGGTAAAGCAATATAGCCAGCCGTAGAACGAAAAAAATCCTCTTCTGCAAGAAAAACCATAACTTTTACGAATATACAAAATAACTTGCAGGAATATAAATAAATGTGTTATCGTTATAGAGCATAAAGCTGAGACTGCCCTCCCCGCCCGGAAGGTCTTAGGCAGTCCAGTCTGTCAGCAAAAACAAAGCTGTCCGAAGATTATTACATTATTTTTTGTCAGGAGAATAACGATGTCAGAGAACAAAGGATATGTACATCCAGAGGTACTGGTCGATGCGGACTGGGTACAAGCCCACCTCAATGATCCTACAATACGATTGGTTGAGGTAGATGTAAACACACGATCTTACAATGAGGGCCATATTCCTGGTGCTGTCGGTTTCGACTGGCAAAAAGAGTTGCAAGACCAGATTGTACGTGCACCCCTCAGTAAGGAATATCTCGAAGAGCTGTTCAGCAAAGCTGGGATTAGCAATAATACATCAATTATACTCTATGGGGATAACAATAACTGGTTTGCAGCATGGGCACTCTGGATTTTCAAGTACTATGGGCATCAGGATGTGCGTTTGCTAGATGGTGGTCGTGTCAAATGGCTGGCCGACAAGCGCGAAATTACTTCAGAGGTACCCTCCTATTCACGAACGAGCTACAAGGCCCAGGAGCCACGCGCCGAAATACGTGCGCTTCGCGACCAGGTTCTGGCTTCGTTAGGACGCAGCAACTTCGCTCTGGTAGATGTACGTTCTCCCGGCGAGTATAGTGGAGAACTGCTTGCGCCTGCGAATATCCCACAAGAGGGAGCACAGCGCGGTGGGCATATTCCTGGCGCAGCCAGTATCCCCTGGGGGCTGGCGGTACGCGAAGATGGAACATTTAAATCGGCGGATGAGCTGCGTGCATTGTACGGAGGCAAGGGCATTACTCCTGATAAAGAAGTTATAGCATACTGCCGTATTGGTGAGCGTAGTAGCCATACCTGGTTTGTTCTCAACTATCTCCTGGGCTACCCAACGGTACGTAACTATGATGGCTCCTGGACAGAGTGGGGCAGCCTGATCGGCGCACCAATAGAGAAATAACGAGCCGTCGCCCCCTCAGGATAGATATCTTTCTTGCGTAGGGGCGCGGTTTACAAGCCCATTCTTGCATTAACGGCACAACAGTCACGGGCTTGTAAACCGCGCCCCTACAACCACAGGTTAGGAATCATTGATGAAGAGCGAACCACAAAAGGATACACTCACTAACGCTTCTGTTGAACCAACCACTGCTACGACAAGTGGAACGCCCTCCATCGCCAGAACCCCAGGCTATTGGAGTGTATTGCGCAATCGCAATTATGCATTGTTATTCTGGGGACAACTGATCTCCGCTGCCGGAACACAAATGCAAATAGTGGCTGTCGCCTGGCAGGTCTATCTCCTGACTCATTCTGCTATAGCCCTCGGACTTATCGGGCTGGTGCAAGCGATACCACGCTTACTCTTTTCACTGGTGGGCGGGGTCCTTGCCGATGTGTTTGATCGGCGCAAAATGTTGCTGGTGATAGAAATAACCATGACAGCTATGTCCACAATACTGGCTCTATGTACCTTCTTTCATGTGATCAATATGTTAATCATCTATATGGTGGTGCTCATCTCAGCAAGCGTATCAGCCTTCGAGTTTCCCACACGTCAGGCAATGATCCCCACACTTGTGCCACGTGAACAAATGGCAGGCGCAGTTTCACTGGGAATGGTGATGATGCAAATGACTTTTGTAATTGGCGCTACGATGGGTGGCTTTACTATTGCCTGGCTGGGTGTCACTAATACATATTGGGTAGATGTGCTCTCCTATTTTGTTGTCATCGGATCGCTTCTGCTGATGATTGTACCGCGTGTACCCATTGAAAGACGTGCACAGGCAGGCTTAGGAGCATTAACAGATGGTATTCGTTTTCTGCGAGCACATCCAGTTATCCTGGCGGTCCTCTCACTCGACTTTTTCGCCACTTTCTTCGGCTCTCCCAAAGCACTACTCCCTCTCTATGCCCATGATATCCTCCATGTTGGCCCACAGGGACTCGGCATCTTGCTAGCTGCAACCTCTATTGGCGCAGTAGTGCTGACACCGTTGACGGGACGTATTAGTGATATTGCACGACAAGGTTTAGGTATTGTGCTGGCGATTATCATCTGGGGATTGTGTATTGTTGCCTTTGGCTTCTTATCTGGTCCGCTCTGGCTCTCTGCATTATTGTTGGCAGGAGCAGGGGCAGCAGACATGGTGAGCATGATTTTACGTGGGTTAATCGTACAGCTTACGACTCCCGATGAGTTTCGAGGGCGTATCAGTGCGGTCAATGCTATGTTTGTGGTTGGTGGTCCGATGTTGGGACAGTTTGAGTCGGGATTAGTAGCAGGCTTCACAACTCCTCAATTCTCGGTAGTGAGTGGTGGCATTGCCTGTATTGTGGCAACGCTGGTTATTGCTGCGTTTGTACCAGGTTTGATACGCGTAAAAATCCAATCACCATAGTTATGATCTTGCATTTTTCTCTGTATTCGTGCATAATGCCTAAGGAATATTGATGAGGAGGCATGTGGTTTATGTTGGCAATGGCACGAAGTTGCGCAATCATTGGTTTAGAAGGTGCTCTGGTCGAAGTTGAGGTAGATCTTGCTAATGGTCTTGCAGCGTTTATGATCGTTGGTCTTCCTGATGCTGCCGTAAATGAAGCAAAAGAGCGTGTACGGGCGGCTATTAAAAATAGCGGATGTCTATTCCCCTTTAAACACATCACCGTTAATCTTGCCCCTGCTGACTTACGTAAAGAGGGGCCTGCATATGATCTTCCAATAGCAATAGGGATTTTGCTCGCATCTGGGCAGATCAATCCTCTTGAAAAGATTGAGGATCAACTCTTTCTGGGCGAGTTGTCGCTGGATAGCAGTGTACGGCACACAAATGGCATTCTGCCTATGGTAGCACTGGCACGTGAGAAACACGTCAAAGCCGTCTTTGTACCCGCTGTAGACGCCATGGAGGCAACGCTAGTAGAGGGTATAACGGTTTATCCAGTTGAGACACTTGGACAACTCGTGTCTCATCTCAATGGCGAAAAACTGATTGAGCCTTATGTACGCGATCCGGCCATTCTTGACCACGCAAAGGAGGCGGTCTATGGTCAAGATCTGGCGGCTGTGCGTGGGCAGGAGCATGTGAAGCGTGCTTTAGAGGTGGCTGCCAGCGGCGGACATAATATTTTAATGAGTGGATCACCAGGATCGGGAAAGACGTTGCTAGCCCGTGCGACTCCGTCTATTTTACCGCGTATGGTGATTGAAGAAGCACTGGATGTCACAAAGATTTATAGCGTGAGCGGTATGCTAGCCCCAGATGTGCCACTTGTTTTACAGCGTCCATTCCGTGCTCCGCACCATACGGTCAGTCATGCAGGATTAGTTGGCGGTGGTCGTATACCACGTCCCGGTGAAATTAGTCTGGCTCACCGGGGTGTCCTCTTTCTCGATGAATTGCCGGAATTTGGTCAGAACGTCCTTGAGGTGTTACGCCAGCCACTTGAAGATAAGGTGGTAACTATTTCGCGGGCACAGGGTACCATTACCTATCCTGCAAACTTTATGCTGGTAGCCGCTATGAATCCCTGCCCTTGCGGATTTTATGGAGATCCCGTCAGAGAATGTACATGTTCCGCGACAGCGATTGCTCGCTACCAGAAACGCATCAGCGGCCCATTGCTCGACCGTATTGATATCCACATCGAAGTACCCCGCGTAGATTATGAGAAATTGGCAGACAAGCGCAGTGTAGAAAGCTCTGCAACGGTGCGTGCACGCGTGCAGGAGGCACGTGAACGACAATTAAAACGCTTTACCGGAACAAAGCTGACATGCAATGCGGAGATGGGACCCTCTGAGATACATGACTTCTGCCAGGTTGAACCTCCAGCAGAGAAACTGCTAAAGGCCGCCATGCAGCAACTGCATCTATCAGCACGGGCATTCCACCGTGTCCTGAAACTGGCCCGCACCATCGCGGACCTCGCCGGTTGCGAGACGATTGCGGCAAACCATGTAGCCGAGGCGATTCAGTATAGGCCGAGGCTGGGGATGTAGGGTAAGGAGTGAGGGGTATCTGTTTCGCGGGTGCCCCTTATGCTTGTGGGAGTATGCCCACTTAAGGCATGAATCCACAAGATACAGCTTCACATCTTGACTATAGGAAATATATCGCTGGATAAGGCAGATGAAAATGTGGCTTCTCGCCTGTTTCTGAGAAGGAGAGGACTCTATTCCTCAGGATGCATCTCCTGCTCTTCTTTACTCATCCCCTGCTCAGCCTGGACTGTCTCAAGTTGGGCCGCATCCTCATACTGTCCCATGGCTCGCAACAAAGTAATGAGGTGATTGCGTGTCTCTATTGTTTTAGGATGATGGGGTCCAAGCGCCTGCTCACGAACGGCCAGGGCGCGGGCATACCAGACCCTTGCCTCTTCGTGGTTGCCCTGTGCTTCACGAAGCCTTGCGAGATCGTGCATGACCTCTGCCGTATCGGGATGCCCCGGCCTCAGTTCCTGCTCATCAATGCGCAATGCCTTCTGATAAAACAGTTCCGCCTCCGCATACTTGCCCTGGTCAGAATAAAGGTTCGCCAAGTTGTTAAACGCAGTGGCTATCAAAGGATGCTGTGATCCCATTTGTTCTTCCCAGATATGCAGTGCCCTCAGGTAAAGTGGTTCTGCCTCTACGTACTTCCCTAGCTCATGATAGAGAGTTGCTAAATTGTTGAGCGTATTGGCCACTCGGGGATGCTCCAATCCCAACTGTTCTTCCCAGATATGCAGTGCCCTCAGGTAAAGCGGTTCCGCCTCCGCATATTTGCCCTGGTCAGAATAGAGGTTCGCCAAGTTGTTAAACAGATCAGCTACTCTAGGATGCTCCTGCCCCAACTGCTGCTCCCGGATACGCAGAGCACGTTGGTAGAGCGGTTCCGCCTCCACATGTTTCCCCTGCTCGCAGTAGAGGAGTGCCAGATTGTTGAGCACGGAGGCCACCAGGGAATGATCCTGCCCCAATTGCTGCTCTCGGATACGCAGAGCACGTTGGTAGAGCGGTTCCGCCTCCACATATCTCCCCTGCTCGTAGTAGAGGATCGCCAGATTGTTGAGCGAAGTAGCCACATCAGAATGTTCCGGTCCCAGAGCTTGTTCGCGGATGCGCAACGCCCATAGGTAGAGAGATAACGCCTCCGCATAGCGAGCACGATACCTGAGATAGGTCGCAGTCTCATGGAGCACATGCCCCGCTTCTTCGCTGATGATCTGTTCCGTCTTGATATAGTGAATAGCCAGCAAAGCATGTGGTAGTAGGCGCTCACAGAGGGGCCAGGTGCCATGGTCCACCTCCACCTGTGGAAACGCCGCATTGACCGCCAACACCACCCATTCTGCCCACAAATGTCTTTCCGCCTCTCCCAGTCTGTCCTGGAGTACAGCCTGCACCAACCGATGGATCGTAAGTAGATGCTTCGCTGGATCGCGCCGGATGAGGGAATAGGACAGCAATGCCTGAATAGCTTTATTGAAGGCTAACGGATCTGCTGCTACAGTTTGCAACTGGGAACCAGGGTGCTCTGCTCCCTTAGTAATAATCTCTTCAGGAATGGCATCTGGATGCAAAAAGGCACACAGCCGCAATAGATCAGTGGCAGCAGGATTGCGCTGCTCGATCTTGCTAAAAGAGAGGGACCAAGTCGTGGCAACAGGTTCTGGATGATCCTTAACCAGCCCCCCGCGTTCCTTGAGCAGATCTGCCCGGTGTCCGCGATAGAGTTGGAGGTAATCGCGCAGGCTGCATTGCATTTCCTCGATGTATGCCCCCGCCTGATCCAGTGCCAATGGGAGTCCACCTAATTCTAGCGTAATCTCAATGGCAGTGGCACGATCACCATTCTCAGCCTGCTGTAACTCCATATCAGAAGCAAGTAACCCAGCACGATGCAATAAGAAGAGAGCACCAGCTTCTTGACTCAGTGTATCCACCTCGATGCGGCTTGCCAGTCGTCCCATGCTTGAGGCACGAGTCGTTAACAGTGTATGCCCTCCTCCATCTGAGGGAAGAAAGTCCTTTACAAGTGTCAAATCATCCGCATTATCGAGAATCAGCAACCAGCGATTATGCGCTTTGAGCCACACTGTGACTGCCTGGACAATCTTGCGTTGATCGTTCTCATCTTTTTGAGGAAGGTCCAGCAGGTCCGCAAAGGCAACAAATCCGGAAGTGAGGGCGTCTTGCGTATCAGCACGAGTCCACAGCACGGCCTGATAGTCCAGGTGGTGGCGATAAGCATACTCAAGCGCAATCTGTGTTTTGCCAATCCCACCCAGGCCACTAACCGCCTGAGGTTGTGATAAGGCCGTCGTTTGTCCAGCTCGCAGTGCCTCCGCCAGTCGAGAAAGTAGTTCCTCACGGCCCGTGAAATAGGGATTGCGCGGATAAGGAATGTTCCAGATGAGCGGCAGAGCACCGGGGAAAGAGGGACGTTCAAGGAGTACGGATGGAACGGATGGAAAAGCTGGTGCGCTTGTGGGTTTGTGCCGTTCTTGCTTCACTCTGGCAAGTAACGTATCCTGAGCTGTTTGTTCGTCCAGGCCAACGAGATCGATATATACTATTTGTCCTAATAGTCCCTCGACATCACAGGGGTGCACACGCACTGGCACGAGGAAGCCTTGCTCTCCCTTAGGATCACGTCGGAAGGCAACTGCCCACTCGGAGGGTGTGAAATGGGAGGCGAAGTAGTCTGGGGATAGCACGGCGATGGTTCGTCTGGCTTGTTTGGTAGCGGTATCCATATTGAGCACGAAATTGCCACCAGCATGGAAATCCCATGCCTGAAGGATCGTTGTATAGCCTGCCTTCTCCAATTGCCAGCCAATCCACTCGGCCCATTTCTGGTCAGTATGGGTATAACTGATAAAAAAGTCTTTGGATACATCGACACTCACTATTTAGTCTCCTCTCGCTCCACTGTTGACCCCTCCCATTATGGTATATCTATTATAGAATATCTCTTCAATTATGACAAGTGGTGACAACGCTTCAACGGGGAGATTTTAAAAATCGTGTAGAGGCCACATAAAAAGGTGTAGCCTTGTTAAGACGACAAAATCTGCCGCCAAGCCAGGAACAAGGAAACCCGTTACCCGAAACTTACCCAAATATGGACAGACCATATCCAGTGTTCGGTTCCTGCTTCGTTGACCACTGCCTGGAGTTCCAGGTCTGACATGATCTCCACAGGCGTCAATTCCCGCGTAACTCGCGGTACTCCATTGCTTATGCCAATGCCGCTAGATTTCTTGCGGCATTGAAATCTCTCTCACAGACAAGGCCACACTCTTCACAAACAAAGATGCGATGAGCAAGTGTCAAATCCTCTTTCACCCATCCACAGGCATGACAGGTTTTTGATGACGGTTCCCAGCGTGAAGCCAGTTTGACCTCCACGCCCGCACATGCCGCTTTATAGAGGATTTGGCGCTTGAACTCGTACAGACCCACATCGGCTATTGCCCTGGACAGCTTGCGGTTCTTGAGCATGCCTGACACGTTCAAATCTTCCAGCACGATCACACGAGGTCGCTCCTGATCAGGCTTGGTTTTCGCCACAATGGAGCTGGTTGCTTTGTGCAGTGCGTCTTGACGAACCGTGGCAATACGTGCATGCATCCTGGCTAATCGCTGTTTTGCTTTGTGTCGGTTCTTTGATCCTTTTTTCTTACGGGAATGCCGTCGTGATGCTCTCTTGAGTGCGTTGAGTTTCTTCCGTAACGCTTTCGGATTGGCAAAGGTGCGCCCGTCTGAGCAGGTGGCAAGGGTTTTTATCCCTAAATCCACCCCCATCACCTCACCGCTCGCCCGCGCCGGTTCTGCTTGCTCCTCATGGACACAGAGAGAGACGTACCACCTGCCAGCTTTCTCTGAAATCGTGGCACTGCCAATCTTGACATTCCCTGGCAGATAGTCGTGCTCTTTGAGCTTGAGTACTCCCATGCGTGGCAACCGAACCGCATCGGGAGACACATGGATGGAGCCAGTGAAACGAGCACCGCCAATGGCCTTTTTCTTGCTCTTGAACCTGGGAAAACCGCATTTTCCTTTCCACTTGCCTTCTTTTTTGAGCGTGCACTTGCGAAAGAAATGCTTGAAGGCATCGTCCAGGTCTCGTAATCCTTCCTGAAAGGCACACTTGGAGACCTCGTAGGCCCAGGGGATTTCGGTGTGTTTGAGGGCATTGATCTCACGATGCAGATCAGCGGCATACGGTGTCTTCTGTCCCTGCTTGTACGCTTCGATCTTGCGGCGTAATCCATAATTGTATGCCCACCGGGTTGCACCACAATGCTTGCGTGCAAGCGTGATCTGCTCGTTATTCAGGTCCAGTTCTGCTTTGTAGCCGCGTTTCACCAGCATCTTTTCATCCACATTCACCCATTTTCTTCGCAGAGCGACGTTCTCTCATGCAGAGAAAATAGCACAAATGTTCCCAAAAGTCAACCGTTTGTTTCGCTATATATAACCCTCGTACAGCCTCCCTTGCCTAGCTATATCGCTCGGTCAGGGTCAGTTCGTCATACTGACTGTTATAATAGCCTCCCACAGCCCAGAGAGTGCCGCTACCTGGAACCCTCGCCAGCCCCGCTCAGGAAACTGTTCGTCGTCGGATTTGGACTCGAAACAACGCTCCAGGCCATGCCATTCCAGTGCTCAACAAGCGGGTCAAGTGGTGAGGGGCAGTATTGCGCCTGCCCAACGGCCCAGGCATCGTGAGTCGAGAATGCGGCGACACTATTGAGCACATTGTAGGTTGCTGAAGTATTGGGACTGGAAACAATCTTCCACGATTTTGTGTGGTAGGCGGGCGCTGATGTCGGCGATGCCTGTACCGTTCCCGCGCCAACGAACGCAAACAGAACAACTATTAAGAGAAGAGACACACCAACATTGCGTAGCCGAATAATAGTTTTCATCATATAAACTGTTCCTTTGATCACTTTTCTTACGGATTCCATCCAGATAAGAGGCCGTGTGTAAAATGGTTTAAACAAGCCCCTCCCTCTAGTGGATCAAAACGACCTTTACACACAAGCGTTAAATACAAACGTTATCCGTCCGGCACCAGCGCGTAAGACTCCTGGCTTGAGCCACGGGGATGATGTCAATACATGGCTCAAGGGGCACAAACGTGTGCCAAGATGAGTTTAGTGGGAAAAACTCTTCGATCACGATTGGGATGGAGCGTTAATTCATATGAAAGGGGTGTTCGCATCATTCTCCAGACACTCGGGAAAGAATGAATGCAACGACGACCATCGTGAACGCGACGAGAATCCCTGCTTCGCCAGTCCAAAGCGAGGTATCGGTTCCCCGAGTCAAAGAATCGAAGATCTCGACAACAAATGCGTTCCAGGCGGCATGCAAGAAAACGGACGGCCATATGCTTCCTGTTTCCAGTCGGAGACGTGCACTAATGCATCCTAAAGAAGTAATCGTGATAAGGAAGATACTTGCCGTCACTACCTGTGGCATTCCTGCCACTGGAGGACTCAAAAGAATGAGAGGCCAGTGCCAAAGTGACCAGATCAGACCGCTGACGAGGACTGGTCTTGGGACTTGAGCGTCGATCAAGCGAGTAAGCATATAGCCCCGCCACCCAATTTCCTCACCGGTGGCTGTCATCAGTTCTATAGGGGTCAGATAAAGAAATGTTAGTCCCGCCATGAGAGAAAACGATGGCTTTCCAGCAAAGGAAAAGAATGCGGTCAGACTATCTGAGGCATGAAATGACTGAAAAGGCGTCAGGCGCGTGAGCCATGCACTCCCATAGGCAACGACACAAACTCCCAAAGGGACAAGAATGGCAAGAACGATACCTTGAAGTGTTCTTCGTCCTCCCGCACGAAAAGAGACATCTTCGAAGCCTTCACCGAGAAAAAGACGTGTTGCAAGCGAGGCCAATGCGGGCGTCCACATCAGAAAAAGCACAATGAAGATACTCTGAGTCGCAAGTATCAGTCCCTCAAAAAGTGCGGAGAAAGGAATGAGCAGCAGGAAATAGATGAGGAGTCCACGCCGAGCCTGCTTTGTCCGTAGAAGAAGAGCCTCTGATGGGGATGAAGTAATCAAGAGAGGAGGTTTTTCTTCTTGGAAAGACATGGGTAGATCTCTTTCGATATATTATATCTTAATGTGGCAGCAGGCCAGCACTCGAAACAATCACAGATTTGTCAATTACATACCCGCAATCTTTGCAGCCAATGTCTGATTTTGTCCTTGTACTTTTCCTTTGCGTTTCTCAGCATATGCCAGCAAGCGATCTTTAATGGTGGGATCAGCAATGGCTAGCTCTTTGGCCGCATGAATAGCAGCATTTACGGCACCGGCTTCACCAATTGCCATCACCGCAACAGGTGCGCCCTCTGGCATTTGAACCATTGAGAGCAGTGCATCTATTCCTTTGAGCGCTCCCAGATCGCGTGGTACGCCAATAACAGGCAGGTCAGCACGTAAATCAGCGATATTACCGGGGAGATGTGCGGCACCTCCTGCACAGGCAATCACAACCTGGACGGATGAAGGGAGGTTTTCTATATGCTGGACAACTGTGCGTAAGTCCCGGTGTACCGAATTGATCTGAACCAAGCAAACAATACCAAACTCATATCTGAGCGTATTCACGGTTTTCATCATCAGGGGCAAGTCAGAGTCACTGCCCATCGTCACTAAGACTTGAGGAAGACCTTTTGCCGCTGCACCGACTCCTTCAGGGGAAACAAGCACTCCATGCTCCTGGCTTAATATTGTGCGTACTACATTCTCGTCGTTTGACATATGTTCAGGTTAAATCGAGAGCGCTGCTCTCGCCTCCTTTGCTTGCTGGTAGACCTGGGCAAGGTTTTCTCCTACGACCGTAATATGGCCCATTTTGCGATCAAACTTTGTCTCATGCTTTCCATAAAGATGGACAAACAGATTTTCTCTGTTGTAATTGGCTCTCCACTGGGGAGTTGCAGGCCCATTGCGTGTTCCAAGAATATTAATCATTGCAGATGCGGGATAAAGCATCTCCGTTGATGTTAGTGGGAGGTTGGTAATAGCACGCAAATGTTGGGTAAATTGTGACGTCTGACAGGCTTCGATAGTGTAATGTCCAAGATTATGAGGTCGGGGAGCAATTTCATTGAGCCATATTTTGCCCGCTGTATCGAGAAACAGTTCAATCCCAAAGATGCCTGCACCCTTCAGGTAGCCAACAGTTTGACGAGCTATATCCTGTGCCTCATTTTGTAGTGAGGAGGCAATAGGAGCTGGTGCCAGCACCGCCTGGCAAATGTCCCGTTCATGAATCATCTCCACTACCGGATATGTTGCAATCTCTCCCCGCTCGTTACGGGCGATCATTAAACCAAGCTCTTTATCCAGATCCAGACACTTTTCTACATACAGTTCACGATCACCCAGCTTCGTCAGCGCGAACTCAATGTCTTGCGCATTGTTGATGCGTGCATTACCACGGCCATCATAGGCATCCTTTTTTGCCTTCAAGACAAGTGGATATCCCCACAGACTAGCAGCTTGCTCAATGTCTGCCACAGAGGCAATAGACAGAAAGGGAGCAACAGGAATACCGTGCTGTGCTAAGAATTCTTTTTGTTGATATTTATTTTGAATGAGGGCTAATGAATCAGGAGAAGGATATATTTTTGTGCCTTCGGCTTGCAATTCTTTCAACACATCGGTGTTGATATGCTCGATCTCGTAGGTAAGAATAGTGGCACGTTCAGCTAGCTGACGAATTGCTATCGGCTGTTTTAGTGTTCCAACGATTTGCTCTGCCACAGATGATGCAGGACAACGAGGCGTTGGATCAAGGACAGTTACACCAGCAAAGCCCATTTGCTGTGCGGCTTCACTGATCATCAAGCCCAATTGACCACCACCTATAATGCCAATACGGGTAGATCTAATAATCTCCATCTCCTGGTCACTCAGCGTCTGTCCCAAATTGCTACTCATTCCTTTCCCAGACCCTGCTGGTGAATGGTAGAAACGAAATAAGGTGGTTTCCTATGACGGGCACCCAAGAAGGAGTACCGCCTTGTTTTTTCTTCTCTGGAGTGTTATGGTGGATATACTGTCCAATGTTTGCTGTCGAGGATGTCAATGGTAATGAGACTGGACAGCTATATATGGAATTGTGGCCCCGTTTGTTTCTCATATTGTCATTGTAACCAGAAGGGGTCATTGTGTCAATCGCATTTTCGTGTCGGCCGATTGTGTGAGTGGAACCAGAAAGCTGGAAATAGACAAATGCGTATTATAGAGATTATTGGATCTTTTTTATATCTCGCCCTCTTCATTGCTGCTTGTAAATATATCAATCTCGCCTCGCGAGCCTGGCAAAGGCATGGTGGGCACTTTGCGAATAGGAGCCTGCTGCCGGCAGGCATGATGTGTGGCATAATGCTTCTTTCTTTTGCCTTGCCTGCCTGTAACAGTGCCAACCAGCCTCCAACGGCGATACCGTCTCAAAGGGCGACTGGAATACCTTCGACCATTGTCCCTCCTACTCCCGATCCTGGATATAAGCTGCTCTTTGATGGCGTATCTACCAGAGAGTGGCGGATGTCCACCATCAAGAATCAGCCTGGAAGAGATGATCCAGGACACTTTATTGTCGTCAATGGCGCACTTGAGGCCATTCCTGGCACTGATCTCGGACTCTATTGGTGCATGGAACCGACACCCGCCAATTTCATTCTCAAGTTAGAATGGATGGCTTCGCGGGAAGATGACAATTCGGGAGTATTTATTCGTTTCCCACGCCCTGATAGCAGAGGGTACAATAACACAGCTTTTGTGGGAGTTGACTACGGTTTTGAGGTACAGATTGACCAGAGAGGTGAACCGGATGGGGCTGCGATCCATAAAACTGGGGCTATTTTTAATCTGGCTGGACCTAAAAACCCGGATAAATTGCCAGTGCGGCCTCTTGGGCAATGGAATATATTTGAGATACATGTGCAGGATCAGACATACACAGTGTTCCTCAATGGAGTGCAAATTACTCGTTTTACTTTCGTCATTGGTTCGGATCGTCAACATCCTGATCGGGGGTTGCCCAGCATGCCAGGTTTTCCTCGCTTCATCGGGTTACAAACCCACACTGGACGCGTGGCTTTCCGCAATATTGAGATTAAGAGTCTCTAAGTGGTGCGGTGTAGCCATTCCTTTCCCACACGAATATCCGGGCTTCTTTGCTGCTTTTCTGTGAAGGGTGGGTTATGCCGTGATGCCTCTGTGATGTAAAAGTGATGAGTTTGTTACCAAAAATGGCGATTTATTTTTGTCGCAAGCTGTAATATGTACTTATGTTTTGGTGTTATTTTGATGGGAAGGCAGATGAGCATTCCAGGATTATTTGTAGAGATCGTGAAGGAGTACCAATATGAACAATTGTATGCATAGAGAACATGGAACTCAAGTATGTTTGCTTTGGGGAGCTGATACGCATGGCAACGACTATGGAATTGAAGAGCCTTGTATCACCTGCTCCGATGCTACCTTGCCTGTCAGAGTTGTACGTGTTGATCAAGCCACAGGAGTGGCGCTGGCTGCAGTACGCGATAATGTAGAAGAAGTTGACATCACTTTGGTAGAAGATGTAGTGCCAGGAGCTTTACTACTGGTTCATGGTGGTGTTGCCATTGAACGGATCGATGAGAAAGAACAGACCACCTGAGTCCATTTGATTATGAGTGCTCTCGATGTATGAGTAACGTCAGAGCAATCATCAATGCAAAAATCGCCACAATGATAATATATGATATCTTATCTATGTAAGTCAAAGATGCGTGACCCTGTGATGGTTGGGTATCCCTCCTGGGTTCTCTCGTAGCAATGAGCACTATGATGGGCAGCACCAGGAAAAATACTATAACTAAACCATAGATGATCCATGTAGACATGTGTCCTCCTCTATTCTGTTGGCTCCCGGTTTTGCCATAGAAAAACACTCCCTTTGGGAAACGTACACGACTCCCCAAAAGACACAGTGCCACAAATTTCACCAAGCTAATTGTAGAGATGCTGAGAAAATGGTACAATCTGCAAATCAGTTCGTTCTGCAAAGGAGCAATTATGGAGACATCGGAGTCCTTCGATAATCCTCTCGTCATCCTTAACCCCGCTGCTAATCGTGGCAACATGAAACTCTATCGTTCATTGATTCGTAGTCGGGTAGAGCAAGAACGAGCCGACTATAGGGAAACAAGCCGGCCAGGCGAAGCCTGTGAATATGCCATGGCCGCTGCTAAAGCAGGACAGGCCGTCATCATTGTGGGTGGTGATGGTTCTGTTCACGAAGTCGTGAATGGTATCCTTGCTAGTGGGAGGCGTATCCCCATGGGGATTGTTGCTGCTGGTTCGGGCAATGACTATGCATGGCGAACCCTCAAGCTACCACGTGATCCTGCTGCGGCTATTGAACGAGCCTTTCATGGACAGCCAATCAATGTAGATGCGGGTACTGTCAATGGGAAGTTCTTTCTCAATGCGTTGAGTGTTGGGCTGGATGCTGATATTGCCGTAGCTGCTAGCAAGATGAAAAAATTTCCATTGATGAGTGGCGAACGGCTCTACTATACTACAACCGTGCGGCAACTCTTGTTTGGCTATCACCGCTGCCCCTGGTTAAAGCTAAAGCTGGACCATAGTAAATATCAAACCGAAAAGCGCTACGTTTTAATAGCCATCACGAATGGACCCACCTACGGTGCTGGCTTCCACATCAATCCTGACGCAGATCATGCTGATGGCCTGTTTGATGTCTGTACCATAGATTATACACCGTTGTTGCACGCTCTACGGTTATTACCCATAGTACAAAAAGGCGCACATGCTGGCTTGCCAGAAGTGACCTTTTATCGTGCAAAAGCTGTCTCTATCGAAAGCCGGCAAACTGTAAATATTCAGATGGATGGCGAAACAACCAGTGTAAGCCATTTTGATGCCGAGATTTTGCCTGGGGCATTGTCAGTGCGCGTATGAAATTTAACGATTTAATGCGGATGGACAGAGAGATGCTAACGTGCACTGCTCACATAATGGTTTTCGCGCATCACAGATGGCACGCCCATGGAAGATGAGCAGGTGTGCGAGGTCGAGCCAATCTTTTTCAGGAATAATACGCATAAGATCTTGCTCGACCTTCACCGGATCTTCATTGGTGGTCCAGCCTAAACGTCGTGAGAGGCGTCCTATATGCGTATCAACGACAAAGCCCACAACGACGCCAAACGCATTACCTAAAACCACATTGGCTGTCTTGCGTGCCACTCCCATCAGGCTCAGCAAATCCTGCATTGTGTGTGGAACCTCGCCGCCATACTCTGTAATGATTCGCTGACAGGCAGCCCGAATATTCTTTGCCTTGTTACGGTAAAATCCCGTTGACCGAATATCCTGTTCAAGCTCTTCCTGGCTGGCTGTTGCAAAATCTTCTACATTGCGATACTTCTGGAAGAGGTGCCCGGTAACTCTATTAACACGCTCATCAGTACATTGTGCAGAAAGCTGTGTCGCAATCAGTAGTTCTAACGGGTTAGAGTAGTTAAGTGAGCATCGGGCTTCTGGATAGAGGCGACGCAACTCGGTGATGATGGCGTGTATCTGCTCTACTGATCCTGGTTGTGGCCCCACGTAAGTTGATGATGTTACAATTGTCATACACGTCCTTGTTCTTTACAAATTGGACACAGATGAAGAATATTCTTGATTGTATGTGCCTGAGCTTCCTTGCTCTAACAAGGACCAGATTCCAGCACAGCAACATAGCAAGAACACGTAAACTATGTCGTCTGTTGGATTCTTCTATCTTTGTTGAGTCCGGTAGGACCCTGGCAAGCCTCTCAATTATTGGCGTTTGCGTTGTATACGAAGTAGTGTGCGGAGCGCATCGGCCTGACCACAATTCCAGGCGGCGGAGCGTACTGCAGGTCCGATGATGGGCAGTGAGCTTTTTTCTCGGATTTGTGCTGCTCGTTCGCGTTGCATAATTTCGTGTACTAATTGCCGGTCGCTAAATTTCCAGCCACGCAGTTTGGCTTGCTCAGCGAACCACATAACTCGTGCAAAACCCGCATGGTAGTCACGTTTTGCTGTATTATCGCGCATTGGCGTATCTTGCATGGTTGATGCCTCTTATTTAGGGCTGCGATAACGGAGGAGAACATGCCCTGTATATTCATTTATAGTATTATGGCAGAAAATCTCTAGTGGCGTCAAGCTTTGTTGTGTTGCTCGCTCCCTGCCTTAGCAATTGCTCACATTTTACGCTCTTCGTATGATATAGTGTTATTGACACAACGACAACTCTATATGGAGAGGAGAGCATTTATGCCTATCTGCTTAATTTGTGATGATACAGGTCTGCAAAACTCTGACTCTGCCAATCCTGAATTTTGTTATTGCTCTGCTGGTAAACAGACAAGGCGACAGTGGGAAGCCAATCGTGCCTCTGGGAAGCAGGGAAAGAACGTTGCCCAATCTGGAAGTTTTATTGATATCTCTCACCTGGAGCAGGTCAATGCCAGTGTAGATGCGATGCGTGCCTCGCTTCTTGGTTCAGCAGGTCCAGAGACTGGCGCTCCAACCAAACATCCCGCGGTACAGCTTCTCTATCAAGTAGCCCACGCTGGTCACGAGGTATCCGTAGTGGAAGCCACACAACTCTATGACCTGGCAAAAACTCTTGAAGGTTTCTTAGCGGGGTTAGTCCCAATTGGTCGGAAACGCTGAATGTGCAGTAGATCATCCGTCATGGGATTATTGGACTAGTCTACATGGGAAGGAGATTGACACTGTGTAATACGTCTACTATAATTTTCGCATGATGGTACTCCTCCAAGCTATTCTATTCAATGACGGACTGGTAGCTTGGTAGGCCCTGTTTGCCTGAACAGAGAGGGGATCCGCTTATGAAGTGTCCACGTTGTGGTAACAACTGGGATGTCAGTAAAAGTCCTTGTTCACAGTGCGGTCTCCTGGTACGCTTACCTGACCATTTAAGGTCAAGAGAGCATATTAATACATCGCCTCAGGGGCCGTTGTCATGGTCTGGTGCAGTATCCTCTGAACGGGGAACCGATAACCCTCTCCTGAATACTCTACCACAAGGAAGTGGCATTCACGGCAAGCCCGAAGCAAGAGTGCCGAATACTGACAACTCTTCACTAAAATATTTGCCTCCTCGTCCTATAAGATCATCTTCTGGAGTACACTCTTTAGATTCATTAGCATCTGGCAACCTGTATTCTCCACATCCACTCCATTCAAATCGTTTAGTCCCGGATTCTCAGAAAGATGAAAATTCCCAGATAACGAAACCCCAGTCCTTGTTATCACTACTTGCTTCTCCCCAATATCTTGATCATAGTGCAAGTAGTACGCTTGCTGGTTCTATTCGTTCACTGAGGCCTGGCACACCATTGCGGGACGGTCGTTATCGCTTACGCGAACTGGTGAGCCGTCAGGAATGGTTGTTCGGGGCCTATGAAGCTACATGGATCGCACAAGACGCCCAGCGCGCAGGGACACAGGTGATGATAAGTGAACTGGTAACACCCCAAAGCGAATCAATGGTGATACAATCCACACTACGTACGACTACGATAGCGTTGACCTCTCTTAGTCGGCATCCCTCTATTCCAATTTTACGGGATGCCTTTAGTGACAGGGAGCGCAACTTCTTTGTCTTTGAACATGTCGAAGGGGAATCGTTGCTGGCTCGTATGCATCGTACAGGGCATGCGCTTCCGGAGCAAGAGGTTATCGAATGCTGCATACAAATGACCGATGTGCTAGAGCTATTGTCTCAGCAATCGCCGCCTTCGGTGCATGGTCTGATTTGTCCTGAACACATCTTTGTAGGGTACTCAATTCACCATATCTCCTAACAAATTTCTCTCTTCTCCTGACTGGTGGCACAACACAATTTATTATAGGAATTGACCGTTCACGCTTATCACCATATACTGCCCCTGAATTCACACAAGGCATGATAGATGTTCGTTCCGACCTATATGCCTTAATAGCGACTGCATATCATGTAGTAACAGGAAGCATTCCAACTACGCTTCAGGGTAGGGATACTATTCCATCAGCACGACAACTGAATCCCACTGTTTCTAAGCAACTGGATACAATCTTGCTTCGGGGTCTGCAACCTCTTGCATCTCAACGTTACCAGAATCCAGCGACCCTTCGTCAAGATCTGCTGATGCTACATTCTATGACTGGTGGCCTTGCACTGAGAGATAAACAATCTCTTGATAGTTCTGGCGTCGCTCAGGTTTTTCCATCACTTGGACAGAAGGTGCCTGAACGTACTGTACAAAAGCTGTCCAGCGAGTTCTCCTACAGTGTTGATCAAGAGCAGCAATATAAAAGCCTCTGTCATACTTAAAAGATTTACCAGCGACCAAGGGGTATCATAATAAATTCCTCTATGCGCTCTGGTTGGTTGCTATTCTGGTTTGCTTATTCCTGGTAGCCGTGCTGGTTCTTAGTTTGAGGTAAGCTACACTATTTCGGTGGAAGCTAGTGAGGGATCTTTCTGTGACTTCCACCTTTATCCCATTTTTACCGACAGATTTTGTCCCTACATGAATTGCCACGATTCCACCACTGAGGCGATAAAAGTGTACATCGCTCCAACCTACCTCCTCCATGATTTCTTGCAATTTGGCTGCGTTGGGAAAGTGGGTAAGAGAGTGAGGGAGATAGTTATATTCTTCAAATGCTTTCCCGATGATGGTACCGAAAAGTGGGGCGAGCTTGTAGAAGTAAAAGTGAAACAAGGTACCAAAAATCTTGCCTGGAGGATGACTGATTTCAAGGCAGACGACTCGCCCCCCAGGTCGTACGACTCGCAACATCTCCCTGAAGCCTTGTTTGAGATCAGTCAGATTTCGTGCTGTAAAAGCCGAACAGCAACCATCCACACTATTATCTGGAAGATCAATATGCTCAGCATCTCCCATCCGCAACTCAATGTTCTCTTGTAGGCCCAGTCGCGCCAATTTTTTGTGACCTTGCTCAAGCATCTCAGGTGTAATATCCATACCGATCATGCGCGTACCTGGACCAGAACGGCGAATAACAGCGATGGGAGAGGTCTCCGGTGCCTGTACCCAGATCGAGGCCAATTTCCCCTGTACCCAGAGCCAGATAGCGGGCTGTCCGTTGACGCCAATAGCTGTCGAGGCCAAAACTCATCAAGTGATTCGTCAGATCATAGATGTGTGCAATGCGGCCAAAGAGTCGCTGTACATAGGGACGCTTGCCGCCTGTTTCACGGAATTTCTCTTCTAAAGATACCTTTAAACTCATAAAAATAATCCTCTATCGTGATGCAAATGCGAGAGAGCGTGCAATATCACGCTCTCCCTAGTGCCGACGTGAGAGCACAAAATCGATCAGCTCATCTAACACGTCACGATCTTGTGAAGGTGGGAAGTGATAGAGAGCATCACGGGCCTTGTCACCGTAGGTGTAGGCATCTCTATGTGCCTGTCCCACGCCATAGCCTTGAGCAACCCAATCGACAACGGCGCGTATATCCTCCTCTTTGTGGGAGGCTCCATTAAGTAAGGGTTGTACCCGCTGGTCATGACCATTGTGTGGCTGTTCCTGTAAGGCATAGATCAGTGGGAGTGTGACCATTCCTTGACGCAGGTCATTTCCCACAGGTTTTCCGATTGTCGATTGGTCTTCAGTGTAGTCCAATATGTCATCGATGATCTGAAATGCAATACCAAGGTTCATCCCATAGCTATGAAGTAAATCGATCTCTTCATCAGATGCCTGACTCACGATAGCGCCGCCCTTGCAACAAGCTGCAATAAGACATGCTGTCTTATGCTCAATTTTCTCATAGTATGTCTCGATACTAAGATCAAGACGGCCCGCTGTCATCATCTCCATGATGGTCCCTTCGCAGACCATTGCGACTGTGTCTGAGAAGAGTCGATCAACACGATTATCATTAATGTCGGCAATCAAACCTGCTGTCTTGGCAAAGTAGTAGTCACCAAGTAAGATAGCGATCTTGTCTCCCCATAAAGCATTGATGGTGGGGCTACCACGGCGGGTTTTTGCTTCATCCACAATATCATCATGAATAAGCGTTGCGAGATGAACCATCTCAAATGCAACACTGAGAGGAAGAAGCTTCTCAAAACGATAGGTATTTAGCTTTCCGGCGAGCAGTGTAATTGCCGTTCTGAGACGTTTCCCTGGTGATGCAAGCGCGTGCATCGAAGCTGAGTTTAGGATGTTGAGTCCCGAGGTTGCTCGCTCCTGGAAGGTTATATCCACTTGATCAAGATCAGTTTGGATACCGGCAAAGAGTCGGCTCAATGGGGCAGCTGTGTTCATCTAGGACTCTCCATTTCTCAATTATCTGGCATGTGGCCAGGCATTATCTGGCACGTAGTAAAGAAAAACTGTGTATGTGAGATACACGCACCTTTTCTCGGTTGTGACTAAAGTCTATCTTAAATAAATTATACCGCGTCATGTCCATTAGCTAAAGAGAGAAACTCTGTCTATCCTCCCACACGTGAATTTTCAGCAACTATAATTTTCATACCTCGGATGTAATATCGATCTCTACCAGGTCCTCCTGAACATACCCTGCTGTGAAATTAAATTCATCAAGTGCTTCCAGGGCTGTGCGATACTCTGACCAGCTCAAACGCCGGTTTAATACAGGATCGTTCACCGCTTTCCAGGCCGGGAAATATTGATCCATCAGACTAATCGGGGTATTGGGGCCTAGCTCTTCAGCGATCCAACGTAGCACCCCTCGTGTCCCAGAGATATCTTCCGGCATGACAAGGTGACGGATCAGGATACCTCGACGGGCAATACCCTCATCATCGAGCTGGAGAGGACCAACCTGACGATACATCTCACGTAATGTCAAATAATTATGATCCACGTATTTTGGCATCTTAGAAGTGCGCAATGCATTTTTGTTGTCAGAGTACTTGGCATCAGGGAGATAGATATCTACGACACCATCCAGGAGTTCTAATGTTGCCATATTCTCATATCCTGCACAGTTATAAACGATGGGCAAGGTCAGCCCTTTCCCACATGCTACAACGAGAGCCGCCAGAATTTGTGGCACAAAGTGAGTAGGCGTAACTAGATCCAGGTTGTGACAGCGCTTTTTTTGCAGGTAGAGCATCATATCAGCCAAACGTTCTGGCCCAACACGATGCCCTAATCCTCCCTGACTGAGTGAAAAATTTTGGCAGTAAGTACAGCGTGCCTGGCAGTATCCAAAAAGATTGTACCTGCGCCCCGCGTGCCGCTAATCGGCGGCTCTTCACGCCGATGTACGTTCCACGATGCAACGATTGCCTCTGTACCGGAGTGGCAAACCCCCGTTTTGCCAGCTGTGCGGTCACATCGGCAATTCTGCGGGCAGATCGTACAACTGCGTAGGATTTCCCATGCAGCAGAGGCACGTTCTGCTAATTCTCCTGTTTCGTATAGATTGAGATAACTGGGGTAAAACATCCTGATTACTCCGGTAAACTTTAGAGGTTCTGTGATGTCTCAACAAAATAGGACCGATTTCCGAAACAGGGGAAAGAGGAGATCTGGCTCCTCATTCCCCTATTAGCTCCGCATGAGTAGTTGCTTGCATAAAATGTGTCCAGTTATACAACTGGACACATGAGAACTTTGTTACAAAGTGCCTATGGCGTAGGCCATTTGAAACCGCGCTGTGATGGTTTAGGACCAGTAGAACGAGTCGTATCAGCCTGCTGGTTACGAGTGGAAGCACGTCTTTTAGGTTTAACCAGAGGAGGGGCACTTTTTCTTCTTCTGATAGAACCTCTCTCTCTATCTGCTCCCCACTCTCTTTATCACCCACATCGCTATCTCTCTGCTGCTCCGTATCTTCCGTTGTAAGCTGTACAGCCACAACTTCAGGCACATGAACATTTGTGATCAGGTCTTTGGTATCCTCTGTTATGTCCGTCCAGAATTGCGCATTGCGGCGCTGTACAGGACGAGGTCCTTTGAGAACGCGTCCGTCGGTTAAGCGCGTAACATGACGCTCTTCAGGCTCATTATCACGAGTACGGACTCCAGGCTTGTTTACCGGGCGGGCTGACCGACGAGATGCATCGGCATGATCGAAACGCTCGTAATCACCTTCAAAATGCTCTTCGCGATGTGAACGATGTGGGGACCTCTCCGGCTCCCAATTCTCGTTGTAGCGATGCGCTGAGGGGCGATCTTGACCTTGCAAACGTGAATGATAAGTCTCTGACCCTGAGCGTTGGTCGCTGCGTAATGATCTTCCACCTCGATCATTGTCGCGTGAATAGCTTGTACTGCGATCAAAATCACGACGATCGCTACGGTCCTGATTTCGGTCACGATATTGGGAGGCTCCCCGATCAGATGATGGGTTTCGCAAGTCACGACCTCCTGGATGTGCATTGTCGCGGTCGCGGAAACTTCGACCTTGCGGTTGTGGGTTGTCGCGGAAGTTTCGACCTTGCGATTGCGGGTTGTCGCGGAAGTTTCGACCTTGCGATTGCGGGTTGTCGCGGAAGTTTCGGCCTTGCGATTGCGGGTTGTCGCGGAAGTTTCGACCTTGCGATTGCGGGTTGTCGCGGAAACCCTGATTTCCAGTATTGCGTCGGTCTGTATCAAAAGATCGAGAGCGGGGACCCTGGTAGCCTTGGGACTCATTTCTCTGAGAGTTGTTCCAGCGATTATCTTGACGATTGCCATAGGGCCTGTTGCCGGCAGGACCTTGATGCGAGGAGGAATGCTCAGACTGCTGGTTATTGCGCCAGCGTGGTGACTGCTCTTGACTACTACGTGGACGATAATCCGCGTGATGATGTTGTGCTCCAGATTCCCAGGCACGATCTACCGTTTCGCGACTGAGGCGGGGGCGAGCGGGACGTGGAGATCGCTCTTCTCCATCTCTCCCTGAAGACTTGTCGCGAAATGACGGACGCGAGTCATCTCGCCGTTGCTTGTTGAATTCTCTGGTCATGTTTCCTTTCATGGCTAAACCATATGGGGATGTACTGAAATTAAGTGGTGGTCAGATCGGCAAGATCCTCTTCATGCTTCCTCCCGTCGGTCGTTCCGCACCTACTCTAGAATGTTTGACGCACTAAGTGTTTCAGTGCTCTATCACAGGTAAGGGAGCGCGTCCCCCTTAGTATATACCATATACCTGGGAAGTTGCAATCCAGAATCGATGCGCTTTGGTTCTCTTCCAGTATTGCAAGCTAGAGTGAAAGTTTTTTCGAGTGTTTTATCTGCTGAAAATCTACCCCCTCGACGCTGGAACTGGACCATCATGGAGCGGTACGCCGCTATAACTCGCTTGCGCACAGCCAAACATAGCGAGCATCTTTTTCGGTAATTCATCAGGCAGGAGCGGGCGTAGGATAACTGCATAAGAGCGTCCCTCCTCAATAAAATCTCCTTGTCTATCCAGATGTGATCGGATGGTTTGATATTGCAATGGGGTGAGTAAGACACTATTGCGCGGCCTGGTGTACTTGAGACATGCCGTTTCAGCGTTACGGCTATCATCAGGTGGTACGACACCACACTCATAGATGGCTACCTGGGCAAGTGTAAAATCGGCTAGAGGCCAGTGAGGAATAGCGGGGGAAATATCAGTACTAAAGATTTGACGGGCAAGGAGAACATAATTTGTACTGTTATACTCATGCGTTGGTCCTGTGAGCGCCTCTGTAATGGCCGTCAGGGCCTTTTCAAGGCGTTGATATTCATCCTGGTCCTGGCGACTCGCCTGCTGATTGCTAAAAGAACCGTAGACCAGTTCTCTTTGTTGGCCGTTGATGGCTAGTTCCAGATATGTGGCATTCTGGTCTTGTATGTCAACGAATTGATGGCGTTTCAAATTGAGCAAGCCATATGTATCAACGAGCGTAGTCAGTAACTGTTGAAGTTCCTTTGTTTCGAGTTTGCCTTGTTGATTGAGATCAAGAATATATGTGCCATCTCCATAGATACTTATCTGTGGGCCAAGCTCTAATGATCCGTAGAGGCCGCCACCATAGAAAGTACGAACGAGAATATCTTGTGGGTTCTTGCTATAGGTGATCGGCTGGTTGGATGAGCTGGTAAACGTGTTATTGTGCCTCTGGTCGCTAAATAAAGGGCTGGGCATGGCACAACTAGCCAGACTCAAAAGTAAAAGATAGCACACAATGCAGACTATACGCAATGTCTGCTGTATGCCTGGTATGTTCTGCTGTTGGATAGAAGTCATATATCCCTACGTTCAGGTGGTAACATGTCCGATACTCTGCTTCTATTATACACAAAACTTGAATTTTTCTTTTATTGATATTATAGTAAAAACAATTTACCTTTATAATTTGGTCAATCTTCCATGCACTTCTCATGTTATATAGTGCAGCATTTTTGTACAGTTTATTTTGGGAATGATTGGTAACCGATCATTTTATACACAAGCTTGGCGGCAAGAAAATCTGCACGGGTTTGTCCCGGCATAGGACAGAGTTCCACCACATCCATCCCAACAACCTTTGTACGTCGGCAAATTTCGCGGAAGAGATCGAGTACCTGATACCATGATAAGCCGCCCGGTTCTGGTGTGCCCACAGCTGGCATTTCACTGGGATCGATAGCATCAAGATCAATAGTCACATAGGTGTGTTTGCCAAGTCGTTCCCAGGGAATAGTGGCAATTCCTTTCGCCATCTGATAAGCCCAGACGATAGCCACGTCAGGTTGGGTTTTCATAAATGCAGCTTCCTCTGGACTGAAGCTACGAATACCAATTTCTAATAAAGGGATGCCCATATCAACCACTCGTCGTTCAATAGAGGCATGAGAGAGAGGGGTTCCTTCAAACTCGTCGCGTAAATCTCCATGAGCGTCAATATGTACGACCGTCAGATCTGGGAAGTGCTCATGGACAACAGCAATGACAGGAGCTGAGAGTGAGTGTTCTCCACCAAGTGTAAAAGGAACCTGTCCACGCTGCAAAACTTCGCGTACAGCATCACCTGTAATTTTAAGCGCTGTGGCATGATCCATTCCACTATAATCTAAAGCAGAACGTGTAGAGACTCCCACCTCCAGAGGACAACAATCAAGTTCCTCATCATAGAGTTCCATCTGACTTGACGCATTAAGAATAGCTTGTGGTCCATGCTGTGTACCCTTCATGTAGCACACGCTGTATTCGAGTGGGGCTGGAATAATAGTGATGCGAGCGGCGTCAGGGTGGCAATACACTAGATCTGACCCCCCATACTGAGTAATTGATGAATCTTGCATAGTGTCGTTATCTCTTTCCTTGATGTGTCTCGTGGTAGCAAAGATAGCCTGGCAGGAATCCCCTATCACAATGGAGGATCGGGATGCTTTTCATAGACACTAGAGCTCTCCCAATCCTCCATTTTCGATGGGCCTTTTGTTTCTTGCCTTTATCGCCCCCCTATCTTGGCCAGACGTGTAGCCATAGCAGCCTCATAGCGGCTTGGATCAGGCACATCCGGACGCAAAGAGCGATTTGCACGTAC
Source organism: uncultured Chloroflexia bacterium (assembly GCA_963814985.1). GTDB lineage: Bacteria > Chloroflexota > Ktedonobacteria > Ktedonobacterales > Ktedonobacteraceae > CAWFFV01. Next base: position 315,238 of record CAWFFV010000029.1, on the reverse strand, counting down.
GACATAATGAACCTCTATATCATCACTTTGGAAGATTTCCTTAGCAAAAGATATAGCATCCTCCTGGCTAAATTCTTTACAAGAGCAGATATCAATATCAACCTCACCATACTCCGGCCAGGCATGGAGACTAATGTGACTCTGGGCAATTACAACAAAGCCCGAGAGGCCTGCATCCAAGGGGTTCGACGTTTCTATATCATACAGATGGACAGGGCTAACTTTTTCCATCTCTACACGCCCTGGGTATTCTTCCAGCACACGGCGGATCAATGGCTCATTGCTCAAAATCTCACGATCACAGTTGTAGAGTTCCATCATCAAATGGACAAGCATCGCGTTTTCCTCCTCAAGCATTGTCATTGCGCACGCTTTTGCCGCACAACAATGGTAGCAGGCTATCAATATCATTCTGTGTACAGAAAGTTGTACACAGAATGATATTATACATTAGGTTGTCAAGCTAATGCAAAGGAAGGAAAGTTATCTTATTCATTAGATATAAGGACATTTCCATCTAAACGTCAGGGTATATCTACCTAAACTAAGCTTCATGTCAACCTAAATGGTAACTACTCGACCATCGACCTCCTGATTTCGATGATCTGATCACGTAGTTGTGCTGCCTTCTCAAACTCCATTTGCTTGGCAGCCGTGCGCATTTGTGACTCCAGATCTTTGATAAGGCGGAGTGCATCTTCCTTAGGAATACCGGCCAGCGCAACAGAAACAGCCTTTCCTTCTGCGGCCCCATTCTCTGTCCCGCTCATCGCCTTAATACGTTCGGAAAGTGTCTTGATCTCTTTCTTGATACCACGCGGCGTAATGTTGTGGCGCTCATTAAAGGCCTGTTGAAGTGTGCGGCGACGGTTTGTCTCATCAATAGCACGTTGCATTGACTTAGTAACCGTATCAGCATACATGATAACGCTTCCCTCAATGTGGCGGGCAGCACGACCAATGATCTGAATAAGAGCACCCTCCGAGCGCAAGAAACCTTCTTTGTCAGCATCAAGAATGGCTACCAGTGAAACTTCTGGTAGATCGAGACCCTCACGTAGCAGGTTGATACCCACAACGACATCGTACACACCTAACCGCAGATCGCGTAATATCTCAATCCGCTCAATTGTGTCAATCTCTGAATGCAAGTAGTGTACCTTGATTTGCAATTCTTGCAGATAGTCTGCGAGGTCTTCCGCCATCTTCTTGGTGAGTGTTGTAACCAGAACACGCTGTTCTCTGGCGACACGCTGACGAATCGCGGCGAGAAGATCATCAATCTGCCCCCTGGTGGGACGTACGTTAATCAGTGGATCAATGAGACCCGTAGGACGAATAACCTGTTCGATGACAGTCTGGCTATGTTCATATTCGTAGGGACCAGGTGTTGCAGAGACGAACAAGGCCTGATAAATCTCATGCTCAAACTCAGTAAAGGTGAGTGGACGGTTATCCAGGGCTGATGGAAGGCGGAAACCATAATCAACAAGAACCTGCTTGCGTGAGCGATCTCCTGCGAACATACCGCGTACCTGTGGTAGAGCGACGTGTGATTCATCTACCACCAGGAGATAATCTTCGGGCAGATAATCTAACAGTGTCCAGGGTTGTTCTCCTGTATCTCGTCCTGCCAGATGGCGCGAGTAGTTCTCAACGCCAGAGCAAATACCTGTCTCGCGCAACATCTCAATATCAAAATTGGTACGCTGCTTCAAACGTGCAGCCTCTAGTAATTTACCTCCTGCCTCAAGCTCTTTGAGACGAACCTCCAGTTCACTTTCGACGAGTTCTATTGATGCGTTGAGACGTTCTTGCGTTGTTACCCAGTGTTTGGCAGGGTAGATATCGAGGCGTTGCCGCTTGCCCAATACCTCACCTGTGAGCGGGTCAATCTCGGTCATACGCTCGATCTCATCGCCGAAGAATTCCACACGTACGGCCACATCTTCATAGGCAGGGAAGATTTCCAGCACATCGCCACGTACACGGAAACGTCCACGAACGAAATTGAGATCGTTGCGCTCGTACTGAATTTCCGTCAAATGGCGCAATATCTTATCTCGGCGTCGCTCTTCACCTACTTTGAGGGTTAGTACTACCTCACCGTACTCCTCAGGGCTACCCAGGCCATAGATACAAGAGACAGAGGCGACAATGAGCACATCTCGTCGCTCAAAGAGACTACGCGTTGCTGAAAGTCGCAGCTTCTCAATTTCCGCATTGAGCATACTCTCTTTCTCAACATAGGTATCTGTACGTGCAATGTAGGCCTCTGGCTGATAGTAGTCGTAATAGGAGACAAAATACTCTACCGCATTCTGAGGAAAGAACTCCTTGAACTCGCTATAGAGTTGTGCCGCAAGCGTCTTATTAGGGGCAAGCACCAGAGTGGGTCTCTGTACTTGCTCAATAACTTTAGCCACCGTATATGTTTTACCGCTCCCGGTCACTCCGAGTAATGTTTGAAGTTTATAACCATTTTTCACGCCCTCGGCGAGTTGGGCGATAGCTTCTGGTTGATCACCTGTGGGCTGAAAAGGGGCCTCTACTTTGAACTCTGGCATATACTGCAACTTCTCTCTATCTGATAACTCTTCTCTTCTGAAAACAGGTTTTTCATCCTGGGTGGTGAACCCCTTTCATGAGCGTCTCTTCAGATCACCTCGCCACCTGCGGTGGCTCGTTCTTGTTTTGTGTGGGTTGTGTTGCCTGTGGCGGAGGTTGCGGCGCAACCTCCCGCCACAGGCAACACAACCCACACAAAACGGCTGGCGAACTGCCTACGGCAGTGAGGAATCAAAAAAGAACACCTGCACAGTAGAATATTTTTTCTAAAGCTCATTTATTATATCATGCCCACTGCGAAGGAAGATAGTTCTTTGGTTAAGGAGGAATCTGAAACAGAGAGCGTGTGCTATTCGTGAAAGTTGCACAAAGGTATATGCATAGAGAGATGGAAGAGAAAAATGGTATGCAGGAGGTAATGTGTATGACGACAACACGTTGGGCATCTACTATCACACCACATCAATTGGCAGTTCTGACATTCATAGCACAGCGTGAACAGTGGTCTGTTGGTGAAATTGCCTCAGGTCTTGGGGTGAGTTCAGCGGCAGCAACGAAATCTATAGCCCATCTTCAACGAAAAGGTCTGGTAACACGCTCTGTGGATATGAAGGATCGGCGTTGTGTGAATGTACGCATTACGCGTAGTGGCACTGATATGGTGCAGCAAAGCGCAAAACCTCTGTAGAATGTGTTTTCTCTCTATTTGTTTCGAGGTTATCAGGACACTTTCATCTTTACCATACCTCGTCTAAAGATTCCGTGGTTTCGGTCCGGGGAATAAATAGCCTTAGCTGTAGGGAGTTGTCACATAACCTCGATCCCTGGCATACTGCCATAAAGATTGCTGCAATTGCCGTCTAGCACGTGAGATACGGCTCATAACAGTCCCAATGGGAATTTGTAACGCCTCCGCAATCTCTTTGTAGGAGAGTCCCTCGATATCTGCCAGGATGACAGCCATGCGAAAATTGGGAGGGAGGCTATTCAATGCGTTATACACATCCTCATCCAGATATTGACTTAATACCTCTTCTTCGGCCCCCTGGCTCAGTTCTTGACCACTTAAATCTCTAATCTGGTTGTAGAGATAAAATTCTTCACCTTCTGGTAAGGACGCTGGCGTAGGATGCGTCGCCAGCTTCCGATAGCGGTTGATTGCCGATGTATTCAAAATACGGAAGAGCCATGCCCGCAAGTTTGTGCCTGGTTGGTAGGTGTGAGAGAAACGAAATGCTTTGAGCATTGTCTCCTGTACCAGGTCTTCTGCCTCTTGTGGATTATTGGTCATACGCAGGGCAGTGCGATAAAGACTATCCAGTTGTGCAAGCACGCCCGCTTCAAAATCCTCCACAGGAACGACATTCGTTGACGATGATGGCAACGAATTTTCAGGTAGTGACTGTTCCGACATGGATGACGCGACGGGTACATCTTCAAATTGTGACTGTTCCGACATCAAGCTCTCCTCTAGCAAGATACCCACCTGGGTACCTAACACTTTCGATACGAAAGTATCCTCAGTATATCTCACTGGCTTAGGGAATGAAAGTCCCTTCTGATTATGTTAGAATGAACAGATATAGTGGCGAGCTAATGTAGGAGAAGGCTTTATGGATTGTTTAAACTGTGTCGAGGCAGTGGCTCGTCTTCATCTTTATATTGATCGAGAACTCAGCACTGAAGAAGTTGCTATTGTACAACAACATCTTGTGGACTGCCCACGTTGCGAATGTCGTTTTCAGTTTGATTTGCATATCAAACGACTGATCCATGAGCGTTGTACTATTATGCATGCACCCACCCATCTACGAGAGGCTGTGATGCATCTGGCTCATCTACCTCTTGGCCAACAAGTTGATATCGATCCAGAATTATTGATGGAGATCAGAGCCGACCTTGAAGAGCATGGATAGATAGAAGCTATTGTGTTCTAGAGACCAAGGGCACGAAGTAATGTAAATTTGAGTTGTGCCAGGACGAGCATTTCCCCGGTGGCTAAGATGAAGGCAATACAAAAAAAAGGCAGCAATTCGCGGTAACGTACAAAGGTTTCATCACGTTTGCTAATTGCGACAATGACAATAAGGTTGACGCTACTCAAAGCCGTGAGAACTCCTGTTGTGCTAAGGAGTGCGATTGGATAAAGCACAAAGATGCTTTGGGAGACGACTGCAAAAAAGCAAACGATGAGCGCTGGTACCAACAGGAGTAGGGCACGCCAGGATGCTACGCTACGCTGCTCGTTGTGTGTACACCACAACAGTTGGTTGAGTGCAGGTAGAACTAGCGATGCCAGTGCTAGCCCTGTAACAAGCCCTGTTGCTAATCGGATCAAGTTATGTGGTTGATAGAGATGCGGCTGACCAAGGTCGAGTGCCAGAGAATTGAAGCCATCAATTACTAAGGTGATGACCCCACAGACAAGGACAGCGATGATAGGCCACGGTGGGAAACGCCGGGCTTGTCCTCGTCCTGTAGCATACAAAGTGATGAGTGTTACAAAAAAACCCAGGTAAATACCTGTGTTTCGCGCACAGAGGGGTAGCTGCTCGCCTCCTGGAAAAAAAGAGTGCGTTGGCAATTGCGCACATATACCGCTATCGAGCCAGCTCATCCTGTTGATCAGTGGTGCCCCTGGCAGAAAGACGAGCACAGCAAGCAATCCAAGATAGAGCAATGCGAGCATACCTGCTATCCAGGAAAATGTGGCAGATGCTTTTATAAGATCTCCATGCTTCTGTCCCATCACAACTCCTTCGGTTTAGATAGTTATGCCCAGGTTGAAGTACGAATTGAGGTAGGAGAGCAGATTAAAGAAGATCATGACTCCTACTACGATCATCATGACTCCGGTGGCAATTTCAATTTTGTTCAAGTGTGGCTTCAATTTTTTCAAGAGACGGCTAAACCGATCGAGACCCAGGCCAAGCAGGAGAAATGGAACTCCCAGTCCAAGTGAATAAGCCAGTAACAGCAGAACCCCCGTTCTCAATGTTGCTGCGCTGGCCGCTATCACAAGAATTCGAGCCGAGGATGGGACCAACACAGGGGGTCCAGGCAATTGCGAAAATAATGCCAACCAGTAATGAGGCGGCATAACTGGGACGAGCAGGATGAAATTCAAAACGTTTCTGCACATAGAGAAATGGCAACTTGAGGATACTTGCCAGGTGCAGCCCAATCATCACCAGCAGCACTCCTCCAATCTGCCGTAATAGAACCTGATGGATACGCAAAAAACTGCCCAGTGTGCTGGCACTTGCACCAAGTGCCACGAAGGCTAGCGTAAATCCGCATACAAACGTTGCAGCATGGAGAAATGTAATCAAACGCGTAGAAATCTCTCTCTTCTTTCCTGTAGACTGATAGACGCTCTGTCCTACCAATTGTGCCAGGTAGATAGGAACGAGTGGCAGTACACATGGCGAGAGGAAGGAGGCCAACCCTGCTATAAATGCAATACCAATACTTAGTTGTGATGAACTCATAAAACTCCTTAGAGGCTACTCTCTTTCATAAGTATAGTGGCCCACGAAGAACTATACAACTTTTTGCTTCCTTTACCAAATTTTTTGTTTTTTGGATATATCGCTGTAGTTGTGTTCACGAACGCGATGATGAGCGAAACAATTTTTGTAACTGCCCCCACAAAGAGCGAGGCGGCTGGGGCCTTTGTAGGGACTCCAACGGAACTGTTTTCTCTTTGTCGCAGAGCGTGTCAGAGAGAGGAAGAGGTTGATAGCCATGAACAGGCTCTTGCGGGCCAGTGCGACCTTCAATATTCTGTGGCCTTGCAGGTAGAGGTAGTGAGTGAGAAATTGGATCACCTGTTATGGGTGGTTGTGCTGGCTCTAATTCTGTATCAATATACTGTGGTCGTTGTACCTGCGGACGTTTGGGTGGATGGATGACCACGCGCTCTCGCTTTAGGTGAGAGTGTTGTCCAGATGAAAGAGTTCCTGGCCTGGGTAAACCAAGTAGCTTCAAGTTGAGAGTTCGCAAATATTCTGCCATCAAACCGGCGTTCTCATAGCGTTGATGGCGATCTTTGCTCAGTGCGGTCAAAATGATTTTTTCCAATTCAGGCAAAAGATCTGAGTTATGTGCTCTTGGGGAACGTGGCAAGTCTCTAACAATAGCCTGTGTCAGTTCAGGCATAGAACGCCCTGTAAATGGCCGTTGTCCGGTGACCATCTCATAGAGGACAACACCAAGAGCATAAATATCACTACGATTATCCAGCGTTTGTCCCCATATTTGCTCTGGTGAAGCATAATAGATACTGCCAACAAGTGTCTTAGCGACCGTGATTTTTTGATGGCCTGTAGCACGAGCTAAGCCAAAATCCATGATTTTGACCTTGCCCCAGCGATCCAGCATCAGATTTTCTGGCTTAATATCACGGTGGATAACATGGCGCTCTTTATAGGCCGCATCAAGCGCCTCGGCGATCTGAGCGGCATACTCAACCGCCAGATACTGAGGAATCATACCATCCAGGTGAAGAAGGCTCGCAAGTGTTGGTCCCTGTACATATTCCATGACAAAGTAAAGCAGCTTTATCTGCTGCCCAGCATCAAAAATTTGGACGATGTTGGGGTGGTTAAGTCCCGCAATGATTTGTGCTTCACGAATGAAACGTGCCACGTAGGAAGCATCTCGCGCTAATGTTTGAGGGAGTACTTTTATAGCAACTTCACGTCCGAGAGCGATTTGTTTGCCGCGATAGACCACCCCCATAGAACCACGCCCAATCTCTTCCTCCAGTTGATATCCACCCAGGCTTTGGCCTGCCAGCTCATTCATACACCTGCGACCTCAATGTAGTTAGTGTAATTGGGACTATTGTACAAGTATCCTTTATATTCAACGAATCAATCATGTGTATATAATGTACATGTACCGAAAGTACTTATTCCCTCTTCGTGCTCCTAAAGTTCAAAGATTATGTTCTCTGCTTGTTTGAGGTAATATCCTGAAAAATTGAGCTATAGTAAAGTCATATGCAGAGAACATGGCAAGAAAGATATGATATCTCTCGCCATGTTCTCTGCATATTGTGGTTTTCTCTCAATCGAGATAGTCTTTAAGGATACGACTTGCTTGTGGATGACGCAACTTGCGAATGGCACGCTCCTCGATCTGGCGAACCCGTTCACGAGTCACTTTCAATTTCTTTCCCACTTCTTCCAGTGTATGATCGTGGTCATCTACCAGGCCAAAGCGCAATTCGATCACTTGTCGTTCACGCAACGTAAGTTGCCCCAAAACTTTACGAATCTCTTCCCTCAACAGTTGCTGATCCGTGAGTTCTATGGGTCCACGCTCTCGCACATCCTCAATGATATCGCCAAGTGTATTCTCTTCCTCTTCAGAGAGAGGAGCATCGAGTGAGAAAACTTTCTCCGCCCAAATCAAGAGTTCACTGACGCGGTCTGCTGACATCCCTAGACGTTGCCCAATGCTTTCAGGAGTAGGCTCCCGTCCAAGTTCCTGGTACAGCTGACGAGTGGTGCGCTTAACACGCATCACCTCTTCCATAATGTAGACAGGAAGTCGTACCACACGAGTTCCTTCCAGGATGGCACGAGTAATGGCTTGTTTAATCCACCAGGTGGCGTAGGTGGAGAAACGAAAGCCTTTCCGGTAGTCGAATTTGGTAACAGCACGAATCAGGCCGATATTTCCTTCACCGATGAGATCTTCCAGGGAAAGCCCTTGGCCAACATATTTCTTGGCGATACTTACAACCAATCGCAGATTTGCCTCAATGAGGTGGTTACGTGCATCTCTATCTCCCTGTTCTGCGCGTTCAGCAAGGCGAGACTCGCTCACTGCAGAGAGCAGAGAAATACGTGAGATCTCGCGAAGATAGAGGCGCAGGCTGTCGCTTTGCGCTAGACTACTCAGGTCCGCTTCTGGTACGGTTTCAGTCGCCTTATCACGGTCGCGTTCTGTGTTAAACATCACATTTCGTTCCAAGTGCTTGCTCTCTTCTCCTGCAACATGTACGTAAGATCAGTTCAGTCCTGGCTTATTGTATCATACGTATGTGGTATTGCAAGCAACGTTGTCTCTTACTCCACTGATGGGTTATACAGTTCGCCTTTTAGCTTGCAAATTGTCGCCATTTTCCAGCTTTTTGCCTGTCTGTCCTTTCTTCGACTAACCTGGTATGGAGCGAATATCTCTATATTGCTGGCAGTATATCATACGGCAATACACAATGAAATGCTTTTTTGAGATTTTTCTGGTAAAACGTAGAGTATGTGGAAAGTTTGTGCGTGTGCAGTTTCATTACAAAAATCCATGAGTGTAACTGTAGACGACATTGGAACGTAGATATTTTTGCACGTCTCTATTCAGTGAGAACGCCGTATGGTAGGATGTTTCGCAGGTATCCTCTGATGAGACGTATCACGCGGTAAGAAATCTAACAAAACCGGCAGTAAAGGAATTTGCTCAAGTATGAGCTTACCAGTAGCACTCACACAGGGAACTGTCATTGGCGGCCACTATATTATTGGAAGACTCATCAATAGTGGGGGATTTGGCGCTGTCTATCGGGGCATCGATACAAGTGAAGGAAATCGTCCGTGCGCCATTAAAGAGACATATGATGTAACTCCTTCTGCACGTCGTCAGGCATTGATGGAAGCAAGTGTGCTTTTTACGGTGAGGAGCGAACATTTGCCAGAAGTGTACGATGCGCTGGAGTCCAATGGTCGCTTCTATCTTGTCATGCAATTGATTGAGGGTCAGAATCTCCTGGAAGTGTTACAGAGTCGCATTGGTGGTACGGTGCCTGGTGAGCAGATGCCAAACCAGCATGCAACAGGTCCATGTAGTGAACAAGAGGTACTCGCCTGGTTTCTGCCTATTATGGATGTTTTGCAAGAATTACATAATCGCAATCCCGCTGTCATACACCGCGATATCAAACCTGGTAATATTATCTTAACTCCTCAGCAAACGACCGTACTGGTCGATTTTGGTCTGACCAAACTCTACGATCCCAGAGAAAATACACAGACGATCATTAAAGCCGTCACTGAAGGCTTTAGTCCGATTGAACAGTACATGGGAAGAACAAGCCCGCTGTCGGATATCTATTCGCTAGCAGCTACCATGTACCTCTTACTGACAAATAGATTGCCCCCTGCATCGATTAACCGAAGTATCCATGATGAATTGATTGCGCCGCGCCAGCTGAATCCATCACTATCCGTAAAGACTGAACGCACCTTGCTCAAAGCACTCTCCGTGAATCCTGATCAGCGTTATCAAAATATGCGTGAGTTCGCTCAGATACTTAGGGAACCTGCGTTTAGCGCCTTTGCGGATACAACCATTGCCTTGCCACCATTGGAAGAGGTTGTATCACAAGCTATAAATCCTACACATTCAGCACATGCTTATACTGGCGTACAATCCTTACAGCCTTCCTATATGCCGCAGACGCAAACTGTTTATCCGCAATCTGGCTATTCACAACCTGTCCATCCGTTACAGCCGCAATCTGGCTATTCACAACCTGTCCATCCCTCACCGTCACAAACTAGCTATCCACAGCCTGCTTATCCGCAAGTAGCCAATCGGACTCCAGCGCAACCGCCAATACCTTCTGGATATGTCACGGCGTCACCATCACCGTTAGCCCCCGCTCAGCGATTACCTGATCCATTTGGTCAGGGATGCTTGTGGGGATTATTGCAAGGCATATTGGCAGGACTCATGGTAGCATTTATGAGAGGAGAGGAATACTTCTATCTGGCGACCTTGATGGGGTTTTTCTTTTATGTCATAACAGGTTTTATGACTACTCGCAAAGGCGGGGTGTCCCTACGAGGCGCATGGTCTGGCTATTGGTCTGGAATCATCAGTACATGTATGTTCTGGTTTGTTCTCGGTATCGGGCTACTCATCCGTTTTTTGCAGCAAATACAATTTGATACCACAGCAGCACGACTCCAGAGAACTGTTATATCTCCCAATGAACTTAATCACGCCTGGCGAGCTGTGCAACCTGCATTCCCTACTCATCCTCTGGTGCAAGGACAGCCACTGTGGGTCAACCTGATAATCTATCTTGTTGGTGGTTTAGCCGTTACCACTCTTTTGGGTTGGGTAGGTGGTATCCTGGGGAAATCACAACACAAAAAGTCTGGGTAAGGCAGATAGCTCTTAAAACCGGTGAAAACTACACGAATTACTTCGCCAAAATCTTATCTTCCACTCAAAATAATTCCAATTGTCCAGCTTCCAACATTGCAGCATATTGGCGATGATAGTGCTTTCTTCTGGCACGCAGTGTATGACGGTAGGTATCATAGCGCAAATGGCATCGCTGACAGAGTGCGGCTAGCCGCGGCGACGGATTTTCTGGATCGTGGTCAAGGTGAGCAGCGGCTAACACCACCCGATACATTTCCCCTTTGCTACTCATCCGCATCGTACCATGCAACACCTTACACCATTCACATTGCCACCTGGCTTTTTCTTTGCATTCACGAGCCATCTCTCCCCAGTTGGAAGGATAGCGTTCACGTCTCCAGGGCATCATTTCTCCCGCTTCTGACGAAGTGTTCCATCACAATCAGACCAATCCTGGGGAGTTTTTAATGCAATTCAGTGAACTAACTACAATACCGGAGAAAAATCCCAACGTGTGGGTGAACAACATCCATCTTCAGCATACAAGCCCGCCGTGTTTCTCGTATTAATAGAGGAAAGAGAAGGTAATACCAAATCTGACGGACATCCATCGTACCACTCAGGTTGACAACAGGACCCGATTGATGTATACTAAATCGAGACCCAAACAAATCATGTCAGCCAATAGTTGACATACAACATGTAAAATCTGCGTGCCAGAAAGTTTTCCAGATCCTGTTTGCACACAGAGAAGGTAGGGTCATGTTAAGGTGTTTGCTGTTGCAGCAGCAAACACCTTTTTCTACTTTCCCCTAATTTTATTATAAGTCACAAAACTTATAATTGTCAAGGCTCTCTTCAGCAAAAATGTTACTTTGTGGGATCATGGCAAATTTACTCTTCAAGTGGAAGGGTATTTAGTCCTAATGTTCCAATGTTATCTATATTTAATATTTTCAGCACATCATTACTGCCCCATAGAAGAAGCTTCCAGAGATAGGGTGAAAGAAAACGTACTACCCACTCCCACTTTGCTCTCCACCCATATACGCCCGCCATGTCGCATAATAATCTCATACGCAATATACAATCCCAATCCCAGGCCATCAACGCGAGATCTCGTATGGGTACATACTCGGTAGAAACGGTCAAAAATATGTACCTGTTGCTCCTCGCTGATGCCACCCCCTTCATCTCGTATCGAAATAACCACCTCCTGGGGATGGTCGGGGTGGCACTCGGTAGTAATCACCACAGGCGTGGAGGGTGAGCTATATTTGATAGCATTATCAAGCAGGTTATTCAACACTTGCTTTATTCTGAACTCATCACAAGTCCCCATAAGGCCATTCTGGTGCGTTTCCAGGATAAGCTGGCGATTACAGATAACAGATTGCTGCTCGACGACCTGTTGCACCAACGCAACTATATCGACATGCTCAGAAATATTTAGTTCAAACACATCACCACCGAAACGAGTAACATCTAGCATGTCATTAATAAGTTTCCTCATACAACCGACTTGCTCAATCACTCGATCCACAAAATCTATCTGTTGTGCTTGTCGTACACGCGGAATGAGTACATCTTCACCAACTCTCTCTTTTGGCGGCTGTTGTAAGTTGAAGCGGAGCAACTCAGCATTAGCCAGGATCGAGGTGAGAGGAGTACGCAGTTCATGGCTCGCCAGTGACAAAAAGTTATCCTTGAGCACATTGAGTTGTTCCGAATTCACTCGTGCCTGCACTTGCTCCGTTACCTCGATCGCAGAGACAAGTACAAAACGAATTGTCGCAGCATTAACTGTATCTATAATTGGTATGAGGGTACATTCCCAAATCACATCTTGCTTGTCCTGGTTAAGCATACAGTAAGCTTCTGATAGGTGCAACGGAGTTCGACTCTCCATCACTGTCTTCCAGAGTTCCATTGCCTGCTTACGCGTTTTCACAAAAGGTAAGTCATACCATTTGCGACCAACGAGATTATTGCGATCCAAACCACGCACTTGCATGACCATATCACGATAGCGTGGACTTCCCAGAATCAATTCCATTGTTTGTACATCATAGAGCGCCAGGGCAATTAAGCGAGCATTATCAAAGATCAGTTCAAGCATGGAGATAAGTGTCTGCAATTCACCCGTATGTATCTGCAACTCCTCGCATGCGGTCTCGAACTCCTCTTTAGAGGCCTGAAGTTCCTCAGTACACAATATCAGTGCCTCTTTATTTATTTTCTCCTGCTTGAGAAACGCTCCTAATCGCTCACATGTGGACATCATATCAAAGGAGAGACCATCGAGTGACGAGGAACTGAAGTAATATGCAAGTTCATATTCAGACAATACCTCTGCATTGTTCTGGTCAACATGTTGTCTTCCTCTCACCCAATCGGGAAGTCTCTCTTTCTGTGGAGCTTCTCCTCGGAGATCCATGACTGACTTCGCATTGTGCACATAACGATATACCGCCCAGTCCGAATTGATAAGTTCATAAGAACGACGGCACGAGTAATTGCCTTTCGCCTTTATCTAACATCAAGTAGCCTCTGGGAGACAAAGAGAAGGCAAACTGGTTGAGCAAATGGTCCTGGAGTTCAGAGGTAAAGTAAGCAAGCACATTGCGACAAATGATGAGATCAATATGAAGAAAAGGTACACCCTGTTGCAGATCATGTTGTCCAAAAGTGACCATCTCACGTAGCGTCTTCACAATACGATATCCCTGGTCAACACGTACAAAAAATCGGGTACAATACTCAGGAGGTAGCTCTTTCAACAGATCTTCTGTATACAATCCTCTTCGAGCAAAGGTAATCGCCTCCTCGTCCTGGTCAGTTGCAAAAATTTTGATACTCCACCTGGGAAGTTCCTCTCCTAAAAGATCTGCCAACAGCATTGCCAACCAGTACACTTCTCCGCCTGTACCACAGCCTGCTGACCAGAAACGGAGCACATGACCATGACTACGGCCCTGATCTACCAAAACAGGCAAAATATTATCCTTAAGGTGCTGAAAAGATGCAGCGTCATGGAACATCGGGATAGTAGCCACTAGAAGTGTCTGTACAAACTTGCCGATCTCCTGTGGACACCTCTGTAAATATTGTGCGTAGTCGTACAAAGTATGATTGTGCGTGACCATCATGCGCCAACTAATACGCCTTACGAGAAGCGACACCGGGTAAAGGTGCAAGTGAAGACTACTTTGTCGACTAATCTGCTCAAAAATATCCTGGAGCACATTACCTGATATTTCTTCAGTCTGCACAAGATGTACAAGAGAAAGAAAGTTTTGGAGTAATAGACCAATCTCTGCGACATCGGCTTTACTGTCTATCGCGGTTGGAGGCAAACCCAAAAGTCCCAAAGGGGAACGACTAGACGAACACTTCTGGAAAAGCACTGTTCCCCCAGCACGTTTTACATGGAGAGCGCCTGACACACCATCAGAGCCAGACTCAGGCAATACTACTGCAATCAGGTGCTCTCTATATACTGATGCGGCTTGCGAAAGTAAAACATCTACAGGAGAATTTATTTGCCCAGCTGGATCTTCCTGTACAGCAATATAGCCATGGTTAATGGTTACAATACTATCACATGGAACCACATAGATTTTCCCTGCCTCAAGTAACTGCCGCGAGACTACAACCTCAACGTTTAATACAGAGCAGTGCTGGAGAATAGCCCCAAGACTCTCAGGAGTCAAATTACTAGCAGCACTTGGATCTAGCTGCAGAAGCACCACAATTGGCGCGAGACAGTTTGTGGGGAATGCACTTACCAAAATCGAGAGTGCTTCGATACTCTCAGTAAATGATGCAACAATTACAAGGTCACTCAAACCCATAGTGATCTTCTCAACTCCCAACATCTACTACACTCCTGCCAAATACTCTAGAGTTCGACGCTATTCTATTTACCCAAATAACTCTACAGTTTTTGCTATAATACAATCTAAACACGATAATGTCAATATAGGTATATCAACATAAAAAATATCGAGATTTCCTTCTGAATATCTCTTTCGATTTTTCTCTAAGCTTGCAGTGGATAGATCGCAAAGCTGGAAAACTTTGCCTGTGCTCCAGGACGTACACTTGGCAAGTTTGACACGAAGAGTGCCACAGAACCACTCGTATAACCAGGGTCCGATATTGTTTTCAACGTTTGCCCATTCACAATCAGTGTCATAGACGGCCCATGGGCAACAATAAGAATATGATTAATGCCCCCTTGCTTTTGAATAGCAGAACTCATCGTGTAATCTACAAGTTTTGTATTGGTAGAATTATTACTGGAATCCATAATACCTTTAAAAACGGCGTATGTGCCATCACCGTATAACTCAAAGCGGTAATATGTTGCAAGATCAGTGTTTGCATTTGAGGCTCCACGAATATATATGCCATATCCGTTACTTTGTTCACCTCCCGCAAGAGTGGCATTCACAGTAAGCTTAAAATCACTAAATGTTTTGCCTCCAGGAACCATTTCCCAGAGCAGCTTATTATTATCATCTTCTAATGTCAAAGCACTATTATCTATCGCTACTGAAAATTTGCTTGGTTTACCAGTATCACTTTGGAGATCCCATCCCTTAGCATTGTTATGGAATGAATCAGCAAAGATAGGAGGCACCTTAGGAGAGAAAGAAATTACTGGCGAAGTACTTTTTGGTGAAGTACTTTTTCGAGCATTAGAAGCATTGATGAAGAGAGAGCTTGCCACAGCGCCACCCACGAGAACAACTAAGAGAAGAACAATACCGATGATAAATCCACCTTTTGGACGTAGTCGTGAGGATTGCGATGTACCTGTATTCGGAGCCTGTAAATCATTTATGACGCTCAACTGAGAGTCACTTGCTGTTACAGGGACAAAGGAAACGGCAGAAAAAGGTTGCTGAGGTACAGATATAGCAGAGGGATTTGCAGGATTGACAGTTCCATACAAGTTCCCTCCGTTCCCCATAGTCTGGGTAGACCAGCCTGGGTAGGCAGTAGCCCCCTGTTGCGAAGGAAATGGTATCTGTGGATAGGAATAATTTTGAGCCGAAGGTGTGATAGATTGCGGAGGTAGACCCCATTGCGGTCCACCAGATTGAGCCTGATCGTAAGATAGTTGTGGAATTGCTCCGGCTGTATTAGAGGGAGGTTGCCCATATTCATTAGGGTTATTTCTCTGGATAAACGCGTTAGAGTAACCACAGTTATTACAAGAGATTTCATTGGAAGGAAGAGGCTTTCCACAACGTTGGCAAGACTGAATTGGTGTCCCTCCATAGGGAATATATGCTGAAGTCATAAAAATACCTCCAAATAGCAACCATTAAATATATTTTGCAGAGTATCATACAATTCATAGAATGTCTATGCAATCCAGGCAGTAGGGCAGTAAGCAGTACCAAAAATGCTATAGATTGATAAGATAGAAGAGATAAACATCTATCGAGTCCACGCATAGTTTCAGCCACAACTGGAACCCACATGACTGCTCAAGACGGGAATCTCGCGCCTGATATCAAAGTGCAGGAGTTTGTGTGCACAACGAATAGCCTCTTCCACTTCAGCAGGGGTATCACCACGAGCAAAAATAAAGCCAAGATAGCTTGCTCCTTCGGGAAGGGGCACCAGTTGATGATGTAGTTTTGCCGTAATTTCTATTCCTGTAATGAGTGGAATTGCTTCGGCCTCCTCCACACCATGCACCGCTTTCAGCATACCGGCAGTGGGTATGGGAATCATCATTACGCCAGCCGCATGGGTATCGCGCTCGATAGATGTAATCTCGGCACCAACAGCATGACGTAAAATCAGTTCTTCCAGACACATACCAGAACCAAACTCCAAAATGGTAGAACATAGACCACCAATAGAGCGCCCAGCAATCTCTAACATCCACGGACCTTGCTCATTGACACGCAGTTCTGCATGTACAGGTCCTTCGCGCAAACCAAGAGCCGCTGCGGCCTTCGCCACGCAGTGAGCAATCGCTTGCTGTACACTTATGGACAAACGCGAGGGAGTTACATAGATAGTTTCTTCAAAGAAAGGCCCATCGAGCGGATCGGGCTTGTCAAACAAAGCCAGAACTTTAAGCTGCCCATGTGTAAGAAGACCTTCTAATGCTACTTCAAAACCTGCAATAAAGTCTTCCACCAAAAAAGAGGTTTCATGCTCTGAGTAACCTTCATTGAGTAATAGACGCTTCAAACGATTGAAGGCTGCAATAAACTCTGTGGTGTCGTTGGCACGAATTACGCCTCTACTGCCGGAGAATCGTAAGGGTTTGAGCACACAAGGGTAATCAACCTGAGTGGCAATCCAGGCTGGATCTTGACTGAGCAGGAAGTCATGAAAAGGAGGACAGGGGGCACCTCCCACCGACATCAAGCGTCGCATGAGTAGTTTGTCCCTTGCAGCTTCACTGGCATATGGAGAATTGTGCGCCAGTCCTATGGCCGCACTGGCATGAGCCGCGAGTTCGCTGGCACTGTCATCTACTGAGAGAATAGCATCAAGAGGATGCTGCTGTGCGAACTCAACAATAGTACGTAACGATGTTTGTATATCTGTAAAATCAATGCCCAGGGGTACATGCCAATACTCTGCCAGTATCTCTGGCAGGTCGACGCCAACGACAACTTCAAGATTTAGCCGTTGCGCTGCACTTAAAAAAGCACTGGCCCGATATGTGGCAGGTGACATTAGTAATAAGATACGCCCCTGTACGGGCTTAGAAATTCTATCCATCACGCTCTCAATCTTGCTCAACATCTACCACAAAACCTTGCGCTTTCAATGCTGCAGCCAGGCCAAATAAGCGAGCATCACCGCACACAGTCCAAACTAATTCTGCTTGCCTGGTCAGATCCTGCACGCTCTCCCAGCAACACTCATAGGAGCCCTGCCAGTGACGATGTTGCACCCGCCCTTGATAATGCCACGATGATGCCTTAGGACGCCGGTTGTTAAAACCTAATCCCGAGCCATCAATACTTGCGAAATCTTTACTACGAAACATCACTTTCATCATGTTTTCACCTCCCAAGCTTTTTCTCGTAGTCCCAACTTTCTGCTCCGCATACCACAAAGTACTTCCGCTCTGCCTACTCTCAATTCTGTGTCTCTATTCTTGCCAGATATCGCATAGTATACACGATTTTCTTCGTCGTGCAACTCTCCCCGAACGTTGTATAAATGGCGAGAGAATTGCCCCACGAAATCTTTACCATACTGCGACAGGAGAGTAACACAGATGCCTACACTCGTTTTCTGGATTGATGTTGATAATACACTACTGGCCAATGATGAGATTAAAAAGAATTTGGACGAACATATCCAGGTCTTATTAGGACCCAAATTAACTGCACATTTTTGGGATCTCTACGAGCAGGCACGCCACGAAAAGGGAGTTGTCGATATCCCACTGGCACTCTCCAGACTTCGGGAGCAAACACCAGCTACAGAACTAGATGAGCAAACATACCTGCATGTGCATTCACTCTTCGATAACTATCCCTTTTCTCGCGCGCTCTACCCATATGTACTAGAAACATTACAATATCTACGCTCTCTAGGCTTAACAATCATTGTCTCTGATGGAGATCTATATTTTCAAGCAGAGAAGATTGTTAACAGTTTTCTGGCGGAAACAGTAGAGGGACGTGTTCTGCTCTACGTTCATAAACAGGAGCATCTTGATGATATCATGAGGCTCTATCCTGCCGATCACTATGTGATGATTGACGATAAGCCACAAATCCTTCTTGAAGCTAAAACTAGTATGGGCGATAACCTGACCACTGTATTTGTACAACAGGGAAAGTATGCTACCGACCAACTACCACAGCCCTTCCAGCCAGACATTATAGTGCCACAGATAGGAGAACTACGAAATTACAGTAAGGACCAGTTTCTGCATGCCTCCAGTACTAAGCCAGGCAAATAGAGAATTTCTGCACGTACTTGTTCAATGTGGTATAGTAGGGGTATATTGCGATAATGCGGCAAGACATTAAGAAGGATCCCAAGCAGATAGTTGGAGATGGTGAAAAAACACGCAAACGCACAAGTAACTATTAGCAGTGACGCACAGAGAGCTTTGTTCAATGATGTCTGCCAACGGCGACACATCGAAGCCTGTGGAGTGCTCATAGGCAGCAATGATGAGCAGGGTCACTGGCGGGTTGATAAGATTCATCCACTCTGCAATATCTTCGATTTGCCGGTCTATTTTGAGTTTGCTCCTGAAGATCTATTAGCAGTTGAACTTAGCTATCAGGGACAGATTGTCGGTGTCTATCACAGTCATCCAACAGGCTTTGCAAAAGCAAGTAAGACTGACCGCAATAATATGAAGCGTGTCAATAAAGAGCAGCAAATCCCATGGGTCTGGTTGATCATTAGAGGACCATTCGACGAAAATTTCATAAAGCACTCCCAGGGACACATCACAGATGAATTTATGATAGCCTACTATCACTATGCCAGGAGGGACTCCAGCAAGTTGCTATCCATTTCACTAAATCAATGGAGGAAACATGTTTGGCACCTCCTGAAAGGGCTGAGTAAGATTGCCATGGAGTTTCCCAACCAACTATCAAGCAACCGGTTTAGCTTAAAGCTCACGAGAAGCCGACGCAGAGCACAACAGGGAAAAATAGCATAATCCCCTATCCTTTCGTTGAGTTATAAGTTATAATGTACACACATTACAAAAAATCCAAAGAAGCGAGACAAGCAAGAGCGAGGATTAATCGATGATGAAATGTCCAATGTGTGGGAATGAGGTCAACCAGGAGGAAGTTTTTTGTGGGCATTGTGGTACCCCCAATACACCACCAGCTAAACCAATCGATATGACGAACGCACCCTCACTACGCAGTGGACTATTAGGTACCCATAGCACAAACACCCCCTTTACGCCACCTCCATCAGATACACGTACTCAGGGAACACAACCTCCATCTGCCGCCTCTGGTGTTCCATCCATGCCCAATCCACCATTAGCAAGACCGGCGCAAACAGGATTTTATCGCGACGCCACAGAGGCTATATCAACGATACCGAACCAGGCTGGTCAAAGTTACCCCACGGGTTACCCACAACAGAGCTTTTCCGGTTCACCTCTGCCTGGTGGATATCCAGGGCCAGATCAGTTTGGGCCACCAAGGCAACCATTTCAAACGGCAAACTATGCGGGTCCCGGCAACTCCATGTATGCACAACAGCCACCGATAACAGGCCAGGGTTATGAGTATGGTATGCAGGGGAAAATGGTTCCCCCGCCACAAACAGCGCCAAATCATATGGCTATTCTCGTCGTCTGCATCAGTGTTGTAGTAGTACTTATTAGTGCCATTTTATTTTCTGCTCTTTTTATTGCTAAAAGTCACCCTAATGACCCGCAAAAGCCTGTAACGACAGCCGCAACAGCTGCACCCACCCCCACACCAGTCCCAACCAATACGCCCACCCCTATTCCATCTCCAACAGTGGCACCAACACCTCCACCAGATGCGGGGTTCTTGTGGTGCGGTCCCACATGTGCCAACAACGGTTTCTCTACAGAATACCCGGTCGCCTGGCAACCCGGAGCAATACCTGCAACATTTGCGACACAATTTGCCGATCCCGCTATGCCAACAATCTCCGCAACATTCAAGACTCCTCCAGGGGCAACCACAAGTACCGCTGGAGATCTTGTCACTGCCGACCTCGCGAATTTCCCTGGCAATACACCTCTAGGAGCACCAACTACCAGCACCATTAGCGGGGAGACCTGGGTTACCAGTGTTGCAATGTATCCAAATGCGGCACAACAACCAATGCGTGTCGCTGTATATGCCACAGTTCATCAGGGGATGGCCTATACCATCGAGTTACAGGCCCCTGATGACCAATATGATGCTACCTACGCACAATTCTTCGCAAATATGCTTGGTAAGTTCCAGTTCTTGCAAGCAACACAGTAAAATGGAGGATAGGTGAAGCGTTTTCTCATCACTCTAGTGTTTATCAGTGGCATGACAACACTGGCAATTGAAATGTGTGCATCGCGCCTCCTCGGGGCATATTTTGGCTCATCACTGTTCATCTGGGCTAACCTGATTGGACTGATTTTGATCTATCTTACCACTGGCTATTTTCTAGGAGGCCGTCTCGCAGATCGTTATCCCTCTAACCAGGTACTCTGCGTCATCACTGCAACAGCAGCGCTCTCTATTTTGGTTATTCCATTCGTCAGCCAGGGAGTTTTGGCCTGGTCGGTCACAGGTATCGCACAACTTTCCGTCAGCATCTTTTTTAGTTCCCTTCTGGGCACGATACTGCTTTTTGCCATCCCAGTAACGTTGTTGGGACTTGTCTCACCCTTTGCCGTTCGTCTCGCAACGCAAGATATTCGCAAAAGCGGACGAACGAGTGGATCATTGTATGCCATCTCAACCTTTGGAAGCATTCTGGGAGCATTTTTACCTGTGCTCTGGTTTATTCCTACGTTCGGCGTACGCCGCACCATCCTTATTGTTGGTACATTGCTCTTTGCGGCTTCTCTGTGGGGTCTACGTCCACGCTGGCGACCAACATTTGCCATTGCACTGATTGTTCTGGTATTACCTCTTGGGCCATTAAAAGATATCCCGTACCTCATCCATGAGCAGGAATCGCTCTACAACTACATTCAGGTCACACAACAGCCTGACGGCACCAGGGAGCTTATCCTCAATGAAGGTCAGGCAATACACTCTATCTACTATCCTGACCACAACAGAGTTCTTACAGGTTGGTACTGGGATTACTTTCTCGCTGCACCATACTTCAACGCAGGCTTCACGCCTCAAAAGCTACGGCGTGTGGGCATTATTGGTCTTGCTGCTGGAACCATTGCCCACCAATTTACCCAGGTCTATGGACCTGTACCAATAGATGGTGTAGAGATTGATCCCTCCATCGTTGATATTGGACGGAAATATTTCGACATGAACGAGCCGAACCTGAACGTTTATGTTCAGGATGGGCGAACATTTTTAGCAACGAGTCATGCACAGTATGATGTTGTAGCCATCGATGCCTTTCAACAACCATATATCCCATTTCAACTCACAACACGTGAGTTCTTCACCGAGATTCGCTCACACCTGTCTTCTACGGGGGTTGTTGCCATCAACACAGGGCACACTACCCACGACTTTAGATTGGTACAAGCATTCATCAATACAATGAGTCAGGTCTTCCCAAGCGTCTATGTGTTCAACGTTCCTGGAACATTCAATACTGAGGTAATGGCAACGGTGCAATCAACCTCGATAGAGACCTTTCGTTCAAATCTAGCACAGTTCGCGCCAACCACAGTGATGGGTCAGGTTGCCAATGAAGTATTACCTGTCGTCTCACAAGGTCACGCAGATGGCGGCATTGTCTTCACAGATGATCGTGCACCTATTGAGCAAATTACAGATCAGTTGTTGCTGAATTATATTCAACACTCCTGAGTGTATGAGTATTGACAGCGACCAAATTTTTGATGTAATGTGACACGGGTCCTAAATTACGATACTGGCAGAAGAACCTAGAAAGCGGAGAGGAAATATCATCATGGTGGTAGTTGCAGTCATTGGAGCACAGTGGGGAGATGAGGGCAAAGGAAAAATTGTAGATGAACTTGCAATGCATGCAGATTTCGTTGTGCGTTATCAAGGTGGGAGTAATGCTGGACATCGTGTTGTCCATGAAAAAAGAGAGTTTGCATTTCGCCTCGTACCATCTGGTATCCTCTATCCTAATACCACATGTATTATAGGGAATGGGGTAGTTGTTGACCCCAAAGGTCTCATCACAGAAATGGAAGAGCTACAAAAACAAGGCATTGACATCTCACGATTGTATATCAGCGAACGAGCACATGTCGTCATGCCTTACCATTTTTTACTCGATCGGCTTGAAGAAGAGGCACGAGGAGCTGATAAGATTGATAGCACACAGCGCGGTATTGGTCCCGCCTATGTTGATAAACATGCTCGCATTGGTATTCGCATGGCTGATCTGCTTGATGTAGACACTTTTCGGGCCAAGCTCTCTACCATCCTCCAACAAAAAAATCGTATGATTACACAAATTTATAGCCAACCTCCGCTCTCTCTTGAAGAAATCCACGGCGAATACTTTGGTTACGGCCAGCAATTACGTTCTCATATTGCTGATACCCAAAAAATGCTTCACGATGGACTCTTCGACCACAAAATGATCCTGCTCGAAGGGGCACAGGGAGCACTCCTCGATATCGATTTTGGCACTTATCCCTTTGTAACATCCTCATCAACTATGGCCGCTAACTCTGCCGTTGGCGCTGGTTTGCCGCCTCGCTCCATTGACCGCGTTATTGGTGTATACAAAGCCTATACCACACGCGTTGGGAGTGGCCCCATGCCAACAGGACTCTTCGACACAACAGGCTACGAAATGCGCGATCGCGGACACGAATATGGCACAAACACTGGCAGAGAGCGCCGCTGTGGATGGTTTGATGCTGTAGCCGGTCGCTTTGTTGCCCAAATCAACGGATTAGATGCTGCCGTCATCACAAAACTCGATGTCCTTGACACATTCCCAACCATCAAAATCTGTACTGCTTATAATTTACGCGGTCAAACTATTCATAGTCTCCCAGCTACTCTTAGTGACCTCGCAGCTTGTGAACCTATTTATGAAGAAGTGGAAGGCTGGCAATGTAGCACAACAGGCATAAGTTCCTATGATGACCTACCAGAATCTGCCAAGGCTTATCTCAAGCGACTGGAAGAGCTAATAAAAACTCCTATTGCGATGGTTTCGGTCAGCCCGCAACGTGGCAAAACCATTCAGTTACAGGATATATTGACAGCACCCGAATATGATTCGCGCTTCCCAAGGAACGCGATGCGCTAGTCACTGCTCAGGTTGCTTTTTCTGGATTCCTCAGCGCCTGAGGCGCTTCGCCAGTTGAAGTATGTGGGTATTGTTGTCAGTGGAGAGGGTTGCGGCGCAACCCTCTCCACTGACAACAATACCCACATACTTCAACCCAATACTTTTTTTGCCATTGCTGCCGCGCTACGCGGAAACTGTGGCGGACAGAGCTTTTGCTGCTGCCAAACCAGCAGGCAACGATCATCAGTCAACCCTGGTACTTCTACAGGGACATTCGCTTTAAATGTTGCCCCCACATGGGGAGCAACATGTTGTCCCTGTCTGAGTTTCTCCGCCAGGTCGCCTTTCTTAGGTAGAATGATAAGCCCTCCAATACGGCAATACGGGGCACTATATTCAAGGAGAGAGGGGAGCGAGGTTACCGCTCGCGCAGTCACAACATCGAAAACCGCTCGATACTCGCTCTTATGGGCCAGTTCCTCCGCACGTCCCTGCATAGCTTCAATATTGTTGAGTTGCAGTTTCTCTATCATATGACGTAAGAACACTACTTTTTTGCCAGTTGCCTCTAGCAATGTCACATGCCACTGTGGACGAGCTATCTTTAAGGGTAGCCCTGGGAAACCTGCACCTGATCCAATATCCAGCAAGCGCACAGAATGTTGATCACATACAGTGAGCAACGACAACGAATCAAGAAAATGCTTGAGCAACACTTCCTCTGGATCAGTAATAGCTGTAAGGTTAATGCGAGTATTCCAATCAAGCAATTCTTGTCGATAGAGCAAAAATTGTTCCTGCTGCTGCTCACTCAACTGTAAACCAAGCTGACGTAAACCCTCAATAAATATGTCAGTCAATTCACCAGACATCCACAACACCTCTTAAATTGGAAAAAGAGTTTTATATATGGTTTTGTTGCCTGTGAAGGAGATTGCGACGCAATCTCCTTCACAGGCAACAAAACCATATATAAAACAACTAGCTATGAAACGAACTTCCGCTTACTATTCAGATAATCAACCAGGAGGTATTCTCCCAGGTTATCCTTATCAGCATAGAACGTCCGTCCATGGTTGATTTCAGCCATCTGGTTGACAAAAGCCACCATCCAGGTATCATCATACAACATAAAGGTGTTAATCGTGATCCCCTCACGCGTGCAGCGTTGTACCTCTAGTAAAGTCTGCTGTTCAGCATAAGGACTGGGATAGGCAAATTGCCATCCACCATACTGCTCCTCATACCAGACAGTCGGGCCACCATCGGTAATCATAATGATCTGTTTATTGACACCACGGTGGCGAGCCAGCAACTGTCGGGCCAGCATCAAGCCGTGCGCCATATTGGTACCTCGATCATTATCGTAACGACTCATTTCGATGAGTTCGTCGGGCTTATATTCGCGAGCAATAAACGAAAACCCTACGATATAGAGATTGTCACGCGGGAACTGTGAGCGGATCAGACTCTCTAACGCGACCGCAACCTTTTTTGCAGCCTGTTGGCAACCGTTGTAGACCATACTCAAACTCATATCGATCATCAGTACGGTTGACGACTGTGTGGTAAACTCGGTGCGATAGACCTCAAAATCTTCCTTTTGCAGCGCCACAGGGGTACCGGTACCACGTCGATGCAATGCATTCATCAACGTTTTCTCCAGATTAAGCAAGAATGGATCACCAAACTGATAAGGCTTGCTCTCATCGGTACGTTCCCCACCCACACCACGGAAAGGGCTGACATGCCGACCAAAACCATCACGCTTCAGCTTGTTGAAGATATCCTGGAGAGCCTTCTGGCCTATCTTACGAATGCCTCGTGCGGTTAACTCCCAACGATTGCCCTTCTTCTGGATATATCCCGCCTCCTCTAGCGTCTTCATCAACTCTTTCAGTTGCTCAAGGGATTGATATTCCTCATCGCCAAGTAATTCCTTGACCTTCTGGCTATCAATCGCCTCCAGCTCATCCAGACGTCGCGCCTCCTGGAATTGGTCCTCCAACCCCTCCATCTGCTGCAAACGACCCATCATACGCATGGCTTCATTCAGGGGCAAAGACTCATCCCCTCGGAAAGGATAACGAGTGCGTACTTGCTCCATCGGAGCCAGGGTTTCAAGGTTTTGTGCCAACTCCATCATATCGACACGAATACGGTCATCACCCATGAGCTGCTCCATGAGATCCTGCAATTCTTGTCGTTGCTCTGGCGACAGGTTATCCAGAATACCCTGCATGGCAGCTTGCTGCATTTGCATTTGTTCAATCAAGTCATCTAGTGAGTTGACTCCTGGAAAGTATTCACCATGCTTTTGCATAAATGCATCAAAGTCCGGCTCACGTCCCTCCTGACGCTCACGTAGCATCTTGTTGAGGTCACGGATCATCTCACGCAATTTGGCAATATCTTCGGGAGTCATATTCTGCAATGATTGCTGCATACCCTGGAAAAACTGCTGCATCATCTGCTGTTGCAGATTCTCCATCAGTTCTTTGAACTTTTCGCGGGCCTGATCATCCATAAAGTCATATTCGGAAAGCCCTTTGATCTGGCCTGGAATATCGTCTGGTAGTTTATCGAGATATTCCTGCTTACGCTTCGCAATCATCTCCAGCATTTTCTTCATCTGATCAGGAGAGAGGTCACTGCTCTCCTGACTGGATTGCCCTTGCTGGGCCTTCCTGCTCACTCTGACTTTCTTGAGGTTGTTCGCCTTCCTGTCCATTTTGTGGACGGTCCCCTGCTTGTGGCAGTTGGTTCTCCAGGCGTCGTTGAATTCCCTCGCGCTCCATTTTCTTGACCTCTTCAAGTTTTTCGCGCAGGTCATCCATCACGCCAGAAGCCATATTATAACGATTTAACTGCTGGTTGCGCATGTCACGCATGCGCTCCATCATTTCGCGCAACCCCATAGCACGACGACCATCCTCGCCTCGAACGCCATCCTGCATTAAGCGTTTGAGTGCCTGTTGCAGATTACCATTCTCCAGGTAGTCGTCGGAAAGGGCTTTCAGAATATCGTCAGCATCCAAACCTTCAATACGTTGTGTCCCATCCCAGCGTGTATACCCGTAGCGATTCCTGTCAAAGCGTTCAAACATGTCGCGTGTCCCTTTAGCGCCGATAGCGGACCTTACCGCTGACTTCGTCCTTATTGAGACGTCGGTTCAGATGCAATCCTTCGAGAATAAACTCGATAGATGATGCCACAGTAGCCGGGCTACCACGTCCACTTAGTTTATCAATGGCCTTACTCAATCCACCAACTTTTGAGAGCTGGTTCACATATTCCATGGATGGCATATCGTCACCCACCTGAACGCTCAGGCCACGCTCGAAACCTGCTACAAGCTGATCAAACTCGCGTGACTTCGAAGTATTCACCAAAGACACTGAGGATCGCGGCATTAATAAGCTTTTGCACGACGCGCTCCTCTTTGATGTCCCCAACAGCATCTAATTCGATCTTGCCACAGGTCGAAGCCATAATTGCCGAAAGATCACTGACACGAGGTGAGACATGACGTTCTTTCAGTCGCAAAGCACGCCGACTGGCATTACTAAGCACATTCTCAAAGTTTGAGACAGAGACACGCACGCTCACTCCTGAACGCTGGCTAATGTCGTTACTCCGTCGCGCCAACTGGGTGATCTCTGCAATCACTTCCTTCATAAATTGCGGGACGAGAATATCCAGCCCTTCAGTGACAAACTGACTGCTCTCAGCCTCCATGATTTTAATCTCGTGTTCAACCCCGTGCGGATAATGGGTGCGAATTTCCGAGCCAACGCGGTCCTTCAACGGTGTGATAATACGACCCCGGTTGGTATAGTCTTCGGGATTGGCACTGGCAACAACATACACATCGAGGGGTAGACGAATTTTATAGCCACGAATTTGTACATCGCGCTCTTCCATAATATTCAACAAGCCAACCTGAATACGTTCAGCCAGATCAGGTAGCTCGTTAATACAAAAGATACCACGGTTTGTGCGAGGAATCATTCCGTAGTGAATAGTGAGTTCATCAGAGAGATAACGCCCTTCCGCTACACGTACAGGGTCTACCTCACCTACAAGATCAGAAATGGTAATATCGGGTGTCGCCAATTTTTCGCCATAACGTCTATCACGTGGCAACCAGGCAATCTCAACTTGATCACCCTGTTCCTCTACTTTATCACGACAGGACTTACAGATAGGCTCAAAGGGGTTATCATTGATTTCGCAGCCAGCGATAATGGGCACGACTTCATCTAACAAATTTACCAGGCTACGTGCCATACGTGTCTTTGCTTGACCACGCTCACCTAGAAAGATGATATCCTGACCAGAGAGAAGGGCATTTTCAATCTGAGGAATTACCGTCTCTTCATAGCCTATAATTCCTGGGAATAACTCTTCTCCTTTACGAATCTTCTGAATGAGATTCTTCCGAAGTTCTTCTTTGACAGAAAGTACTCTATATCCACTTTCACGCAACTCACCAATAGTACGTGGTCGAGTAGTTATCGTCATTCAGTTTTGTGCTACCTTTCTCGGGGGGTCGGCTTCGTGTGATGCAAGTCCGGGATTGAAGACAAGTGACCGATCCTACATGATCCAACGGAACCATAAACAGGTGGAACCATACTTGATTCTACAGCCTGCTACAAGAAAACGCAAGAGCGTAAATGTGTCACAAGGCTCCCTCTTCTAGTCATAAGAGGTTATCTCAATATTTGCTCATGATCACGCAAGATATTCTAAAGATTTGCTCAAGATTTTCATCGAAAAAGTTGTACTTGTACGGTCTCACTGTGCTACACTATGTACCAGACACGGACCCATGCTTCATAGTAAGAAGCATAAGCACATGGTTCGAACTTACATAGAACAGGATTTTGCCAGCGTAAAGGATGACAAAATTGTATGGCACAGGAACCTGTGACACAACAAACATTTGACGACACACATGGGGACGAGCATCACCATAAGAGCAATATGCTTGGTCCCTTTCTCTGTTGGGCAGTAGTCTTTGCCGATATTGGTACCTCCGTCTATTATACTCCGGGCATCCTCTATAGTACCGTTGGAGGCCTTGCTGGCTTTTTCGTATTCTTAACCATGTTCGTTTTTGTCCTACTTACCTTGAAATACGCTGAGGTAACCCACCGATTTCCACAAGGTGGTGGCGTGGTAACGGTAGCAGCACAGGCAATCAACCCCTGGTTTGGAGCGCTGGGCGGCATGTTTATCCTGGTGGACTATTTTCTGACGGCGGCTATTAGTTGTCTATCAGGCATGCAGTACCTGAGTGTAGTCATCCCCACCATAGGAGCCATGATCTTTGTACCAGGACTGGGACCACTGCAAATTCCCATCTTGCTGCTCACTATTGGTACTCTCATCCTCCTGGGAACCTTGAATTGGGTTGGTATCAGCGAAAGCGCAAAAGTAAGCCTGGTCGGAGCATTCATTGCTTTTCTTAGTGATATTGCCATTTTGATCACCGTTTTTACTCATATCTCTTTCGCTGGCTTCTTAGAACTGATCCCTAAAATGTTTGCGAGCCATACTCTCACCCCTTACTCTTTCCTTGCAGGTTTTGCGGGTTCCTTTCTGGCATTCTCAGGCTTAGAGAGTATCTCTCAGCTCTCGCCAGTTATGAAGCATCCACATAAGAAAGTTGCAGGAATGGCGCTGGCCCTTGTGGTCTTAACCATCGGCCTGACAAGTCCTCTGCTGACGGTGCTTTCGACCATCCTGCTTCCAGATGCGGCAAAAGACCCGGTGCTATCGGGACAACTTATCTCTCTCCTTGCTGGGAAGTGGGGAGGCATTATCTTACAAACCGAGGTCGCCATTAGTGCCAGCGCCCTCCTGGTGTTCGCCAGTAATACCGCTATTATTGGAGCTTACCATGTGTTCATAGCTCTCGCACGTATGGAATTTCTTCCCGGATTTATCCTACAACGTAATAAACTACGGGGTACCCCCCACTATTCTATCATGCTTGCTACTGGTATTCCCATCATAGTCCTCATTATCGTGCTAGGCAACATTAACACCCTTGGTGATATGTATGCATTCGGGTTACTAGGTGCTTTCACACTCACCTGCATAGGCCTGGATATTGTACGTTATCGAGACTGGCAAAAAGTACGAATAGCTACGCGCCAAGCAAAAGTAGTACATAACAACGAACAAGCAAAGTTCGGCAAGAAACAACCAGGTGAGGTAGCAACTATCCAGAAGGTTGTCGCCACTAATGGGCAGAACCCTCCTTCAACGACTCCCTTCCCTCATGAAACAGCAGCAGTAGCACCTTCCACAGTTACCGAGGTAAAAGGATTGTGGTTCAAAATTGATTTCTTCTTAGGAGTCCTGACGACCTTCCTGGTAGCTATCGCCTGGACCACTAATCTCGTTTCGAAACCGCATGCTACAGCATTTGGTGGAACTGTAGCTTTACTGGGCATGGGCTTCGCATATGTTAATTATGTTCGATCAGGCAAGAGGGGCCGTGTACCTGTCCCTGTGGTGGTTACTTACGTCGAAGAACGCTTGCCCAATTCGGTCCTGGCGGTCTTGATGGCAGACAATAAATATAATGATGCCGTTATCCGAGCCGCTATTAATAATGCGGAAGAGGGCAAACCTGTAATGTTCCTCTACATTGGTAAACAGGAAGCTCATCCATCTACACCACGTATGATGGAGATCATCGATCCCTATCTGGACGACCAGCAGGCCAAAGAGAGTTTCAGTAAAGCCGAAGGACTTGCACTCAAGGCAAAAATTCCTTCTCGCAAATACGTTTACCTTCAGGGCGATCCTGAGGTAGTCACTCAGGTATGGCAGATGGTTCACCCTCATGATACGGTAATCGCTGCAAAGGAGAATGAGCAGTTCAAGGACATTAATCCAGATCGTGTCCGTTATGAATTAACGCCAGAAGGTAAAGTTGCACATCTGCTCAAGCGTTGGTAAAATAATAACTCTTCTGGCTGATTCCTCAGCGCCTACGGCGCTCCGTAGATCGTTTTGTGTGGGTTTTATGGCCTGCGTGCGTCGCAACCTTCCACCACAGGCCATAAAACCCACACAAACGGACCCCGCCACCGGCGGTGGCGAGGAGACTTGAGTAGAGTTGCTCCTTAAGCACTTTCATCGTCTACATTAAAGCGATAGCCGACACCAGAGATTGTGAGAATAAAGCGCGGATGTGCAGGATCGGGTTCGATTTTGCGGCGTAACTGTCCGATATAAACATGCAAATAATGAGCTTCTGTACCGTAGCCAGTACCCCATACCTGTGTGAGCAACATCTGGCGTGTCATAATCTTGCCACTATTCTTAATGAGGGCTTTGAGCAGATCATACTCGGTTGGCGTTAGCTTTACCTCTTCTCCGCTGACTTGTACCAAACGTTGTGCAAAATCAACGCGTAGCGGACCAGCAGTAAAACAGGGTTCCGTTCCAGCTCGCACCTGGGCAGCATGCCGTAATGCAACACGCACACGGGCCAGCACTTCATTGATGCTAAACGGTTTAGATACGTAGTCATCAGCCCCAAGATCAAGTGCAAGGACTTTATCGCGCTCAGTGTCTTTCACTGATAGCACAATGATTGGCAAATTCGATTGCGCTCGTACCTGCCTGCAGACATCTAAACCACTGATCCCTGGTAACCCAAGATCAAGGAGTATGAGATCCGGACGGTGACGAGTAATAGCCTCCAGGGCCTCCTCTCCGCTGCCGGCTGTGAACACCTCAAAATCATGGGCTGTTAAACTGCGCTGCAATGCACGCATGATTTCAATCTCGTCATCTACAACGAGGATACGAGCACCGCTTTTACTCATGAATCGATCCTTCTGCTAATCCTAAAGGTAAAGTAAATCGAAAAACTGCACCACCCCCATCCCGATTTTTGGCCCAGATACGCCCCCCATGGGCCTCTACCAGCCCTCGACAGACAGCCAGACCCAGTCCTGTTCCCATAGTACTGGTTCCTCCTTTACGTGTCGTACCCAGTACAGAACCACTTGACACGTCAGGCATTGTTCTATTAGCATTCCCCACGTCCAGAGACGCTGAGAGGGACGTTTGGTTTTCTTTCGCCCTTCAATTCGTCGCAGGATACTGCAATAGCACACGATAAAACTTGTCAAAAATACGCTCCAGGTCACCTGAAGGGATACCCGGCCCACGGTCTGCAATACTCACGAGAATCTCTCCATCAGCCACTTGCACACCTATCTCAATCGGTGATCCTGGTGGAGTATAACGTATGGCATTCTCAAGCAGGTTGGTTAACACCTGATCCATCTGTAAATAGTCTAACTCTACGGGTGGCAGGTTATCTGGGATGGAGGTCCGCACCTCTCGCCCTTGTAAGAGAACTTGCATATGGCCTAACACATCATGAAGCAGTTCATCAATAGGATACCACTCTTTTTCAGGTTTGAGTGCTCCACCTTCGATCCGCGACATATCCAGTAAGTTTCCCACCAATCGGTTGAGCCGATCCGCCTCACGTTCGATAGCCAGGGCAAAACTACGCTGAGCTTCCTCATCCCAATGTATATCTTCCTGAAGCAGACTACTGGCAGCGGCTTTGATTGAGGCTAACGGAGTACGAAGATCATGGGAAACCGACGAGAGAAGGGCAGAACGCAATGTATCGGTACGCTGCAACAGCTCGACCTGCAAACTCTCACGATGCAAACGTGTACGCTCAATCACGGCAGTCGCTTGATCCAAAAAAGTCCAGAAGAATGTGGTATGAGGGTTTAAGTGTTCCTGTCCCGTCTCAGTAGTTCGTTCAACTGTAAAATGTCGGGGATTATCTTCTACCAGCAGACGGACAACACCTACAACTCTTTGGCCCATCTGCAGCGGGATCATTTGCACATAGCGGCGTCCAGGATGTCCTGCAGTCATAGCACGCCTGAACCAGTACAAAGTAGATGGCTCATCTCTTGCTGAGCCATCATAGAAATTCACAACTTTCCCCTGAGCCATTGCTAACAGGGCCGTTTTTTCTTCGTCAGATGAAAGCGTTGTTTCCGCTCCTGATAAACCTGTGTCTGTTTGCAGGATCAATTTTCCTCGCGTATCAGGAAGAAAAATAGCACAATCACGGACTCCTGCAAAGGAAAAATTCTCTATAATAGCATGTGCCACAATACTCAGCTGACGATCCAGATGCTCTTCTCTCGTCGTAGCACTCAATAAATCATACAAAGCACGCGTCTCACGCTCCTGTTGCATTGCTTGCCTGGCTTGTTGGCGTAACGCAGATGCAAGTTGACCAGCAATAATTGCGGTCACGAGAAAAATAAACAGGGCCAGCCACTCTTCAGATTTAGTAATGGTCAAGGTATAGAGGGGTGATACAAGGAAAAAATCAAAAGAGATGAAAGCAACAATCGAGGTAACAATAGCAGCATAGCGACTACGTATAATCGCCATGGCTAATACAATCAACAGGTATATTAAAGAAACATTCGGTATTCTAGGGTAGAGTTGAAAAACAAAGATACCTCCCGTAACAAACAGGGCACTGGCTGTTGCCAGCAGAGTATCTATAATATACCGTTGCCAGCTCCGCTCTTGTCTGATACCAGACAACGGAAGAATTTCTATTGATTTCATGGAATCCTTAAGTTTCAGTATCCCTTTCACAAGTGCTATTGCAATACACTTACAAAAAGCATATCACAGACCATCATCACAAGTAAATTATGACAAAATATTTTGTGTTGTTCCAGCGCTCTCTTGACCTCGCTATATCTTCGACACTATACTCGACATTATGAGAAAGCAACGTATTGTTCTATTCCTATTACTCTTGCTTCCAGGTCTGGCATCATGTAGCCCAGGACACCTGGGCAGTAATGTTATTGCATTTTTACGCGATGGCAACCTCTGGACGATTGATCCAAATGGCGCTAACGCATTTGAAGTCGTCGCGCAAGATACACCTGTAGTTGGCTATAGCTGGTCTCCTAATCATCAGTTGCTTGCCTTCCGTACACTTGATGTTGACTTTGCTAAGACCTCCCAGGCCAAACAACTTGACGACCACCCTATCATAGGGCTGATAGGAGACGTACCAGGCACCATCAATACTATCGGGGTTGATGGCGGTACTCCCATACCCATTATGTTCTCCAATCCCGATACACGCTTTAGCAATATGCTGTGGAATGCTTCCGGCACACGTTTAATCTATCGACAAGCACCAAAATTAGCACCAAGTGGACCAGATAACGTACTCTGGTGGGTCTCGCAAAACGATCAGCCAGGCGGAATCGCCGCTAAAACATTGCCAGGCAGTTACTCTATCCCTTCTCTTGCATATACACAAGATTTGGCTATAGGAAATTCTGGACTGGGGATGTTTACAAATACACTTGCGGGAACAAATATACGTTACCTTACCCATGAGCCTCTGGCCGGTCATCCTCTCCCCGCTCCGTTAGAACGTGTATTATGGCAACCTGCCCACCATGATACAACTATCTTATATGCAATTACTCCCTCACAGCGGTCAGCAAATACCGATTCTTTTCCCGTACAACTGCTCTTGCGTAGTATGGACGGGAATGGTCAAACTACTATACTCACCACCTGTGCCTGCACACAATTTGCCTGGTCGCCCGATGGTGATCATGTCTTATATAGTACAGGTTCCACCTACACAGTATTAAATCTCAAGGATCATTCCTCGTTCAATATAGCAAACGAAGATGGTAGCGTTCCCTACTGGTCACCTGACAGCAGCTTCCTACTCTTCGATGGTTTACATACACTGACACTGGTGCGGATTACCGACAAGCAATCCAAAATTCAGTTGAGTGATGGTCATACATCATCAAGAGGGAAAACCACGACAGGAATATTACCTGCCACCAATGCCCTACTCCAACCAGTAGCAAACAGCCCCTGGGCAGCGGATAGCCGTCATTTTCTTTTCCTTACACATAATCGCTTGCTCTGGCAGGGCCAAAAATGAGTGCCGGTCAGGGACTCTACACGGTGACCATTGATGATCGAGGGCTACCACAGGGTAAGCCAGTTATTGTAGATACAGGGAACGATTCACAGGCAGGATGGACTTATCAAGATGCAAACACATCCTTTTTATACTGAGAGTTCGCTTATAAGTTCTTTAGCTTGTACAGGTATGTTCTCAACCACCTGTACAAGCTCCCACTACACTGATAACTATCTCCTCGAATAACTTTCCTATCACATCTCTCACTATAAAATATCTCTTGTGTTTTTCATATACATATGCAATAATCTCTTGTACTGAATAGCCATTGCCTCTATATACGGGGCCATTTCGAAAATAGTCTACTGCATATCAATGTAGAGGGAAGGCTGTGCCCTATGAAATTATGGCGTTATGGGCATGCTATCGAGCGCCTGGGTCAGCGATATCGATTAGATGGTCTTTTGGGTAGTGGGGGTATGGCAGATGTATGCCTGGCCTGGGATGAGAGAGAAAATCGCAAGGTTGCCATTAAGGTTATCCAGTCGAATAAGCTTGGGCGTGAAATGCTAAACCGCTTTTTAAAAGAAGGCTCATTAATTATCACATGAAATCATCCTCATATTTTGCGCGTTTATGATGTGGAATTGGAATTACTTGATCATTCACAAGGCTCTATGGTTCCTTATATTGTGACTGAATATGTACGAGGAGGAGATCTCGAGCACAGTTTAACACCCAATGAACCTTACCCACTCGGCGAAACGTTAGCTATTTTTGCTCAACTATGTAATGCTATTCAATATGCCCATGAGCATAATGTTATCCATGGGATTTAAAGCCTGCAAATATTCTCTTTCGCTCTACAAATTCTAAGCAGTTGGTGCTCGGTGATTTTGGGATGGCAGTAGAGATGGATGCCACTCACCACACGTTTCCTAAAGGTGGCACACCAGCCTATATGGCACCGGAACAAAGGGAAGGCCATACACAAGCAGCAAGTGACATATTTGCACTCGCTGTAATTCTCTACCAACTCTGTACGGGAAAGCTTCCCTTCAGTGGAGGGGCTTCACTGGCATCACCTGTTCCTACATCCCCAAGTACTATCAATCCTGCATTATCACAGGCACTCGATGATGTCATTTTCAAAGCGCTTGCAATGGATCCCACACGGCGTTTTGCGAATGCTACTCTGTTCTGGGAAAAGGTGCAGGAGGCCGTCACTCCTCCTCCTAAGATTGAACTCAAAGCGCCACCAAGCGCCCGACCACCTTTGATCCTTCCACTTCAGCAAACGCCAGCAGCGGGGGAATTCTCCTGCCGTAGAGGCCAAACCGAGATCAGGCTTTTCAGCCCCTCGCCAGCCCAGTAAGTTGTCTGATGATGATATACTTCCTCCTGTACCGCCTACGCCATTAGACCCCATGGTACAACGTATACCATCTAACCCTGCTGGATCAATAGGCGCACAGGTAGCTAGAGTGCCCAAACCATCAAGTGGCAGGATAGCTGCTACGGGAGCTGAGGCACAGCCACGAATAGCGAGCGGTAGTACTGCGCGCCCCATACGAGCTAATTCAGGTGGAGGCAATCGTCCCCAACGCCGCAATAATCGTGTCTTGCTACTAGCGACACTCCTTATCATTCTTACCTTGCTGATTGCCTATGCGGGTACTGCCTATGCACAACCCGGCATATTCAAGCAGATGACAAGTATGATCCCTGGCTTCTCACAACCTGCCACCATCACAATTACTCCAGCGAGCAAGATTGTGTCAAACAGCTACGTAATAACCGGCATAACAGGCGCAATGCTGACCCAGCTAAACGACAGGTGGCTGTACGCCCTTTAACCGCCTCCGTGTCTTCGCCAGCGAAGACGGTAACAGCAACAGGTGTAGGGAAGACGACAGGTACTCTCTCAAATGGTATACTAACTTTTTTTAATTGGTTCCAATTCAATACAGTCAATGTAGTGCATAATACACTTATTATAAGTTCTTCGGGTATATCAGTAGTCACGGACTCACAGCTTACCATTCCTGCCGCAAATCCAGCCAAATCTCGGTATAGGCAGTGTATCTGCTCATTCTACCCGTGAAGGCGTTGCCAGTAATATCGCTGCTCTTGACATTAGCCAAAGTTGCTGCGTTGCAGGTAATTTTATCACTGTGAAGAATCAAACAGCTTTCACTGGTGGGCAAGACCCACAATCCTTCACAGTCTTGCAGCAGAGTGATATTGATAACGCTGTCAATTCTGTAGAGAGCCAGCTAACACAGCAGACAACAACTTCCTTACAGAATCAAGTACATAGTGGCGAACAGTTGGTGGGTGCGGTTCAGTGTAAGCCCATAGTGAATGCAAATCATAATGCAGGTGAGAGAGTCGCTAATGCTACGTTAGGCATCTCGGTAAACTGTAATGGTCAGGCATATGATCACCAGGGGGCGCGGGACATGCTAAAGAACCTGCTTCAGAATATGGCAAATACTGATCCTGGTCCTGGCTATACTTTGGCGGGAAATGTGCAGACACAGATTACAGTACAGAGCGCTGGCCAGAATAATGTCTCTTTGCTTGCAACAGGTAAGGGGATCTGGGCATATAAATTTGATGATGCACAGAAACAGGCCATGGCGAAGCTGATTGCTGGTAAAAAAGTGAGCGTTGCGCAAAGCTTGCTCAAGAGTCAAAAAACGATAGGTAACGTAACGTTCCAGGCAAACGGAGACACGTTACCCGCCGATGCCAATCAGATTTCCATTATTGTGCAGGATGTTCCTGGACTTCAGGGCAATGGAACACCCCCGATCACTCCTACTATTACAGGTACGAGTCCCGTAAATACGCCGAGTGGATCAAATGGGAAGGGATAAGGGCTTCATTGCACAGGTGGCAATACAGAGAGAAAAACCGTCATTGAGACGCTGGCAGTACCTTTAGTAAATTTGACAAAGTCATGATAGGTACCAGGCGGTATACCGGAAGCAAAAGCCGAGAACTGAAGATCCTCACTCGTATTCACATTCAAAGTATCGGCTGATGGGCTGATGCTGAGCCAGTTCCCACCACCCACAACCTAAATCTGGGCAGACCAGGAAGTTGCAGCTCCACCACAGTTGGTCAGTGTGACGGTATATGGTACCGGTTGCGGTCCACCTGCCGAATAGGGAAATGTCAGCTCCGAGGTAGAGACCTGCAAGCAGTCTGGCGCTGGCACCGGGGTTGGGCGAGCGGTCGGTATGGCAGTCGGAATTACCGCTGCTGGTGTAGCTGTCGCCATGGTAGTTGGCGTAGCTGTAACCTGCATATGGGTAGTAGGGCTGGCAGTGGACACAGTTGGCGAAGAGAGATGTGTGATTGCTCCCTTCAGATTGGCTCCTGATCCTGTATTGTGTGAGCCATTGGCAAATGTTGAGTAAGACCAGAAGAAACCCATGCTGGCAATCAGCAACGCGAGCAGTGCGACAATCAGCGTTGCCAGACCCCAGATATTTCCCGTCCGGCGAGGCTTGCGCTGCACTGAAGATGCCGAAATATTTCCACCTGGCATAGTAGAAGCTTGAAAGGAATCCCATACAGGCTGAGAAGAAAATAAAGTCGTCGAGGATGATGGGGGTAAAGAACCCGCTAGAAATCCAGCAGATTGCTGAGGCGTTGGAAGGGATGCTGGCAGCATGTTCTCCTGCCACTGCTGTGCAGATGAAGTAAACTTGCTTGTCTGAGAAACCTGAGGCGGTTCGCTGCCTGCTCCAGGTAAATTTCCCAGAGATGCCATACGCTGGCTCGGCAGATCGGTATAGGCTCTGCGTAGTGCCTGAGCAAAGGCCGTAATGTTCTCAAAGCGCTGCGCTGGATCTTTGGCCAGAGCGGTAAATACTACTTGCTCAACTTCTGGGGGCAAGCCAGGAACGCGAGCGCATAACGAAGGGGGCACAGCCAGGACATGCTGGCTGGCAATCTCGGTAAATGTACCAACGAATGGGCGTGCACCACAGAGCCATTCATAGACCACTACTCCCAGCGCATACTGATCGCTGGCAAAGCGGACTCGCCCCTGTAGCTGTTCTGGAGCCATATATGGCACGGTCCCACTCATCTCGCTGACTGCCTGCGAACCAGTATTCAGTGCAACGATCACCAGACCAAAATCGCTCAGCAAGACCTGACTCTGCGCGCCGAGCAGCATGTTTTCGGGCTTGATATCACGATGGATCAACTTTCGTTGATGTGCATAATCCAATGCAGAGGCAATCTGATCGAGTATGGGCAGCAGCTCTGCTGGTGAAAGACACATGCCTTTGGGGATACGCTGGCGCAAAGATCCGTTGGGAGCATAGCTCATTACCAGAAATGGTGTATCTTTCTCCACACCATAATCGAGCACACGCACAATATTGGGATGTTCCAGGCTAGCAATAACCTGTGCCTCGTTTAGAAAGCCTTGCAGGTTGGTTTCGCTCAAGCTAAGACGCAGTATTTTAATCGCGCCCGGCGTCTTTAAATAGATATGTTCGCCCAGATAAACTTCGGCGAAACCGCCCTGGCCCAGCAATTTTATCAGGCGATAGCTGCCCACTTGTGCTCCCAGGCGGAATGTTGTATCTTCTGCCATACTCTTGCTGCAGCACTCCTTCTTTGCTCTGTACCTTCCTTTGTACTAACGCTGCTGGTTCTGCTTTTTCTCGGTGAAGAGACTATTTGGCTATCGGGTTGCGGCCATCCGTTCTAGATTGTAGCATAGGCTTTTCTGGGGAATGAATACATAAACGGCCAACTGCTCCGTTTATTTCTAATAACTAGCCCGGGTATTCTCTTTAAAATTTCTGTTTCATAGTGTAAAATGGCACCAGAAGCGAGAATATGCTATTTAAAAAGGGAGAAGAGGGAGACGATAATGAAACAAAGTAATGCTCTGGATTTATTGGGAGCAAATGATCCCCGCAGTACAAGTATTGGTATTATATATGTCTCTCCCACCGACGATAGGAAAAGTGTGCTAGCCGCTATTATAACGCAAGAAAAACTCGGTCGTAAACAAGTAGCTGTTGTGTTGCCTAACCAGAATAAAGCCTTTCAACGCCCGGTCGATTTTGATGATCTGAAGAGTATGCGCCGCAAACTCCAGACCCAGATTGTCTTTATCGCACCGAGTGGACCGGGTCCTGCTGAATTTGCGCGTCAGCGTCGTTTTCCAGTCTATTCGACATTAGAAAGCTATGCTAAAGCTCTTCGCGATGAAGAAGGGTCGAATACCAGTGGGAAGAAACCATCATGGTTTGGTAGTGGTAAGCCAAAAACCGTAGATAGATCACAAATTAATGAAAACGTACAGCCTCGACCAGCCTCGTCACCACCTGTAGATGGCGGTAAGAACAAGACCGACAATTCAGTCGCCTCCTTTGCTACTGGTATGGCAGCAGGTGCTCTTGCCGGTGGCGGTGCAGCGCTGATCGCCGACCATGGGCACAATCAACCTGCAGGGCTATCTGATGATGGGGATATACTTCCTCCTGCCAATCCTTTCAATATTGATTCTCATGATCATGATTTAAATGAAACTGGCGAGGCTGATAGTGCTGGGGGACCAAAAGCTATAGAACTCCCAACACAACGTAAGACGACGGGAGTATTGTCAAGTCCCAGTGCTTCGCACACTCCTACAGGCGCTATTATACCGCCCATACCATCAGATCCAATGGCACAGCGTACACCACCTGACCCTATGGTATTAGCAGATGCCCAGGCTGGCAGTGGTACCCCGACTGGTAGAGCGTCCAAATCATCAAGCGGCAAGATAGCCGCTGCGGGACTTGGCGCTACTCTCGGGTCAGCCGGATCGCAACCACGCATAGTGAGCGGTAGTACTGTTCCACCCATGCGCGCTAATCCTGGTGGTGGGAGCAATAATCCCCGACGCCGCAATAATCGATTTTTGCTAATAGGCGTGATCCTTGTCATTGTTACCCTGCTGATTGCCTGCGCGGGTACCGCCTATGCCCAACCCGTCCTATTCAAACAGATGACAAGTATGATCCCTGGCTTCTCACAACCTGCCACCATCACGATTACTCCATCGAGCAAGATTGTATCAAACAGCTACGTGGTAACCGGCGTAACAGGCAATGCAGACCCTGCTAAACGACAGGTGGCTGTACGCCCTTTAACCGCCTCCGCGTCTTCGCCAGCAAAGACGGTGACAGCAACAGGTGTAGAGAAGACGCCAGGTATTCCCTCACAGGGTACGCTAACGTTTTTTAATGGTTCCAATTCAATACAGTCAGTTGCCGCAAATACACTTATTACAAGTTCTTCAGGTATATCAGTAGTCACAGACTCACTGCTTATCATTCCTGCCGCCAATCCGCCAAATTTCGGTATACGAAGTGTATCTGCTCACTCTACCCGTGGAGGCGCTGCTAGTAACATCGCTGCTCTTGACATTAGTCAAAGTTGCTGTGTTGCAGGTAATTTTATCACAGTAAAGAATCAGACAGCTTTCACTGGTGGACATGACCCACAATCCTTCACTGTCTTGCAGCAGAGTGATATTGATAACGCTGTCAACTCTGTAGAGAACCAGCTGACACAGCAGGCTACAGCGTCCTTACAGAATCAAGTACATAGTAGTGAACAGTTGGCTGGTACGGTTCAGTGTAAGCCCATAGTGAATGCAAATCATAATGCAGGTGAGAGAGTCGCTAATGCTACAGTAGGCGTCTCAGTAAACTGTAATGGTCAGGCATATGATCACCAGGGGGCACAGGACATGCTAAAGAACCTGCTTCAGAATATGGCAAATACTGATCCTGGTCCCGGCTATACTTTGGTGGGAAATGTGCAGACACAGATTACAGTGCAGAGCGCTGGCCAGAACAATGTCTCTTTGCTTGCAACAGGTAAGGGAATCTGGGCATATAAATTTGATAATGCACAGAAACAGGCCCTGGCGAAGCTGATTGCAGGCAAAAAAGTGAGTGTTGTACAAAACTTGCTCAAGAGTCAAAAAATGATAGGTAACGCAACGTTCCAGGTAAACGGAGACACGTTGCCCGCCGATGCTGGTCAGATCTCCATCGTTGTGCAGGATGTTCCTGGGCTTCAGGGAGATGGAACACCCCCGATCGCTCCTACTATCACAGGTACAGGTCCCGTAAATACACAGAGTGGAACAAATGGTAAGGGATAAGTAAGGATGGTGGCAACAATCAGGAAAGGATAATACATTCGATGCTGTCTCTAGAAGGCAAGCAGTTAGGAAACTACGATGTTATCCGACGCATTCGTGTAGGTGGCATGGGAGCGGTATATGAGGGAAGGCAGCGTACAGCATTTGATCGGCGCGTAGCTATTAAAGTGATCCTGGGCGACTACGCGGCTGATCGCGATATGCGGCGTCGCTTTGCACGCGAAGCTCGTACTGTTGCATGCCTGCACCATCCTCATATACTACCTTTGATCGAGTTTGGTGATGAGCATGGTATCCTCTATCTGGTGATGCCTTTTATAGATGGGGGTACCCTTACCAGCTACTTGCGTCGAAGTCTGCCCGATCTGAGTGAAGTGTCTATAATCTATCAGCAACTGCTGGATGCTGTTGAGTATGCTCACGAAGAAGGGCTGATTCACCGTGATATCAAATCCTCGAATGTCCTGCTAGAACAGCGTCGTAGCGGTTCTCCCTATACCTATCTCGCCGATTTTGGCCTGGTGCGTACCTCGCGACAGGCCAAATTGGAATGCAGTAGGTAAACCTATTCCGCTCGATCAAGTGCCAGGGACGCCTCACTACATGGCCCCTGAACAGACACGTGGCATCGTCACCACATTAACCGATATTTATGCCCTGGGCGTTCTGCTCTACCAGATGCTCACTGGTGAACTGCCTTATAACGATCCCGACGACGTGCGTGTGATTCAAATGCACCTGCAAGCTCCGATTCCCTCACCCTGTGATCACGATACCTCCGTTCCTGCAGAGCTAGCCGACGTCGTACGGACAGCAATGGCAAAACGTTCTGAAGCACGCTACCAGAATGTTGCCGAACTGCGTGCCGCTTTTCTCGCAGCTATCAAGGAACCGGTGGTTCCGATCCAGGAAGAAGATGCTTCGATAGAAGAACCATTGCTCCCACGTCCCAGACGACTTCTCTCTGCTTCTATGGCTCAAGAGGATGCGCCTCTACCAATCGTTATGCCTCAACGCATCCGCAATGAAACTTCTATTGAGGTACGCGAGAAGCAACGTATCACCGAGGATATTAAAAACAAGCCACGAACTATACGTATTACTGAAGAGCCGATAAAATATAGACGCAAGCATTTGACCGGACCGATGGTGATAAGCATACTGGTTCCACTGACTCTTTTAACCCTATTGCTCGTTCCGCGCCTACTGGGAGTAAGTTTTTTTCCACCAGGCTTTCCTGTGCTTGGAACACCTCCGGTTGCGACCATTTTTGTTACGGCTCAGAGCAAACTGCTCCAGAATAGCTACGTTTTGACTTCCATGCCTCAGGTCAACACACCCGATCTGACAACACACACCATCCCCAATCGTGCTTTACAAGCCAGTGCTGCCGACAGTAAAACCGTACAGACTACCGGTTCCCGCACA
Source organism: uncultured Chloroflexia bacterium (assembly GCA_963814985.1). GTDB lineage: Bacteria > Chloroflexota > Ktedonobacteria > Ktedonobacterales > Ktedonobacteraceae > CAWFFV01. Next base: position 271,981 of record CAWFFV010000029.1, on the reverse strand, counting down.
ATTCCTGGTGTGCCCTCACTGGGAACCGTCGTTTTTACCAATACAGGCGATGCTGCTATGACAGTACAACCGATGGTTCTGAGTACACCTGCTGGAGTACAGGTGCGGGTAAAACAAATGGTTCAGGTTCCAGCACACCAGGGTGGACAGGATGGAACCGCTACGGCATCTGCCACAGCAGTACAAGTTGGTGTAACTGGGAATATCGCGGCACATGCACTAGATGGTCCATGCTGTAATGGTCTCACGGTGAAGAACCTGGAGGCCTTTTCAGGTGGTGTTGATCCCCGAATGGTACATATTATCAGTCAGGCTGACCTGGATAGCGTACAGAATGCCTTAGCCCCCAAAATTCAGCAACAGGTGACTCAGCAACTCCAGAAGCAGATGCTTCCCGATGAAGTCATGGTAGGACAGCCCGCTTACCAGATCACCGCCACGCCAAATAATCCGGTAGGAACACAGGTAGACCAGGTCCAGGTGCTTGTGCGGGTCTCAGGAAGCGTCACCGTCTATAATCGCAACATAGCTAATCACACGGCTGCTCAGCTATTAAGTAAGGAAGCAGTACAAACACTGGGTAATAACTATCAGTTGCAGGGAACGCCAGCTATTCTAGCCTCTCCCCAGACCCAACAGGGGCAAAATGGTGTTGTGTACCTGAGTGTTTCGGTTCGAGGTCTTTGGATCTACGCGCTTTCAACACAGCAGGTAAGCAAATGGCGTCAATCGATCAAGGGAGCAACTTCGGCGGCGGCGCTGGCCTACCTCAACGAGCAACCGGGAGTAGCAACCGTGGAAATCCATCTCCCCTTCGGTGCAGACCACCTTCCGTCATCAATTGATGATATCAGAATAATACAAATAGGCGATGGAACCTCATGAGGCCTATATAGCAAACTGTCACTTTTCGTTTCACGTTGCGTGCTCATACTGAGGGTATTTCTTTTCCCTGGCCGAGTTTCATCAAGAGCGACAAGGGAGAATGAGAGCTTGTATGTAAATGTAAGCACATCATTCGCAAAAGTGAAAGGAACTCCTTATCATGGCACAGGTGATTATATTCGAGGATATCAATTTTCAAGGAAAACTTAAGCAGGTTTCTACGGATACGGCGCTTCTCGAGGACTTCAATGACGTGACTTCGTCTTTTGCTGTCCTGGAAGGGAACTGGCAGTTCTTTAACAAAGCCAACTTCGATGACTTCGTAACTACTCTTGGCCCTGGCGTCTACCCCAATGTTGAGGCTGTCGGTATCCCTAACGACGCGATCTCGTCTCTACGCCCAGTTAAACCTCTACATACCTAGCAACATGACTAACCCCTCCACTCGACGACCGCCTGATATGTCGAGTGGGGGGTGTTCGTTGTTCATGTATTCCCCATCTCTGCGGAAAGCTCCTATCCAGCTCAACAAAAAGTCCTGTTCAAAAGAGACAGCCATATGTGCTATACTGTCTCCAATCACGGTGATCTCATATCAAATCCTTTGTGCGGAGTGTCTCTTTCGGATACCCACAATTTTTGATACTCTTCAACCAGATTTGATAACACCAGAACCAAATACCAGACAGCAATCACATGTGCCCAGAGGTATAGACGGTCAGAGACTCAATCCCCTTCTAGGGGATGAACTTGTGTCCAGGCTCCACTGCAACTCAGCATATCTTTGTAGACGTGCTGCTTTGGCTTCTTTGTCTGACACATCAGGGCACTCTGACAAGGTACCCGTGCTCGACCAGTCCTGCCGGACGAGCAATGTTCGCATCGCAATATTTCTCGCACCAATCAAATCAGCATGGAGGGTATAGTGGCAATTCTGAAGGAGTATCGGCTCACAAAATTGAGAGCATCGCGATATGCCAATTGAGTCACACGCAATTGCGCGAACTGCTCTGGAGTCGTATTCAGTTTGAGCTTTGCAGATATCACCGTTTTCATACTTTGTATTATAGCATAGCTTCACAGGAGTCTCAAAAAATGAAAGTGTTTGAAAAAAAAGGAAATAATCCAGCCTGTGGGCTGCTTTCTTTCCTCCCAATCCCCTAGAAGGGGATGGGCATCCAGAAAGGACGATCGGTGAAAGAAAATACAAAATCGGTTAATAGGAAGATGCACTACTATCAGTCCATGCTTGACATCATAGGAAAGAATATTCCGCTGATACACCTCAAGCGTATTGCAAGCGACGTTCCTCCACTCGTTCTGGCCAAAATGGAAATGTTGAATCCTGGAGGAAGTGTCAAAGATCGTATTGGACTTGCGATGATCGAGTATTGTGAGCAACAGGGGTTGCTGCGACCCGGAGGCACCATTGTTGAGCCAACAAGCGGCAACACTGGACATGGTTTAGCGATTGCGGCAGCCATTAAAGGTTACCACTGTATTTTTGTGATGACGGAGAAGGCGAGCGAAGAAAAGCTTAGTCTCTTACGTGCATACGGTGCCGAGGTTGTGATCTGTCCCAGCAGTGTCACCCATGAGTCACCCGAATATTATAAGAATGTGGCACATCGACTGGCTGAAGAAATTCCAGGTGCCTGCTGTCTCGATCAATACTCTAACCCGGCAAACCCTGCTGCCCATTATGCTACCACAGGCCCAGAAATCTGGCGCGACACGGCGGGGCGTATCAGCGCCTTTGTTGCGGGTATTGGCACTGGTGGCACTATCTCTGGGACAGCTCGCTTCCTCAAAGAGATGAACCCAGAAATCAAGATTATCGGAGCAGATCCTCCGGGATCTGCCTACTCTGGCGACACACCCAAGCCGTATAAAGTAGAGGGGATCGGTATGGATGTGTTCCCCAAAAACTATGATCCGACGCTGGTTGACGAGGTTTTACGCATAGAGGATCGCACCTCATTCTACTGGGCACGACGGCTGGCACGCGAAGAAGGTATTCTGGTGGGTGGGTCATCTGGTACCGCATTGGCTGCAGCACTGACCTATGCACGCCGCTTGACCCCCAACGATGTGGTGGTGGTCCTGTTGCCCGATACCGGGCGTGGCTACTTGAGCAAGCAGTTCAACGATACCTGGATGCGCGAAAATGATATGCTTGTTCAGGCCGAAACCGAACAACCGACGCTGCGTGATGTACTCACCTATCAACGTAACCATACGCGTAATATGCCGATGGTTGTCAGTGTAAGCACAACCGATACTGTGGCACACGCGGTTGAGCTGTTGCGTCGTTACGGTATTAGTCAGACACCAGTGATGGAAGATGAGCAGATGATTGGTAGTCTGACCGAGGATTTGTTGCTACGTCGTCTTGCCAGTGGAGAACCGTTAGCATCGAGTCTGGTCGGAAACGTTCAGGGACCCCCCTTCCCTATCCTGGAAACCGATGTAACTGCCCGCGAAGCCTACACGCTTTTTAGCTCTGGCCAGTCAGCTGTAGCCGTTATGACCAGAGGTTGCCTGGAAGGGATCGTTACCAAGAGCGATCTCCTGGAATTTTGGGCACATACACGTAGTGAGTAAAGTTAAAAGCCCATGCAGACAACACAACTCACCTATGTGATCGGTGATATTCACGGTCATTACAAAAAATTAGTACATCTCCTCCAGGAGGCCAGGTTCATCGATGAGAGCTTGCATTGGATTGCCGGTAGTATAACGCTCTGGTTTCTCGGCGATTTTGTGGATCGCGGACCTGATGGAATCGCAGTCATTGATTTAGTGATGCGGTTACAAGCAGAGGCAGGGGCTGCTGGTGGGTGTGTCATGTCTTTGTTGGGTAATCACGAATTGATGCTACTCGCGGCCTATCGCTTCGGCAGGCGTTCAACGGGCCTGGGTAGTAATTTCCTGTCCAGGTGGAAACAAAACGGAGGGCAACGTAAAGATATTGCAGCACTCACCCTGCAACACCTGGACTGGCTCGTCAATCTCTTACCAATGGCACAGGTTGGTGATCACTTGCTCATTCATGCTGACGCACCTCTCTACATACAGTACGGTCGTTCTGTCGAAGAGGTCAATAGTGCTTTGAAAAACATTCTGAGGATGAGTGATGCACTGGCCTGGGAAGACCTGCTAGACGCTTTCTCTCGACGTGGAGCCTTTGCCCACACTCTAAGCGGTGAAGATTTTGCCTGTCGCTTCCTGGATCTTTTCGGTAGCAAAAAACTGATTCATGGTCATACTCCAATCAGTACCATATTGAACTGTCCTGCCAGGAAGGTTTCAACTCCCTGGATCTATGCCGGAGGCCGTTGTATCAACGTGGACGGAGGTATGTATTTAGGGGGACCTGGCTTCATCTACCAACTCGCTTGATTCCCCTGTCATATCGTAGAGGCTCGTTTTACAATTCTTAACTTTTATGCTGTTAATGCAATCACGGGCTTGTAAACCGCGCCCCTACGGAACCTGCAACTCTCTACCCAAAATTGATGTGCCCCTATTGAAATTTGAAGCATATTGTGATTAATACCTTTTTCTATACTCAGTGAAGTAATAGAAACCCGCAGCGAAGACGCTCAGAAACATAAATGCCAATAGCCAGTTAAGCTTCGAGCTACCAGGTAAGTTGTCATTGTTAGCCATATCCCATCCCATCCATAGCCAAAATGCTAATGGTAATAACGGTAGAATTCTAATCAATAGAATTAGCATATCCATCACGACTCCTTATTTGTTTATTACCAGGCTCTCTTAAAAAGAGTATGCCTGCTCCTCATCACAAAGGAATCCCAATGAGGTGCATCCTTCTCGCAAAAGCATCTCGGAACACGGTATGTTCCTGAATATGGGTAAAATCATACCTATTTCTTGACAAACAGCAAAATGTTAGGTAACATAAAAATAGCATAACGTACTTCATAGGGAAAGGATGGGCCAAAATATGTCTTCTCATTATAAATTCTCCATAATCCCCGCCAGCTTGAGGCGAGCAACCGCATAATGATGTCGAATTTCCCGAAGCCTTATGAAGTCTTTGATCATACTGCCGACATCGGTCTACACGCTTTTGGCCGCACCCTGGAAGAACTGTTTATTCATGCCGCCCAGGGGATGGAGAGCCTGATGGTTGCTCCTGAGCAAATATGTGTAGTTACCAGCCGCGAGATCACAGTGGAAGGCCACGATATCGTCTCTTTACTCGTATCGTGGCTCAACGAACTCATTTTCTTGTTCGACACTGAATATCTCCTTCTCCGTGATTTCGAGATCGACATCTTCACAGAAACGCGCGTCACTGGCCGTGCCCGAGGCGAAGCATACGACAGACAGCGCCACGAACTGAGCAGCGCCATCAAGGCTGTTACCTGGCATGAAGCTGCTGTCACCCTCACCGATGAAGGGTATCAGGCTCGTATCATCTTCGACATTTAATGAACATGGGCCATCACGAACCAATCATCCACTGCCAGAAAGATTCACATGAATACATGTTGTAACATTGCTAGTCGTCGCTACAATGTGGACTCTGTTGATGCTGCGCTCTCCTGATATCTGTTATAGCAACAGTACAAGGATGTGTAAAGGACTTCAGGACATTTTATGAGCAAAAAATAAAGAGAGGTGAGAAATGAGTAGCCTTATTGTGCCTGTTGCGATGATTGAAAAGATCATACCTCATAGTAACGCTGATACCCTTGAGCTGGCTCATGTACTTGGCTGGCAACTTGTTGTCAGAAAGGGAGAGTACCAGGCAGGTGACCGCATCGTCTACTTTCCACCTGACACAGTACTACCTCTCGAAGTCTCCGAACGTTTCGGTGTGACGAAGTACCTGAGTAAACAGCGTATCCGCTGTGCCAAATTGCGTGGTGAACCCTCTTTCGGCCTGGCAGTGAAACCCGACGATGAAAGCTGGCAGGTGGGCGAAAACGTCGCTGAATTCTACGGAGCTACTAAATATGAGCCACCAGTTCGCCCTGGTCCTGGAGATGCTGAACAGGATCATCCACTCTTCTGGGAGTATACCGACATCGAGAATATGCGTAACTTCCCAGATGTTTTTGAGGAAGGCGAGACAGTGTATCTCTCGGAAAAAATCCACGGCACCAACTGTCGCACAGCCATGATCGAAGGCGAATTGATGGCAGGCTCAAAAGCCGTACGACGCAAGCGTCCCATCGAGGATAAGTTTGCAACGAGCATCTACTGGTATCCTTTCGTCCTGGAGCCTGTACGTACTCTGATCGAGGATTTGGGGCGATCTCACTCTGCAGGTTATCTTGTTTGGTGAGGTCTACGGAAGCAAGATCCAGTCATTGCACTATGGTTTCAAAAATGTCCTGGGTTTCCGTGCCTTTGATTGCTTATCGACGGAAAATACCAGAACTGGCCAGAATTTGTCGCCACGTGCGAGAAATATGCTGTAGAAATCGTTCCAGTGGTGGCAAGCATTCCCTTTAGCCTTGCTGAGATCAAACGCTATAGTGAAGGAAAAACATTGTTAATGCAAGGGGATGCACATATGCGCGAGGGCCTCGTCGTGCGAGCACAGTCTGAACGTATACACCCAAAGGTGGGTCGTGTCATTTTGAAATACGTCAGCGATACTTACCTGTTTGGTGAGAAAACTGACTATACCGATGTGTAAAGAAAGAGCGTAAGACGAAAAGGTTGTAGTTATCGTCTCACGCTCTAAACGAGGAGAGATTTCATGGGCAATACCAGGGATAAGATTCCCTTGGAGCGTATAGATAGCAATCGTTGGCGTATCCCCATGCGTTATGATCCAGCGATGCGTGTGCCCGGAATGGTCTACGCTGATGATGAACTGATAGAACTCATGCTTGGCGATAATGCGCTACAGCAGGTGGTAAATGTGGCAACGTTGCCAGGCATCGTCGGGCACTCGCTAGCAATGCCAGATATTCACTGGGGCTATGGCTTCCCTGTAGGTGGCGTTGCAGCTACCGATGCTGAAGAAGGCGTAGTTTCTCCAGGTGGCATTGGCTTTGATATCAACTGTGGTGTACGCTTGCTTGCCAGCAACTTGCTACGAGATCAGATCAAAGGCAATGTTGATAGACTTGCTGACGAACTCTTCAGAAACCTGCCTTCTGGTGTTGGAACTGATGGTATGCGGAAATTAACCCGGAGCGAAATGCACGAAGTGATGCTACGGGGAGCCGCCTGGGCCATTGAAGAGGGATATGGTCTCCCTGAAGATTTGGAGGTTACTGAAGATAATGGTTGTCTGGCAGGCGCTAACCCTGAAGCAGTGAGCGCACATGCAATACAACGCGGTATTAATCAGCTCGGTAGTCTGGGTTCCGGTAACCATTTCTGCGAAGTCCAGTACGTAGAACATATCTACGACCAGGAAGCTGCTAAAGCCCTTGGCATTGGTCAAAAAGGCCAGATTGTTACAACGATCCATTGCGGCTCAAGGGGATTCGGTCACCAGATAGCCGAGGACTATATCAAACTAGCAGAGGCAAAGCAAAAGGACTATGGCTTTAATCTGGTAGATCGCCAACTCGCCTGTCTCCCTTTACAATCGGAGGAGGGAAAGGCTTATCTGGGAGCGATGGCCTGTGCGGCTAACTTTGCCTGGGCTAATCGTCAACTCTTGATGCATGGTGTCCGTGAGGCTTTCTCCAGTGTCTTTGGACGTAAGGCAAGAGCAAAAGAGTTACCCCTGGTCTACGATGTTTGTCATAATATTGCAAAAATTGAAGAATACGAAGTGGATGGGCAGAAGCAAATGGTATGTGTCCACCGCAAGGGAGCCACACGAGCATTTCCAGCCGGACATCCTGGCAATCCCCGAAAAGTACCGTGCTGTAGGGCAACCAGTACTCATCCCTGGAGATATGGGCCGTTACTCCTTCGTCCTGGTAGGCGCTCAAGGCTCGATGGAGCAGAGCTTCGGCTCATGTTGTCACGGAGCTGGACGCCGCCTGAGCCGTACTGCGGCTAAGAATGCTATGGATAGCAAGAACCTGCTGAAACATCTGGATCGACAGGGGGTAACAGTGCGCGTGCATAGCAAAAACTTACTGGCCGAAGAGGCTCCCCAGGCGTATAAGGATGCGCAACAAATCGTCAATGTCGTGCATAATGCGGGCTTGGCACAACTGGTCGTGCGACTGAAGCCCCTAGTGGTTATCAAAGGATAGTTTTTCAGGTGTTCAGGTCTCTTTTTCCAGATTCCTCAGCGCAGGACGTTTCGCAATTTGTCTGGATTTTGTCATCTACGTGGCAAAATCCAGACAAAACAAGAGCGAGCCACCGCAGGTGGTGAGGAAACCTGAGTATTTACAAATACGTAATCCTAACCAGTTATAGCCGACCATAGAATGCCCGGAACTTTCCCGATGGATGGTGCTACCTCCATACTGGCCAGTTTGGGGAAAAGTTTGCGGGCCGTTTTGCCATGGGTTGCGAACCATGGGGGAGTGGGTGTAATGCGGAAAGGTGCTCGTACTATAGATTTTTGTGGACGCGAGAACATCAATGTATTGTGTACGACGCCTGTCCCTGACTGGATGTTGTTAATCTCATGTCCGGGGAAAGCACCCCAGGTGGTTGCCGCCAATGCATATCCTAGTGCCGCCCAGCAATTGACGCCGATTGTGCCATAGCGCAGATTTTCCATGGCACGCTCTACAGCAGCAGCTACCGCCGGATCGTTGAGTGATGCAGGATGAACGATAAGGGTAACATTGAGCGTACCCCAGAGATGATCATTAGCAAATGCAACAGCCCGGTCGATATACTCTGCAACGCCTGGAGCTTCAATAGTGGTTTCAGCAAAGAGTCCGCAGAAAGCCTCTGTGGTGAAGCAGACATCGTCTGTATGCGTCGAGTCGACACCAGTAATAAACGTCCAGGGAAGTTGCTTGCCAGTAGCCTCCCCGTATTGCTCGGCATCTGGATGAGCAGCAACGAAGGTCTGTTGACGCTCTTGCGCTCCTGGATAATAGGCCTGACGCGGTGGTACTTTAGCCAGTATCTGGCGCATCTCTTGTAGGAGTGGCTCACGTTGCTCCCAGGCAGCATGCTGAAGAATCACCCGTGTCGCGTTACAATTGAAGCCCGCATTGGTGATAAGCGTTGTTACAAGATGCTCAGCGTGATAGGCAATATCGCTGGCACTCCAGGGACCAGGAACCACAATAACCGGGCTGACATTTCCCAGCTCACCCGTTACACGCTTGCTTAACAAGGGCGTTCGTTGTGCCTTACGTGCTGCTCCTCGTGGTCCCAGGCCAAAAACGATAGTATCAAACGTTTTATCTGACCCTGTAATATGAATCTCATCAACTCCTGGATGATTACAAAGATAAGTACCCTCCTGCGCTCCTCCATATACTACGCGTAAGAAGCCCCGTTGTACCAGTGCATTGAAACCTTCTTCAATGAGTGGGCCCAGGTATGCATTCACGGGATTTGTTTTGAGAACTACCACTTGATCTTCTATAAATAATTTATATAAAATATCCATTGGACCAATACTGGCAACATTGCCAGCGCCAAGTACTAATGCAACCTTGCCTGAGTGGCGCTTATCCTGGTAGGCGATAGCCTGGGTTTTGGATAGCTCTTCTTTTGCCACTCCTGGCTCCATCCAAATCTCAGCAGTCATACCAGAGAAAAAAAGTCGATCATAAATATTTTGTGGAAATACTTGTGCAACAACCTGTCCACCAGATTGTGTTGTTACTGGACCTGGAATTTTAGGATATCCAACTGCTTCAATATCGACAAGCGATTGCCGCAACTGACGTAAATTCTTAAGGATAGGCCACGGGCCGATTGTCCACTCTTCGCCTGCTATGGGTGCATGCTCCGCAACCCCTTTGGCCTGACGACAGAGAACGACCCAACGAGACGAAATCTTACCAAAATCTTTGATGAGTTCATCGAGCAGAGTAATACGCTCACGTATAGACAAGGCCACCCACACATCTTTGTGTGATTGCAATGTCTGTACTGCCGCATCCATCGCTTCTTGCGTGGATACTTGCATGTTTCCCAATATCGTTGGGAATTTGGGAGAACCTTCCTGGCTTGTAGTTGTCATGCTGTGTGCCTCCGGGAGAGTTTTCTCTTCAGGTATGAAACTAGTATTATGACCAATGTGCAGATATCTGTACATGATTATATGCCCTGAAGAGGTGAAATGGAAGAGCCTCATAGCAATTTTTGAGTGGAGCTATCTATAAACAAGAGAAACTATCTTGCTATTAGCCCAATTGGGAAAACTCTTCTCAACTAAGTTGCTAATATCTGGCTCTGTTGATATACTCGTATGAGAAATATGAGATCTGTTGGGATATTAATTTTTATGAGGACTATATGAAAGTATTAGTAACAGGGGCCGCTGGTTTTCTTGGCGGACATCTTGTTGATATGTTAGTAGAGCGTGGTGATGAGGTACGGGCAATGGTACGTCCTGTAGAAGATGCGAGCCATTTGCATACATTGCCACATGTTGAGAGTTGTGCATGGTGATCTGACCGACACAGACTCACTAAAACGTGCAGTGCAGGGTGTGCAACGTGTCTATAATGTTGCCGCTAAGACGGGACCGTGGGGATTAGAAGAAGTATATCAAGCTATCAATGTTCGTGGTCTGGCAGATTTGATTCATGCATCACTGAATGCAGGTGTACAGCGCATTGTCCATACAAGTTCCATTACGGTCTACGGCCATCATCTGCATGGCATTGTGACCGAGGAGCATCCCTATCGTGCTGAGGATAATCCATACAGCCGCACCAAGATTGCTGGCGAGAAATTGATTGCTAATCTGGTAAAGGATCATGGTGCACCCATTGTTATCGTACGGCCCGCCTGGATTTACGGTGTACGTGATACGGCCAGTTTTGGGCGTTTTGTGAGCCTTGTGGAATCAGGGAAGGGATTTTGTATTGGCTCAGGCAAAAATATTGTCCCTGTGGTCTATGTGCGTGATGTGGCACAAGGGCTTATCAAAGCAGGAGATGCAGGCGATGAGGCGATTGGGCAGGCCTACACTCTTGCCGATGATCGCCGCGTAACCCAGGCTGAATATCTCAATACTATAGCTGATATTTTACAAGTACCACATGTGTCGCGTCACCTGCCTTTCTCCGCATTATATCTTGCAGGTCGTAGTGCTGAACTTATCTGGCAAGCTTTGGGGCGTCGCAAGGCCGCGCCACCTCCTGTGACAACATATGGAGTAACACTGCTTGGCGGAGATCAACAGTTCTCGATAGATAAAGCACGCCGTGAACTTGGCTATGTCCCAGAATATGATGTGAAGCGTGGTGTAACAGAGGGCGTACAGTGGTATCGGGAGGCAAAAAAAGGGAGACAGCAAGCAAAAGAGCAAGTAGCGCTATGAAAGTAAATATCGCCGTTGTCCAGTTTGCAATTCAACAATTTGCACCTGAAGAGAACCTCGCAAAAGCCGAACAGTTTATCAAAGAAGTTGCTGATAAAGCTCAAATCATCGTTTTCCCTGAAGATGTTGTCACTGGACCATTGAACGGCAGAAGAAAGTTTGCTGACCACCAGGGACGATACATCAAGCATTTTCAGCAGTTAGCTTTGTCCTATGGCATAGACGTTGTACCAGGCTCAATCATTGAAGGTAACGGCGATGATCTCTATAACACGACCTATTACATTGATAAAACAGGGGCAATCAAAGGGAAATATCGCAAGGTAAATCTCTGGCATCCAGAAAGGACGTACATCAAAACTGGCAATGAATTCTCTGTTTTTGATACTGCGTATGGCAAGATAGGATTAATCATTTGCTGGGATTTGATGTTCCCCGAAGCTTTTAGAGCGATGGTCAGGCAGGGGGTAGAGATTGTTATCTGCCCCAGCTACTGGTGTTTTGAGGATGCCGGAATAGGGCTACAATATGATGCGAATGCAGAAATCAAGCTAGTGAATGCGTTATGCGTGGCCAGGGCATTTGAAAACGAGATCGTCCTGGTCTATGCCAATGCAGCGGAGAGCACAAAAACAAGACCGGCGAAGGAGTCCTTGATTGGGCAATCGCAGATCTGTGTTCCATTTAAAGGTGCCATGAAGATACTCAACCACACGAGTGAAGAGATCTTCATGCAGGAAATTGACACGGATATTCTAAAAGATGCTGAGATCTCCTACAAAATCAGACAAGACTTGTTATCATAGCCTCCTCTGTTTGCGCAGGTGCAGGTGCAGTTTGCAAGGGCTTACGCTGGCGTACTTGAAACCAGTTAAAGAGATAGGCAAGCGTAATCAAGATGAAGAAGGTATTGCGCATCATCACAGACTGGAAGAAGCCGGGAACATATGGGACATACAACGGATCAACGGGACGCGAGTAAAGGTAAGCATAGATATAGGTTGTTAGTAGTGAGATTGTTCCCCATATGCATAACCAGAAACCGTCAAAAGCTCCTGCGTAGGCAAGCAGCGGCATAAGCCAGATAAGGTACTGTGGGCTAAAAACTTTTCCAGTGACAATAAAGATCAGTAAGAGAGCGATGCTCACCTGAGTAACATCTAGCTTTCCGCGCCACTGTATCCAGAGGGTGTAGATGTAACCTAACACAAAGCAAACCATACTCACAAACGAAACAACACCATCAAGTCCGCTGATAATATTGAGTGAACCATAGGTATATGCGATCTGTAATGGAACGCCGGCTCCCCGGGCCAGCCAGAGAAACGTGCTTCCAGTTGCTTCAACTTGTATTGGTCGGTGTGCAAAATAGCTAAGTTGGTTAATAACGGCTCCTTGGAAGTCAAGTAAAGCAAAGATACCTGTAATCCCCAATACAATACCCAGAAATATCAGACAATTTTTCCAATGCCAGCGAGGAGCACCTCGTAACGCTGACCATACATACTGAGGTACCAGCATAAGGCTCAATATTCGTGGAAGTTTGTAAAGATGTCCTGTGGCCCGTTGCTCGGCAATAAATAGCGCTGGCAAGAGCAGAATTGGGTAGATCTTCAGCAGGACTCCGAAGGCAAGTGCAACATAGGCTGCGGTCCAATGTTTCCTTTCCGCTGCTATGATGCAAAGAAGCGTGAGCGCTGCTGGAATCAGGTCAAAGCGTCCCTGAGCGGTAGCAATAGCTCCGATAAAGACATAGAAAGCAAAGGCTAAGGCTGCGCCACGTGGACCATAAAGTAGTAGCAACCAGTAGATCAGAACAGATGTCAGCGACATCAGCAGTGCAAAAGCCAGTTGGTAGTAAGATAATGGAGCCAGTAATGCCAGTGAAAATGGCAATAGCGTGAGTGGCGGATATTCCAATGGTAGCATATGAAAGGCCGGCTGTGCTGCTGATATAGAGAGAAATGAGCATTGCGACGAAGGAAGTAAGTTCGTTGCACTACTGCCAAGCCAGAAAGTAAGTGCATAACATTGATAGCGAGCTGGATCAGTGGTAGTCCAGAAGACCTGCCAGGAAGCTCCAAAAAACATAAAAATTGTAACAATAGTAATAGGCAGGTAAGCGGTGAGTCCGCTCCGTGCGAGTAGCGCATCCTGAAGGAGCGCAAACGTCCTTAAAATTTTACCTGCCTGTTTTGGTTGTATTTGTTCTTGCCACAAGAGTGTACATGTCCCCTCTCTTCTCCATTTGACAGTACCTGAATGCCGGTGCTACAATCCCACCACACCCGTTCTCGTCGGTACCATGTGTACCTGGCAACTTACAAGACGAGTGATGAGCGACACTAGTCACGTTCGTTCGGGTCTCCTGCGGGAGAAGCGGTAAGAGTTTAGCCGTTCCGCCCGAAAACATCTTCCCGTCAGGAGAAAGTGGTTTGGGAAGTATGCCTGTCGGCGCTTTTCTTCCAGTTACGTAAACGGAGACAGGTCCCCAGAAAGGATTTTTATGGATAGTCAAAATCGTACAGAGACGAAGACCTTAAAGGTCGGAGATGTTGCACCAGATTTTACACTCAAAACGAACAATAAAGAAGATTGGCATCTGAGTGATTTTCGTGGGAAAAAGAATGTTGTCCTTGCTTTCGTTCCCTTTGCTTTTAGTGGTGTTTGCTCTACACAACTCCCTTCGTATGAAGCTGAGCTGAGTCGCTTCAGAGATTTGAATACAGAGATCGTGAGCATCAGTATGGACAGTACTCACACGTTGGGGGCCTGGTGTAAATCGATGCAAACCTCATTCCCACTGCTCTCCGATTTCTACCCACAGGGGCATGTAGTTGACCTCTACGGTGTGCGCCACCCTGCAGGGATGGCAGAGCGTGCTCTATTTGCCATCGATAAAGAGGGCATTATTCGCTATATCGAAGTTATGCATCTTCCCGTCGAGATGCCAGATAATTGGGATCTCTTCGAGGCGCTCAGTAAGTTCTAGCATGTTCTCCTTCAAGAACCCACAGTTTACATAGGGTGCAAACTGTGGATTCTTTTTGTATTGCGGTTGTTATCTAGTACTTTTTGCCGCAAGCATTCTGTCCTTCACTCTTCGAGTAATCATAATCGCTCGCGTCTCAACGCTCTTCCCAAATAGAGGTAGCCAACTATCAGGAAAAATATGATGGCCAGAGGAAAAGGGATTGCCGCAACAACCTGGGCAAACGCATTTCCAGAAGTTGGACCGATGATAAACGCACCGATAGAGGAGGATATCACGAGTAGAGAGGCTATACCAGCAAATATTTCGGGTAAATTGTACCAGGAGGCTCCTTCGCCACGTATTTTTTTAATGCCTGTAAATAGCCAGTAGAGTCCTAAAAAGAGTATCAGAAAACCAAACATTATGTTAAAGACAGTGGAGGATCTGGGAAGAAAATGTCCTGCTACCCATGCAAAACCTGCAAATATTGACAGTAGTTGTATTATTTTATCCAATCTGTTCGATAAAAACTCTTTCATATACAGCTCACCTTTTCACCATCTAGAGGGCTGGTAGCGATACGTCCCCTGTACGGGTCCTTTGCTTCAAGTATATTGAGGAGGATTGACATGCGCAATGAGCAATCTCACAAATTCGCTACGAGTATTCATTTGGAAGCAAGCTTCACACTGTCAGAAAAGGAATGCTGCTGAAAGCCCCTTCACTCAATTTAGGGGCTTTCAGCGGCAAAGGTCGATAAAAGAAAATGATGAGAGGATGACAGGACCCTCTGACAAGCAGTTAGCTGTAATATTCCGGAACTTTCCTGACTGTCTGCCACTGCTGACCATCGTGCCCAAAGATGATCAGCGTCACCTCCTCTTGCTGTGCCACGTCGATCAGCTTACGTGCGCCAGCCTGTACCAATTCCTCCTCTCCCTCGTCCCAGGGACCTTTCTCACGGTCAGGCCTGAAGGCTGTCCTGCCTGGCGACAGCATCAATAGCGAGGAGTACCGGGCCTGTTTCAGGCAAACGTACCAGCACCGATTGATGGCCGTGCGTATGACCATGAGTCTCGATTAGTTTGATGCCAGGGAGCAATTCCGTATCACCATCGATCAGTCGGTAACGCAATGCTGGATGATCCCAAATGTGGCGAATCGCTGCGAAGCGTGGATGACCGCTACGAGCCAGTTCATAATGCTGGCGCTGCACAATCAATTCCGCATTTGTGAATTTCGAGTGGTTACCGGCATGGTCAGCATCAAAATGGGTACATATAAGCATGTCAATGTCACCAGGTTGCAAGCCAAGCATGGCAAGCTGCTCAACAACATCTTTGCCATGTTCTACGGGAGGCATACCTGGACGAGACTGCATATCTTTGGAAAAGCCGCTATCAATCAGGATATTTTTGCCGTCGCTAGTTTGTACGAGATAGCAGACGACAGGCACTCCCAGCTGGAGGTATGGGCATAGTTGCGACCTGCATCAGATAGAGTCTCTTTGGGAAGTGCGTGGTTGTCATGTGTTTGTCCTTTCGTGTTCAAGGGTCTAATAAAGGTTCTTTCTTGTCATTTAGTTAGCACGCAAACCTTTCGCAAGGCAAAAAAAGGGGCATGCAGCTTACCTTTCATCAAAATTGTGCAGAGCACGTGAGAGCAGACGAATGAAAAAGTCCCGTTCATCAGCAGTGAAACCGTTTAGCGCATGTTCGATCACCTCTTCAAGTGGAACAGTCACGTGTTCGAGTGCCCGACCACGCTCAGTCAGGTAAACACGCTGCACACGTTTGTCACTGGGATCGGGGCGGCGGTACACCAGTCCTTGGTTCATCATGCGCTGTATCAGACCAGTAACTGTTGCTCCCTCCAGTCCGAGACGCTCTTGTAACTCTATCTGAGATCTTCCTTCTTGCTCCCACAACTGCCTGAGCAGGCTCCATTGCGAGATGGTCACTCCATAGGCTTTTAATTTGCTATCCAGCTCGTTGCTCATAGCACGAGCTAGCTTTGTGATTAAAAAGCCCGGACTCTTGGAGAGATCCATTTCAGATGATCGCCTTTCAAAATGATTTGCATGCTAATAATATACTTAGAATATGGAGTTCTGTCAAGAGGAAAAGAGCCAGATTGTTTTATGTGGATTACGATGTTTGCGTCGCAAACATCGTAATCCACATAAAACAATCTGCGAAGCACTGCAAGTGCTGAGGATTCAAGAAGAAAGAGTACCTCTTACCAGACTCTTGACAATTTGAATTGCAATATGCTATATTTTCTATAGCAAATAGTTATCATACTTTTGCTACGATGGCTTGCAATATGCTATGATACACCTGTTGTTTTTATTATTCACGTTACGAGGCGCGTTAGAGGACATATCTGGAGGATAAACACTATGGATTCGCGCCATGCTTTTCATGGTTCCAGGGTACTTTTGAAAGTATTTCCCTGTATTATCCTTGTTGTAGCGGTTTTGCTCTCTCTCTCATTTGCGATGCAACCCGCTCAGGCTGCATCGTCACATGTTGATGTCCTGGTTCTCAATGCTGAGATTAACCCTGCCTCATTGGGCCTTCTCACGCGAGCGATTGATACCGCAGAACATGATGGCGCGCAGGCACTGGTTATCGAGATCGATACACCAGGTGGTGATATCGACTCGATGAAAACGATGACTCAGGAAGAGTTGGCCAGTAGCGTCCCCATTATTGCGTATGTTTCTCCTACAGGCGGACGTGCAGCTTCGGCTGGAGCGTTTGTGACCCTGGCAGCCCATATTGCGGCAATGGCTCCAACTACACGGATTGGTGCCTCCAGTCCGGTGACGAGTTCTGGTGGTAATATTGATAGTACGCTCCAGTCGAAGATTGAAAATGATCTCACAGCATCAATCACTGGCATACAAACTCGCTATGATCGCAATGTACCACTGGCAGTAGCAATGGTTACCGCGGCTAAATCCTATGATGACACGCTTGCGGTGAGAGAGAAAATCGTTGACCTTGATGCATCCAATCTAAGTGACTTGCTGAACAAAGTAGATGGCCGGGT
Source organism: uncultured Chloroflexia bacterium (assembly GCA_963814985.1). Lineage (GTDB taxonomy): Bacteria > Chloroflexota > Ktedonobacteria > Ktedonobacterales > Ktedonobacteraceae > CAWFFV01. The sequence continues at coordinate 254,645 of CAWFFV010000029.1, read as the reverse complement.
TGTCACACTTAACTCTGGTCACACTATCACATTACAAACTGCGGGAATAAGTGTACAAACCATTGAGGCTACAGCAACCGACTCATTTTACACGTTCTTGCTCGATCCCAATGTGATATTCCTTCTGTTTATTGTTGCTATGATCGGCATCTACCTGGAAATCTCCCATCCTGGCGTGATTTTGCCCGGTGTAACAGGAGCAATAGCGCTCCTGCTCTTTCTCTTTGCCGTTGGGTCTCTCTCTCCCAATTGGGCCGGACTGGCATTGATGGTGCTGGCCTTCGTTCTGTTGGTATTGGATGTACAATTACCAACGCACGGAGTTCTGACCATCGGCGCTGTCATCTCACTGATTACTGGCGCATTGCTTTTCTTTAATAGTGGGGGACCATATGATGGAGCGCAGATTAACCCTCTAGTGGTCTATATCATGGGAGGAGTTGTCGGCCTTATTGGACTCACATTAGCAAGCTTTATTGTGCGAGCACGGCGATTACGTGTTACGACGGGTGTTGAAGGGATGATTGGTGCCAGTGCGGTCGCATCAACTCCGCTGCTCCCTGAGGGACGCGTCAACTATTATGGGGAAGATTGGGCCGCCATACTTGATCCACCTGCGACCTCTCTTGATGCCGGTTCCCAGGTGCGGGTGGTTGCCGTTGAGGGACTACGCTTACGCGTGGAGCCTGTACGTATCCAATCTCATCTTGATATTCCTTCTGTCTCTCCTATTGAACACACTTAGAAGTCGTTAAAGGAGGCTTTCTATGGGACTGTTATTAACATTATTGGGATTCATTGCTCTCATTCTGGTATTTCTAGCGCTTTCAGGTATTCGTATTGTGCAGCAATATGAGCGTGGTGTGATCTTTATCCTGGGTCGACTCACTGGTGCTAAGGGACCCGGTATCTTCTGGGTTCCACCTATTATCACCAACATGATCAAAGTCGACCTGCGTATCGTCACGCTCACAGTGCCTCCACAAGAGGTCATTACCCGTGATAACGTGACTATCAAGGTCACTGCTGTGCTCTACTTTTATGTCGTTGATCCTTCTGCTGCTGTCGTCAATGTGATGAACTTTATGCAGGCAACAACGCAGATCGGTCAAACGACCTTGCGTAACGTGCTGGGTCAATCTGAGTTGGATGAGCTATTAGCACAACGTAACAAGATCAATCGTGAATTGCAGGCCATTATCGACGAGCATACCGAGCGTTGGGGAGTCAAAGTCACCGCAGTCGAGATTAAGGATATTGAATTGCCTGTCACGATGCAGCGTGCTATGGCGAAACAGGCTGAAGCCGAACGTGAGAAGCGAGCCAAGATCATTCATGCCGAAGGTGAATTGCAAGCTTCAACACAGTTGGCCCAGGCAGCCGCAATTATTGGCTCACAGGCGAGTGCTCTCCAATTGCGCTACCTGCAAACCTTAACCGAGATCGCAGTTGAGAAGAACTCGACGATCATCTTCCCGCTACCTATCGACATAATTCAGCCATTGATAAATTCGGTACAGCACCGAGATGTACCAGTCCAAGATACGCTGGATGGATCACGCTTCAATCCCTCTCAGCCATCCATACCCAAATAGTCTATCGTTGTTGCTCTCCAGCAGAAGTTCTATCATCGAAGAAGGGGAAAGATCCACATTGTGGGATCATTTCCCCTTCTTTCACCTGTGAGAGTGCTTACAAGGGTGAGGTATGATTCTCACCTTGCTTACCACGCAAATATTCTGCACAGATGCGGTATGTTTCCTCCGAGATGAGACCCTTAGACATGTAATGGTTGAGCATTACATCCAATTTCAAGATACTCATCAGATCATAACCGCGTCGTCGTAAATGCTCTGCGGCTCCATGTTCGCGATCAACCAGAACAAGAACATCCTTTACCTTCACACCATTTTCTTCTAGTAATGCTGCCGTTTCCAGAACACTGCTCCCTCTAGTGATCAGATCGTCAATGATGAGCGCGGTATCACCTCGTGTAAAACGGCCTTCAATGCCACGAGTACCTGTACCTTCTGGATGGATACGTGCATAAATGAGAGGAATATTCGTCTCCAGCGAATAGGCCGATGCCAGCAGCAATCCTCCTACTGGTACTCCAGCCACGACAGTAAAAGGGTGAACTCGTGGACGACGCAATGATTGAGCTAAATTAATTTCTTGTTGCATCAGCTTACTGGCAACACGTAGTGCGGTTGGATGACTAATCAAGACCTTGGGATTTACAAAAACAGGTGAGCTTACAGCGGACTCGCTCACTGTAAAATCGCCAAATTGGACGCCTCCAAGGTCGAAGAGTATTTGCGCCAACCATAGATTATCCAGGGATTGCTCTTTCGCCACTTCAGCGCTGCGGTACACATGCTCCCTGCAACTAGACAGGAGAAGGCACCGCCTCCTTTCTTTGCTTTGTACGCTCTTGTGAAGGTAGACAAAGGGACGTGCGGTTTCCCTGTCTCAGCTCGTTTTTCAGGAGCACTCACTGCCGCACCAGGTTTTTTGGCCTTGTCTCTGTTAGAGTGCGGTTTGTGTATAGATGGCACTGGTTTCTACCCGATACGCCAGTACCCCATCTACCGCATAGCTTGAAACGGGCCGTGCATTCCAAGATGCCTATCTATTCGCCTCTAACGTTGTTCGGCTTTTTTCCTCCGATAAGTTCCAGTTTTGTCAACTTCAAGCTCGCGATGAACAAGCTCACAACGGGTATTGTGGGGTTATTGACCTTAGCATCCTTTCCCGCAAAGAAAGATTTGCTCTATCAGTATACCATACCTCATGAGGACCGCCAAATGCTACAGGGGACTCGAGAATGCTAGCCAGGCTTTTGCAGGGCCCTCTCTCTTGCCTCAAAAGCTGAGGTATGGTAATCTGTGATATGCTACTAACCGCATCTCATAGAAAATATGCCATAAGAAGCTGAGTGAAAAAGTATGCCAATTGTTAATGTTATACGGATGGGTAAATCATTTGGTGCAGAACGCATCTTTTCAGGGATAGATTTTCAGATTGATGAGCATGATCGTATTGGACTGGTTGGCCCTAATGGTGCTGGAAAATCAACACTCCTTCATATCTTAGCTGGTCGTGAATATCCCGACGAGGGATCCGTCGCTATTGCACGTCACACACGCATTGGATACTTAACTCAGATAACCGACTTTCAACCGCAAAATACACTGCGTGAGGAGTTGCTGACCGTTTTCTCGGCATTGCGTGATTGGGAGCATGAATTAAGTCAACTTGCACAGAAAATGGCCTCTCCTGCTGCTCAGAGTGATGCTCAGCTTCATGAGCGACTGCTGGCCCGTTATGCAGACTTGCAGGCACGCTATGAGCATGCCAGTGGCTATACTTATGAAAACCGTGTGGAGCAGGTACTGGATGGTTTAGGCTTTACACGTGAGCAACAAGCATCACCTGTGATGCATCTGAGTGGAGGGCAGCAGACACGTGCAGCATTGGGCAAACTACTCCTGCAAGAGCCTGACCTGCTCCTGATGGATGAGCCAACGAACCACCTGGATCTTGCTGCTCTGGAATGGTTAGAGACATACCTGTCAGGCTGGCAGGGAGCTATGGTTATTGTTGCCCACGATCGCTACTTCCTCGACAAAATTGTATCGCGCACGATTGAGATGGCCTTTGGACGCATTGAAGAGTATCCCGGTAATTACACAAAATATCTTAGCTTGCGCGAAGAACGTATGGAACGGAGGCAGCGTGAGTATGAGGCTCAGCAAGCACATATTGCCCATACTGAAGAATTTATTCGTCGTTATAAGGCCGGACAGCGTAGTCGTGAGGCGCGGGGTCGCCAGAAATTGCTGAATCGTCTGGAACGTGTTGAGCGACCACAGGATTTTCCAGAGCTACAGTTCGAGTTTAGTCCTGTTACAGATAGTGGTCTTGTGGTCCTTTCAACCCAGAAACTGGTGGCCGGTTACGGCAGTAATTCTCAGCAACCAGATGGAGAACCTAAGATTTTGGTACGCGTCGCTGACCTGGAACTGGTACGTGGAGATCGTGTGGGCTTGATCGGTCCTAATGGGGCCGGTAAAACAACCTTGCTGAGGACACTGATTGGAGAACTTCCACCTGTCAGTGGGCTGTGCCAGCCAGGGCATAATGTACGTACTGGCTACTATTCACAAACTCATGCCGGACTCAACATGGCACGAACTATCGTAGATGAAATTCGTCAGGTGAGCGTACTCAGCGAGGAAGGCGCACGTAGTTTTCTTGGGCGCTTCCTCTTTTCTGGGGACGACGTATTCAAACCGATTGGAGCACTCAGTGGCGGTGAGCGTAGCCGTGTGGCGCTGGCAAAATTGACGCTCCAGGGTTCTAATTTTTTGATTCTGGACGAACCAACCAACCATCTAGATCTGCAATCGCGTCAGTTCCTGGAAGAGGTTTTGAGTGACTTTGAAGGAACGTTGCTCTTTGTCTCGCATGACCGTTACTTTATTGATAGTCTGGCGACTAAAGTCTGGGTTATCGAAGATGGTGTGCTGATACCTTACCTTGGGAACTATACCGACTATCGTACACGCAAGCAACAGATTGTGTTAGATGCGCCTGCCCCGGTTACCAAAAAGACGTCTGTAGACGCGAAACCCACATCCCCTTCTGCAAAATCTAACAGTAAGAAGGGAGCTAAAATAAAGGTACGCACTGTAGAGGATGTTGAGCGGGATATTGAGAAAGCAGAGGGATATGTAAAGTCGGTGGAAGAAGCTCTGTCCCTGGCTGCACTCAATGCTGATGCCGCACAACTCACACAGTTGTCCGCTGACTATGAGCAGGCAAAAGCACATGTGGAGACACTCCTGGTAGAGTGGGAGTGCCTCGCCGATGTTGCCAGTCAATAGCGGTAGATCTATCAGGAGCGCGCGGCTCTACGAGCTATGAGACCACTGATCCAGCCACCGATTGCCACAATGATGGGGATCGTCGCCGCTGCTGCCAGCCATGCTGCGAAAAATAGGAGAGAGAGGAGCAACGGTGGATTCATTTTCACTAGCCCGATGATTTTTGTATAGCCAAATTTGTATATAGCAGCAAGCAAGCCACCCGTTACCAGACAGAGTAAAAGCGTAGGCAGGAGACGCCAAAATCCATACCGATAAGCTCCCAATGCAGCATTGATACACAGCGTTGCCATACCCAAACTTGCCAACACGAGTCCGATGATGATCGACAAGTGCGGCTGGATAGAGGGAAGTATAGCTCCTACAACACCTATCACCTCCGCCAGGACCTGAATACCTGCACTCATAAACCAGGGAAAAGTATTGTTGAGTTTCTCGTCAGAAAAAGGAAACGGATTTTGTGGACGTTGATCGCTATTCTTATTCTGGGCTTTTGCTATATTCGCAAGAATAATAGTTTTAAGGGCTTGTGCATCAGGATTACTCGTATCGAGCGCAAGGGAACGCTCTATTGAAGTTAGTGCCATTGGATGGTGACCCATATTGGCAAGGAGGGCCGCTCGCGTCTTCCAGATCAAAGGGTTGTTAGAATCGATCAACAGGATCTGTTCCACGGCAGCTAATGCCTCGCGTGTACGTCCCATTGTATCCAGTATCTGCCCCTTGAGAAGCAATGCCGAAACCTCTTGAGGCGCTATTTGGAGGAGCTGCTCCACGATAGTGAGTGCCTCTGAAAAATTCTGCATCTGTAATAACTGTTGAGCCTGTCCAAGCATCTGCTGGGGTTGTTGACGTTGTGGCTCCACTACCGGTTTGAAAAGTTGTCCGGACAAAGTTCTTGTTGTTCGTGGTGATTGCTGAGCTGTTGCGGTCATACCTGCATATGCCAATGGCGAAGTTCCTGTTACAGGTAACATCTGTTGAGATCCGGATTGTGGTGGAACTTCCCCAACCAGGATCACAGGCGATTGTTCTTGTCCGAAGAGTTGTGGACGTTGCTGTTCATTCAGATTACCAGTAAGATAAGAATATAGCTGTTGTAACGTGATAGCCTCTGTCCCGGAACCGCTGGCAGATCCACAAAGACCCAGAATCATACGATACATAAAAGCGCCCAGTCCCTTTTCTCCCGCTTCTGGAACAAATTCATTACCCCGGCAAGAGCAAAGGAAGAGCCGATTTCTTTGTGATGGCAAAACATTTAAGATGACGGATTCAAGGAGCGGTTTGGTATCATAAGGGGCAGTGCGACGCATGCTCCAGGCTTGCCCATCCTGGAAACAATCAAGGATGAAGAGAATTTGTGCTGCACGGCTGCGTTGCAGTACATAGTGAGCGAAGGAAGCAAGATGGAGGCCAGTAGCGGTGGGATCCTGGTAACGTGTATTAGTGAGTGCAAGATACCCCTCTCCACTTCTTTCATCCACGAAGGCATGCCCAGCAAAATAGAGAAGTACCGTGTCATTGGCTTCGGCCATATTGAGACATGTTTGGAGGATCAGCGATTCCACAAGTTCTTTCGTAACATGTGCACCATTAACCAGTTGCACGTCGGGAGGCGACCACTTTCCCCCCTTGACGTTGACCAGCCATTGGGCAAGTGCCCGCGCGTCATTTTCAGCAAACTGTAGTGGTTGAAAAACAGTGTCCTGGTAGTAATTGACGCCTATGATGAGTCCCAGCCGCCTGCTCATCAGATCTCCTTTTGACATTCTCCGCTCTCTTCTGTTTCATGAGTTTTATGATAGCAGACTGAGCAAAACATTTCAATGGCCCCACCCAACCCAGACCGCAAAAATGAGCATTAACAGGTACTTTTGGAGAGTTAGAGCAAACATCAATGAAGAGGTTTTGTACTGCCATCTGGCGATCCAGATTATGCAACCACGACAAACAACACCCAGGAGAATCTGTGATATACTTTTGATAGCCCTATCTAACATGGACATGAGGAGTAACTCTTGATGGCTCGAATTATTGGGCTAACAGGCAATATTGCCTGTGGCAAAACTTCTGTTGGGCACATTCTCCTTGAACTTGGTGCAGAACGTTATATTGATGCTGATGCCGTAGTACATCATCTTTATGAGAGCGGTCAAGCTATTGCAGTGAAGATAGCGGAGATCTTCGGGTCAACAGTGATTGCTCCAGATGGTAGTGTTGATCGTACAGCTTTGGGGACAGTTGTCTTTCAAAATGCCGAAGCAATGCAACGCCTGGAGCGCATCGTTCACCCTGCTGTTGGAGTCGCATTGATGAATGAGCTTACAGCCGTTAGTGACTCTGGTATTGCTATTATTGACGCCGTTAAGCTCCTGGAAGGCGGATCGGGCCTGCTCTGCCAGAGTAAATGGTTAATAACTTGCCCTGAAGAGCTGGAACTTAGCCGACTAATGGCACGTAACCATTTCAGTGAAGAGGAAGCACGAGCACGACTCCGTTCCCAGCCTTCTATTACTGCTAAACTGGCACTGGTCGACGAAATTATTGACAACGGCTATTCTCTTGAAGCAACTCGTCTTCAAGTAATTGCCGCCTTTGAACGTTTTTGTCGGAAATTTCCCACATAAAGATTTTTCATTCCTTTGCTGTTGACCCTGTTGGATCTATGATGCGGGTCGATGCATTCTTCGACACATACCTCCATGGTGCAAATTAGCGTAACTATTCAGGTCCCCTTTTCCAGATTCCTCAGCGCCACAGGCGCTTCGTAGGTTTTGTTGGCAGTGGCAGGGTTTGCGGCGTAAACCCTGCCACTGCCAACAAAACGAGGGCGAGCCACCGCAGGTGGTTAGAAAACCTGAAGAGTTACGCTATCCCAAATCTTTGAAACAAAAATTCGCAAAAGCAAGGGCGCGGGGAGCGCAGCATCCCAGCCGGGATGTTCCCAGAAACTCTTTTCAGGGATATAGCTGAGCCAGATTAATATAGAAAAACATGTATTGACATGTAGAACTATGGTACGTATAATCATCTCAGCTACTATCTAAAATTTTACTTCGTTCATTGGTGTATATAATTGGTGTGTTTATTGATTCAACTCTCCGTTCTCAGATAATTATTGTGCTATTGAACAGATTCATGCTGCTAGATACTACTGTGTCTGAACCGGTGAGATTTCTATCTCGGTTGGCGTATTAATGTGGGAGGGAAAAATGTTTTTTTGAGAGCAAAGCGAAGTCTCACTATCTACGGTCCCTCTTCTAAAGATTTATACGTGATATTTGGTATGGCTGAAGGAGCTTTAAATCGTTGTCATTTTTGTACTCGTATGTGATCTTAAGTGTTCACTATGCACACTTCGGATATAGCGAACCTGGTTTGTCGGCTAACTCCACAGCCATAATCTAGGAGAACGGAATGGTTAAAAGACAGCATAAAGCTCCACAAATATTGACTGGAGACCGAACCATCCCCAGTCATTTGCTCGTCGTGAACCATACACAGAGTAATCTGTGCAATGCATTGCAGGGAAATCTCGGTCGTAAAGCTATTGAGGCTTATTGAGATGGAAGTGCAAAAATTAACACGTTTGAACACGTTTTGAAAGGCAGGCTAACTACATCATGCAAAGACATTTGTCTCGTATTTTCGCACTGGCAATGGGAATCCCTTTATTATTGGCAATACTGGCAGCCTGTGGCACAGGCACAACCACGGGCACAGGTGGTACTACGCCTACCACTGGCAGCGTTATCAAAGTCGCTACGGATTTTCCCGTCAGTGGGTCAGACGCGAGTAACGGTAAGCCCACTGAAAACGGCGCTCACATGGCAGTCGATGAAGCCAATGCAGCTAATACCATTCCTGGCTATAAGCTGGTCTTTGTTCCTAAAGATGATGTGGGTCCTAGCGGCGCACATGATGCTGGAATTGGGTTAAAAAATGTGACTGATTTAATTGGCGATGCGCAGGTTGCGGGTATCGTTGGACCCTTTAATAGTAGTGTGGCAAAGGCTGAGATGCCTATCGCAAACCAGGCTCCCATCGCACTGATTAGCCCATCAAATACAAACCAGTGCCTTACACAGCAGGGGGCTGCTGTCGGCTGTACAGGTGCAAATAATCTGATCAGCACTCTCCGTCCAACTGGCAAGGTTACCTATTTCCGTATTGCCACAACCGACGATCACCAGGGGGCTGTAGGTGCCAACTACCTGTACAGCACGTTGAAATTCAAATCAGCGTATGTCGTTGACGACACTGAGGTCTATGGCGTTGGTATTGCAAATGCTTTTATCAACCAGTGGCAAGCTGATGGTGGAAAAGTACTTGGGCATGATAGCATTCAAAGCACAACTGACTACACGGGCATTCTGACGAAGATCGCCGCTACCAAGCCAGATGTAGTTTACTTTGCGGGTACCGATGCAACTGGTGGCACACAAATGCGCAAACAAATGGCTGGTGTTGCCGGACTGAGCAAGACAGTCTTTGCTGGCGGCGATGGTATCCAAACAGGTAACTTCGCCAAAACAATTGGTACGACGAGCGGTGGCTCTGTCTATGCTACCGTTGCAGCTATTGATGCAACCAAAGTTCCGGCTGCGGCAGACTTTATCAGAAATTACCAGGCTAAATATGGTAGCCTCGGTGCTTACAGTGCTGGCGGTTATGACTGCATGAAAATTTTGATCCAGGGGATCAAGGCAGCTATTGACGGAGGTGCAAAGCCTCCTACAGATCCTGGTCAGGCTGATGCAGCGAAAACTTTCCGTCAGGCGGTCATCGATCAGATACAGAAGATTTCTTACACTGGCGTTACTGGTAATCATACCTTTGATGTCAACGGTGATACGACCAATAAGACAATCTCCATCTACCAGTTAGCCGATGTCAATGGCACACCAGGCTGGAAGTACTTGACCGCTGCAACTGTGAAGTAAATAGGCTACGTTGAGAATGCCTGAGTTCGTAAGTCTGGTTTACTAACTCAATGGTAAAATGGGTAGGGGGTAGTCGACAGAGCCATTTGTCTGACTACCCCTTATTTATTGTGCTTCTTCTTCTCTCTTCTGGTATTATAGGTAATCAGGAAACCCATGGCTAAAGCCAGAGGTTTGAAAAGCAGCTAATGCGTTATTTTGATGAGTTTGCTAGCATGCTAGCAGAAAGGTAGGAGGCAACGTATTATGGCTTTGTTTTTGCAGTTGGTTATCGTTGGTCTTGCGACTGGAGCCATTTATTCCCTGATTGCTTTGGGATATACCATGGTCTATGGTATTATCGAATTGATTAACTTTGCTCATGGTGATATTTTCATGATGGGTACGTTTATATCTATTAGCATTTTGGGACTCCTGGGCATCAACAGTAATTCATCACCCTCGGGAGTAACCCTTATTGTGGCATTGTTCCTGGCTTTTCTTGGTGCAGTACTCTTTTGTGCTGTACTGGGTGTGGCGATTGAGCGTATTGCATATCGTCCTTTGCGCAATGCTCCTCGTCTTGCTCCTCTCATTTCGGCTATTGGTGTCTCCTTGATCTTGCAGGACACCGGAAAACTTTGGGGAGGACTCAGTAATGTCCCATTTCCGCAGATTTTTCCCAGTAAAAATATCCTTGTGGGACCGATAACTATTAACACTGTCGATATACTTGTGTTTGCGGTAGCATTGATATTAATGATTGCTCTGCAGTGGATGGTGGCCAGGACACGTATCGGACGGGCTATGCGCGCTGTTGCGCAAGACCGCGAAGCGGCTGCACTCATGGGAGTAAATGTGGACCGTATCATTATGATTACGTTCTTTATTGGTGCCGGATTAGCTGGAGCTGCAGCTTTCATTTACGGCTTGAAGTTTGGTAACACAATCTTCTCTCTGGGTTTCCGCACAGGCCTGATTGCCTTTACAGCTGCGGTGCTTGGAGGTATTGGTAACCTTGCTGGCGCTATGCTAGGCGGTTTGTTGATCGGTCTGATAGAATCTCTGGCCAATCTTATCCCCAATTCTAGCGATCCTGCCGTACATGGATTTGGCATACCTCATGGAGGTGCCGCATGGTCACCGGCAATCATCTTTGGTATTCTCATTCTCATCCTGGTGTTTCGTCCTTCAGGGCTTCTTGGTCAGCAAACACCCGATAAGGTATAAGAGAGCAGAAGTGAGTGAAAAAAGTTTGACTATTATCAACGTGACCTGACGAAAGTGAGGGAATGACTGCGTGTCTACTTCAATAAGAAATATCTTGCTAACTACGCGCAACACTCGCACGCTCTTGCTCAAGTGGATTGTGGCACTACTTGCACCTCTGATCGTTTTTACCTTCGTATGGCAAGGTTATGTAACTATTAACAAGGTGTTACTTGGTTTTGTCTCTCCTACGACCGCTTTGGTCTCCTTCTCTCAGCTTGTGCAGGCCAGTGTTTTTATCATCCTCTTCTATGCTGCTGTCATCACATTGGCTGGTTACCTGGTAGCCACAGACAGCGGACACCAAAACACGATTGAGTTATGGATTGACATTGTAGTCTTTACTATACTCCCTCTTGTTCTTGTCAGTACGACAAACAACCTGATCATTGGTATCGCCATTAGTGCACTCGTCTGGGCAATTTATTTTCCCATCCGTCGTCTTGTGAAAGCCAGGATTCTGGGACCGACAGCTCTTTCAACGTTCGAGAGGGTACCGGTTATTGACAGTGAGCAACGTACAGCTTTAATGGGGCATGCGATCACCGGTAGTTTCTGGCTAGCATCTGCTCTGGCTCTGGTCTGGTTGGCAGCTGATCTGATTTACTACTTGAGCGGCCAGTTGCCATCCGACTTTTTGATCTCAACAGCAGTGCGTACACTCATTTTGCCCTGTGCAGGCTACTTGCTGGGACTACTAGGAGGAAGAATCGCTTTGAGGCGAGTGCTGAGTGCCAATAAAAGTGAGAAGGAGAAACTGAAGGTACTTTCTACGACCAGAGTGAAAGAGGAGGCAGATGATCTGATTCCCAATGATCTACCCTGGCGCAGCTCCGGTGCCAAGCGTTTTTATCTGTTGCTGGTTGTAGCATTTGTGCTCTGCTATCCCGCGCTTGATCCTTTCTTATTCGGCTATGGCACTGCTGGTCGGCTGGCCGGTTATGGGGATGCAGGCTACTATGTCATTCTGGCACTCGGTCTCAACATCGTTGTAGGGTTCGCAGGACTTCTGGATCTGGGCTATGTGGCCTTCTTTGCTATTGGTGCCTACACCTGGGGTATGGTTGGTTCGACGCAGTTATCTTTGCTTACGGGTATTTCCATAAACCCCCAGCTTTTGTCCTGGCTCTTCTGGCCAATGCTATTGGTAACCGCCCTTTTTGCAGCATTCTGGGGAATTGTTCTTGGCGCACCAACTTTGCGCTTACGTGGAGATTATCTTGCTATTGTCACACTCGGCTTTGGCGAAATCGTTCCTGTCGTTTTCTTGAATCTCGATAAATTTACCAATGGCACAAACGGTCTCGTTGGAGTACGTTCTCCAGCATTCTTTGGCATTGAGTGGTCAACTTTTACTCCCCTTCCCTACTACTATCTGATTCTCGCTTTGATTGCTCTAACCATCTTTGCGAATATTCGCCTGCGTGACTCTCGTTTAGGTCGTGCCTGGGTTGCTATCCGTGAAGATGAAATTGCGGCAGCTTCTTCAGGAGTGAATCTGGTCAATACCAAATTGTTTGCCTTTGCTGCCGGGGCTTTCTTCTCTGGCATTGCAGGCGCTTATAGTGCAGCAAAGCTTGGAGGGGTTTCACCTGATACTTTTGGCTTTGGCGATTCTGTGATCTACCTTGCCATGGTCGTTATCGGAGGAATTGGTAGTATTCCGGGTGTGATTGTTGGCGCATTAACTGTCTATGCAATCAACCTGTTTATTCTTGCTCAACTGGATACACAAGCTTCCGACCCGAATAATTTCCTCTACGGTTTTAACCAGTTTATTGTACATTATATTCCTGGTTTTACCTTTGGAAATATTCGTAACCTGATCTTTGGTCTCGTTCTGGTGGTCGTGATGATCTTTCGACCAGAGGGACTCATTCCAAATGCCAGACGAAGAAGAGAGCTACATCATCATACCAATGAAGAGAGTTCAGTAGAAATTACCTCACTGGATGTCCCACCAGGTGCCCCAGATTTTGAAGCTGAGGTACACGTTGAGTAGTGTCAAGCAGGAGTACGAGTTATGAGCGTTGAGCAAGTAAGCGACCATACTGGTGAACCTTTGTTACAGATCAGCCGTCTCACGAAGACATTTGGTGGGCTAACCGCTGTAGAAGGTGTTGATTTACAGATATGGCCCAGAGAGATCATAAGCATTATTGGTCCCAATGGCGCAGGAAAAACAACGGCCTTCAATCTCATTACGGGGATTTATCGTCCCTCTTCGGGTGATATCAGGCTTGCCGGAAGATCTCTTATGGGTCTTAATCCAGATCAGGTCTTAGTGCGTGGTATTGCACGTACCTTTCAAAATATTCGCCTCTTCAACAATATGACCGTGCTGGAAAATGTGCTTGTTGGTCAGCATACGCAACTCAAAGCAACGGTTCTGGGGTCGCTTTTTCATACTCCCAGCGTTATGCGGGAGGAAGCGGAAGCACGTAAACGATCCACTGAACTACTGAGTTTCTTTGGTTCAGCACTGGTGGAACGGCAAGAAGAATATGTGATCAATCTTTCTTACGCCGAGCGGCGACGCGTAGAGATTGCTCGTGCGCTGGCCGCAAAACCTAAATTGCTCCTCCTGGATGAACCCACTGCTGGCATGAACGAGGCAGAGACGTTGGAGGCGGTGAAGTATATTCGTCGGTTACGTGATGAACTGGGGCTGACGATTTTGTTAATTGAGCATAAATTAGCAGTGACAATGGGTCTATCAGATCGCATTGCTGTTCTTGACTACGGACGTAAGATTGCAGAAGGTTTACCCGAAGAGATACGTCATGATGAAAGGGTTATCGCTGCTTATCTTGGCAAAGCATCGACTAGAGATGCAGATCAGCAAGTAGCGGAATGAAGAAAGATACACAAAAGAGATTACGAGGTCTATAATGTCTACGATGTTACGGCTCACTGATGTCAATACATTCTATGGCCCAAGTCATGTGCTACACAGTATTTCACTTGAAGTCAACAAAGGGGAGATTGTGTGCCTGCTAGGAGCAAATGCGGCAGGTAAAACAACAACAATGAAGACCATTTTTGGTCTGGTCCGTCCACGCAGTGGCTCTATCATGTTCCAAGACCAGCCAATTGAGCGAAAACTAACCGGGGATATTGTTACCTCCGGCCTGGCTCTGGTACCCGAAGCTCGCCGTATCTTTCCCCGTATGTCTGTACTTGAGAATTTGGAGATGGGAGCATTCAGTCGCAAAAATAGAGCAGAAATTAACGCTGATCTGGATCATGTTTGTCAGATTTTTCCACGTATTAAGGAGCGCCTGAAGCAGATTGCTGGTACCATGTCAGGTGGAGAACAGCAGATGCTAGCCATGGGGCGTGCCTTGATGTCTCGCCCAAGTATGATCTGTATGGATGAGCCTTCAATGGGACTCTCACCCATCCTTGTTGAGACCGTCTTTAATACTATCTTGCGTATCCGTCAGGAGGGCATGACCATTTTTCTGGTAGAGCAAAATGCTTCGATGGCATTAAGTCTGGCTGATCGCGGCTATGTTTTGCAAACAGGAGAGATCATCCTGAGCGATACAGCCTCCAATCTTCTTACCAATGACCTTGTACGTCAGGCATACCTGGGTGGTGAATAACTAAAGAAAACGAACAGTCTGGTACCTGAGGAGGTTACCAGACTGTTCGTTTTCTTTAGTTATTCAGTATCAGTCAGCATCTAGCTTTTGATGTAGCTCTTCGATACGCTGAATGACCTCTGTGAGTGTGGTGATGCCTAAATCTTCCATGTCTTCACGAAGAGTTTCCAGGCGCTCTAGCATCTCCAGTTCATCATATTCCTCTTCGTCTTCTTCGTTTGATTTTTTGTCTTTCTGGTCCTTCATAAAAATCCTTTCTCATGTGTATGGTTGCCTCTATTGTACACGCTGAAGTTGCACACGAAAAGTACTTTATGATCTTACAGCAACCAGACCAGAAACAATTTTATCCGAGTTAAGCCTTGAAATCCTGCGCATAATCGTGAGCAAAGCAAATCGGTTGCTTCTTCGCAACACCAGCCACAACGTTTGTTACTCTACTCTGTCCCTGGCTACAATTGTCGGTGGTCGACATCCTCCCCATGCAGAAATGCAGGGGATTCCTCTCATCACTGAGAGGGTTTCCTGCTTCGCTGAGGCTTGCCTGGTTTGGTTTTCACCGCACCAGGTCTTATGGCCTCTCCACAGGCAGAAACTGCGAGTCCCGCAGCCAAAATGTTCTTAGCGGCGTTGAGATCACGATCATGGTGGCTCCCACATTCAGGGCAGAGCCACTCACGAACATCGAGCGTTAAGGAGTCGAGAAGATGTCCACAGTCAAAGCATCGTTTGGAAGATGGGTACCACTTATCGATTTTGACAAGGGTACGTCCATACCACTGCGCTTTGTATTCCAGTTGGGACACAAACTCACTCCAACCCACATCACTGATGGCTTTACTGAGCCTGGAATTCTTGACCATGTTCTTCACTTGCAAACTCTCCACGCAGATCGTTTGGTTTTCACGTATCAGGCGGGTGGAGAGCTTGTGCTGGAAGTCACGGCGACGATCAGCAATGCGAGCATGAAGTCTGGCTACTTTGAGACGGGCTTTCCGTCGGTTCTTCGAACCCCTCTTCTTCTTTGCGTGTCGTCTCTGAGCTTTCGCAAGTTTCTTCTCATCGGATGTGAAGAATTTGGGGTTGCCGACAACTTCACCATCAGAGAGCACGACAAAGGATTTCAAGCCCAGATCGGCACCAATGGAATCATCAGATGGTGGCAGGTGAGGGATATCCTCTTCGACCAGAATGGAGACGAAGTAGCGGTCAGCACAATCGCGCGTTACGGTGACACTTGAAGGGACCGCATCATCAGGCAAGGAACGAGACCACGTAATGTCGAGAGGATCATTCATCTTGGCAAGCGTAATCTTCCCACCACGCCAGACAAAGGCCGATGTGGTATATTCTGCCGATTGGAGGTTCCGCCTCTTCTTGAAGGTTGGGTACTCTCCTCGTCCTTCAAAGAAATTGATGAATGCCTTGTCCAGGTGTCTCAAGGCTTGTTGCGTAGGAACGCACGAGACCTCATTCAACCAGGCATGACTCTCCTGTTTCTTGAGATCAGTGAGCATCGAAGAGAGGTCTTTGTAATAGAGACGGCGTTGCTCTTTATAATAGGCATCCGTCTTGAGACGCAAGCCCCAATTGTAGACATAGCGTGCACATCCAAATGTGCGAGCAAGAAGATGCTTCTGCTCGTCAGTGGGGTAAAATCTGTACTTGTATGCACGTTTCTGTTTCATATTTCACATCGTAACAGATAGCATGTAAAATGTCAACAGTTTTTCCGGCCTGCGGGCCGCTTTCTTTCCTCCCCATGGCTCAAGCCAGGGGTATCCAGAAAGGGACCTGATGAACGTTTCATCCTTCCCTTACTTGTAAATCCAGTCAACTTGCTGTATAGTACATACAGGTCTGTATCTTTTGCATACCACAATAATACAGACAAGTCAGTATCGTGTCAAGTAGGAAAAACATACTATGTACAGAGAGGTATGAAAGTACTACTTCGTCGCCTGTACCTATCAGGAGTAACTAGATGACCACGCCAGCACTTCCAGCACGTCAACGCATTCTCAATGTAGCACGCGAACTTTTCTATCGGGAAGGCATTCGAGCCATAGGTATTGATACGATTGTAGGGCAGTCGGGAGTGGCAAAAATGACACTGTATCGCCATTTTCCCTCCAAAGACGATCTAGTTGTTGCCTTCCTTGAGGATTGCAACCGTGCCTTCTGGGAGTGGTTTGAGCAAGTAATAAGCCAGCACCCAAACTCAGCAAAGGAGCAACTTAATGATCTCTTCGAAGCTCTTGTCATTCAGGTAAAGACGCCTGTATGCCTTGGCTGTCCTTTCTTGAATACGGCAACAGAGTTTCCTGAACCAGAGCATCCAGGACATCGAGTCGCATTAGCCCACAAGCAGGCGCTCCTTGAACGATTTACTAACCTCGCTCAAAAAGCCGAGGCACGCGATCCTAACCAGCTTGCCAACCAGCTCCTTTTGCTCATGGATGGGGCCTATGTCTCAACACGGCTCTTTGGCCCCTCTGGACCTGCAAACTCTGTGAAGGCTGCAGCTATCACGCTGATTGATGCACAACTGGCTTAATCCTTGCAGCCGGAGGTGCTGGAAGTAGTCAAAGGATAATTTGGCGATAAGAACAATGTAACTATTGCGCCTGCCATACTTGCGCAATATTGTTCGTGCTGGCTGTTGCAACGCGGGTGTCATCAGGTGACCATACCAGTGCATCGATCGGAAACGTTTTATAGGTAGCATTGGTATCGCCCGTCTTTGCATCCCAAACGTGCATATTCACATTCTTGTTTCCACGCGTGCCGGTGAATACATTGCCAGTCACCGTGCCCACCTCACCTCCTGAGGCAATAT
This sequence comes from uncultured Chloroflexia bacterium, assembly GCA_963814985.1. Taxonomy (GTDB): domain Bacteria; phylum Chloroflexota; class Ktedonobacteria; order Ktedonobacterales; family Ktedonobacteraceae; genus CAWFFV01. The sequence continues at coordinate 237,115 of CAWFFV010000029.1, read as the reverse complement.
ATCTCCCGTTATGTGACCATGCTACGGCATTTAGCCGACCACCCTCATGTTTGGTGTAGTCGAGAAATGTCCGACCATGATGGGAATCCCAGATCATCACTGTATTATCCAGCTACAGGAAACGATAGAGCTATCATCGGGTGACCATGCTACAGAGGGCACGACTAGTGTATGTTCCTTAAAATTGAGTAGCGCTTTCCCGGTGGCCGGGTCCCAGACCTGCACAGTGGCATCTTCACTACCCGAAGCAATGCGCTTCCCGTCATGTGACCATGCCACCACCTTCACACTGTCACGATGTCCTGTAAAGCGTGTAGAGACTCTTCCGCTCGCCGTCTCGTAAATCTGGACAGTCCCATCATCGCAGGCAAGAGCGAGATAGTTTCCATCGGGTGACCAGGCCAGGCCATTGATCTCTGCTGAAGACATTACCATAGCTGAAAATCTGTTTTCCACTCGTCGCATCCACCACCTGAGCCGTACCATCAGAGAAACCAACTACGAGCCGTTTGCTATCACGTGACCAGCGGACAGCAAGGGCTGCCTCATTCGATTGTGCTGGTGTGATCTGGCTGCTGTAGGAAAACAGACGCGTGCCTTTGTCAGCCGTCCACACTTGTGCAGTTCCATCCTGAGCACCAGTGGCGATATATGTCCCGTCCGGAGACCAGTCCACTCCCATGACATCATCCGTATGCCCCTGGTAGGTGACAAGGGCAGCGGTCGCTGGAATTGGTGTGGTGCCACCGGATCTGGTCGATGTTTCCATTAGAAACCCCCGGAGTAGAATTTGCAGATCTCTGAGAGAATATAGCCCAGGTCAGACCACTACTGGCAGCAGCAACCAGACCAACTATCCCAATAGCGGCTACGCGGCGGGAAAAACGGCGCGGTTGTGGCTGTTCTGGTCCCAACGTACCAGGAGCCGGCAGAGGTGGATAAGCTGCAACCGGAGGGAAGGACGTTATGTAAGAATGTGATGGCATGGCAACACCAGGAAAGATGCCAGGATCTCGTGGTGTTTCAATATGAGTTTGCTGCATGGGAAACGGGAAAGACTGCGGTGGAGCAGCAACAGAGACGGATGGAGGTCTTGTGAAGGTTGAAGCCGCCTGGGACGTGTTAGTAGCGATGGAATAGTCTTGTCGTTGACAGGCCTGCTCTAAAGCTTGAGCAAACGCACGTACACTAGGAAAACGCTGCTGTGGCTCCTTCTGTAAGGCGATCATCACCACCTGCTCAATCTCGGGAGCTACTGTAGGAAGATACTTACGCAAGGGTGGAGGTGGTGTTATGGTATGTTGGAGCGCAACTTCCGTAAAAGATCCCTGAAAGGGACGATTCCCACAAAGCCACTCATAGACGATGATGCCCAATGAGTACTGGTCGCTTGCCGGGCGAGGATGGCCCTTGATCTGCTCTGGAGCCATGTACACAACCGTACCCGCAATATTCTGCGTGCTCTGATAGGAGGAATTTTGCGAGGTGAGCGCAATCCCAAAATCACTAAGGAGTGCCTCGTGCTGGCGTCCCAACAGCAGATTTTCCGGCTTCACGTCACGGTGAATGAACCGCTGCTCATGTGCATATTGTAATGCCTCAGCAACCTGCTTCACATAGCTAACCACAGTCGCAGAAGGGAGACGGGTACCTTTAGGATGATGCTGACGCAATGTGCCATGCGGAGCATAATCCATGACCAGGTAGGGCGTCTCGTTTTCGATACCAAAATCGAGCACCTGCACAATATAAGGGTGCCGCAGACGAGCAATGGTCTGTGCTTCATGACGGAAAGTCTCCACGGCCTCCTGATCCAGGTGGGTCAGGAGCACTTTCACAGCGACGTGTGTCTTGAGATGGATATGTTCGCCAAGATAGACTTCAGCAAAGCCTCCTCGCCCTAGTCGGTGCATGAGGCGATAATTGCCTAATTGTTGGTTAGCTCGGTCGGGGATTTGTTTCATCACACTTCTCTCTGTTGCTGTACTGGAAACATGCTTTGAGTCTAGGGGATATGGGTAAAGAAGTCAACCAGGTAGCCAAAAAAGATCTGCCACTGCAAAACATCCTACGCGGAGGACGTAACGTGTACATGTTTCTTGAACTGGTGTATAATGCGGATGCAGGTGCAAACCTTGATGTGGTAATTATAAATATCGTACAGCATAAAATGTTCAACCTTCTCTAAAAAGAGGCATAAACTGCATATCTGTTCATTTCCCTTTGGGGAATGTTGTCAAGCAGCGAGAAAGGAGATGCGGCGTTCTCTCCTTATGTCTCAAGACAGAGAGTATTCACGCTGCGAGGTCTGATGATCGAAACAGTCCCGTCAGGCACAATACTACACGGACACTATCGTATTGAACGCGTGCTGGGTAGTGGAGGTTTCGGACATGTCTATCTGGGAGTAAACCTGGCAACAAACCAACAATACGCCCTTAAAGAATATTTAGTGACTGGGGCCAGTGGAGAGGAACAACTGAAACACGAAGCAGCTGTGCTCCGTCAGTTACACCATCCCAGCATCCCGGCCTTCCAGGATGCCTTTATAGAGCGCGGACGCTATTACATTGTCCTGAACTATATAGAGGGAAACGATCTAACTGACCTGATCCGTATTACGCGTCAACGCAATGACATCATTCCCGTCTCACAAATCATGAGATGGATTCTTTCTATTTGCGATGCGGTCCTTTTCCTTCATAGCCAGCAACCGCCAGTGATTCACCGCGACATTAAACCAGATAATATCCGTATTACCTCCGATGGCACTGCCATACTGGTAGATATGGGAAATGCGAAGGCGGCTGCCGATGGAGAGCGCACCCTCTTCTTTATTCGTCACCAGGGAACGCCTGGTTATGCTCCACCTGAACAATATCCAGGTGGCAGTGGTACTGATACCCGCTCAGATGTCTATGCGCTGGGTGGCACACTTTACTTTGCCCTCACAGGCCAGGAGCCACCCAGTGTCTCAATTCGTAATCAAGCTCTTCAAAAAGGGCAGCCTGATCTGTCGACGTTGCAGGAACGGCTTGCCAACAATCCACCTGAAAATAATCCAGAAGCTAACGCCATCCAACAATTCAGATTGGGTGTCACTAAGCCTGGCAAACCTGCGCCGCGCCATTCACGGCATATCGCACAACTTGGCAAATTACCATCCGATCTCCTCAATCGGCTCGACCGAATTATACAGAAAGCCATGGCCATCAGGCCGAAAGATCGCTACCAATCTATAGCAGATCTCGCCAGGGACCTGAAAAAGGTTGCTAACGCATTACCTGCTTCACCAGCACCGTCAACACCGCCTGTGCCACCTCGCTCATTTGATCCCAACAGCACACAGCCTGATCTGTCTATGCTGTATGAGGCACTCCAGGCAGCAAAGGGAAATATTAACCCAAACACAAATAGCACAACTCCCTCACCAGCATCAGCACCTTCAGCCAATTCCTGTCCACGTTGTCAGGCTCCTCTGGCTCCACAAGCTGTCTTTTGTTCGCGTTGCGGCACCTCTTTGACCAGTGCATCATCTGGCAATGTGCAGAAGCTACCCATGAACATCGCCGATGTGTCTGCCAGGGATACAGTCATTGTTAAACCGCAGGCACCATCCACAAGCAATATTGCACAGTCCAGGTCCTTTACCTCAGGATCTTCGATGACGCCAGCTTCCTACAACAAAGCACCTGAGATGCTTCCTAGACGTAATGTCACCTCTACCGCAATCCAGACTCCGTCGTTTTCTCAGGGGATCTCAAATACGCCAGGAGGGCCATCAGTGGGTGCAGGTAAGCCACAGGCACCATCTTCTGGTCCTCCCATAAAGCCTATGGTTACCATTTTGATTGTCGTCATTATTGTAGTACTGCTTGTGGCCATAGTGCTACTTGTCATCAGTCAGGCACCACACAACCACATCAACGGTTTACATAGTGGCATACTCTGGCTTGGCCTGAAGGCACAGGTATTATTTCATGAGCAAAACGTCTCTTTCGGCCTTACTTCCACCACTCCGTTTGCTACTACTCGGATTTGGCAACGTAACCCAGGCCTTCCTCCCGCTCCTGGCATCTCGTAATGAGTGGCTAGGGCGCGAACTGGGTATCCGCCCCATGATCAGCGGCATTGGCACCAGCCGTGGTCTCTATGTTCACTCTGAAGGCATCGATGCTGATACCCTGGCGAAAGAGCAAGATCCATTGCTCTGGTTCAACAGCAAAGCGGCTAGAGTGAGAGATGTGGAAGCATTTATCCAGACAGGTAAGAAAGCTGGAGCATCTCTCCTCATAGAGCTTACACCACTCAATCCACAGCATGGTTACCCGGCCATTATGCATATCCAGATAGCTCTGCAAGCAGAGATGGATGTCATCACTGCTAATAAGGGACCTATCGCTTATGCACAGACAGAACTGCAAGCTCTGGCACGTCGTCATCGTGTACAATTCCGCTTTGAGTCAACTGTCATGGATGGCTTACCGCTACTTAATCTCACAGAATTTACCTTACGGGCCGTTGAGATTCTCTCCTTTCGCGCTCTTCTCAACAGTACAAGCAGCCTGGTACTCAATATGATTGAGCAAGGTTATTCATCGGCAGAGGCAATCCGCAAAGCGCAACAACTCGGCATTGCAGAAGCTGATCCTAGTTATGATCTTGACGGCTGGGATGCGGTAATGAAAACAACCATTCTCGCCAATACCTTGCTCGAAGGTCAGATCACTCCCCAGATGGTAAAGCGTGAAGGCATTCGTAGTCTCTCACTCGATGATATTCGTGCCGCTGCACTAGGAGGATCACCTTATCGCCTGTTAAGCCAGGCCAGCCGTAACCGTGGCATAATCAGTGCGGAAGTACGCCCACATCGTATTGATGCTGAAGATGTCCTCTACAGTGGAAAAGGAACAAGTAGCGTCATTTCTTTAGTCACTCAGGCCATGGGAACAATCACCCTGGTAGAGCAAGACTTCACCGTGCAGCAAACTGCTTATGGAGTTCTCAGCGATCTTATTACAATAGTGCAACAACGGCGTACACTGCGCCACCAGCGCACATAACGCTGTTAATCACCTTTCTGGCTATTATGCAAACAGCCCGGCAGCATCTGGATTATCAGTTCTGACAAAATGGGCTGGGGCTCCAAATATTTTTATTGGAATCACCTTCACAATATTCATCGATGAGTTGGGTGTCTGCGTCGTAAGACAGCGCTGGACAGTTAAACCAAGGGGACGAGCTACGATTAAGGCTGCGGTAGAAGCCAGAATAACGTTATTGGCAGTACTATATGGACGACGCAAGCGCGCCACAGCCAGGGCCGAAAGACCTGTGAGCATTCCGGCTACCGCCAGGTTCGTCCCACAACGCTCGTGGATTGCTAGCTCTGGATGGGTTGTACGTAAGAGGTCGAGTGCCTGTTGTGCGGTGGGAAGAATTGCTTCAGTGGGCACATCACCAAAAACCAGGAAACCTGCTGCAAACGAGATGCCTGAAAGCCGCACTTCAGGAAACTGTCTAGAAAGCAATACTATTGTGGCATGCTCAAGCGCATGGTTTTGCCTCACTGCTCCTCCCAACAACATTTGCTGCGTAACCTGTACAATGGGATTTATGGAACTCATGGTAACAATCCTTCCTCAATGGCGAAACAATGTGGTCGACCAATATTGGTAGCCACATTGTTGAATATTTTTTTATCAAACCGGCGCGTAAAACCCCCGCATTCATGTGTGGGGAGTTGTCACCTAGGAATCAGATGTTATATTAAAGACCACAGTTTCATCACCAAAACTGATCACGTCACCGTCGTTCAAGGCAACACGCTGATTAATCCTGACATTGTTGAGTAAAGTACCATTGGCACTTTGTAAATCCTCCAGGTACCAGCGACCCTCAGCAAACCAGAGACGCGCATGACGGCGCGAAACGGTGCGTCCTGAGACGACAAGATCATTGCCAGTTGTACGGCCAATTGTCGTCACGTCCTGATGAAAACGATATGAGCGCCCTGCCATGGGTCCATTCTGTATTGATAGGCGAGCAAGTATCGGGCGGCCATTAGGTCCCAGGTAACGATTCGCAACGGCACGCTTATTCGATAAATCATCACCACAGGTTGTACAGAACAAACGCGAACTCGGGTTCAATGCTCCACAACGGAAACAGGTCTGAGTGACTACCACCTGTCCACCCGCACCAGATACCAGGTTTTGCCCCAGATGTTGAGCGCTACTACCCTGGACACCTGGTAATGATCCCGAAGGGATATTTCTTATCTCAACCGGCGGTACAACCGGAGGAGGCATACCTGCACGCCACGGACGAGGTATAGAAAGATTTGACGCCGCCAGTGCACCTGTCAACGCATCAACCAGAGCATCCGTCGCTTGATAACGATCACGTGACTGTTTTGCCGTCATCTTTGACACGACATTGATGATAGGACCGGGTACATTCTCTGCCGCCAGCCTCTCAATAGGAAGCGGATCTTGCAGATGTTTGACGGTGATAGAGACAGGACTATCAGCAGTAAAGGGTACACGACCCGTCAAACAATGGAACAAGACGATACCTAATGAGTAGATATCGCTACGACGGTCTACGGGCATGCCTGTTCCCTGCTCAGGAGACATATATTGTGGAGTACCAATCCCCGTCCCGGCACGGGTCAGGTTTGTTGTACCCTCAAGAATTTTTGCAATACCAAAGTCTGAAAGCAAAAGATGCCCATCTTTACGCACCAGCATATTAGCCGGCTTGACATCGCGATGGATAATGCCATTGCGGTGGGCACAGTCTAACCCCTCTGCCGCCTGAATAATGAAGTCAACGGCCTCTGGAACAGGTAAAGGTTTCTTTAAACGATCTTTGAGTGTGCCACCGTCAACATATTCCATAACAATATAAGTAATATTATCTTGTTCACCAAAATCGTGAATCTGCACTATATTTGGATGGGCTAACTTCGCAACAGAACGAGCCTCCTGAACAAACCGTTTGACAAAAATTGGATCACGGGCGTGAAAAGCTGGCAAGACTTTGATGGCAACATAGCGATCTAGTGTTGGTTGATACGCTTTGAAGACCGTCGCCATACCACCAGCACCAATACGCTCGACGATGCGAAACTGGCCCAGCGATTTTCCGACCAATGTATTCACATCATTGCTATTATTCTCTTGGCGAGGGTAGACATTTTCTGGTTGCTGCATAATCCTGACGACTCCCTCTATTTCTGCCGATTGATTTCATACTTCATTCACAGCACCCACTCCAGATCCCCTGGCCTGGAGTGCATACGAAAAATCTCTGTATGGAAATAAACGGTACTGCTCTGTCTCTTCTTGATTATACAGGTACAAACGTCCTCTGTCGAGAGAAATCAAAAATTGTTCCTAGCCTTCAAGTAACAGCGTCTCCGGATTCTCAATCAGTTCCTTTATCCTGACCAGGAATTGGACGGCTTCACGCCCATCAACAATACGGTGGTCATAGGAAAGTGCAACGTACATCATTGGCCGGATAACCACCTGTCCATTAAGGGCTATAGGCCGTTGCTCGATCTTGTGCATCCCCAGAATACCTACCTGCGGCGTGTTCAAGATTGGTGTAGAGAGCAATGATCCAAACACTCCACCATTGGTAATGGTGAAGGTTCCCCCCTGAAGATCGGGAAGTGAGAGCGTATTCTCTCTGGCTCGCTTTGCTAAATCTGCGATCTCACGTTCAATAGACGCAAAACTCTTACTATCAGCATCACGTAACACAGGTACAACTAACCCCTCCTCTGCGCCAACAGCAATTCCAATATCGTAGTAGTACTTCAGGACAATCTCATTCCCTTGAATCTCTGCATTCAAACGTGGAAAAGCTTTGAGTGCTCCAACTGTTGCCTTTGTGAAGAAGGACATAAAACCGAGTGGGACATTGTGCCGATCTTTAAACGAGTCTTTACGCCGACTGCGTACATCCATGATAGCAGTCATATCGACCTCGTTGAAGGTTGTGAGCATAGCAGCTGTGCGTTGAGCCTCAACGAGACGTTGCGCGATGGTCTGTCTGCGACGGGACATACGAATGCGCTCCTCACGACCTCTTGGGGCTGGAGCGAACTGAGGTGTCGATACTTGCGTTGAATTGGCTGTCACGTTGACAGCCCGCAGTGGTTCAGTAGGTTGTATCGGAGATTGCGCAGGGACAACAGGTGTTGGCACCAACGGCTGTGTGGGCGTCTTTTGCATATTTTGCTCCAGGTAATTAATAACATCTTCTTTTGTGACTCGTCCGTGCGGACTGGTACCCTGTACCTGAGAAATGTCCACATTATACTCCGTCGCTATCCTACGTGCCAGAGGAGATGGGGGCCTCTGCCCGCCAGTGGATACCGAAGAAGACGCCGGCTTTTGCTCCTGTGTCGTTTGTTGGGGCACAGCTCTCTCCGAAGCTACTGTATTGTTCGCAGCTACACCATTGCTGGCATGGGAAGATATACTCTCGCCAATAATGCCCAGAACCTCACCCACAGCAACCACATCGCCAACCTGCCTGGTCACTTTCTGTAAAAAGCCCTCTCGTTCGGCATTAACCTCAATATTCACTTTGTCAGTTTCTAGCTCCACAAGTGCTTCGCCACGCTGAACAGCGTCACCCTCACGTTTGAGCCATGATGCAATCGTAGCATCAACAATTGATTCCCCTAATGCAGGTACACGAATTTCAACGGACATGCTTTCCTCCAGGCTGTCTTAGTGGCAAATCGAAAGCCTCTGCAAGAATTAACTCTTGCTCCGCAACATAGAGATCCCAGAAACCCGTTGCAGGGCTGGAACGATCAGGACGCGAGATGACATCAACTTTGATTTTGTGATCGACAAGCTCGCTAAGACGAGGTGAAACATAGCTCCACGCCCCCATATTGTGCGGCTCCTCTTGCACCCAAATGATCTCACGTACATGCGGATAATTGGCAATGATCTTTTTTAATTCTTCGGCGGGGAAAGGATATAACAATTCGACCCGCACAATAGCAATATCATCGATATGCACACGATTCTCATGTGCCAGCAGGTCAATAGCAATCTTTCCTGTACAGAGTATAACGCGTCTAACGCGCTCCGCATTTACTCGGGCTTTCTGATCATCGATGACTGGATAGAAGGTACTCTCTGTCAGGTCTTGTAATCGAGATGAAGACAGGGGATGACGCAGAAGGCTCTTGGGTGTCATCACAACCAGAGGGCGCGCCATGTCAAAGGCTTGCCGTCGCAAAAGGTGGAAGTATTGAGCTGCCGTCGAGCAATATGCCACTCGCCAATTATCTTCGGCTGCCAACTGAAGATAGCGTTCCAGACGAGCACTGGAATGCTCCGGTCCCTGTCCCTCATAGCCATGAGGTAGCAACATGACAAGTGATGACTGCTGTCGCCACTTTGTACGCCCGGAAGCAATAAACTGGTCAATGATCACCTGGGCCACATTGGAAAAGTCACCGAACTGCGCTTCCCACAGAACTAGCGTCTCAGGAGCAACCACGCTATACCCATACTCGAAACCGAGTGCCCCAGCTTCACTGAGCGGGCTATTATAGATGGAGAAGGAAGCCTGTGCCTGAGAAAGATGCTGAAGCGGAGTATATATCTCACCATTCTCTTGATTATGAAGTACCGCATGACGATGACTAAAGGTACCACGCTCCACATCCTGACCTGTCAAACGAATAGGTGTGCCATCGGCCAGTATGGAGGCAAATGCCAGTGCTTCAGCCTGACCCCAGTCAATACCTCCCTCAGGACCAAGGGTATGAGCACGACGTTGTAGCGTACGCGCTAGCTTGGGATTCGGTAAGAAGTTCGTTGGCCAGTTCAGCAACTCAGCATTGAACGCTCTCAGCCGCTCGACGGATACCGAAGCAGGATTTTCGTCGCTCTGATGAGAGAACAATGATCCGTTTGTCTCCTCCTGGCTGAGAATGACGCAAACCATTCTCAGCTTCTTGCTTAGCCTGCTCTAGCTCTGCAAAGCACTCTTTCTCGATTGCCTCCGCTTCTTCTCGCAAGACAATACCTTCTTGTTCGAGACGATGTGCATAGAGTTCTCGCATCGTTGGATGCTGACGAATAATCTCATACATCTGTGGCTGTGTGAAAGCAGGTTCATCACCCTCGTTGTGTCCCCAGCGACGATATCCCACCAGATCAATCAATACATCCTTATGGAACTGATCACGATAACCATGAGCCAGGCGTACTGCGGTTAAGCATGCATAGGGATCATCTGCGTTGACATGAATGATGGGAATACCAAACCCTTTTGCCAGGTCACTGGCAAAGTGAGTGGAGCGACTATCCTCAGGCATCGTAGTAAAGCCAAGCTGGTTATTCAAAATGATATGAATAGTACCACCAACCCAATAGCCACGCAGATGCCATAAGTTTAATGTCTCAGCAACAACACCTTCACCAGGGAAAGCTGCATCACCATGAATGAGAATAGGCAAAGTAAGATCGACATCTTGCAAAGGCACGCCAGGCACAGAACGTATCTCTTGCAAGGCCCGTGTCATGCCTTCAATGACAGGATTTACAAACTCCAGGTGGCTAGGATTGGGTGCCAGCAATATCTTCAGACCAACAGAGGCATCTTTGCCGAGAATATGCTCGGCCCCTAAATGATACTTGACATCACCAGTCCAACCAAAGCCAAAGGTGTCTGTTAGAGGTACTCCTTCCTCATGTTTGGCGTGCGAAAACTCAGCGAGGAGTGCGGCATAGGGCTTTTTAAGCACATGTGTCATGACATTCAGACGACCACGATGTGCCATTCCAATGACGACTTCATGACTCTCGGAGTCAACGGCTCCTGAGATGATTTCATCGAGCATTGGTACCAGGACATCGGTTCCCTCTATCGAGAAACGTTTCTGACCGGGGAATGTCTGATGAAGGTAGCGTTCAAAGGTCTCTACCTGGATCAATCGCTTCAGGAGCTTACGTGCATCAGATGGGTTGTGAATCGTGTGATATAAGCGCAATCCTACGGCATCACGCAACCAGCCACGCTCATCAGGACTTTTCACCTGATCGAACTCGTAGCTAATGGTGCCTGAATACATAGCACGCAATGCCTGAATAGCCTCGTATGCGTTCTTTGCTCCCTCCGCTGAGTGTCCTCCAACAACTTCAGGAGGAAGTTGCGCAAGGTCAGTATCTCGCAAACCATGCGTCTCTGCTAAAAGTGCTGGATCTCCTAGCGGCTCACTTCCTAATGGATCAAGGTGAGCACCCAGGTGTCCACGTTCCCGAATAGCATGAGCAAGCGCAGAAGCCGCCACAATTTGTGAAACCTCATAAGAGGGAGTTTCTTCTACACTACTTTTGTCTGGCACAGTCACCAGACCATCAGATATTATAGATTCTTCTTGGCCATCGGGTGACCAGGTAGAAAAAAAGGTACGTGTGGCCGCATCAACATTTGCAGGGTTTTGTTTATATCGTTCATAGAGTTCAAAAACGTAGCCCGCATTCGGTCCATAAAATGTTTCCAGATTGTACATGAATAATTCCTTCTATATGGCACAAGCACCTGTAGCTTCTATACGCTCGCTCCGACCCGGTTCTTGTGTCATGAGCTTGAGCTATTGTATTCTACCACGTCCTATGGTATTATAATTTTTACGGGCGGGGATACCGCCTTCAGGATGGCTCAGAATGCTGAACCAGACAAACTGAGAAGCCCCGGCTTTGGCCATGGGGAGTTGTCACCAGGTGCCAAATATTCGCTATAAGGAAGCCTCTAGACATTACAACGAACGAACTGAGCATGCGTCTCTATAGTGGATAGACTAGAACGAAAAAGCACATAACACAGAGAACATATGGCAACGATGGAGCAAGTAGGTTGTCGGCATTTGTTGCAGAGAGTCCGGGGCCGGTGTAACCGGATACAAACGACAAGCAGAAGATCACTCCAGAGCCGCTAGCCGAATAATGAAGTAGGCCTAGCCGGTACCTTCCCGTTATCACGAAGGTTCATAAATTTGTGCTCGCTTGTAAACCGCGTCCTTACAAATTTATGAATAATTAAGTGAGCCAGAGCATCCAATAAGAAATGATGCAGGGCTAATAAGGGTGGTACCACGGGAGTTCCTCTCGTCCCAGGTTGGACGAGAGGATTTTTTTTGAGAGACTTAAAGAAGGCTCGGCATGATGAAGACTAAGCTACTTTACCATACAAACAGCTTTACATATGAATGTACGGCGAGGGTTGTTGCCGTAGAAGACGACGAGATAGCATTGGATGCCACTGTCTTCTATCCAGGAGGTGGTGGTCAGATGGCAGATCGTGGTGTGATTAGCTGGAATGAACAGGACAATCAAGCGCATGTTGTTGCCATGAATAAGCGTAACGACGTGGTCTGGCACACACTCAGTGGTGCCCCACCATCGGTAGGAACAGAGGTCGTCGGAACTATCGATTGGGACTTTCGCTACCAGATGATGCGCACACACACAGCTTTACATATCCTTTGTGGCATTGTCTGGAACGAGTTTGCAGTACAAGTCACCGGGGGTCAGATGTATCCAGATCGGGCACGTATGGATTTTGCGATGGAGAATCTGGATAGGGAACGCGTCGCATATATCGAACAGAAAGTCAACGAAGCGATAGAGGCAGACTACCCAATACACGTCTATATGCTGCCACGCGAGAAAGCATTTGAGATTCCAGATCTGATACGCACAAAAATTAATCTACTACCACCAGGGATCGAGGAAGTACGCATTGTCGAAATTGTCGGGCTTGATCTCCAGGCCGATGGGGGCACCCATGTAAACCATACTAAAGAAGTTGGCGGTATTGCGATTACCAAAACAGAGAACAAGGGGAAGATCAACAAACGCTTGGAGATCGTACTCCGAGAATAGCAAAATTCTTATTCTTCAGACTAAATTTTAAATACGTTAGTCACACTCTACACCAGTATTATGTAGCCTGGACGCAGAGGAGGATAGCAGTGTCAGTTAAATCAAGTGTATTCCAACCCGTTGCCGCAGCGGATCGCGTCGTCTACCCAGAGTTGGAACGAACCATCCAACAGTGGTGGGATCAGCATAATGTACTCAAGGCCTATCTACAGCGCAACGAAAACAGCGATAAACAGTACTCGTTCCTGGATGGTCCCATTACGGCAAATAACCCGATGGGCGTCCATCATGCGTGGGGGCGCACCTACAAGGACCTGTACCAGCGCTATAAGACAATGCAAGGGTACAAGCAACGCTATCAGAACGGTTTCGACTGCCAGGGACTATGGGTCGAAGTTAATGTTGAGCAGGACCTTGGCCTGCAAACGAAGCGTGATATTGAAGAGTATGGTATCGCCGAGTTTGTTGAACGCTGTAAAGAGCGCGTTTTTACATTTGCCAGACGACAAATAGAACAATCAATCCGTCTGGGCTATTGGATGGATTGGGGAAACGACTACTATACGCTTTCGGATGAGAACAACTATACCATCTGGTCGTTCCTTAAAAAGTGTAATGAGCGTGGCCTGATCTATAAAGGGCGCGACGTTATGCCCTGGTGTCCGCGCTGTGCCACCGGTATCTCAAATATGGAGATGGAATCCGAGGGCTATAAAGAACTTACACATCTTAGCCTTTATGTCCGCCTCCCTCTTATAGATCGTCCTGGAGAATATCTGCTGGTATGGACAACGACGCCATGGACTCTCGCCGCCAATGTTGCTGCCGCAGTACATCCTGATCTGCCTTATGTCAGAGTTGAGCAGGATGGTGAGTTCTATTACCTTGCCGAGCAACTCTTGCCAACCCTAAAAGCTCTGAAAGGACGTGATAAGGGCGACTATCGCGTCACTGAGACTCTCAAAGGGAGCGATCTGGTAGGCTGGAGCTATCGCGGTCCGTTTGATGAGCTGCCAGCAGAACAGGGTGTGGTACATACAGTCGTTCCCTGGAAAGAGGTCAGTGCCAGCGAGGGTACAGGTATCGTTCATATTGCTCCCGGCTGTGGTCGTGAAGACTTTGGTCTCTCAAAAGAGTTTGGCTTAGCAGTGGTGGCACCAGTAGATGAGTCTGGCGTGTATGTAGCGGGCTATGACTGGCTTACGGGACAAAATGCCTCCAATGTGGGACAGCAAGTCGCAGAGAACTTAACCCAAAAAGGTTTGCTCTATCGTCCACAAAACTACAAACATCGCTATCCAACCTGCTGGCGCTGTAAGACTGAATTGATCTTCCGCCTCGTCGATGAGTGGTTTATCTCGATGGAGACCCTTCGCTATGAGATCATGGACGTGGTACGTCAGATCACCTGGATACCTTCTTTTGGCCTGGAACGCGAGCTGGACTGGCTCCGTAACATGGACGATTGGATGATCTCTAAGAAACGTTATTGGGGATTAGCATTACCCATCTATAACTGCCACAACTGTGGTCACTTTGAGGTCATCGGTAGTCAGGAGGAACTGAAAGAACGGGCGGTTGCTGGTTGGGATGAGTTCGAGGGCCATACACCGCACCGCCCATGGATTGATGCCGTCAAAATCCATTGTAAACAGTGTGGCTCAGAGGTCTCACGTATCAAAGATGTGGGCAATCCCTGGCTCGATGCGGGTATCGTACCCTATTCAACGCTGCATTATCAAACTCAGCGTGAATATTGGCAACAATGGTTTCCGGCAGATTTTGTGACCGAGTCGTTTCCTGGTCAGTTTAGAAATTGGTTCTATTCTATGCTTGTGATGAGTACAGTGCTGGAAAATCGGCCACCATTCAAGACACTCTTTGGCTATGCCACACTATTAGCCGAGGATGGGACCCCTATGCATAAGTCAAAGGGTAATATGGTGGTCTTCGACGAAGCTGCTGAACGAGTTGGCTCAGATACTATGCGCTGGCTCTATGCCAATCATGTGCCAGAACAAAACCTGAATTTTCCGCGTACCCCCACAGATGAGGAGATGCAGAAGGCAGCCGAGACAGGCATGCCTGTGCGCCTGAGCGAGAAATGGATGCTAACTCGCCGGACGCTGGATAAGATCTGGAATGTCTACTGGTTCTTTGTCACCTATGCCAATATCGACCAGTTCGACCCGACCAAATATCAACTGCCAGCCACGCAGCGCAGTGAATTGGATCGCTGGATACTCTCTGAGTTGCAACAGACAATCCGCGAGGTCACACTCGGCCTGGATCAGTACGACAGTGTGAAGCCAGGCGCTGCCATGCAAGCATTCCTGGACGATCTGTCCAATTGGTACCTGCGGCGCAGTCGTGAGCGCATCTGGAAATCCCAGCTCGATGACGACAAGATAGCCGCTTACCTGACACTTTACGAGTGCTTGACGACGCTGCTCACTCTACTCGCACCTTTCATGCCATTTATGACAGAGGAGCTATATCAGAATCTGGTGCGTAGCGTGGATCTCCAGGCTCCGTTGAGCGTTCACCTTTGTGATTGGCCCACAGTGAACGAGGCTCTGGTTGATGAGCAATTGACCAGGGAGACACATCTGGTCATGCGTATCGTCGGCCTGGGTCGCTCTACTCGTGAGAAGGCACAGATCAGGGTACGTCAGCCACTCAACGCCTTGTATGTGCGGGTACCTACTCCTGCTGAGGAAGAGGCTCTCACGCGTTTGAGCAACCAGATCCTTGAGGAGCTAAATATCAAGCGACTGGAATTAATGAGCGACGATAGTAATATGCTGGCATATACGTTGAAGCCTCAGGTCAAGGTGCTTGGACCCAAATATGGTTCACTGGTACAGAAAATTCTGGCGTTTTTCAAGACCCTCGATGCGCATGAGGTGCAAACTGTTGCCAGAGAGTTTAACGAGACTGGTGTGATCAGGCTGACCTTTGGTGATAGTCAGGTCGTATTGACTTCGGAAGAGGTTGAGGTGATTGCGACGGCACGCTCTGGCTTCGTCACAGCAGAGGAGCGTGGCTATATTGCGGCACTGGAGACAACGATCACCCCTCAATTGCGTGAAGAGGGTCTGGTACGTGATCTGACGCACTTTGTGCAAGATATGCGTAAAAAGGCTGGCCTCAATATCGAGGATCATATTGGCCTGGCGCTGTACACAACTGTCGATTTAGCCAATATGCTCACAGGCTATATGCAAGAGATCCGCGAGGAAACACTTGCAGATAACCTCCTGGTCTCGATCAGTCAGCGTGATTATCCTTCTTTCGACGAGATGTATCGTGAGACAATCTCACCGACCTCTTTGAAGAAGCTGGAGAATTATACGATAGAAGTTGTCTTAGGAAAAATGTAGTCATTTGCCAGTCCTGGAGGATGTCCTTTCTAAAAAAGATGAGAGGATATCCTCTTTACTTCACCAATCCCTTTCTACGCATTTGATCCAGATCATACTCTACGGGAGCCAGTGGACTGACCTGAGCCTCTGCACACGCCCAACCAACCAGTGCAAAGCCCAGTTGTAGTCCCTGAGCAATCAGAACCGGCTGGTTTGTTGAGACGAGCTTCAGACAATCCTGCCATTGCTCAATAGCATTCTCATCACTCTCTTGCTCAGCATAACCGCGTAATACAGCACTATGTGGCACAAAGTCTTTATAAGGGATATTACTACCAGCGGCAAGCAAAAACAACCAGTACCCTACCTGGCTTCCTTCCAGAATCGTATCAGATTGTCTCCCCGTATGAACATGCTCCCCACGTAGCACACCAGCCAGCTCTTGTAACTCGTCAGATAGGCGCGAAGCAAGATAGCTCTGGCTACGCTCTTGTAATAGACGCGATGTATTCGACTCCTCGCTCAGATCATGCTCCCGTAGATAGAGGTAAACACCGTACAATTGGCGCATCTCTGCTTCTAACTTTTGCTGCATCTCGGCGGACAGAGCATCTTTGACTTGACGATTGTCCTTGTCAGGATTATTGTGTCCCGTTTTATATACAACTTCTGGATCAAACACACGCTCTGCCACCGTTTGATAGGTATCATCATCCTGTAGACGACGATAGTAACAACTCTGATATCCATCATGACAGGCTGCATTCCCATGCTGCACAACCCGAATCAATAAACTATTTTCTTCGCAATTTACAAAAATATCACGAACTTCCTGCACATTTCCCGACTGTTCACCCTTACGCCAGATAGTCTTGCGAGAGCGACTAAAGAAGTGGGTATACCCTGTTTCGCGGGTTTTTTGTAAGGCTTCAGGGTTCATAAAGGCCAGCATCAACACATTTCCAGTAGCAGCATCCTGGATGGTAACAGGAAGCAACCCCTCACGATCAAACTTCAACATGATTTCTCATCCTAACTTTCTATCTGACGTCTCTGACAGATATATAGTACCACATGCAATCGCCCCGCGTGCCAGAAGCGGCTGATACTCCTGATTCACTCCCTGAAGCAGATTCAGATTTCCTATTCTTGATGTATAGAGTAATCACTGACACGAAACGTTGGATTCCTCTTCAGTGTACCAACCAAATTGACGATACCATCAATAGAGAAAAGTAGTCGTACAATACTAATCAATCAAGGAGTTTTCGTTTCATGGAAATGACCAACGAACAAATCAATGGAACAACGATCCTGAAGCTCAGCGGGCGTTTTGATGCGTATGCGGCTCCTGCCGTCGAGACTTTTTTTCGAAAAATTAACACAGATCCTCTGCCGTATATCATTGTTAATCTCACCAATGTTAGCTTTATCGACTCAACTGGTCTGGCTACACTGGTTATTGGCATGAAACGATGTCGGCAACAGAATGGGGAGCTGGTGTTGTGCAGCATGTCGCCGACAATTCGCACCATTTTTGAGCTAACTCGCCTTGATAAGGTCTTCACAACCTCCGGTACTCAAGAAGAGGCCATCGAAAAAGTTCGAAATCAGCAGAAAGGTTGATCCTCCCATTTCAGGCCAATGATGTGTTAGTGGTAGGAAAAGTATCATGAGCGAACAAAACATATTACAGCAGACGATCCGGCTAGATCTGCCCGCCTCGTTACAATATCTTAATGTCTTAGGCGCCTGCCTGGAAGCAGTATTGGCCCATGTGCAACATCCGCAAGGGCCAGAAAATGTGAGCTATAATGTGCAACTGGCCACACATGAGATCTGTGTGAATATTGTGCTGCATGCCTATGCCCACAAGCCAGCACAAGAAAGAATAGAAGCCGTCATCATCTTGAATCCTCAAAACAACTGTCTAACCATCAATCTTTTTGATAATGGACAGCCTTTTGATGAGAATAACATCCAGGAACCATCCCTGGAGAAAGAACAAGTTCACGGCTATGGTCTCTTCCTGGCGCGAAATTTGATGGATAGTGTAGACTATCAACGCCAGGAGGGTAGAAATTGCTGGTCCTTAAAGAAGTATCTGTGACAAATACCAAGGAAAGTAGAAGCGTCGTTTTCATCCCGCCCCATTGCAATGGGGCGGGATGAAAACGACGCTTCTACTTTTAAACTCTCTCCGCTTCAGAAAACAGGTGTGCTCCTAGCTGTTGCAGGCTATCAATGCCTCGAATTTCAGTTGGCTCCAAAAGGATCTCTGTGATCATATGAGCACTAAATTTCTCCTTAATTTCTTGGACATGCTTTTCTTGCGTTTTTCTTCTTATCTCGGCAAAATCCAGGTATCTTTCCAGATTGAGATTAGAGCCGAAAAATGGGAGCACAGAGGGGATTCCCTCTGTCCGCGAACGAGACGCCCTCATGAGTTCTCCCAGGTCGGTAAATTCAGGCGCTTCTTGCGGAAACATATTATTGATAATAATATGTCTGGAGGGAATATGCATTTGCTCAAGATTTTTTAGTAAATCCTGTGCCTCGGAAATTGCCATCTTTTCAGGAATAGTTACCACCACAAACTCTGTTTTCTCGGAGTTTTGCAAGAGTGCTCTCATCCTCTTCACTGACTGCTTCATCCCCAAAAGAAACGTATCAGCTTTCTCGACGCGCTTTCCGCCAGCAAATGCATTTATGATCACGTGGTGCTTCCAGCGGAGGGTGGCTAAAAATTTTATCCAGGTATCTAAAAGGTTTGGCAACATGAGTAGTCTCAGCGTACGACCGATTGGCGCTGTATCAACGATGTACACCTGATAGTCTAAACTCATCATAATGTCTGTTATTTTCTTGAAACTCAGCATTTCTTCCAATCCAGGAAGATCGAGACTAAACATCTCTTCAGCCTCATCCTTTGATAGATACGTGCCCTGGTGCAATATCTCTAAGATGTCTTTAGCATGCTCCTTTTTAAAATCTTGAAAGGCTTTCTGGACATCTATCTCCATGGCAAAGAGGTTATTTGTGCCAATAACAGCAGTGGGTTCATGGCCAATAACTTGACCGAAACTATCCGTAAGCGATGAGATAGGATCAGCCGAAAAAATTAAAACCTTCTTTTCTTTAGCCAGCTCTAAAGCTGTTGCCGTTGCCACCGTCGTTTTACCAACGCCGTCTTTGCCACCAAATACAATAAATTGTAAGGATTCATCTAATAATCTGGTTAATGCCATGATGTCTCCTCACAACTGACAATTATCTCCACAAAATTGGCGAGTACAAACGAACTCGGACATTTCACTTTTTCTATTGTGCTATAAATCTTTTTCCGTTTCTGCATCTTGTGATTAACCTCTCTCTTCTCGTAACTACTCAGCCCCCTGTTTCAGATTCCTCAGCGCCTATGGCGCATCGCAGACCATAATGAGTCATCCCGAACTTTTCCGGGACATGAAATGCCCTTTTTACCTGTTTGGCAAGCGGGAGTGCAGAGGGCGGCAGCCTTCTGCCGGGGTTCGGGGTGCCCCCGAAAAACATCTTTTCCTTCTTTTGCTCGCCGCTTGCGGCGGAGAGAGAGGAAAAAGAAGCTATTGGGGACACCCCAAGCCCCGGCAGGGAAACCCTGCACCCCCGGTTTTGGGAACTTTTTCAAAAGTTCGGGATGACTCATTACAAGAGTGAGCCACCGCAGGTGGCGAGGAGACCTGAGTAGTTACCCAAAAAACACCTTTCACAAGATTCTTATCGGCATAAACCTGACTCTCTTTAAAATCAAGGAGAAAAAAGAGCACGGAACAGTTGTTCCGCGCTCTTTGCTTTACAGCAATGACTGAGTAGTTAACGCCCTGCCAGATTACGGTCCGGACAATACGCAACCACGAGCTTTATTATCCCACTCCTTCTGTAAGATGTAACGATGGCCATTCAAGGTAATATTGCCACCATCAGAACCGATGGTGCCAAAGTTCCAGGCACACTTGTCACCAATCTCTTCACCACTGGAGTCATACCAGGCATTCAGGTGGGGATCTGTTGCTGCCTCCATCTGCTCGTGTGAGGTTACATTGATGGTGCTATCGGCATCAAAATCACCATTGGGAGAACTAGGAGTGCCACACGCAGAAAGGTTGGTGCCGGTATAGGGCATCGCACCATACATGGTATTACTACCAAAGAAGCCGTGGTAAGCACAGAAGGTGGTAAAACTACAGTCGGAGGAGTCATAGCAGATGTTCTCACCTTTAGCAGTGAAAACAAAGAAGATGTGGGTAAGGGATGCCGTCCAACCCTTTGTACTGAGAGCTTTACTGACTTCAGCCTGAACCTGAGCATCAGTCAAGGACCCTGAAGGATAGGAACTGGTATCAACCCACGAACCGCCAAATGTGGACCCGCTGGGAGCCACGCCAGTGGAATCTTTGTACTGGGTGTTATTCGCGTAAAGGCCAGAACCGCCAACATCACCAAAGTATCGCGAGATCAGGCTGTTATAAGTGGAACTGACAAATGAGCCGCTGGGTTCCCAAAAGATAGCGTATGCTTGCGAGGTGCCACGCATTACAGGACCGGGACTGTGATACACGAGGTTTGTCACTAAAGGCTGGACATTGTTTCCCACTCCGTGGTGAGGGCGTAGCAGAGGTTGCGCGCCATTTACTGTAGCGGCGCTTGCATCCAGGGGACGTACTAAAGTGATCGCAAGGAGTGCCAGTACCACTGGCAACAAGGTAAAAGAGATAGTTTTTTGCCTCACAGAAGGATACTCACTTTCCTGGACTCGTGAACAGTACCTAAGAGACATTCAGCAACCTGACAGATAGGCAGATCGGGCATAAATCTTTTTTTCACCCAATTCCAATCTATCTGCCATAATAACTGTACAGCCTATCTCTTCGTGCGCAATTCCATCTGAATTTAATCCATTCATACCAGAGAATAGCGGCAAAACAAGCTTAAAATTCTCTCTTACTTCTTTTTATAAATACACGCTAATTACATAAGATACACGTATCTTATGTTTTTGCTTATGTAAGAGTGACAGAAAAAGAGCGCGGAACAACTGTTCCGCGCTCTTTGCTTTACGGCAATGACTGAGTTGTTAATGCTTTGTCCGATTACGGCCCGGTCAGGACACAACCACTAACATGGTTATCCCATTCCTGCTGCACGATGTAATGATGACCATTCCAGGTCACATTGCCACCAGTGGAACCAACAGTGCCAAAGGTCCAGGCACACTTGTCACCAATTTCCTCACCACTGGCGTCAAACCAGGCATTCAGGTGAGGATCGGTTGCTGCCTCCATCTGTTCATGTGAGGTTACATTGATGGTGCTATCAGCATTAAAATCATGGTTGGGGGAAGTTGAAGTACCACATGCAGAAAGGTTGGTGCCAGTGTAAGGCATCGCTGCATAAATGGTAGTACTACCAAAGAAACCGTGGTAGGCACAGAAGGTGGTAAAACTACAAGATCCAGAGTCACAGATGTTCTCATTTTTAGCTGTAAAAACAAAAAAGATGTGGGTGAGAGATGCCTTCCAACCTTTTGTCTTGAGAGCTTTACTCACTTCATGCTGTATCTGAGCATCACTCAACGTTTTTGAAGGATAGGCGCTGGTATCAACCCACGAGCCTCCGCGTGTGGCACCGCTGGCAAAGCCACCTGTGGAATCCTTGTATTGGGTATTATTCTTATAAAGACCAGAACCGCCAATATCACCAAAGTATCGCGTGATCAAGCTGTTGTAAGTGGAACTCACAACTGAGCCAGTAGGTTCCCAAAAGATTGCATATGCTTGCGAAGTGCCACGCATTACAGGACCAGGACTGTGATACTGGAGGTTATTTGCTAAAGGCTGTACGTTGTTTCCTACCGCGTGACGGGTAAGTAGCCAGTGTGTGCCGCCCGTTGCAGCTGCGCTTGCACCCTGAGGATGTACCAATGCGATCGCGAGAAATGCCAACACCACTGCCAGCAAGAAAGAAAAGAGAGCTTTTTGTCTCACAGAAGAACCCCACTTTCCTGGAATCGTGAATAATACCCAAGTGACAATTATCAACCTGGCACATAGGCAGGTCGTGCAAGAAGGAGTTTTTTAGCTGATACAAAACTACCTGCTGTAATAACAGTACTATCCAGGACTACAAGCTCTCTTCAGTGGGGATTTACGGAAATATAGCGGGGAAATAGGGTAGAGAGCCTTTTTATTTTTATAAAAGCACAGAAATTACAGAAGACATAAGCATCTTCTGTAATTTCTGTGCTTTGTAATGGGGTTGGGAAGTATGCTACTAATCTTGAAATCACGCCGAGGCTGGATAGGCGCTTCTTGTGGAATATTACACTAGTTTTGCTAGCTGAGCAAGAGAGATATTCCTGTGAAAAATATAATTGAGCAAAGAGCAAAAATGGGCATTAGCTAGCCAGCAGTTAGCTAATGCCCAAAATCAGTGACGAAACAACCATCGAATAGCCAGTGATAGTCAACTAACAGTGATATCTATATGCATGCCCTGCTCCTAGTGACCAGGATAACTACACTCAAATTTCATCCCGACAGGAGGAGCGGGGACTTTGAAAGTATGGTCGCATGTAACGGTTTGTCCAGGCTGAACGTTATCGATGTCTTCTACGAATGCAGCACCTCAGCAAGGTCGCACCACTACCCCTTTGGTTTGCAAATAGTGCTTCACATCTCTCACACGAAACTCACCAAAGTGAAAAATTGATGCGGCCAGGACGGCATCCGCTCCGCCTGTAGTTAAACCTTCATAAAGATGCTCCAGGGTGCCAACTCCTCCAGAAGCAATCACGGGCACCGTTACGGCAGCAGATATCTTCGCATTGAGTACAAGATCATAACCCTGTTTGGTACCATCGCGATCCATACTCGTCAGGAGAATTTCACCTGCACCAAGTGCTACTCCACGTTGTGCCCACTCCAGCGCATCTATACCCGTAGGGGTACGCCCACCATGCACAAAGACTTCATAGCCACTCGGCATGGCTGGATTTATGCGTGCATCAATGGCAAGAACAATGCACTGTGCCCCAAATTGCTCGGCGCCAGCACGCAGTAGTTCAGGATTCTGGACAGCAGCAGTATTCAACGAGGTCTTGTCTGCACCTGCCCCCAGAGTAGCACGAATATCTTCAACGGTTCCGATGCCACCACCAACAGTGACAGGAATGAAAACCTGTTCGGCAGTACGTCGCACAACATCGAGCATGGTTGCACGATTCTCATACGAGGCTGTGATATCGAGAAAGACAACTTCATCCGCACCTTCTGTATTGTAGAAGGCGGCAAGCTCGACGGGATCACCTGCATCTCGCAGATTAATAAAGTTAATACCTTTGACTACGCGCCCTTTTGCCACATCGAGACAAGGAATAATACGTTTGGTCAGCATCGTCGTTACCTCTCTATCTCTCGCAGAGCCGTAGCAAGATCAACATCACCAGTATAGATAGCCTTGCCCACAATAGCCCCTTCGACACCCATACTAGCCAGAGCATGCAGATCTGCCAGCGAACTCACACCACCAGAAGCAATCAACGAACATGAGGTAGCATGTTGCATCTCCGCCAGCGCGTGCAGATTTGGCCCGCTGAGCGCTCCATCACGGGCAATATCTGTATAAACAAAGCGTTGTACTCCGCAGGTCTCGAGTTCGCTGGCAAGTGAGGTTGCTTTGACACGCGAGGTCTCGCGCCACCCTGCGATAGCCACCCAACCATCACGCGCATCAAGTCCCTACCACGATACGCGCCCCCCAACGCTGCAAAGCTTCTTGCAATAAAGCTCGATCCGTCAGTGCTACTGTACCAAGCACAACACGCTCCACCCCTAAATTAAGTATTTGCTCAATATGCGTAAGGGAACGCATCCCTCCACCAACCTCTATATGCAGTTTTGTTGCAGCACAGATACGCTCAATAATATCAGCATGGACAGGTTGTCCCTGGGCAGCGCCGTCCAGGTCAACGACATGTAGCCAGCTTGCTCCCGCTTCTTGCCAGCGTAGTGCTACCTGTACAGGATCAGTGTCGTAGGTCGTAACCTGGCTATAGTCTCCCTGATAGAGCCGGACACAGAGACCATCTTTGATATCAATGGCTGGTAAAATAATCATCCTTTTACCCACCCTACAAAATTTTTGAGCAATTGCAATCCCACCGGGCCACTTTTCTCTGGATGAAACTGCGTTCCCCACACCTGTTCGGTAGCAATCACGCTACAATAAGATGAACCATAATCCGTCATTGCCGCTACCCCCTGTTGGTCCTGCGGCTCTACATAGTAGGAGTGCGCAAAATAGAAGTATGCCTCAGGCGAAATATTAGCAAAGATCGGCAAATTCACATGTAAAGGCGTAACCTGATTCCAACCCATATGCGGGATTTTTGGTCCATGGGGAATGCGCCGTACCTCACCACGGAAAAGTCCAAGGCCATCGACCTCTCCCTCAGCATGATGATCTGCCAACAATTGCATACCAAGACAAATACCAAGAAATGGCTTCCCTCTTCGGGTAGCCTCGCGAATGGCATCATCCAACCCGTGATGCGTCAGTTGTGCCATTGCGGCCCCACCTGAGCCAACACCTGGAAGTACGACCGCGTGTGCCTCAGCAACAATAGCAGGATCATTGGTTACCTGTACTTGTGCCCCAACATACTCCAGCGCTTTCTCAATACTACGAATATTGCCTGCACCATAATCAATAATTGCAATCATCCCTCTATCCTCCAGGGCTCTATCCCCATATTACCCATCTGTACTGCCTGCGAGAGTCCCAACCAGCTAATAACAGTCGGTATACGCTCCGCATCCAGCAAGTTGATCGTCAAAAGAGGACAACACATCAATGCCAACCGGAGCATTTCTTGCCAGTCAGCAGGCAATACATCCAACGCATGTAACCACGCAATAAGTGGCGTTAAGAGATACTCTACCTTTGTGCGGAGGATCTCACGGCGCAGAGGAGTCAAGTCATACGTATGCCCAACAATGATCGTCGTATCTTCTATGGAGAGCGTTAGTGACAAATTACACGCTATGTCACGCGGAAAATACATCCAGGTTGCAAAGATATTATGAAAAAGTGGCTTGACAATATCAAGCAGAGGTGAATGACGACCAGCAAAGGCAGGATCAAAGTAGAGATAATCCTGCTGCTCTAAAAACACATTGCCAAAGTGAGCATCGCCATGTCCAATCACAGTCATAGAGGGACGCGCAGGATCAAGAACAATCTTTGCTCGCTCGATCAATTCGCCTAAAGTCCATTTTTGCGCAACGCCATTAATCACCCAATGATACCTGAGCAGTTCATCAAAAAGGATACTCTCATTCCTGGTACCCGCAAAAGGTATATGTTTTGCGTGATAAAATTTTGCGAGGCGTCCACCCGTGAGACGATGCCAGAAGAGTTGATGAATGGGAGCCTGGACATGTTCTTCCGCAGTACTGGGAGCAAGCGTTGCTTGATAGATAGCTAGCAAACGCTCACATTCACGCTTTTCCGCAGCAGCCAGTATCTCAACCGTAGCATCTTCCGTCTTTCCTGTTTCGACAGCACGCATCAAATCAAACATCACCGGAGAATGTACCACGGGATAGATGACCATCTGCTGCCCCTTCTGGTGTAATGTGCGCAATGGTCTGACAATATTGTAGCCAGCATTGTGCAAAAGTTCAGCATGATAATATTCTTCCAGGACACCCTGATCTTCAACATGCGTTTTGAAGAAATATTCTTCACCATCGACACGATAAACACCATTAAATGAGTTGAGCGAGACAGCTCTGGGTGTTAAGGTAACGCTTTCAGTTCGCAAGTTCATATGATGTAGAAACCAGCGTTGCAGAAGCAGCTCTGCTTTCTCTCGCTCGGTGAACTGTAAACGCTGAATGGTGGCAAGATCGTCAATGTAAGCCAGTAACTCAGGAACGCTGGTCATATCGTCAATGATAAAGTCTGGCTGGCTCTGTTCTAGCTTTGTCAGTGCTTCTGGTGTTCGTGCCCCCGTCAGGACTGCCACGGTAATAGCCCCTGCCGCACGTGCCCCCAATACATCGCTGGGAGTATCGCCAACAACAACAAAACTTCCTGGTAAGGGAGGAGGTTGGGCAAACTGGTAAGTCGGGTCTGCGGCAAGTAAGAACTGATACGGATGTGGTTTTACCAGGGAGATTGCATCACCTTTTGTACGCAATTCGGCCTCAGCACAGGCTATTTCGTCATGAGAGGTAATGTGTTGCTGATCAAAATACTGAAACAGGTCATAATTCTTCAGAGGAGCTATCCCCTCCTGCCGTTGTCGTCCCGTCGCGACTCCCAGGGTATACCCCTGTTCACGCAAGGTCTGAAGAGTAGTACTCATTTGTTCTGCGGGCAACAGTGGCTGCTCAAAGTGAATACAGCCAGACTTTCCTGACTGAGCAGGAGCATGGTCATACGTTTGCGTATAGAGTTCCTCACCCAGATACCACTCCTGAAATAGATCTTCACAAAACCACCAGGAAGGACTATAGCGCACGAAGACGCCTTCTATATGATGGCCTAGCATCTCACTGGCATACACGTTGAAGCGATTGATTAATTCGAGACCAATATAGCCTTGAAAAATTGGCGTAGAGAGCACATCAAATCGCCTTTGCATCCAGTTCCTTTGACCCGTCAAGCAGGGCTAGCTGCTCTCTAAATGCCGTAATCCAATCCTCTGCCTCTGGTCGCAAGGGGAGTAAGGGAGAACAGTCAGGCAGCAATGCCAGCAACTCGATCAAATAGAGACAAAATCCAGCATAGCACGTATCCCAATTGGAATTCACAGAGCGCGACTTGAGAGCTAAGATAAAAGATTCAGGCAGAATATGCCGACTGATACGACGACTCTCCTCTGCCGTTTTAGCAAGACTATAGGAAATATGCGTCTTTTCCACATGCCAATAGCGTGAGCTATAGAGTAACTCATGCAGCACCAGTCCCCCTGTATCCCAGTAAGCCTCTTCACTGGTAATCACACCATCAAGATCGAATATGACCAGATTGCTCAACGTATCCTCTTTAATCGTTCACGCAATGCACGAACACTGGCAGACTCTTCTGCAAAACGATAGGTCAGTGGTATGACATTCATATGTATCGCACCAGCACCGCGCAGTACGGCAACCGTTTCCAGTAATTCTGGTGCAGAGTGTCCCACATCAACGATACCAGAGATAGTGTACCACCCCAACTCCATATCGCCAGCCAGCTCGGAGGTCATAACGCGAAACTCGATGTCAGCGACCACAGATTTCAAGCGCTGATTCAGCTTGACACAAACGCGTTGCATTGCTTCAAGGCTCTCACCATGCATATAGGCCATCAACATCGCATGGTTGCGCGATTGCATACGGGCATCGATCAACTCCAGGATAGTCTCAGTTAACTTCAAAGCATGAGGGTCCTGGCGCAGTAGTCGCGCATTTCCGATAAGAGTCGCCTGTGAACGCAATACCACACCATCATCTAGCAATTTTAGATGATTCTCACGCAGCGTTGTCCCCGTCTCAGTAAGATCAACAATCAGGTCTGCTGTGTCGGTTAAGGGGGCGGCTTCCAGTGCTCCATGTGGCGAGAAGATTTTGCAGTGGGTAATATTGTGGCGGCGCAGGAATTGGCCTGTCAGCGTTGGATATTTGGTTGCAATACGCAGGCCACGCCCTTTATGTGTCTGGTAGTAGCCAGCCAGATGCCAGAGATCTGCACAATTACTGACATCGATCCACGTTTCAGGGACAGCTACGACCAGACGACAACCACCATAGCCCAGATCACGCCCCAGAACCATGAGATCCTCGTCAAGATCGTCTTCATTGCTCTCCTCATCCCCATAGCCACGATGTTCAGCTAAAATATCGTATCCTGTAATACCAAGAATAGCGTCTCCACTTTGCACCAACGCGGGTATATCGCTGGCACGTTGAAAAACCACTTCCAGGTCTGGCATACTTTTTATACGGGCAAGATACTGGCGTGGATTGCTGCGGCTGACTTTCAGGCCACACTCGGAAAGAAATGTTAATGTTGCCGCCTCCAGTGCCCCTTTACCAGGTAGCGCCAGACGAACAGTTGCTTTTGCACTCATGAAAACTGCTCCTTTACCAGAACTCTGATCCACGAGTGACTCGATATTCGATACCTGTTCTTCACCGGTCACGAGATCACGCACCGTAACAACTCCTCCCTTTTGCTCATCTTCACCGACAATCAGTGCCAGACGAATTTGTTTCTTAGCGGCAAGCTTCAAACCTGAACCAACACCGTGTCCACTCACATCTACTTCCGCTCGAACTTCATGAGTACGAACAGTACGTGCTACCTGTAAAGCATAGGCCATCTCATGGGGACTTACAGGGATAACAAGAGCTTGCGTCGTAACAGGTGAGGGCAAATCGCTTTTAGGAATGTGCGAGAGCAGACGTTCAACCCCAAAGGCAAAGCCACAAGCATTAATATCACGAGGGCCGCCAACAGCACGCACCAAACGATCATAACGCCCTCCGCCACACAGTTGCGTATCAAAGCCATCCTCTTCCTGAGCATGAATCTCGAAAACAAGTCCGGTATAGTAACTCACACCACGTCCAAGTGACAGATTTAGGACAATTTGCTCGCTGGGTACACCACTCTGCTCAAGAATACCCACAAGCTGCCGTAGCTCTGTGAGTGGCTCGGAAGCCAGCCCATAGCGCTCCAGCAGGTCACGCAACTCGTTAAAAACTTTGGGTGGTGAGCCGGAAACAGCGTGGAGCGCACGCAGAAATTCCAGTGCGTACAAGATTTGACGACGTTGCTCACTGCGTCCCATCTTCCACAAGAAGCGTTCTACGATCTCATGGCGAGCATCATCGTCACCAAAGGAGATACTGATACCGCTGAGCAATGAGGTGACATAGCGCGTCTCCAATTCCGCTGGAGTTCCTGCAGAGCGACTATCCGTCACCTTCTCTAGCAACGGATCTGGTGGATATAAGGCTTCCAGACGTGCCTGGACCACTCGCTCACCATCTTCAGCACGATTGATCTGCTCCATCAGACTCAGCAGTAAACGTGCGGCATGATCATCAAGGTGCAGACGATTGATAAAGCCGCTGGCAACCCCAATATGGCCTAATTCGAGGCGATACCGAGAGATATGCACAGTGCTCAAGACATCACACGCTAATTGTAGTATTTCCGCATCAGCAGAGGCTGGATGACCACCAAACAACTCAATACCGAGTTGTGTGTGTTGACGATAGCGCCCTCGTCCAGGTGCTTCATAGCGGAAGATAGGCCCGGCATATTGGAAACGTAAAGGCAAAGGCTGCTGCTGGTAACGATCAAGGTAGAGGCGGCAGATGGAAGCTGTATACTCTGGACGTAAGCAGAGATCACGATGATGCAAGTGAAACGAATAGAGATTCTGCCACGACTCCTGCCCAAAACTTGTCCGAAAAAGATCACTCTGCTCAAGAACAGGCGAATCGACATGGGCATAGCCAGCCCGTGTCAGAAATGTACCAAGTTGATCTATAACCCAATACTGATGCTGATACATCTCTGGCAAAAGGTCATGCATACCCCGCAAACGCTCAACATGCTTCTTCATCAATATCCCCTCTCATTACATCCTATCCTGTTGGCTACCGTATAATCATCGTACCAACACCCTGATCGGTGAACAACTCACGCAATAACACATGCTCTTCACGGCCATCCACAATATGAACACGTGGCACAGCCGCTAAAGCATCCAGACAAGCCGACACTTTGGGAATCATTCCGCCACTAATCACACCTTCCTCTATTAATCTTCTAGCTTCAGTCTCACCTAACTCAGAAATCAACGAGCCATCGGAGCGACAAATACCCACGACGTTGCTCAAGAAAATGAGTTTCTCAGCATTCAGTGCACCAGCAAGATGAGCAGCTACCAGGTCAGCATTAATATTCAGACAGGTGCCATTGGGTCCCTCACCCAGCGGAGCCACGATAGGAATATACCCCTGATTGATGAGGGCCTGCACAGAAGTGGGATCAACAGTGTCAATCTCGCCAACAAAACCCAGACGTTCATCGGCAATATGTGCGCGCACCATATTCCCATCAGTTCCACTCAAACCAACCGCCTTGCCCCCCATCTGTGCCGTCATTAAAACCAGACCCTGATTCACCTGACCCAGCAGTACCATTCGCACTACTTCTAGTGTTTGTGCATCCGTAACGCGTAACCCATTTTCAAAACGTGTTGGTAAATTGAGTTTGCTTAACCATTCATTGATATAGGGACCACCACCATGGACAAGTACAGGATATGCTCCCAGAGCGTGCAGCCAGACAATATCCTGTAAAACCTCTCGCTGATGTTCAAGTGTGCTTCCCCCTAATTTTATTACGAGCGTCTTGCCCTTCAAAAAATCGATATAAGGGAGCGCCTCACTCATCACTTGTGCAATCAGTAGATGATCGTTAATAATGTCACCCTCCGGTGTTCTTGAAAAGGTAATAGCCATTGTTCTTAATAACTCCTCATAATACTCTTCGTCACCTTTCAGAAAGAACGAAAGAGTACATAACGCCTACGGATTCAAACCCAGGCTTGCCAGCCCGGTAGTTTCAGGAAATCCATAGAGCAGATTTGCATTTTGTACTGCCTGGCCTGCGGCTCCCTTCACCAGATTGTCCAGGCAAGAAATGATGATAAGACGCTTCGTACGTGAATCTACAATAGGATGAATAAAACAATGATTGCTGCCATAGGTCCACTTGGTATGCGGTGGTTGATCCGCCACATGAACAAATGGCTCGTTGGCATAGTACTGTTCATAGAGTGAGTACACTTCAGCAGTGCTCGGTATCTGCTGAGATGCATCCAGCTTTAAGTCAGCGTAACAGGTGACCAAAATGCCTCTGGTCATAGGCATAAGATGTGGAATAAAAGTTACACGTAGCGAGTTGTCAATGGGGTGACCACCTGCCGATGCAGCAGCCTCAAGTTCTTGAGTAATTTCTGGCAGGTGACGATGTCCCCCCAGGCTATACGCACTGACATCTTCGTTCGCCTCAGTATAGTGAGTCGTAAGCGAGAGGCTGCGTCCAGCACCACTGATTCCCGATTTCGCATCAATAATGATGTCAGGAGTTATTATGCCCGCCGCGAGTGCGGGGATCAAACCAAGAATAGAAGCGGTTGCATAACAGCCAGGATTAGCCACCAGGGATGCATCTTGTATGTGTCCTCGATAGCGCTCACACAATCCATAGACAGCACTCTCCAACAAAGATGGGGCAGGATGTGTATGTTTATACCACTCTTCGTATACACCGACATCGTGTAAGCGAAAATCTGCAGAGAGATCGATCACTTTTGTACCTCGCTCCAGCAAATGTAGCACTGCTTCAGCCGCGCCGCATGTGGTAAACAGACAAAGGCGAGATCGGTCTGCCCTGGCTCCTCCGTAATGACAAGTGCAGGGTCAAGCACCGTTTTGTCCTCTCTATTGCTGCCATAACCCAACTGCGGAAACACCTCATTCAACCGTTTTCCCACCGCACTACGTGCCGTCACTGAGGTTACCATAAACTGGGGATGCTGTGAGAGCAACCGCAGCAACTCCAATCCAGTGTAGCTCGTCACGTTAACAATCGAAACAGTTACCATAGAAATCACCTTGCATCATCACAAAACAACAATAAAAAAGCCCTCGCCCCTCTTGTTTTGCTCAAGGGACGAGAGCCGAATTTCTGCTCCCGTGGTACCACCCGGCTTGTCTTCCATTCTCAGCAGAGAAGTCGCATCATCAGCGACCTCATTGTAGCAAAGATGGAAAGACCACTTTTCCTGGCTATCTTGCTGCGTGGGAGCCACCCACCTGATCCTACTTGCTCAATTGCCAGAAGGCAAAGCTTTCTTCGGTCAGCCGCTCACGAAGGGGTTCTGAGATGGTAACACCATTCCGAACTTTCACCATGCATCGGATCGCTGTTGGGTACCAACCTCTTACTATGTTCGGTCAACGCGGGGTCAGTCTTTTTATATCTGTTATTTCTAAGGATAACAGCACAGAGAGAAGAAGTCAATTACTATTTTTGGCGGTAGAGAGACTGACATATAGAGAAAATAACTATAGCCTGCCTATACAGTGTCCTTCTTGCCCTCTCACACTTCTTCACGTACAATAAAAACGTTTATGACCCGGTGATAAAGGCAAAATTGGAAATCAGGAGGCGGATCAGAACTTCCATGACATATTCAAACGAAGCCCACCGTGAAAAGACTATCGTAGCGCTTTCATCAGTCGGGGCCGCAGTTGGTCTAACTACCCTCAAGATTGTCGTCGCACTCCTTACAGGAAGCCTGGGTATTCTTGCCGAGGCCACACATTCAGGACTGGATCTGGTCGCTGCGCTCATGACATTTTTTGCAGTGCGGGTCGCTGACCGTCCGGCTGATATCACCCATAACTACGGACACGGCAAAGTTGAAAATCTCTCAGCTTTTCTTGAAGTGGGTATGCTTCTACTTACCGCTGTCTGGATTATCTACGAGGCCCTTCGTCGTCTTATCCTGCACGAAGCTCATGTTGATGTGAGCATCTGGGCTTTTCTAGTCATGCTCATCTCTATTGGCGTAGACTCTACACGCTCACGGGTACTCATGCGTGTCGCTCGTAAGCTTGGAAGTCAGGCATTAGAGGCCGATGCGCTCCACTTTAGCACAGATATTTGGAGTTCATGCGTTGTGATCGCAGGACTTCTCGTCGTCTATCTGACACAACTATTTGCACTCCCAGCCTGGCTGAGCCTGGCTGATGCTATCGCAGCACTTGGTGTTTCTGGGATTGTCATCTGGGTCAGCTTGCGGCTGGCACGTGAAACGGTTAATGCCCTTATTGATGGTACACCAGTAGCACTGGCAACGGAGGTACAAACAGCTATTGAACGTGTTGAGAATGTCACCGAGGTCCGACGCATACGTCTGCGTCGCGCCGGCAATAAGTATTTTGCGGATGTCATTATCGCTGCCCCACGCATATTTACCTTTGAGCAAATTCACGATCTCAGCGAACAGGTTGAGAAGGCAACGATGGATGTAGTACGCACCACTTCACCACTGGGAGAAGTTGATATCGTGGTCCATGTGGAGCCTACAGCTTCCCCTAAAGAGACTGTCACCGACCAGATTCTACTATCTCGCAGAACGACAGGGTGTACATGCCCACGATATCCATGTGCGTGATGTCGGTGGGAACTTAGAAGCCGATTTCGACCTGGAAGTACAGTCCGATATGGATCTGGTTGAAGCACACGCTGTAGCCACGCGGCTGGAACAGGCCGTACTCCAAAGCAACAAACATCTCTGTCGAGTGACTACACACCTGGAAGCTCCAAATAATACCATTGTTCGTCGTCAGGATGTGACACAACAGTATAACGAAATGGCAACAAATATTTGTCACATTGCCGACAACATTGCTGGAGCAGGTAGCGCACACGATATCCACCTGTATCGATCTCGCCCAACAACGGCAGAAGTCAAAGGGCAGCATGGTGACGGCCCCATAGAACTCGATCTGGTATTACATACCATCTTTGATGCTCACGCTCCCCTCAGTCAGGTCCATATCTGGGCAGAGGAGATCAAACGTGCTCTACGGCAGGCCTACCCTCACCTTGCCTCTGTCGTTATTCACACAGAGCCGCCTGAGTGATAAACATCTCAGGGCTTGTGAGTCTCCCTGTATTGCTCGTTATACTTTTATTCTCACAGCTCACAAGCGGATCGCTCGCAGATCTTCCTCTCTGCGAGCAAGGCAAAGCCCCGCGAGCACGACGAGAGAAACGGGGAAACTCCAACTGAGTAGTTACCTTTCTTTTCACCCTCCGACAACAGATGTAAGCTGTTCCACAATGTTTTCCAGCTCGGTGGCTGCGTTATCAGCAGCTTGCGCCCCTTTAGTAAGCTGGTCGGTAACCTGGGTAGTCACGCGTAGTGCCGTTTCAAGTTTCTTGTTGGTTTCATCCTGGTGGCGCGTTGCCTGCTCAATATATACAGCAACCTCCAGGATCTCCTTCAATCCCTGGCTCAGCATTTGGGGATCAATACGATGTGTGTCTTGCGCTAAATTTGTACTGATAGCACGAATACGTTGGGTTGCTACGCTGCAGGCTTTTGTATAATATTGGACCGATTGTAGTCCTACTTTTGATGCTTCAATCATCCATACTTGTTCTTTAACCACTACACGCTCTTCGTTCGAAAGCTCTTTTAGCACATGGCTATTTCTGCGTAAAAATGAAACAGATCGTAGGATAGGTAACGCTATACGACGCCCAATCACGAGGCCTATAATTACAGCAAGAACAAGAACAAGTGTTGCAATCAGTATTGTGCTAAACAATTGCTGATCAGCAATGCCGGTAACAGCACTCAACGGTTTAAGAATGTAGTAGCTCCAGGGAACAATCGTGCTTCTGTACATAGCTGCTTCGAAAACTTGATTCTGGTTGGATGGCGTGAACTGAAACGTCGTTAATGTTTGCTGCGCCTGCTGAATATTGGCAAGACTCTGATCAGCCATCACTTTGACCGGTCTCCTGGTATTTCCGTATAGATTCTCGCTCGTAATGCGTTGCTGAAACTGATGAGAGATTGGTGCCACGCTTGTAAAGAGTGCATCTGGATGGGTAAGTCCCGAAGAATCAGGGTTTGTATATGCAATGCGCACTCCGTTCTGGTCAAGTATGAACCCATAGCTTCCAGCACCGCTGGTCTGTGTCTCGTTATCAACCGGTTGCCATATACGATGAAGACCGAGAGACGCCCGCACATATCCCAGGACTTGAAAGGTATCACTGATAACACGAGCATAAAGATCAACAGATGCAATATTTCCAGCTGCATCGTAAAACACATCTGATACAATTACTTTACTTGATTGTCGAATCTGCTGAAGGGCATCAGGTAAAATAAGATATTTTCCATGTGTTTGCGGTGCTGTAGGATAAGACGAGAGTACGTTCCCCTGCCTATCAAAAAGAGACCAGCTAATATAATTGGCTACTTCTCGGTGCTGAGCGGTAAACAATGCTTCAAATACCCTATTTCTGCTGTTTTGGTCGGTCGCACCAGCCAGAAAGTTCCTGATCGGCGTGGATTGGCTCAATGTTTGTACCTCATTGAGTCGCTCAATTAAATACGCATCTATTAACTGAACGCGGGTTTGTGCATCTCTCTCCATCGCCCTCGCTAACCTGCGATACCAGCGCCGGTCGCAAGAGAAGCTCAATGCTACCAATGGCTACAATGAGGGGAATAGTGGCTGTAAGCGCCAGGAGAATTGAAATGTAGAGAGAGAGAGAACCTTTTCTTCTTTTGACAAGAGCATTGGCTGATTGAGTCATATGTTAACCTCGTTCTTTGTTGCTATGTCTATTTTCGAATAAGGCCGGCTCGTTCTAAATCAGAAAGACTTGCGTCTACGTCAATCGGATTACGTGCGGTTAAGCGTGCTAATTCTTGTAAGGTGCGTTGACCATCAATAAGTAAAAACAATTGTCGATGTGTACGTAAAAGCCCCATACGCGGGAAATAAGGTAAGATTTCATCAATTTGATGTAAGCGATAGGGGGCCTCACTTCTGCCTGAGGAAGCGGCTCCTGGCCCATTATGCTGACCATTCTCCGAGGCTATGCCTGGTAAGACAGAATTTGATAAAGGTGATGGTTGAAAGGTAAAGTAACAATTGATCCAAGACTTGAGCACATCCAGCGCTTGATCACCTCTGTAAGGCCCTACACTCGCCTCGACCATCTTTCCATTAAGGATTTTGATCATCCCTTCCGTTGGCCCATTGTCTGAACTATCGCGTTCTACAGTTAGTAATCCCGATTTGCGAGCGAGTTGAAGAACCTGGAAGATATCTGACAGTTTCTTTGTAGCTGTTCCTTGCGGCTTCATAACATCTCACTCCATTGGAAAATGATGAAGGTGTTACTTGGTTGTACAATATGGATAATATCCCAAGTCTGTTCCCCCCGTGACAAGACCAATCAAACACTACAATGTCACGATAAATTGTAAATCTTCCTGGAGTGCCGCTATTGCTGCGCCAGGTGTGCTCTGCTTCGTCAATGCCTGATGTACACGAATTTGAATGGCGTTAGTGATGTCGGGGTAGCGTGGAGACACCGGACGAGATAATGCAGTTTGCAAGACAAAGCCAAGATCTTTAAAGAAAGGGTTTTTCTCTAGAACCTCTTTATCTTGGTAGATGCTCTTTAACGTTGATGCCAGGGAGGCTTCAAGTGCCATCTTCTTCTGACTCTCTTCTCCGATGATAAATTGAATAAATTGCCAGGCTGCATCAATTTTATCTGGGGATGAAAAAGCATTGATGCCCAGTTGCCAACCGCCAGTTACCGAGTGGCCCTGGATATTCATTCCTCCGGAAAGCATAGGACGCACGGCAAATTTTCCGGCAACTTTGGAGGCTGAGGAGTTGCTCAGTGCATAAGCATATGGCCAGTTCCTCATAAAAGCAGCGTCACCGTTCTCCCAGACTATACGGGAACCTTCTTCATTCTGTAGTGTCACATTAGGAGGCGAAATCGTATCTACCCAACTTACCATAGTAGTAAGCGCCTGTACTGCCTCCGGTGAGTTTATTATCACGCTTCTGGGGTTTCCAGGATCGAGAACTGCTCCACCATAGCTGTACAAAACTTCACTGAAGTCACAAGTAAGCCCTTCTGCAAGCGCTCCCTGCCATACATACCCATATTTGACCTTGCCCGTTACCTGGAGATCCCTCGCCATCGTTGCCAACTCTTCCCATGTTTGGGGTGGAGTTGACATCAGATCTTTCCTATAATATATCAATCCTGCATCCGTAGCCATTGGAGCCGCCCATACCTGCCCACCAAATGTACAGCCCAGCACAGGACCTTCAAGGTATTTTTCACGTTCTTTAGCAGGCCATCTATCATTGAGTGGCACTACCCATTGGTTTACCGCGAATTCGGCAGGCCAGATAATATCCATCGAGAGGATATCTGTGGAGCTGCTACGCACGCTCATCATATCCAGAAAATTTCTATGTAATTGTCCGCTGTCAGTGGGACCATCGAGGTAGGTGATATGGAGGCCATGTGCGTTTTCCTGGTTAAATGTGTTCACCAGCCGCTGGAGTACATCTGTAGTTTCATGGCCATTTTGCCATACAAGATTTAGGGCAGGGCCACGTCCACCAGAGCTATCGCTGGAACCGCCACAGGCTGCGAGTACTGAACTAGCCACACTGCTACTCAGTCCAATCGCAATAGCACTCTCAACAAACGTGCGCCGTTTTATACGTCCTGAGCGCATTTTGATGATGATTTCGTCAAGAGCTTGAATCCGTCCTGACGTCTTCATATGAGCCTCCCCTATATTTATAATTTAATTGTATTTTACCACATTTACGATCTTATTAGAGTTTTTAAGCTCTCTTTACAGACACCATATCCCGTCAGACATAGTACCAATGGAATATATATCTTAACCGTTCCTCATTAACGCAACGTTTGCTCTGATCCATACGTCTACTATAGAGAATGACGCCTCTCCTACTAGAGCTTCTTTGTGCTATATTGACAACATTACAAAAAGCGGTGATACTTGCTGTAGTAAGCAACATGTCGCAAGAATAAGAAGAAGCATCATCTTTATTATTATCGATAGTATTCCTAATTCCGGATGATGAGATCATCATGTATTTTCGTGAGAGGATCAACGAGCGGTGGTAACCAATAGCAATGAGTTACTAGGGCAGACGCTCGGAACATGTACACTCCACAGTCTGCTTGGGCGCGGTGGTATGGGCGCTGTCTATCTAGCACAACAATCACGCCCCAGGCGCACTGTGGCCATTAAGGTACTTATGCCAGCGGGCATAGCCCTGGAACAACTATCTCATGCAGAGTTTTTAGCTCGCTTCCGTCGCGAAGCCAACGCTATTGCTGCGCTTGATCATGTCAATATTGTGCCAATCTACAGAGTATGGTGAACAAGAAGAACTCGCCTACCTCGTTATGCCTTACGTGACAGGTGGTACGCTCCGTCACGTATTAGAGAAACGCGCCATACTCCCACTGGGAGAAGTCATTCCTATTATCGACCAGGCTGCTGCCGCTCTCGATTGTGCACATGCACAAGGGATCATTCACCGCGACCTCAAGCCGGGAAACATCCTTTTTCACGCTGATGGCAGAGTACTTTTGGCCGATTTTGGTCTTGCCAAAGTTGTTCGGCAATCTCCAGAGCAAGATGGCGATGGACGAACTGAGCGAACAGCGCTCACTAATGCGGGTACTATCGTTGGCACACCTGAATATTTCTCACCAGAACAAAGTGCAGGCCATGCGGTAGATGCCCGTAGCGATGTCTATGCTCTAGGGATTGTGTTGTTTCAAATGCTTACTGGCGACGTTCCCTTTACGGGTGCATCCCCGGTAGCGGTTGCTATCAAACATACTCTGGAAGAGCTTCCCTCGCTGGCGCAACTTAACCCAACAATTCCACCCGAGGTTGAAGCAGTCGTCAAGAAAGCCCTCGCTAAAAAACCGGCGGAACGGTACACAAGTGCAGGGGAATTTGCACAAGCCCTGCGCACTGCTGCTTCTACGACGCATCAGGCACCACTCAAGGAAGCTTCGCTTGAGCGTGTAATACCACAAACATTGCAAAGTAATGATATTCAACTAGAAGTAGATATGCATGAAGCGGCGACAGAGGAAGCCGTGCGTATCAGAACGATGACTTCTCCTGTACAACCCTTACACATTGTTCCAATACAACCAGAAGTTCTCAAAGTAACTCCTCCTCAGGAACCGCTACCAAAACGGGAACAGCCTCCTCAGAGAATTCCGACACAGGTCAAGCAACATAGTGGCTGCCAATCTGTCTGGATGATGCTACTGGGAAGTCTACTAACGCTGCTCCTGGTCGTCGGGGGCTTCGCTATGTATCTGCACCTCATTCCGCAGCCACTCTCATCAAGCGGCTCACAGATAAAGACCCAAAGTACCGTATCGACAAACCCTCAGGCCACTGCTGCAACAAAAAAAGCACTCTACGCCAGGGGTTACCATTACTCCTATTGCTTCCCTTGTGCCTGTAGGACAACTGCTTTATGCAACATCTCTTCCAGGTTCACCATGTGATCCTCTGGGAGGCAAATGGCACAATACAACTAAC
Organism: uncultured Chloroflexia bacterium; assembly: GCA_963814985.1. GTDB lineage: Bacteria > Chloroflexota > Ktedonobacteria > Ktedonobacterales > Ktedonobacteraceae > CAWFFV01. Next base: position 197,531 of record CAWFFV010000029.1, on the reverse strand, counting down.
GTAATGGTCAAATGTAGCAAGACAGCGACAGAGTTGGCAAATCATAGCTCAAACCATTTAACGGGCATATTTCTGGAAACGTTGCCTTCTGGTAAGCAAATTCCAAATGATTATGTGCTACAGGTGCAAGCTATTACAAACTCGACTACACAAGGAGCGTTTGGTGTTTTTTTCCGTAACCAATCTGGTAATCAGCAAGGTACCTATTCTTTCTTGCTTGACACGACGAATAACTGGAGGGCCTCCTCTTACGACAACGACACAGGTGCAGCCAGTCCACTCGTCGAACTATCAACTCAGGGCAAAGTTGCAGGTACAATGACTATTGACATCGTTGTACAAGGGAGTACATTCACATTCTATCTCAATGGTATACAGCAAGGAGACGCCATAAGTGGAACATATACTACGGGAACACTTGGGCTAGCAGTCGATGTAGGCGCAGATGTGTCCTTCAGAAATCTAGCGCTCTATAACTTACCCTAAGGCCTGTTCAGAAAAGCTGAAGTCTGGCAAGTACAGTCTAACAGAAATTCTCCAAACACTTCTTCTCGCAGGAGGGCTTCCATAAGCAATACAATTTACCTTTTTCTGGCCACCACATCATTCCTTGCAAACAGAGGTGTGTTATGAGATAATCCCAGCGGATTCAGGATCAGATGAGATTCTTGCACTTCGTCTCAAATTTGCTTGTCTCAAAAATTAGGAAAGAAGGGATTACACACGATGGCAACTCACCACCAGTTCCGTTTTAGCGCTATAATTAACCAATCTCGATCAAAAGTGTCGCCAGGATTTGTATATGTGGATAACCAAACCAATTCTAGTGGTACTATAGTTCAGTCCTGGTCACGAAACACGTGGATCGACAAAGCTCATCTGGTAGAAGATCTGGGGTATACAACGTTTCTGGTCCCAGAACACATGGGGTGCGATGTTGTTCCCGTTGCGGCACTAATGGCCGTTGCAGATACTACCTCCTTACGCATAGGAAGCCACGTATTCAACTGCGATCTCAAGCATCCAGCGCTTATTGCGAGAGACGCGGCCATGCTGGATATACTCTCAGATGGACGCTTTGAACTTGGCCTGGGCTGTGGTGCCATGATAGATAATTATACACAGACAGGTATCCCATTTGATTCGCCGGGAGTACGCCTCTCGCGCTTCGAAGAGGCGCTCTACATCATCAAACGGTTCTTTACTGAAGAGGAGGTTACTTTTGAAGGTCAGTTCTATCACGTGACCAAATTGAAAGGGCATCCCAAACCGATTCAGAAATCCCATCCCCCAATCTACATCGGCGGAGGCGGCAAACGTGTGCTGTCACTCGCAGCCAGGGAAGCTAATCATGTGGGTATCGCTGCCAGGAGTACTTCCACAGGGCTAGATTGGGCCAATGCGACTCATGAACCAACTCTCGAGAAAATTGAGTGGATTCGTGAAGCAGCAGGAGAGCGCTTCGACCAATTGGAAATTGGGACCTCTATTCTTGTTGTCGTTCCTACGGACCATCGCGAACAGGTGGCACAAAAGATGGCTGGCAATTTTGGATTGACCCCACAGCAACTCTTGTCCTGTGTAGGAGTGCTCATTGGGACCGTAGACCAGATGGTCGAGAATATATTGAAGTGGCGTGAACTCTACGGGTTGTCAGACATTGCAGTAGCTGAAGGCGGGATTGAAGCCTTTGCTCCGGTAGTAGCACAGCTCACAGGAAAATGAAGCTCTGCGCTGCGGCAAGACAAAGCTTCATTCACATCGAAATGATATGCTACCGCTTCCCACTTTTTGCACTGGTGGCAAGAAGTGGGAAGAGCCAGCGGTCTCGTCTATCTCAACGGCTCTCTCATAGCGCAATAACTACAAGATGGCTTGATTTGTATAAGCCTGCGTAAGGTCCTGCACAGGAGCGATGAGCTTCTGTGCCACTAAGAACTTCTCCATGGAAGTCCAGGTTGCACTATCGTTATAGCCCAACTGACCATTACCTTGCCAGAGGGGAATCGTCGCTTGCAACACACTCATTACCTCAGTAGTGTCTGACAAGCCTGGAATAAAGCGTTTACTGATAGTTACAGCCTCTGAAGGATTCGCAATCACATCCTTCACACCTTTCAGAGTTGCCTGGACGAAATTACGCACCACTTGTGGCTGGTTACGATAGGTATCTTCGGTCGTGATAATACCATTAGAGACAAGTGGTTGATAATCTGAAACGGCGAAGGTACGCACAGCGAAACCTCGATTGCTCAATTGCAATGGCTTCATTATTCGAGTAACCCATCACAGCATCAACTCTGTGAGCAAGAAGGGCTGCAACCTGTGTGAAACCAATGGATTGCACTTTCACCGCTGAGAGTGGTAAATTCGCTTTGTACAGCAGTGCCAGCAAACCTGTATAGGTTGAGCCAAAAGGACCAGGAACACCAATCGTGCGCCCCTTTAGATCTGCGAGAGTTTTGATAGGCGAATCAGAGGGCACGATCAGGCTCACAGGATATTTCTGGAAAATGGTGGCAACATCTAGAACCTTCACATTCTTATCGCGTGCAACAAGCATCTCGTCGCCACCGGCAAAGACAAAGTCATTCTTTCCAGCAATCATTGAACCAATAAGATCGGGCACGACGCCATGATGGAAAGTGACATTTAAACCCGCAGCTTTGTAGTAACCCCTGGCCTGGGCTACATAAAATGGCGCAAACTGTATATCAGGAATGTAGCCCAGACCAATCGAGACGTTCTTCATCGTCGGGACTGGTACAGTAGAGGTATTTGACGTTGTACCACCACCGCACGCTGTAAACAACAGAGCTAATAACACTAACAATGACAAAAAAGATAGCATGATAGATGAACGGTGACGTGTGAACATTGATAGAGCTCCCACTTAGCAGATTTGTATGATCTTTGATTAATAAATGGCTTCGGCTCCCTTCACCAACAACCAGGTAGTCGCGTAGTAGAGCGCAGCCAATGCAGCCAATACGATGAGCGTGGCGAACAGGAATGGGGTGTTAAGCTGATTTTTTGCGATCAACACTAAAGAGCCAAGTCCCTGATCTCCACCTTGCACAAATTCTCCCACCAGTGCTCCTGTGATCGAGAGGGTAAAACCAGTGCGAATAGCCGCTAAAACAGCTGGCAAAGCCAGCGGAAACTCGACATGAATGAGCAGCGACCATCCTGAGGCTCCCTCAACACGAGCTGCATCTAACAGCAAAGGATCGAGAGTTTGAATACCCAGTACCGTGTTTATCACCATTGGGAAGAGCACCACCAGCATGCAAACAAGCACGTTGGGTATCTGTCCATACCCAAACCAGATAACAAGCAAGGGAGCTACGACAATGGCTGGAATGGCTTGACCTGCAGCCAGATAGGGCTGTACAGCCGCCGAGAGTAAACGCGATTTTACCAATCCATATCCTAACGGTAAAGCTACAGCCAGAGCCAATAAGAAGCCCGCCATGCTTTCCTGGACAGTAACTAAGGTATTACTTAGATATACCCCAGAGCTGATACCTTCGAACAAACTGGTGAAGACATCAACAGGAGCAGGTAAGAAGAGAGCGTTTGCATACCCAAGAGTTGTGCTCGCATACCATCCTATCAATAGCAACAAACCCAACACCAGCGCCGGTACCGTTGAGAGCAGTTGCCCCCTCACTTTCGGATTGGGAATACGCATACCAGGAACATGTATTTGCTGCTCTTTTCTGACAAGCATACTGCTCCGCATGCATGCATATTTACGCATCTTTAAGATTACGTTTCTCGCTGTTACACTCATGGATACCCCTCGGTCATCAACACCCTTCTGAAGAGGAAGAGAGAGTCGCCAAATCATTTGACTCGGGGAGATATGTGAGGAAGATACACGAAGATCGTCATCCGGAATATATACTACCCTGCCCCTGTTATTTAGCATAACAGGGTAGAACGATCTACTAATAAACCTTCTCCCATCCGGACTGTACCGTCGGCTTCGGAATCACACCGAATCTGTCACGTAACCAGCATAAGACTGATTACAGACTCGCGGGCTTGGTCTGGACATTATAGAAACAGACCATACCGCCGGTCGGGAATTTCACCCTGCCCCGAAGGTCTTCTATAGATTATAGTATGTCATAAAATGTTACATCAACGCAAGGGAAAAGATAGCTACTCAAGACTTCTCACCACCTGCGGTGGCTCGCTCTCTTGTTTGGTCGTGAGTGTCGAGGAGTGCGGCGCACACCTCGACACTCACGACCAAACGCCTGTGAAGCACCTTCGGCGCGAAGAATTAGAAAAGGGACCTTGTTTCAAATACAATACTTCATTCTTTACAGTATTGAGCTTTAGCGGATATAATACAAAATAGGAGGTTAGCTTATGAGTACTGAGCTACGTATCATACCTGTTAGAGGTATTGGCGAAATTCCTCCAGGAAGCGACCTGGGTGTTATTATTTATGAGGCTCTCCACAACCAACATCTGGAACTGCAATCTGGTGACGTACTTGTTGTAACACAGAAAATCGTCTCCAAAGCAGAAGAACGTATTGTAAACCTCAACGAAGTACAGCCATCAGAATTTGCGCGTATCGCCGCACAGCAGAGCAAGAAAGATCCCCGGCACATCGAAGTCGTGCTGAGGGAGAGTAAGCGTATTGTGCGTATGGATCATGGTGTGCTCGTGAGCGAGACAAAGCACGGCTTTATTTGTGCAAATGCGGGTGTGGATGAGTCAAACGTCAATGGAGAGCATCAACTGACCTTGCTCCCAAATGATCCTGATGGCTCAGCACAAGTACTACGAACACGCTTACAGCAACTTGCCTGCGAGGGAAAAACAAGCACGACCTTTGACATTGCAGTGATTATTTCAGACACCTGGGGACGCCCCTGGCGTAATGGACAGGTCAACATGGCGATAGGTATCGCAGGAATGGAAGCCATTACTGACTATCGAGGCCAACACGATCCCTATGGCTATGAACTCCAGGCCAGTGCCATTGCTGTAGTTGACGAATTGGCTGCTGCCGCAGAACTGGTCATGGGCAAGATTGATCGTATTCCAGTAGCACTGATCCGAGGCTATAGTTACATACCAGCCAGGGGAGATACTGGCTCCCTTCTTCGTGATAGCGCAACAGACATGTTCCGCTAGTCAACCTGTTTGTTGAAAAAGTGAGAACAAGATCGTGACAATACACTCTGAGGTTCGACAGGCCACAACACCTGATCGTACAAATGATCTTGCCACATTGTTACGTAGCCGACGAAGTGTACGCAAATACCACAATCGTTTGGTAGCACGCGAGTTACTCGAACAGATGTTGGAAGCTGCACGCTGGGCACCATCGCCACATGGCCGGCAACCCTGGCGCTTTGTCGTACTGACACAACCAGAACCCAAAATACTACTTGCCAACCGCATGGGTGAAACCTGGCAAGAAAACCTCCAAATGGATGGGCAAGATGCTGAGGTTGTCAATACACGCCTGGAGAAATCTCGCCAACGTATTCTCAGTGCACCAGCGATCATCATTCCCTGTCTCTACCTGGAGGATCTAGATTACTACCCGGATGAGCGACGTCAGGCAGATGAAAGAACAATGGCCATCCAGAGCATTGGTGCTGCGATACAAAATATGCTCCTGATGGCCTACGATCTGGGCCTGGATACAGGTTGGATGTGCGCGCCCCTCTTCTGCCCAGAAGTTGTCTGTGATATACTCAATCTGGACAAACGGCTGATTCCTCAGGCTCTTATTACCGTAGGTTATGCGGCCGCTGATCCACAACGGCGCGAACGTCTCCCTTTAAGTAGTTTAATCGTTCGCTTTGATTGAGGTTATTTTATGATTGTAGTTCTTGCTGGTGGAGTCGGTGCCGCCCGTTTCTTACAGGGTGTGATACAAATTGTGCCCCAACAGCAACTCACCGCCATCGTCAACACTGGCGATGATCGTGATTTCTATGGGTTGCATGTTTCCCCTGATATCGACATTGTCATGTATACACTTGCCGGCGTTGTCGATGAAACTCAGGGGTGGGGTATACGCCATGATACCTACCACTCCATGCAACAATTAACGAGTTATGGCAATGAAAACTGGTTTCAACTTGGCGATCTGGACCTTGCCACACATATTCATCGTACAAACCTGTTACGCCAGGGAAAGACTCTTAGCGAAGTCACCGATGATCTACGTACACACTTTGGCCTGGAACTGCGCATATTACCGATGAGCGACCAGCCCATTGCAACACATATTCAAACACCAGCAGGACTACTGCACTTCCAGGAATACATGGTGAAACGTCACTGTACTGATGAGGTACAAGACGTTGTCTTTGTTGGTGCTCATAAAGCAAAGCCTGCCCCCGGAATGCTTGATGCCCTCAAACAGGCGGAAGCTATTCTCATAGCGCCGAGCAACCCCATTGTGAGTATCGGTAGTATTTTAGCGGTTCCCGGTGTTCATGATATACTTCATGAGGCCAGCGGGATGGTCGTCGCAGTTAGCCCCATCGTGGGGGGAGCACCCATTAAAGGTCCAGCGGACAAACTTCTGCGAGGCTTAGGTAGAGAGGTTTCAGCGGTAGGCGTAGCTCGTTGCTATCGTGATTTCCTCGATGTGATGATCATCGATAAACAGGATGCACATCTCGCCAGTGAGATCGAAGATCTGGGTATCCCTACGCTCGTAACCGACACAATCATGCGTGATGATGTCAGCAAAGCCGCCCTGGCTCGTCATGTTTTACAAGCAGCTGGGCTGAAATTTTAGCATGCAGATAGTCAGGAACCCCTTGGGTTAAAACCCAGGGGCTTGCATCATCCTGAAAAGGAGGCTGCAAGCCGAACCTGACCAGTCTCAGTTCGCAAGAACTCCGTTACGGAAGAAATAGGTACGTTGGGGTGCACGCCAGCCCCAACCGCTACGGTACCTCATTAAACAGGGCTAGAGGGCTAACCCGGTGTGTGGTACGTCAAACCTTTCAGTAACCTTGACGAGGCAACCATTACCTACGAAAGTAGAGGCTCACATGAGCAACGTGTTTGTTGTAGACACATCTCAACGTCCTTTGAATCCAGTCCATCCAGGGCGGGCACGATTACTGCTCACGCAAGGCAAAGCAGCCGTGTTTCGCAGGTATCCGTTTACCATCATCCTCAAAATTGAGGGGCAACAGGCACCAGTCGAACCCTTGCGTCTCAAGCTTGACCCAGGCTCACGCACCACAGGAATCGCCGTGGTCAATGATGCTCGTGGGGACGTCGTCTTTGCGGCTGAACTGACCCATCGAGGCCACACGATCAAAGAGAGCCTGGATGACCGCCGTGGTGTCCGTTGTGGGAGACGAGCACGCCATACGAGATATAGAAAGCCAAGATTTCAGAATAGACAGAACAAAAAGAAGGGCTGGTTACCACCTTCCCTTGAGAGTAGGATCAGCAACATTCTGACGTGGGTACAACGTCTTGCTCGTCTTTGTCCTATTGCTGAGATCAGTATGGAATTGGTTCGATTCGACATGCAACTCATGGAGAACGCGGAGATTTCAGGAGTGGAGTATCAACAAGGTGAGTTACAAGGATACGAGGTGCGTGAGTACCTCTTAGAAAAGTGGAATCGAACCTGCGCCTACTGCTCAAAGAAAGATATTCCGTTACAGGTGGAGCACATTCAGCCACGAGCCAAAGGAGGAACGAATTGAGTCAGCAATTTATGTTTGGCCTGTGAGAAGTGCAACCGTGCCAAAGGCACCCAAGAGATTGTGGTGTTCCTCAAGAACAAGCCTGATGTCCTTACAAAGATCCAGGCACAGGCAAAGAGGCCACTCAAGGATGCGGCGGCAGTCAATGCGACACGTTGGAAGCTCTTTGAACGGCTCAAAGCAGTAGGCTTGCCTGTAGAGTGTGGTAGTGGCGGCCTGACCAGATTCAATCGAGCCAGGAGGGAGTTGCCTAAGACGCATTGGTTAGATGCATCGTGTATAGGCAGGAGCACGCCTGAGACGTTGCACATTGAGGGAGTATTCCCGTTGCTCATCAAGGCAACGGGGCATGGTTCACGACAAATGTGCAGCATGGACAAGTATGGCTTTCCGCGAACAGGCCCAAAACAAGCCAGGTTCGTGCAAGGATTTCAAACCGGCGACCTGGTACGAGCCGTGGTCACGAGTGGGGTAAATAGCGGAACCTATGTGGGAAGAATTGCGGTACGTGCGACGGGATCATTCAACATTACCACCAAACAAGGAAGAAGACAGGGCATCAGCCATCGGTTCTGTACATTCCTACACAAGAGCGATGGCTATAGTTACCAAAAAGGTGTTTGCTCTGGACAGGAACTCGCTCCTACGGGAGCCTTTCATTCCTCCCCTGGCTAAAGCCGTAGGGCTTCCTGAAAGGACGTTTTGTGAAGAGACAGGTCAAAATTAAGCGATCATGACATATAGAGCATTGATTCCAGTTAAGACTCTCACTGAGGCAAAAAGCCGACTAGCCCTCCATCTCAAGCAAGAACAACGTGCAACGCTGGTACTCGACATGCTTAACCATGTGATACACGTACTGCTCTCGTGCAACATGCTGGAATCGGTCTCTGTGGTCAGTGCTGATCCACGTGTATTGGCACAGGCACAAGCCTGGGGTGCCCAGGCACTCATGGAAGAACAACCAGGACATAACCCGGCACTTCACGCCGCCGCGTTAAAAGAGTTGGTAACAGGTGCAACCGCACTCCTGACTATCTCAGCTGACCTTCCCCTGATACAGACAGATGATATATGCAACATGGTGGAACGGTCCAGGCAATACGACATTGTACTTGCACCATCCCTTGATGGCACAGGCACAAATGCACTCCTGGTACACCCACCATTGGCGCTTCCCTATGCCTTTGGCCCTGGCAGTTTGCAACGCTATCTTGCACAGGCCAGACAGATGCATCTCAGCAGCAGCCTCTACAGGAGTGCTGGCATAGCACTGGACATCGATACCATTGATGACTTAAAGTTGTTTCACTGTTACGAAAAGGAAAGCAAGGCAACACATGCCTCTTCTCCCTTATAAATATAGTCTTGATAAGGAGTCTCTGATGCCTCTTATTGGTTATTCAGCTGCTCTGGAGCAGTTTCATCCTACAGAACTTCTACAATGGTGCCAGGAGGCGGAAAAAGCGGGTTTCGGTGGCGTCATGGCCGCCGACCACTTCCATCCCTGGGTGCCGCAGCAAGGCCATAGTCCTCTGGTCTGGCCCTGGATGGGAGCACTGGCGGTAAGTACAAGCAAGATGACCTTCGGACCTGGTGTGACCTGCGCTTCGTATCGTTATCATCCTGCCATTATTGCGCAGGGGTCCGCCACACTTGCGGCAATGGCTCCTGGACGTTACTGGTTGGGTATCGGCACTGGCGAAGCTCTCAATGAGCATATCGTCGGTGGCGAATGGCCAGAAGCTCCCGTTCGTCTGGAGCGTATGGTTGAATCCATCGAGATTATTAAGCAACTTTTCACAGGTAAAAAGGTTCGCTACTCTGGGAAACACCTCAAAATGGAGAGTGCACGCCTCTATACACGCCCAGAAACTCCTGCTCCTATCTATGTTGCGGCTTCTGGACCCAAAACAGCAGAGACGGCAGGGCGTTTGTGTGATGGCTTGATTACTCCTGCTGCGCCACACGAGAAGCTCAAGATGCTTATTGAGAGCTTTGAAAAGGGGGCGCAGGGAGCCGGGAAAGATCCGACAAAAATGCCCAGACTTTTACAGTTGCACGTCTCCTGGGCAAGTACGTATGAAGAGGCTCTAGCCCAGGCAGTAAAAGAGTGGCCCAACGGCGGTATTAAAGCTCCCAAACAGGATATTCGTGCACCAGAAGATTTTGCAGCCTTTGGACAACTTGTACGCCCGGAAGATTTCAAGGGACGTGTACTGATCTCTACTGATCTCGACGAGCACCGTCGTCACCTGCAAAGCTTTCTTGACCTAGGTTTTGACGAGATCCATGTACATAATGTAGGCCGCAACCAGAGTGAATTTATCCGCGCGTACGGAGAATCCGTGATTCCAGCGCTCCTCGCCGGAAATCGCTAATGAGGGAACAAAAATGAGTAGCACACTCTCAGAAAGAGTACGAGCATTTTTGCAAGAGCGCCGTTTTGCAGTTTTGGGAACCATCAATAAAGATGGTTCCCCGCACCTGACCGCGATGTGGTATCTCCTTGATGGTGATACGATTATGATGAACACAAAAGTAGGACGCGTCAAAGAGCGCAACATACGACGTGATCCACGCATCTCTATCTGCTTCGAGGATGCTGGTTATCTGACCATTAGCGGAAAAGCTGAAATCATCGATGATCCTGAGGCTGCCCAAGAAGATATCTACCGTCTGGCTGTACGCTACAATGGAGAAGAGACCGCTAAAAAGCAAATGGAGGAGATGTTCTCTAAGGAGCATCGGGTAACATTTCGCCTCAAGTGTGAACACATCATCGAAAACATCTGGTGACCACTGGGCAAAACGCTACCTGGGGGGAGTAGATGAATATTCCCCTTGCTTCTACTGGTATTTCATTTTACTTATATAAATTTTATCTATTACAAAGAGGCAAGTATAAACATGCAAATAGAACATAATCCTCATCAATTTGTGCAGTGTGCACAACAAAATACCTATAACTTCTGGATAAAGTGTATGTAGCATCCCATCTGTTAGCGTCATATCATAAACAAAGGTACTAAAAACTCAGCATATCGTTGAGGTAATTCACCGTATATTCTGCACAATAGCCAAATATCACATGGGCAATGCAAGCCACTGATTCCAGCAATGATGCAGGAATAACATAAGAGGAGAACGCAGCACATGACCCCAGAGGCAGTCCTACAATTTGCCAAAGAAAATGGCGCAAAAATGGTAGACCTCAAGTTCACCGATCTGCCAGGATCCTGGCAACACTTCAGCATCCCTTTACATGAGTTAAGGGAAGAAGCATTTGTTGAAGGTGTACCATTCGATGGATCGAGCATTCGTGGTTTCCAGGCCATTAATGAAAGTGACATGCTGATTGTTCCCGATCCTGATACTGCGCTCCTGGACCCATTCACCGCAGTCCCAACTCTGAGTCTGGTTTGTAATATTGCCCATCCCGGTCCTATCGGCCCCAAGAAACGCTACAGTCGCGATCCACGCTATATTGCCCAGAAGGCTGAGGAATATCTGCGCACCAGCGGCGTGGCTGATATCAGCTACTTCGGCCCAGAAGCAGAGTTCTATATCTTTGATCAGGTAAGCTATGCTTCTACAGATAACAAGCAATATGTAGAAGTTGACTCGGACGAAGCTCACTGGACCAGTTCTCGCCCAACTGGACATGATGGCTCACGCAGTAGAGGCCACCTGATGCGCGTGAAGGAAGGTTACTTCCCCGTCGCTCCCAATGATACACAGCAGGACCTGCGTACCGAGATGGTGCTGAAGCTCGAAGAGTTAGGTATTCCGGTAGAGGCACAGCATCACGAAGTTGGGGCCGCAGGCCAGGCAGAAATTGATATCCGTTTTAATACTCTGGTGAAGACCGCTGACAACATGTTACTCTACAAGTATGTTGTTAAGAACACTGCACGTAAGTATGGCAAGACTGTAACATTTATGCCTAAGCCTGTCTTTGGTGATAATGGCTCCGGTATGCATACTCATCAGAGCTTATGGAAAAATGAGAAACCCCTTTTCTTTGATAGTGAAGGTTATGCTGGTATTTCACAATTAGCTCGTTACTATATTGGTGGTATCTTGAGCCACGCACCCGCACTGCTGGCCATTGCCGCCCCTACGACCAATAGTTACAAGCGCCTTGTTCCTGGTTTTGAGGCTCCAGTTAATCTGGTCTTTTCGAAAGGCAACCGTAGTGCCGCCATTCGTATTCCTTTGACCGAGAGTCCAAAGGCCAAACGAGTTGAGTTTCGCTCACCCGATCCAGCTGCCAATCCATACCTGCTGTTTGCAGCATTGCTGATGGCTGGTCTTGATGGTATTGAGCACAAGATCGAGCCGAGCGAACATGGATATGGCCCGGTGGATCGTGACCTGTACAGTATGTCCGCCGAAGAGCTACGTGAGATCCGTTCCGTTCCAGGTTCCCTCTATGAATCTCTCGATGCACTCGAAGCCGATCATGCTTTCCTCTTGAAGGGTGGCGTCTTCACATCGGACTTACTTGAGAAATACCTCGAACTCAAACGTTCACAGGCTGACGAGGTACGTTTGCGCCCGGTACCTATCGAGTTTGCCTTCTACTACGATGTCTAATTTCCGAGACACCATCTAGCGAAACGTCACTTTACCAGGACGATGAGCCAGCGAGCTACAAATATGTAGCCCACTGGCTCATCATCGTTTTGCCTCCTGAAAGAGCAACTACTCAGCGCGGGTTGCGAAGCGTTTTTCGACTTTTTTTATGAGATCCCCTAAGAGCAACCATCTTTCTTTTCTTCTTTTTATCATCGTAGTCTTTAAACATTGTGTAATGTCTTTTAATCCTGCTTACATATTCATCATCAGTAAGTGCTACTGCTTTAAATATCTCAAAAAACTGTTGAGCATAGCTTGATTGTATGCCCCAAATCTCCAGATAGGCACCTGTCATCGTCCTGGCTATTTCTTCATCACCATGCATCCACTTCGTATAAAACTCCACTGTTTCCCATCCATACCCAATAGTAGCAAAAATCTGGTGTGGCGGCCTGGATTCAACCACATGGATTATTGTCCTGCGACAATCGCAGTTCTTGTCAGTGCAGTAATTTTCTAGCAGTCCATACTCTCCGCAAGGCACGCCTAAATCACTTGCCATAATCTTTATTGTACGGGTTTCTTTTACAGTGATATCATCATATCTAGAATAAAAGGGTATATAGTCCATTTCATTTACTCCTCTTACGTTGAATTCCTTCCTGGTTTAGGAGAAACTGAGTAGTTACCTGGAGAATTTTACACACATTCTCCCGATATCTATCCTAGCACATAAGACATTTTTCGTAAATGTGCTATAGTATTATCCAATAAAGTTGTTCATCTCACCCACGAAGAGGCAGTACCGATGGAATTACTTGTAGACAGTTATGGTCGCCGCATTAAAAGCATGCGTATCTCTATTACCGATAAGTGTAACTTCCGTTGTACCTACTGTATGCCGGCGGAGGGTCTTCCCTGGCTTAAGAAGGCAGAGATTCTTTCTTATGAGGAGATAGAGCGTATCAGCCGTGTTGCTGTCAGCATTGGTATTGAGCAAATTCGCCTCACGGGTGGTGAGCCTCTGGTCCGACGTGATGTACCAGAACTGGTACGCCAACTGCGCAGGATCGAAGGGCTACACAGCCTCAGCTTGACAACAAATGGTATTCTTTTGAAACAACAGGCTGGACCACTTGCTCAGGCAGGTCTGACACGCATCAATGTGAGTCTTGATTCGCTCATACACGAAAAATTTTCCCAACTGACACGGCGAAACCAGCTTGATCAAGTGCTGGAAGGTCTTGAAGAGTTGGAGAAATATCCTTCTATCCATCCCATTAAAGTCAATGCCGTCGCTATACGTGGATACAGCGAAGAAGAAATCCTCGATTTTGTAAAGCTGGCACGCCGCAAAGCCTACGTGATGCGCTGGATCGAATTTATGCCTCTCGACGCTGATCAGATCTGGCGCAAGGAGGATATCCTGACAGGAGACGAAATCAAGCAGGTCATTGAGGCCGAGTATGGACCTCTCACACCCATCACTACTGGTGACCCTTCTGAGACCGCGCGCCGCTATACCTTCAGTGATAGCATCGGAGAGGTAGGTTTTATCAATCCTGTCAGTGAACCATTCTGTACTACCTGTGATCGTATTCGCCTCACCGCCGATGGACAGCTACGCACCTGTCTCTTTGCAACAGAAGAGACTGATCTGCGTGCCGTTGTGCGCTCCGGTGCAGATGATGAGGCAATTGCCACGACCATTCGCCGCGCCGTCTGGCACAAAGAACTCAAACACTATATTGGCGATAAACGCTTTAAACGTGCAAACCGCAGTATGTCCATGATTGGCGGATAGGGGCGCGGTTTACAAGCCCAAAAGGAGGCACACATTTGTCTGCAATTGACCCTCAGAAACTCTTCCGCGAATTGAATGGAGATGAAAACTCAGGCTTTGCTACAATTCACTCTCCCGTTGATTATACTCCTGGAGGCATCCCTTATCTATGTACACCGGGAATAGCAGTCCTTGCGCGTCCAAACACTAACACGGCAGGATTAGCAGGCTTCCTCGATGGCTTTGACCCTTCACTCAACTTCTCAGAGTATTTGACGGACCCCACTACACTGCCTGATGGAGCACAGTTATGCAAGATAGCCGGGCAGGTCTGCTACATGAGCTTTGGTCCAAAACGTACATCGAACGCACAAGCAAAAAAATATTTCGATAATCTCAAGTCTTCAGGACATGGCTCTGTCTTTGAGCATGCGAATTTTAGCCTGTTATTGTACGGGATTTCGCGTAGTGTTACGCATGAACTGGTACGCCATAGGGCAGGATTTGCATTTGGCCAGCTTAGTCAGCGCTACGTTTCCGGACGTATGCTACGCTTTGTTGAACGCCCAGAGTATCGTGCAGACGAGCAACTTCACATGCAGTTCTTACAACGTGTCGAGCGTTCCGCCAACGAATATGCCGCACTTACAGCACGCTTGTTAGAGTTGCAGCAAGCTGGCGTGAATATCCTCAGCGCACAAGCACGTACAGACCTGCGCAAAAAAGTGCAGCAAAGTGCTCGCTCTGTTCTCCCTAATGAAACCGAAGCTCCCATTGTCACTACAGCCAATGCACGAGCATGGCGACACTTCATCGAGATGCGAGCCAGTGCCCATGCCGAGACTGAGATACGAGAACTGGCACTACGCGTTTTCCTCTGTCTACGGCAAACTGATCCCGTTCTCTTTGATGATTACACAATAGAGCCATTACCAGATGGGACCTATACAGTGCAAACAGATTACGAGAAGGTATAAGAGCTTCTCGCCGATTACAATTCACATCGATATAATTGCATGCCTTCTGGTACAGGTTCATTTGTTGTTTCTGCAGGCACCATCTCACATTTCGCTGCTAGATACGCAGAGGTCGGATCATGAACAGGAAGGTAGGCTTCAAAATAGACTGGGCATCCTTCCTGTTCTGCCTCAAACTCAAATTCGGTCGCCAGGATACGTGCTCGATTGAGGGCACAGATCAGCAATGCACGACCAGCATGGCGATGGCGATGTTGTGGGTGTACAACTCCCAAGCAACGTAAGTGGTAGCCCTCTGGTTCCTGACGTAACAAGACGGTCGTATAACCTATCATTTCACCTTCCATACCATCCAACGTCTCTGCCTGACCCCACGTATTTAGCTCATCGTCGTCATCAGTAACGACAAAGACATTGGACGTTGCATCCAACTCCGGGTCTGTAAGCCATGTTTTAAATTCTGCCTCACTCATCACTTCTTCTTTATCCACTTCCGCTGCCAATCGTTGAATATCTGTAAGGACTGGGATATCTTCCCATCGAAAATTTCGTATGAGCATAGGACACGCCCTCCTCTAATATCAGCATTTCTTCACTTCATATATATTGTAGAACTATGATAGGTCTTGTATCAATGCAAGAACATCACAATTTCTGGTAATAAGCATCACAATCCCTGGCAATTATGCTCATGTATAAGGTATACTTTCTATATACTTGCTGTCCATGGATTGCCATCTACTACACCGGTATAGGCGTTATGCACGAAAATATACTCTTACAGTTTTAGATCTGCATAACGATAAGGAGTTACGCTTTGTCTGACCACACACACTCACAACGTATTCGTCAGGAAATGCCTGCTACAACATCATGCATCTATCTCAATACCGGCACGTTTGGTCCTCTGCCTACATGCGTAATACAGGCTATACAGGAACGCTTCCAGGAAGAATGGTATGAGGGTCGTCTGGGAGCAAAAGCATTTGAGAAAATCTCCGCCGTCTATAGCAATGCTCGTAGCGGTGTCGCACGCCTGCTCAACGCAGACATACAGGAAATTGCTCTGACCGATAATACTGGTGAGGGGATGAACGCGATCAGCTATGGCCTCAACTGGCAGGCAGGAGATGAGGTTATTACAACCAACCACGAACATATTAGTGCGCTGGCACCACTGTATCAAATCCGTGATCGCTACGGCGTTGTGATCCGCGTCGCTGACCTTGGTCCACAAGCAGACGGTTCTGTTCTTGCCGCGATCAGTGAACTCGTGACACCACGTACACGATTGATTGTGCTCTCACATGTCGTATGGACCACTGGAGCTGTGCTCGATATTCGTTCAGTGAGCCGTATGGGACGTGAGCGGGGTATTCCTGTATTGATCGACGGAGCACAGTCAGCAGGGGCTATCCCTATTGATGTGAAGGCACTGGAGGTGGATTTCTACGCTATCCCCATGCAGAAATGGCTCTGTGGTCCAGATGGAACTGGTGCACTTTATGTAAGCAGAGAAGGCACTACATTACATCGCGCCTACCTATGTTGGCTACTGGTCTATCAAACATGAGGAGGGTATGCGAATGGGAATTACTGGATGATGCTCGGCGTTTTGAGCTTGGGGGAAGACAAACCGCGAGCTCTGGTAGGACAGTCGGTAGTCCTGAACTGGTTGGAGGAGTTTGTTGGTCATCAGTGGCTTTATGAGCATATTTCGGCATTGAATACATACGCCTACCATACACTGAAAGATGTTCCTGGTCTCACCATGCTTACTCCTCAGCCAGGAATGAGTGGTCTTATTACATTCCAGGCTAGAAGGTCGTGATGATAGATAAGGTTGTAAATCAACTCCATGACAACCATAACATCCGTATTCGTAATATCCCATCAGTGAAGTCTTTGCGTATCTCAACAGGTTTCTATAATACTGAGAAAGAGATTGATACACTTGCGCAGGCTCTACGAAATCTGTAACAGTTCATTTACTTAGCTTTCCATAAAGAAACCGCCTGCGTGGGCGGGTGAGACGGCAACTTCCAATTTTCCCATGCAGTTGCCCACACAGTATCGTCGGAGCTGAAGAGCTTAACTTCCGTGTTCGGGATGGGAACGGGTGTACCCTCTTCGCTATAGTCACCAGCTCACCTGCACATCCAGGCGGCTTCTTTACATGGCATATAATACTACTCTTGCCTCGCCCTGTCAATACTTTTTTCACTGAATTTTTCTGGATGATGGAAATTTTCTGCAATTGCCAATATCCATCTAGCGATCCCCAGCAATGGCGACCTCTTCGAAGTCTTAGCGATAGCAGGCGTGAGACACTATCCCGCATGGAAACCCCATAGAGCACCTGGGCAGCAGTCATTGTCACACGATTATGGGTAATGACGATAAATTGGGTACGTTGTGCCAGGCGTTTCAAGATGTCACAGAAGCGTGTCACATTCGATTCGTCAAGGGCGGCATCTACTTCGTCAAGCAGACAGAAAGGAGGTGGGTTGATCTCCAGTAAGGAAAAGAGCAGAGCCGCCGACACAAGAGCACGTTCTCCTCCTGAAAGCAGTGAGAGATCTTGCACCTTCTTCCCAGGTGGCTGTACAATCACCTCCACGCCAGCTGGCATACTTGATGGAACTGGTAAATCGCTTTCTTCTACCTTAGCAGCAATCAGCTCCAGACGAGCGGTACCACCATTGAAGAGGGTGGTAAAATGCTCACGAAAACGAGCATTCACAGCTTGAAATGTGACTTCAAATTGTCGCGCCATCGTTACGTCAAGTTGTCCAATGATTGAACGTAGATGGAGTGCAGCCTGATCCATGTCAGTAATCTGGGAAGAGAGAAACTCAAAGCGAGTCTTCGTTTCCTCATACTGTTGTGGCGCATTAACATCACACCCACCCACTGCCTTCAAACGGCTACGCAATGTATCAATACGTCGGCGCAAGCGTCGCAATTGCGCTTCTTCTTCCCCCGAAAGGACACCAGGATCACCAGCAGTATCCCCATTTCCTTCTGGTGTTTCCGTAGAAGGGTCAGTGCTAATAGTATGATTCATAAGCTCCTGGGGATCAGCAATGCCCATCTCCTCACGTAGCTGTTCCAACAATGTCTCAACAGCGTCTCGCGCTCTCTGACTCTCCAACAGAAAGCGACGATAAACAGCTTCCTGTTCAGTAAGAGCCTGTTGCATCTGCATACGTTGCTGTTCTAGAGTGATGATCTGCTGATCAATTTCGGAGAGCTTTCCCTCCATCACGCGCAATGCTCCGGTCAGGGCACGCGCTTGTATACGTGCCTTGTCAAGTTCGAGACGATGCGCAGCAATATCCTCCAGAAGTGCCAGTTTCCGCCGCTCAGCATCTTTGATACGCGCCATCTGCTGCTCAAGCTGAGTTTTCAGGTCCTGGGTCTGTGTACGCTGATAGGCTAGTTGCTGCTGAAGCGACTTTGCCTCTTGTCGTTTCACAGCAAGAGCAGTCCTGGCACGACCAAGTTCATCTTGCTGACGACGATAGATAATCGCACGTTCCTCCATCTCATGTTGTAACTCCTCAACCAATCCTGCCATCTCACGCTGCGATTTTTCGTGGGTATGTACACGCTCCTGAGCCGATATCACCTCTTGCTCCAGACCTGCAACCTCAGAGGCCATTTGTTGTTCAACGGAGGCGGCTAACTGTATCTCCGTTTGCAGACGCTCCTGTTCCCGCTGCGAGGTCGCAACCACTTTATTGAGTTCATTGATCCGTGCCGTAATTTTCTGTAACTCTTTATCCAGGCTTGCTTGCTCTGTACGTCTCGCCTCCTGGATACGCTGCACTTCGCCAAGCATAGAGGTCAATCGTTCCAGTAGCGTTTTATGTTCCTCCAATTGCTGCGGAAGTTCACGGAGTTCTCGCTCATGGGCCAGCATTCCTTGCTGAGTGCCATCTTTACCACCACACGTGAGCCAGCCGTTCACATGGAGCACTTCACCATTGAGGGTAACAACCGACTCAAAAGGTAGATCATTACCAGATGAGAAACTGAGTGGTATGACCCAGCCCAACAATTCCCATGCAGCCGCCAAATCGTGTACGATGACCACGCCATGCAACATCTGGCGGAAGAGTGGGAGATAGCGCTGCTCGCACTGGATCTGTCGCCACGCAAAACCCACGGTACGATCTTTTAGTACAGGTGTTTCTGTTACAAAACGCTGAAGAACAGCCTCTTCGACCTGTCCCTGGATTATGCTTACCTCACCTGGCTCCTCATCTTCTTCAGCACGCTCCAGCCATACAACCATTGCTTTTCCCAACTGAGCGCTCTGTAAATACTCAAGACAGCGATAGGCATCATCAAGTGTGCGTACTACTACTGCCTGCATAAAGGGGCCAAGGGCGGCTTCTAAAGCTGTTTCCAGGCCAGCTGAGACCATGACCAAGTTGTGGAACAGGACCAATCAGCCCCGTAAGTTTGCCCGCAGGGGCACGTAGTAAAGCTCGTACGCCATCACTATATCCGCTCAGACTCTGACGCCAATTTTTCAGCATATTCAGACGATCGGAGACCGTACGTCGCCTACGATCAGATTCAGCCAGGGCGGATTTAATTTTGTCCATTTCTTGTTGTGCATCAGCGATCGTACGTACAAGAGCCTGTTTGTTCTGCATCACCTGCTGCTCTTCGTCATGAACAGTGTTTAACCGCGCTCGCTCATCAACGAGACGTGTCTCCAGCGTACGAAGAGTTTGCTGAGATTGGGCAATCGTATCACGGCGGGCCGCTAGCGTACGGTTTCGCTCTCCAAGTTGCTTATGCAAACGTCCCAATTCTGTCTGACTGGACCCCAGACGGGCCTGTACCTGGATAAGATCATTTTGTGCACCACGTAAGCGCCGCTCATCCATCCCATAGTCTTTTTGCGCTTTCGCAGCCTGCCCTTCCAAATTCGCCAGCGAAGCAGAGCCCACATCCACAGCTTCATCTGCCAGATCACACTGTTCCTCAAAATCAATAGTCTGCTTCTGCACAGCGATCAAGCGCTCCCTTAGCCGTCGCTCTTCCTGTTGAATATCATTGTATTGTTGCTCTAACCCACCCACGCGCTCCTGGCTAACAGCGAGATCTCGTTCAATCTTCTGTACAAGGTCGTTGGCCTCTCCATAGGCCTTTCGCGTCTCGCCGATGCGTGTTTGCATCTGTTGACGAGTTGTACGCAGGCCCTTTGTTTGCTCGTCCATTGCCTGAAGAGATATCTCCAACTGGTGAACTTTTTGTGCCTGCTCCTGCTCAGTAAGTTCTGTATGCTCTCTGGTGGTACGAAGACGACGCCATTGCAAAGTATACCAGGAGAAAAGCATTTCCTGTAATTCGCTGGTAAGTTGTCCAATTTCAACGGCACGCCGGGCCTGTTCCGCCAGAGGTGCTAAGCGAGGTTCGATTTCACTCACAATGTCACGTAAACGATCCAGATTTTGCTCTGTCTGGCGAAGACGATTCTCTGCGTCAGCACGCTGTACCTGAAATGGACGAATGCCCGCCGCGTCCTCAAATAGCCCACGACGCTCCTCTGTACGCAAACTGAGGGCTGCATCGATCAAGCCTTGACCAACAACTGTATAGGAATCGTGCCCAATGCGTGCCTGAGCCAGAAGAAGCAAGACATCTTTGAGGCGCACTTTCTGCTTGTTAATCAGGTACTCGTTCTCACCAGAGCGATAACTGCGCCGTGTGACAGTGATTTCACTGTACTCAGAGGGCACCCAACCAGTGCTATTATCCAGCGTGAGCGAGACCTCTGCCATACCTAGCGCGCCTCGACCATGCCCACCCACAAAAATAATATCATCACTTTTCTTTCCACGCAGTTGGCGCATACTCTGCTCACCCAATACCCAGCGCATTGAGTCCGCAACATTCGATTTTCCTGCTCCATTTGGTCCAACAACAGCAGTTATACCGGGACTAAATTCTAGCATAGTTCGTGAGGCAAAGCTCTTAAAGCCCACCATCTCTAAACGTTTGAGATACAACGCCTGACCTGATCCTCTCTGAAGTGTTTCAATATGTACCGATAATATCATAGAGTGGGATTTGCGTCGAGGATAACCCCGAAAATGTGAGTTACGTCAAACTTATATAGTGAAATAGGGACTATTTTTAGTACGCAGAAAAAGATATCCTAATAGAGAAGAGAAGAAAGGAGAGACTACTCTTATGCGACATCCACTTATTTTTGTGACCTTAATTATCCTTGGAATTCTTGTTATCTTTACGGGTCTTGTCTACGGAATGACTTCTAGACAGATCACATACCAGAAAGTAGGACGTGGGACCATTGCTCACTATCTCTCGGCGGACGGTACAGGTTACCTGCAAATGTCTACCAGTCCAACTCTCTACGTCGTCAACGAAACTAATTTTATGCCCAGAATTCAACGGAACCGACACTCTAAGAAATGGAGATGAGATCTCTTTTGTATACACCCCAGGTGATTCTCAATATATTGACAAAAAATCAAAACTTGGAACAGAACTCATGGGCACGGCTTACACTATTGTGCAGATTACCTTCTTTGATACGAAAAATCAAACAAACTTCACGACTCCAGAGTACCATCAGCATCCAACGAGCTACAGCCAGAATAATTGGGGCATCGGCATTGGATTGATCGCTATCGGTTTGGCGCTGGCAAGTAGTTCATTCTTCCAGCTCAGAAGAATGTCACAAAGAGAATTTAGTGCAGCAGGAATGACTCATCCAATGGGTGCACCATATCAGCAGCCTTATCGTGCTAACCCACAAACCAGGCAATAGCCACAATATCCAGGAGGACAGTATCTTCAACAATCCAAACAATATAATCCAATACAAGGTGCTCAACCGTACAATAAATAACCCATATATCCCGCCTCGGTAGCACTAATATAGAAACACAGGATTTCTCCTGATGGAAATGTGTCTGGCTAGTATCATGAGTCAACCCGAAATATTCAGATCTACTCGCCACCTACGTGAGCTCGCTCTAATGAGTCATCCCGAACTTTTCCTGGGCATGAAATACCCTTTTTACCTGTTTGGCAGCGGGGGTGCAGAGGGCGGCAGCCTTCTGCACCCCCGGTTTTGGGAACTTTTTCAAAAGTTCGGGATCGATTCATTGCTGACGAACTGCCTATGGCACTGAGGAATCAAATCTTCTCTTTCCCTTCGATCCACGTCAGGATACTACAATACCCAGTATTACAACACACGACGAGTTCTTCGCCTCTCCTATAAAATTTTCCCTTCTCTGTTTGATCCATAACTTCATGGCTATACGAAATACAATCTCGCACAAGAAACATTTCTTCCCCAACATGTAATTCGATCGGACCATTCCAATAACCTACACCTCGAATGAAATTGTAGACATGACGTGCACTCCACTCATCTGCATGCACCACCAAATCTTCATCACTGGGAAATGTGTGATAGCTACTCCTGGTTTCGTCCTGTGACTGATGAACGCTCCGTCCTTCATAGAGGTCCCAAACAGTACGAGCCAGCAATGCTCCACCACGCGCTGCACATTGCAGTTCCAATTGATCGTAGTTTACTCCATCAGAAACTTCTATCGGCTCCTGTGCAAGGATATCCCCACTATCCATTCCCTCATCAATAAGATAAATCGTCACGCCTGCCATTTCATGGCCCTCACGAAATGTCCAGAATAATGGTACCGGGCCACGATTGGCGGGCAGTAATGACGGATGCACATTCAAACAGCCCAGGCGCGCCACGTCTCTAATCACCCCTGGAATACGCAAAGAGAAACAGGCCACACAGATCACATCTGGCTGATAAGTTGCCAATGTAGCAACCGTTTCAGCGTCTGCTAAACGATGCACCTCCCATACAGGTATGTGTTGCTCCCAGGCCATCTGCACAATGGAAGGATGAAAAGGTGTATTGATAAGGGGAAGAGATGCTCGCAGAGCACGTGCCTGCATTTTCTGCTGTATCGCGGGTAGATTCTTTGCAAGAATGGGTGAAGCAGGGATAACTACAGCACACACCTTGCAACCACTTTCGAGCAAAGCAGCTAAAGAAGGAGAGGAAAAGTTCCCTGGCATCCCAAAAAGAGGACACGGGGTGATGTCGCTTTGGTAAAAGAATATTTGACATGAAGCTTCCTATCAGGTAGTATCTGAATAGAAAATATAACAACCTCAAAGGGAGGTCTCATCATGCCACGAACGGTCTATTGTGTCAAATTAGAACGCGAACTTCCTGGATTGGAGAAACCTCCATTTCCAGGAACATTAGGGTCAGCGCATTTATGAGCAAATTTCTCAGCAGGCCTACAATATGTGGCCTGCACAAAGTACGCTTATTATCAACCATTATGGACTCAATATGGCTGACCCGGAAGCACGTAAAATTTTACGAGAGCAGATGGAAGAGTTCTTCTTTGGCGCAGATGCAAAGATGCCCGAAGGCTGGGAACCCGAAAGTGCTGGTGGGGGCTGGTCCAAGTCGCAAAGGCGGGGGCGGAGCAGCACGCAGGAAATGAGAGCCTCCGGCGATATTCTGCTCATCTCTTGCTATGAATTGGGCCATCAGCCGTTTCATCTTGCCTCACTCTTAGCATGCTTCAGCAAGATGGCTATGTTCCTGTGTCCAGTCGATACAGCAGTAGAGACACTCACAGACGAAGCAATCAGCAAGGCTCGCTTTGTCGCTATTTCTGTACCAATGCACACGGCACTACGTTTAGGGGAACAAATCGCTCAGCGCGTACGTTCAGTCAATCCGTCAGCTCATATCTGTTTTTATGGCCTGTATGCCTCTGCTCAACGCCGATTATTTACTCCAGGAAATGATTGACTCCGCGATCGGTGGCGAATATGAGATCCCTCTTCTTAAACTTATCAGAGCGCTGGAACAAGGGGATACTGCTCCCATTCCAGGAGTCTGCACACATACTGCGAAAAGTGGGCCATGGGTTTATCGTACGCCTTTTATTGTTCCAGAGCGCCATCAACTCCCTCCACTAGAGCGCTACGCACGTCTACAGTGGAATGGGGAGCTACGAATTGCAGGCTATACCGAGACAACACGCGGCTGCAAGCATACCTGTCTTCATTGTCCTATCACACCGATCTATCACGGACACTTCTTTGCTATACCAACCAGGATTGTTCTAGCTGATATCCGCGCACAGGTGGGACAGGGAGCACGCCATATCACCTTCGGCGACCCTGATTTCTGGAATGGGCCAACACATGCAATGCGTATTCTCCGAGCAATGCATGAGGAATTTCCTGATATTACTTTCGATGCAACCATCAAGATTGAGCATCTTCTCAAGCATCGTCACCTGCTCCAGGAGATGCGAGCACTGGGTTGTGCCTTCATTGTCTCTGCAGTTAAATCGCTCAATGATACTGTCCTTCTCCATCTCAATAAAGGACATACCTGTACAGATATAGTGGAAACATTTGACTTGATGAAACAGGTTGGTCTTCCGCTTACGCCCATCGTTGCTGCCTTTCTCACCATGGGAAACGCTAGAGAGCTACACCGGCCTCCTCAACTTTTTTGAGGAGCAACATTTGATTGAGCATATTGATCCTGTCCATTTTTCAATTCGCCTGCTGGTCCCGCCAGGCTCCGCACTTGCTGAACGCTCCAGATAATAACAAGTGGAAGGGAGAACTTGACTCCACTGCCTACACTTACCGCTGGCAACATCCTGATCCACGTATGGATGCATTACAGCAACAGGTTGCTCATCTAGTGAGCAAGGCAGAGCATTGTAAGGCTGATCCAATCGAGACCTTCTTTCACGTTAAAGCTTTAACACTTGCCGCACAAGGACAAATTTTCCCTGTTGCCCATGCACTTCAATGCTATGGACCACGCCAGATCTTGCCTCATCTGACCAAATCGTGGTTCTGCTGAACGGAGCCTACTGCGGGTCAGTTGACCCCATAATGTCTGATGAGGAGGAAGGTCATATGCGCTTGTGGATGCTTGCACACATCCCACTTTTTTGCTATGCTTACTACCAGGACAATTATGGAATTACCAGTACAACATTTTTAATGAGGAAAGCGAGAGCTTATGGACAGTTCTCTTCAAAGTGCTAATCTCACAGCGGACAAGTTGAATCCATCCCTTGCAACACATGATGAGGAAGCTGAGGGTATGGAAGAGGAACCTCACATCCACCTGCCAAACCCAAGTTTGTGGCCACTTATTTTGAGTACAGCAATTCTGGTGACGGTGATAGGGCTGCTGTTCCTCCCTGATAATCCCTGGCTCTCCATTATTGGTGCCCCCTTTGTACTTGTTGGCATCATGGGATGGGCGCTAGAAGATCCGATGGCACCTCCAACGGTGCGATTTATTACAGCTCCAGCCAGTCAGATCTCTTCAAAGTATTTGATTGGTCAGGAAGTTGTTGACAAAGATAAACAATGGGTTGGCACCGTACAGGCACGCTTTAGCCACTATATTCTCGTCGAGCGTGGAGGATTCCTGGGCAAGGCATATTATGTTCCGCATAGCGTTATTATGGATACAGTCAAAAATCATGTTGTCCGTCTCACAGTGAGCGAAATCGATTTACTTAACAGGGGACTGGATAGCGTACCAGATGATTTGTATGAAGAGTCGCCAGATTTTGGTGTACCGCTCGTCAAGGGTGTGCCACTCTTTGCACGTGGACCACTGTCTCCTGCCCAAACAGGACACTACAATTATGGCCCAAATTTCCCTGGTATAAACACTGATGCGAGTGGTTCATACCATCCCGAAGAAGTCAGACCCATTCCTCAAAAATATGTAGCTGAACGCCGCAAGGTACATGCTACAAACAAAACCATTCCGCACGTACAATAAAAGTCAAAACTAATGTAGCTATTAGGTCCCTCACCACCTGCGAAGCGCCGTAGGCGCTGCAGGAATTCAGGGAAAAGGGACCTGAATAGTTACGCTTTTGCGAACTTTTGTCGCAAAAGTTCGGGACAGCTCATATCCTGGTTTATCTGGATGGCAGGTTTGCGGCGCAAACCCGCCATCCAGATAAACCAGTTTGCGAAGCGCCGTAGGCGCTGAGGAATCCGGAAAAGGGTCTGGATAGCTACCAGTTATTGATAGTCATAAAAGCCTTTTCCACTCTTCTTCCCGTACATACCAGAGATCACCATACGGCGTAACAGCGGCGGAGGAGCATACAACGGATCTTTATGCTCCTCATAGATGGCCTCGGCAGCCCAGAGAGTGGTATCCAGTCCAACATAATCGAGCAGGGTAAACGGCCCCATTGGATAACCACAACCAAGCTTCATGGCAGTATCTATATCATCGCGAGTTGCCATACCGTTCTCTAGCATTCGTACTGCTCCTAGCAGGTATGGGATCAGCAGGAAATTGACAATGAAACCTGCTGTATCTTTTGCCAGCACCGGTGTTTTCCCTAATGAAACGGCAAATTGCTTGACGGTAGCAATCGTTTCCTCTGAGGTCGAAATGGTTTTTACGATCTCAACCAGTTTCATCACTGGGGCAGGATTAAAGAAGTGGAGCCCACAAACTTTATCGGGTCGTTTTGTGATTGCGCCCATCTGCGTGACATTCAAGGATGATGTATTGCTCAAGAGCAATGCATCAGGCTTCAAGATACGATCCAGAGCAGGATAGAGACGTACTTTCTCTTCCATGTTCTCAATCACAGCCTCAATCACCAGATCACAATCTGCAAAATCCGCAAAATCAAGTGTACCACGCAGACGCGTACGGTTTTCATCAACCTGACCAGGCGTCAACTTCCCTTTGCTTGCCATGGTATCCCAGGCACCGTAGATACGTGCCAGCCCTTTATCGAGTAGTTGCTGGTTAACCTCACGCACAACTGTCTCATAGCCTGCCTGTACACAGGTTTGAGCAATGCCGCCACCCATCAGCCCACACCCGACAACGCCTACTTTCTAAATCGCCACTATCTTTCTCCTTATATATCAAATTCCGTATTTCCCTGGCTGATCCACACTCGACTCAAAAAAATAATCGTATGATGGTTCAGTATCAGGAAACCCACGTAACGACTTCCAGATATTGCCTGCTAAAGGGCTATGTTACCTGCAATGACGAATTCATCGCATATTGGACTCATCAACATACGTTACTCCTCATTGCTGAATGCATGCCACCTTGCTGCAATCGACTCGATGAGCAACCTTCCTTCCTCTCGCCGTTGCTGCGATGAACGCCATTGTGTATATCCACTACGTGAAGAAACACCTGGCCACAAAATTTCCTGTACAACGCGTGCATAAGTATCCATCTCAGGAGCAAAAAGCAAAGCATTGCGTGTATCTTCCAAATAGAAGTAATGACCCTGAGAGGTATACCAGGCACGAATATCTTCCTGTGATTGGATCACAAGTTCAGATAAGGTAGTAGAAAGGTTGTGCTCAGTTTCACCGAAGGGAAAACAATGGAGGTGAGCATGAAAAACGGTCTGTCGGAAAACGCCATGTTCCCAAAAAACAGCGGTTGCATAGTGTTGAGCAAAGAACTGTTGTATCTCGCACTTTAAAGCAAAGAGTTCTGCATCCAGTTCAGCAGGAACGTCCCCATAGCAAGCATAGTGTTTTTTGGGAACGATGAGCATATGGCCCTCCACAAGAGGAGCATGATCGGCAATAATGCGAAATGTCGGCGTCTCTTTCAGGATATATTTGGCAATAACGCTCTGTTGGCAGAACGTGCAATCGCTCCTGATAGCCTCGGCATCCGAGGAGGCGCTACTCCCGCGTAGCATGCAGATTACTCCTTACTTTTGAGAACGAGTCTCTCCTTTTGAATATAACGCAGAGCTAGCACATTGTGCAAGTCTGCATCATGATTAGGAATATCCGTCAAATTTTTGCATTGTGGAGGAAGGGGATACGCCTTACAATTTTTTGATATATTTGCGGAATAACAGTTATTTGACTGGGAAACTTCTTTTTTCTCACAAACGCTCTAATTATTTACCCGGCGTGGCGAAAACCTGTTTCTGCCATTGTCAGCGGTTGCCCTTCAGTGAGTAGACCTGCATCCACAACTTCAGCGACGATAAGGGTTGAGTCGCCCGCCGGTACGGTCTGGCGAACTTCACAGGCAACCCATGCCAGGGCTTCGTGAAGGATTAAGGTACCATCGGACAACATCTCATAGGAGATATCTGCCATCTTATCAGGATTTTTGAGCGCTGATTTACCTAATTTGCCTGCCAGCTCGCGCTGACCGGAACGCAAAACATTTACGGCAAGCTTGCGGCTACGCAGAATCATTGGCAATGACTGCGAGATATTCTCGACCGAAACGGCAAGCAATGGTGGATCGAATGAGACCTGGGTAAGCCAGTTTGCGGTAAAGGCGTTCACCTCATCGCCATCAGCGCATGTGACAACGTAGAGTCCATAGGTGAACAGGCGCAAGACTTGTTTCTTTATGACAGGGTCCATCGGCATGTACCTCTCTCTGAACTGTTTTACTGTGCGCTTTATATTGTAACGCCGAAAAAAGTAAAAAGTAAGGGCAAGCCCACGACGGCTCTACGTTGGACATTGCCACGGCGAACCATCTGAGTTAGCAGAGAAATGACCCTGTACAGAACACATCTGAAAATGACCCGTATTATCAATTTTTAGAACGACCAGGGCTTTATTAATTGGATCATGATCAGGGCCAAAATCAATCAGCCCACTGACTCCTTGCCATGCTTGAGAACCTGTAATTTGAGGAAGAGCATTTTCAAGATCCTGTGGAGTAACTGTCGTGTTTTTCAAAAGTGCAAGATCAATACCATGTGAAAGTACCGTGGCGGCATCATATGAAACGATAGCTATGGCTTCGGGGATATCATAGTCGTAGGCACCTGGATGCTGGTTGTCCGGATCAAATTCATCAGATATTCCTGAAAAAAGGGCGTATTGTTTTCCCATTAATGCCGCCCATTCACTATGAAACGCTACAGCAACAACATACCAACGGCCATAGATACCTTGTTATGGGCTACATATCCTGCTTCCCCTGAAATCACCCGTAATTTGGGATAGCTCCGCCAAGCGCATCCTGGAATTGTTCTGCATCATGAGTCATAGGCACCCGCAAAAAAGATCACCACATGGCTGAGATCATGAACGTTTTTTAATGCTTGTTTGAGCTTGCAGAAAATTTGGCTGGGTCGTTCTCCCCTGCATAAAAGTACCTGTATTAGGACTTTGCCACCTTGCTTGGTAAATTGGTTATTAAAATCTTTCCCTATCTCTTGACTATACGAATTTCCATGATCCTCAAAGATAATGGCCTGTGTGGCCTGTAACTTCTCTGCTATCGATAGCGCTGCCTGGGCTTGCATACCGACTTGGTGGTACAATGCGGAAGAAATAAGGAGAAGCAGCCAGCTAGGTCATCGGCAGCAGCAGACTCAGAAAGCATAGGGATTTTAGCATGAGCTTGCCGTAAGGCATTGAGGACGTTGATAGTACTTGGCGATGTTTCCCAGCCGAGAATACCAACCACTGTTTTATCTTTTCTGGCAATTTGCATGATCTGATGAACTACGGGAGGAACATAAATCCCGTTCAGGTCTCCGCCAGTGTTGGCAAGAAGCAAGCGCAATTTGAGATTACTATGCTGATCGTTGAATTCTTTCTGAGCAATATAAGCCCCCTGGAGAACACGTCGCGATTCAGTAGTACCAGCGGCAGCAGCATTATCGCGAGAAGGTGACGGGAAGTCCAGGCCAACTATGAGTGTGACATACCTAAAGGCAGAGGGCTTTTTGATTCTCCATATAGATCTTTACTTCGGCATCATTGGTATCTGGCCCACTCAAGCATTGACCCCACCGCGAGAGAGCGGTTTGTAGATCGCCAGATCTCAGTGCTTGAGCCGCCTGTTGCTTCAGGTTGCTATCCTGGCGACCAACATCAAAAGGCGTAAACGACCCATCATTCACACCAACGTTTGCACCATGAAAAGCCGTGACACCCAATCCATCGCGGTAATGTCAATGGGGTTGGGGTTAGGCTTAGCGTTGGCGGTATTAAGCGATTATAAAATACTGAAGCAAACACCATCAGCGTAGTAATAAAGAGCACTACGATACCTGCGGCTATTGCTCTTCTTTGCCTTCTTCGCTGTCTAACAAGGAGTTCTGTTATTTTTTCAAGGCTCCCTGTCGTCTGTCCTGAAGGAAACTGACCCGGAAAGGTGGGCGGCTTAGTCACTGTATGCTGTATTTTTTCTGAGCCAGGAAAAACGGGTCGAATGAGTGGCTTCACATGACGACGATCATCGCCTCTTACAGCCGCAAGCAGTTTCCGGCGGGCTACTGCTTCTGTGCATTCTACCAGATCGGCAGGGATAATTGGTCCCAGGAGACCCTCGACTTTACATTCCCGGACTTGTACAGGTAATATTCCATTAGGGTTTCTATTAAATGCCGCAGTCCATGTTGCCTGAGTGTTATGAGCTTCCAAGTAATCCGGTGAAAGAACTAAAATCGTCCGTTGCGCTTCCTGGATTGCTGTATTTATCTCCTGGATAAGGTTTGCGCCTGGTCGAAAATCCCATGACGGGATAATAGTGGTAAAATTTGCCTCTTCTAGCTCCCACGCAATCCATTCTGCCCAGGCTTTATCTGCGTTATTGTAACTGATGAAAAAATCCCTTTGTTCGTGTGCATCTTGCAATACAGTGAACTCCTTTTGAAGAAGTGCAATTGACTCCAGGAGTACCTGAGAAGAACTCTTCTGCCTAATATCAACTCAAACAGCTCTATGCCGGACATTGCAATGGTGAACTCTCCGATGTTAGCAGAGAAACGGCCCTGTACACAAACAATCTGAATATAACCGGTATTATCAACTTTTAGAACAACCAGAGCTTTATTGATTGGATCATGATCAGGACCAAAATCAATCAGCCCACTGACTCCTTGCCACGCTTGAGCACCTGTAATTTGAGGAAGAGCTTTTTCAAGACTCTGTGGAGTAAGCTGTCGTACCTTTCGAAAGTGCAAGATCAATACCATGCGAAAGTACCCTGGCAGCGTCATAGGAAACGATAGCGACGGAGTCGGGGATACTGGTAGCCGTAGTATCCTGGATGCTGCTTGCCCGGATCAAATTCATCACGATATTCCTGAAAAAAGGGGGCATCTTTTCCCATTAATGCTGTCCATTCACCATGAAACGATAAGGTAACAAAATACCAACGACCATAGATATCTTTTATTGGCTACATATCCTGCGTCTCCTGCGATCACTCGTAACCCTGGGTAATCTCCAAGCGCATCCTGGAATTGCTCTGTATCATAGCCAAAAACGCCCGTAAAAAAGATCGCCACATGACTGGTATCATGAATATTCTTTAATGCTTGCTTGAGCAATTAGCAGAAAATTTGGCTGTGGTCGTCTTCCCCGCCGTAAAATCTACTGGTACTAGAGTTTTGTGACCTTGATCGGCTCGCATAAACTGTTGCTCAAAATCCTGCTCAAGATTTTGACTGTAGAGATTCGCAGGATCTACAAGAGCAATTATCTGTGTGGCATGCAATAACTTATTTGCTATTTGAAGTTCCGCCTGGGTCTGCACGCTGTTTGGTGGCACAATGCGGAAGAAATAAGGAGAAACACCTGTCAGATCATCGGCAGTGGCAGGACTCAGCAAGCATGGGAATTGTGGCATGGGCTTGCTGCAAAGCTTTGAGCACGTTCACTGTACGTGATGACGTTTGCCAGCCGAGAATACCCACCACCGTTGTGTCTTTCCTGGCAATTCGCACGATCTGCTGAACCACAGGAGTAATATAACTCAGATCGCCTCCTGTGTTGGCAAGCAGTAAGCGCAATTTGAGATTAGGATGCTGATCGTTAAACTCTTTCTGAGCAAGATAAGCCCCTTGGAGAGCACTTTGCGATGCAGTATCGGCACATATCGGGAGAAGGTTGCGGAAGTCCAGGCCAACGACGAGTGTGACATGGCTAAAAGCAAACGCTTTTTGGTTCTCCAGATAGATCTTGACTTCGGCATCATTGGTATCTGGTCCACTCAAGCATTGACTCCACCATGAAAGAGCGCGTTTGTGAGATCGCCAGATCTCAGCGCTTGAGCTGCCTGTTGCTTCAGGGTGCTATCGGGCGCTGTGGACCAATATCAAAAGGTGCATACGACCCATCGTTCACACCGATATTCTCACCATTAGGTGCCCTGATGACACCCAATCCAGGCGGCAATGTCAATGGCGTTGGGGTTGGCTTTGGTATTGGCGTTGGGAATAGGTAAATGATTGGAATGAGCACTACCAGTGCAATAAGGAGTACCACTACACCTGTTATTCCTTTTACTCTCTTTGTTCCCCATAAATTTGCTAACAGAGAATCCAGGTCTAACAAGGTTCTCTGTCGTCTGTCCTGCTCCTCCTGTTTCTGGCGAAGCGATGGCATTTTTTGGGATATCTACGCGTGAACCAGTTGAACCAAACAGCATATGTTTGCATCTGCTACATCGACGCGCATCAGCTTCATTAACATAACCACAGTTGCTACATGGTTCCCCCTGTTGCATAAAATCCCTCCTCTGTTAAAGAAGCATGCGGCTCTCGTAGCACTTCACTGACCAGGATTAGCCTGAAGTCGTTTAAATTGAGCTTCATCTTCCTAGCACGTTTCATGAGTTGGCTGTATTCTTCGTATGCCTCTTGTGCCATCGCATTAAAAACCTGGCTCCGACCTTTATATGCATAACCAAAGTCTAGTTCAAGAGAGATAGCCTCATCATATTCCTGCCTGGCTTCCAGAAAACAGCCGAATTTTAAAAGTGCATCTCCATATTCCTTGTGAAGATAAGGATTGTCAGGTTTCAGGACAATCGCTCTCTTATATGATTCTTTTGCATCCTCAATGTAGCCTAACCCGGAGCTGATTTCTCCTCTGTACTGCCACAACTCGACATTATCAGGATCTCTTTCAATTGCAGCATTAAATGCTAAAAGCGCATCCTCAAATTTACTTATTTTCCAAAGTGCTTCGCCTTTATTGGCATAAATTTGAGCAGCAATCAGCGGTTCCGCAATGAGAGCTATCGAATCAATAGTTGTGTTATAAGCTTCAATAGCAAATTCCCAGCGTCCGAGGTTGAGCAACACATCCCCTCTCTTCTTATGAAGAAGAGGATCATAAGGCAATTTTTGCACCGCGCTCTCATAAGCAGTAAACGCTTCTAGAAGCGTTTTTGTACCAGTAAGATATCACCTTTCTCTCTGATAAAGTTGACCGTTGTCAGGTTCTAAACGTATAGCTTCATTGTAATCTTTAAGTGCTTTTTCATAGTGACCATGTGAAAAATATTCATCGGCTCTTTCTTTTAGTTTCTCGCGCTTCGACACTTCTATGCTTATATATTTCATCAATTGCCCTATTTATCCCTTCTTGACATCGGCACACGCCTCGTCCATGATCAGGCCACGAATTAACGGGTTTACCGCTTTCAGGCAATACTTGCAGATGGCTAAAAGGCACATTTTCCCTATCAACATGGCGAAGGATGATTGGAATCACGCGAACCTCTCCCTTATTGTGTCTGGCTAGCGCGATTTCCATCTGCTTATAACAATCATCTGAGGCCATAAAATCGGGACTAATTAATAACAGAATGATATCAGCGTCGTTCAAATGCTTTTTGATTTCAGCATTCCACTCTTGTCCCGGCATAATTTCGCGGTTATCCCAATGCACCACAGTATTTGGTTCACTCAGAGGCCGGAGGTGCTTATCTAATCGGTCTTTCAATGCTATATCCTCTTTATGGTGGGAGTAAACATGAAAGATTTTCACCAAGTTTTTTGATGGCATTTCCTCTTTCCCTACATCGATAATTGCGCATTTTCTTCAGTAGGTGAAAAATTCATACATTTTCATCTATATTTCTCGCATTAATGGTAGCATAAAGCAGTTTTCATGTCAATTATGATGATTTACAAAAAATGTATTATCTGGTCGATATTTGTCTGTTTATTTGTGATTGGCTAGAAATGCCCATTTTTGAGAGAACTATTCAGATGCCCTGATGAAGCCAGGATACAAGCATTTCCAATCTTCGGAGAGTATCGATTTATACTGCGGCCAAATTTGCTTCAATCTCCTTTTGAAGAAATATAATTGATGCCAGGGTATCTAAATAGACGCTCATGAAGGGATTCACCGCCCTGGATGAAAATCCATCTTCAGCAGAGTTACAAACAAGGGGTAAAAGTTTCCAGCGCAACCTCAAAAAGTGTGCTCTCCTCTAAAGCAGTAATTTCTCCTCATAAATGCGGCGAATCACATCTTCGATCTCTGGTTCCTGGAATGTTACATCATGTAAACGATAGCGCGCTCCTAACCAGGACACGAGTTCGTGAGCTGGCAGCGCCTCGCGTCCAAAACTGAGCCAGAGACGTGGCCCGTCAGCACGAACCTGACGTACGCCATCAGGGAGATCACTCAGCATAGGCTGACCCTCGGCATCCTGTGGAAGAGCAGCAACTTCGGCAGGGTCCAGGACGGCAATCAGCATACGTTCACCGCCAAAGCGCTCTCGAATATCGGTCAGAGAACCATCATATAATTTCCGGCCATGATCAATAATGAGCATGCGTGGACAGAGCATCTCGACATCGTCCATATCGTGTGTGGTCAGCAATACTGTCGTGCCTCGTTCTGCATTGATGGAGAGCAAGAATTCACGGATACGCGCCTTCGCCACAATATCTAATCCGATGGTGGGCTCGTCCAGATAGAGGAGTTCGGGATCATGCAACAAGGCTGCCGCAAGATCCCCGCGCATGCGTTGACCAAGTGAGAGTTGACGTACAGGTGTATCAATAAACTCGTCCAGATCAAGCATCTTCCGCATCCGTGCAAGATTGGTACGGTGACGTTCTTCAGGCACACGATAGAGGTATCTCAACAGGCTCAGGGAATCAATCAATGGAAGGTCCCACCAGAGCTGTGAGCGCTGCCCGAAAACAACCCCGATTCGCGCTGCCAGCTCGCGTCTCTGATGCAGAGGAATCAATCCAGCAACTCGTATCTGCCCACTTGTTGGTACAAGAATGCCGGTCATCATCTTAATCGAAGTACTTTTACCTGCTCCGTTAGGTCCCACCAACCCGATCATTTCACCATATTCTACTTTGAGGAAGAGATCCTGGACAGCCTGTACTATCTTCACATCCGGATTCACCACGCTCCGCAATCCTCCCAACAATCCTGGTCGGCGACGTGCCACACGAAACGTTTTGTTTAGCCCTTCGGCCTCAATCATCATTGCCACAAAATACTCCTTTCAGAGCATAATCTTAGAAAGTATAGATAACTGACTGGATACCAGCACGCGGGTATTTGAATGCTAAAAGCTACTTTGTGTGGCTAGATAGTTTTGCGAACCTCTGCCAGCCAGAGGCGCGTAGCTTGCGGCGAACGAAAGCGCACAACGCTGAGATGAGCATATTCAGGCTGGCTGGTAAGTTCGGTATAAGTACGCCGATTCTTATGGTGGGTTTGCAGCGCCCACAGCAGAATGGAATCTTTACTGAAAAAGGTTGTCCACAACCTCTCGCGATTGCCATTCCATAGCTCTTCACGTGAGAAAAGACGTGTAAAAGTTCGCTGCATCACACGCATCATAACTACCCATAGGCTGTAATCCAACCATACAATAGTGTCGGCACGGCCCCAGGTGAGATCACGCAATGTGCGGTAGTTGCCATCAACAACCCAGGCCTCGCCGCTCAACGCAACATCTACGCGCTCACGTAATACTGAGTGTAGGGCGGGTGTCCAATTCGGTTCCCAATGGAGGGAATCTAACTCTACAGAAGGTATATTCAGCAACACACCAAGTTGGTGTGCAAGAGTTGTCTTACCTGATCCTGAAGTACCGACGACAACAATACGCTTCATATTGCACAAGGGTGGTTCGGAAGATTCGATATTCATGCTAAAGCTCTTTCTTACAAGTGCACTGATTTAACAGGTTTTAACTGCCTGTACTTTGATAGTGATGCACCCCAAAGCGCCACAATAGCCCCGCAACAAGCGCAAAGGCCAGTCCAATGACAGGTGCACCAAAGGCCAGTTGATTCGGTAAACCAAAGGGAAGCGGTCGACCAAGGATGTAACAGGTTGGAATATAGGAGCCAAAAGCCAGCGGGACCACAAAGAGAAAAAGGCGCTGAAGCATCTGATGATAAATGGTAAGAGGATAGCTTAACATCTCGCGTCCGCCATAAGTCAGACTATTGAGCAACTCCGTTGTTTCGGTGGTCCAGAAACATAAAGTCGCCCCAAGCAGCAGCAGTGAGACAAAGATGCTTGCACCACTCACCATACCAATGGGCAAAATGATCAGTTTTCCCAGTGTCCACTGCAATCCTGGAAGGAAATGCAATGCAACGGCAAATGCAATAATCCCCTGAGTAATACGCCCCAAACGACGCAGACGAAAATCACTGCCAATCACTTGCAGAAACGCTCCGACAGGCCGCAACAAGACACGGTCGAACTCACCCCGACGAATCGTTTCCGAAAAGTTATCAATGCCTGCACCAACCATTTCCGCCAGCCCAAAGCTCAACGACATAATGGCAAAAAGCAATGCTACCTCACCTATCTTCCAGCCCAGCAACGTTGGGAAGGCACTAAAAAACAGCAAGAGTGCGAGAAACTCAAGTCCTGTCACACAAAAATAAGTGCCGATATCAAGCACCAGATTTACTTTATATTGGAATTGCGCTCGTATCTGCATAGCAACCAGACGCAGATACAGAGATATCTCACTGCGAAGCACGCTCAGCATAATAATTATCTCCTTTTTAACTCTTCAAGACTCTTCACCCTTGCGGTGGCTACTCCAGCTGCGTGAGATCTGGAAAACTCTCACGGTGACTCGCACTAACGCAACGAATACCTGTTAAGACAAAAAGCCAGAGTACCTGTCGACTTATCTCCAACCATAGAGTGTTCATCGCTACCTTACCAAGCAAAATCTCGGTTGGCAGACTGATAAAGCCATTAAAAGGAAGCCAATCAACAATCATACGCAACCATGGTGGCAACAAAGGGAGAGGAACATAGGAACCAGTAAAAAATAGCCCGATGGTTACCGCAAGAGAGACGATGGCACGGGCTTCAATGATCCAGAAGGCGACAATATTATACAGAAAACGGTAGGCAATCCCCAGCATGGCTCCAAGGGGAAACGCCAGACTATAGGCCAGCCAGTCGTACCACTTTCCCGGCAGACCAATCCTGAAGAGGAGCATCCCAGCCAGATAAATGGGTATACAACGAAAGATAAAGTAATAGAAGTTCCGCCCCATTTCGCGGCTAAACCAATACCAGTAGAAATCGCATGGTTTGCTCAGATCCGAGATCACTTCTCCAGAGCGAATTGTGAGCATCAGATCGTACCAACTGAATGGCAACACCACCATAAGCATCGCCTGTATTAACCAGGTGTAGCGCAAGGTATCCAGCACATCATAACCAGCTACAACAGGCCGCGCATGGTAGAGCGCGATAATCACATAACTCAAGATGGCTGCAAAGAAAATATTCGTGAGTAACCCTGCCAGGTTCGCCCAACGGTATATGAGCTGTCGGCGGAATGCCGTACGCGCTACTTCAATATAGAAGCGGAGCATGTCGTCCTCCTATTCTCTCTTTAATGGGAAACGGCATAAAGAACCAGTCTCCTTCTCACCGGGGGAGAGGGAGGCTGGTTCTTTATGTATTTTGCACATGCGGTTACGTGGGAACGGTCAAAACTACCCACATGTCGGCTCTACAACGATCTACTTTTTCTGATGCTTTGCAGAGTGTTTGCATACTATACCACTATCACTCGACAAAGGTCAATCTTCCGTAAGCGGACACAAGAAAAAATGACCACTTCAACCACACTTGAAGACGATCATTCCTCATGTGACAAGGCAATGGACTACTATTCGTTTGCCCCCTCCTCTGGAGGAGAAAGCTGATTTTTCACGTCACGGGCGGCAGACTCATGATTACTGGCATGGGCACGTTCAAGAGGTAAATGTTGATGGTGATACAGGCGATTTGAGAGGAGTGCATGGTTGGCAGTCAACGCTACCTGCATCGCCTCGACAAGATGTTCAAGTTGTTCGAAGTTTGTAAATACACTCTGGAGATTCGTTATCGCCCCATTAAGAGCCTGTGTCTGTTCACTTCCAAGGATCTCGCGTACATTGTGAATTTGCAATGAGAGACGATGTTCTATATTCTTAACAACTGAACGAAGAGATTCATCAAACACTGTCAAGCGCTCATCCAGAGCTTTGCCAACAGCATCGACAAGATCATCCCAGGATATTTCTGTCTGTATCTCTATGGCCTCAAAGTTGGGACGAGTTTCATATATTGGAAGGGCGACTAATGGGGAGGCCACACTATGACCATTAGATTGAGGAGCAGAATGCTGCCTGACCAGTTGCTCGACATCAAGGCGTTGGGCTGCAAGGACACGTTCTATGATCAATGCAAGTTGTTGTTGCTGTTGCTCAAGCTCATGGCTGAGTGCTTGTGTGATGCGCATCTGTTGCACATCCATTCTTTGGTTTAAAGCATCTTTGAGCTTGTCCTGATGCTCTAATATTCGCTGAGGCAAATTACGCATCTGGTCTTGCAGAATAGAGACAAAATTTGACTCAAGTTCACGCTTGAGTACATTGATACGCAAATCAAAAGCACGCTCTAGTTCCTGGCGATGCACAGAGAGTTTCTGCTCGACGATAGTATGGAGCGATTGTAGTTCATCTTGCGTAAACGACATTGACGTGAACCCTCCCCTTATCCTTACGTTACGAATCGGATACTAGCACATAATGCCGAACACTAGTATAAAAACATCAAGAAGTTGTGTCAATACAATAGCAAATATGGAGTTTTCCCAGTCTTCGACGATGGGGAATAACAAACAAAGAGCAACAGCTTGTAGACGATCTCCATACAAATACCACTGTCTCACCTTCGCTGCGAGAGATCACACCCTGGCCACAATTGGAGGCATGGAGGCGCAGATGGCAAATATGATATACTTCTGGAATAGCGAAACCTTCCCATAGGTATTAGAAGGAGTAAACAACTGTTGTGGCCCAATTCGATGATGTTGAACTCGCTGAACGTCTTTTTCTCAAGGGGTATCCTTTCCGGAGGTATAGCCCTCATCCTGGAGACCCTGTTTCAACAGCAACGACCCCTCTACGCAAGCCACTAGCGGCATGCACCGTTGCGGTGGTGACAACGGCAGGTCTAAGTCTTACTGATCAACCACCATTTGATACCAGCATCAAGATGGGAGATAGTTCATTCAGGGAAATTCCTGGTGATATTTCTCCACAATTATTAGAGATGCATCATCGTAGTTGGAGCTTTGATCAAACGGGTATTCTCCGTGACCGCAATCTGGTCTTTCCGCTTGATCGTCTGCGGGAGATGCATGAGCAAGGTGAAATCGGGACTATCGCCCCCTACCACTATAGCTTTATGGGCTCGATCATCGGGCCTGCCAGGCTCATCAAAGAGCAGGCACCAGAAGTTGCACGACGCCTGATAGTGGCAAGTGTTGATGTTGTACTACTAACTCCTGTCTGACCAATGTGCAATCAGTCCGTGGGACTGATTTCAGCGAGCCATCGAGTATGCCGGTATCACAACTGTTTCTATCTCACTTCTGCGTGAAATCACAGAGAAGATTCAGCCTCCGCGCGCCCTCTTTGTGCCCTATCCCCTTGGTTATCCTCTCGGAGAGCCTGACAATATTAAGTTACAGACACACATTATCCGTGATGCCTTCACACTCCTCTCACGGACAGATACTCCCGTCTTAGAATCATTTACACCCTAAAATGTTCATTTTCTCTCTATTTTCAGATCTCCACGAGGAACTATTTATGAGCATATAGCGTCTCTTCAATAGAAGAGATAGTACATATGACACTTACACAATGATGTAGTTCTCCTCTATCCTACAGATGAAAAGTTATCTCAACCGGAGTACCAATTCTTAATGAAAGCAATGGGCACCTCTATCGGCCCACATTGGCCTTATTCAAAGGAGTTTATCTATGCCGCATACATCAAACAATCACAGGTGGCACACTCTCTGTCTAGTAATCCTTGTTCTACTGTCAATACTTCTTGCAGCCTGTGGTAGTACAGCAGGACCATCGGTAGCAGATACCAACAGTTCTTCAATGCCGGCCAATGTTCCGCAAAGGAGCGTAGGCTCAACGAGTATGAGCGCTGGTTCTTCTTCGACATCTGGACAAAACAAAGACACAACAACTACGCCAACTTTGATTGGTCCACAATATCTGATTAAGAATCTCAAAGTCAATCTGGCAGTAAAAGACACCAGAAATGTGGCAAACGATCTGCAAACCTGGATCAGTACCACCGACCCGCAGTCATCATCAGCAGGTCTTGACTACGAACCAGCAGCAAACAATCTTTACAACGTCACTCTGGCTTTCTCGGTACAGGCATCTATCTACCCACAAATTCAGCACTACCTGAGTAATTACGCAGAAGATCATGGGGGACGGCTTCTGAGTGAGACTGAGTCTGTGCAGGATGTCACCAATGACTATGTTGATACACAATCGCGTCTAAAAAATCTGCGCGGTGAGCAGCAACGCTTACAGACACTCATGAGCAATGCACAAAATCTGGGTGATATCCTGACTATTGAGCAGAAACTGACCGATATTGAAGGGCAGATCGAGACGATTGAAGCACACCTCAATTCACTCACCAGTCAGGTTACGTTCTATACTGTCACCATCAGCTTGCAACCAATAGAAACAGTACCGCCACCACCGGCGCCGACCGGATGGAGTGCTGGTCAAATATTCCATGATGCATTTGCAGCTTCGCTCGCCTTTGGACAAAGTCTGGCAAGCTTTTTGATCTGGCTCCTGGCCTTCAGTGTTTACATCATCCTTCTCATTGTTGTCATCTGGTTTGCAAGAAAGTGGTACTTGCGTAACCGGACTCCACGCGTGGTCCCGCCAGTAACAACAACGATAACTCCACCATCAACAAAAATATAAGCACGCTGAGTCAAAATAGGAATGGGGCACCTCCTGGAGACGCCCCATTCCTATTTTGACTCAGCGTGCTTTGAGATACTATCTATCCCGCTTACCAGCGTAGCAGTTTGTCAGAACTCGATACAAACTCTGACTGCTGATTTTGCTTTCCCTGCTCAAGATACGTCTGTTCCTGGGTCAACTGAGTGTAGAGAGTTCGTGCGGCGACTGTATTTGGGTGAGCTTCTCCCATCCGAGATAGCTCTGCAACGCACGTTCAACGAGGGAGAGTGCCTCACTCACATTACCCTGTAACCGATAGAAGATGGCTAGATCATGCAGTGTTTGTGCTGTCTCAGGATGATGTAGACCAAGATGTTGTTCTCGAATATGCAAGGCTCGCCGATACAGCGCTTCAGCCTGTTCGTATTTCCTTTGTTTCAGGTAAAGATTTGCCAATCCGCTCAGCCCATAGGCCAGATCGGGATGTTCAGGTCCCATTGCCTGTTCCCTAATATGCAGCGCACACTTATAGAACGATGCGGCTTGCTCGTCTTTTCCTTCCCTGGCATAGAGAATTGCCAGACCGTAAAGTGGGTAAGCTACATGAGGATACTGCGCTCCCACATGCTCCCAAATATACAAGGCTTGCCCCTCTTTCCCCTGTTCCGCCCGATTGTTGAGTGGATAGGCCAGATCGGGATAATTTGCTTCCAGCGCCCGTTTCCAAATATGCAAGGTCCGCCAGCACAACAGTCTGGCTTGCTCATCCTTTCCCTGTTCCATGTAAAGGAACGCCAGACCGTTGAGCAGATCTGTTGTCTCAGGATGCTCCGCTCCAAGCGCTTCTTCTCGGATATGCAAAGCTTGCTCATACAACGGCTTGGCTTGCTCGTATTTTCCTTGCCTCCAATAGAGCGTTGCCAGGCCATTAAGCAATTGGGCCACATCGAAGTGTGCTGGTCCCAGCACCTGCTCTCCAATGCTCAAGGCCCGCTGATAGAGCGGCTCTGCCTGCTCATACTTTCCCTGCTCCGCATAGAGGAGCGCCAGACCATTGAGCGAAAAAGCCACATCGGGGTGCGCTGGTCCCAACACCCGCTCTCCAATACTTAAGGCTCGCTGATAAAGCGGCTCTGCCTGCTGATGCTGAGCACGTGCCCGCAGGTAGGCAGCTGCTTTCCGCAACACCTCAACGACCTCCTGGTTGCCTGCCTGATCCGGTATGAAGGCTGTAACCGCCAGTGCATGCGGCAGGAGACGCTCACATTGCCCCCAGACTTCGTGAATGACTTGAGGAAACACCACATTAAGCGCGTTGATCACTCGCTTTAGCCATAGCATTTGTTCCTGCTCGCTCATCTGCTCGCGCAGTACGGCTTGCATCAGGCGGTGGAGGGAGAGTGTGCCGGTTTCTGCCTGGCGCTGCACCAGCGAGAGGCTCCGTAGAACAATAATCGCCTGATCAAATCGGGAAGAATTGTCTGCCAGGGGTGCCAACTCCGGCCCCAGGTGCACAGCTCCTGTGATAAACAGTTCCTCGGGAATGGCTTCCGCATGCAGAAACGCACACACCTTTAACAAGGCTGCCGCTGGCTGCTCCTGTTCCATTTGCTCACTCGCCAACCTGAAAGTAGTTGCCACCGAGTGCGGATGATTCCCTCCTCGCAGTCCACGTCGATCCAGCAAGTGCGCACGCCGCCGCTTGTAACGTTGAAGATAGGCTGAGAGACTGCATCCTGTTTCTTCAATATAAGCTCCTGCCTGATCCAGAGCCAGGGGCAGTCCCCCCATGGCCGTTACAAGTTCCGCAGCTGTGGCATACTTGATAGGCATACTCCCTGCAAATTGCTGCATCTGCTCGCTTGTCACCTCTGGTTCCAGCATTTTGGAACGGCGCAACAAGAACCGCATCCCTTCCTCTTGCTCCATTGGTAACAGGTTTATTCCTCGTGCAA
Source organism: uncultured Chloroflexia bacterium (assembly GCA_963814985.1). Taxonomy (GTDB): domain Bacteria; phylum Chloroflexota; class Ktedonobacteria; order Ktedonobacterales; family Ktedonobacteraceae; genus CAWFFV01. The sequence continues at coordinate 154,379 of CAWFFV010000029.1, read as the reverse complement.
ATAAGCCAAGTGCCTGTTGGCGAGTGGTGAGCAAGATCGCTCCCTGCCGGGCAGAGGGCAGAAAGCGTTGCAGCAGGTTCAGATCTTCCAGGTCATCCCAGATCAGTAACCACTGATGGTGGCTGCTCAGCCACCGTAACACTGCTGCAACAACTCGTTCCTGGTCCTTGTCGTCTCGCCCTGGCAATTGTAATACCTCGGCAATACCCCGCATACTGAACATGACGCTTTCGACGGTTTCTGCCCTGAGCCAGAAGATGGCGCTGTACTCCAGTGCATTGCAGTAGGCATACTCCAGAGCTATCTGCGTTTTGCCGATGCCTCCCAGTCCATGCAAGGCATAGGGCGGAACAAGTGTGCCTATTTGATTGATGCCAAGACGCGCATGCAGGGCTTCCAGGATCTTCTCGCGTCCGGTGAAGAAAGGATTACGCAGGTAGGGAACAAACCAGTAGGGAGAGACGGCGGTCAGACTGGCTTCCAACAAGAGTCGAGTTTCATGCTCATCGAGACAAAGCTCTTTCGCCAGTTCAAGGACCATTCCTTTGCTATCAGGCAGACACATCCCCCGTTCCCATTTACTGACTGTGTTGTAATGGACCCCCAGTCTCGCCGAAAGTACCCTCTGGTTAACGTGTTTTTGCTTGCGCAAGGCTTTCAAGAGGTCTCCAAAAGGAGCGGATTTAGTCGCATCCACACACAATGCTCCTTATTAAAACAAGATAAACAACTTTGATACAATCCCATCAATATATTCACGATTTAGCCCCTTTCACCATTCAGTTCTCTCCGAATTCACTCCAAAAGTACTATTCAGATCCTCGTATTAAGAGCTACTTGTCAGATTCACACCTGAACGGTGAATAGAAACGTGTAGACTCATCTCCAGAGGTTCAGCAAATACAAATATTCAAATATATTGCATCTAATTTTGTTGATACCTTGTTGGGACTCTAGCGCGGTTGTCTTTCCGCGCTGTTGATGTGGTTCTCATGTACACCTATCTCTGCAAAAAGATGTTGAAACCAGGTGATTAGAGAAGTTAACGATCATCTGACGGCAGGAAGTGTAAGTGAGCGTACAGGCATAGAGAATTTGGAGATGTATACTATGACACAATCTTCTTCCCTTCGATTCTCAGGGCGCAAGCGGATACTTTTGGGGTACTCTGCGCATTGCTGTTTTTGGGAGCGACCGGAACGGCTACCCTCCTGATAGGGCGCTCAGCTCACGCGGCCAGTACCCAGCCCAATGTCACAGCACCAAGATCAACAGTATCTTATTATGAAAACTCAGCTAACCCTACGACCTTGCATAATCAAGGATGCAGTGCCTCGAAGGGTGCGGCAGGCTTAGTAGTACTGGACTTTGGTGAACCGGCCTCTCTGGGCGGTGGAAATTATGGAACCATCGACTTTGCAAACGGTGCCCTCTCAGATAACACTATCTTCCATGCTGCCGCAAACTTTGCTCTGGGAGCCTGGCAGTGTCGGCCTAAGACGGCCCATCTTGTCACAGTGGCCATCGGAACAAGCAACTTTGGGAGTTCCGTCACGTCTGCCGCCGGTGTGGCCTGGGCCAAGATGGTCAATAGCGCTGAGAGCTATGTCACCACCAGTAAATACACCAGCGCTGTGGCTGTCGTTGGTGCGGACGATATAGAGGTGGAATGGAGCAGCTTTGCAGCCGCCAGTAACTTTGTTAAGGGCTATAACAGCGCGACCAAACAATCGTTAGTCGACTATGGCGATGGCACACAGGGGTTTTGGAGTGAGTTCGATATCTGGTATGTCTCCTCCGGAGCTGGTCCCCAGGAGGAAGCGCTGCCCGAAATCTATTTCAATGCTGATGCCACACTGGATTGGGAAGTCATCGCCAATTCAAATTGTAGCGCCGGCAGGAAACTGCGATTTGCTGGTGCCATGGCAGAGGCAGTAAGTGGCACGAACAGTCCTGCAGCAGCCTTTAGTGTCATGTACAATGCACTTGGTTCAAGCGCTTGTTCCAAAGCTGATCGAGCCACTATGAAGTACACAACGAATATCTAGTGGTCCTCCGTTGATCAGCCATACTTGCTCTCACTTCGTCAGGAGATGAGAACAAATATGGCTGATAGATGGCAGCTTGAACGGATGTAAGATTACAGGTTGATGGCAGCCAGACCATGTATACCAAGTGCGAACGAGATCTCACCGCCATGGTGCAGATCATGTTCGATCAGATGCCAGATGACCCATTGGCGCGTCAAGGCTTCTTCCTCACCATTGTCGTCAGTATCATGAAAAATCTCCTCCAAATCGGCAATCGTCCAACGATGAAGAGCATCCTGGATCACCTGCCAGGTCGTTTCTAGTCCACTGATCAGCTCGGCTGCGGATCGGGCGGGCTGACCTGGACTGTCCCATGTCCCGAGTGAGACGAAGCTCTCGTCCCCCTCTCTCAGCACGTAATATAGCCATCTGGCACGCGCACCAATGATATGTGTTGCAATGATGCCAACAGAACGCAGGTGTGGTGCTGCATGCAGAGCCAGCTGATCGGTCGAAAGGGGGCCAGCACATGGACCAGATGTTGCTGGTAACCATCCCAGCCTTTGTAGAACGATACGAGTGGGAAAGAATGTTCGCTCATGAGGCTGAGTATATCATATCTGTTGTCGTAATAAAAGCCTCTTTTCAAGGAAAAATCCGATTTCTCTTGACAGATCTCTCACAGATGGCTACTCTTAAAAAGAGGCTCGGACAGATCATAGCATTTTCTGATGCTTATGTGGCACGGACATAACATCTGCTCGTCTGGCTGAATAAGCTCAAATGAGCAATAAATCTCATGTACGCCTCCTTGCGAACGAAGTCCTTCCTGTCAGTGTCAAAGCTTCTCAGCTCCGGCTAACATCTGGTCTTTTCAAACAGGCTTCTTAGAGAAAGGTAAGGACGTTTTATGGCCACCTTAAACCAGAAAGACACAGGTGATATCTCTCTCCAGCATCTAGCAATCGACCTTCCTCGGCTGCGCTGGACACAGATTCTGGCAATCAGTATCCTCGCATTCGCTTTCAATTTTCACTGGGCTGCTCTTGGCACGATTATTCTTCCCAGTCAGGTAGCCAGAATCGTGGGTAATCTGAATAAGGGCACTGCCCTGGCTTTTGTACTGGTACCTGGCGCTTTTGTCGCGCTTTTTGCTAATCCGATGTTTGGCTGGTTAAGCGATCGTATGCATGGCCGACTCGCTGCCTGGGGCCGCCGCCGTCCCTATATCCTGGTGGGAACGCTGGTCAATGTGGGCTGCCTGGTTTGGATGGCAAACGCCCACGACATACCCACTCTTCTGTTGGGCTACATCCTGGTGCAATTCTCTAGCAACGCGGCTCTGGCTCCCTTCCATGCTCTGCTGCCCGATATGGTTCTCCCTGAGCAGCGTGGCCTGACCTCTGGAATGCTCGGGTTGTTGGGGATCGGCGGCTATATTGGCGGCGTTGTTGTTGCAGGGATACTTGTCGATTCATCCAAACCTCTCCCGATCTACCAGCAAGGCGTCCAGCTTGCCTACGGAATTATTATGGCAATAATGATCATTTTGATGCTGGTCACAATCTTTTCTGTGCGTGAGCACAGGCAGGTTGCTGAACAGGTTATTGCGCCCGGAGAAGTCCAGAGTGAAAAAAGACGGCCCTGGCTCACACGTTCGCTGCTGACTACGCTTGTTGGAACGACGTCCGCGATTGTACTGGCCTGGGGCATCATGGCGTTCTGGAACGAGCTGCATATCACAGGTTTCCAATTCAACAGCAATGTTCAGCAGGTTATACTGGAGATGCTGGCCGCGGTGGGCATCATGCGCCTCTTCGATTTTAACCCACGCCGCGACCCCGATTTTGCCTGGGTTTTAGCCACTCGTCTGATGATGATGTTGGGTATCTATACCATTCAGACATTCCTGCAGTACTATATGCAGGACGCCGTTGGAGTTGCAAATCCTGAGCAAGCCACTACCAAATTCGTCATCCTGGTTTCTATCACCAGTCTAATCAGCTCCTTTGCTGCTGGTTGGCTCTCGGATCGTTTTGGGCGCAAACGCCTGGTCTATATCTCTGGTTTTATGATGGCGCTTGTGGGTGTAACTTTTGTTATCACCCATTCATTTACCATTGTCATTGCAGCTGGTGCGATCTTTGGCCTGGGCTACGGTGCCTATCAGAGCGTTGACTGGGCACTGGTCGCCGATGTGCTGCCTTCTAATAAGAACTCTGCACGCGATATGGGCGTCTGGAACGTCGCTCTCTCGTTACCCCAGGTGATTGCTCCGGCGCTGGGAGGACCTATCCGCGACTCATTTGCTCACGCTGGCAATCCGGTGCTGGGCTACCAGATACTCTTCATCATGGCTATAGTCTACTGTGTGATTGGCACGGTCACCGTTCGCTTTATTCGCGGAGTAAAATAGGCAATAGATGATTTAATACATTTCTGAACCACTACCCAAGCATTGCCCGTATAAAACCAACGGCCACCGGGAGCCAGTCAAACGAACGTGTCCATGAAACCCACGCTCGTTGTGTTGGCCAGCCTGGCTTGTAGCGAGGAATCATCTCTTTTGGCATTACAACAGCCCATTTACTGCCTTCACCTAAACCTGGCAGGCGTGAGACGTACAGCAATGTTAAAGACAGTCTCATTGGGAAGCTGAATCTTCCAATCGGGCATCATTTTCAAGAGTGGATCACGTCGCCAGACACTAAACAGAGTTGGGTCCTCCGGCGCACCACTTGGCGAACGCCCCAATGAGACAATCTGCCCGACAACGGCCGAACGCTCCCATTCAGGAAAACGCAGCCAGACTGAGTAACGGTATTCATCCAACCCCATAGTCGTAATAAAAGAGCGATATCCCTCGCGCTCAAGACGACGCTCAGTATCACTCTGCCAGATCTTCACCATCGCATCAAGTCGTTTTTTCTTCTCCACTTCATTGAGGTTTGCAAGGACTCCAGTATTAAGTGGATATTGTTGTACTTGCATGGTAAACGTCCTTTCAACAAAAGGGGCAAGAAACTCATCCCTTTCAGACAATTATAAAATCAAGTAGCAATCTCAAGATCCAGGTGACACAGAACAGGACAATAGCCTTCTAGCCATAAGGCTAAATCTTTCGCTAACGGGGCCACAAAGGTGCATAAGTCATTCTCTGGATAGCAACGCAATGTAAGACTATACGCATGGAGAAATTGACGTCCAAGAATGGCACCTGGTGTATCCTTTTCAGCCAATGGCGCATAAACTTGATCTCCCACAATAGCATAACCCAAAGCAGCAAGGTGCGCACGTATCTGGTGAGTACGCCCGGTCACTGGACGCACATCCAACAATGCAAATTCGTTCTCAACAGCAAGCACCTTAACAACCGTAATGGCACTTTGCCCATCATGACCAACAACGCAACGGCGACGTTCCTGAGGATCACGCATAAGGGGACCATTAAGTATAAGTTCATCGTTAAGAACCAGCGCGCTGCTTCCCTGGCTCTCGTTCCTCTCACTATTGCGTCTCGTCACAGTAAAGGATGTATGTGGTCGTGCCCAGTCTGGAGCACCCTTTTGTACAACAGCCAGGTAACGCTTCTCAATAGTATGATCATGAAACTGCCGGACGATGTGACGGCGGGAACGCTCTGTACGTGCTAACGCAACAACGCCCGACGTGTCTTTATCCAGACGGTGGAGCAAACAGGGACGCGGTAACAGGCCATCTTCTTTCCAAAGGCGCTCTCGCCGTTTTGCACGCAACATCTCTTGTACTTGCAGAGGGGCATATATCCAGGCTGGCTCATCAGGTAATTCCGGAGGTTGCCAGCTCTCTTCTTCTTGCTGGCTCAGATAGACAAGCACTGCGTCCCACATGGTGCCATCTACATGTTTATACGTGGGATGAACCACCATCCCGGCAGGTTTATTGATGATGATCTGATGATGATCTTGATAAATAACTGTAATATCTGTAATCTCCATAGCGAGAAGTATAGACGTTGAGAAGAGCCTGCGTCAATATTATCGTGGCTATAAGAAGTATATAGTGCCCCATCACCCGTCTCTCCCTCTTCTCAGACATGATAGAATGGTACCATGTATTTGCTGGGGGGAACATAGAACCAGGCGGATAAAGAGGTATAAAGATGTCACTGATACAATACTATAATCAACCGATATTGCGAGACCCTATTGTTGTCGTTGCCTTTGGGGGATGGAACGACGCAGCTGATTCGGCAACGACAGCGATAAAATTTTTGGCTGACCGATGGAATCCGCTACGAATCGCGGAAATCGACTCAGAAGAGTTTTTTGTCTTTACGGAGACGAGGCCCACAATTAAATTTGTTGATGGAATACAACGTACCATTATCTGGCCTACTAATCAGTTCTCGGCTCACATTGCAACCGAACTTAATCGGGACGTGATTCTTTTTATTGGTGTAGAGCCACAACTAAAGTGGAAGACATTTAGCAAGGCTTTTCTCGAAGTGTGTAAGCATTTCCAGACTTCGGAGGTTGTGTTCCTCGGAGCACTACTGGCCGATGTTCCTCATTCTATGGCCGTTCCTATCTCTGGTATGTCGACCGGTATAGACATCATGGAACGGTTACGTGAGATGGATATTCATAGCTCACGCTATGAGGGGCCAACAGGCATGATTGGTGTTTTACATGATGCTTGCCGACGCGCTCATATCCCCTCAGCAAGTCTCTGGGCTGCGGCTCCTCACTACCTGGCAGCAACACCCAATATTAAAGTGACGGCGGCCTTGCTCACCTATTTGAACACCTACCTATCCTTTGGATTGGATTTGAGCGATATCCAATCAGACGCACTTCGCTTCGAGGAACAAATTACAGCCCTGGTAGCACGGGACCCGGAGGCCAGTGCTTACGTACGCAAACTAGAAGAGCAAATCGCAGAGCGAATGGAGGAAGATGACGACGATGATGACGAGATCCCCAATCCTGATGTAGTAGAAGGTACTGGTCCCCTACCAAGTGCAGATACTTTGATCCGTGGTGTTGAAGAACTGTTACGCAAGCAACGTGAGAATGGTCATAGTCAACAAAACACGGACAATGATGAGGAGAGTGAATGAGTATTACCCCTTACACACTAGAAGAGGTACTTCAGCCGCGCTCAGTTGCTATACTGGGCGCATCGCGTGCTCCGCATAAATGGGGGCATGTTGCAGCTAAACAACTTATCACCGGAGGTTTTCCTGGTGATATTTATCTCATTAACCCATTAGTTTCTGAGATATTGGGCCACGCTACCTATCACAGTCTGCACGAAGTTCCCTCACACGTTGATCTGGCAATCATTGCAACCTCATATAATCATGTAGCACAAGCGATTGAGGATTGCATAGCTCATAGCGTCAAGGGTATTGTGATTATCACTGCTGGCTTCAGTGAGACAGGATCAGCAGGTCGCGAAATAGAACTGCAAATGGTGGCACGCTGTCGTGAACATGGCATCCGTATCATCGGTAGCAACTGTATGGGCCTGTATGTTCACCGATCTCAGCTTAACGCACTAGGAATGGTCTTCCCTCTACCAGTAGGCCCTATTGGCCTGGTATCACAAAGCGGGAACCTCGGCATGTACTTTTTTGCTCAGGCACATCTTGATGGACTTGGCTTCACTACCTTTTTAAGCCTGGGAAATGCCGTTGATATCACATTCCCCGAATGCATGCAATACCTGGCCGATGACCCGCAAACTACCGTCATCGCCGGCTATGTTGAGGCTATCCAGGAAGCAACCTTACGTCAGACGACCAGGCAAATGCACACGCGCGGATGCTACAAACCCACAGTTATTTTGTTGAGTGGAGCAACCGAGGTAGGAGTACGCGCCGCACTCGCCCATACTGGTTCATTAGCAACTGTACGACCTGATAATGATACAAGTCTGCTTGGAAGTGGTGTCGTTCGCGTCCTGCGCTCAGACGAACTCTTTCCCGTTGCTCAAGCTCTGGCCATGCAGCCACCTACTCCCAAAGGGGGACGCCGTATCGCCATTGTTGGCGATGGTGGGGGCAGTGTTATTGCAACAGGTGATGCAGCCATACGTACAGGCTTACAATTCCCATCCTCAGCGAGAAAACCCAACAAGGTCTACGTGCCCTCATGCCTACCCGTGCTACTGCGACTAACCCTGTTGACGTAGCAGGAGCTGCCGACGAAGATCCACTGTCATTTGCACATTTAGCAGAGGTGTGTCTCAAAGATCCTGAAGTTGATGGGGTGATCATTACGGGACTCTTTGGAGGATACCGCTGGTTGCTCTCAGAGGAGTTCGGCAGACGCGAGGAAGCAGCAGCACAAGCTCTGGGCCAACTTATACGCCAGTACAAGAAGCCAGTACTTGTACAGACCATCTATGCACGCCACGATATTCCTGCGCTACGTCTGTTGCACGAAGAGAGTATCCCATACTACGAGTCTATAGAAATTACCTGTCGCGCCATGGCCGCCCTGGCAGAAGTGGGAGAATTCCTGGCAACTAATCAATAAGTCACATCTACGCCAGCAAGAAATAGCGGAGAGCCAGGAGACCACAGGTCCTCCTGGCAAAGCCGGGATATCGTATCTCCAAAAGAAATACTCTCGAAAAGATCTTGAAGAGCAACCTCCTCAAAACAAGCCTTGCATCCGTTGCGTACTCTCTCTGGCCTCCCCTACCATACGTTCGATCAGCTCTTTTGCCGCTGGTATATCATTGATCAGACCAACGACTTGCCCAGCCCAGACAAAACCTTCATCTAGCTCTCCCTCAAGAGAGGCACGTGTGTTCATATGTCTAAGCATATAAGGTAATAGACGGTGCAAACGTTCATCGGGAGGTGCCCCTGTTTTCTCCAACTTATCCTCCAATTGCAAGATTTTTTCGACAAACGGCCCCTTCAAGGCACGGGCGGGCCGTCCAATGGCACGCTCAATAATGACGGTGTCTGTTTCTTTAGCTTCCACCAGCGCCTGTTGATAGGCAGGGTGTGCATTGCTTTCACTCACTGCCACAAAGCGTGTTCCTAACTCTACGCCCTCCGCACCTAGAGCCAGGGCCGCAGCCAACCCACGCCCATCAGCAATACCACCACTTGCTAAAACGGGGATTTTGACCGAATCGACAATGCGCGGTGTCAAGACCATTGTTCCAATATCATCTCGCCCCAGGTGTCCTCCTCCTTCAAACCCCACTGCGATCACAGCATCAGCACCCAAAGCTTCCGCTTTCTGCGCTGCACGTACTCCCGCCACCAGAACCATCGTATGCACTGCCACTCCGCTCTGCTGAATACGTCGCAACAGCGATTCGGGATTGCCTCCGGTAATGCTAATTACGGCTGGCTCCTCAGCTAACGCAGCATCGACAAAGGCCTCCAGGGGAACATGTCCGATAGGGAAATTGACTCCAAAAGGCTGACTGGTTAAGCGCTTCGCTTTCTGAATATCCGCACGCAGTTCTTCGGGTGTGGCAAAACAGGCACAGCCGATTTGCCCCAAACCTCCAGCGTTGGAGACAGCTGCCGCCAGTTCAGCAAACGAGAGATGGGCCAGACCCCCTTGCACAATAGGATAGCGGATATCAACAAGCGCGGTGAAGCGTGTATGCATCCTCTCAGGTAGTGGTGATATCAACAAGGAACCTCTTTCTTTGACAAAAAAATAATTGACCTGCTTAAACGTTGTATCACATTTCAGCAGGCCAATCAATGAACAGCAAAGCTTCAAACATACACCAAACTTCACGGCAGTTTAGAGCACGACCGTAACTTTGCGCAGTTTGCCACCTCTTAAGAAGCTAATGACAATTTTCTCTCCTGCCTGATGACGACGCACAATCCGTTGCAGATCACGAGGTTCTGTGACAGGATCTCCGGCAGCAGCAATAATCACATCCAGACGTTTCAGTTCAGCCTGATCAGCAGGACCCTCCAGGACGAATCTCTAGTAACTCCATCCCAAACTGTTGTGTAAGATTGAAACTGCGTTGCAGTGTAGCATCCAACTTTACACGCATTCCCCCCACACCCAATGAGAGGCCCGTTGGTGCGGAACCGGGCTTCTGACTAACTCGTGCAACAACCGATTTTACCGTATCCAATGGAACGGAGAAACCTAATCCCTGGGCCATCGGCATCATAGCTGTTGTAATACCAACCACACGTCCTGCACTATCGACCAGTGGCCCACCAGAGTTACCAGGATTAATTGATGTATCCGTTTGAATCAGGTTGGTCATCTTTTGTATACCTGGAACCTCCAGGGTCCGCCCCAGTGCACTGATGACACCAGCGGTGACAGTCCAGTTCAAGCCATAGGGATTGCCTACCGCAATAACTAATTGCCCCACACGCAGGGGTGTCCGTCCCAGTTCTGCAACGGGCAAACGATCTACACCGATACGCAACACAGCAACGTCAACATCTGGATCACTCCCAACCAGACCAGCATCAAACTTACGTCCATCCGCAAGGGTGACCTGAATACGGCGAGCACGTTCAATAACATGGGCATTCGTAAGTATTTGACCATCAGAGGCAAAAATGAAACCTGAACCCAGTCCTCCAGAGGGAGCATACTGTCTAGAACGCCCCCCTTCACGCTCTATATCAATACGTACAACTGCTGGCCCAACACGCTCTGCCGCTGTAGTGACCACATGGGAGTAAGCATCCATGGTCTGTGCATCGCTCTCATATGTATTCATACCTGATATCGTACTTTCTCGTGGAACCCATTCAGTGTAGTTACGTGCGAGGCTACGACTCAATAAGTTTGATATTTATTGTATCACATGCACATAAAACAAGGTAGTTTGGGCGCCGCTCTAAGCTCAAAGGTCATCCAAAAAATCATACAAGTTGTTCGTAAGTGTTCTTATGTACACGCTCAAATTCGTCCTGCTTTTGAAAATCCGCTTCGCGTCTCCTTTTCCTGATCCCGCTGCTCTTCCTCCTCTTCACGCTTCCAGAACGCCCCCTCGTCCTTCTGCTCCTCATCCTTGGAGTAAACCTCTTTTCTCGAAAAAATGACGCTCACCCCTAAAATCCTAAAATAGGTTTACGTGACAGAGATATATATGTATGTTATACTGCCCAAAAGCATCTATTTGCATCTGTGTCTCAAGTAATTTCAATGTGAATGAACACTCTGTTCCCAGGAAAAACAACTTCTGTCGCTATTGCGATAATACACGGAACAGACTGAAATTGAGAAAAACTCATGAAGCGTATACACAAGCTTTTGACTCCCTTCTACTGGTTTATCTGTGTAGCAGTTGTCGCATTCATTCTGTATGCATTGGCCAATCTTCTTTTTATCTCGGTCATCCCTGTGAGTTTCTTTGAGAGAATTTCCAAAGCCTTTGGTATGTTACTAGCAGCACTCTGTTGCTTCTGCAGTTTGCTCTTCCCACGGCATCCTCGTGCCTCTTCTCAAACATCCCTTTCTAAAACTTACCCCATTGGGCGGCGTGGGCCTCTCTTGTTTGGTACAATGTTCTTGATCGTTGCCCTTGCAGAGTGTTTTAATACCTCTAGCATCCCAGGGTTAGGTGATGTTTTCTATCTCTGTCAATATCCACTGCTATTTAGTATACTTCTCTCCCTGCCTGCATCCCCTCTCTCTAAAACTATGTCGATGCGTATTCTTCTTGACAGCGTTCTGGTTATGACCGCCGTTGTCACATTTAGTTGGTACTTTCTCCTTGGACCTATCCTGTTACAGGGTTCCTTGACGCCTCTGGCTCGAATTGTCTATACGATTTATCCATGTGGAGACCTGGTTCTGTTCTTCTGCATCCTAAATCTGATGTTTCGCTCCAACGGCATAACCTTGCACTCAACACATTCTCTCGTATTACTGGGGATAGTCTTCATGATCATTGGAGATAGTCTTTACGAATGTGCTCTCGTACAGAACAGCCCCTCGCTCAGGGACCCACAGAACATCCTTAACTCCCTCGCCTATATTACCTTCATTCTCTCCACCTATTTCATGCGTTTCGCAAGTTACGAGATGAGTCAACCAGGAAGGGTTGCATCCAAGCAGGAGTTCTCCAAGAAGGTGCAGACTGATACACCATCCATCTGGCGCTCATTGCTGCCTTTTGTCACAGTGGCTGCGGTTATTGCGCTGGCTACCTATGTCTGGCTTGTAGGCAAAGATAAACCACAGGCCAGTGGTACCTATCTGGGAAGTGGTTTGTTCATTGGAGGAATCGTCTTGCGACAGATCGTTTCCGTCCGTGAGACACTTACTTACAGCAAGAAACTAGAGTTGATGCAGCAAGAACTGTACACAAAAAACCATGAACTCATCGAGGCCAATAGAAAACTAGAGAAACAGGCTACTCAGATAGAGCAGGCATACGAACAACAACACCACCTGAACGAACTCAAAGATCAATTTTTGCTGAACGTCAATCATGAGTTACGCACTCCGCTCACCGAAATCCAGGGCTATCTCGAACTATTGCGCGAGCATCAAACTCTCCTCACTCATGAGTTACAAGCAACCTTCATAGATCGAGCACTGAGTGGATGCGATGACCTGCTACTCCTCATCGGCAGTGTAATGGATACAATCAAGGTTGGATTCGTCGCACACTCCTTGAAAAAAGATCGCATCAATGTTCATCTGGCAGTTCGTGAAGTGCTTGACCATCTTGATCCCCGACAACAGCAAGAGTACCACATTCAATTGAGTATCCCTGAAACTTTGTCCAGATCTACGGACACTTGCCCTACATGCGCCAGATTCTTCGAAACTTACTTTCCAATGCCTTTAAGTACACTCCGCCTGATTCTCTGTATTATGATCCTTGCAGAGACCTATACCCCCAGGCAAGCAGATGAAAATTATGCTGTAACTTCCTTTCTGATATGCATTCGCGTACAGGACTCTGGACCTGGCATCCCTCCTGAAGAGCAACCGTTACTCTTTGGAAAGTTTGTGCGCTTGAAGCGTGATATGTTGAGTTCTGTGCGAGGAACTGGTCTGGGGCTATATATCTGCAAACAATTGGTTGAGGCCATGGACGGGAGTATCTGGGTAGAAAGTACAGGGATACCAGGGCAAGGGAGTTGCTTCTGCTTCACGCTGCCAGTTGCATCTGACTGATATCAGGTTTTTGTCTCATCAGAACACATTTCCCGACCCCATCTCGTCAGCTATGATAAAAGAGGGCCATTCCCTCTCGACGACGGTTCTGCCGAAAACCCTGGGTTGTTTTCTATGAGGGGAGCAACCCAGGGTTTTTGGCAGAGACCTACAACAACGGGACTCTCTTGGCACAGCCACAATCTATGAAACGCTGGTGACAGAAATCTTTGAGCAGTCTCACCTCTAGGGTAGAGTCAGGCAAATCGGCAGGACAAAAAGGAATAGAATATGCTATACTCAACAAAAATATCTTTGAGTGTGCGTCTGAACTCTCCTGTTGGAGGGAAGACTCTTGAGGAATAGTGGGAGGACCTGCTATGCAATGCCATTCATGTGGAACTCAGCTTTCTATAAAAGAGGTTTCTTGCCCCAACTGTGGCAAGAAGACTTCTCCCGACCTGACTAACTCAAAATAACCAGGCACAAACCGCTTTAGCGACGTTTTTTGCCAACTACTTTATGCTATAATGCTCTTATATACCAATAAATGCAAAACACCCTTTTTAACTGTTACTCGTAGCTCCATCGAAAAATCAGCCAAACGAGAAATTTTACAACAGACGATGCCAACGCAAAGAAGAAAGCGACCCCCAACCATCTCCTGAAACGGGCCCGTCAAGAATGTGGGTGGTCACAACGAGGATATTGCAGATATGGTCAAGGCACCACAAGCTTTTCTCGTGAGCCGATGGGAACAAGGGACAGCTTTTCCCAGTCCCAATTATCGTCAAAAGCTCTGTGCAATTTTTGGTAAGAACCCAAATGCTCTAGGCCTGATCAAAGGAGAGAGACTTCCAGTACCTGCTACTTCTCTCTCTAGCTGCTATGATCCCGCTATTCCTCCTTCTTCACCACTTCCACTGGTAGGACGCGATGATCTACTGGCGAGGATAAAGCAACTATTATATGCAAATGAAGGTGCAGTATCCATTGCCCTAAATGGTTTACCTGGCGTGGGAAAAACCTCTCTGGCAATTGCGCTGGTCAATGATCCTGCTATACAGAAACACTTTTGCAATGGTATCCTCTGGTCTGGTTTGGGTTCAAAACCAGATGTGCTGGAACTCCTTAGCCGCTGGGGAAATTTCCTTAGAATTCGTGATAGTGAAGCAAACGATAATGTCACATGGGCCAGAGCACTTCGTAGGACAATTGGCATGCGTAGGATGTTGCTGATCATTGACGATGTGTGGACCATCGAGGCTGCCCTGGCTTTTATAGTCGGAGGCCCTAATTGCTCTTATGTTCTCACAACGCGTTTGTCAGATGTAGCAATACGCTTTGCAGGCAAGAACACCATTCCCGTTCCCGAATTGAGTACAGATGATGGGGTCACATTGTTGACCCGGATAACACCCGCAGGGATCAACATAACAGAAGCGAATGCGCTGGTACAAGCGGTTGGAGGACTACCACTGGCTCTCACACTAATAGGAAATGATCTCTTAATCCAGGCAAGATATCATCAACAACGTCGTTTGCGCACCGCCCTTGCACGGCTACACAACCCAGAACAACGATTAACTCTTAAGCAATCTCAGCGAGGGATAGAGTACTATCCAGGTCTGCCTGATGGTTCTCCCCTTTCACTACAGGCGATCATTGGCAGAAGTGAAGAGGTACTGGATAATCTATCGCGCCAAACGCTCAGAGCTTTGTCTATTTTTCCACCAAAGCCAAACACCTTCTCTGAAGCTGCGGCCCTTTTTGTTGCGGCCACAACAACCGAACCTCTCGATCAACTTATTGATACAGGCCTGCTAGAATGCCATGAGACAAACCGCTATACGTTACATCAAACCATCGCCGATTATGCACGGACACAAGAATGTGATTCGCATGCCTGTGAGCGGATGGTCCAATATTTTGTAGAGTATATTGAAACTCATGGAAGAGACAGCCAACTCTGTGAGCAGGAGATACGCAATGTGCTAACAGCTTTGCAAATAGCATATGAGCGGGGAATGCAGGCTCTGTTCATACGAGGGATTCACGCCTTAACCCCTCTTCTGCAAACGCGAGGATTACATGATATATAGCAGTTTTCCATGGGAACCGGGGGCAATAAGATCTCTTCCTTATTTTGGGCAACAAAATGTATTCCTCTATCACGGGCGATCCGTAAGGCTGCAAACACATTGTGCTGCTCTAAAGCTTGCATCTCATCGTCCGTTTGATATTTCTGAATATAGCAGGCAAAGTACTCGACCATGCGTTCCTCAACTGTTCTATCGAGATGTTTTGTACTCGCATAGTCAGTAAGGGTGGGGTGCAGTGTGTAGCGACCTGGCTCACAGCTTTCAAGCAGACCAAAATCGGTGAGTTTGTCGAGTACTTCCCAAGAGGCTGCGCAAACCTTCAAAGCGGCTTCTTCTGAAAAGCTATTGGGTTTAGCGGGAAAAACTGAAAGCGCATAGAAAGCACAGCGCATTGTCTCATCTAACACAGCATCACTTGCCTCAATCACAGCCTGTAGAGATAAGGAGATACCAGCAGGGAGATTTGTATGACGTTCCAACGGAGCTTGTGGCTCCGTAATACGTAAGCGTTCTTCGGGAGAGTGCAAATAATCAAGTGCGGCCTGTAGACGGCGCGGCTGGCCATTGTAGGTTTGCAAATGTAGATATTTGCCCATGAGTGTTAATATCAATGGAAGTGCGCCCACCGACTGCACCAGCGCTCGCAACGTGCCCGGTTCATGGGTTACCAGACTGGGAACAAATTGTGCCAGTAAAGTTAAACCATCTTCCTCACTCAACTCACACACCCTGACGGCTTCTCTACCTGCAAACTGTATAGCAATTTTAGGGAAGCGAGTCGTGAGCAGATAGGTACAATGAGATCCCCCTATTTTGAGACTCAGGGCATCTTCAATCTCCCAGACATCATCGATCACCAACAACAGATGGAGCCTTCCAATAGCAGTATGAATGGCTTCTAGCCAATCTTGTGTGCTTGCCAGTTTTTCCCTGTCTACTACAATACCTAGCAGAGTTCCCCATCTCCTCAGCAGCCCTGGCAGATCTGGTTTCGGTCCAATTGAGGCCCACAGCATCCCATCACGGAAATATGTATGGACATCCTGATCATCTACCAGTTCTGTTACTAATGAGGTTTTGCCAACACCTGGTAGCCCATAGAGTGCCATCGACGAAAACCTCTTCCTGGCACACAACCGCTGTTTAAGATCATATAGCTGTTCAGTACGACCAACAAACGCTGTTCGTCCAGAAGGAGGAATCGCCAAGTCATACAACGGAGTTCGAGGATACAAGTGAGCAAAAATTTGATCACTTGAAAACTGGTTAGCGGACGGTTCATAGGAACTACGCATACTAGTGTGGAGCAACCCCAACTCATCGGCCTCCTTTTCAAAGAGTTGGCAGAGTTTTTGACGAAAGTGGGAATTGGGAGACGAAATACCTCGCTCCCACCGTCCCACCGTCTTGGGGTCTGCTAAACCAATCTGCTTAGCCACATACGCTCTTGACCAACCATGTTGCTCACGTTCGCACCTCAAATACATGTTCGGAGTGGCTTTCCCGGCCATTGTCACTGCACGGACCTCCTTACAGTTTCCAACTTCAGGTTAATTCACCAAATCATAGAGAACATTTGTATTTCTCCAAGGAAAATGCGATGTCATTTAATAGGTATTATTACCAATAATAATGCAATTAAATATTTTTATACAATAAAATAGTACTTATTATGCAATTATGACGTCTTATTGTAGTCTTGCTCCTAGCCCCCATCTAGCCCCTAGAACGATATTTTCTGAAGTCACCTCTCCCATACATACTTTTAGTGAATGTAGTTCATAGGCTTTCAATAACGCCTATAGCATTCACTTTCAGATGAAGTATGTATATCCTGGTTTTTCTTGTTTTAAGGTATAGCAATGGGTAAAAGCTCCACTTGCACTGGCCGCGCCTTCAAAAACGGAAAGGAGTCAAGCTTCTTGATTTAACCTGATGTATTCAGGAAGGTTCTCCAGGCATCTATGGGGATAAAGCGATAGACAAGCGGTATGGGATCATAACACAGCTTCCTTTGGGAGTCGAGGCACAAGAACAAGAAAGGAAAGCAATACCCATGCAACGTTATTTTCGCATAACAGGATTGCTCACCTGCCTATGCATACTGATTGGTACAGCAATACTGATACCAACAACGACTCATGCAGCAACACACACCACATCTCCAGCCAAAAACGGCAACGTACAAATTCTGCCCCGAAGTTCGACGAAAATCAGCCCATATGCGACTGCCCCTGCAAATACTGTCTCCTACTATGAATCTTCGACGAGCATATCCACGATGCAAAATCAGGGATGCGATGCGGCTCGTGGGCCTGTTGGGCTGGCGGTCCTTGATTTTGGTGAACCCGGTTACTCCGGTGGATACGGCACCAATGACTTTGGCGGTCATTTCGATTCAGATGACGCAATCTTTCATGCTGTAGCAAACTTTGTCTATGGCGCATGGAACTGCCGTACATCTTCTACGAATCTGGCGGTTAGTATTGGCACCAGCAACTACCCCTCAGCTTTGAGTAATACAAGCTCAACATGGTATGCAGCCGGACAAGCCTGGGGAAGCATGGTGAACAATGAGCAGAGTTATATTGCCAGTAGTGGCTACAACAACGTGATTGGGGCCTATGGGGCTGATGATATCGAAACGGAGTGGGCCAACTACACTTTGAGCAGCAACTTCGTAAACGGGTATAATAACACGTCCTCACGTCTATTCTTCGACTACGGCGATGACACGCCCGGATACTGGACCAGCTACCAGGTATGGTACGTGGCCTTTGGCGCTGCGGATAGCTACCCTCTGCCCGAAATCTACTACAATGGTGATGCTACTCAGGATTGGGAACAGCTAAGCATCTGGGCCTGTAACAACGAAGGTAGACCTATTAACTTTAGAGGCGTCATGACAGAGTATCCCACTGGCAATAGTCCAAGTCAGGGATGGTATGACATGTACAATGCCGAAGGCGCAAACAATTGCACTGCGGCGGCTCAGTCATACTTGATCTTCTCAACCAACATCTAAGCATAGCGAAGCACAGCTAAGCGTAGTACCATTGCTTGCTTGTGGTCATGACGATATCCCTGATAGGTGGCTCTCTTTTCTTCCTGATGCTCTTTCTTCGGGTGAGATTCCAAGGGGGCAATCCTCTTGGAATTCTTTGTCTGAATGTGGGTAGGAACACCTCATCCCTAAAAGACCAGAGGAGTGGTTGGGTGAGACAGGAGAGGCATTTGAGTGTTTTTTGGAGTCCAATGGCAATCCTGGCTTGATGGCGTTTGAAACTGCCTCTGCATTCCCTCAGAATGAGCAGCTCCTCAGCCAGGATTGCCATTGGGCAAAAGAATGTCTTGCTGCTGTATTTAGAAGAACTTTCCAGCAACCTGATGCAAAACTATCATATTCTGCCCATTTCTCTGTTCGATATCCAGGATAACTTGAGCTTTGTCAAGAGGGTTACCTTGAGCATCAAAAGAGATATGTCCGCTGACTCCCTGATATGCAGGAATGTTCCTGTGTCCTAGAGATGCCAGAGCATCGCGTACCGATTGGCCAGTCAGAGGGCCAGATACGAAGCTGACAGCATTAGCAATGACCCGCACGGCATCATAGGTCAGGATACTCTCATTTTGCGGAGCAAGGGCATTCTCTGCGCGAGGAAGAGCATGTTGGTAGAGATCTGACCAATTGGCAAAGAAATCGGGTTGCTGCTTCTGAGGGACATGGAGGAAGGTCCACTCGTCTGGGTGAGCAAAGGCCGCAAATATGAGCCGCCGCATATCTTGTGGGTAGCTTGCCGCAAGAGTCGCATCCGGGCCATTCCCATCTCCTAAGAGCAAATCTGAATCCAGAGCAGCACCACCGAGGATTTTGAGATTCGCCAGAAACGTCTTCGTGGGATTTGCCCTGGAGACTTCTCCCAGAGCGTGTGCTAAGCGAACGCCATCACTGTTGTACCCCGCCAGAAAAATCAGGTCGACTCGTCTGGTCATTGCAGAGGAGAGGATTGTCTGCTCATCATCTTCTACCGTTGTTTCGAATTTGGTGAAGCCGGCATTTAAAACGGTGACATGGTTTAACTTGAGATAACTGCTAAAAGTCCTTGTCAGGGAGACGCTAGCGGGATCTGTAGCATCTTGCAGAACCAGAACGTTTGTTGCATGCAGTTGGTGCACAGCGACATCTCCTAATGTCGTTCCTTGCTGACCATCGGTCGGATTGACACGGAAGAAATAGGGACTGCTCCCACTCAAACTCACACTCGCAGCAAATTGCGAGACAAAGGGTATATGTGCTGCTGTGAAAATATCACGTGCATCGATGGTTTCTCCACTGGCAGGCCATCCAACAAATGCGACAATGCGATCCAGATTTCCGGCTTTCACGACACGATTGGCAATGAATTGTGTTACCATTGCCACACCACTCCCCAATTCTGGATTACCAATGAAGAGACGCAACTGCAGGCCATGAGGCAAAAGACCTTTGGTATTGATTTCATGTTGTGCCAGGAACGCACTTTCCAGACTAGGACGATCAGCGGCAAGATAAGGCTCAGTATTATTGATGAGGAATCCAATAGCAATGGTGATATAGGGGGCACCACTGAGAAGGATACGAACATTCTCCTTATAGATTTGTGCTTCGCCGTCTGCAGGGTCCGCAGCGACAGCCTGTGTCAGCAGGTTCAGGGCACTTCTGGTGTTTCCTTGTTGGAGTGCTGAGGCCGCTTGTCGCTTGAGATCAATATCAGCTTTTGTGCGACCGGGATAACTATCAAAGACGAGGCGACCATCGCTCACGCCAATACCCTTTGCCCGATAGGCTTGCAACTCCATCTGGAGTTCGTTGGTGAAGCCTTTTGGTAAAGGGCTTGTTGTGCCGCATCGGCAGATGGAGAAGCGAAATGGCTGGTAAGTAATGGGTACAAAGTAACGAGAAGAAGAAGAAGGATAGCAGCGCTCAGTCCAACTGTGATCCAAAGATTGCGTCTCCCTGCCGGATGACTCTCCCTGTGTTTTTGCTCCTTCTCAACTGGCAAAGATGTAGAAGCGGTAGAGGAAGAAGGGTAGGATGCGATCAGCCTGGAGAGTTCTTGCTGCATCTGAACAGGATCGGTCAAACGTTGTGATGGTGATGAATGAAATACACGAGCCAGCAGAGCTTCCATCTGAGGAGTCACAGCCGGATTCAAACGGCGAGCAAGCAGATAAGAAGAGGCCGACTTCTCGTCTGGATCATACCCTGTGAGAGCGTGGTGTAACGTGGCGGCAAGTGAGAAAAGAGCCGACGAGGGAGAGTATTCGATTTGTTCAGGAGCCTGATCAGCAGTGGCTGCATCCTTGAGCAGAGAAGCTTGCGATGAAAAGCCAGGGAAAGAGAGCAGCCAGACCTGATGCTTGTCAGAGCTGATGAGAATGGTCTCAGGAGAGAGAAAACTATTGACGGAGAGGAGATGAGATTGAGCGAGCCGGGATAACATGGTACAGAGTTGGAGTCCATATTCAGCAACCTCAGCTTCTGGGAGTGTGCCACCCTGTTGTTTGAGCAAGGATGCCAGACTTTCACCTTCAGGATAGGGCTGGACAATGTAGTGTTCTCCTCGTTCTTGAAACACATCAATGACGGGAAGAAAGCCAGGATGCTCTGCGAGTTCTGTTAAGTCTTGTGTGATCGTTTGGATGGTTGTTTGCTGTTCTTCTGAAGAAGCGGGAAGAGGAAACGAGAGCTGATGGAGCAGGACGGTGCTGTCTGGCGATTGAGCATCAGAGGCCAGCCAATCAGCTCTCTGTCCTTGTTGGCTTGACGGGATGTTGAGTTGCTTGAGCAGGTGGTATCGCGCTCCGTGCAATGCATCAACTGGCGACAACGTAGAAAGTCGGTATTCCATAAATAATCCTTCCTATTTTTTATTGTCTTTGTTTGAAATAAGAATATACCAGAGCTAGCGAACATCTATAGGAGTGGATATTGTACTCTGCCATTGAGAATTTATATCCAAACAGCTCTTTGAGCAGTACCTTTGGGTGGTATTTCCCGAAAAATAACTCATAATCAGGAAAGTTCTCCGGCCCCTTTTTGGCAAATAAAAAAGCGATGACAATGCTGTCATCGCTGCTAATTGGGACGAGAGGAGCAGATTGACAATACTCATCTCTCCCTGTAGACTGCAATTGCATCTTCTTTCTGTGTGAACGATGCAAACTATCATCTGTCCGGCAGTGGCGACTAAAGATTTTGTTGTTAGAGAATTTAGAGGATTGATGGTTCCGCTACCAAATCCACTCAATATTAAGAACTGTATTCTGGGGGAGCGACAAATACAATGAAACACGTATCCAAATACTTAGCTCCTTTGTGCTGGTTTGTATGTGTGGCGACCATTGCCATCATTCTCTATGTCCTGGTCAGCCAACTATTAAACCGGTTCTTTCCTCCTGGTACCCTTGGGGTGGACATACTCCAATATACCTTTGGCGATTCTCTAGGAATGTTTTGTTGTTTTTGCAGTCTTTTGCTTCCGCCGCATGCTTATATTCCACCATCTGATGGCATTCCGGCAAGGCGGGCTATCCAGCGACGTGGACCTCTCTTGCTTGGTTTTGTGTTCCTAGATGCATCTATTGCTCATGCAGTGGCTTACATTGAAAACATCCATCATATCCCAATCGCTGGGTCCTGGGCCGATCTTTTCTATATTGGCGAATATCCACTATTATTGGGTATGATTTTCTCTTTGCCAACACGCCCTCTTTCGCGAACTGCATCTTTGCGCATTGTCTTCGACAGCATTCTGATCATGACAGCCGTCCTCATATTTAGTTGGTATTTTTTCCTGGGACCGATCATCCTGTATGGACAGCAGCCTGTGTTGGGCAAGGTGTCAGGAGCAAGCACCCTATTCTGTGATCTGGTGCTACTCTTCAGTTTACTCATCCTTGCTTCACGCTCCAGTGATGTCGATATACGACCTGCCAAATATGTGCTATTGCTCGGTATTGCACTTCTGCTCATTGGGGATGGCTTCAATGAAAACAGTCTAGTGCAATCTGGCGCTACGAATGGAACTCAACAGTTGATCTTCTGGAGCATTGCCTATGCTGTTTTCATCATCTCAGCTTATTATATGCGTTTCACTTACCCTTCCCAGAGTGTGCCTTCTGAGAGCAGGCAAGAGCAGAACTCCTCCGGGAACACACAGATAGATATTCCCCCTTTGTGGCGTGCCCTGCTACCTTCAGCATTTGTTCCAGCGGTCATTGTGCTGGTAACCTATGTCTGGCTGGTTGGTCGCAATGGCTCTCTTGCACAAGGGGTTTACCTGGGAGGGGCCATGCTCCTTGGGCAAGTGGTCTTGCGACAGGTTTTCTCTCTGCGCGAAATTCATTTCTATACTCAGAAATTGCGTCTCATGCAGCAGGAACTGCAAATAAAAAATCTCTCGTTAGGAGATGCCAATCTGCAACTGGAGGTGCAGGCCAGTCAGATTGAGCGTGCCTATGAACAGCAGCGACGTTTGAATGATCTCAAGGACCAGTTCCTGCTCAATGTCAACCATGAGTTACGCACGCCGCTAACTGAGATCCTGGGCTATCTTGAATTACTTCAAGACTATCAAGGACAACTGGATTCCACACAACAAACCCAATTTATCAAGCAAGCATTGCATGGAGGGGAGGAACTGCTGATGTTGATCAATAATGTGATGGAAACGATCAGGACGGGAGAGATAGGACAGGCTCCCAGCGGAGCTTCAATAGTAGTTCATCAGGTAGTTACTGAAGTTCTCACCCACTTTCTGCCGCACAACCTGCAAGATCATCCCCTACGCTTAGAGATCGCCGAGGAACTCTCTGTGCAAGCCGATAGACTCTATCTACGCCAAATCCTGCGCAATTTACTCTCCAATGCTTTGAAGTATACTCCTGTGCACAGCGAAGTTGTAGTGCGTGCAACAATCCTCTCTGCTCAAAGTGAGCCTCCACAGTCCTCCCCTCTGCTTCAGGTCTGTCTAAGTGTACAGGACTATGGGGATGGAATTCCTCCTGAAGAACTACCGCTGCTCTTTGGCAAATTTGTGCGTCTTCAGCGTGATCTGTTGGGTCCCGTGCGAGGAACAGGGTTGGGACTTTACATCTGCAAACAATTGGTCGAATCTATGGGAGGACACATCTGGGTTGAGAGTGCAGGACTGCCGGGACAGGGCAGCTGCTTTTCTTTTACCCTGCCTGCTGCTGTTGGAACTGAAGCCCATATGCCCCACACCGGCAAACCGGGATTGACAGAGGCATATGGTAAGATGAATGAGTAGAGCCGTATTTTCGTGCTATGGTGAGTTTTTAGCCTTCGTGTGCGGAGTTTTGTATGACTTTTTTCAGAAGTGATGCGGAGATGCGCAGTTTGTGCCATCTCCGCACCGGACCATCGGAGCAACTTTCACACCCCTTAAGCTGTAACACCCATGTGGAGCCTGCGTTCCTCTAGCACGGTCCAGCCGGATGCTATGATCAACAGAATACCAATAATCCAGGCCACCCATGCTGCCGAAGCGAGTGTGGCAAATCCCAGAACCCAGGGGGAAATGAACAACCAGATACCCCCAAGAGTCATGACCCATTCAGTGACCTCAGTGTTGGGAAAGCCTAGCGACATGAGTGCCAGGATAACTGCAACGCCACCTACAATCCAGGCATTCCAGGCACTGGATGCCGTGGTGGTAGTGCTAAAGAGCCACGGCGTGATAAAGAGGATTACGCCTAATACGACTGTTACCCAGTCTTGCCAACGCGTCCATACTTTCATGATAAAACCCTCCTGGCATCCTCTAATTTCGCAGGATGCCATCAAGAAACAAACCAGAAGTATCTTTCTCCAAGAATCACTCATCCGATCTTTCGGATACGATCTCTTAGAGGATACGTCCAGAGGCAGATCTATCTCGTGCACATCGTATCTGTTGCTACGGATACTTCCATCTAATATCATTTCCGTTTACTACTGGAGTTTTGAAGCCGGGCTACATTGATCTCCCGCATCACTTCCACCTGACGTTGGTAGAGTGATTCGCAGGATTTGCTATGACTCCTGTGGAAGATCATACCCGTCACCAATTGCTCCAAACGGAGTCTAGCGAGTGAATCTACCTCTTAGGAGAAAGATAACAGACGGGCCTTCCATTTCCATCACAAACGTCTCTGTTCCTCTAACAGAGCTATCACAGCTTATTGCAGATGGTGTCGACGCATC
Source organism: uncultured Chloroflexia bacterium (assembly GCA_963814985.1). Lineage (GTDB taxonomy): Bacteria > Chloroflexota > Ktedonobacteria > Ktedonobacterales > Ktedonobacteraceae > CAWFFV01. Next base: position 129,886 of record CAWFFV010000029.1, on the reverse strand, counting down.
AGGGGGATGTGCCGTTTAGAAAAGATTTCATCATGCTATCCTGGCATAACGTTGCTGGAAGGAGATCGTATGAAGCATTGAAAACAAAAAGTGGAGATATGGGGTGAGCGTAATTTGAAGAGGATTTGGTGGATATTCCAGGAGCTACCTTCCGGGTAGTCAGTCATGTAGGCCGCAGTCCCTGGACAGGGCCTTGCACCAGTAAACAACATGCGCATTTAGAATGGGCTTGTCTTCCCATTTTAGATGCGTAGACTTGAGAGTGGCGCAAGACCTCGTCGTCATTCTGCTGCGATAGCAGACACGCTTTTCTCTCGCAACTTCCTGACTATTCTGAGTGGTCATCTTAACCTGAGAGGTACACCTGTGCTACCTCTCTACCTGGATTGCTCAGAAATTTGGCAAGAGAAGCTGTTCCAAACATCTCCTTTGACTACGTCTTTCTCTTCTTTGAGCTACAAAAACCTCCTTTGCGCGGCCGGTCGACTATCACATCATGAGTCGCACTGCCTCAAATAACAACTTTCATCATTGCTCTCGCCGTTCATCAAAAGGATTCACTGGTTAGAAAATACTCCCCTCTTTGTCAAGGGATCACTGCTTGCAGGCAATAAAGCAAGAATTACGGGAGTGAGATCACAATCCGGTTATCAACCTCGCTGACACCCGGCGCTGACCAGGCTGCTTCCTCCGTTGCCTTTTTCTCAGCATAGGAACGCACCTTCCCACGGAGGATGACCTTGCTACCCTGCACATCAACCGTGATATTCTTGGCATCCGTCTCCGCATTGCGGACAAGCTCCTTCTCGATCTGCTGTTTCAGATCTGTTGGTGACAGAAGAGGCTTGACTACAATGAGATTGGTTATACCTCTGATACCTGCTATATGCCGTACAGCACGTTCCACATCTCTTTTCTGGAAGCCATATTCGACCTCGCCCTTGAGTGTCACCCAGCCTTGACTGACCGTCACATCCAGTTTGCCAGCTGGAATACCTGCATCCCACTTGAGAGCATTGAGAACGGCCGCAGCAAGGTCGACGTCGGTGCGCTCAGCAGAACCAGGCAGGCTCACTTCGATGTCGTTGGCCACCGCCTTGACATTATGCACACGGTGAGCAGCATCCTCGGCAGCCAGCTTTTTCATATACGAATCGACCCAGCCGGTAAGTGTGACAATACCATCCCTGACAGCTACACCGACTTCATTCGGCCTGACGCGCATATCCCACTTCAACTCTTCCAGAACGTCTCTCTGAATCTCTTCATCGGTACGAGAGCTAACAGTCGTCATGTTGTCTATCTCCTTTTTATTCTTTGTGTTTTTTACCGTCAGACTCATTGCCTGACAGAGTAATCACGAGTGCATTACAAAAATGGTGACAACCCTGTACACTTGAGGCTATTCTGAAAATCGAAAAGAAATAGATGCAGCCAGTAAGAAAGGCTCTGGAAGATTTGCAAATCTTCCAGAGCCTTTCTTACTGGCTGCATCCACTTTAATGAGTCAGGCCCGTATCAAAGATTTCCATCCAGCAACGTAAGAGGAGCCTCTCTGAGATTTTCAGTCTATCTCGGAGCTAAGCGCATGGGTGATAGCACTGGTAAGGTCTCGGAAGGTAAATGGCTTCTCGACAATACCTGCCATAGGCGCGATACGAAGAGCAGATGTAATTTCTGAGGGGCTTGCCGCCGTACAGAAAATAAGCGGCAATGACGCGGTACGATCATGCGAACGTAGCAAATACAATACCTCTATCCCATCTATATCTGGCAAGTGAAGATCAAGAATAAGTACATCAATAGGTAGAGATGCTGGGAATGTCGACTCCTTTTGGGCCAACTGATCCTCACTCATAAGTAATGGTAGAGATGATGCTAAAAGCATGCAGAGACAATCGCGAGGATGTGCATATACAGTGACCTGATGGCCTGCATATTGTAGCATCGTTGTGCACAGCTTCGCAATACGTATATTGTCTTCAAGCAGTCCTATTTGAGCCATAACATAGAGTATCCCCTGTTTCCTGACACAAACTTCGTACAAATTGTAAGGTTTATATATATATTTTGTCAAGGAATATGCAAACAGTACCGGATTTAGGAGACGCTGCTCTCTCGACGTCTGGCGAGAGATGCTGTACAATCTGGAAGGCATTGAAAAAAATATATGGAACTGTACATGAGCGAAAATAACTTTACTGAAAAATCGCCGATCCGCATCGTGCGCTTCGGCATGGGGAAAGAGATACAACTCTATTACGATGAACTCGTCGTCACGGGGCAGGAAGAAGATCTAGAAACACGCGTCCAGTTAAGTGCAATAAAACGCCTTATTCTGGTACCAGGTGACCCCAACCCGGCTAAGTTAGTGCTAATGGCAGACTTAGATGATGATACGACGGTTATCCTGGTAGAAGGCATGACCAATGCACATGGCTTTCGTGCCATGCTTCCAGTTCTGCTTGAACTATGTCCCGACCTGCAACTCGATCCTCCTGATATGGGTGAACAGTTGCGCCAGGCATTGAATACACGCCGCGCCTGGACATTAACCTGCTACGGCACATTTATCCTGGCCTGCGTTCTACTATACGGTCTCTATCTTGTCGTCGCCTATCTTGGGGCACATCATTGATCTTTCTGAGGGGGAGAGATGACCTGGCTTTCCGGCGTGGAGGATGTCGTTTCAACAATATGCTCCGGCTCAGGTAGATGACGCCGCTGGCGATACGCCAGACGATAGAGCAGATAGAAGAAAAGCACAATCAGCACAACAGGAAGAATACGCGATGGCTCAAATCCTGTACTGGTGCCAGGAAATTGATAAACGTCGTTGCTAGCAGCATACAACTGCATATAATTATCCGCTCCCAATGCTAGCGCATATGCAGGCTCACCCCTGGGCAAACCAGTGGCAACACCACCCCAGGACTGCCCACTATCATCGCTGCGGAATACTCCTGCATCGCAGGCAATATAGAGACTTGTGGCATTTGTACTACGAAAATCCACAAGAATACGATGTATACTTGTACCAACCAGAGCTTCCTGGCTCCTTGTCCAGTGTGCACCAGAATCAGGCGAGCGGAAAAATCCCTGGTTGGTACCCAGGTAAATCAGCCCTTGTGCTCCACCGCTGATCGCAGCCGGCTGAATTACATTGGTGAGAATGTTAGCTGGTAACCCGGTATTCAAGGCTTGCCACGAATTTCCCTTGTTGTCGGAACGATAAATGCCCAACGAAGTTGCGGCCCATAGTTGCTGATGGTCAGAGTCAAGAGCCAGATCATTGATGGCAGCTCCCCTGGGAAGGTTACCACTCGCCGAGGTCCAGGAAACACCTCCATTGCGACTTACAAAGACACCTTGATGCGACGACCCGGTATAAACAATGTCAGGTGCGTTGACATCAAATGTTAATGCTGTATAACTATCTGAAGGTAGACCCGAACCAACTGGAATGGGGGTCCAAACAAGCGCAGTATCCGTACTAGTAAAGAGACCTTTGTCAGTAGCCGCATACAATTTTTTCCCACTGTTGTCAAACGAGAGAGCATGGAGAGGATTGGGAAGAGACAAACCGGTGCTTCGCTCCCTCCAATGCTGCCCAGCATCGGTACTAACAAAAATATTGCCCTGTGCACTACCTGCGTAGAGCCATTGTGGATCGTTCGGTTTAACTTCCAATACACGAATTTGCTGATGTTGCAATCCACTGGCTTGCCAGCTTCCACCACTTAAAATACCCGTGCCAGGGGCACAGGCAGAAAGGGCTATCAGCAAAAACATAAAGGACAATAGTGCTTGTACAACGGGAGTTCTCCCTTTAGACAAGCGACCTTTTCTCAGTATATGGTACATATTCTCTACATTAACCCTGACGCCGAATAACTCGCTTCATATACACAATAGTTTCATGAACCTCGTAACCTTTCGGGAGCTTGACAGGATTATCATTTCGCGGGAACAGAAGACCCTTCAGCCCGGTCACAGCGGGAAGAGCATGCCCCACCGCACGAGGAGATTGTGTTAAACGAGCAAGTAGACTCCGCCGCAACAGTTCCAGTCCAACACCGAGAGCCACAGCACCTACACCCGCCGCCACACCACGGGGCAACTGGGGATTATGCTGTATAGCTGGCAGGTTTGTTTGAGTTGTCACGAGGCTCGTCGAAGGAGTCGTTAGATCGGTACCACAATGACGGCAATACATATCATCTTCCATATAGGTAAAATGACAACTGGGACAGTACATAGTCTTCCTTTAATTTCTGTATTGCCTCGCGAGATGTGCCTCAGTGGCACTACAACCTGGCAAGACGTTACAGTACACTGCACTCTTTGAGAGTGTGTGGCTCTAGCCAAGCAAGGAACCTCGTCAAAATGTTGATCGCGCTGTTCTCGTCGCGATCCATGACGAAGTCCGCATTCTACGCAACAATAGGTTCTCTTCCACAGTGGCATCGCTTGCAGGTTTCCACAGCCACTACACTGCTTTGAGGTGTTGCGTTCATCTAGGAAGACCAGTTCTTTCCCGTAGAGCACGCATTTGTAAGCAAGCATTTGAACCACGGTGTACAGTCCCCAATCATTGAAGACTGCCCGATTTAGATGCTTGTTCCGTTCCTTATGCTCTTTCATGACCATCTGCCTTTGGGAAAGATCACCGATCACAACAGTTCTCTCAACCAGTTTGTGAGCGATGAGATGGCTTGCTTTGTGCATAGAGTCTCTTCGTTTGTTGCGTTTCTTCTCAGAGACGCGCTTGTACACTTTCGAGAATATGGCATGTATCGCCTTGATTTCTTCTTGCACGTATCTCGCTTCGAGCGGATTTTATCCAGTTGGCGATTGTACCACTGAGAGCCTTTGAAGCCGCCTATGTGGTAGACTCGGCCTCGTTCGTTGATGCCTGTTGCCAGTGTCTTGATGCCAAGATCAAAGGCCACCACTTTTCCTTGTTGTTGCTCTTGCTCTGGCTTCTCGTAGCTGAATGAGGCGGAGTAGTTGCCTCTGGCATCTCGGCTCATTGCTACCTCGCGAAAGCCTGAGGAGGTATCTCTGTGAGAGTTGCCTCGATGTTAGCGAATCGTTTGGGACCGTGTTTCCCACCTCCACCTGTTGGCAAAATAAGGATGTTCCCTTGTACCTTGATATACGTCGCAGGGTAGCAGAGCGTGAAGAAACAGTGACGTGGCCTAACGCGAGGAAATCCCGGGGTTTCTCCGTTCTCGACACGCCGGAAAAAGGCTTGCATTGCTCCATCAAGACGACAATAGACCTCGGCTAACAATTTGCCATACACCGCGTTCAGTTCAGGATCATGTTGCTTACTCTGCTGAAGTGACTTTTTGGCCTCGTAAACATTCCACTTCTCGCCATTGCGAAGCTTCATCACCCACCAGTTGTACAGCCCACGACACTTGCCCTGCATAAACTCAAGAGTTGCAGCATCTTGCTCAGTGACTTCAAGTTTGATCTTCTTGCAGAGTAGCACGGCGCTGTTTCCCTTTCCGTTCTTCCAAATAGCTACGCACAATCCAGACAATCTCCCCATTGACAGAACGATTATCCTCTTGTGCTGCTTGTCTAATCGCCTCAAGTACACTCTCTGGAAAGCGTACCGAGTACCGTTTTTCTTGTTCCATGTATACATTATATCATCATTATGCATGCATTTCAAGAAACCATGAAAATGTATGCAATTCGAATAGATTTGACCACGTTTGCATACATTTTCAATCACTGTTGATATACTCCTCACATATAGCTAAAAAGTTGTTAGCCTGTTTTCTTTTCACGTCCGATTATCTCTGCAATTGCGTCAATTACGACAGCATTTTCCTCAATAGTATTATAGAAGTAAGGAGAGATACGTAACAAACCTGGACGCGAGTCAGTGACAATATTGCGCATCACAAGCTCTTTTACTATCTCCTGGGGTTGTTCAACCTCTAACATAACAATAGAACTACGCCGTTCGGGTTCCACTGGCGTATGGACATTCCATCCATGTTCACGAGCACGAGCAATCAAGTCATTGGTGAGGTAGCGTGTACGTTCACAGATACTCTCAACACTGACTTCCAGCACAATATCTAACCCACCATTGGCGGCATAGACAGTCGGCAAGGCAGGGGTTCCCATCTCAATCCTGGTTGCATCCGAACGAAATGCGAACTCTCGCACATTAAACTGGAACTGTTCATGGTTTCCAAACCAACCTGTAATTGTTGGCAGTAGCGAGGGAATCAACCCTTCACGAATGTAGACAAATGCAAGGCCAGGCCCACCCATCAACCATTTGAGTGTTCCTGTGACAAGAAAATCAATATCCATTGCATTAACGTTGATGGGAATTTGTCCTGTACCCTGGTAGTCATCAACCAGGACATAGGCACCATGTTTATGAGCAATATCGGCAACAGCACGAATATCCTGGATATATCCACTTGTATAGCAAACACGCGAAGTCGCAACCAGGGCAGTTCTGCTATCTACTGCATCTTCGAATAATTCAGGTGGCATATAGACATGATCAGGACTCTCAACAAAGCAACACTCAACTCCCAGCCGTTTCTTAGCGAGCCACTGATAGGAAAGTGTTGGAAAATCCATATCTGCCACCACAACCTTATTCCGCTCCTGGTAGTCGATAGCGGTCGCAATGGAGCTAAGTGCACCAGAGACACTCGGAGCAATTGCAACTTCATGGAGTTGTGCGCCGATGATCGTGGCAAATTTTTGTCTGGCTTGCACAATTTCACCTATCCAGGTTTCATACCATGCATGCGCCCCCCACTCATTCCACTCTTCCATGAATTGTTCCATACCCCGCATGGAACGTTGCGAAAGGGCACCGAGCGAGCAGCTATTCAGATAGGTTTTCCGTTGCAGAATTGGAAACTCTGCACGGTATGCAAGGAGTTCGGGGTGTTCGATGGCCGGCGGGGCAGGATACTGCATCCTGGGTTCACCTAGAGTCATATGCGATCACTCCTTCGACAAGTCTGCTGATTTTGTCTGATACCAAAGCCCTGGTCATCAACGGCCTACATTCTCTTCTCTATTTTAACGCTTCTGCCTAAGAGAGTCTACAGTTTACACAAGCAATGTTGCGGCATATTTCATCCCATCACTTATAATTGTACTTCCGCAACCGGATCATCGCATAGCCATCAGAGAAGAGAAAAGACAGAGGAGTCATCCTGAATTTTTGTTTCACAAAAATTCAGGATGACTCCTCTTTGGCTCTCCATCCTTCCGGGTGATTTTGGAAAAAGAGTTTTTGCGAGGACACCTCGCGCTCCGGCAGGGGTTGGCCACCCCTGCACCCCGCTTTCACCCGGAAGGATGGAGTGACTCCTATTTGTCTACCCATGCATAGAAGGGGTTGGATATGTTAGACTGAGAACTTAAACGCAAGTTCGCGAGCAGTTGGCTCCACAAGAACAGATCCATCTGGGAAGATGATAGTAGGCACGCTTCGTGCCCCTCTATTGATCTGCATAACCAGCGCAGCAGCATTTTCATCTTCTTCGATATTTACGTAGTCATAAGCAATGCCATGGGCATCAAGCCAGCGTTTAGCAAAACGGCAATCGCTACACCACGTGCTAGCATACATTTTGATTTTTTCTCCGGTTGTGGATGTCTGTAAAGTTGGTTCTGGCACAGAGGACTCCTTGTGGTTCATTATAGTAAATCTATTTACATATATAAACGCACATCGACACTGAACTATTCCCGCTCCTGTACCGTCTTTAGAAAAACTACCTGTTACTGCCCATCGAAGAACGCATATCACACCACCGCTGGATGTACTACCCAGGCCATTTCCCCTCTAAATACAGCTTAATTCTCCGTAACCGAAGCCAGAGCAGGCTTGTTGATACGTTCCAGCATCAGATCAAGGAATTTTTTACCACCAGTGGCAATGAGTCCTGGATTGCGTGCAAGAATACCCATCACCAGACTTGCGCTAAAGTCGCCACGTAAGGTCTGAGCAACTTGTGCAGGTGTGAGACGTTTCATCAGGTCAAGAGCATTATCCCACTGCTCATCGCTGTAGGCCGCAATACGTTTGTTAATCAGATAAGAGATATCCATGTCACGCCCGAAACGGGCACGCCACCGTTTATCAAAACGTTCGAGGAATGCAGCGGAGCTATTACCAGCTTTGACAGCTTCTGCTGCAACATTGCCTGCCATTTGCCCTGAGTAGATCGCAAAGCGAATACCCTCACCAACCAACGTTGACCCCTGCCCGCTAGCATCGCCAGCCAGGAGGAGACCATCGCGTGAAAAGCGCTCAAGCGGCCCCTCTGAAGGGAAGAGACCCGTATGGTACTCAATAGGACTGGCATCCTTGAATTTATTTGTCAATTGGGGGAGATCTCGTACAATACTGTCCAGGTAGAGACGTGCATCATCATCACAATCAGGGTGTAGGACTCCCACACCTAAACGTATCCGTCCGTTACCACGAGGAAAAGCCCATGCATAACCGCTAGGAGCAAAGGCACTCCCCATAATTAAAAATAGTTCATCTTGTGGATAGTGAGGTGCATACATATCATATTCAGCCCCATAACCATAACGATGAAAAGCCTTGCCCATGTCTGTACGTACCCCAATATGACGAGAAACACCGCTGGCGTCAATTGTGACGATGGCACGCATGTTGATACGCTCACTGACATGATTTTTGACAGTGACACCAACGACACGTCCCTCTTCCATCAATGCCTGCTCAACAGTATGTCGTACCCGTAGTGTTGCACCGGCAGCTATAGCTCGGGCTGCCAGATGCTGATAGAGTCCACGAACATCTATAACACAGGCAACCGCCGGATTATAGTGCAGAGAAACCTCGCGATGAGGAGAAAGAAAAATAACCTTCGTAATAGGATGGTAAAGGTGTTCTGGAATAGCAAGTGCTTTCATATCGCTAATCCAACTGCCACCACTGGTATGGACAGGATAGCCAATCTCGTTCTGGCGCTCTAACACAAGCGTGCGGATACCTTGACTGGCAGCAGCTTCAGCAGCCGCCAAACCTGCTGGACCACCACCCACAATGACTACATCATTATCGTCTGACATGAGATTCCTTCTTTGGGAAAGTGACACAGATCAAAAGCCTCCTGGCTCTACTATTTTTCAAGCCACAGTATAGACCATATATCCACTACTGTCCACTTTGTAGCCTACCTCATATATCCGTCAGGTTTTTGTGCTGAGCGAGAAGGATCGTAACTATTCAGGTCTCTTCGAGTGATAAAAAAATTGGACTCTTCTCGATCCTGATAGAGCAAGACATGCAAACAGATTATTAACATCTCCTTAGAAAAAACGAAGAATGCAATATCACGCGAATTTTGTAGGCCTTTGAGCACAATATATTGCAAGAAAGATGTATACTATAGATGTTGAGCAACGGCGGAGCGGAAAGGAAGGGTAAGCGATATCCGATGCAAAACTATGTTAGGCACATTTGTCATAGTGACATTTCTAGCCTGGTCATGATTTGTTGTCCGATCAACCCGAGACAGGAACACCATCCCAGCACACCTATGTCTGTTCCCTTGACGATCTCTCACTGTTGATCTGCTCCGTCGCTGCTCAACTCCAAAACCCCCTTCCCTATACTTTTCTTCCGCAATAATACTATCATTACCGTTTTTTCCTCCGACCGAAAGAATAGATAAGGGCAAGGATGAGAAAACACACAGACGTTTGCGCTCGATTGCTTTGACATGATCCCGCTCGTGTGATATAATTAGAACATGGTTTCAATGTACATTGTACACTAATGAACGACTTTCAGCCATATTTCTCTTTTAAAGGTTCTTAGTCACGTGTTCATAGATCGTTAATGCTGTTCCCAAAACAAGAAAGGGACGAGTGTACAATGAGTATTATGCAACTTACCCAGACCATCCATATCATGCCACCTTCACAAATCCGACCAGGGAAGCGCCTGGTACAGCCAACATTACCAGGGCTGGAGGTGGCAAAGAGTGCCTCTCCCAAGGTGACCAACCATCAAATCGCTGAAGTCCTTTCAGGTATTGCTGACCTGTTAGAAACTCAAAGGGGCAATCCTTACCGTATCCAGGCTTATCGCAATGCAGCACGCGGAGTTCTGGATCTGCAAGAGCCTGCAGCCGAGATTCTAGCACGCGGCGAAGCTTTGCCTGTCCCAGGCCTGGGACATCGTTTACGCACACGAATTGCTGAACTGGTTCAACTTGGCACGATGACCTTTCATAACGGTTTCTGCATAGAGACATTACCTGTGGGCGTTCGTGCATTGATGGCCGTTGAACATGTTGGTCCCTACACAGCGATTCGTTTACATGAAGAGTTAGATATTGATACTCCAGAGAAACTATGGTGGGCCGCACAACAACAGCGTATCCGTCACCTGCCAGGGTTTGGAGTACGCAGCGAAGCACGCCTGAAAGCTGCTGCACAGCATCTCCTTAAGGACTCTCAGCATCCACCTCTCGGTGGCGTAGCTTAAACCATGCTGATTACTAACCAGGACCCAGGAACACATATTTTCCTGGGTTCCTCTTTTCATCCAAACCTATAGGGTCTGGACTGCTCACTCGCATACTCGCCGCATATGATAAACTTAGAGAAGAAGTGATATGTGAGCTTATTACATTTGCTATAAACTCATCATCTTCCCAACAAGGAGGCTATTTATGTCCGATGGTATTCCATATTTGAACATTCCAGGAGCAAAATCGCGCGACCTCATGGCACGACGCAATGAAATTATCGCACGTGGTGCTGCGTCCACAATGAATGTATTTGCAGCCAGGGCTGATGGGGCCATCATCGAAGATGTGGATGGTAATCGCTTTATCGATTTTGCAGGTGGCATTGGAACGATGAACGTTGGACATGCTCGTCCGGAAGTGACCAGGGCTATTGTCGAGCAGGCTGAGAAATTCACACATACCTGCTTCGCCGTTATGATGTATGAACCATACATCGCACTGGCAGAGCGCGTTACTAAACTCACCCCAGGCGATTTCCCTAAGAAGGCGCTATTTCTGAATAGTGGTGCAGAAGCAGTTGAGAACGCTGTCAAAATCGCACGCTATGCCACAGGGCGTCCAGCTATCATCACCTTCGATAACGGCTATCATGGTCGCACCTTGATGACAATGACAATGACAGCCAAAGTCCGGCCCTATAAATATCGCTTTGGTCCCTATGCGCCTGAGGTGTACCGTGCACCATTTCCCTATCCTTATCGCATGAATATGACCCCCACAGAGGCCTCGCAGTTCTGCATTCAGGAACTTGAGCGCATGTTTATCGGCGAGGTAGCAGCCGACCAGGTTGCTGCTATCGTCATTGAACCAGTACAGGGAGAAGGTGGCTTTATAGTTGCTCCTGCGGGCTTCCTACGAGCACTCCGGACTATCTGTGATAAGCACAATATTCTCTTGATTGCCGACGAGATCCAGACAGGTTTCTGTCGTACAGGAAAAATGTTTGCGGTAGAGTATGATGACGTTGTACCAGATCTGATGATTATCGCCAAATCAATGGGAGCTGGCATGCCGATCAGTGGCGTGGTTGGTCGTGCCGATATCATGGATGCATCACCTCCTGGTACATTAGGCGGCACCTATAGCGGTAACCCGGTGGCCTGCGCAGCTGCTCTTGCCGTCCTCGACCTCTACGAGAAAGAAGACCTTGTCGCCCGTTCACGCGAGATAGGCAAGATCATTATAGAGCACTTCTTAAAATTGAAAGAGCAGTATCCCTTTGTGGGTGAAGTGCGTGGTCTGGGTAGTATGATTGCGATGGAACTTGTCAAAGATCGTGTAACCAAAGAGCCAGATGCACAGATAACCAGTGACATCCTGCAAGCTGCCCATCATCGAGGACTTGTCATTATCAAAGCCGGTATGTACGACAATGTGATACGTGTCCTTGCCCCTCTTTGTATCACAAATGAGCAGCTTCAGGAGGCTATTGACATACTCGACACCGCTTTTGCTCTCATCGCCAGAACCGTTCCTCCTTCAGTTGGAACGGTTCTTCCCTGACCGACTCAGGTTAGTCATGCTCAACCATCTCGATAAAACGTTGCTCCAACTCATAGGCGCGGGAGCCTGGCTTACCATGCCCAATCGTCAGATCATCGATCTGGATCACGGGTGTAATTTCATTTGAGGATGAGGTAATAAAGGCCTCATCCACATCTGCTAATTCAGCAAGCAGGATGGGACGCTCTTCAATAGAGAAACGACCACGGGCCAGTTCTAGCACAACATTGCGCGTCACACCCATTAAGACGCCCGTTCGCGGTGTTATCAATGTATCCCCACGAAATACAAAAAAGTTACTGCGAGTTCCTTCCAAAATATGGCTTTGTTCGTTGACAAAGAGCGCATCCGTTGCATCGCACCGTACAGCTTCTTTAAGCGCACGAATTGCTGCAATATAATTAGAGGTTTTCGCCTGCGGTGATATACGTTGCAAGTGACTGGTAATGAGCTTACATCCTCTTGCAAAGCGCCCCATATCCCGCTCAGCAAGCGGTGTAATCAGGACCATCAAGCCTGCTTTACCAGAGGGCATGATCCCATCCTCGCTCTCTCCCCCAGTAACCAGTATACGGATCGCTGCGTGCTTATACGGATTGCGCTCGATAATCTCTTGCACAACATCAGCGATGAAATCATGCGTACAGGGCACATCCAGCTCAATAAGCTCTGCTGAGCGATACAGACGTTCCAGATGCTCATTCAAGTGAAAGGGCCGACGAGCATAGGTACGCAACCCTTCAAACACACTATAGCCACGTAATACAGCAACATCATTGATTGAAATAGTAGCTTCATTGGGATGTACCCAACGTCCATCAATATACCACCAGGCGTTATTATCCATCTAAATGTCCTCTCAATCTACAAATTACATGAGGCGTTTCATCTTCACCGACATGAGAGCAAGAGATAACCTTATCAATGAGATCTGGTTGTGATGTATTTTTTCCAACCTTGTGTCTCCTGTTACCGTATATAGTATGTAACCGTGATCAGACCAGACACCACTATGAGCAGGATACAACATACTAGTTAGAATTCTACGAGATAGCGTGTCTCCATCCGAACAGTGGTACTGGTCCGGTAAGGATAGAGAGACAAAAAGCCTGTAAATATTATAAGGAGAAAAAGAAACATGACACAGACAGATCCAAATGTCAACATTGAACAGAAACCTGGTTATGGCGTAGAAGAATTGCAAGTCATGGGAGAGCAGTTGCTCACCAGAGTGAAGGAGCTGATTCACGAGGGTAATGTACGTCGTATTATTATCAAGCAAGATGGACACACCATCATGGAACTGCCACTGACCTTTGGGTTAGCAGGCGTTATCTTAGCTCCAACATTGGCTGCTATCGGTGTTATCGGTGCATTGATTGCACAGTGTTCCATTGAGGTTGTGCGTTCAGAGAAACCCGGCGAGAAAGTTGACGAAGTTCCTCCCTACGATGGCTCTTCAACCTTCTAATCGAAAACCAGAAGACTATATCTGATCTATCGAGGCAAGAGCTTAGCAGCCCATATGCAAAGCTTCTGGCCTCGTTGCCATATTAGTCAGTCAACAAACTGATTTCTCCTCTACAGCATTTCTTCTTGACCGCTCTTCCGCAAAAGTATGGCAAACAGAGCGTGTTATAATACATTGAAGATTTTTTAGGGAGCACCTTATGTCAAAAACAGCCTCTGTGCGCACGGCCACTCGTACCAGAAATCTGCAACAGGCCTTTATTCTGTTGGGACTTGGAGGAATATTGCTGGTAGCAGCACAATTCTTCCCTCTAAGTACAGGCGACTATCCCATAGGAGTATTCGTCTTTGGCTTTGGTATGCTGATAGCGGCTGTATTCAATCCAGTACGCCTGATAGTAGCAAGTTCGCTCACTACGATGCTAGGCATAGCCGTGTTTCTCACATTCAAACACTTGATCCCAGGAAATCAGGTCCTTGCCGTTTTTATCCTTGCCATCGGACTCGGACTACTCATTATTGCACTCATGACACGCTGGAGATATGTAGGTTCTGGTGCTGTGACACCTGGTATTATCGTCGCAGGGGTGGGTATCATCGAAGTACTGCTGGCAGCACGTCTTACTCCACCCAACTTCATCCCTTTCATGCTCTCACTCTGGCTGCCCGGTCTCGGTCTACTCGCCATAGGGATCATTTATGCTCTCACGAGCAGCAAATCCTGACCCGTCCTCTGAGATATGTAAAGTGATTAGCACAATGGAAGACACCTATTTTGCAGGGGCATCCTCCATTGATGCAAACCATTACAACTTCACGACACTCGACACACGCCCATTTACCATTGGCAAACCTTTTCGTGCGCGTGGGAAGGTTTTCAACGTGGTTGCTTTCATGGCAGTGACCTGCTCACCATGCTCACCAGACCAGGTAACAAGCAAGTAGTCTTCCTCGTAAAGAAGCATCGTGAGGAGCACATGATCCTTGTCAACCGCTTCCGTCGTCACCACACCAGCAGTAGCACGACCTTTCTGCGGATATTGATCTACAGGAACTCTCTTACCAGTACCATTCTCGGTAACAACCAGCAAACTCACCAATTCGCTGGCTTCAGCCTGTTCACTATCCAGGTAAGAGGCGCTGATAACTGATGCTTCCTTACCCAAAGCTATGGCAGCTACACCCTGACCAGAGCGACCCTGTACCCGCAGACTTTCATCGCTAAAACGTAGAGTTTGGGCGGCATCTGTTGTCACAAAGTACTCGCCCAGCCCACGTGAGAGCAACGCAGCAACAACACGATCTCCATCAGCTAACTTCATATCTGACAGGCCATCCACATCCGCAGTCCTGTACTCACTCAATGGTGATTTCTTCACCTTGCCCAGTTTGCTAAAGGTCACAAGGTAACGATCCTCATCATAGGACTCGATAGGTAGTACAGTCACCACTTCTTCGCCGGGAGCAAGCTCCAGTAGTTTACGTAACGGCTCTCCTTTGGCTGATCGTGTTCCCTGAGGAATACGGTGTGTTGCTATCTGGAAGACACGTCCTGTTGAACAGACACAGAGCAGGTAATCCTGTGAGGTAGTTGCTATGATCTGGCGTAGCTGCTCATCTCCACGCACAGGTACATACACGGCCTCACCATTCTTCCCCTTAGGCGTAAATGTCCCTGCCGGAAGAGCTTTGAGTGCTCCACTTCGCGTAAAAGCGATAACCACAGGCTCTCGCTCATGCAAACTGGCAACAGTTTTAATAGGGGCATGGATCTGTCCCTCGCCATCGATGATTGTACGTCGCTCGTCACCAAATTGCTTAATGAGTTGCTGCATATCCTTTTTCAGCAAAGCGATAAGCACTTTACGATCAGACAAGATCCGCTCCAACTCCTGGATGCGGGCTTGTAGTTCTTCTTTTTCTTTTGCATACTTACCTGCATCCAGACGGGTCACCTGGGCTAAAGTCATTGAGGCAATAACATCTGACTGAATCGCGGTGAGATGATATCGTTCCTCAATTTCTTTGCGTGCGCTGGCACGATCTTCAGCTTGCTGAAAGATCTTGACGATCTGGTCGGCATGAGCAGAGCCGGTGATCAATCCCTCAACAACATGCAAACGTTCGCGTGCTTTACGCAGATCGAACTGTGCTCTCCTCGTCAACACGTCAACCTGATGCGCATTCCAATAGTTGAGGAGTTCCACCATACCTACATATTTAGGCTGACGTGCCGCTTGCATTGAGGAACCAAAGAGAAAAACCATATGGAATGTGAGAGAGACCTGCAAATCCGTTTCACTAAAAAGTTGCGACAGTGTTTGTGCCGCGTCAGCATCTTTACGTAAATCCAGGACGATACGCATGCCTTTCTCAGTATCGCTCTCATCGCGCAGGTCGGGCATTAATCCCTCCAGCTTACGCGCATTGATAGCTTTGATGATAGAAGCTTTGACCTTATCTCTCCCGATAGGCGGAATCTGTGTGACAATCAACGAGCGACTACGTGGCGTCTCCTCCAGACGCACTTCGGCCCGCACAACGATACGTCCTTTCCCTGCGGTAAAGTAGTCTTTAATACCATCGCTACCAATGATACGACCGCCCTGGCAGAAATCAGGTCCCTGGATATAGGTCATCAGTTGCTCGACACTCATATCAGGACGATCCAGCAGGGCAATACAGGCGCGCAGTACTTCGCCCAGATTATGCGGTGGAATGTTGGTGGAGAGGCCAACAGCAATACCACTCGACGGGTTAACGATCGGAGGAATTCGTCCCGGTAAGTAGTCAGGCTCAATAACTTTTGGGTCCTGCTTGTAGGTAGGATGCACAGGTACCGTATCACGCTCCATATCAGCCATCAGCGCTTCGGCGAATGGTGAAAGTCGCATTTCGGTGTAACGATAGGCTGCCGGTGCATCACCATCTTCACTTCCCATATTCCCTTGCCCCTCGATCAGAGGATAGCGCATCGTAAAGGGTTGGGCCATACGCACTGCCGCATCATAGACAGAGGTATCTCCGTGCGGATGGTAGTTTCCCAGGATGAGGCCAACGACTTCGGCACTTTTGACCGTAGAGCGATTGGAAAGGTAACGCGCCTCACGCATCCCTGCCAGGATACGTCGTTGTACAGGCTTCAAACCATCTCGTGCATCGGGAAGTGCCCGATCGGTGACCACCGAGAGACCATAGGTAGCAAAAGCCTGCGATATAATTACGGAAAAATCCTCCTGGATGATTCCGTTTTCGGATGATGTATTTTCAGTTGTACGAGCCATGCCTTAAACGTCCAATTCTTTGATCTTGCGAGCATGTTCCGCCAGGAAGGTGCGGCGTCTCTCTGCGTTTTTGTCTTCCATCAATTCTGTCACTAATTTTGCGGCCAGTACACCATCCTCCATCGCGACACGCTTAAGCATGCGGCGCGCTGGATCAAAGGTGGTGTCACGCAGTTCTTTTGGATTCATCTCACCCAGGCCTTTAAAACGCTTGAACTCCAATCCCTGTGCATCAGCATGCGTATTGATGAATTGCAGTCGTGCGTCATCATCCAACAGCCAGATCACTTTTCCCTTGTATTTGACGGAATATAGTGGTGGACAGGCAATATAGACATGGCCTCGTTCAATCAGATCGTTAAACTCTTGATAAAAGAGCGTTAATAACAGGCATTGGATATGTAAGCCATCTATATCAGCATCAGTGGCAATAATCACACGATTGAACTTGAGACGACTGATATCAAAAGTATCACGTGTTCCTGTACCCAGAACATTTATGATGGTACGAATTTCCTCATTCTCGACAATATTCTTCAGGTCAGCCTTAGCAACATTGAGAGGCTTGCCCTTCAACTTCAGCACAGCCTGGAACTCAGAGAAGCGCCCCTGGCCAGCGCTTCCACCGGCTGAATCACCCTCGACAATAAACAATTCCGCTCGTGCAGGGTCCGCCGTATTACAGCGCAAAAACTTTTTCGAGAGTGTTGTATCTATCAGCTCGCCATTCTTCTTGGTACCGGCACGCGCCAGTTCCTCCACCAATTGAGCTTCGTTACGAGCTTTCTGCATTTGCAAAATCTTCTTGAGCCACTCTTTACCAGAACTCGTGTTACTCTCAAACCAATCTTTCAAACCCTCATCCACTACCGAGCGTACCATACCTTCGATAGGAGCATTGTTCAAACGGTCCTTGGTCTGTCCCTGGAACTGCGGATTGGTCAATTTTACAGAGATGACTACATTAAGACCTTGCTGAATTACCTCTGGCCTGAAACCTTCTTTTTCTCGACTCTTGATAATACCCAGCTTGAGAGCGTAATCGTTGATAACTTTCGTCAATGCGGCTTTAAAACCAGTCTCATGTACACCGCCATCACGCGTACGCACCGCATTTGCATAGCTGTACATGGAAATCTTATAACCAGTCGTTGGCTGAAGCGCCACCTCTACACGCACATTCTCTTTCTCTTTGGCAATGCCAATGACGTGCTTAAACAGCGGGGTACTCGTACTGGTCGCCAGATCACGTACATAGTCAGGTAGCCCATCGCGAGAATAAAAGATACGGCTTACCTGCTCACTAGTAGCATCATCCCATGCATCTAGATGGAAGGATACGCCGCGATTGAGATAAGCAGCAGCATTTAAACGGCTCTCAATGGCCTCTAGTGAATAATAGGCGTCTGGATCAAAGATTGCGTGATCATATAACCAGCGCAACTGGGTGCCATGAAGTTTTCTCTCACATGGAGTGGTCTGATGTGGCATCGCGGTACCACGACTGAAGGCCTGAGTGAACTGCTGTCCATCTTTCCAAATGGTCAATTCTAATTTTTCTGACAAGGCATTGATGACGGTTGATCCTACGCCATGGAGACCTCCCGCCGTTTTGTATGCTCCCTCAGCAAATTTGCCACCTGAGTGAGGTACGGTAAGAATGACCGTTGCTGCTGGAAGGTAGTCGCCCTGGTATAACATCAGGTCGAACGGCATACCACGCCCCTCATCGCGTACGGTCACCCACCCCTCCTGGTCAATACTCACCCAGATATGTTTACCAAAGCCCGCTACAGCCTCATCAACGGCATTATCGAGAGCCTCCCAGATGAGATGAATTAACCCAGAGGTAGACGTTGAACCAATGTACATCCCCGGACGATGTCGTATTGCGGCAATGCCCTCAAGCACCTGGATATCGGCTGCTGAATAGGCCGCGTCTTTCTTCTTGCGTGTCAGTGCATCTTCCTCTGCTTGAACTACTGGTATTTCTGTATCTTCACCGGGACTCCTCGCGGCAAAGAGTGAAAGCGGCTCCTGTGTTGCCTTCGCCCCTTTTGGCAGAGGAGAGGGTGCTTTAGGGGAATGAGACATCTAAACCCTATACCTCTCTTCAAAATGCTTTAATCGCTTACTCAGCATACAGCCTTACACGTTGAAAGTCAATATGTACCCTGGACCAAAAGTTCTATTTCCCTCGTTGCGGTACATTCACACCCTTCTCACTAGTTTTTTCGAAAGCCGGGACACGCTTTATTTTTTTACTAGATGGGATTGTAATTTCTTATCACCTCGATTATAATTAATTTCGTTGCCAGATTACTACTTATTACACATTCTTAATCCTAAATTAGGAAGGATGGCATAGAGGTATGCCACGTCCATCAAAGCACGTTTCGCCAGATACATTGGGAGGTCGCATTAGAGCCGCGCGTGAATATCTTCACCTCTCCTTAGCAGAAGTCGCCGACGGCCACTATAGCACGAGCCTTATCTCACAAATAGAGCGTAATAGGGTTGACCCTTCTCAGGAGAGTTTACGCTTTCTGGCTGGTCGTCTCAAATTGCCACTTACGGATCTGGAGATTTTAGCACAACAACACCGTGAATTTGAAGTCGAGACACATCAATACAAACTGTATGAAGATTTGCGGATTGAAGCAATTCAGCTACTCGCGAACAAAGATTTCTCTAAAATGCTTGGTCGGCTGGAAAATTTACATTTTCCGCATGTCCCCACACTACAACGCTGGCGGCTGGCAGCGCTACGAGGCCAATGCTACTTCGAACAACGAAAGTTCCTCAAAGCACAACAAGATCTTATGTATGCGGTCAGCGAGCAGCCAAAACCTGAAGGATTACCTACCAATCAGAGACATGAACTGATGTTGCTCCATCTGTATCTCGCCTGTACCTATCGCGAAGTCCAACAGTTTGATGATGCACTTGAACAATATCAAATCACATTACAGATGGTGAATCGGGATACGCCATTCGGATATGTTGCCGAAGTACACTGGGGCATAGCTCTCATAGCCTTCGTACAAGCCAGGAGTTTACAAACAGCCTCCAACGGGATCGGTCCATGCAAAGAAGTAAAATTGCGCATCGCCTTAGAACATGCCGAAAATGCACGTTTTCTCTATCGATCTATAGGAGAGCAATTACGTGCCGCACTTGTTACCTGTCAAATTGCACAGATTGAGTATGCATTAGGTGACGTAGAGAAGGTACGAACATATCTCAAAGATGTGCTCTCTTCCTGGTCAGCTACCCTCAATGAGCCAGTAGCTACTACCTCTACTGAAAAATTTCGCCAGCAAGAAGAGGCCAATGTCGTCTCGGCCGCTTCCTGCTCACTAGCCGGTATTGAACTTGAGGCCATGAATTACAAGCTCGCCTGTACCTATGCGGATCAGGCACTGGAAGCCAGCAAACGGAGTAATAAGTCCAGACGTGTCGATGCCTATCTCATGCGCGGTCGCATCCTGGAAGCGATTGATCCCAAAGACCCGGAAGCAGAAGAGGCTTTTCGGCATGCCACCAAAGAGTTAGCGGATACACATCGTATTGCGGCTCGCATTGGTGCTCATGTGCGCCTGGGCTGCCATCTGCTCAAGCGAGGAAAAATAGAAGAGAGCAAACAAGAACTGGAACAAACTCGCCTCCTCTCCGAATTGGCATCTGCCAGTGGTCCGATCTTCATGGCAGAAGACATTCCTCCGTTGTAAGTGCTATACTATTAGATAAATCGTTCCCAAAAGATCTGAGAAGGGGTTCGCTGGTGATAAAACCAATCACTGGTCAATATGAGTGTCTTCACCGCTCAGGTGTCGGGCTTGATTATTTCACATCGCGCATTGATCGCCTTATCTTACAGCCCAATGGGCGATTCACTTTCATCGTACAAGATCGCAGCCGCATTGCTAACGCAGCTCAGTCACTGGTGAGTGGACAACAGGTTTCTACAACTACCCAGGAGACACGACGAGAGGGAAACTATACTTCTCAGGACAACAACCTCCTTTTGCACTTCGACGATGGTGCACAAGAGCAAGGACAACTCTCCTGGAACGGTGATGGTGTACAGATTGGAGCAAATTTCTTTAATAAAGTCTCAAATTCAACACTTCTCCCTCCCACACATCGCATGCAAAAAGATATGGAGGATATCGCCAAAGGACTCAAAATCGCCGGTACGATCGGTAGCCTGGCTATCAAAGCTGCAAAAGGTATTCATGAAACCATACAAACGATCCAGGGTCCAGAGCAGAGTCAGCCACCTACCCAACAAGCAGCACAATCTGCACCGCCTCAACCGATACAGAATGCGGCACCACCACCGGCTCAGCCTGCACCACAACCTTCAGTTGGCTCTACAGGGGCAATTTTTTGCGATCAATGTGGTACACGCTGCCGTCCAGGAAAGCGCTTCTGCAACAACTGTGGAGCGCCACTCGTCTAAGTTTTTACAGTCAAATTTCAAAGCTATTTGAAATTCTCCCTCAGCTTACCAAATCTTCGGTAAACCAGATGTAGCCCGAAGGATCAACGTAGATACCAGCACCAACTTTGTGAAGCGTTGTACTGAGCAAGTGAATGCGGTGCCATCCAGTTGGTGGCTCATTGACCATGCTTTCCTGGATGTTATGCATGCCATCGTAGGGGGTGGGATAGGGGCCTGCATAGGCAATGTTCTCTCCACAATCGCTATAGCCTGCAAACCCTTCATCGGCAATACGTTGGCACTGTGATCGCCCATCAGGACAGGTGTGACTAAAGCCACAATGGAACATATTCCAACTATGGAGGCGAGCGCCACCCGCCAGGACTGGATTCCAGGTGTAGGGGAAAAGTCCACGGGCCGCTCGATCACTGTTAATGATAGCAAAAAGTTGCTGAGTGAGCTGAGTTTCCTCCGCTGTTAAGGGGGGTGGAGGCCCATAAGGAGCCGCCCCTGTCCCTGTTCCAGGAATATTGGTAGGTGGTGCTGCCGGTGGAGCAGTAGTAGTAGATGTTGGCGCTGTGATGTGCTGCTGGAGTAGAAACTGGGATATGGCAGGCGGTCGGTGTTCGATATTTGTTCTCTCATCGCGCTGAATTTGCACCAATTTACCTGAACTGCTTTGTTGTGAGCCACATGCACTAAATAGTAGTATTCCAAGCAATACGACTAGCAACCATGTTTTTCTACCCAGCACTGTATTACACTCCCTGCCCTGATACGACAATTTTTAAGTGAAAATTTACTCCTCTAGGAGATTAACACACTAAAATTGTAATGATGCGTATCCTGGAATACTTTAGTACTTTTGGGAGTTCTTCAAGCTCCCACACTATTCAAAATCGGCATGCCATCACAATAGCGCTCATATCATCTGGTTTGGCACGTACCGTTATGCTACGCTCCTGATGTGAACGCTCTATGGAACGCTCAACGAGGATTCGCGCGGTAGCAGTGCGAGGGCTGTTTCTTAAGATGTCTTCGATTTCTGCTTCTGTGAGGTTATCGTGAATGCCGTCTGTGCAAAGGAGTATACGGTCGCCAGGGTAGACCGTCGTCTGGTTGGTATGGATAAGTGGAGGCGTTGGTCCACCTAATGCCTGTGTAATACCACCACGGAGCCGGAAGTAACTAAACTCAGTATCAGACAACTCATCAGTATACATGGCCTGATCAATACGCCAGGCATCTTTATCACTAATGACCTGATTCTCGATGAGTTTGGCTAGCAACCCATCGTCATTTGTCAGCCGTTTGAGTGGTTCATGTTCACGTAGTAGATAGATACGACTGTCACCAACATGAGCATAGACCAGTCTATAGCCTCTTGACTCTGTTTCTCGACAGAAGGCTGCTAATACAACTGTCGTTGCCAGATCATCGGTTCCTGCTCGTGCTGCTCCCTGTGTGCGCACTTGTTCATCAGCCTCCTGGATAAGCATCTGAAGGACACGACAAAGATCGAGGTTGTCGCAATTTTCAAGGAAAGTTGGTACCTTGCGCCCCTTTTGTAGTTGTTTTAGGATGCGTCTCCATCCCAGGCGGGTGGCATGTGTAGCCGTTTGTGAAGCAATTTCTCCTGCGGCACTACCCCCCACACCATCAAAAACCGCCACCAGTCCACTCAGTTCATCAACGAGAATACTATCCTCGTTCCGATGAGGATGCCGTTCGCAAGCGATAGTACGCCGCGCAATGATGAATGGAGATAATTCAGGAACATAATTATGTGTGGCAGTATGGGAATGTCGGCTATTTCTGTGTTGCGGCATCTTTGTCGAATGCTGCCTTTCGCAAAATGTTTCAAGAGATTTTATGCCTGTTTCCCAGAAATGGGAGACAGCATATGCATACTATTTACTGATATATTGCTCTGGTGAGTCAAGGGACCACGCTAAGATATTTACGACCAAATGCTGTTTCTGTCTCATCACTCACAACTCACTTAAGAAGAGTCTCATAAACACGATAAATCGGTAGGACGAGCAAACCCGATGGCTGAATAGAATAGGCTATGAGTGCAAGTATAGCAGAAAGGAGGATGAAAAGGAAAGAGTTTTGCTCTATTCACTACAGATCAGTTTATTAATCCTGAGGAAGTTCTCAAATAGAAGCCATGTGTGTTTGTGATATGTCAAGTACTGTATTGGTCGTGTCTGCTCAATGGTATGGTATGCATCAAGTCCAATGCTGTTGATCATGTCTTGTTTGAAGGCGGGATAGTAGAGCCAGATATCAAGCATCTGCGGGCTAAGTTCGATATGATATTGTATTCCATAAGCTCTACCATAGCGAAAAGCCTGATTAGCCGTATTTTCACTGGTAGCAAGAAGTATGGCTCCCTGGGGAAGATCAAAGATATCTTCATGCCAGTGGAAAACTTTTTGATGGCCTGGTAAACCCGCGTAAAGTGGATCGGCTTTACCCATCTCGGTAAATTGGACATCAAAGAAACCAATTTCAGTGATGGTGTGTTGTTTTACCGAAGCTCCAAGCACTATTGCCAGCAGTTGAGCACCCAGACAAATGCCAAGATAGGGAATATCCTGGCCAATGACCTTGTGCAACAGGACTTTCTCTTGTACAAAGTATGGGTGCTTATCATCATCATAAGCATGTTGTGGACCACCAAGGGCAATGATGGCATCATATTCATCTGGAGCGGGAAGAGGATCGGTTTCAACATTGATGACATCATAGGCAATAGCATGTTTCTGCAAAATATCACCTAAGGAGCCTATGGAGTTTTCCCAGATATGTTGGAGCACCAATACCCGTTTCATCGTTGCAAGACCTTTCACCGGTTTATATGATGATGAAGCACGCCAACTACTGTGGAGACTCGATCGATGAATCTCCACAGTACTGATCTCTACACATGTTCGCTGGGCAAGCACGTTTTATTATGGTTCACTATGGTTCACTCCCTGACTCCCGGTACAGACGATTTCCACGCTCCATGTACGTCCTGCCTCTAGCAACAAGGGCCATACAAAGGTGAGACAACTACCCTGATGAGTGCGCTCGAAGCCTGCCTCCGAACCCGTCACAGTGTCAATAGAGAAACGCCAGAGTGTTGCAGCCTTGCTCAACGAGAAACCCATATCCTGTTGCAGCCAGAAGTTTCCGATGTGAACTTCACGTACCTGAGAAACTTCACCGACGCTGTCAAAGTTGTCCTTCGTTATCCCATTGCTGTGAATATGGTAATAAGCCTGATCATTCCCACCGCCACCAAGCAGGTTGAAATTCCACTCGGTCGCAAAGTGTGTTTGCAGACGCGATTGTCCCTGATTTTCAATGCTATAGCGGACGAGCAGTTTCTCTTCCCCAATAGGAAGAAATAGCGTTTTGCTGAGATGAACGGGAAGTGGACTCATGGCTCCAGGGCGTCGCACCTGTCCGGTGCGTGTCATCGTAACGGTAATACCACTATCACCGTGTTCCACCTTCGTTTCATAGGGGAGTTGCACAAAATTTCCTAACTCCTCAAAACGGACCCGTGCAAAATCTGTCAATGGCAGACCCGGAGGCAGGAAATGGTCAATCAGGCTATTGCGACGGTAACGATCCACGACCAGAAGCTGATCAAGATCATGCTCTTTGGTACGAACGGTCGTATGTGGCGAACCTGGTTCGTTCTGCATCCTGTCCGGATGTTGGAGTGATATGGTGTGCATGACGGCGGCGATCTTGCTCATATTCGCGCAAGGTCTGGTGATAGCTCTCCTCACGACGTGTCATCACGCTCATAAGATTATGATTACTACGACGGAGATCCCACTCAAAGAGCGTGCCACCATGCTCCGGATCAATATACAGGTTTTGTTGATCACTCTCAATAATGAGTTCGTTATGCGTATCACGATCAAAATCGGTATACTCATAGTCGTTGCCAGTGATCATCACCGTAACGAACACGGTCAGCTGCGTTTTCTGCCTTGATGAGATGATGATAAATAGCGGAGCGCACATGGCACATATAGATACCACCAAAGAGGCCATGCCAGTAAGTATCATTGGCCTGTGCTTTCCATAAGTGGACCTGTCCGGTTTCCTCTGTCGCCCCTGCATCATAAACATGGCCGTGAACTCGCAGCATTTTTTTGTGCTGGTTGTTAACTTCTGGATAACGCACCAGGAAGTTACGCCAGAAGCCACCACGCATAAATTGGAGAATATCGTCCTGTTTATCGTGCTCCAACTGGTGTAAGATTTTGCCAAAAGTGTATGATTTCTTGGGAGGGAGTGCCCACTCGGTCATCTCGATATATGAGGAGGTAGGAATATAAATGCGCCCCAGGGCTGGATGGGTCGCCGCATACTCACCCAGAGGAGTCATATGCAACCATTCGCTATTTTGCTCAAGGGCCGTGAAGAACTCCTCAATCCAACCCGCCTGCCCATGAGATCCCCAACAGTATGCGCCTGTATCGGGCCAACTTCCAAACTTCTCACCATCGTCACCCATGACCACAATGCGAGTGCCCTCAAGGGTTGCCAGTGAACGCATAGTTTCAATCGTCTCACTAACAGGTCTCCAGGGAATAGTGTAGCGTAGAGACTTACTCGTGGCATATACCTTCAAGACGCTACTCTGGTCTTCTGTCGCATAGTAGCCATAAAGATCGTTATCTTCTAACCCGACATTTTTGAAATGCACATCGTCGAGAACAGTCCACTCAATCTCGGCCTTTCTGAGCAGATGTGGGAGTCCCGGCTCCCATACCCGTTCTGCAATCCACATCCCTGTTGGCTTTACACCAAAATCGTGCTGGATGCGCCCAGTCAGACGACGTATCTGTCCTACCTTATCGATATCAGGGATCGAAGGAAGGATCGGTT
This sequence comes from uncultured Chloroflexia bacterium, assembly GCA_963814985.1. Classification (GTDB taxonomy): domain Bacteria; phylum Chloroflexota; class Ktedonobacteria; order Ktedonobacterales; family Ktedonobacteraceae; genus CAWFFV01. The sequence goes on along the minus strand of CAWFFV010000029.1, from coordinate 103,703 downwards.
CATAGTAGCCACCACTAACTATCTCGATTTGCTTGCGTTGCGTTAAGGCTGCCACACGTTGTAGAAACTCCGGCTGGGCCTGCCCCAGCCAATCGAGCAGAGAGCCAGTGTAGTGGAGCGAGAGGCGTACTCCGGGATGCCGTTCCAATGCCTCGATCATGGGTAAGTAGGCTTCCTCGTAGACCTGCTGAAAGACCCATGGAAAATTACCAACTGGCTGGTGGTTATGAAGCAGTAGTCCGAGGTGAATACTGCTAATGCGCCCTCTTGTCATGTACACTCACCTGTAGAGCAGAGTGGCATGATGCATCAAGGCATCACACCCTGAGTAAAAATGGGTTACTGCTATCGCATACGTGGTTCTCCTTCAAATATATCACACCGTGCAGGACAGTGGAAATATTGACCCAATATGTGCCGGTTAAAGATCTTTGGTTTGTATCACCCTATTTAGACATTTTTTGTAATATTGATACTCATCGCTTGCTTTTTGATATACTTCAGATTATAATTTGTGTATGGTGCTATTCTCTGTCCTGGCTGTTAAGGCTGCATTAACAGCATCTGTTGAAGAATTACACGAAAGTGGGATGTTCCTACAACGGGAGGATCGCTCATGCTGAAAAAAGTTGTGAGTGCCAGCCAGATTGTTCCCTACAAGCGCACTATTCTAATCCTCGTTCTCGCATTTTCTATGATTGGTACTGTCGGCTCCGCTGTGTTTGCCGCCGCTCCTGGTAACACACTCCATATAGTTGGCCCGAAAAAAAATTACCTGGCTGTGGGTGACTCTCTTGCATTTGGTTTTCAGCCTGACTTAAATTTTGATGAGGGCTATGCCAATTACTTTTTCACCGACCTGCAACATCATGGAGTCCAGTCCAGAGCAAACCTGGGTTGTCCTGGTGAGACCAGCATTACGATGATTAATGGCCAATGTCCTTATCCATTTCTACGCAAGTTTCCTTATATTGGCTCACAGCTAAATGCTGCCGTGCAATACATCAATGACCATAAAGGACAGGTCAGCCCGGTGACATTGGATATTGGGGCCAATGACATAATAGGGGACATTAACACTAAGACGTGTGCACTCAATCTTGATCAATTTAAGACTGACCTTGCCACGCTTGATACTAACCTGACCCGGATCATCTTACCTCGATTACAAGCGGCCCTCACGGTGAATGGCACAGTGACAGGTGATATCCTAGTAATGAACATGTATGATCCATTTCAAAACATCTGTCCTACATCGGTGCAGTTTGCTCAAACGCTTAACCAGCATATTGCCAATGATGCGCAAGGCTTTGGGCATCTTGTGGATGTCTTTACTCCCTTCGGTGGAACGGCAACGCCTAACTCAAACATCTGTTCTTTTACCTGGATGTGCAGCATCTTCAAGGATATTCACTCTCAAGACAAAGGCTACAGCATCATTGCGCAAGCTTTTGAGAGGACCGCTGGATACTAATAGCCAGCCCCCTTAGCCTGCGTGCGAATTGACTTGTGGCCAACTTTTAACCATCTGAGACAAGAGCATAGCGCGGATTGACTTGTGACCAATAAAGCAAGGGTCCTGTCAATCCGCACTATGCTTTTTTGTGGTAACTATTCCGGTCTGCTCGCCACCAGCGGTGGCTTACGCAGCTTGTTTAGTGTGGATTTTGTTGCCCATAGCAGAGGTTGCGCCGCAACCTCTGCTATGGGCAACAAAATCCACACTAAACAAGCTGCGAAGCGCCGTAGGCGCTGAGGAATCAGAACAAGAAACCTGAGTAGTTACCTTCTGTGTGCTATTTTTGGCTGTCTCGGAAACTATATACATTTCCTAAAAATTGGTATACTCTGTTTACCTGAAGGTTAGGAAAAGAGGTCTAAACAAGAAAGATATGGCAACAATAAAATTATTGCTTGTGGATGATCATGGACCTTTGCGCAAAGCTTTACGTGAAGGTCTGGAAGCAACAGGGACAATACAGGTTGTTGGCGAGGCGGCTACCGGACGTGAGGCTCTGGCTCGTGCGTTGGATCTGGATATGGATGTCATTCTGATGGATGTGCAATTACAAGACCCACAGGTGGGTCGCACTGCCATAAGTGGTGTTGGGGCAGCAATTGCTATTCGTCGGGAGCGTCCGAGAATGCCTGTTGTCTTCTACTCTATCCAGGATGATGATGAATATTACCGGGAGTTCCGTGCCTCAGGCATTCTCACGCACTATGCCTACGTACGCAAAAGTAACTACCTGCTACCAAGTATGCTCGTTCCTCTTTTACGTGATGCTGTAAGTGGTCGCAGCCTCGTTGATCCTGAAATTGAAGACCGGGTACAAGAGGTACGTGATCTCGATGAGCAATCCCCACGCGCTCTTTTAGAACCAAACGAGTTGCGAGTTGTCGAGCTAATGGCACAAGGGATGACCAACGAGCAGATCGCAACTTGCCTGAATCTACATGATAAACGTGCTGTTAGCCGGACTAATGGACGTATCTATGCCTCCTGGGGACTAAGTGAAAATGCAGTCGATGATAAAGTCGCGCGGGCAAGGGCAACCCTGATCTATATCCTCAATCGTATGATCATGTGGGATGAAAATGGTATTGCTTTAGTACAGGATCGACGGGGTGAGTGGGTTCCCCTCTACAAAGAAGAATGATATGTCGTTTAGCAACTTACTGGAACCTACCCATCTTTTGCAAACCATCGCACTTGCACTCTCTATTTTTAATCTTGTAGCATTTCTCTGGTTAGCGTTCACTGTCTGGTTGAATGGTAATCGACGTAGTTTGATGGTCTGTGTAGGAGTCATTGGTCTTTGTCTCTCGGCTTTGTTTTTCTTTATTCATGCGTTACTTATCTCTAACCCCCTTGCACAAACATCGGACCTGGTCTCGTCAGATTTCTTGTGGCATCTGATCTGGCTGCCCGCGTTAGGTGTGCCATACATCTGGTTCATTATTGGACTACATTATGCAGCACTCATCAATGAGCGCTGGCGGCATCGTCGCCCATGGCTCTTAGTTTGTAGTGCTCTCTTAGGTTGTAGCGTATTGGTGTTGTTGATCCTTAATCGAGCAACATTCACTTTTACCGGGACACTGCGCCTTCTAGCCTATAGCAATAGCCTGGTTGATCTACATGTGGGATGGCTATCTCCGCTGGTCTGGCTCCCTGTACTCTTTTTGTTTTATGTCACATTCTGTGCGATTGGACCCTGGTTTACGTTAGGCCGTGTAGTGCGTGTCTTGCGTATCCTATGGGAAGCCTGCACCGGTCACAAGGAGAAAACATCCTTACGGCAACGTTTTGAGGATGCTTTTTGGGATGACCACACCAATGTTGAAATGCTTGAAGAACCCATTCTCTCCTGGCATCTGGCAAGGCCAAGATTATTATTCGCCGCACTCTTAATGGTCGGGTTAACCACAAGCCTGGGTGTCCTGAGTGTATGGTCAATGGTTAATTGGCTTACTGTACAACATGGCACTCATGTATTTGTGCCGACCACACTCAATACAATTCCCCCTAATCTGGTGCCTCTGGATATATTTGCCGATGGTTCTGTCGCCCTTATCATTCTCATTATTGGTTACTCTATTGTACGGCATGGTATCCTGATTGAGCGTCCACTGGCACGTCGGGGCTTTTTTGAGCAATGGCGTGGTATTGTGATTGTTGCTACTGCCGTTGCTCTATTTATTGCACTGCTGGTTGCTCTCACTCATAGCAACAACCTGAGTGGCTTATTGCTGATTACCTCCCTGGCCACCGTAGCTTATGCATTGTTTACCTGGAGCAACTATACTGCACATGATCGCTATATTGCTTTGCTGGGACCTTTCCTGCGCAATACAAATTTGCGCCATTGGTTAAATACCGATTTACAGAAGACGGAGCAAAGTATGGAAGCCCTCTTCTTCCACCTCTGCCATGATGTGCTAGAGGTACGGTGTGGGCGTTTGCTCGTGCTAACCGGGTCAGTAAGGCGGAGCTTTAACTATTTATGGCCTGCTTTTGATGGACTGGCTGAAGAGCAGGACAGGGAAGCTAAGCCGATAATACAGGGATGAGCATCGATGAAAAGAGAATACTCTACAATATTGGTCAGGATAGTGGCACAACAAAGACAATCGGCATCAATGCACGTAGGGTGCGTATGACATTGCAGGGCCAACCCATGATCTGTTGGGTACTGCCTATTTACGACGAATTGGGGTTGGTCGCGATGCTTTATCTTGGTCCTCGTCAGGATGGCGCGGTCTTTACTGATGAAGATATGGATCTGGCACATGCCTGTGGACAACGTATTCTCGATACATTGCGTGATCACGAAGCTATGCTGGCAGTAGCAGAACTGCTACGTCGTCGGATCGTAGATGTGAAGTTACTGGGAGCACAGCAACGACGCGTTCTCCACGATGAGATTTTGCCACAGATGCATCTGGCCCTTTTGCGTCTGGAGACGTTACGCTCACAGGTCAATGGTGAGCATTCAAGTTCCGCCAATATTCGGCCTGAGCAGACGCTCGATGAAACAGTAGAGATTATCACTGATGCTCATCGTCGGCTCGCTGCTATGATGCGTGCGACGGCTACCAGTGCTCCTCACCGTCTGGAACGCGACGGTATGATGCATGCGATTTATACGATGATCGAGCAAGATTTTCAGCATGCCTTTGATGAAGTGAAATGGACAATCTCTGAAGAAACTGCGTGCCGCATTGATGAAGCTGTCCCTCCTGCTATTGCAGAACTTACCTTTGCCGCTGTACAGGAGGCATTGCGCAATGCTGCCCGCCATGCACGTGGCTCAGATGTTCATCGACGCCTATGCCTGACTCTCAAAGCTTCCTTTAATCCACATCTGGAGGTCATCGTTGCTGATGATGGTGTTGGAATCGTCTCAGCAAGTAGCTCTACAACGGGCACGGGCGGCGGTCTCCTGACACATAGTGCATTGCTTGCTATCGCAGGAGGGAGCCTGACGGTCAAAAGTGCTCCAGGGGCCGGTGTGACCGTACGTATTCTGCTGCCTGCTGAGGCGTTACGCTAATTTGTTTGCAGAATTTGAGAGGGATACTTATGCCTCAACGGGATCACTATATCATTTCGGGATAAACATATGCTAAGCTGTAGATTGGGCTTTACATGCTGATCTATTCAAGACGAGAAAAATTCTGCCGAGCTTCTTCATGGTATCTTTAGTTAACCTCTTTTCTCTCTTCTTGCAGCAAAAGCGGCCATTAGGATGCAGATGAAAGCTCTTAGTGTATGTTTACCTCCCAAATGATATGGTGACCCCATAAATGGTAGCCAAGATCCTAAGCCAGCGTTAAACATGTAGAACCACAACGCATTACTTGTTACTTTCTATAATCTGCTTGACTTGATTACTAATTGAAACAATTTGTAATCTCGCGGCTGCAACTGCCTGAATGATATGCTCTTCCTTAATTGACTCTTTACTCTTAAAGAAGGCACTTCGATCTGTATACCAACGTTGTGCTTCTGCTAATCCCATAAATGTTACAATAGATTGATCTGCTAGAAGTAAGAGTCTAAGAAAAGGGTGTTGCTCTTGTGGATTCATGTCATAATCAGCTTTGATCGTCTTTAAAATCTTATACATCTCTTCGTTTGAAACATCTTTCGTCCCGACAACTTTTATGACGACATCTTTTACAAGACGAAAGAATAAGAAAAGGAAGAAATAGCGGGTCTGCACACGATGTTCTTCAGATTGAGTATAGCGACGAGTTCTATCCGTATAGCCGAGTTTCCGTGCCTGTCCTGCAGAGTGTCCAAGAAATGAGAAGATCATCAGTGGTCAAATTCTCAACTGCTTTCTCAAATTCCTCTCCGCCAGGAGCAAAATAACTGCTATGTCCAAACGCTAGATGTGGCTTACTAAGAACTCCTGCTGCGTAGCAGAGCGTAGCCTCGAAGCAGTTGATTACATGCGTTGCTTTTGGGTATCTTTTCTGCTGGCTTTTAGGAAGTGCCTCATACTCACCTGCCTGTGTCTCTAAGAAGTATCCCATAATTTTCATCTCGGCCTTTAACTTCTTGTACAGCGCTTCCAGAGCGATAAAGTCCTTACCTTTTATAGCATTTTGTTTATTAGAAAAGCGCGTAATGTCATTTGCATAGGTATTATCGTTGAAGTCCTTCACAACCAGCACTTTGATGGCGATAAAAGCTTCTCTATATGCTGCCATCCTATTATTGAGATCATGTTGGGGATCAATTCCACTAAACTTCGTGTTCATAACATCATAGAGTGTACGTGTAGTTTGACAACCATTCACGATATAGGGCACAACAAGTCGTAGTCCTGTTCCCGTTTGACGTGCTGAGTGGCAAATGATGGTAATACCGTTATTATAAGCGATGAAACGAGATGGCTCGTTTTCTATCGTTTTATATATTCCATCATTTACAGAACCAGTTCTTCTTTTTAAATATTTACGAATATTATGATCATAAATAGTATCGATTGTTCCTCTCGATTGTTTTTCATAGCTACGCAGCATGCTATACATATCAGCGAGACTTGCTACTCCAATGTAGGTTTCATCTGTTATAAGAACTATCCGGCAAGGCAAGTCTGTCTGCAACGACGGAGAGCCTTTCACACCTTCTAATGTTGAATAAATATGTGTTAAACAAATAGCCTCTACAACCAGTTTGTTTCCAAAGTCTGTATAAGCTATTTTCTTTATATTCTCCAAATCTTTTTGTTGTACTTGATTAAGAGGTTCAATAGTAACAATGAGATATCGGATAAGACCACCATTTTTCTGTATGTTAGCAATCTTATCAATAGCAGAGGTAATCGAAATACCTTCCTGAGCAGATTTTAAAGCTGAGAGAAACTTATGTGCTTCTTGATAAACCTGAAGATTTACTCCTGCCGTTCCATACTTTCCTTGTACTACCAGTGCACGAGGAATGTCATCATCTTCTGGTGGAAAGATATAAACTGCGTCGGTTCCCTTGTCACCAGGGCCAGCACATTCAGTAGCATCGATAGCGTCTTCCTCTGAAAGGTTATAATACATTTGTAAAACCTTCTGTACAAATGTATCACCTTTAGCTACGGTGTGAGGTTGAATTTCAATTTCTGCCAAGAAATTGTTTTTCCACTCTTCATATGATACTAAGACTTCAACATCTGCTAATACCATCGCTTAAATTTCCCTTCTAAATTCTTCCTGATATCGGCTCAATCTATAAATATCATTATTTGACTCGATAGTAGTAACGAAATTAGCAGAGATTTATAACGATGATGTTATTGAGGCAGGGCTAAAAGCCCCGCAAAAGATGTCTTGGGTCCTCTAGCCTTGTGGCAGATATTAGACTTATACTAGGAATGTTGTATTGAGAGGTCTCATCAATGTAACTATCCAGAAGGGGGATTTTTATGCTTCTTATCACTGGAGCGACGGGCTATATTGGACGCCATCTCGTCGCTCGCCTTGTGGCACAGGGTGAGCGGCCACGCTGTCTTGTGCGCGATATCGAACGTGCAGCACGTATTTTACCCGCTGACAAGGTGGAGTTTGTGCAGGGCGATACTCTGCAACCTGCTGCGTTGGAGGTAGCAGTTCGTGATATCAATACCATTGTCCATGCCGCATTTTTGACTGCTGACCGCAAGGAAGCACCGGGCAATCACTACGAAGAGACCAATGTTCACGGTACAGCCAATCTGGTCAAAGCGGCAAAAGAGGCCAATGTAAAACGGATCGTGGAAATTAGTGGCCTGGGGACCAGACCTGACAGGCCCGGTAGCTATATGCAGGGACGGTACCTGTCCGAGCAGACGTTGATAGATAGCGGCCTGAACTGGACTATCATTCGGCCCTCGGTTATATTTGGGAAAGATGCCCCTTTCATCAAAGGGCTAACGGATCTTATTCGCACGGCTCCTGTGGTACCGCTGATCGGCGGTGGAAAAACGATGTTCCAGCCAATCTATGTAGAGGATGTCGTCACGGTAATTGTCAAAGTACTTGAAGATCCTGCACGTACAACAGACAAAATCTATACCATTGGAGGTCCTGGTTACTACTCATTTGCTCAGGTATTTGATGAACTGCTCAAGACAACACATAAAAATCGCATCAAGATCTATGCCCCCACTCCACTGGTCGGTATCGGGGCCGCTTTAATGGAGGCTGTGCTACCAAAACCGCCCTTGACAAAGGCTGCTATGGCGCTTTTTTCATTTGATAATACCACTGATCTTCAGAGTGTCGAGCGCGACTTTGGCTTTACACCAATGTCATTCTCTAAGTATCTGCAAGAGCATGGCGTCTAATATTGTCTCTGCCCGAACTACAACTTCAGCGCCGTTGCTAGTGTATATCGCTTGTGGAAAAATGGCCGAGCGTCTTGTACAAGATGCTCGGCCTGGTCTGCACACACTGGTGGACACAAGATACTAGACATGTTGTTAGTCGGTATGGCTCATACCCTGTACAACCTCGAAGAGGTTCCATGTGCGGCGTTCGGTCTGGTCGATGAATTTCTCCAGCAGGCTGGCCGTCGCCACATCGTGGCAACGCACACATACCCCATGCGCGGCACGCTGCATCTGTGCCAGACGTTTGTTATCCTCCATCAGCCGTCGTGCCATCTCACCTGCTTGTACATGGTCGTTGTTGTCATCCTCGATAGTCTGCAATTGGCTGATATGGCTAATACTACGCAGCGTTGTCCCTCCAATGCTACGCACACGCTCGGCCAATATATCGACAGATTCCAGCATAGCATCGGCATGCTTGCCAAACAACTTGTGGTAGCCACGGAAGTGTGAACCAGCTACGTGCCAGTGGTAGTTCTTGGCCTTGGCATAGAGTGCGAACGTGTCAGCGATAAGCGGGTTGATGGCCTCGGTGACCGCCTGCGCCTCCTCTGATTTCAAATCTGTCAGTGTTGCCAGCGGCGATGGAGCCGGGTATGATTTAATCTTAACCTGGGCCTGACCCTTCGGTGAAGTTGCCACGAATTCTCTCCTTCTGTAGTGAGAAATACTACCTCTTGCATTTATACATCGTCTAGCTATTTCACGATAAAGTTGCCGCCTGGGAGACAGTACTTCATCGCAAAATGCCTTTGATCTCAGTATACATGGCCCACAAGCGGTTTTTTTCTTCTCCTTACCGAGCAAAGAAAGAGGTCAACTGGAATGCCACCACCAGAAGTAGTACCTTTTGGCATAAACACGAGGATACGGTATAGAATAGAGAGATAACTCGGCTGTGGCAAAATCACAAGGCGAGCTTACAGAGTATTGATTGGAGACCTTTACTGGTCATTCGTAGCTATCTTGGCTCATCAATCCTATGGTTGATTTAGATCACAAAAAAGAGCAATTAAGATACGCATAGACGAACGAAAGGTACAGTATATCCCATGATCTACTATCGTGTAGCCTTACAATCGGAGCAATCATCTTCCTGGAAGTGGCAATCCAGTACCCTGACGTCAGTGTCTTCCGTAGTTGATGTTCTCAACACGTACACCTATATTCCAAAAACTGCTATTCGCGTCTTCTTCTCTTCTTCATCGACACGTATGGATGAGATGCTCGTGCATGCAAACAACGGATTAGTATCAAATTCCGTTACCGTAGAGCAATTTTTGCAAGAGAAGCATATGAGTTCGACGGAGATAAAAAGATTAGAGTTAGAGCTGCGTACTGAGGGAGATCATGATAGCCCGTATACATTCACGCTACCAGCCAATATGTCGCAAGTTCTTGCATGGGTAAAACTCTTTGCCAGGGTTTACAACGGTGAGTTAAAACCATAGCTGAAAAACTTTCTGCGCAGGTAGATACACAGGCATTTTAAAGCACTGCCAACCACTGCAAAAGCTCTTGCGCAAGTCCACAGATTGCTGTGCTATAATAAGTGGGCATGACCGTTTTTATTTTACAGAAAACATGCTCACCCTTTACGATGTAATGTGATCTTTCTCTCATCACATCTAACTCGGCTCCAGTTGTTGTAGGATATCTCTCTGGTGGGAACTTTCGATACGTTGGAGATGCTATAATTATGTGCTGCATTGCAACACATAAGGAGGAATTGGCTTGGCTGTATCACCTGATGTCGCATGGAGAGCAAGCAACGACTTGCGCGTGATTGGAGATGCGCTATTGCGTATTTCACGTATGTTGCATGAGCATACCGGTAAATTAGAAACATCTGTTGAAGGTACATATGCCAGTGAGGGGAGCGATCCCCGTATACGCTTATTGAGCGAATCTCTCCACGTCAGTCGTATTGCCGATCTGGAACTGGGGCGACTTAATCAGGCTATCCAGCGCATTCTCTTATCCTTGCAAAAGCCCTTCAATGGTGATGTACAGGCTACCCCGAGCACAACATTTGAGAGTGAGCGCGAAGCCCTGACAACCAGCATAACCAATCTTCAGCAGCAACGCGATGAGTTGGGGATTCTCTCTGAGATTGCTCGAACGCTCAATTCGACGCTTGAGTTCGATGAAGTGTTACGTCTGGTGATGGATCGCGTGATTGGATTTGTCAATGCAGAGCGTGGCTTCCTTATGCTGGTGAACGCTGCAACAGGTGAGCCTGAATTTACCATTGCTCGTGACAAGCAGGCCTGTACAATACCTGAAAGTGTCTTTGCCACAGCTCAAATTAGCCGCAGGACGGTGAAGCGCGTTATCAGTACACGGGAGCCGCAACTTGCCGATGATGCACAGATGGATGATGCACTGAAGGCACAAGAAAGTATCATGGCTTACGGAATTCGCTCCATCATGTGTGCGCCCTTGATTGTGCGTGACCATTGTATTGGGGTTGTCTATGTTGATAGCCGCATCAATGCTAACCTGTTTGGCCCCAAGCATCGCGATCTCCTGTTAGCCTTCTGTAATCAGGCTGCTATTGCTATTGACAACGCACGTCTCTTCGCAGACCTCAACAAAGCGATCCAGAAGGTGAGAGAAGACAAACAATATATGGATAACATCTTTGCTTCTATTGCAAACGGTGTTATCACCACAGATGCAGCAGGTATGATCACGACGTTCAACGACGCAGCGGGTATTATTCTCAGCCTCGATTCGAGAACGGCTATAGGAAAACCATACAAGGAAATCTTATACGTGCGTCCACAGGTCGGGTTAGTCGAACTACTACAGGAAGCTCTTACACAGCACGACCATGGCACCACCGTTCCCTGTTCAGTTGAGTGTGACATTCCTGGACGCGGACAGGTAAGCCTGAACTGCTATGTTTCTTCGCTACGTGATACGCAAGGTGTTCATATTGGTATGGCGCTGGTTGTAGATGATCGTACGGAACTGAAACGTGCAGAGGCCAGTGTAAAGCAAATCCGTCAGATATTCGAGCGTTATGTCCATCCAAATGTGGTACAACAGTTGATCAAAGACCCTTCCGCCCTCAATCTCGGAGGCGAAACCAAAGAAATCTCGGTGGTTTTTGCAGACATTCGTGGCTACACAAGCTTGAGTGAACGTACGGCTCCTGAAGATGTGATGAATTTGATTAATCGCTATCTCAAAATTATGTGTGAAGCTATCTGGGAAGAGGAAGGGACGCTGACCGCTTTCCAGGGTGATGCACTCATGGCGATTTTCAATGCCCCTTTATTGCAGAAGACACATGCTTTGCGAGCAGTTCGTGCAGCCTGGAAAATGCGCATAGCGGTACTGGAATATCAGCGTTTGCAACCGCAAGATACTATTGTCTCCTTTGGTTTTGGCGTTAATACCGGGCAGGCTACCGTTGGGAACGTTGGTTCTCAGGAGCATATGCAGAACTATACCGCGATTGGAGATGTGGTTAATGTAGCGTCACGTCTCCAAAACAATGTATCAGATAATAACATATTGCTCAATGAATTGACCTATACCCAGGTCTACCGCCATGTGCAAGTAGGACAACCTTTCCCATTGCAGGTCAAAAACAGGACAGCACCACTCAATGTACGCTATTTGATGGGAGTGTTTTAGAGGTGTTTGCGTAACACAAATCCCACCTGCGGGAGGCGTATGAAACCAAACCACTCATAGAGGCGATGAGCATGGGTATTGTCGTCCTGTGTATTCAGCATGATACGTGAGACATGTACCTGTTTAAAGAAGCGAACAGCTTCAGCCATCAAGCGAGCGCCAATACCCTGTCCACTAAACGACGGGTGAACAGCAATACGCACGAGATAGCCCAAATCTCCATCGAGTGCGTTAAACTGATACCCTACTATTTTGTTATGCAGCTCTGCAACCACAAAATGTGGATGCGTAGAAGCAATATCGGTGAATGCAACAGCATCATAGCGCCATAAATCGTCGAAACATGCCTGCTCGATAGCCAGCAGATCAGCCATATCTCTGCGAGATCCTTTAAAAATATTCACGTGGCGGATTGTAACCTGCTGGTTACCCTGAGTAGGTATGCTATACTCAAATTTGTCGTAGGCATAGAGATGGCGGTATGGAGTGAAACCCTGGGTCAGCAGAACAATACGGAGCCAATCTTGCTCCTCATCATTGCCTGAATAATGGAGATAATGTACACCTCGCGCTACAAGGTGTGTTGAGAGGTCATCAAGGAGTTTAGCAAGAATACGCTGGTATGCATTGCTCTCCGTCCAACTGACCCCAAAGCCGCCTATCCAGGCAGAAGGTGGATTAACGATCTGAGTAAGTAGGAAGCCATAGAGTGAGTTCCCATTGAGAATGCCAACAGCGGGATAGCGCTTCAGCAACAAAGGTAACTCTTCTGGCATAAATCGCTGGTAGATATATTCGGATGTGCGCAAAAGTCGTTCGATTGCGGGCACATCATATCCCTTCAATACCCGCACGTGATTAGTGCCTTGTGCCATAAATCCTCTCAGAGCGTTGGTTCTTCTGGTCTCGGTCCCTTGATTTCACGCCGTAATCGTTCGATATCTGGTTTGGGAGCATTTCGCAAACGATAGCCTGTCAACTGGTGGATACGGCGTAGTTCCGCGATCAGTACATCCGTGTTGACGCGATACGCGCTATCTGGTGCCTGACCAAGACTATCTACGGCTGCATCATCTCCCAGGAGCAAATTAATACAGGTAGCAACGCAGCCCGCCATAGCATCCAGGCTATAGCCACCTTCTTGCACCATGACCAGTCGCCCATCACACAAAAAATTGGCCGACTCGATGATAATTTGCGTGAGTTTGGCAAAAGCTGCCGTAGAGAGATACATCTCGCCGAGTGGATCATCCCAGTGTGCATCAAAACCAGCTGAAACCAGGATTAACTGCGGATTAAAACGATCTGCGGCTGGTGCCATGACCTGACGGAAGACAGCTTCATAGGTGTCAAAGCCAGTCTTAGCCGGAAGTGGCACATTGATTGTGGTTCCCAATCCTGGCCCTTCGCCCCGCTCATCCGAGAGACCCGTTCCAGGATAAAATGGGGCCTGATGGGTCGAGAAGTAGAGTACACGTGGGTCCTCATAAAACATTTCCTGGGTACCGTTGCCATGATGCACATCATAATCAATAATCATCACGCGCTCTAGCCCATAGTGATCAATGGCATACCGTGCAGCGACAGCAACATTGTTAAAGAGACAGAAACCCATAGCCATTTCTGGTAACGCATGGTGTCCTGGAGGACGTACCAGACAATAAGCATTTTTTATCTCGCCCTTCATAATAGCATCGATAGCTGTTAAGGGAGCGCCAGCAGCCTTGAGTGCTGCTTCATAGGATTTTGCCGAAACATAGGTGTCGGTCGCAAAGAAGCGCGTGTGATGTTCGCCAGCCTTATCCTTTTTAGCCACATCCTTGCAGATGGCTTCAACTTCCTGGATATATTCGCGTTCATGTACCATTGCCAGTTCATCAACCGTAGCTGCGCGTGGCGAAAGTTGCACTAATTCCTCACGCTCTAGCCAGTTCAAGGCTGCCAGTACTGACATTGCCATTTCTACACGCTGGGGTCTTTCCGGATGTTCTGGCGGCGTGATGTGCTCTAGAAAAATTGGATCATAAATAAGAGCTGTTGTCATGGCCGTTCCTTCTAGATAGAGCGTGTTGTCCATGAGGTCATCCCGAATTTTCCGAACAGGCGTTCTGCACCTTTCAAACCGCTTCTCAAGCGGGATTGCAAAGGGCGGTTGCCCTTTGCCGGGGTTGCAGGGGTGTCCCCTGCTTCTTTTTCTCTCCTCTCGCGCCGCCTGTGGCGGCGCACAAAAGAAGTAAAAAGAGTTTTTCGGGGACACCCCGAACCCCTGCACCCCCGCTTTTTGGAACTTTTGGTCAAAAAGTTCGGGATGACTCATGATATCACCCGCCTACAATACCTGCTTCACCAAATCGGGAATATCGAAGATAGTATCAGCAACGGGAACATTAGCAGCTTGAAGAGCGGCAACTTTACCCTGAGCTGTCCCTGTGTTACCTGAGATGATAGCTCCGGCATGCCCCATGCGTTTTCCCGGAGGTGCTGTACGTCCGGAGACAAAAGCTATGACAGGTTTGCTCATCGTTTTGATATACTCAGCAGCATCTTCCTCGTCGCTTCCTCCAATCTCGCCACACATCACAACTGCCCTGGTCTCTGGATCATTCTCGAAGAGCTTCAGGTGATCAACGAAGGTTGAGCCAATGATGGGATCGCCACCAATGCCGATACAGGTAGACTGCCCGATGCCCGCCTCGGTGAGCAGCGAGACGACCTCGTAAGTGAGGGTGCCAGAGCGAGAGATAAATCCAACCGGACCAGGAGTAAAGATCTGATAGGGGATGATACCAATCTTACCATGTCCCGGTGTACACATGCCTGGGCAGTTTGGGCCAATCAAGCGTGCACCGAACTCGCGGACAACCAGCATAGCACGGGTCATATCGACGACGGGGATGCCTTCAGTGATGCAAACTATCAACTCAATACCAGCACTGGCAGCTTCCATCACCGCATCCGCTGCACCAGGGGGAGGGACAAAGATACAGCTGGCGCTAGCTCCTGTGGCAGCTTTTGCTTGAGAGACGGTGTCAAAGACAGGTATACCTTCCACTGTCTGGCCGCCCTTGCCGGGCGTGACACCTCCAACAATGTTAGTACCTGCAGCTTTCATATTGCGGGTGTGATATAATCCCTCGCGTCCGGTAATGCCTTGCACGATGACCCGAGTCTTATTATCTAGTAGAATACTCATCGTTGTTATCCTCTATCCCTTTGAGTCTATGGCGGCAACAATCTTCTGGGCGGCTTCACGCATATCCTTACCCCAATCGAGACCAGCATCTTTCAAGATGGCCTTGCCCTCTTCTGCTCCTGTGCCGGAGAGACGTACAACGATGGGCATCCCTTTCGGAAGTGAGGACTGAGCCATAATGACACCTTTTGCCACTTCTTCGCCTCGTGTGATACCGCCAAATATGTTAACCAGGATTCCTTTGACCTCTGGATCACGTGCTACAAATGTCAGTGCCTTATGCATAACTTCAGCTTTGGCACCACCACCAATATCAAGGAAGTTGGCGGGTTTGCCACCTGCACGAGCAACCATATCCAGAGTGGTCATGACCAGGCCTGCTCCATTTCCAATGACGCCAACATCCCCATTGAGCTTCACGTAGGTCAAACCAGCCTGTTTCGCTTCATACTCTAATGGGTTTGACTCTTCCAGATTCTGCCCAGGAAGCATACTCCGCCTGACGGAACAGGCCATTGTCGTCGATAAGAATCTTGGCATCGGCTGCCTGTACCTGCCCATCGGCGGTCAGGGCCAGAGGATTGATCTCCGCCAGACTTGCATCGCTCTCGATAAAGGCTTTCGCAAGTGCAGCAAGAATAGCTCCAGCTTTGCCGATAATCTTGTGAGGAAAGCCTGCACGAGCAACAATGTCGCGTGCCTCGAAGGGGCGCAGACCCCAACGCATATCGATGGGTTGCTTAATGATCTTTTCAGGTGCAGTAGCGGCAACCTCTTCGATATCGATGCCTCCCTCTTTCGAGATCATCACTACGGGGGCTTGTGTCTTACGATCAAGAATGATCCCAAGATAGTATTCCTCTTTAATGTCTACCTTGGAAGTAACAAGGACTTTTTCTACTGTCAGTCCCTTAATGTCCATACCTAACACTCTGGCGGCAGCAGCACGAGCCTGCTCAGGAGTATCACCAAACTGGATACCGCCAGCTTTACCACGTCCACCGACATAGACCTGAGCTTTAATAACAACTGGTCCGCCCAGTTCACGGGCGATAGCCTCGGCCTCATCAGGCGTATAGGCTACCTTTCCGGGCTGTACCGGAATACCATAGCGGGCCAGAATATTTTTGGCCTGATATTCGTGAATCTTCACTGAAATAGCTCCTCGTGGTACATATACGACGTATTGTATGCTCTAATTGGGCAAGGAGATGCGTTACGCAACTAAAGTCATGCTAGCACTAACTTAGAGGGGTGTCAAGTTGAGTTGCCTTACGACTTATTAGGAGCCATCGCTTGTGGTAAACGTGGCGGCAGAATGCTAAAAAATTGTTCAGAGTCGGTACAATGAAAAAGGTGAACGATATGAAAGGACATCGCTTATGACAAAAAAAACATCGATAACGGCGAAAGCATCGAGTTCCAGTGAAAAAAATACGGCGCAAGGAAACACATATTTCTACAAACAGGCCAATGTCCCCCAATTGTGGTTATGGCTTGCGGCTGTGATTGTGGTGGGAGTGCTTATTGTTGTTCTGGTGAGTTCCGTAGCAACTTCCAGGTTCAAAAATATTCATTTCACGATAAATCCAACAATTCCAGTACCTCCAATTACAACATTTCAAATACAGCGTACCGCACCATATGCGGGTTTAGATATGACAGTTATCAGTGCACAGTATGCCACTTTTTTCACGAATGATAATGTTCATCCCGGGCCAGCCGTTGTGCGTCTTAACATGAGGATCTACAAATAATACTAAGGAACAAATTAATGTTGTGTTTTATGAGATCGCTCATTTGCTCGTTCCAGGCCAGAAGCCGATTGCCCCAACAACCGTTCATTTGCAGGTTGGACCACAACCTCATACTAGCGAAACGGGTTGGATTGACTTTCCCGTTTCTGGTAGAACTAAACTGGATACACTGAGACTTCAGTTAGGGTCAATCGCGCTCAATGAATTGCTGATCAAGATTCCTTTCACAGGCACCTTTAATTCTCAGAGTTATGCTGACAGGGTCTCACCGCAGAACGCTGTTTTTAGCTATAACTTTAATGGTCATATTCTTAACTATCATCTTAGTAGTGTAGAGATTCGTTATTCTTACCAGGGAGAACAGTGCAAGGCTGGTCAGCAATTCTATGTGCTCAACTTCCGCGTAGATAATCCACATGGCGTGGATGTGTCGCCTGGGTTTGGATTTGATTATGTACGCCTTGTCACTATGGCAATGCTCATCCACCAGTAGATAATAGCCTTCCCTATACATTTAAAGCTGACGTGAATGGTGTGGGCGGTCGGGTTGTCTTTGTGGCTCCCACAGGTCTGAAGTCACTTACCATCGGCTTCCTATCCCAAAATGGCAATGGCGAGCAAGATTTCGGCGTGAATATATAGCAGGTGTGAAATTTGCAACTATATATCACTAGGTGATATATAGTTGCAAATTTCACACCTGCTATATTATACCTCTTAGCTACGAATGAAAGTGAGCAGTTCCGTACGCTTCTCTTCCATCAATGCCTGATTGCTTGCCTCGATGTTCAGACGTAGAAGTGGCTCAGTATTAGATGGGCGCACATTAAACCACCAGGTACCGTAGTCGATGGTGAGACCATCCAGGTGATCAACTGAAAGCGCGCCTTTGCTGTACTGTTCCTCCAGAGCCTTGAGTCTGGCTTGAGCATCACTGACGGTGCTATTGATCTCACCACTGCGTTTACCCCTGTCCAGTGGCTTGATGATCTCAGAGAGAGGTTTGTCCTGTTCGGAGACAAGTTCGAGCAAGATCAAAAAAGCAATCAGGCCTGAGTCAGCAAACCAGTTATCACGGAAGTAGAAGTGGCCAGAGTGTTCTCCTCCAAAGATGGCATTGAGTCCCCGCATCTCTGCCTTGATGAAAGAATGTCCCACACGAGTACGAACGGGCTTGCCGCCTAACTCATTGACGAGAGCAGGCACACTTTTGGAGACGATCAAGTTGTAGAGGATTGTGGAACCTGGATATTTGCGGAGCAAGCTGTTGGCAACCATCGCCGTAACCATAGAGCCATCGACAAGGTTGCCATGCTCATCGACAGGAAACATACGATCAGCATCACCATCGAAGGCGGCTCCCAGATTTGCTCCAGTCTCACGTACCTTCCTCTGCACATCTTCCATGTTCTCTGGCTCAATGGGGCTGGCCGGATGATTGGGAAAGTTGCCATCTAGCTCAAAATATAACGGAACGAGTTCACAGGGTAAATACTTAAATACGTGAGGCATCATCATACCCGCCATACCGTTACCTGCATCGATAACCACCTTAAGTGGCTTAATCTTGTTGACATCAATAAACGATAAGGCGTGATGAACATAATCTTCAGTAATATCGTGCTGGATAATCTGACCTTTCTGTGTCGATTTGGTAAAATTTCCGCTTACTGCCAGATCCCGAATATCAGCCAGACCTGTATCGAGACTGATGGGGAAGGCCTGAGCTCGACAGAACTTCATGCCATTATACTTACCCGGGTTGTGCGAAGCTGTGATCATTGCCCCGGCAGGGTAGTTGAACTTGCCAACCGCGAAATAAAGTCCATCAGTTGTTGTCAGGCCAAGATCGATAGCATTCACGCCCTGATCGGTGATGCCACGCATGAGTGCAGCAGCGATTTGTGGCGATGACAGGCGCATATCGCGGCCTACCGCGATCTCCGGCACATTCAGATATTGAGCAACGGCACAACCAATCAGATAAGCTCCTTCATCGGTGAGATTCTGGCCGTAAATACCGCGTACATCGTATGCTTTAAAAATAGATGGATCGAGGTTAGTATGTGATCTATTCATCTTGAACAATGCATATCCCTCCGTCAAGACCAAATCGTAGGAAGAAACATGCACTCTCCTTTCCCTACTTGTAAGGTGGTATTTGTTCGTCTGGTCCATTATCACCGTTTGAACAGTGTACAACAATTCCCAGGCAGAAGCTAGCATCAGTTCGATCAGGGTTCCTTCTAGCTTCTTCACAGAAACAAGATATATTTGAGTAAAATCGATTATTGAGGATATAGAAAAGTACGATATATTCCCTGATATCTTACTCCGAAATATCTAAGTTTATCACATCAGTATCGCTTCTGCATTTACTTCGATGAGCACTTTGTAGCCAACTAGAGCAATTCCTGTTTTAACTTGATCAAACATCATACCAAAGTCACGACGATCAATTACAGTTGCGGCATACATACCAACCCGCCAGGCGTCGGTAAATTGGTCCTGGCTTCGGCCAGTATACTCCACCCGGAACTGCACTACTCGTACTACACCACAAAGCGCTAGATTGCCATAGAGGAAACAGCGATTTTGACCCACTAACTCTACTTTCGTACTCTCGAATGCGATAGTGGGATACCTGGTAACTTCAAAGAAATCAGCAGAACGCAGATGGGCATCGCGTTGGGGAACACCGGTAGTGATACTGGCAGTCTTGACATTTGCCTTTACCCAGGATTTCTCCGGATGCTTTGGGTCAAGGTGGATCGTGCCATGCACTTCAGGGAAGCGTCCCTTGACAGTTGCAATCATTAGATGTTTGGTTGAAAATTCAACTAAGCTATGAAAAGGATCGATTTCCCAAGACATAATAAATAAGTTCTCCTCTCAAAGATACGCTAAGTACGCAGTTCCTTCTGCAAACAACGCTAAAGGTCACAATATCTTTAACGTATTAAATTTTTATTAAGGACTACAAAGGAAAAAAATAGCAAAAAATATTATAAATGGTGTGTAAAATGAAATACTGTCGACTTTTTATTCCGTTTCTGTTAACATACAAAATTATGGAACAGCAAGGACCGTCATAGAGAGAAATGTAGGAGAATATGCATATTTAGCATTACTTCGAGATTTCATTGAATGCCAACGGGCACCTGGAAAGCTTTACCAACGATTTTATCCTGCTCAAGGGGCGCAAGATGTAAAATAACATCGCATTTCCTCTCCTTTTTCTTAACTCATCCTACCGCTATAGAGCAGATAGGCTAAATAGTTGTTCTGTCGATAAGACTAGGTTATAATATCTAGTATATTATTTTATCATCAGTGATCATGACATGTAGTATGATAAGATCCATGTATCTTTGCACACAAAGAGCAGATAGGCAGAGCAATGAACAATAAAGTCACCTATCGCCAACAATATACGCGCTGTGGCAAACAGCGTTGCCGCAAATGTAAAGAAGGTGCAGGACATGGGCCTTATTGGTACGCCTATTGGAGTGAAAAAGGGCGTACTGTTAGTAAATACATTGGCATCAACCTTCCCAAAGACGTTGAAGGGATTCCACCACTTACAGAAAATAGAGAACGAGAATCCGTTGGGCAGGAGGTCGCTACAGATGCGCCTACCCCCATTCTACGCATCTACTTGCTTGGCCAATTTCGCATTGAGCGCAAAAATGGGGATGCATGGATTATGGTGGATAGTCGCACATGGCATCGACGCCGCGCTCGCGCTCTCCTTGGTTGCCTCCTGAGCAATTCAGGGCGCAGATTAGGCCGTGAGCAGGTGATGGAGTTGCTCTGGCCTGATCTCGATATCGATGTAGCCGCAAACCGTTTAAATGGTGCCGTTCACGAACTTCGGCAAATTCTTGAGCCAGAAATTGCCCGTCCTGCTGCATCGCGCTTGTTGCGCCTTGAGCGCGATGTGCTTGAACTTGCCGATAGTACACAAATTTGGGTTGATGCTGAAGCATTTGAAGAATCTTCTGAAAGAAGCTAATACAGCTACCGGCTCTGGACAAGCCGAACGTCTCCTCGAAACAGCTGCAGCACTTTACAGAGGAAGCTATTTATTAGAAGAACTTTACGCTGAATGGGCTACTCCTCGTCGCGATGCCCTACAACGAGGATGGGTCGGCTTACTCCTTAATCTAGCAAACTTACGTGCCGAGCGAAAAGCTTTTGTCAGTGCCATTGAAACCCTCGACCGACTCCGCACTGCTGAACCAACGAACGAGACCGCTCTACAGCGCTTAATGATCTTGCTCACCCATCTTGATCGGCGAGGTGAAGCCCTGCAAGTCTATCGTCAACATGTCGCTATGCTACAACGCGAATACGAAAGCGAACCACTGCCAGAGACCATTGAACTCTACGAAGCATTACGCCAGGGCCAAATACCTGACGCCTATACGATCAAGACACCAACGAGTACAACTGCCGAGAAGGAAGCCAGTACTCCTACGACATCTACCAGTGAAGAGCCTGCACCACCTCCTCCAGAGGTTTCGTTTGCACGCCCGGCACTTCAGTTGGGACGCCATAACCAAAGCCCCCTGATTGGACGTGACCGAGAGTTTGAGACCATGCGCCAGGTTATGCTTTCTGTTGAAGGAGTACAGACACCATCTCCGCCTGGAACTAACGAAGAAACTCTGGAAACAATCTATCGGTCAATACAAACATCCTCATCTTCATCTCGCCTGAAACGTCCACATTTCCTTCTGCTTATGGGAGAGCCTGGTATTGGCAAGACGCGGCTAGCGGAGGAACTGAGTATAGAAGCCTATACTCGGGGTTGGGCCGTAGCATGGAGCCGATCATATGAACAGGAAAGAACAATTCCTTATCGTCCCTGGACAGAGTTGTTGCGCACCCTCTTACATGGTACTTCCACTTTTACAGATCTGGTCAACAATGCCTCCTCTGGAGATGGTTCAGTTTCTCCGACATCCTCGTCTTTCAAACTTGAACGACTGAGCGCATTACTACCTGAGTTGGTAGCACATACGACACTACCGATGAGATCTTCGCCGACGCTGCTACATGAACAGGACCGTTTGCATTTATGGGAAGCAACGCTTGCACTTTTTGGGGCTTTGAGTAAAACACATCCATTACTGCTCGTGCTTGACGATCTCCATTGGACAGATGATAGCAGCATTGAACTTCTCACTTACCTCACTCACCATCTGCAAGACCAGCGAATCCTGTTGGTAGCAACATGCCGGGATGGTGAACTTGCTCCGCAACATAAACTTCGTGCACTCATTGCAGACCTGCGACGTGAACAGGCCATCGTTACACTTTCCATCCAACCATTGACACACTCACAAATCGGCACGCTGGTCTCCCACCTTCCTCTCGATGCTGTACAGAGTATTCAAACCCGAGCAGCAGGTAATCCTTTCTTTGCCGAAGAATTAGCACGCTATGTAGGAGCAACCTCTAGCAAAGAAGACCCTCTTGGGCCAATTGCACTCAATGAACGCTCCCGTACACCATCACGCTCAAAAAGTGAACACAAGACAGTTCGCTCCCACCGCTCGCTACCAGAAGCTATCGCTGCTGTACTTGAACGCCGCCTCAGCAGGCTAAGCAGTGGATGCCAGACATTATTGGGAAAAGCCGCTGTACTGGGTGGCTCCTTTGAGTTAAGTCAATTGCTACCAATGGCCAACGAGCATACAGAAGACACCGTCCTTGATCTACTAGAAGAAGCTCTGCATGCTGGACTGCTCACAGAAGAAGGAACAGGTGCACACATCACCTATCATTTCTGGCACCCACTGATTATCAGCCATCTCTATGAACGCCTCTCTGCTGCCAGACGTGCCCAATTGCATCGTAGAGCCGCTGAAGCTATCAAAATAGCCAATGAGTCTTCACCACAGGAGAAGGTCGCGGCTGCCATTGTCCACCATCTTAGCCGAGGCGGAAGCGATCCTTCACAGGTCGTCTATTATGCCGAACTTGCCGGGAACTATGCTTACTCTCTCGCTGCCTATTCTGAGGCTCAGCAATACTATCTTCAAGCGCTCCAGGTGTTTGGAGACAATGAGCGCCAGATACCCGAAGACACTGATGATATTCATACACTTATTCAACGTATTACACCTAAAGTCTCTTCTAATCTGCCCTTAACCGATCCAATGCATATCTGTCGCCTCTTAGAGCGTATCGCAGAGTGTAGTATGGTTCAGGGAAATTTCGATGACGCTCGTCATCTCTACCAATGTATCCTGGAGTTGCGTACAAGTGAGATCTTTCAAAAATATTTCTCCCCTTCAGTAGCTGGCAGCGAGGAGAAGCAGCGGCAAGAGGCACAAATACAGGCTTTACTCTGGCGTGAGATTGGCAATACCTGGTCATCAATCGGCGAATACGCGCAGGCGTATGAGTGCTACGAACATGGCAAAGAAGTTATGTACCGGACAGGAGTAACTACAGGTACCGCCTGGGCCTGCCTCCACTTGCAATATGGCGAGATGCTCCGCTTAGGTGGTAACTATGACGAGGCACGCCGCTACTTACAAGAGGCGTTAGAGATGCTCGAACGTGTTGTACCATCACAACCAACGACACTACACCATTTGGAGACAGATACCGTGGGGTCGATGCGTAAACAAGATTTATCCTCTCTGTCTCTCATTTCCTCATACGAGGGCGTCCAGGGGCAATCTCACAAAGAACTTCAAACACGTATTGAGCGAGCACTCATTGGCGATCCTCTGGAGATTGGCTATGCTCACGAACGATTAGGGATTGTAGCGGCAAGTATCGGCCAGATGAGTGACGGCCTTCAACATATGCATACAGCTCTCAACATCTATGAACAAAGTGAACTTGTGACGGAGACGGCAAGGGTATGCAGTAATCTGGGCGCTGTCTATATTATGAAAGGTGAACACGTTTCGGCCCGCAAATATCTGTATCGTTCACTTGATCTCGCAGAGCGTACTGGTGATCTTCCCAATATGGCAACCGTTATACTCAATCTGGGTGATGTAGCACATCGCTCCGGCAATTTACTAGAGGCTGAGAGGTGGTTCAAGCGCAGCCTTGCTCTTAGTGAACGTATCAATGATCGGGAGAATACAAGCTGGTGTCATGTTGCTTTAGCAGCCGTACAGCAAGATATGGGCAAGATGCGTGAGGCTGGCATCAGCATCCAGCGGGCCATTTCTATCGGGCGAGCCATCAAAAGTCCACGCTGCATTCGCCATGCTCTAGTCGGATTAGGTGATTTACGCATTGTAGAAGCCACCACCACTTACAAGCTACCATCAGCAGGGAGCGAAGAAAACAGTCAAGTTTCAACTTCCTACCAACGCCTTCTCTTACGCGCAAAATCAACCTTACAACGGGCTGTCTCGCTCGATGGGCTGGAAGCCGAACACATCATCGATGGGAAAGAGCTGATGGCAACCCTCTCTTTTCTGCTTGGTGAACTGGAAACAGCTCAGCAGATAGCTCTGCAGACCTTGAAAGAGGCACAAGAAAACGAAACAACACGTATTGTTGGGCGGTCTTATCGCTTATTGGGACGTATCCAGGCCGCTCAGGGCAACTATGAACTGGCAGATCAATACTTCGAGCAAGCAATTCAAATCTTTCGAGAGTGTGAATTACGTTTGGATTATGCGCGAACACTTCACAACTACGGTCTCGCATTGCTACAACGCAATACCGACAAACCAGCCAATGTCATACCCATCACAAGAGATAAAACCTACCAAAAAGGCTTCGATTATCTTAATGAAGCACGTGCGATCTTTGCAGAATGCCATGCTGCCATTGATCTTGCCTGGGTTGAGCGTATATTCGTAAAGTTCGAAACACGCAATGTTGGAAAGCGGTAATAGGTAGGAGTTACCGAACTGGTTCTGCTGCGCATACGGATACTCACAAAGCACAAATCATGTGCTGTATAATAAAATAGACTCTCCTAATAGATACACAAAGTAGTAACTTCCAGGTTATGAAAGGGAACGTCACAATGACACAGAATCAAGTAGATATGGCAACCCTCCAACAACTGGCAAAGACACGTCAGGAAATTGAAGCAGCCATCACACAGATGTTTGCTCCTGAAGACGAAGGATTACAGCACGCTCTGGTCGCTGCAAAAGAGGCAGGCCTGCCGGAAATCCAGATTTCACCCATTCAGGGGAAGTTACTACAATTTCTGGCAATAACATGTAATGCACACAAAATTCTGGAAATTGGCTCCCTGGCTGGCTATAGTGGGATCTGGTTAGCGCGTGCCCTTCCCCCTAACGGTCGCCTCATTACTCTGGAGATAAATCCTAAACATGCTGAAGTTGTACGTAACTCTTTTGCCAGGGCAGGCGTAGGTGATCGTGCCTCGGTACGTGTCGGAAAAGCCGCTGAACTGCTCCCTCAACTGGAAAGTGAAGCTCCCTTCGATTTTATTTTCATTGATGCCGACAAAGCCCCCTACCCTGACTATCTGAATTGGGCCTTGCGGCTCTCTCGACCAGGGAGCATCATTGTGGCAGACAACTGTATTCGGAATGGCAAAGCTTTTCGCGAGCCAGAGAACGAGGATATGGCAGGACTTGTTGAGTATAACAAACGTGTTGCTAACCATCCACGTCTGACATCACTTGCACTGGCAATGGATGAAGATTATACCGATGGCTTTACCATTGCCGTTGTGCTCCCCGAAGATCGATAAACTCACATTTCATTCTATGGCTATATGAATATGCGAAATCGTCTCTCAGTGACAGATTTGTAATAGTTTTGCCGTCTGTCCGTGATGGTGCTGTGAGCTGTCTGTGTTATCCTGGTTGTGTGAGTTCAGGAGCTGTTTACATTTGCTCCATCCTGCAACACAAGCACTAGACAGAATATGAGGACTATTTCCATGGACATGATCGAAAATAGGATTTTTGATGAGATAAAAATTGGCGATACAGCCAGCCTCGTTCGTACCCTGAGCAGGGATGATATCGAACTCTTCGCGATCATGTCAGGTGATGTGAACCCTGCTCATGTCGATGAGGAATATGCCCGCAGCGATATGTTTCACAAGATCATTGCCCATGGGATGTGGGGAGCTTCACTGATCTCTACCCTGCTCGGCACCAAATTGCCTGGCCCTGGCACGATTTACCTCAATCAGACACTGGATTTTCATCATCCGGTGACGATAGGTGACACAATTACCGTCACCGTCACAGTTACGGCAAAGGACACAGAACACCACCATGTCGTTCTCGATTGTCAATGCTCCAATCAACGAGGCGAGGTGGTCATCAGCGGTAGCGCAAAAATTATTGCACCAACAAACAAAATAAAACGACCACGGACTATTCTTCCAGAGGTGCATCTACACGAGCACGATGTTTGGTACCGACACTTGCTCACTCTAACTAGCCGGACTCACGCCGATTCGTACAGCCGTTGTCCACCCTGTTGATAGTAATGCACTGCTCGGGGCCATCGAGGCAGCCCGCGCAAATCTGATTGTTCCGATCCTGATTGGTCCTGCAGACCGGATTCACGCGGTAGCAGTCGCGCAGAATGTGGATTTGTCACCGTTTTGTGTGATTCCAACAGAGCATAGCCATGCAGCTGCCGAGAAAGCTGTCGCGATGGCCCGCGCAGGAGAAGTCGATGCAGTGATGAAAGGTAGTTTACATACCGACGAACTCATGCATGCGGTAGTAGCTCCATATGTTGGCCTGACCACTGAGCGCCGTATGAGCCATGTCTTTGTGATGGATGTACCAACCTATCCCCGACCACTATTCATCACCGATGCCGCCTTGAATATCTATCCCACTCTGGAGGAGAAGCGTGATATCGTACAAAATGCCATTGACCTCGCTCACGTCCTCGGCATTCAGATCCCCAAGGTCGCGATCCTCTCGGCCATTGAAACAGTGAATCCGAAGATCCACTCCACACTGGAGGCTGCCGCTCTATGCAAGATGGCTGATCGCGGTCAAATCACTGGTGGCGTGGTGGATGGCCCGCTCGCATTTGATAACGCTATTTCACGAGAAGCTGCCCGTACAAAAGGCATTATTTCCCCAGTAGCTGGTCAGGCCGATATTTTGGTTGTGCCGGATCTTGAGTCTGGCAATATGCTAGCCAAACAATTGGAATATCTTGCCGACGCACAAGGCACCGGCATTGTATTGGGTGCACGCCTGCCAATTGTACTCACCAGCCGCGCTGATAACCCCCAGTCGCACATAGCCTCTTGTGCGCTTGCGCTGTTGCTGGTTCATAGCAAACATCTGGTGAAACCTTAATCGAGATGTTCCATGCATTCAATGTGGGATTGTATGGATTTTGATCTCTTTTTATAATTTTTTAATATACTATTAGTTACTTACATTTTATTTCAGGCGTTGTAATATTCGTAAGAAAAATCTATTTCACCTGAGATGAGTGAGCAAAAATATATCTTGAACGTCGTCTGAATTTTCACATACAATGAACCTATGCAGTCCGCCGTCTTCCGGTTTCTCTTACGACAAGCATTTTTGCTTTCTGTTCATCTACACGGTTCTTGCCTCTTTGCCATTGCAACATGAAAAGTAGATTTTCATGCATGGCTAAATTTTTGTTTCAGATAAGCTGTTTTTTTTTGAGATATAAGATGGAATGAGAGAGAGTATTCTTAGAGTGTATTTGGAAATTTCTGCCCAATAGGCTTGAAATACCCTTTGACATTTGTATTGAACAGTGTTAAGAAAGGAAAAGAACATGGCATCTCATCAGGTGCTTGATAACAGTTCCCCTCAGCAGAGTAGAGACAACCAACATTTTGTTGCTCTGGCGAACTTAATGCAGGTTGCACCAACGATGCATCATATTGATGATTTGTGGCTCTGGCTTACTCAGGCAATGACCTCCCGTTTTGATATACAGGTTGCACAGATCTGGGCCACTCAGCTCGGTCAACCCATTCCAGAGCTACGTAGCATGGCCTGTCAAGATACGGCATTCCCTCAAAACATCGTTATCAATACACATATCGCCACAGTAGCCCAACGTCTCCTCTCTGAGAGACATACTTCTCCACCCCAGGTCGTAGACAAGATATTTCCTCAATACCTCGCTATCCTCCTCAAACGACATAAACTGAATTACAGCGCCAATTATTTTTTGAGCAGTGACCTGTTGCATCCTCCTGCAAACTCATCCGGGTCTGCCGGAAAGGTACCAACACCCCTGGGGATCACTGTGGTAATCTTTGTACGGCAGATTCCCGCCCAGGACACTCTGCCTACCATTGGTTCTGTCTGCCAACAAGCGCTCACAATTGCTAGCGATCAAAGGCTACTGCTTCCTGCAGAAACTAAATGGGGATCATCCCTCAACGAGACCAACATGGACTTTTCTTCGCCGGCTTCGCCTGCATTGTCCAAACTCATTCCTCATCGTATCGAGAACCCTATGAGCAATCCTATTGCCGCTTCTGTTGCCATCTCAGATAAGCTAGCTCGTCGCCTCTATGCGGCCATTGATGATCGAAGAAATGTGAGTGAACTCTGCACACTCACACGACTTGCTCCACAAGAGATCTACAGAATACTACAGACGCTAGTAGCCCAACAGCGCGTTCAAGTATATGAGTCGTCAGGACGCCTTGTAGATTTCTCACCGCCGCTACATGGTCATGACCGTTAATCCATCTTTATAATTGGAAAGAAGGAAGTTTTTTCTCATGGAGTCCAACACCATTACCAACATCCTGAATATTTTGCTGGCTGTCGTCTTCCTGTCCATTGCATTACGTGCGCTTTTCCTCTACGCTCAACTTCGCAGTCCCCGTCTCTTTATCCTGGGGCTATCGATGAGCGTCATTGCACTGACCGCCGCTGCGGATTTCGCCGGGGGAATTATCACCAGCATTCACCTCAACACGGATTGGTTTTTATATCTCGGTCAGGCGATAAGCTTTCTGTTTATTTTTCTGAGCCTTCTCTTCTATTCAACGATTGCCCTCCGCCGCCTGATGTTATGGCACATCCTTACCAGTGTAATACTCCTCTCTCTCTTATTTTCAGCCTCTATTCTACCAGAACTCCCCAATCCTATCACACAATTTCTCCTGAGCGGTTCTCGTTGTCTGATCTGTTTTATGATCTTCAGCTACTACTCCTCCGCCTTCTTCAAAAAGGAGACACGCTTTAGTTTCCTGATCAGTGGAGCTTTCTTTTTGCTAAGCCTTGGTTACAGCCTGATCCTCCCCAAATTATTTACCACTCATGTCGATTTTCTTGACCCGTTAGGAGATATCATACGGATTTTAGGTGTACTAACACTCATGATTGCCTATCTAATAGGATAATAGCAGTTCCCACAGATACAGCAAGATAAATGCGGCTAGCAGACCTATTCCGGCAGTTTTGCCACTGACGATTTTATTTCTATGTAACGAGCAAGGATAAAGATAAGGTCAGAGAGACGATTAAGGTAGCGCACAACTTCGACGTTTTGGATAACGCCATCATGTAACAGTTTTACAGCCATGCGTTCCGCTCTACGGATAATCGTACGCGCCAGATCAAGAGCGGCTCCATCAAGGGTGTCACCTGGAATAATAAACTTGTTAGGGATCTCAACTTCTTTTTTTAGTTCTTCTTCTGCTTGCTCTAAGCGCTGCACATGCTCAACTGTCATGCGCAAACCTATTTTTTCGTAGTTTTCCGCCGGGGTCGCCAGTTCACCCATGAGTAGATAGAGTTCTTGCTGGATACGGTAAAGAATATCTTTCACACTCTGATCCTTCGCTACCGCACGCGCCAGACCAAGCGCAGACGTTGCCTCATCAACGGTACCAAATGTATCAGGACGTGGATCATATTTGGGAACACGTTGCTCACCAAGTAAACCAGTATACCCCGTGTCGCCAGTACCAGTTGTGACCTTTGCCATAATCATTCCTCTCATTGTACATTCTTCTTGGCATCCTCTACATCGATTACAACACATAGTCTGTAAAAAGTCAAACATATATTCTATTTCAAAAAGCAGAAGAGTTTGATGTCAGCCACAAACAGGCATATTTTTGCGAACATTGAGAGATTTCATCAATGTAAATATTGTCCTCCATTCTCCTGTTGCTTTTGCTGGATAACAGAGGACATGTTTACATCAGGTTCTCCTCCCTACCGACTAAGTCGATATGAAGAAGAACTGATAGGGGGGATCACACTCTGGGAAGGGACCGGGATACTACGGGTAGATATGACCAGCATGCCAGGTGTCAACAGCATTCTTAACCGAGAGAATGTAGCCCTGGACATTATTCTCACTAGAAGGCGCATAGGTGGCCACAATTTGATCGACCGTTTTCAAATGCCACTGCTGAACATATTGCTGACGAATAAGCCGATACCAATCTACGAAACCAGCTTCCCAGGTTTTATATTGACGGAAGCCACCAGAGCATTGATACCCCGATGAGCAACGGATATTGCCAAGGGATTTGGTGACGGTTGCCATGCCGTATCTGCCAAAGGTGCTCTCATGCATAAAAAAAGCGAGAGCATAAACAGGATCAATGCCATACTTTTTCCCGTAGTTATATAATGCCTGACCTTTTCCTTGTGCTGGAGAGTGGAAGGAGGCCAGAACACGGTTGATAAAATTGGCACTGATAGTAGATTTATGTACGACAATATATGCGCTAGAAGGGAGTGTTTTGCTGGTCGTCTGGGCGATAGTACTGGCGGTGAACAGACCACCATTATTGTACAGGCTTTGCGCAGTTTCGGCCATGCTGAGACCCCTTTGGGTCTGAGGAGAGCGATGCGGCTGCAACACACTACTGGACGGAAAATTTTTAGCATTGGCCGCCTGTAGCCCTGAATGATCAATGGAGAGGTATGTGGTCAAAATGATGAGCAAGAGTGTGGGACCAGCCAGATTGAAGAGAAAATGGTTTTTCATCTCCACTCAAACCTTTCTTAGGTGTATACACCCATTTCCTTGTGAGAAGACGCTGTAGCATGTCCAACCCTTTCCCGCGAGAGATTCATAGCAAACCGGGAGAGGACATTGCCTGCCTGATGTCTGTCCAGGCAGCGCCTGTGTAAAGGACTGTTTTTACGAGACGCGAACGAAGCAAACGACCTCAAAGTTCTCTATCGGAAAATTTAGAGGGGAAGAAGAGGGTGGGAGAGTGAAAGTGGAAGAGCAGAGCAGGTTCACTAGATATACCAACGCTTCAGCAAACAGAGGAATGAGTCATCCCGAACTTTTCCGGGAATGAAATGCCTTTTCACCTGTTAACCGGGAGTGCAGAGGGCGGCAGCCTCTGCCGGGGCTTGCGGGTTGCCAAACCTTGGTGTCCCCAATAGCTTCTTTTTCCTTCTTTTGCTCGCCGCTTGCGGCGGAGAGAGAAGAAAAAGAAGCTATTGGGGACACCCCAAGCCCCGGCAGGGACACCCTCGCACCCCCGGTTGCTGGTAAAAGGGCATTTCATGTCCCGGAAAAGTTCGGGATGACTCATTACTTCCTGTTACTGGTAACCGGTTCAGCACTCGTGTTCGGTGAAAGGGATGCAACGCGAGCAGGAAGTGCATCGCGCAATGGCAATGTGCTGGATGGTACTAAGCTTGCCTGATGTGCACGTATAGCAGGTGCTTGAGCACGACGTGTCGAAGCAACAGTAACACGGCTAACCAGTTGGATGAAAGCAAACAGCGCGGCCCAGTTGACCAGGGCAATAACCACCAGGAAAATCCAGTTTGGCAGATGTAGCGCATCAGTTACGAGATAGATCATTCCGGTGACCAGGATATTACCCAGGGTGATAGGCATAAGGATGAGCCATGCAAACTGCATCAACTGGTCTGCACGTAGACGGGGCAAGGTACTACGGACCCAGATAAAGACAAAGCAGAGACCGTAGATTTTGAAAAGCAGATACCCCAGGGCTAGCAGGTTGCCCGCCAGTCCCCACAGCGGCGAGTTGAGTCCAGTTAAATAGTTCACACCAGGACCGGACCAGCCACCAAGGAATAGGAATGCAGTGATAGCCGAGACAATGGTCATGTTGCCGTATTCACCCAGGAAGAACATGGCCCAGCGCATACCGCTATACTCGGTCAGGAAACCCGCGACAAGCTCCAATTCTGCCTCAGGTAGATCGAAGGGTGCACGGTTCGTCTCAGCGAGTCCACATGTGTAGTAGATCACTAACATCAGCGGCTGAATCAGAATAAACCATGCCCAGGGAGTAAACCCATCAAAGAGGAAATCGAGTATGGGGATATTCGTCCTGTGCCAGACATTCTGATAGTTCATAATATCCCGGATCGAGATGGTGCCGATCCCATTGCTTTGTAGAGCGCTGGTCACCATCACAACGCCTATCAGGGCCAGGAACAAAGGAAGTTCATACGAGATCATCTGTGCAGCGGAACGTAATCCACCAATCAGAGAATACTTGTTATTTGAACCCCAACCAGCCATAATTACGCCGATCACATCGAGAGAACTCATCGCAACCAGATAGACGAGGCCAGTAGCCAGGGCTGTACCAGGAAGACCGACGTAGGGCGAGAGTGGCAAGACTGCAAACGCTGCGATTACAGGAGCGATAAAGACTGACGGAGCCAGCAAAAAAATCATCTTATCACTGTTCGCAACGTGAATATCTTCTTTCAACAGCAACTTGCCCATATCGGCAACAGTCTGAAGCAATCCCCAGGGACCAGTATGCATCGGTCCTAAACGATCCTGCATCCAGGCCATTACCTTACGCTCAGCGAGCACCAACAAGGCTGCGCTCGTCATAACAAAACCCATAATGGAGACCAGGGCCACAACAAACTGCAAGAATTGCCATGAGAAGATGCCGTGGAGTAGTTGTGTCCCTATATCATCTGCAAACGCAATATTATACATGGAGAACTCCAAATGATAGAAACGGGAACAGCAAGCAGCAGGTCATCATGCTTCTGTTCTTTCTTTGAGAGACTTCCAATGAGATCGTCACCTTCCAACGTCCAGAATGCGAGGGCTGCATTCTCGGTCATCGCACTCGCATCTGGATTGAATGTGCTCTTAGATCCATCGGGTTACTCCCTTACGCCAGGCATATACGAGGCCGAGTGTAAGCACAATGATAAAGAAGAGAATCTCAACAAAGCCAAAGAGACCCAATTGCTTGAAGATGATTGCCCAGCTAGCAATAAATACGATGTCTACATCAAACGCGACGAAGAGGAGAGCAAAGATGTAGAAGCTCAGCGGATATTGCACCATTGCCGAGCCAATGGGCGTCTCACCAGACTCATAGGTTTGCAACTTTTCTTTGGTTCTATTGCGCGGCGCGATCAAGTTGGAAAGCCAGGTCCCAACTATCACGAGCATGAACCCACTTATCAATAAGATGGCAGCATAGAGATATCCAATATTTGTGGACACGAACATTTCCTCCCAGCGGTCGTCTTTGTGCTCTTCGCTCTATCTGCCACAAAGACGAGAAGATGCTTCACAGATTATAGCACAGGGAGGAAGGGGCGACAATTTTCTACCTATTCACCTATTCACTTCATTCAGTGGTGCTCGTGACCATGATGATGGCCTACATAGGGAGCATGTGCGTCAAGAATGTGGCGGCGCTGTTGAGGTGGTGTTTTCAGATAGTGGCTCTAGCCAGGTTATCACTGCGTCCAGACCTGTACCATCTTTGAGGTTGGTAAAAATGAAGGGTTGGCTGCCCCGTTGCTGACGCGCATCCCGTGCCATCACTTCCAATGAAGCGCCAACATACCCTGCCAGATCTATTTTGTTGATCACGAGCAAATCCGAGCGGGTAATTCCAGGTCCTCCCTTGCGCGGGATTTTGTCACCGCCTGCGACATCTATGACATAGATAAACACGTCCACCAGTTCCGGACTAAAAGCAGCGGCCAGATTATCGCCGCCACTTTCGACAAAGATCAGTTCCAGGCCGGACAAGCTCTCTTCCAGATCGGCAATGGCCTCCAGGTTCATCGAGGCATCTTCGCGAATGGCGGCATGTGGACAACCACCTGTCTCTACTGCTCGCACACGCTCCTGAGGGAGTGTCCCCTGCCGTAGCAAAAATTCGGCATCTTCTTGTGTGTAAATATCATTGGTAACCACTGCCAGGTTATAGGTAGGCCACAGTTGCTTACTCAAACAGTCCACCAGGGCGGTTTTGCCGCTACCCACCGGACCTGCAATGCCTACTCTGAACGCTCGTGTCAGACTGTTTTCCGACATCTCAAGACCCTTTCTTGATCAAGCTACCTAAAATAAAAAATACCTCTGGGCCATTGGCAAAACTTTGGCTGGTTCACACGTAAGTAATACGCCATCGGCCCGCACTTCATATGTTTCAGGATCTACCTCGATGGTAGGCATCGCATCATTATGAAGCATATCCGCCTTACCGATGTTGCGACAATGTTCGACTGCGACCGCTGTCTTGTTTAGATGCAGTTTCTCTGGTATTTGCGCCTCAAGCGCGGCCCTGGAGACAAATGTCAGGCTGGTGGCAGCTGGTGCTCCACCGAAGGATGCGAACATGGGACGATACAGGACTGGCTGCGGAGTAGGGATAGAAGCGTTAGCATCACCCATCGCACTCCAGGCGATAAAGCCACCCTTGACGATCAGTTCAGGCTTGACACCAAAGAAAGCGGGTCGCCACAGAACCAGATCTGCCAGTTTGCCCGGCTCAATTGAACCGACCTGATGCGCCATACCATGTGTGATTGCCGGATTTATCGTGTACTTGGCGATGTAGCGCTTGACTCGAAAATTGTCGTTGCGGTCGGAGTCCTGGGGCAACGGGCCACGCTGGGTTTTCATCTTGTGGGCAGTTTGCCAGGTGCGTGTTACCACCTCTCCCACTCGCCCCATAGCCTGCGAATCGCTAGAAATCATACTAAATACCCCCAGGTCATGGAGGATATCCTCAGCCGCGATAGTTTCAGGACGGATACGACTTTCGGCAAAGGCGACATCTTCCGGCACCAGCGGATTAAGATGATGACAGACCATCAACATGTCCAGGTGTTCGGCAATAGTATTGGTGGTATAGGGTCGTGTCGGGTTAGTGGACGAAGGTAAGATGTTGGGATACGAGGCGATACGAATGATGTCGGGGGCATGGCCTCCACCAGCACCTTCGGTATGATAGGTATGGATAGTACGTCCGGCAATAGCAGCAATGGTATCTTCGACAAAGCCAGCTTCGTTGATCGTATCAGTGTGAATAGCAGCCTGTATATCATAGTCGTCGGCAATTCTCAGGCAGGAATCGATAGCAGCAGGCGTTGTACCCCAATCTTCATGCAGTTTAAGTCCGCAGGCTCCGGCAACAATCTGTTCGATGAGAGGCGCACCTGTGGACACATTGCCTTTTCCCTGGAAGCCAAAGTTCACCGGCCAGCTTTCAGTAGCTTGAAGCATACGGGCAAGATTCCAGGCTCCGGGCGTACAGGTAGTGGCATTTGTACCTGTAGCTGGACCTGTTCCTCCACCAATCATGGTAGTGATACCACTGGAGAGCGCCTCATAGATTTGCTGCGGTGCGATGAAGTGAATATGGCTGTCTATTCCACCTGCCGTCACCAGCATATTCTCACCAGCAATCACCTCTGTGCCTGCCCCAACCACCAGTGTGGGATCAACTCCAGCCATCGTATCAGGATTGCCCGCCTTGCCGACTTTGACAATGCGTCCGTCTTTGATGCCGATATCACCTTTGACAATACCCCAATGGTCGATGATCAGAGCATTGGTAATCACAAGGTCTAGAGTCCCATTGGCTCCTTCACGAGTAGCCTGGCTGCTCTGACCCATGCCATCACGAATCACTTTACCACCACCAAAGGTGATTTCATCACCATAGACGGTGAAATCTCTTTCTACCTCGATAATCAATTCGGTATCAGCCAAACGTACACGGTCACCAGTGGTTGGGCCATAGAGATCGGCATAGGTTTGACGGGGGATGCGTAAGCTCATCTTGTACTCCTGATGGCTATAATGGCCCATTAACCAAACCGTTATGACCATAGACGATCCGTGCCCCACGGAATGCTACCAGGCTGACCTCTTTCTCTTCGCCTGGTTCAAAACGTATGGCAGTTCCGGCAGCAACGTTAAGACGCATCCCATAAGCGGCTTGGCGGTCGAATTGCAGGGCACGATTGACCTCGAAAAAGTGGTAATGACTGCCAACCTGTACAGGCCGATCTCCGGTATGTTTGACCAGT
This sequence comes from uncultured Chloroflexia bacterium, assembly GCA_963814985.1. GTDB lineage: Bacteria > Chloroflexota > Ktedonobacteria > Ktedonobacterales > Ktedonobacteraceae > CAWFFV01. The sequence goes on along the minus strand of CAWFFV010000029.1, from coordinate 67,462 downwards.
ATCACGGCAGTTCTGCATCCGCTATTAGCTTCGATATCGCCATCACTTAATAAATATTCTCCCGGTTTCATCAAACTGCTCCTTGTCTACCTGATAGGATCATGTACGGTCACCAGTTTTGTGCCATCGGGAAAGGTCGCCTCAACCTGAACCTCGTGGATCATATCAGCGATCCCTTCCATGACATCCTCTCGTTTGAGGATCGTGGTACCTGAGGTCATAATCTCGGCCACACTTTTTCCGTCGCGGGCAGCTTCCATGATCTCGGCGGACAAAATGGCGATAGCTTCGGGATAGTTGAGCTTGAGACCCCGCGCCTGACGCTTGCGAGCCAGTTCGGAAGCAACAAAAATTAAGAGTTTTTCCTGTTCACGCTGGGTAAGTTGCACATTTCTCTCCTTATATAGTACAGCATCCTGGTTCTTGTCCCAGGTTCCTGATGTGTGATACCTTAGTATATTTTGCGTGGTGGAATGGCTTCGCGTCCATAGAGTGCTCGTTTTGCCGCTTGCCAGAAAGCCTGCAGGCCAGCGGCTACTTCTCGTCCCTGGCGGCTTATGGCACGAATAAGCAGACCGTGTGCAACTAGAGTGCTCACGCCCCAGCTTATCTCAGCAGGCCGGCTGAGCTGTTGGGCTAACTCGCTGAACTCTTTTTCCAGGCGTAACCAGCAGGCCGCCCCCAGACCAACCCGGCAAATATAGAAGCTGGCAAAGTAGGGATATGATCCCAATCGTGCCAGAGAAGAGTGTGAGCGAGACCGTGGTTCAAGCTTGAGACGTTCTATGGCTAACGGTTTACCCTGTGCGATTATCTCCAGCCCAATGTGCAACATCTCATAGTCAAAAAGCTCACCACGTGCCACCCGCCCTGGAGTGACTGTTTCCCACCAGAAAAGACCGGCATCGGCAGCCAGTTCAATGCGAGTGTGCTGCTGGTAGCGCGACCCGGCAAAAGGTATGAGCGGGTCCGGGAGATATTCCAGTAACCCATTTTCTTTTACCTGGATGTCATTTGTTTGCGTCGCTATAGGAGCTTGCGGGTGACTACGGTAGAGTCTGGTAGCACTGGTGGATGTTAGTTGCACACAGGCTCTCGCACCAACCTCAACCGTCGTTGCTAACTGGTCACCTCCCAGTATACCACCAGAAAGGTTTTGCAGGTGAACCAGTGCTGCGCCATCTGTCAGCGGAAAAGCCCGTATGACCTTCAAGGGCGGTTGCTGCTCACTGATGGTCATTCTGGTTTGCTGGCAAGTCTGGTCATAAATAAAGTTCAGGTGTAGCCGCCCCTTGACCTGCTGACGGTTCAATTGTTGATCTGTGTGCACGCTTGTTCTCTCCCAGTTTAGGAATTCTTTGCACATCGCCAGAGTTCTTGTGGCGTGACTAGCTGATAAAGAGCCGCGTTGTCAGAGCGGGATGGCGCATACTGGCAACATCGGGCAGAGGTGTGAAAATAGTGAGAGTATCGGTGCTCAGATCTTGCGCGTCGCTACGTCTGGCAATGTCTATCAGTGTGGGTTTGATCCGCCATACAATTGCACCGGCCTGGCTTTGACCAAGCGGTAGCAAGCGCTGGCAGGCTGAGACGAGAGTAGTTAGGGACTGTTGCAGATAAGATAATGTTGTCATGGTTTCGTCTATGCCCAGCAAGCCGCCCACTAAGCCAAAAGCAGTGCAGTAGTGGATCTCTACTCCACAGGACTTTGCCGCCTGTATGGCCTTTTGCAGCAGAGGTCTCTCCTCAAGATTTTGCGCCAGTTGTAGGAATCTGCGCCCAGAGTTGCACTGGCAACCCGACTCTCACGAGCTGTTTTACAAGCACTCAAGCGTTCGTTGAGAGCCAGCCAATGTGTTTCAAATATATCCTGGTTGGGGAGAGACATTAACCGATAACTGAGTCGGCAAAAAGCGCTTTCCCATCCTCCCACTTCCTCCATGTAATCTCGCAGAAAAGGTTCAAGCTGCTCAATCGTGAGATACCCTTCATCGACCAGCGTTTCCAGCCCAAAAGAATGGGCGGCTGAGCCAATAGGGAGGGCGCTATCGGCCAGTTGCATAAATTGCAAGAACCTCAGGTAATCAAGCGACATAATTTCTCACCATACGAACTTTTAAGAACATTTTCTTTCTCAGCCAGACCCTTGCAAGGCATGATTGAGTACCATCAGCTTATCATAGCAGATCAAAAATTACCAGGAGTCCCCTACGACACGGATACCTCAGCAGAGAATTTGTAGCGCAACAGCAAATGGCTTCCTGCAAGCTTCACACTCAAGAGCGTGGCCCATGGAGCATCCTTTGGAGAAAATGCATGCCCTTCCATCAGTGCCAGACGATGGATATCGGGTGTCTGTCCGACAATTTGTGGTGAAAGCGTTAAAAAGAGTTCATCGACAAGATGTTCAGTCAGGAATGAAGCGAGAAGCGTCGGGCCGCCTTCATAGAGCGCTACATGTACCCCATACTCACGCGCTAAAAGTGCCAGGACTCCTTTGGGGGAGACACCGGGAGTGGAGTCATCCCCGGTTACCTCAATTACCCGCACTTCTGCTCCAGATGGTAGCACTTGCCTGGAAAGTGCTGCATAACCTGCTGTGGTCGTAGCAATGAGTGTTCTCAACCCTGGCGCATGAAATGTTCTATCGCTGAAGTCTATCTGTCCACTGGCAGTCATAATCACAGTCATCGGAAGATGTTCTTGACACCCTAGCTGGATTCGCCAGGTATCATATTCTTTGGCAAGTTTCGGATAAATGTATGAAGGAATACGCAAGTGGTTAGCATCCAGACGCAATGAACTGGACCCGAAGATCACGGCATCAGCCCGCGCACGTAGTAGCCCCATAACCATCTTATCTTGCTCTTTATTGCCACTAATCAGCCCACCACCAGTCTGCCCAGGGGCATTATATGACACGATACCATCCAGTGTCTCAACAAAATTGGCAATGACATAAGGATGGCTGTCCTCTTTTCTCTCGTGTATAACAAGGCCTCCACCATAATACATTGCCAGGGTTGGTGGCAATGTTTCCAGAGGTGCTGGTTCACGTTCGTAAAGGGTGACAATTGGCTCCATGCGCGTTTCTTCTCCTTGTGATTGAAGACTTGCCGCCTTCGGCGGCAGGGATGGGAAAGACTGGGGCACAGCCTGGGCCTCCAAATTGGGCCGGCCCGCAGACCCCAGTCAAGGGGTTGCACCCCTTGCATCCCCGCTTCTCACATTCTAAGCGGCTGATGGCTCATTACGCATGTTCCAGAGCATGAATACGTACCACAGCCTCGTCTCGTGTAATTGTACCAGCTATGAGTTCATCCAACACACTTTCGATCGTTGCGGGTTTGGTAGGTGCTACCGTAGATGCATCCGGAGTAGCTGGTACTATCCCGGATGACCCGGCTTCTGCAAGGTCCGGAATAGCGATGGGTCGCTTCACAAAGCTACTAAAGAGATGCTCGCGAAGAGCCGTCCACAGGTAGATACCGAGGACAATGGCTCCAACGATAAAGGCTACTAACCCAGTACGTGATACCAGTTCCCAATTATAAACTGGAGAGCCGAATAGAGCAGTGACCCATGCGTAAAGTGCAACCACACCACCAATCGCAAATGCCAGCATCCCACCACCAAGCAGTGCCAGCACAAACCCACGGTGTGGACCTGTAGCAGAAGAGGGTTCTATAGCCTGACGACGACGCAGGTATAAATCCAATGGGATATAACTAATCCCAGCTACAACCAGGGCAATAGCAGAAGTCCACTGCCCGGCATCAGGCGCATCAGGCACAGGTGACAGCTTTTGAATGAAATTCAGTAGAATATAGCCACATCCCCACCAGAATGTTCCTGCCAGGAGAATAGTAGCAACGGCATATTCTGTTAAGAACATTCCTATTCGATCGATCAATCCTTGCTTCATAGCTGTGCTGAGCCAGAAATGGTAGACACCGACAACGAGTATCCCAAATGTGAGAGGAGAGACAAAATCGTACGGCGCATAGGAGCCTAGAATATCTTTGAGGGCCGGGGTAGCATGAAACAGTGGCAGAACGAGTAATTGAACGCCACGGTAGATGCCTGTTATGATGAATCCTACTCCATATGCAAAGCTAGCATAATGCAGAATTAAGCGCAGAAAAGGTGATTTGTCGTTGCGAAGCAGCCAACCATAACCAATCCAGAAGGCCAGGAACCAGACTAGAGTAGCAACTAAACCAACCGGGTTAAATGTTGGACAGCCATATCCAGCATTACACGACTCAAGCGCCCCCTTTCCCGCAAAAAACAGCCCGTCAACTAACTGCTTTATATTCTCAAGCCAGGCATCTGTGACAGAAAAGAGAAAGACCACTTGCACGACAAAGAAATGCAGACGTTGAAATGCCATTGCAGCCCCAGAACTGACCTGAGTTCGTCGGCGTTCCACTTCGAGTAGGACAACCAGGGCCAGTGTAGGAATGGCAAATGCAGCATAAGGAACGATATCAAAGGCAGGTAACTGCCCAAGAGCGCTGACCACTAAGAATCCTGCTATTGGAACTGCCAGGGATATCCCGATAGCTTCAGTGATATTGAGGAAAAATGAACGAATCGCGCTACCGCCAGCCGCAGGGTCACTTTGGATATCACGACGAATCAGCCAGTAGTGTAACCCACCCAATACACTCGCAATTACCAACGATATAATAGCAAACACAACCGATTGTACAACTTCTGCCTGAGCAGGAGCACCACTATCAGGACCACGTAGTGGTGTTTGAGCCAGTAATACCGTTAGCAACCATCCCACAGCGGTGGCTGCAAAGATTAACAAGGCGATATACACTATATAAAGGTAGCAACGATAAAGATTGCGGGCCATAACCCCCTCCTCATAATAAATCAGAAAACATTAATATGATGCTATTATAAGTCAAAGGCAGGCGATGGCCAGATGTCATTTGACCCATCTTTTCAGCAAAGAAATCTGCCCATGTCAACAGCTTCCAGGGTATCTACCATTTTGACCTGCCAATTAGTGGACAAGGAATTTGCCCGTAAATTATTATAATATGATGATCTCACTGATCGATAACAGATAGATGGCTTTCTCTCACAGGTTTATCCTGCTTTGTCAAAGCAGGAAATGTCTTCATTTCCTGCAAAGCTTGCTCAAGATGAGCAAGCACATCCTGTTCCCGATGGGTAATTTTTTCATAGGCAAAGAGTGGTCTCCCAAAACGAAAAATACCATCTTGCTCTTCATGCTCTACTTTGGGTAATTTCCTGGGCGCAGGAAACAGGGTTTTGCCGAGAGGATACGGCATATGGAATGAAAAACGCATATCAGGGAATGCCACATCCTTCACATTCAGATAGTAGAGAGCATAGTAGTCTTTCTCTTCGCTTAAAATACATCGTGAGCATTTTTTAATTGCAGATACATTATTATCAAAAAAATCCCAGATATTTGTATAATATTCTTCTCTTTTCATATCATAGTGTTCTTCGCAGAGCCAGAGATAACGCTTATCTGCGTCTACGGGACGATAGAAAGAGAGATGAGCATAGGATGTTTGCACTAATACGCTCATCGCTTCATTTTTTCGCTCATACCAGGCATCTCTACGGGTTGAGTATAAAGCCGAGTTCTTTGTGCTTCTGAGAGATCTGACATGGTTCTCTTTAGCCCAACGGGATGCCCACACGGTCCAATATGAGAGCCTGAAGACTGCTGCCAGTTCTGGTGATCCACATTGTGTCCACTCTTCAACGGTCTGTTGCCAGGACACCTGGAAGTTCTGGCGTACACGCTGATTGGCCTTTCTGTGTTCAGCAGCAATATATGCGCTGTCTTTTCTCTTCGCCTGTATCTGAGTATGGTGCACGGCTCTCCATTGGGCGATCTCCTCCTGGGAGAGATTGAGAATAACCCTTCTATCATGGACAGGGTAGAGTAAGTCATGTCCGGCCTTTTGAAATTGGCGATGCTCCAGCACGGGGATTTTCCCCTCTTCGATCCAGCGCCTGCGTTCGACACGCGAACACCGAAGCATCTCCTCCAGTTCTACCGGGCCAACAGCCAGTTCATTCAGAAAGGTATCCAGCAGGCGTGCTTTTTCATGAGCGTCTGTTTCTATAAGGAAAGAGGAGTTTAGCCACAAGTTGCTCTTTGGATTCCTTGAATTTTTGAGGTAGCCCCAAAAACTCAAGGAGTTGCGCCTTAGAGAGGGCTGAAGAGATTAATTTTGGGTGCATCGGTATCTCCTATCGAACAAGCTAACAAAAAGAGATTGTTCTTCTGTGTTGTCAGTAAGGAGATACCATGCAAGTAGCCAAAAGCGGAAAGAAGAATTTCTCACATCATCAATAACTCTATATCCCCTTATTCGCAATGCCCACGGCAACTTTACTCACATTGCGCAGCTTGTGAATCTGATGGTCACCGAAACGCTCCAGATGGATTTCTCCGCTCGCACTCCGAAATGATTTACTCTTCCCATTGATATATTTTATGGTGATGTCATCGTAAGCTGAAAATGTACCCTCCCTCCGTACTTCTACCGAGAGTATTTGGGCGTAAGGGATGTTGTATTGACGATTATCGCTTCCCTTGAAACTTAATTCTTTCTCCTGGATGACTCCATTGATCCATTCATTTTCGCTTGTCAAAATCCTATCCCAGGTTGGGATCTTGTGAAATGCTTGCTGGATCAGGGATGAAAGATGTTGTGTCGGGTTGCTGTGCCGCTCAAAAAAATCTGGTAGTTCAGCAGCACGGATAATGCCAGCGTCAAAATAGTACACCTGGCTGATGTCGGCTTTGCCCGAAAATGCTAATACAGAGATGATGGGAACAGTTTGCAGACGTGAGTCTATCCGGATGAGGTAACGTTGGAGATCGTTGGCATAGTTGCGCGTCTTATAAAGTGGATTCGGCATCTCTCTGGTTTCAATGCCGTTGCGTCCCGCTTTCTCCTGGATCATCTTTGTGTCATCATAGCGCTCAAATACTTGTTGTGGAACCTTGCGTTTGAAGATAAACCAGCCTTTTTCGATGTAAACCGTGCGATAGCGAGAGGGATAATAGACCTTACCCCGCCCAAAGTTTTTGATCTCAACGCAAAAGAGGGTGCCCTGGGTGTAAACCAGTATGTCCGTCTCAAAGAAGATGCCGGGTTTGCGGGGATGAGGAAGAATCGGATTGCGGATATAACCTTCGTTTGCTCCCTCAACAATGATATCTTCTGCGAACTGCTCCCCGCGCATACCTACGCGATCCTGCTCACCCAACTCGATATTTGACATACTTTCAATGGCCCGCACGAGACGGTTGATGATGGACATACCTGTTCCTCCTTGTTTTTGATGAGCCAATTTTACCACTTTCTTTGCTGTAAGATTGTTCCATTACAACTCTTGACAATTACTCGACTATTTGATACGGTTGCCAATACCACATCATTGTTGAGCAGGAAAAGAAAAGTGTGTGTTGTTGTAGATGACGCTTCTGCAAGAAATTAAGCCTGGTGTCCTCGTTAAAGGTCTCCTCCCTGGGAAGGCTGTAACCATTATTAGCGTTAAATGGCATGGTGATATTGGTGTCGAACTGGTCTATACCGATGCCAGTGGGAATCTTGGGAGTGAGTTACTCTATCGTGATAGTGAATCCCGGCTGGAGATTGCTTCTGATGGTTTGCCGTGGAGTTTTGATGCGGATGGAGCCAGAATTCCGTCTTGCCTCGGAGGCCTATCGTATTCGTCTCGCGTATCTGTTTGATCCCCTGATCGCTGTCCATACTTCGCTGATCGAGCCGTTACCTCACCAGATCACTGCCGTCTATGAAGCGATGCTGAGCAAGCAACCCTTACGCTATCTGCTTGCCGATGATCCAGGAGCAGGCAAAACAATCATGACGGGTCTGCTTATTAAAGAGTTGATAATTCGTGGTGATCTGCATCGCTGCCTTATCGTCTCTCCGGGCAATCTTGTAGAGCAGTGGCAGGATGAACTGCATCGCCGCTTTCAGATCGATTTTGATATCCTGACCAATGATCGTCTTGAGGCATCGCTTTCGGGCAATGCTTTTGCTGAGATGCCTCTATGTATTGCTCGTCTCGATAAGCTTTCACGCGATGAGCGTGTACGTGAGAAGTTGGCACAGACTGAGTGGGATCTGATTGTGGTGGATGAGGCACATAAGATGTCGGCTACTTTCTTTGGTGGGGAGGTCAGGTATACAAAACGCTACCAGCTTGGACAGGCGCTTGGTAAGTTGACACGCCATCTTTTGCTCTTGACGGCGACACCACATAATGGCAAGGAAGAGGATTTTCAACTGTTTCTGGCACTGCTCGATATGGATCGCTTTGAAGGCAGATTTCGTGATGGCGTTCATAAGGTGGATGTCTCGGATCTGATGCGCCATCTGGTCAAGGAGCAACTTTACAAGTTTGATGGGACTCCGCTCTTTCCTGAACGTCTGGCCTATACGGCTAATTATCAGCTCTCAGGTCTGGAAGAGACGCTCTATAAAGAAGTGACGGACTATGTGCGCCAGGAGTTTAATCGTGCCGATGCCCTGGGCAATAATGGACGCAAGGGTACGGTTGGCTTTGCACTGACCACTCTACAACGTCGTCTTGCTTCGTCGCCAGAAGCTATCTACCAATCACTCAAGCGCAGAAAAGAGCGCCTGGAACGCCGTGTGCAAGAGGAACAGCAGGCCAGACATGGCGCTGATGCCCCTCTTGAGTTATTGCAGGATCTCCCTCTCCTCTCTGCCGACGTTCTGGATGATCTGGATGATGCCCCCGGTTCCGAGATTGAGGAGACCGAAGAGCGCGTTGTCGATCAGGCTTCTGCAGCACGCACTATCGCCGAACTTGAGGCTTAGATTGCGATCCTTGCTCGCTTAGAAACTTTGGCGCTACAGGTGCGCAGAAGTGGTACTGACCGCAAATGGGAGGAACTTGCCAGTCTGCTACAAAACAATGCTGAAATGTTTGATAGCGGCGGGCATCGTTTCAAGCTGGTGATCTTTACCGAGCATCGTGATACTCTCAATTATCTTACCGGGCGCATTCGTACGATGCTGGGGCGTGCTGAAGCAGTCGTCAATATTCATGGTGGGATGAATCGTGAGGAGCGGGCAAGGGCACAGGAGATGTTTGTGCAGGATAGGGATGTGCTGGTGCTTGTGGCAACCGACGCGGCTGGTGAAGGGATCAATTTACAACGCGCCCACCTGATGGTCAATTATGATCTGCCCTGGAATCCTAATCGTCTTGAGCAGCGCTTCGGGCGTATCCACCGTATCGGCCAGACCGAAGTATGCCATCTGTGGAATCTGGTTGCCTCAGAGACTCGTGAGGGTGAAGTTTTTCATACGCTGCTCAAGAAATTGGAGGAGGAGCGTGAGGCTTTAGGTGGACAGGTTTTTGATGTGCTTGGCAAGGTTACATTTGATAATCGTCCCTTGCGTGATCTGATCATAGAAGCGATTCGCTATGGTGATCGTCCTGATGTACGCGCCCGCCTGACCTATGTTGTCGATGAAGCGCTCGATCGCCAACATCTGCAAGCATTGTTAGAAGAGCATGCTCTTGCTCATGAGGTGATGGATGTTGTGCGGGTACGCCAGATCCGTGAAGATATGGAGCGTGCCAGCGCTCGTCGCCTGCAACCACATTTTGTCGCCTCTTTCTTCCTGGAAGCGCTGAAACGTCTTGGTGGCAAATATTATGAACGTGAGCCACGCCGCTACGAGATTACCAACATTCCTGGCTTTATCCGTAATCGTCACCTGCGTAGCAACGCCAGAGCTACTATTCTGCGCCAGTATGAACGTGTGGTCTTTGAGAAAGTGCTGGTGAATGTGCCAGGGAAGCTCCCTGCAACTCTGATCTGTCCAGGACATCCGTTGCTGGATGTGACGATTGATCTGGTACTCGAACAGAACCGGGACCTGCTCAAGCAGGGTGCCATATTGGTAGATGCAAATGCAAAAGATGAGGAGATACGTGTCCTCTTCTATCTTGAACATACCATCCAGGATGCCCGCACCGACACTACTGGCAAGCGTCGAGAGGTTTCGTGCCAGCTCCAATTTATCGAACTTGACGCCAGGGACAATATTCACTCCGCTGGATATGCTCCCTTCCTTGACTACCGTGCCCTGACGGAGGAAGAGCAAACGCTGGTGCCGCCAACTGCGTGATCTCTCCTGGCTCACAGGTGATCTTGAAGAGCGAGCGCGTACTTATGCCATCACGCAACTTGTGCCGCGCCATCTTGCGGAGGTCAGACAGAGGCGTGAAGAGCAGATTGACAAAACCAAAGCCGCCGTCAATGAGCGCTTGACCAAAGAGATGAGCTACTGGGATAACCGTGCTGTCGAGCTTCAGGCGCAAGAGGCAGCGGGCAAAACTAATGCTCGTCTCAACTCGCAGATTGCCCGTCAGCGTGCCGAAGAACTCTATGCGCGTTTAACCAACCGTATGGCCGAACTGGAACGGGAGCGACAAATCTCCCCTTTGCCACCCGTCGTCATTGGTGGTGCCCTTGTCGTTCCGGCTGTACTGCTTGCCAAATTCAAGGGAGAGACACCAGACGATCCTGATCGGATAGAGCAGTTTGCTCGCGAAACGGCTCGTGTTGAGCATATGGCGATGCAAGCTGTGATGGAGAGCGAGCGTCAACTCGGCCATGAGCCACGCGATGTCAGCGCAGAGAAATGCGGCTATGATATCAAATCTCCGTGTGGCGGGTACGGGTAAACTGCGCTTCATCGAAGTCAAGGGACGCGTCAAAGGAGCCAAAACCGTTATCATCACCAAAAACGAGATCCTGACCGGGTTGAACAAGCCCAAAGATTTTATTCTTGCCATCGTAATCGTCAATGGCGAGACGACCGACACACGCTACATTCACAAGCCCTTCCAGCGTGAACCCGATTTCGACGCCACCAGCGTTATGTACGACCTGTCCAGGCTATTGCAAAAAGGAGTTGTCCCAGTATGACCGTCCGTAAGAAACTCATCGAGGTAGCCCTGCCCCTCAATGCGATCAATAAAGCCTCCGTTACTGAGAAGTCCATTCGGCATGGGCACCCCTCAACATTGCACTTATGGTGGGCACGCCGACCATTAGCAGCGTGTCGTGCTGTGCTCTTTGCCTCCCTTATCGATGACCCTTCCAGTCACCCTGAAGAGTTTCCTACAGAGAAAGCGCAACAACAAGAGCGTGACAGACTTTTTGCCATTATTGAAGAGTTAGTCCAGTGGAAGAACTCCAACAATGCTGAGGTGCTGGCAAGAGCACGGGCAGAGATCCTCAAAGCTACGGCGGTAATCCTCCCCCTGTCCTCGATCCCTTTGCAGGAGGAGGCTCAATTCCGTTAGAAGCGCAACGGCTTGGTTTAGAGGCACACGCGAGTGATCTCAATCCTGTTGCCTGCTTATAAATAAAGCTTTGATCGAGATCCCACCGAAGTTTGCCGGACGCCTCCAGTAAATCCAAAGGCGAAGAAATTGTTGATAGAGAGCTATTGGTCCGGTGCCAGAGGGCTTGCAAACGATATCCGCTATTATGGGAAGTGGATGCGTGATGAAGCTGAACGGCATATTGGACATCTTTACCCAAAGGCGGCTCTTCCCAAGGAGTATGGTGGTGGTGAAGCAACCGTTATTGCCTGGTTATCGGCCACGAACGGTGGCATGTCCTAATCCAGCTTGTGGTGCTCAAATGCCGCTGGTTCGCTCTTTCTTACTCTCGAAGAAGAAGGGTAAAGAAGCATGGGTTGAGCCAGAAGATAGACCATACTACTACCCCACCTACTATTCATTTCTCAGTGACAACGGGAAAAGGTGAGCCACAAATTGGCACAGTGAATAGACAGGGCGCAACGTGTATGGCTTGTGGTACGCCTGTACCGTTCTGACCATATACGAAATGAGGGTAAAACGGGGAGGATAGACGCACAACTGATGGCAGTCGTTGCTCAGGGACAACGCGGACGTGTGTATCTCTCTCCAGGTGATGAACAGGTCGCCATTGCCGTACAGGCGAAACCTGTAGAGGTACCTGAAACTGATTTGCCTGAGCGTGCCCTCAGTTTCGCGTACAGCTTTATGGTATGACAAGGCATTGTGATCTTTTTACTCCCCGTCAACTTACAGCACTGACAACGTTCAGTGATCTGGTACAAAGAGCCAAAGACAAAGTATTGTTCGATGCTAATGTTGTAGGTCTATGTTCCGATGGCATATCTCTTAATGAAGGAGGTACAGGTGCTACGGCCTACGCTGATACTATAGCAACATATTTGGCGATCTCTGTAGATCGCTTAGCTGACAGAAACTCAACGTTCTGTTCCTGGGATACTGGCTATGTCAAAGTACGTAACACTTTTGCACGTCAAGCTCTCCCGATGACATGGGACTTTGCTGAAGCAAACCCTTTCAGCAAGTCCACAGGGAATTTCTTGGGGCAGTCGATTGGGTTGCTGAGGTCATAGAGATGTCTGTATGCAATGCTTCCGGTAAGGCAAAACAATGTGATGCAATGACAATTGTCAATGGTGTAAAACAGCCGCTTATCTCTACTGATCCACCCTATTATGATAACATTGGCTATGCTGATCTCTCAGATTTCTTCTATGTCTGGTTGCGCCGTTCTCTTAACAATGTCTATCCTGATCTGCTTGGCACGATGTTAGTTCCCAAAGTCACAAGAATTGATTGCTACACCTTATCGTTTTGGAGGTGATAAAAAAAAGGCACAACAGTTCTTTGAAACAGGGTTGAGCAAAACTTTTGAGCATATGCAAGCCGTTCAGCATCCTGATTATCCACTCACCGTGTTTTATGCATTTAAACAGGCTGAATCTGAGTTAGATCAAGATGAGGATGGTGAGGAAAATAGGCATAAACTGTTCAACGTGACTGCTTCTACTCGTTGGGAAACAATGTTAGAAGGACTGATACGATCAGGTTTCGCCATTACAGGCACCTCGCCTATGCGTACAGAGATGGCAAATCGCAGACGTTGGGCATGGCACAAACGCTCTCGCTTCCTCCATCGTTCTCGTCTGTCGTCCACGCCCCGTAGACGCACAAGTTGCATCTCGTCGTCAATTCCTTAACGCACTCAGGGCAGAGTTACCCATTGCCCTCAAAAACCTGCAACATGGCAGTATTGCCCCCGTCGATCTGGCTCAAGCCAGCATTGGCCCTGGTATGGCTGTCTACTCACGCTATAGCAGCGTCGTCGAGTCGGATGGCACACCGTTGAGTGTACGTACAGCGTTGCAATTGATTAATCGTACACTCGATGAGGTGCTGGCAGAGCAAGAGGGTGAGTACGATGTCGAGACTCGTTGGGCGATTGCCTGGTTCGAGGAGTATGCCATGGGTGAGGGCGCTTATGGGCGAGCAGAGACGCTTTCCAAGGCTAAGAATACCGCCGTGCAAACGATGGTTGAGGCTGGATTGATAGAAGCAAAGATGGGGAAGGTACGCCTGCTCAAACGCGAAGAGCTTTCCACACAGTGGGACCCGCAGGCGAAACCTCATCTGACGGTGTGGGAAGTGATGCAACGTATGATTCATGCTCTGATGGCTGGTAAGGGTGAGCAGGGAGTGAGTGAGATCCGCCATCAGGTGGGAGAACTGGCGGAGACGGCGCGCGATCTGGCGTATCGGCTCTATACGGTATGTGAACGCAAGAACTGGGCACAGGAGGCTCTGGCTTATAATAGTCTGGTGCTGTCCTGGCCGGATATTAGTACATTGATATCGCAGTCATTCAGCGAACCAAGTTTGTGGGAAGCGACCCCAGAGGTGTCTAATTTATAGGTGCATTGGAATGTTTTTTGTGGAGGCAAAGCAACGGGTAGGGGCGGTTGTACAACCGCGCCCATACCCATTATCACAATAACACGTGAAGGGTGATATTTTACGTGTGATGCGGGGACGGGCTTGTAAACTGCGCCCCTACGGTTAAAACATGTCCGTACGGATAAGGAGGTATCTCCATATGACCATGCGCAAGAAACTCATCGAGGTCGCCCTACCACTCGATGCGATCAATAAAGCCTCCACTCGTGAAAAATCCATTCGGCATGGTCATCCCTCCACATTGCACCTGTGGTGGTCACGCAAACCTCTGGCAACATGTCGAGCGGTGCTGTTTGCGTCACTGGTGGATGATCCTTCAGAGCATCCAGAGGAGTTTCCAACAGAGCAGGATCAGGAGCGGGAGCGTCTACGCTTATTTCAATTGATCGAGCAATTGATCACCTGGGAGAATTCCACCAATGAGGATGTGTTAGCCAGAGCACATGCAGAAATTCGCAAGTCAGCCAGCGATAACAACCCTCCTTCTGTCCTTGACCCCTTCTGTGGTGGTGGCTCCATTCCACTCGAAGCGCAACGGCTTGGCCTAGAAGCGCATGCCAGTGATCTTAACCCCGTTGCGGTGCTGATTAACAAAGCATTGATCGAGATTCCCGCGAAATTTGCAGGATGTCCTCCTGTGAATCCAGAGGTAAAGAGATCTTTGCTGCTGCGTGATTGGCAGGGTGCGCAAGGGCTTGCTGACGATATCCGCTACTATGGGAAGTGGATGCGTGATGAGGCAGAGCGACGCATTGGGCACCTGTATCCAAAGGCCACTCTTCCCAGGGAATATGGTGGAGGTGAAGCTACAGTGATAGCCTGGTTATGGGCACGCACTGTTATCTGTCCCAACCCTGCTTGTGGGACACAGATGACCCTGACCAGCGAATGGTGGCTTGCCAAGAAATATGACACATGGGTTGAGCCACAGATTGATTATGCTACGACGCCACCTGCGATTAGCTTTTGTGTCAGGACTGAGAAGGGGAATATCCCGCCTGGTACGGTGAACAGGCAAGGTGCAAGATGTATTGCATGTAGCACATCTGTACATTTTGATTACATCAGAAATGAAGGAAAAGTTGGGAGGATAGGCGCACAACTCATAGCCATCGTTGCCGAAAGGCCGGAAGGACGTGTGTATCTTTCACCCGATGAGAAACATATCACCACAGCTACTATGGCTCATCCGACAGAAGTGCCTGATACCGATTTACCAGAGCAAGCCCTTGGGTTTCGTGTCCAGCTTTATGGTATGACAAAACATCGGGATCTCTTTACCTCTCGCCAGCTTGTAGCTCTCACAACATTCAGTGATCTGGTGCAAGAAATGCGAGAGAAGGTATTACATGATGCTTTCCCTCGAAGGGATGCTACCCACTACGCTGATGCAGTGGCAACATATCTGGCGTTTGCTGTGGATAAAGGTGCAAATCTCTGGTCGTCCCTCTGTAGCTGGATGAGTGATCGGGGAGCATTGCGTGAGACGTTCGCTCGTCAGGCCATTTCTATGATTTGGGATTTTGCCGAAGCTAATCCGTTTAGTGATGCGGGTGGCAATGTGAGCATGTTTATCGAACGCATTGTAGAGGCTATTCAGTCTCTACCTGGAACGGTCCAGGGTGTGTGTGAACAACGGGATGCGACGGCTGTGAATGGGATTGGCTACGCACTTATTTCTACTGACCCACCCTATTACGACAACATTGGTTATGCGGACCTTGCAGACTTCTTTTATGTGTGGCTACGCCGCTCTCTCCATAGAATTTACCCTGACTTATTTGGGACCATGCTCGTCCCCAAAACACAGGAGTTGGTAGCAACACCATTCCGCTTTGACGGGAAGAAGAGTAAAGCTCAGCACTTCTTTGAGACAGGTCTGGAGAAGGCTTTTGAGCGTATACGAGTCATACAACACCCCGATTATCCCCTGACAATATATTATGCCTTTAAGCAGACCGAATCGGATAATGAGGGGTTGATAGCACGCTGGCAGGTACGGCCTCTACAGGATGGGAAACGATGTTAGAAGGACTGATTAAAGCTGGCTTTACAACTACTGGAACCTGGCCTATACGCACCGAAAGCCCTGGCAGAGCCAGAGCGCGCTGTTCCAATGCCCTTGCCTCCTCCATTCTGTTAGTTTGTCGTCCACGCCCAATAGATGCGCATGTCGTAACCCGCCGTCAATTCCTTAACGCGCTCAGGACAGAGTTACCCTCTGCTCTCAAAAACTTGCAACATGGCAGTATTGCCCCCGTCGATCTGGCTCAAGCCAGCATTGGTCCTGGCATGGCAGCCTACTCGCGCTATAGTAGCGTCGTCGAGGCAGATGGGACACCACTGAGTGTGCGTACTGCATTGCAATTAATAAATCGCACGCTTGATGAAGTACTGGCTGAGCAAGAAGGGGATTATGATGTCGAGACACGCTGGGCGATTGCCTGGTTTGAGGAGTATGCCATGGGTGAGGGTGCCTATGGGCACGCAGAAACGCTCTCCAGGGCCAAGAATACAACCGTGCAAACGATGGTCGATGCCGGCTTGATAGAAGCAAAGGTGGGGAAGGTACGCTTGCTCAAACGCGAAGAGCTTTCTGCACAATGGAACCCGCAAACGATGCCTCACCTGACAGTATGGGAAGTGACGCAACGCATGATCCATGCTCTGATGGCTGGCAAGGGAGAGCAGGGGGTGAGTGAGATCCGGCACCAAGTAGGAGATTTTGCGGAATGCGTACGTGATCTGGCATATCGGCTCTACACAGTGTGTGAGCGTAAGAACTGGGCACAGGAAGCCCTGGCCTACAATAGTCTGGCGCTCTCCTGGTCGGAAGTGAATGGCACAAAGGTGTAGGGACGCGGCTTACAAGCCCGAATAGGAGATAAAAAAGAGAATGTCTCAGAGTAATCGTGATCGTGTAGGAAGGGCCTTAGAGATACTCAATACTGGACTTCAGCCTTTTATTGAGCGCGAAATGCAGTCCGCCCATGGTACATGCTGGCTCCAGGAAGCTGCAGCTAATCTGCGGGACTATCAGATGACAACGGCTCGCAATGGAGAGCCTTCCTGGGATACACAGGTGTTGCTTACAATCATGTGGGACCTGTGGCCCAAAGTATTTAAAAATGTTCTTGGTCACGCTGAGCGTTCAATGGTGAGTGAACTGCGTGAGACACGCAATAAATGGGCACATCAAGAGGTGTTTACGGCAGATGATACCTATCGTGCGCTTGATAGTATCCAACGCCTCCTGGCTGCAATCTCCGCTGCTCCCCAGGCCAGCGAGATCGAACGGCAGAAGCAGGAATTATTACGTTATCGCTTTGAGGAGCAGGCACGCAATGAGACACGCAAGGTCGCAGTAGCACCCATCGGTGGGCAACCTGCTGTGGGGTTACGTTCCTGGCGCGAGATTATAACTCCACAGCCCGATGTTGCCTCCGGGCGCTATCAACTTGCCGAGTTTGCCGCAGATCTGGGACAGGTGCATCGTGGTAGTGGCTCAGATGAATACCGTATACCCCGTGACTTCTTCTTGCGTACCTTCCTTACCAATGGATTACGACTACTTCTCACAGGAGCATTACAACGCCTCAGTGGTACGGGAGGAGATCCCGTTGTTGATCTGCAAACCAATTTTGGTGGGGGCAAAACACACTCACTGCTGGCATTGTATCATCTGTTTTCGGGTGCGCCTGTAGATGATCTGGTTGGGATAGAACCAGTGCTAACGGCAGCGGGTAACTCCCGACCTCCACAGGCACGGCGTGCGGTCCTGGTCGGTTATGCGCTCTCCCCTGGTCAGTCTGATACCAAACCTGATGGCTGTACCGTCAACACCATGTGGGGTGAATTGGCCTGGCAACTGCTTGGCAAGGATGGTTTTGCCATGGTGGCTGAGGCGGATCGACAGGGAGTCAGTCCCGGCTCTGAAGTATTGCGCGAACTCTTTACCAGTGCAGGACCATGCCTTATACTCATCGATGAATGGGTTGTCTATGTGCGACAACTCTATGGCATCAGTGGTCTGCCTGCGGGATCTTTTGATGCCAACCTGAGCTTTGCCCAGGCACTCACCGAAGCGGCAAAAGCCTCACCACAAACGCTGGTGGTAGCAACGATACCCGCCTCCGATACGGAAGTTGGGGGCGAGGGTGGGCGTGAGGCTGCTGTGCGGCTCAAGAATATCTTTGGGCGCGTAGAATCACCCTGGCGACCTGCTGATGCAGAGGAAGGCTTTGAGATTGTGCGGCGCAGGCTCTTCCAACCTATCACACAACCTGATCTTTTCGCCGCCCGTGATGCTGTAGCTAAAACCTTTGCCGACTTCTATCGTAGTCAGCCACAAGAATTTCCGGCAGAGTGCCGTGAGTCCGATTATGAGCGACGTATCAAGAACTCATACCCTATCCACCCCGAACTCTTTGATCGCCTCTACAACGATTGGTCCAGTCTCGAAAAGTTCCAGCGTACTCGTGGTGTTTTGCGCTTAATGGCTGCTGTGGTGCACGCTCTATGGGAACGGCAAGATGCCAACCTGCTGATTATGCCAGCAACCGTGCCGATAGACAAAACACATGTTCAGTTTGAACTGACACGCTATATGGAAGACAACTGGGTACCGGTGATCGAGAAAGATGTGGATGGGCCTCACTCGCTGCCCCTGCGGCTTGACCAGGATAATGCAAATCTTGGCCGTTACTCAGCCTGTCGTCGTGTGACCCGTACCATCTATCTTGGCTCTGCACCAAACCCACGTAAGCCAAACAAAGGCCTGACTGATAGTCAGATCAAGCTTGGCTGCGTCCAGCCCGGCGAAAGCACAGCAACTTTTGGTGATGCCCTGCGTCGTCTTTCTGATCAATCGACGCATTTATATCTTGAAGGGCAACGCTACTGGTATGCAACACAGCCAAGCGTTACACGCCTTGCCCAGGATCGTGCAGCACAATTGGATGATGATGCCGTCTTTGAAGAGATCGAGCGACGCCTGAAACCTGAGCAGAACACACGTGGTGAATTTGGCCGGGTGCATATATGTCCCTCCTCTGGTGCAGATATCGTCGATGATGACACCTCTGTACGGCTCGTCTTGCTCAAGCCTCATCTTACCCATGCCTTACGCGACCAGAAGAGTCTGGCAAAGCAAGATGCCATGAAAATCCTCGACCGGCGTGGGAATATCCCACGTAGCTATCGTAATGCGCTAGTATTTCTTGCAGCAGACCGTACACGCCTGGAAGATCTAAAACAGGGTGTGCGGCAGTATCTGGCCTGGAAATCTATCTATGAGGAAAGCGAGCTACAATCCCTCAATTTGGATACCGCTCAGCGAAATCAGGTCAAGACCAAGCATGCTCACGCTGATGAGACAGTTAAAGCCCGCATTCCCGAAACCTATGTCTGGTTGCTTGTGCCTGATCAACAAGATCCTAAGAGTGTGCAGGTGGATCTACAGGAGATCAAACTACAACCACAAAGTCCCTTAGCCATGAATGTCAGTCGTAGGTTGCGCTCTGAAGAGATGCTCATCACTCAGTTTGCCGGAACATTCTTACGCCGGGAACTGGATCGTATCCCTTTGTGGCGTGGAAACCATGTCAGTATCAAAGAACTCGCTGAGAACTTTGCAAAATATGTCTACCTGCCGCGCCTGAAAAACACAGATGTGCTTCTTGCTGCCATACGTGATGGGGCACAGGCATTATCGTGGGAACGTGAAACCTTTGCCTACGCAGATAGCTGGGATGCAGAGCGCCATCGTTACCTCGGTCTGCGGGCAGGACAATTGGTAAATGTTGTCCTCAATGCCGAGACGTTGCTCGTCAAGCCGGATGTGGCGGCTGCACAGATAGCGGCTGACGCTGCTGCCATAGTTGCCACACGACAGCCCATAGCCGCTGCAACGTCGCTGGCTTATAGCGAAGGATCTGTCAGACCAGATCCAGTTGTACGTGAGCGTGGTGGGTCGAGTATGGTCAGAACGGATGAGCAAAGTGTCGTACCCGGCACACCGACACCCTTTCCTGTGGCTGTAACTACACCCATAGCCGAAGAGCCACAGTTACACCGTTTCTATGGATCAGTAAAGCTCAATGAACGTCTCATGGCAAAAGATGCCGGCCAGATTATGGAAGAGGTTGTGAAGCACCTGACCAGCCTGTATGGAGCCAGAGTGCAGGTCACCCTCGAAATTCAGGCCGATCTACCCAACGGTGTACCAGAGCATATCGAGAGAATAGTCATGGAGAATTGTCGTACGCTGCGTTTTGAGAGTCATAGCTTCGAGGAAAGTTAGCCAATCAGGCAAGCGGCGCACAACACTGAGTACGCAGTTTTTGGAGTGGTGCTTTCCTTGGCAGCAGTAAGTATAACAAAATGATCTTTTTACTCGTATATTATAATATAACCATTGGTATCGAAGAGTTGTAGACGTTAGCGGGAGCCTTTCATTCCTCCCCTGGCTAAAGCCGTAGGGCTTCCTGAAAGGACGTTTTGTGAAGTTATGCAACAAACGCTATATCCAGTGCGATTCTCGATCGATTACCCCGATCGGACACTCAACCGGCTAACCACATTCTTTCGCATCTTCGTGGCCATTCCTATCTTGATTGTACTGGCAACCCTCATTGGAGGAAGTGGGCAATCGACACCGAATGATCACAGGTCCGTTGTTGTTGTGATTGGCATTAGTGGCCTGTTATTCCTGGCTCCCCTACTGATGATCCTATTCCGGCAGAAGTATCCTCGCTGGTGGTTCGACTGGAATTGCGCATTGCTACGCTTCTTGAACCGAATCGCAGCATACCTCGCACTCATGGATGACCATTATCCATCCACAGATGAAGAGCAGTCGGTGCACCTGAATATCCCTTATCCAGATGCAGAGCATGATCTCAACCGGTGGCTACCACTGGTCAAGTGGTTACTGGCTCTCCCTCACTTCATCGTACTTGCCTTCTTGGAGATTGCTGCGTTCGTGGTAATAATTATCGCCTGGTTCGCCATTCTGTTCACCGGGCACTATCCGCGGGGACTCTTTAATTTCGTGGAGGGTGTCTTCCGCTGGCATAATCGGGTCATTGCCTATGCATTCATCCTGGCCACTGACCAATACCCACCATTTCGTTTGAATCCATAAGACTGAAGAGGTCTTTCCTTGCTTGTAAAAGTTGTGGGGAGCCTACAGAAACGTTATGCGTCGTTGACGCACCACTCCGCATGACCCTGTCAAACTGGGGAGTCAGAAGAGAAACGTCATGGGAAATAGCAAGATGGTCTCTGGCCGTGACTCCCTCTAAAATGTGGACATATGCATGGTGCGGCGTCGTGGCCCATCAAACTCGACAAGGATAATGCGCTGCCACGTTCCCAGGAGCAATTGATGCTTTGCGTAAGGGACCACAAGGGACGGACCGATGATAGTGGAAAGGATATGATCCGGTGTATGGGAAGGGTCATGCGGGTGGCGATAAGAGATTAGTGGGAGAAGTTGACGCAAAGCATCAAGCAGGTCAAGGTCGGTGCCGGGATCTAAATCGGCGGCTGTAATCGCACAGGTCGTATGGGCAACAAAGAGTGAACAGAGACCATCCGCATTCTTTTCTTCCTGCAAATAATTTTCGATGATATCAGTAATGTCTATAACCTGGTCTTTCTGGCGAGTTGTCACGGTAAAAGTTCTCATACGGTTCTCTCCTCCAATGTTTTTGCGAAAGTGCTATTCACTCCACTCATTATGTTTAGATATCATTGGGATGATAGCATTTTTATATTTCCTTTGATGAATTGACGATAAATGTACTCTCTTCTTTTTCACTAAATAAGAATAAATCACAAAAATTCTTTCTTTAGTGGACAAGGCAGTAACATTCTCTTATCATGGAATGTGTTCTTCTATTGTAGTTGTTTCAGCAAAAAGAAAGCGTGATCGAGATGAAGATGCCTCTATTCCGTGGTACCCCACATCAGACCAAAGGTTTCTTGATGGGAAGCATTGGTGTCCTTTGCTTTAGTTTCACTCTTCCTGCGACTCGTCTCTGCCTGACGCGCTCCTGGGAGGGACTGTTGTTGGTCTTGGACGTGCCCTTGTTGCAGCAATTTTGGCGCTCCTGCTTCTCGTCATTCGGCGTGAGCCACTGCCTGCACGTCGTCATTGGCCTGGACTCGTGGTGGTTGCTATTGGAGTTGTCGTTGGCTTTCCTCTCTTCTCTTCGCTTGCAATGCAAAGTCTTCCAGCTTCCCACGGAGCGGTTGTCACCGGGCTTCTTCCTGCTGCGACAGCGGTCATGGCTGTAGTACGATGCGGGTAAGCGACCATCCAGGTTCTTCTGGGTGACTTCTATGTAGGTGCTCTTGCGGTTCTGTTCTTTGCCATCTCACAAGGAGCAGGGCAGCTTCAACCTGCCGAACTCCTTTTTTCTTGCAGTTCTATTAGGAGAAATTGGCTATGCAGAAGGAGGACGACTGGCACGAGAAATAGGCGGCGGCGGGTTATTTGTTGGGCTCTTGTCTTGATGGCACCATTTCTCGTCCTTCCTGTCATCTTCTCATTTCATCTGCACACAAACCCGGCACAGCCAGCAGCATGGCTCGGTTTTGCTTATGTCTCCGTGATCAGCATGCTTCTTGGGTTCTTTGCCTGGTATCGAGGTCTTGCCATCGGTGGAGTAGCGCGCATCGGTCAAATACAGTTGCTTCAACCGGTGCTGACGCTGCTCTGGGCTGCACTCCTGCTCAGGGAAGATATTACACCGCCCACGCTGCTCGCTTCTGTGTTTGTCATTGCATGTGCTGCACGAGCCAGTGGACGCATGGTCCTCGCGTCGCTCAAGACACTTCTTCTCACTATCGTCTCGACTCAACTCCTGTGGAAGGATAACCGCTGGTTTTCCATGCAATAATGCATCCTTGACTTTCGCGCTCGACATTGTCAATCCTTCCCCTCCAATTTCACTGGTTAGCAGGGCCGTACCGCATATGTTCTGGGATTGTACTTAGCATTTGTTGTACTATGTTTTTGAGTTCAAGCTGCGAAGGTGTGTCCTGGTTGTTCAGGCATGAGAGGTCGCCGCTGGTCTTGCCCTGGTAAGTAATGGTGGTAGCTGTGCCAAATGAAGTCGATTTCATACAGCTACGCTGTGGAATTCTGCTCACATCGCCTATCGCTTTCAGCGTGGCGTTCAGTTGCTGAGCCGCGAAAGTACCAGCGGGAAATATTTTGCGTTCCTGCTCATAGGTCAGAGTCCCACTGCCATCGTTAGAGATAATCAGCGTAAAGCCAGGTGTATTCGTCGAGCCTGAGTTTGTAATAGTAGCCAGCGATCTACCAGTCACGGCCCCTGAGTCGTGACCCTTCGAGGTTCCTTTAAATGCGTGACCCTCCTCTACTAACAAACACGGTGATAGTAGTAAGAAGGAGTAATACAACTGTTCCCCCTATCCAGAACACTTGCCGCCCTGGGGAAAAGGGATGCTGGCTGGGCGTTTCAACGCGGTGTACTGACATAGATTGCTCCTCTCTGGGTAGAGCCTGAAGCTCACTAGTGAGCTTCTATCTGTTTTCTTCTCTGCTAGATGAGTTTTCTCTGCTCTCCGTAAGGACGCTATCTGCATGAAAAAGGTTCCCTGAGGCTCTCGTTTGTTCCTTTCCTCAGTATGATATACTGATCATAATTCAGCAGTCGATTTGTGCTATAGGAAATAATTATGTCAACCTCCATTTTGGGTATACTTTAGAACATTTCATAGGATGATCAAAGTTCAACCAGGGGACTTTGTCCCCCGGCAGGTAGAGGGGGTTCCCGTCTACCTGCGACGAGAACCCCCTCTACAGCACGGTTAGTACCCACGCAGTATCTTCTGCTTTTCATTCTCGAATTCATTATCGGCCAGGATACCTGATTTATGTAAGTTCGCAAGGAGCTTAAGCTGCGCAAGTTTCCCATTTTCGTCGCTAGATACGGCCCCTTGCGGAGCAGCAGGCGGTGCCTGATACGGATACGGTTGTGGGGCCCATGTCTGCTGAGGTGGTGCTGCTTGCTGAGCAGAGCCACTGCCCATCATGTAGCCCAATCCACCTGCCATCAAAGTGGTCAATAATGGGGAACCACCCATCCCCATTCCCATCCCCATGGGGTACACTAACGGAGCACCGAATCTTTCTCATTCCAAATCCCCCACCAAATCCTCCTCTTCCAAACCCCCCACCAAATCCTCTGCCGAATCCTCCTCCTCTAGGCATAATTCTCCTCCTTTACTGCTTCCAGTTCTGCACTGACTTGCTTCAGTGTGTCTGGTGTGACTAATCCCCCAGTGAAGAGCACGCCACCGGCCTTACGGACTGCTTCCGTCAGTCCGATCACCCAGGTGTGCTCTAGCAGGACAATGACAGCTGAAGTATTGATGGGAATCTCTCCAACGAGTTGTTCAACATCCTGGGCCGTAAACAACCCCATGAGCCCTTCTGTAATACAGCCATAGGCTGAGAGTTCCTCATCACTTAGCTCACTTACCTCCCGTATTGTCGCCGTGCCACTTGCATCTTTTGTAACAAAGAGTAGATCAACAACCCTGATGTGACCTTTCTCCTGGATAGCATTCAGTTCCGGAAGAATATCACTCGTGAAGTGATTGTCTTGCAAGCCGATCACGACGTATTCAAGTGGACCTATGGTCATCATTTTATACCTTTCCTTGTGCTACAGAAGACGGCTACCTCAGCCGCTGACTGTAGCTTGCACTTAGCATACCTCTGAAGCCCCGTAGTAGCCTCAAAGACCAGATCACACAAGCAGTTTCTTTTCTTCTGCAATAGGCTCTCGCTTATCTGCCATATCCAGTCCAAGTCCTCGTCTGATTTCCAGGAAGCGCATGATGTCCTCCCGACTCAACATACCAACCAGACGGTCATCCTCCACAACAGGCAACTGATTCACATCCTGAGTGACCATCAAGGGCAAGACTTCATTTAAGCTTTGCTTTGGAGAAACGGCGTGCAACTGTTCCACCGGGATCATCACATGACCAACAGGTGTCTGTCCCCACTGCTCACGTGGGATATGGCGTATGTCACTGAGAGTAATCAGGCCAACGAGTTGGTCAACCTGTGTCACAAAAGCACTACGCCAGCCACGGGGTAACAAGAGATCATATACCAGCTTTTGCAGCGAGATGTTGGCAGGAACTGTCATCGGACTGATGTTCATGACTTCGCTCACAGTGACTCCCTTGAACATCGCCTCGAGCGTAGCTTGAGAGTTGGCAGACTGCGCACCACTGAGCAGGAACCAACCGATGAAGCCAATCCAGATGCCACTTAACCAGTCACCACCAAAGAGCAACCAGATACCTGCGAGAATGAGGAGGTAAGCAATCATCTGACCTACTAACGTTGCCACACGTGTGGCCGTCCGCACACTACCGCTAATCTTCCAGACGATTGAGCGTAAAACTCGCCCTCCATCTAATGGGAAGCCCGGAACAAGATTGAAGAGTCCGAGCAGGATATTAGACACAGCAAGATATTGCAGGATAGCTGCCAGTGGTGAGTTTCCTCTTATGATCAAAAAGAGCAGGAAAGACAATCCACCGATCAAGAGACTCATCAGTGGGCCGACGATGGACATCCAGAATTCGATGCTCGGACTTTTTGGCTCCTGTTCGATGTTCGAGACTCCCCCAAAGATGAACAGGGTAATATTTTTCACCGGCAGGCCTCGCATACGAGCGACCAGAGAGTGCGCCAGTTCATGGAGTAGTACTGAGACGAACAATAGCAGAGCCGCAAGCAAACCAACGCTCCAATAAGTAAAGGTTGACCAACCTGCATAGAGGACAGGAAACCAGCCCGTTGCAAGAGACCAGGTAAGCAGGACAACAAGAATGAGCCAGCTCACATGAATAGCAATATCAATGCCGGCAATTTTACCGATACGTAGTGAACCAGGCATCATAGTCCTCCTCTCATTCTTTTTTGCTATGTCTGCACAATCAATATAGGCCGCTTTGTGGCATTGTAGGAGGCTCCCCATCCCACTACCCATTTTGATTGGCGGTATATCAGGGACGCCTCACTGCCAGCTCCCATACCACGAACAGACGCATTGAACCTGCCTGTTTGCTCGCTGTGCATGTCATTGGTGCAGCGGCAACGTTTTCAGACACTTTCTACTTAAGTAGTGTATGTTTTACCTGTCACATGTGCATCACGCGAGAGAACACTATGCTCACAAGGCGCTCACAAGGGGTCCTCTTAATTCCCCTTGTTTTTCTAAAAAATGTCTGGTATACTTGCCTGAAAAGGTTAGTGTACATGAATACACCTTTTCTTTTTTATCTGATTGGTAAGTGTAAAATGTACACTTATTCGAAGGAGAACAAGGCATGGTCCATAGCCAGGCATTTGATGTCGCTATTATTGGTGGAGGTATTGCTGGACTCTCGGTTGCCTTGCGTTTACCTGAGGATGTGCGTGTGGCCCTCTTTACCAAAGGACAGCTTGGTGAAAGCAATACCCGCTATGCTCAGGGAGGTCTCTCGGTAGCATTAGGAGCGGATGATAGTCCCGAACTCCATTTGCAAGATACGCTAGCCGCTGGCGCGGGACTGTGTGATGAAGAAGCAGTACGCATTCTGGTAGAACAGGCTCCGGCGGCTGTGCGCTGGCTCATTCAGATGGGGGTGCACTTTGATCGAGCAGAAGCAGGAAGTGATGCTCATGCAACACCCGATGGGTTGCTGTTAGGCCGCGAAGGTGCACACTGTCGTTGGCGTGTTCTGCATGCAGGTGGTGATGCCACTGGTGCAGAAATTGAACGAGCACTCATGACTGCACTTCGAGCGCGTTCCTCGATTACGTTGTATGAAGAGACGTTTGTCAGTAATTTGCTGGTACAAGATGGTGTCTGTGTTGGTATGCAGGCTAGTAATCATGATGGACGAACTTTTACATTCCCTGCTCGTGCCATAATTTTAGCGAGCGGCGGTGCAGGAGGACTCTGGTTGCATACCTCAAATCCTGCAGGAGCTACTGCTGATGGTCTGGCCCTGGCCTGGCAAGCTGGAGCAGCACTAACTGATCTGGAGTTTATGCAATTCCATCCGACCGTTCTGGTTGCCAGTGGCACGTCTCATCTGATCTCGGAGGCCGTACGCGGCGAAGGAGCATATCTGCGCAACCATGCTGGAGAGCGCTTCATGCCTCGTTATAGTGCTCAAACCGAGCTTGCTCCACGTGATGTTGTGGCTCGTGCTATCCTGAGTGAGATGCTTACTGAGCAGAAAAAATATCAATACCTCGATCTGCGCCATCTTCCCGCTGATAAGATACATGCACGCTTCCCTACCATTTCTGCCATCTGTCGCCGATATGGGCTTGACCTGGCAAGAGATCTCTTACCCGTTGCACCAGCAGCTCATTACTGTATGGGTGGTGTGATGGTAGATACCTATGGGAGAACAACGTTACCGGGACTTTATGCTGTCGGAGAAGTTGCCTGCACAGGTGTACATGGAGCTAACAGGCTTGCCAGTAATTCGCTGTTAGAGGGGTTAGTGTACGGTATACGTGTCGCTGATGGTCTGATGGACGAAAGTTCGGCCCAGGATGGTCAGTCCTTGCACAATGCCTCATCTTTCATTATGTATGACGATGCTCTACCGCAAAAAAATTTGTTATTGCGTAATACAGATAACCTGACTACGCAACAAGTTCAGCATGAACTGCGCCAAATTATGTGGCAATATGTCTCACTCTGTCGCGATCAGGATGGTTTGCTAGAGGCAAAACGCAGAGTACAACTATTGCGCTCCTTACTATTGCCAGCCGGTGAACATGAGCATGGAGCATTGGAACCGCGTTGGATCGAGACTGTAAATATGCTCCAGGTAGCTGAACTGGTTATCGCGGCAGCCCTGGAACGTCGTGAGAGCCGTGGGAGTCACTGGCGACAGGATTATCGGTCCCCTGACGAGAGTCTGACTGCGCATCACTATGCTTTCCAACACATATGCATTGATCATTATGGATTGTTGCACCAGCGAGAGGAGGTAATACCACATGCGTAAACCACCTGTAGAGCTTATTCAACGTGCATTGGAGGAAGATGGTGCGTACAATGATATCACAACACTTAGCACTGTCTCAGAGAATGAGCTGGCGGCTGCCAGTATCATTGCACGTCAGGCGGGAGTGATTGCCGGATTGGGCATTGCAACGGAAACATTTCGTCTCCTCGATGACAGGATTTCTGTCGAGTTGCTGGCAGAAGATGGTGCAACTGTACAATCTGGTGAAATCCTGGCCCATCTCAGCGGTCATGCTCGCTCATTGTTAAGTGCTGAACGTGTTGCGCTCAACTTTCTCGGTCGCCTCTCAGGTATTGCCACGATTTCGGCACAATGTGTCCATGCTCTAGGGGGCATGCATACACGCATTCTTGATACACGCAAGACCACCCCAGGTCTGCGTAGCCTGGAGAAATATGCTGTGCAGATGGGAGGAGGTCAGAACCATCGTTTCGGTTTGAGTGATGGAGTGCTGATCAAAGATAACCATATTAAGGCAGCCGGAGGCATTATGCAGGCTGTTACTGCCGCACGGGGTATGGCACCACACCTGCTAAAAGTCGAAGTGGAATGTGAAACCCTCGCAGAAGTGCAAGAGGCATTGGTATCAGGCGTAGATGTTGTGTTGCTAGACAACATGGACATAGAAACGATGCGTAATGCGGTAGAGTTCATTCGACGGAATGCCCCTCAGGTGCTTATCGAAGCTTCCGGCAATATTGGTACCAACGTGACTCGTTTAGTGGCAGTTGCTGCGACTGGTGTTGACTTCATCTCACTTGGAGCTTTGACTCACTCTGCTCCCAATTTCGATGTTTCACTAGAATTTGCATCGTAGAGGTGCCGTAAAATCGTAGGGGCGCGGTTTACAAGCCCGATTTATCATTAACAACATAACAGGTACAACCATATAAACCGCTTCATCACAACGGATGTTGCTCTCAACGAGTGTTAAGAAAGAGGAGACCTATGGCTATCGAAACAGGATGTGCAGAAAGTCAGGAAACACGCATTTTGCCACTCCTTACTCCACGCACACGTGCCAAACACGATCTTTCTAAGCGGAATGATACTATTCCGCAATTCTATGCCGAAATGTCTGGTGAAGAGCTTGATCGTCGGATTGCTACTGCCAGGGCAACATTGGGAGAGCGACTTGTAGTCCTGGGCCATCACTACCAGCGTGACGAGATTATCAAATATGCTGACTACCGTGGAGATTCATTCAAGCTGGCACAATTAGCTGCGGCACGTCCACAGGCTGACTACATTGTGTTTTGTGGTGTGCACTTTATGGCTGAGAGTGCTGATATTCTCAGTGGAGCACATCAAAAAGTGATTCTGCCCAATCCTGCTGCCGGTTGCTCTATGGCAGATATGGCAAATATTGCTGAAGTAGAGGAATGCTGGCAAACGTTAACAGATATACTTGAAGATGATGCACGTATTATTCCGGTCACTTATATGAACTCTGCTGCAAACCTCAAAGCTTTCTGTGGTCGTAATGGGGGTATCGTTTGTACCTCGTCAAACGCTCCTGCCGTTATCAAGTGGGCATTTAGCCAGGGAAAGCGCGTCCTATTCTTCCCCGATGAGCATCTTGGGCGTAACACCGCCTACAAGTATGGTATTCCAGAAGATCAGATGGCAGTATGGAATCCCAAAGACCCCATGGCCTCAGATAATGCTGAGGAGGAGATCGAGCGCGCAAAGATTATTCTCTGGAAAGGTTATTGCACCACGCATATGCGCTTCAGCGTGCAGCAGATTACAAAGGCACGTGCTGAATATCCAGGCATTAAGATCCTGGTTCACCCTGAGTGTCGCCGTGAAGTGGTTGAAGCTGCGGACCTCTATGGCTCAACCGAGTTTATTATTCAGCAGATTGAGCGTGCTCCCACCGGAAGTCAGTGGGCAGTTGCGACTGAAATCAATCTGGTACATCGTCTGGCGCAAGAGCATCCCGAGCAGTTCATCTTTTGCCTTGACCCGATTGTCTGTCCCTGCTCTACCATGTATCGCATTCACCCGGCCTACCTTGCCTGGGTCATAGAGGCACTGGTCGAAGGCGAGGTGATCAATCAAGTCAGCGTAGATAGTGATACTGCTCATTGGGCCAAAGTTGCTCTGGAGCGTATGCTCGCGCTGGCTGCCTGACAGAAATGGGCATTGAATTTACCAGTAACAGTTTTGTCCTCGAAGATGATGATTTGATTTTCGGGGACAGAACGTTTTTGTGTCACAAGTAATGGAATAGTTTTCAATGCTAGTATGTTTTCTCACATGGAAGCAGAATACGAGAAGATATGTGCTCGTTTCGGTGGTGGATACAAAAAGGTGAAACGGGTGCATAGCTTTCTAATTTAATGTCTAGAGGAGTTTTTATGAGTGACACACAGATCAAAGAGCAACAACCCGCTCCTGATTTTACCGTTCCCGCAGTGGGTAGCGATGATGTTGTAAAAAACGGCCAGGTTCAGTTAAGCGCACTCCGAAATCACGTTGTTGTCTTATATTTTTATCCAAAAGACGACACCCCAGGCTGCACCGTCGAGGCGTGCCATTTCCGTGATGCCAACCACGAGATGCAAAAACGAGGGATCGTAGTATTGGGTGTGAGTGCTGATAGTGTTACCTCCCATCAGAAATTTGCCACCAAATATGAACTACCCTTCCCTCTGCTTGCCGACACCGATACCACTGTTTCCCAACTCTATGGCGTCTGGCAAGAGAAAAGCATGTACGGCAGAAAATACATGGGTGTCAGCCGGGAGACGTTCCTCATCGATAAAGAGGGGATTGTGCGCAAGATCTGGGATAAGGTCAAACCTGAAGAACATGCCAGAGAAGTTTTGGAAACAATCGAGTCATTAGGGCTTTAAACTTATCTGATGTGGCTAGAGAAATCAGAAATGTCTCTTTTCAAATTGAGCTTAAAAATTCCTGATTTCTCTAAAAAAGCTCCCGCCCCATTTACTTTTGGCCCTTCAAAATGTAATTTGCCAGAGCCATAAAGACAAAAACATTAGGTATCTGTGCAACCCTGGCGGAAGACCAGTTCAGCCACTTGCCCTCTTTTCTCACTGTCACTACACCCCGATTGACGCCCATCTCCTTCACCTGGCTCCAGGGTAGCAATTCTTTCCCATTGCTGACTCCTTGCGTACTGATGCTGAGCGGGCCAAAGGTAAGCGTATTGCCTGCATTATAGGTCGCAATAACCTGTGGCAACTGGTAATTCGTAATTGCGCGGCTAATAGTATTGCCCAGTTCCTCAACATTGGTAAATCTGTCGCTGAATATAACTTGTCTTGCGTCTCTGCCGCGCACGGTATATCTATGCACGGTGCCTGTATAGATGCCGTTAATGTAGCGCCTCGTCACTGCTTGCCACATTGCCTCAATCTGGTCCCAGCGGAAGGCCTCAATTTTGTTACCCCGCGTGAAAACGAAGCCGTCTGTGCAGACATAGACGTGCCATGAACGATAAATTAATGGCCGAAAGGCATAATAGAGTATCATACCCAAGCAAGGAAGTAATATGATTAGCATGAGGATCATTACGTCCCCAGGAGAAACAAGCGTAACAATTCCAAGGATAGCGCTCAAAATGATCCAGAGGATGATCTGTTTTGTAGAACCTACCTTGTACTCGGCTTGCGGTGTGCCCAGTTGATATGTTCCGGCAAGTTGCTCGGCTTCCGGGGGTAGCTGTTGATGTTGCAATACACGCATTTGTTGTGACATAGCTGATTACTCCTTTTAGGTAGATTCAAAAGTTTGGTCAAATAGTTACCACTAGATAAGTACCAGGCGAATTTGAATGACTTCAGCTCAACTCTCTTTGCTTGTTTGTTAGTAATTAGTTCCAACCCTCATGGCGATAGTGTAAAATACTTCATGAGAACAATACCAGCACAAACAGCGCACATTTGAGGTTTGCAGGCAAATGTGCGCTGTTAAGTTCACAAATTGGAAAGAAATGGCTTTCAAGGAGGATGAGATGCCACAGTCGGAGCAAAGGAGTCTTGCCGCCAACGCGGCAGGGAGCAATACTACTCACTACGCGTACTCAGGCGCTAGGTACCCTGGCCGAACTGTTGACTGTACCGCCGATGCCGGCTGAAGAGGGGGCTATGCTCGTGCTTCGTCGTGCCAGAATCATTGCAGCTCAGAGTACTGATGCTCTTGCGTCCCTCCCGCAGGCCACTGCAGCCACCGAACTGGTGAATCTTCTGGATGGGCTACCACTGGCACTGGATCAGGCTGGTAGCTACATCGAAGAAACAGGCCGTAGTATAGCAGACTACTTTCAGCGTTACAATGGTCAGCGCAAAGCCCTGTTGTCACGCCGGGGAATACATGTAGGTGTGCATCCGGACTCGGTTAAAACGACCCTGCTGCTTTCGGTACGCTGGATTGGGCAGGTGCATTCTGCTGCGGCTGAACTGTTGCGGCTGTGTGT
Source organism: uncultured Chloroflexia bacterium (assembly GCA_963814985.1). Taxonomy (GTDB): domain Bacteria; phylum Chloroflexota; class Ktedonobacteria; order Ktedonobacterales; family Ktedonobacteraceae; genus CAWFFV01. Next base: position 35,043 of record CAWFFV010000029.1, on the reverse strand, counting down.
CTTCTTACATGCTGAGGCTATTCCCGAAGAACTGTTGATGGCGGGTAAAGCTCTGTTGGGACCTGTGCTAGAGGCAGTACTGGTTGATCTTTACCACCTTGATCTCGCCCTGGCCGCGCTCCGCAATGCCTCACTCATCACACGCCATCCAGAGACGCGCACCATTACAGTGCACCGACTGGTGCAAGCAGTGCTCCAGGATCAGATGGAACCGACAGAAGCCACCCTATGGAGCCTGCGTGCCGTACGCGTCGTCAATGCAACCTTTCCAGCAGTGGAGTTTGCTACCTGGGCGCAATGCGAGCGTTGCCTGGCGCACGCGCTAGCTTGCATTTCCTTGCTGGAACCGGCCAATGGCAGTTTCGCCGAGGCTGGCGAACTATGTTATAAAGCAGGGCTTTACCTGATGATCCGTGGCCGCTATGAGGAGGCAAAACCACTTTTAAGGCAGTCCATCAACCTGGGAGAGCAGTATTACGGTCCCGAACACCCGTCGCTCATTCCTCGCTTGCTGGAATGGGCAGAGCTCTGCTACCGAAGGGAAGAGCATCTGCCAACCGAACAACTTTTGCAGAAGGCCCTGGCGATTGGGGAACTGCATCTGCCACCGACCCACCCCCATCTTGTCGAGACGCTCAGCGCTCTGGCCAGGCTATACCGTTGGCAACATAAGCATGAGCAGGCCGAACCATTATATCAGCGGACCCTGAAGATCTTTGAACAGGGGTTGGGGACGGAGCATCCTCAAATCATGAAAATTCGCTCTGACTATACATCTTTGCTAAAACAGAAACAAAATCGTCTTGACGATGATAAATGAGTCACAACGCAAGATAATAGTACCGCAAAATTTCCGTGTTCTCATGTCACCTGTGTATGTATATAGCGACAATATTTGTCTATGCGCATGATTGCTACCAATCTAAAGATATCTACATAGTCAAGGTTGTTCATCTTCTTTACAGGAAAGTGTGGTAGGGAATTGAAAGAGAAAACAAAGAACCTCGCCCAACAAGTACGAGATGGTCTGTTGGCCTTACCCGACAAAGTTCTTATGGAGACGATTGCCGAGTGGCTGGATCGGGCCAATGAGCATCTCCAGTGCCTGGACTGTAGTGACGAGTACCGCTATGCGCTTGGCTATCGCGTACAGTCGGATGAAACGAAGCAGCTATACTCCTCTTTTGATGCATTGGTTGCGGCAGAACCTGAGCACATGTCAGCATCATGGGTTATTCCAGAGGTGGATATAGTACGTGACATCTTGAGTAGCCTCTCCGTTGAACTATTTTATCACACGGTCATTCCCATCGCTGGCGAAGCACTTTCCGGGCTGGCATCCCAGGAAAAGTGGGGCTTTCCACCGTCCACGACATGTGATGGCTATGATTTTCTGCATAACCTGACCGTTTCTCTCAGCCGCAAAGCCTTATAGAACAGAAGAATTTGTTATCACGCTGACCCTACCTCGATTTCTGTCGTTCCAGGGTACGCTTCAGAAGTCCAACAAGGGCAATGGTCCCAAACCATGCCGCCACTAGTACCCACGATCGCTTATTATCCGTTGTTTTGTTGTTCATGGTTTTCCCTTGCAATTTGGCTATAAGAAATTTAAATACCTTAGACACTATTGTTATATCATAGATCACGACTCAACAGGCATATTAGTTACATTTCACGTAGCACACCATATCTCGTGACTTCGATACGCTAGAGTGCTCTTTCAAACCCGATTCTCGCAAGGCCATTCTGGTCTCATCGATCTTCTGCCTGGAAAAGTCGCCTCATCCTCTTCGTGCCCCTGCTCGCCATGAGACAACGCTGAGTCGGTCAATAGCAGTTTTGCACCGTTCATTTTTCTAAAATATGTTGTGAATGACCTTACTACCTCGGCGGCGTTGTTTTAGCATCTGGCTGAAGAGACAAGTTATGTCGCAAGACAAGCGTGTCAACCAATGTCCCCGTCGGTTGCCAGGAGATAATTTCATTGTTTGCATTCTGTTGAGCTTTCAGAAAGAGAGCAAAGGCCTGATGCGTCTGTTGGAGTTGGAGGGAGTCCTGACGTAAGCGCTGGAACCGAGCGAGTAATGTATTGAGCGAACCTGCGACTTCCCAAAGGACGTTCCCTTGCGCTAAGGGAACGCGAGCATTCAAATCTCCATTTGCAACACGCGTATGGACCTGCACAATCTGTTGAATACTCTGCTCCAACTGACGTTTTTGCTCAATCTCGGTCTGGCCTTGCTCTGCCAGGGCGCGTTCAAATGCAGCAATTACTGTCGCCCGATCAGCCCGTGCGATAGCCTTGGTGGCACTTTGGACAAAGAGGTACAAGACCACAGCCACAAGCACCTGGAGGATAATAGGACGAGTCACGGCACCCAGCATAGCAGAGCTATGTGTCACTGCCTTCAACTCGGCATCAAGTGAGAAGAGAGGAACGGCAAGAGATAAGGCGATAAATACACTTTGGCCCAAAGCTACCACAAAGATGGCACGTGCAGGCAGAAACGCAGCGGCAATGAGTTCAGTCAAGACGAACAAATCAAGGAGAGGAAGAAGAAAAACGGTCATTTTCGGAAATGAGAAAATACTCAAGATAAGGACGAGATCTAATCCTACAACTATCAGGATACCCGCACTAATGACATTACCTCGTCTATTTAGTGCCACCGCCAGGACAATCCCAAGCAACATGATGGAATGGGGCAGGAGCAGGGCGCGATTGATAAAAATATCAATAGTAGGGATCATAAGAAGAAAAAGAGTTGCTATCCCAAGCAAAGCGACGCTGATCAGCCTTCCTCGCCGATAAGCTTCACGCTGTTTGAGGTCGGCTGTAACAACAGGTTTTGGAGGAGCGGCAAACCGATACCACCAGTTCAAGTTTAGTCGCCCTGGTTTAGTCAGATGATCTGCTGCCTCGACCATTTCTATTGTTGAGGGTATTTGCATGGTAGCATGAGTTGGAGGTGTAGAATGATCTTTTGGCCATAAGAAAAACTCCTTTATACACTAGAGAGATTTGACCGTCTCTCACCTGGACACATTTGCGTGTTTCTTTAGAGCGAGACAGTAATCATTCCATTTGCTTGCAGTTTATGCAATACCTTGAACAGTCCTCATGAACTTTGTTTCCCAGAATTGGTAATGCTAGTTTCTGAAAATATTGTGAATGTTCTTGTTGTCTCTGTTTGAGAGCAAGTGCCATGAGTAAGCAGTTTTCTTTGCCTTGTGGTTAATGATGATGTCGGCGGCTTCGATAGCATCATGACAGGAATGTCCAGGTCGAAAGCCATAACTATTGGCCTCGAATTTGCTCTCCCATTCGGGTTCCAATACCAGTTTGACAAGGGATTGATATCCCCTATCTACCATAACGGGAATCCCCAATGGTCTTTTCCCAAATGCTATTGAGCTTGTAATCTTGGCTACCAGATGTCTTTACGACACACTCTAGCAAGGTTCTTTATTGGTGAGACTATTTTGCTTGCTACGGATTTTAGGATAAAAACTCTACTAGTGTCGGATATACTATCATAAGCATCGATTACTGTCAAAAGCAGAGTAATCGCATCCTAATCCGGTCATTCAGTCAAACATCAAGCCCATGCGTAAAAATGGCGGCCACTCCTCGTAAAGAATTTGCTTGACAAAAAAACGTCATAAATATATTTGCATATACGTGTTATATGCGGTAGCACGTCAGTAACTGGTGAAAAAGTCAGGAGGGCTTGAAAAATCAAAAATCCAGAAGTATGCTGTGAATGATGAAAAACACAACAGAACTGATGAACGTATCTCACCAATTTTACCCGAATGAAAATGGCTGTTTACGAGAGAACCGACACCGAATATTCTAGACAGAACTCATCGAGAACCATCAAGAGGTGTCTTACTGAATGTAATCATTCCTTTTGCTTGCATTTCATGCAGTACATTGAATAGTTCCCTATAATCTGTAAGTGAAAGCATAGAGGAAATCTTACTAATTGTCCGTATTCCATCAACGAGAATCAAAACTCTCCTATGGTTGTGTGGTAACATATGTAATGCCATTGCCTCGACACTTGTCGTTCGCTGGGGAATAAGTGTGCTGCTATCTTCCTGGGAGGAAGGCGAGACGACCCATGGTGTAACTTTTTGAGTTGTGCTAGCTGTCCATCTCCATTCAAGCGTTCCTAGCTCAGACACAATTTGGAGTGCTTGAGAGTTCTCAGCAAATACTCCTCCTGTCTTCAGATGAATAATACATGAATGAACATTCCCCTCAATGATATCAAGATGAACCTCACCGGGCTTTTTGATATCTGGAATACGTACTATCTCAGCATACAACACACCATTCTGCTTTTGTCGAGCCAAAATCTGGAGCAGCGTTCTCAAGTCAAGTGTATAAGACTGCATTCCCTTCTCCCATGAACTCTATTTCCCAGAGTTGGTGATGCTAGTTTCTAAGAAATATCGTAAATGTTCTTACAGCCTCTATTCTCCTGAAGTTAGAACATTATGGATAAGTTGCTTTCTCCACCTATGGCTGGAAAGGCTCTTTATTGGCAAGGATATTTCACTCGAGACCTGTTTTTAAGGAGATGGCTTCAGGGACACAAATATGCTTTTGCCAATAGAAAGAGCTTAAATACTATAACATAGTTATTAATCGATGTCAAAAAACCGTTCATCTATACAAGGCAATTGCATCTAAATTCATGATGGAAGACAGCAAAACATTTCATAGTGATAAAGCTTTTCAAAGCTCAACTTGTAGACGATCTCTACAGTTCTCATTTGACATTATATGTAATCTCCCTATTCATCTATAACTAATGACAAATAGATCAATATCGTTCACATCTTTCACTTCGAGCTAACAGTTCGCTGGCTTAAAAACAACCAACCATGTCGGAAGATCTTTGACGGTTCCCAAAATCCCTGGTGAGTCCTCTTATGCGCCTTGACGCTGCACTTTTTGGAGGATATAATACTCTTACACGGAATGGTGTAAAATGTACAATTCTAGTAAGATAATCGAGGGGGGGAATAGTCAACCCCTTTGGAGAGGTAAGGATACATGATCGAGCAGAACCAGCAATCGGCGATTGAGACTGCTACTATCACGATGACCACCGCCGCTGCAAACAAAGTTCGTGAACTCATTAAGCGTAGAAGATGATCCTGGTCTTGGTCTGCGCATTTTCGTCGCTGGTGGCGGTTGCTCAGGTCTCCAATATGGAATGACCCTGGATGAAGAGCAAGAGGGCGATACAAGCATTGACATGGATGGTTTTAACGTCTTCGTTGATGAGATGAGCCTGGGATATATCACCGGAAGTGAAGTAGACTATGTTGATAGTCTGATGGGTGCAGGCTTCACCGTCAATAATCCCAATGCTGTATCGAGTTGTGGGTGTGGGCATTCCTTCAAGACTGCCGACGGCGGTGGCGAGGCCCGAGGCTGTGGTTGCGGTCACTAAGCCACACCATACACTCCTCTTTATGAGCTGAGCAAGAGAGTAAAAAGGTTTCTCCTGGCGTAGAGATAGCAGAGAAACCTTTTACTCTGCTATCTCTTCTGTTTCGCTGGTCGTTGCGTTTACTGGACTACTGAGCATACGCTTGACCAATCCAGCCATATCGCTGGTAAACTTAGAATTGGCAACGACTCGTTGTGCGCCGGCTTGTAGTGCTTTCTTTCGTGCCTCTAAATCCTGGTGAGAACCGAAGGCCAGTACAGGGATACCATGTATTCTTGTAGCGCTAATAGCTGCTTCCCAATCAACCCCCGTTGTAGCAGTATTCACAATAACCAGGGCTGGTTTGTCATCTCCTGTTGCGATCAGACGTTGGGTGAAGGCGGAGAGTGTACGTACAGTGATAACCTCCATCCCATGATGACGTAATGTATCACGTATCTTGACTGAGAAGAAAAGGTCTTTTTCCAGTGCAAGAATAGTTGTGGTCACTGTGGCATCTCCTCTAGTCTTCTGTGCGCTCGTAGACAGGGCGGCGGAAGCAATCTCCCAGTTCCTGATTAATGATATCCAGGTTCATATACAGATCAGGTGTCAGTACATGATGGGTCCCGTTGCAATAAGGCTTATCGCATTTTTTGAAGTGGCTCGTTTCAAATATCAAGTTGCCATCCTCAACCGTGACCCAGATATGCTTCCGCGAATAGCCATTCCCCCATTTAAGGAGCAACCCATCTTTGTATTCATCGAAACGCCCCTGTCCATAGAGATAATCTCGATTGAACATCTGTAATACCATATGAGTCCTGCTGGTCTCAATGACTCGTGCTACTTCGGGAGACATCTGTGTGGTAGCCTCAGTAGATAAGTCTTCCCTGGGAATTGAAAGAGCGCGTGAGGTACGTTGCTCTTCGCGAAATCATTTGCTGAATTATCTGGCCTTCTTCATCTGTAAGGCCATGACCCTGCCCAAGAATGGGAGTCTTTGGGGGTCGTTCTTCACCGCGATTGGATGTATTTTCAGGTTTGTAAGTCCCTGCCATAATACTACTTCTCCTTGCTTAACTCATACACCAGCTATATGCGTGAATATGATCATACTGTACCACGTTGTACATCCTATTGCCACTAGTGAGATAATCGTGGTTCAGATGCCAGTATGTTTTCGTAACTACTCATGTTTGCCACCAGCGGTGGCTCACTCCCGTTTTGTGTGGGTGACATGGTCCACATCACCCACACAAAACGTCTTGCAAAGCGCCTGAGGCGCTGAGGAATCAGAAAGAGATCTGAGTTAGCTACGTGTTTCCTCTGGATGGAAGTGGGATGCACAGCATCACGGTAGTACCATGTTCAGCTTGTGGACGGGAGATGGACCGGATGACCATCACGCCATCAGCCTCCTGTACCTTCAACTGTGCTTTAAATAGACTGGTTTTTTCGAGAGAGATGTTGTTGATATCAAAGCCGTGCCCATCGTCAATAATATATACTTCGATGGTGCCACTTTTATTGACGGTACGAACCGTTGCATAGGTAGCGCCTGCATGGTTGTAGATATTGAGCAAGGCTTGTGTGACTGCATATGAAATGGCCTCGGCTATCCTGGAGCCTTCCTCGGTCTGTTCCAGATCTGGACTGAGTGCATCAAGTGCCCATAGATCCGCCTTGACCTTGAGAGGAGACTCTGGATGGAGTGTTGGCAGGTCTTCGCAAATCAATTTCTCCAGGTGGAGTTTGAGACCGAGACTCTGCCGTTGATAGGCATCTTCAACAAGCAATTGCAGGCCGCGCAAGTCACTTTCTAACTCGTCGCTGATCTTGCGTATTTTACCAAACACATCGATAAGAGGTTGTACCGCATTTTTACCAGCAGGATCACGTTCAGTTTCTACACGCAACTTATGTTGCCAATGGCCCAATAATGAGCGGATGCGCAGGGCTTGCTGCCTGGGTTGATCATGGATGCGTTGTGAAAGAATAGAGCGTAAGTGTGCATCAGCATAGAGCAAAAACGATATATCGTTTTTCAGTTCCCTATTGGTCTGGCGTAGTTCTTCTTCGATCTTTTGGTGTTTGTATAGTATCTCCTCTTGCTGTTGCAAGATGATATCTGAATGCTCTATCAGGCGTTGTGAGCGTATGAGAGGTAGGAGAACAAAGGGGTACACCGCCGCTGACACATAGAACTCTGGCAGTGATAAGAGTGTCTGGCCTATTAGCACAATAGGGAGTACGCCGAAACAGAAAACCAGACCAATTCCTATAATCCAGAAAGGTAAGAGATTACCTATGCGGTAGCGGATGTATGGTGGTATTGGGTCATCTATACCTTTGCGTGGAAAATAGCGACTGATGCGCACCAGTGAAGTGATGCCAATGCAGACACTAATGATGCCACCAAGGACAGCGTATCCCAGACTGACAATCAGGTTAATATAGGCAGGAACATGACCAAGGATGACGAATGAACCCCATTCATACGCCAGAAGTGCAAGCAGCGGAAGATAAGGGAGTCCATCCACAGCCATTTTTGGAGTGTACGCAGTCCCTAATGTGTCTGGCCGATAAATCAGGCTCAGATGAATAAGAGCAGCACCCAGGAGAGCAAAGGAAGGAACCCACAATAATTGAAATACCATACTGGGAGGGTCGACTTGTTGCAGGTTACCCCAATGACTATTGAGAAGAAGGAGCATAGCTGGAGGTAGGAGAGTCATACCTTCAACAGCTCCAGTCCATTCTGTTGCAGTGATAAGGAGAAAGCCACCAATAATAAGCCAGCAGAGGCCAGCAAGCGAGGCCAGACCATACTCTTGCCACCACATCTGCAATGTGAACTGTGTAGTAACCTCATGCAGAAGGCGTATATGACCTGCTCCGCTAAGTGCAACCAATATGAGTGCAGCCACCAGATAAAATATCGTTAACCGGAACCTTAGTTGTGGCCACCAGGTATGGCTTGTATTGTTTGCTGATGAAATAAACACGTTCTAGTCTAGCATTTCTGTACAGATCCCTGCAAGATGGCACAAGTCACAATCCGAGTATCTTTGAAAACGACATCCAGGCGTGCTATACTTGGTAAAGGTTATAGTCGCATGTGCAACTATACAAGTCAGAAATCCCATCCCTTTAAAAGAAATGGGCTAGCGCAAGGGAACCTTCTATGAGTCATCCCCACTGTTGCACGAGCGTGAAACTGGAGCATTTGTATGAGCAGTAGACATGTAGGACACCATCATGCGGAACATGGCCATGCCGGGCATGATCATACGCATGGAATGGCAAGAAAAACCTTACGTTTCGCCTTTTTCCTGACCATCATCATCCTGGTAGCTGGGCTGGTCGGTGGCTTGCTGGCAAATTCGTTAGCATTGCTCTCAGATGCTGGTCATACCGTCACTGACCTCTTTGCATTGGGCCTGGCCTGGTTTGCCGCTGTACAGGCGGAACGGCCATCGAATGAGCGCAAGACTTTTGGTTATCATCGTGTGGGCATTTTGATGGCAATGGTCAATGCAGCCTCGCTGATCTTCATTGCTGTCGTCATTTCCTGGGAAGCAATACAGCGTTTCCAACATCCTGAAGCGGTACAGCCGCTTATCATGTTTGTCTCCGCATCTATTGGCATCGCGGTCAACCTGTTTATTGCCTTTGGATTACGAAAAGATGGTATGAACATCAATGTGCGTGCCGTTTCACTTCACGTTTTGGGGGATGTAGGAGCCTCTGTGGGAGTCTTTGTCGCTGGTTTTGTTATTCTCTTAACCGGGTGGAGCGTTGTTGATCCTATCTTGTCTATCGGTATTGCTGTACTTATCGCCGTTGGTGCCTGGCAAATTCTGTGTGAGACGACCGATATTTTGCTGGAGTCCACGCCCAAAGGTATCTCACTAACAAATCTTGTGAAAGATATGAGAGATATCTCAGGGGTTCAGAATGTGCACGATCTACATGTGTGGAGTATTACAAGTGGAATGTTTGCGCTCTCTTGCCATGTATTGATAGACAATCTGCCCCCAAGTGCTAGCTCCCCCATCCTATACTCGCTTACAACCATGTTGAGTGAGAAATATCAAATTGGTCATACAACCATTCAATTCGAGTGTAGTGCCCACAAAGTGACTGGTTGCGAAATAGATGGCCTCTATTGCCATCTAGAAGTTGCCAAGGAGCACTCTGGTTGCGATGCACACTAGGCATTGTGTGGTCCCCTTGACAACTCTTTTGTGCTCTTATGTGTTGTTGCTTCGTAATTTGTATACCTTGATAGCTACCTGAAGAGTCAACCAGTTGCTTCGCTCCTGTAAATTAATATTGCAGAGCGATTGAAGACGTTCCAGGCGCTGAATAAGCGTATTGCGGTGTACAAAAAGTCGGTCTGAGGTCCTGGTGAGATTCCCCGCACACTCCAGATACGTTTCCAGAGTGTCTAACAGATCAGTATTTTTGCGTCGATCGTAGCTATCGATCTGTGTAATCTGATCCTGGTAGACATCGCGTAAATCGTCCATATGAGCGATTTTGTAGAGGTAGCGATAGACTCCTAGATCGTTAAAATGAGTAACGATGGACTGCCGCCTTGCATCATTCACCTTCTCCAGATTCAGATCCTGTCCCATTTGCAAGGCCTCGTTGGCCTCTGCGAACCCTCTGCGGTAGTCAGGGATTGTCTGACACACATTGCCAATCCCAATGGAGAGGTACATGTTGTATTCCTGCTGTATCTGATCAGACAAATCTCGTAGCCATGATTTTAGCCGTGTACCCTTAGGATCTTTGCTCAGTAAGACGACGCTTGTCAGGAGGTTTTCATGTTCATAGAAAACCGAGCCTGGGTACATATCCTGGATGCGACGACGTGCTACACCGCCAATTCGCTTGTATATAGCTTGTAGAGGTGCTCCTGATGGGTACTCACTGTCTTCAGACACGGACGTTGTATGGGGGATCTGTCCTGGATGTGTCCGTTCATCCTTGTTACGTTTGTTAGTTGGCCTTGTTTCATTTCTCTGTTCATCCAAATGTGCAATTTCAATCATGACGACAGCGTGTGGTCTGGTCAAATCACAGCCGAGAAAGTGCGCTCGTTGCCTGAGAAATCTTCTGAGTCTTCAGTACCATGCATAAGGTCGTCAAAGAACCCTTTGACAAGGTTCTTCTGGGCCAATTGATTAACCAGATGGCTGTTTTTAATAGCTATTGCTGCCTGATTAGCAATGGTAGTGAGCAATGTCTGGTCTTCTGATGTAAAGCGCCGTGGCTTGCTGGAATAGCAATTGATCAGGCCAAGTTGTTCGGTTCCTGCGATAAGGGGAGCCGAAATCAAGGTCTTGTACTGTGAATCTTTGAGAGGATTGAGCCGTTCAAGAGTGTCACCACTGATTGCAGTATGACTGTTCTGCTCCTGGACGTTTAATGCAACTTCGTTCATTTCACGCAGTCGTTCGAGAGTATGGCGGTCTACATCGATAGAGCGAAAATTGACCCGGTCATTGAGATTAGGAGATGTGGCATGAACCGTAAGTCGTCTTGGTTGTCGAGGGGGTTCTATCTCCCGTTCGCGAACCTGGCTCCATCAACATGATGACGCAGAGATCAACTTCCATGATTTGGACGGTAAGTGTCGCCAGTGAGCGCAGCATATCGTCAAGGTAGAGACCAGAACTAATAGTCTGGCTCAGGACCGAGAGCGATGTTAAGATGCTAAGCTTGCGCTGCGTATTCTCATAGAGTTGAGCATTTTCTATAGCGCTAGCCACCAATGCCGCGGTGTTGCTAATAAACGTTCGGTGTTGCTCGCTAAATTCGTGAGGAGCAACAGCCTGTAAGGTGATAGCACCAATCAGATGGCGATCTTTCGCAATAATAGGTACGGTCATGATCGATTGAAACTTTTCCTCTTCCAGCTCAGGGAAGTAGCAAAAACGCGGATCTTCCATCGCCCCATCTACAAGAAAGACAGGTTGACGATGAAGTGCGACCCAACCCGCAATTCCTTCACCCAGTGCCATGGTAATCTTGCCGACCAGCCGTCGATACTGTTCGTTTGTGCTGGCGAGCACCAGATGCTCTTTATCTTTGTCATAGAGGTAAATAAAGGCTACATCGCAGGATGTAGCTCGAACGACAGTATCCACAAGGTGACGTAGCACTTCATCAAGTCTCAATGTTGAGCCGACAGTCGAGATCACTTCGTTGAGCAAGATATTTTCTTGCGTCCGTGTCTCCAGTGCAAGTTGCAGTTCACTTATCTCTTGACTCATCTGTTTGATGGTTTGTTCCGCTGCATCGGTGGTACTAGAGGGAAGCTGATGATTAGTACCGGTCTTGGAAGACATGCAACCTCCTGGTCTAACATAGGATATCACAGGTGGGTGCACCTGTCACCACAGCTGCAATCATCGGAACAGTGGTACAGGGGAAACCCTACAGCTTGCTGTACGAGTATGGAATGTGGTACGGGCGACCTCCATTGTAAAGCGCAAGAGGCTTCACAATGTTGATCGCCCTTTACCAGTGAAATCCGTATAGATACTCCGTACATAATTATCTATCAGTCATTGTACTCGTTTTCTGTCCCGTCGTCCAGAGTTTCCAGAATGACAATCTCTTCATAATTTCCCATTTCCCGTGCAAAATATACATGCATCTGGTATATTAGCCTGGAATGAATTTTTAAATGATAGCATGACTTATGTGGGGCTAAGGTGATGATGGAAGTGGAGCAACAACATGAATGGATAAGCGTACCAGGTGTACTGCTTGCGTTGCTCAATGAACTGAGTGCGATTACCGATTATCGTACACTGCGTGATAGTTTGCCCAGGTGTTTAACTGCGTTACTCAAATGCCATAGTGTGCTCCTCTACCAACGTGTCGGTGATGATCTCCATTTTGTCTCTGGTTCTTTCAATGAGAAGCCGGGGTGGTCTTCTTCTCTCCTTGCAGTGGCCCATATCAATCCCGTTAATCTGGATAGTGATGTAGCAGAGGCATGTGCCTGGCGAGAACGTCACGCTATTATCATACCAGCCTCCTGTCCAAGTCGAGTAGTTCTACCTCTGGTTCATCGTCATCGTGGTATTGGTGTGCTTGTGGTTATTCGTGATCATGATGAAGAGGTGCAGGAGCGTGCTAATTATTGGGCCGATGAAGAAGTGTCTGTCCTGGAAGCTGTGGCCGGTGTTGTGGCTTTACTGTTGGAGAATACGCGACTGCTGGAGCGTGAGCGAGAACGTATCCATGAGCTTTCCCTGTTAAACAACATTAGTAGTCAAATGAACTGCTCTATGTATGAACTGAAGCGTATACGGCGTGTCGTGATACAACGTACAAAAGAAATTTCAACAGCAGATCTCTGTGATCTGATAGAGCCATCAGCAGTGACAGATGCTGTGGAGTGGATGTCTCCGATGCTCCGAGAGAAGCTTCTTCAACATTTTCTTCAGCAAAGGGCGCTTGTGCCTCTTGTTATCGAGCGACCAGGTGAACAGAGCAGTAAGGTGGTCAATGACTACCTTGATCTTCTGCCGACCAATATCAAAACATTCTTTGCTGTTCCCTTACTGAGTGGTCATGCTATTGGTAAGCGTGATAGTTCGTTGTTACGAGGAAGTCTTGGGACCGCACTCGAACTCAGGCAGGTGCCGCAAGTGTTGGGGGTGGTCGTCGGAGGTTATCACCGACCATGGAAATTACGTCGTGAAGAGTTAGTTTTACTCCAGATCCTGGCAAGCCAGACCAGTGCAGTCTTAGAGAATATGCATCTGATGGCAGAAGTCGTAGAGGCACGCAATGAGGCTCGATAAATTACTTCGTCAGGTTCTGGATGATCAGCGTCTAAAAGAAATAATTTTGGAGAGTATTCCTAGCGGACTGATTACAACTGATCGGACCGGTCATATAGTTACCTTTAACCGTGCTGCGCAGGCGATATTGGGATATCACCCTCGTGAGGTGCTGGGGCAACCGCTGCACAAGTTTATCGACCTGCATCCCGGCCAGCCCAACAACAGGCTAAGATTGTCTGTTACCGTGTCTCCATTGACAGAGCTGCAGGGTGCACTACACACGGTTCTGCCAGTGGCTGAGGTGCAAAGTGGCACCGTAATAGCGGTGGACCGTCAAGGGCATGAGGTGGTATTGGATGTAGATGTCTTACCTTTATGTGATGAATCAGGTGCACAGGTCGGTGCGTTGGCCACTTTTACTGATATTACCTCTGTACATCATCTGGAAGAAGAAAAGCGCCGGCTGGATCGCCTGGTATCCCTGGGCGAGATGGCAGCCAATGTTGCTCACGAAGTGCGCAACCCTCTTGCGTCAATTAAAACATCAATGCAGATGCTCAGAGATGATCTTATCTGTACCTGTACTGAGGAAAGCTCAGCACAAGTTTCTCTTACGCGCAATGGTACACAGACCGATTGGGCACAGGAATCGATCTCCGTTGTCCTCAAAGAGGTTGAACGTTTGGATACAATTGTACGTGACTTGCTTCTCTTTGCAAAGCCGCGCCAACTTCATCGTATCAAATGTAGTCTGATAGAACTGAGTGATCGCGTCCTGCAGTTTATCCAGCCTCAGTGTGCAGAAGCTAACGTCGTCATACGTACGGTATATGAAGAAGTGCCTTTGCTTCTGGTGGATCTGGCACAAATGGAACAGGTGCTTTTGAATCTCTATATGAATGCCCTACAGGCAATGCCAGATGGAGGAATTCTGACAATTTCTTGCCATGTGATCTCTGCCGATACTGCTACCTGTGGAATTGAAGATGACGAGTCGATGCGGTCACAGGCCCTATCCACGCAACTTCCTCTGCGTATGGGTAAGACCGAGCCACTCGTCCAACAATGGCTGGAGATGTCGGTGAGTGACACTGGTGTTGGTATTGCATCAGATCAACTGAAACGTATTTTTCAGCCCTTCTTTACCACAAAAGCCCATGGGATTGGATTGGGGCTGGCGATTACACGAAGGTTAGTGGAGGATCATGGTGGCTATATCCGGGTAGAAAGTCATTTTGGTTATGGAGCGGTTATCTCAATACGGCTTCCCTTGCTTACGGGCGATATTACCCATACCCACTATCATGATGAGAGCGAGAGTGAGTAGGAGGGTGAAAGTCTGATGAGTCTGAGTATCCTGATTATCGACGATGAACCACATTTACCATACCAGCTTGCACGCTTTTTAAAGAAGTATGGTTACGAGGTCTATACGGCTGCTGATGGTGAGACAGGTTTGCAGGAGCTACAAAATAAGAACGTTGATCTGGTACTGCTCGACCTGCGTCTCCCTAAATTAGGAGGTCTGGATGTCCTGGCCCGTATTCATGATCTAGATCATGAACTTCCCGTAGTAATGCTGACAGCCTATGGGGATGTACAAACTGCAGTTGCCGCTATGAAGTCTGGCGCTTCAGATTATTTGCTCAAAGGATTTGATCTGGAAGAGCTTCTCCTCGTTGTGCAACGTGCACTAGAGACCAGTGCAATGTCACGGGAATTGCGCCGGTTACGACATGAGCGTAGTGATAACTATCACTTCAACTATATTGTCGGACATAGTGAACGTATGCGCGAGATCTTTGATCTTGTTGCCCGAGTGGCTCGTAGTGATACCTCTGTGCTGATCATGGGGGAAACTGGCACAGGGAAGGAGGTGGTGGCACGTGCTATTCATGAGCAAAGTACACGGGCGACAGGTCCATTTCATCCGCTGAACTGTGCCGCTATCGCGAATAATATCCTGGAGAGCGAAATTTTTGGATATGAGCAGTATGCCTTTACGGATGCAAAAAAGCAGAAGCGCGGACTCCTGGAATTGGCTGAGGGTGGCACACTCTTTCTTGATGAAATAGGTGAGATGCCACTTGATATGCAAGTAAAACTGTTACGTGTGTTGGAAACGCGCTCTTTCTTTCGCCTGGGCGGAAACAAAGAGGTCAAAATCAATGTGCGAGTTCTGGCAGCCACGAATCGAAACCTTGAGCAGGCAATGAAAGAGGGATTATTCCGCTCAGATTTGTTTTTTCGCCTGGGTGTATTCAAGATAGTTCTTCCACCATTACGTGAAAGACCCGGCGATATCCTGCTCTTTGCTTCACGTTTTGTGGAGGATTTTAACAAATCGTTGGGGCGCAATGTACGCCGAGTCGCTCCAGAGGTACAGCGTTTATTGCTTGCATATGGCTGGCCTGGAAATATACGTGAATTAAAGAATGTCATTGAGCGTGCGATGATATTAAGTAATCGCGATGAACTGTTGCCCAGTCATCTTCCCCAGGAAATCGTAGGAGTTGGTAATGCAGGAGGTATGTCTTCAGTCGATGTGTGGGAACAATGGTTGAACTCGCGGCCTTTTGGACCAATTTCGCTCGATGAAGTGAATAGTCGTGTTGAACAGTATTTTATTCGTTGGGCATTAGAAACAGCAAAACATAATCGAGTACGGGCAGCCGAATTGCTTGGGTTCACGAAAGTTGATTCGTTACGCTATCTCATGCGTAAGCATGGCATTGATTGAGAGTGAGGGAAATAGCATTTCCTTTTCGGATAAGACAAATACTATGGGATCTGGTATTTACGTCTCTGGGAGTCGAGAGAATCGTCTCGTAGAGAAAGTAACTCGGCTTCTAGCTCCTGCCAGGTCTGTAGTTCTATCTCAGCATTGCTCAATTTTTTTCGCTGCTGCATCGTTTCTTGAAACCTGGCAGTGACCCGTTGTCGAAAACTAGCAAGGATGGGACGTTGTATCTTTGGCCTGGGCATAAAGCGTAGTTCTAACAAATGGGGAGGATAGAACTCTTTTTTATCAAATGCCAGAGAGATCAAATCACTAAAAGTCGTCAGGAGAGCAAGCCGAGGGGGCGTGAAATAATTTACCTGCGCGCTGGAAGCCAGCAAACATCCGGCAATCCGTCCTTCAAAGCGAATAGGATGAGCGGCGGCGCTTATTTCAAAATCGTCCTGGTATGCTGGGAATGTTTTGCTCTTACGCAAATCGCCATCATGTACGATATGACGAACCTCCGCTGCGTAACCCGACAGAGATTCCAGTCCAAGGAAGAGAACGTCATGTTCGAGGTCGGCCGCCCAGGGAGGGGTGCCTTTACCTGCTCGTTCACGTAGGCTACGAATTTTACCATCCAGAGATGGAGGCATACACTGAACTAATTTGATGGCCATGCCAAGGTTATTGGGATCCAGTTGGATGAGTGCCTGTTTTAACACGGCCTCACTGATACGCCAGAAAAGTAAACTTGCAGTCGTGGTTGTACGAATATTCAATATCTGTGCAAGAAATTCGGAAGGGATCTGCTCAGGAGTATCCTCCGTTAGCCAGGACTGAAGATCTGGATACTGCATTTCAAGAGCCTCGCACAATTCTTGTCGTTGGTGTTGCTGCACTGCTTGTATCAAATGAACTATGTGGGTCCGTTGTGGTTTAGACTCTCCACTGGCCCAGCGAGAAAGTGTCATAGTAGTAACGCCAAGGGTTGTTGATAAGCGCTGGCGTTCAGTTGCTGACTTGATGATCCCCTGTAAGACGTTTGACCAGGGTGGAGGAGGGGTGACCATGTCTTTCCACCTCTTTAATACTACGCAATAAGCTCTAAGGTTCTGTAGCATATCATAACAGAGGTGGTGGTTTGAGTCAACTGTTCAGGTGGTATTTCATGCAAAAAAAGCTGAGTATGGGAACAATGCTCGTAAATAGTTGTGCTGATGAGAGAAACTCGGTATGATAGACAAATATAGATTGGTTGGAAAGCGCAAAAACTTTGAGAATATCGGGAGTAACATATGTCGAAACGTGTGATTGTTGTTGATGATGACAGAGAAGTACAGGAAATTGTGACTTTTGTACTCACTTGTCATGGTTTTGAGGTCGTGGCGGCCTCCAATGGACTACAATTGCAACAACTGCTGACCACTGAAAGCTTCCACTTACCCGATTTAATCATTTTAGATGTCATGATGCCGGGCGAGGACGGCTATCAGATTTGTCGTGGCTTGCGTAGCGATCCGCAGACTCAAAATATACCTGTTATGATTATAACAGCTCATAGTGAGGGGATTTACGAACGTATCAGTAGAGATCTGGGAGCGGCTCAACATATGACGAAGCCATTCCATCCCTTAGAGTTAGCGGAAAAGGTCAAGGTCCTTTTGGAAAGGAAGTGAACAGAAGTTGTAATTGTCTCGGTACTTTGCAAAATTGAGAGGCAAAGTACTTGTCTCTGAGGTCAAAAGTTGGTATCATTACAAGCAAGAGCGTCCTGACAAGTTCAAGGAAGCAGAGCGGCTATGCCAAACAGATATGAACGCGAAATTGAAGAAATTCTGCGCAACCTGGAGCACCCGGAAGCCAGACAGGGATTGGGGCAGAGATTTGGCGAGCGACTACGCCGAAAATCAGGTCCCAGAATGCCTGCGCAGCAACGTCATTTCACTTCCTTTAGTTTTACGCTGACGGAACAGTTACTCATTATTGCTGTGATTGCCGCGTTAGTCGCTGGCGGCTACGAGTATGCCCAGGGACAGGCAGATCTTTTCACTGCCATTGTAGCATGTGTAGGGGTCGTGTGTCTGGTATTGGTTGCGCTCTCGCATTTTCTGTTCCGTCCACGCCATGTACAGTCGATGCGCTACGGAAATGTGACGATCACACCTTTGCGTCGGAATTTGTTCCGTAGCCTCAAGATGCAGTGGAATCTCTTTGCGCTTAAGCTACGTTATCGACGCAAAAATGAGCAATAAAAAGTGCCTGGGAAGATCAAAAAGGTACTTGACAAGCTACCAAAAGCATGTTATAGTTCAGACACGTTTAGCGGGGTGTGGCGCAGTTGGTAGCGCGCCTGCTTTGGGAGCAGGAGGTCCGCGGTTCGAGTCCGCGCACCCCGACTGTACGCGGGAGTAACTCAGTGGTAGAGTTCCTGCCTTCCAAGCAGGCTGTCGCGAGTTCGAATCTCGTCTCCCGCTCTTTTTTATGAACCGTCTCTTTACTGGCGCTTGACAGGCCGCTTCAGAAGAAGCAAGCAGTGTAAGTACCAGGAAGAGACGGTTTTTCTATCTGGCAAAAAGTGTTCAACGGACACCTGCCTCGTTTTGCAGTAAGCACCTGCCCCACGCTTTGTGGGAACCTGCCTTAGGAAACAGGTGAGTACCTGCCTCGCATTTTATGGGAACCTGCCTACCTGTGAATACAAACACCTGCTTATCCAGGAAGGGAACAACCTGCCTTTCCTGGTGATCTTCCTCTGGCTTCCTGTCTGGGTTCTTGCCCATTCCCAGCTCTCTCCACCAATGGTTATGTACACTGATGACCAGTAAACCATGAAGGTGTTGTATGTGCACGGTCGCGATCAAAACGACCGGGAGGACCAGTTGACAGAAGGAGACAAAAAACATGCAATCGATGAAGAATGACTTTTCCTCATCCAACGAGAGAGGGCCAAAGAGGCCTGGCGGGTACACAAAGAAGGGAGGTTCGCACGTCACAGAAGAACGCGCAAAAGCACAACGAGCCAAACTCGATGCTCAGACTGAGGTCCGCCAGTTAGAAGAAGAGAAGGAGGCAGTCGTCCGTCAAACACAGAACAAGAAAACGGCACGGCAAGAGCTCCAGGCCAAACGGCGTGTCATAGAAACGCTTATTGAAGCCTACATCCAGGACCATATCGGTGGCAATCATAGCTCTAAAACACTGGAGTGGCACCGGACTGCCCTCGGATTGATGCGTTTGTTCCTGGAAGAGAAGTTGGATATTACGCGGATCGACGACGTTGAAGCGGATGATATTAGCGCCTGGTTTGCTCACATGCGCATCACTCCTGGGGCCAATGGAAAAGTGCGCAGTGAACGCACCATCCAGACCTATGCTCGCTCGGCACGTGCGTTTTTCCACTGGCTCATGCGTCGAGAAACGCTTGAAAGCAATCCTTTTGATCGCGTGGTCTTTCCCAGAGTCGGCAGGCCACTCATCCAAACGATCACGACTGAAGAGTTTGAAAAGCTCTTATTCGCTTGTGCCCCTCCCAATGAGACCGGTCCTTTTGCTGAGCGAGCGGCGGTCCGCAATCGCGCCATTCTCTGGCTCCTCTATGATACAGGTATCCGCGTCTCTGAACTTACCAATTTGCGTGTGAACGATCTTGATCGCAAACATGGTGTGGTGACAGTGATGGGGAAGGGATCAAAAGAGCGGCGTGTTGCGCTTGGACAAAACTGTCAGCGTAATCTCTACTACTATCTCGATAAACATCGTCCTGATGAAGAAGAGTTAGCTGAATGGGGAAGCAGTGGAGAAGATCACCTGTTTCTCTCCGAGACACGCCAACCGTTAACTAAAAATGGGATGGAAATGCTGTTCAAGCGATTGAAGAAGCGTGCCGGGATTACAGGTAAACGCATTAGTCCGCACATCCTCCGGCATACCTTTGCCATTAACTACCTCATCAAGAGTAATGATCCCTTTAGCTTACAAGAGTTGCTGGGACATGAAGATCTGACAACGGTACAAAACTATATGCATATGAATGATACGGTGCTGCAGGAGCAAAAACGAAAATACAGCCCTGGCGATCACATTCCAACTCGCATGCCAGGGCCAAGGGAGACAAGACGTAAGAACTTTCAAGTGAAAGGGCAACAGAGAAAGAGATAAACCGTGAATAGTTGCATCGAGACCGCGAAAAAACGTACTCACGCTTAGAGCGAAGGCGTTGCTGTGTTCCAAACGAGATGCGATGGCATCAGGAACACAGCAACGCCTCTTTATGCATGGAGGGTATTTCTTTGATACATCCTGAAGAAAAAACTGTTAAGGTGAGCGCGTTACCTTCCCGATACACTATGCCACCAGTGCCTCTAGCCAATCTGTCAGTTCGGTGAGTCTCAGTTGGCGTGGCGTTTCGGAACGGTCAAAGGGGTCGCTTACCATAACTTGCCGCAATTCAGCAAGGGTATAGACATGGCTGTACAAGCCATACAGCAAGTCGAGAAAGCGTTCCAGTTCTTCATTTGTGTATCCTGCTGGACATGAGCCGTAGGCTTTGAGAAGCCGTTTTCGCTTCACTGGAGAGATGTTCTGGTCCTGAACCATAGGTGTGTCTCCTTATTCAGCGCTGTTACATTACACTTTTCCTGGCCATAAGTTACTATCATCTATAGTAACAAAATGCTTCTGAAACAGGTGTGAAAGGAAGCGGTTGGCAGTGTGAACGCCGTGAGAAAAAGATAGGAAAGAAAAACAGAAAAATAGGAAAAGAAAAAGGGAAGATCATCTGTATGTCGTAAAGTGACTACAATAAGTCACGGAGCGTAGCAAATTGATTACGTTGAGGTAGTTTCCTCCCAGAAACACACGAAGATTGTCGTCATAATGACGACAAATTGTGCCTGGTTGCATATGAATGAAGGCTGTTTACCCCTTGTAACATTCTTCCATAAGAAGGAAAAAAGCGAATGACCCAGACGATCGCCTGTATGGTATACTCGAAGGAAATGTTCCAGATCAGAGAACAATACCTCTCTTGAAATATTGGAAGAGTTATGTATGGAAAGCAACAATTGGATTATTGGAAATAGCGTCGTCGTGAAATCTGGCGTCGCCGATCCAGATACAGGTAATGATATTGGTGGGTGGCAGGGACGCATCAGTGCCACCTTTGAAGAGGAGGAGACGTTAACAATCGAATGGGATAGTGTCACACTCAAGAAGATATTACCAGCACACATTGCCTGGTGTGAAGAAGAAGGACTGTCCTGGTCAGAAATGAATTTGTCGCTAGAGGAAGTAGAACCAGGAGCAGCACGTGACAGCCAGAACGATGTGACCGCAACGATCGCGAAGATTGCGTCTCAGTCGAACTGGCTGCACCTGGGCGGAGCACAAGGCCAGCGGATTCAAGCGATCGTCAATCGGGCAGAAAGTCAGGATCTCTTCGTGATACTTCGCAACTGGCATGCCTATCTGGAGGAACATCTAGTCTTCCCTTTTGCCGCCACGGTGCAAGAATATCAGCGTGGGCCGATTCGTCAAGGTGCTCAGATTACCGTGTTAGCCATGACCTTTCTGGATGAGATGCATGGCACCTTGGTGACGGTGAAACTGAAACAGGGAGTCAGTGAACTTCCTTTGTGTGATCTGAAGGCCACGAATGCGCCTATCAAAACCCAACAGTTGGTGGAAGATTACGCGGTGTGGTTTGCCAATCGCTAGAGGTGCACGATGACGAGAAAATCAAAGCACGTGAAGAAGACGAAACGTGCCAGCATACAGACATTGCCAGTTGATCGCTATTTCAATATCATGCAACAGCAAATGGTGCAAGGAAATTATGCTGAGGCAGTTGTTACCGGCGAACGCCTGTTGAGCTACCTCCCACAACAGGTACCGCAGCGCGTTGCTATCCTGACTCAATTAGGAACGGCACAGGCCATGCTCCAGAACTTTCCGCAAAGCTACGCCGTTTTGACCGAAGCGCTGACGCTCGCGCCAAAGAATGCCGACCTCTGGTATAACCGGAGTATCACGAGCCGCTTTCTGTCGCGCTTTGGACAAGCGTTACAAGATGTGCAACGTGCTATTGAGCTGAATACGAGAAGTGAGCTGACAGAAAAGCTCTCTCAAGAACGGCAGTTTTGTCGGAAGATGGTGGAAGAGTCGACGAAGCTGCGGGGACCACACTTTACACTGAATCAACTGATCGAGCAAGAAAATCTTTTTCAGAGTGGTCTAGGATTCATGAAAGCCGAGAAGTGGGAAGAGGCTGGACAGGCTTTTCAAGCTTCTATTGACATGGGCGATTGCTTGCCACAACCATGGGGGAATCTGGGAATCTGTCTGATGATGCAAGAACGCTACGATGAGGCTGAAACGGCTTTGAAACGGGCGCTGGTTATTGATCCCACATACACCCTTGCAACCAACCATCTCACATCACTCTCTGAATCTCGCCGCACCGGTCCACCGGCATTTGTCATGCTAAACGAGCCTTATAAGCATAGCAAGCTCAAGCAATCTATTACATTTCTCAAGGAGGAGTAAGTTGGCAATGGTGTGGCGCATTTATTTGGGAGAAGGAAGATTGAAGTAATGGCGAGAACAACAACAAAAGGCACCTGTCATTTCTGCCAGCAGGTTTTTGGCAAAGCGGCCATGACTCGACATCTCGCAACGTGTCCCCAGAGAGCCGTATCTTTTGCGACAGCTCACGGGAAATCCTCAGCGAAGCCTGCCCGATTGTTGCACCTGCGTGCAGAGGGGCTGGATGCACCGAGCTATTGGATGCACCTGGAAATCCCTGTGGATGCTTCACTCCAAACGCTCGACAGTTTTCTCCGAAAGAGTTGGTTGGAATGTTGTGGTCATCTGAGCCGCTTTGAGATCCATGGAACTTCTTATTCATCCTATGTCGATCCTGAGTTTGGTGATAAAAGTATGCGTGTGCAGGTGGGGAAGATTCTGGAAGTCGGAGACCAATTTGTCCATGAGTATGATTTTGGCACGACGACGGAGCTTCGCTTGAAAGTGCTAGCAGAACGAGAAGGCGTGCAGCAAAAAAAGGCTGTCGAATTGCTGGCACACAATGTTCCTCCAGCGATTCCTTGTGCTGTCTGTGGTAAGCCAGCCACACAAATCTGCTCACAATGTATCTACGAAGAAGGAGGCTGGTTGTGTGAAGCATGTGCTGAACAGCACGAATGTGGCGAGGAGATGCTGTTGCCAGTGGTCAATTCACCGCGTGTGGGAATGTGTGGGTATGATGGGCCTGGGCTGTAAAGCACGGTTTCCTGCTCTTCCTCCTCTTCCTCGTTGATGCCGATTGTTCATACGCTGTTACGAATAACTTGAGGGCAGGGATACCTAACAAACTCGGTGAAATTGAGCACAGAAGCGATCTCAAGAGAACTGCTACAAACAAACGAGGCTGCTTCTCTCCACCGGCATAAACCCGCCTCCAGAGTCCTTAAGTTGATGTGTATTGACCTCGTTTAGGCATGTCCTAAATGTCTACGTTCTGGATAACGGTCATTCATAGAATATCAAAGCAGCTCCAGCTCTAAGATTGGAGCTACTTTGCTTTCTTCATGGGGAAGAGTGATACCTTCTCTAGGAGAAGATTTGTTGTAAATCATTGCGGGTATAAGCATGAGCACCCGCATCCAGGGTTGCCGTATCTACCTCCATGAGGTAACTGATGGGTGTCTTACCGTCATCATGGATCTCCTCAATAGCAAGAGAAGCAATGAAGTAGAACATTTCCTCTGTATCGCCGATCCTGATATTGTGCCCTCTCAGAGAGATATCGATCGCGTCGAGAGCATCACCAGTGCTTGCTGCATTTTGAAGGTAGTCACCTCCAACAGTCCCGATGTATGGTAAGACGTTTCTTACCCAGTCCCTCACATTGCTGCATGACATCTGAGGATCAGGCCAGAAGGAATTGACTACTTTCGCCTGAGTGTTGTCGAAGTAGGCATAGGTGTGGCGGACACAGATATGATAGAGTGCCTCTTGCTGAAAGGCGACGTTGATCCTGATTGGGAGCTGTTGGTTGCCCACAGAAAGGGTATAATTTACCGGAATTCTCGCTATATCTACTTTTTGCTTATGGAATGCCGCAATATCGTTGTGAGAAGCACCAATCATGCTAGCTCGGTCAAACTGATTTTTTCCTTCTTTTGCGCCTAAGAACATCTTGAGTCCTTTGCGCTGAAATTTGCCAGGGCTTCTAGCGTCCAGTTGTGGATCAACTACCCACTGTTCAACAGAGGGAGCTGCAAGGTAATTCCCGACGACCTTGGGCTGGAAATTCTTTTGCGCCTGTGCCAGATTGCCAGCCATATTGTTCCAATCTGTGGCTGTGAGTTGGCCTTTGCGCATCGCCTTCAGATAGGTTCGTTCAAGTTGCTGAAGCGGCATGGAGACATTGCTGAGTTTACGGTGACCATTCTCCAGGGGCTCGGTATTGGGATCGAAACCGATCCCCCGGGTTATTGGAAACAAGATCGGGGCCAATTTCCAAATTCAGAGGCATATTCCAGAGTATGGTGACGATTTGATTGTTCGCCTGTTGTTTGATCTCTGTCGGGACAGCATCTTGTGCGGCCTTCCAGAAAGCTTGAGCCGCTTTTTTGAGTGTTCCATCAGCCTGTGGATTTTGTATGATAGCAAAGACTTCATTTCCAGAGACGTTAAGTACACTTTCGAGATCTGGTGATGGACAGCCAGATTTCCCCACTCAGAAGGAATATTCCATCTTGCGCTTTGAGCGACAAAGTTGTTTTTGTCAGTAGTAATGGCTTCTACGGCCCAATCCTGATGACTCCTGCCATGTACACTCATGAGATGTCCTTTCAAACTGCAACGGCCTTTTGCTCGACAATGAGAAAATAAACCGAAAAAACATCGTTGGTTCTCTGGTCAGAAGAAAATACAATGAACGTTTTTTATCCAGAAAAAGAGGGATTTTCTGGAAGGAACTTTCTCGAACCAAATATGTTTTCACTCTATTTTAAATATATGATTACCTTTATTATCTTGTCAAGTATATCGATCTGTATTTGATAAATATCAAATAACGGCAACGATATTGATTTATTTTATAGTATTTATTAAATGCAGAGATTATTTATATACAATTGAATGCTTTTCAAAAGAAATTGACAACATAAATAAGGCTATAGTAGCTAGAGAGCGGAAAATGGTAGGATGGACAAAAGAAAGAAGCCCATATGAACAAACAGAGTTTGATACGGAAACACGTTATCGTCAAGGGGACGAAGACAGGGCCATCCGGGGTTACCAAGCCATAGAGGACTAGCAAGCCATAGAGGGCTAGCCAAGCCCAGACAGGATTAGCGAGCACAGTGCGGATTGGGCTGCTCGGGACGCTGACGGTAGAGGATGACGCCGGTCGGCCGGTTCGCGTTGGCGGGCAGCGGGTGCGCGCGCTCCTCATCCTGCTTGCCCTTGACGCCGGGCGCGTCGTCCCGGCCTACTCGCTGATCGACCGGCTCTGGGGCGAGGCTGACGGCCGTCCAGCCGACGCCGCCAACGCCCTGCAGTCGCTGGTCTCCCGGCTCCGGGCCGCGCTGCGCGACGGAGGGCTGGACCCGGGCGCCATCGAGTCCGTCGCGGCGGGCTACCGGCTCGCCGTCCCGCCGGACGCCGTGGACGCGAACGCGTTCGAGACCGCGGCCCGCGTGGGGGCCAGGTCCCTGGCCAACGGGCACCCGGCGGAAGCAGCCCGGATGCTGGGTGCGGCGCTGGCCACCTGGCGCGGCCCGGCGCTGGCCGACGTGGCGGGCGAGGATTTCGCCGTCGCCATCGCGGCTCGCCTGGCGGAGGCACGGCGCGCTGCACAGCTGGACCGGGTGGAAGCGGTCAGCGCGCTCGGCGACGCGGTGGCCGCGACCGGCGAGTTGCGGGCGATCGTCACCGCCGACCCGCTGTCCGAGCGGCCCCGGGCACTGCTGATGCGCGTGCTGGCGGCCGCGGGCGGCACGCGGAGGCCCTGGCGGCCTATCACGAGTTCCGCGATCAGCTGGCCGACCAGCTCGGCGTGGACCCGTCCCCGGCCCTGGAACAGCTCTACGTGAGAATCTTGCGGCATGACGTTACTGGCGCGACCGTAGATTCCGGAGTGTCTCGCGGTACTGCCGGGCAGGGCAGGCCTTCAGCGGGTGACCGGGCCGTCGGTGACGGAGCAGCGGGCCTGGGAGGGACGGCGGGCCTGGGAGGGACGGCGGGCCTGGGAGGGACGGCCCTCAACAGCTTCGTCGGGCGGGACGCGGATGCCTCTGGGTTGCTCAAGAAGCTGTCGGAGCACCGGCTTGTCACGCTTATCGGGCCCGGCGGGGTGGGCAAGACGCGGCTGTCCGCCGAGGCATCGCCGCGCCTGGGAGTGCCTGCGTGGTTCGCCGGGCTCGCGCCGGTCACCGACCCGGCGCGAGTGCCCTACGCGGTGCTGAACGCGGTCGGCGTCCACGAGCGGGTGATCGCCAGGCAGGCAGCCGACAGCGGGGATCCGGTGGACCGGCTGACCGACGCCCTCGCCGGCCGGGAGGCCGTGCTCATCCTCGACAACTGCGAGCACGTCATCGACGTGGCCGCCAGCCTCGCCGCGCGGATCCTCGCCGACTGCCCAAGGTCACGATCCTGGCGACCAGCCGAGAGCCACTGCGCATCACCGGGGAGGTGCTCTGGCCGGTTGCCCCGCTGCCGGTCCCGCCGGAGGGGGAAAGCGAGGTCGGGCAGTTCGCCGCCGTCCGGCTGCTCGAGGACCGGGTCACGGCCGTGCGGCCCGGCTTCGCGGTGGACGCCGGGAACGCGGCGGCGGTCGCCCGGCTGTGCCGGGCACTGGATGGCATGCCGCTGGCCATCGAGCTGGCCGCGCCCTGGCTGCGCACCCTGACCCGCATCAGCTAGCCGAACGGCTCGGTGACCGCTTCGCCATCCTCACCGGTGGCAGCAGGACCGCGCTGCCACGCCACCAGACGCTGCGCGCTGTCGTCGACTGGAGCTGGGACCTGCTGTCCCGCGCCGAGCGGGCGCTCGCCCGCCGCCTCGCTGTCTTCCCCGCAGGCGCCACGCTGGCCGCCGCCGAGGTCTCGTGGCCGGCGATGAGGCGGTGCTACCCGCGCTTGACGGGCTGGTCGGCAAGTCCATCCTCACCCTGCAGGACGGGCCAGCCGGCGCCGACGGCCGGTACCGGATGCTTGAGACCGTACGCGCCTACTGCCTAGAGCGGCTGGCCGAAGCGGGCGAGGAGACGGCCGTCAAGGACGCGCTCGCCCGCTACTACCTGGACCTGGTCGAGACTGCCGACCCGAGCTGCGCACCTCCGGCCAGGTCCGCTGGGACCACCTGCTGACCGCGGAGCAGGACAACCTGAATGCCGCGCTGCGCTGGGCGATCGCGCGCGGCGACTCCGGCACCGCGCTGCGGTTCGTGCGCGCCCTGGGCTTTTACTGGGTTCACCTGGGGCACGGCGAGGGCGACGTGCTCGCCCGGGACACCCTCGCCCTGACACCGCCGCGACCAGCCAGCCTGGTGATCGCCGAGGCCCGCGTCATCTGCGCGCTGATCGCCGCCGGCTGGGCCTGGGAGGTCGAGGTGGTCCGCGAGCGCTGACCGAGGCGCTCACGAGCCTGCCAGCTGCACGCCGACCCGCGACGCTGCACCCGCTCGTCGCCCTGGCCGAGCCGATGGTGGGCTCTACGACGGGAACGAGAGGCTCGCCCTGGCCACGTTCGAGCGGCTATCTGCGGCACCCGACCCGTGGATGCGGGCCATGGCCAGGCTGTACCGCGCTTCCTATACCAGCACGCTGGGCTGTATGGACGGGGTCGAGGCGGACTGCCGGGCGGCGCTTGAGGAGTTCCGCGCGCTCGGCGACAAGTGGGGAATGGCGATCACGCTGGCGCAGCTCGCCGAGTTCACTGAGCTGCGCGGCGACCATCGAGCATCGATCGCCGCGCTGACCAGGCAGGAGCCGTTGCCCGGGACCTTGGTGCCTGGGGCGACCGACCCTACATCGAGGGCGGCTGGCGCTCATCCGCGCGCGGGCCGGCGACCAGACGGGTGCCTGGACGGACTGTCGCCGCGACGAGCGCCGCCGCCGCCCTGGGTGGTCTCGGCGAGTCCGGCCGGCTGCTCGGCGTGATGCGGGCCGAGATCGCCTGGAGGGCCGGCGACGTCGACGAGGTGACCCGGTGCTGCACGGCCGTGCTTAGCGGGATCAAGGACGTGAAGGCAACCTGGTGGCAGGGCCTGCGGGGCCAGGTCAAGGCCAGGCAGGCGCTGGTGGCGCACGTCACCCATGACCCCGAACGGACCCGCCAGTTGTTGCACGAGGCCCTCGCCGCCGCGCTGGCTGGGTGGAGCGGCCGCCGCTCGCCATGGTGATCGACACGGTCGCCGCCTACGTGGCGGCTGGCGGCCCGGCCTGCCCGGTTTGCTCGCCGCTCCAGCGGGCATGCCCGGGGGGATACCCGGGCTGTCGCCCGGCGAGGCCGCCGAGCTGGCCGCCACCCTGCTCGGCGCGGCGCACGCGGTGCGCGGCTCGCTTCGACGAGGGCAGCCCGGACGCGCCCGGCGTCCGGGCCGCGGCGCGCGAGGTTCTGGGCTGCCGAGGCGTTCGAGGCCGGCTACCAGCGTGGCCGCGCCCTTTCCAGAGACGAAGCTGCAGACCTCGTCACCCAGGCCATTACCCTGGACCGTCCGCTGGACCGATGAGACCCGCTTGCTGACCTGGACCGATGAGGTCGCGCGGCTCCCGGGTCCGCTAAGTGCGTCGGCGGTAGACCTCGCACCGCGATCGGGGCGAAGACCACGACGAGGCCCAGGGACCACAGCAGCGTCCGGATCGCCGGCACCGCGACCGGGCCGCCGACCAGCAGGCCGCGCACGGCCTCGACGAGGAAGCGTCATCGGGTTGATCTTGACCCACGCCTGCAGCCAGCCCGGCAGCTCGCCGCCGGGACGACATGTTGCTGCCGAACGTCAGCGGGAACATCATCAGGAAGCCGAACCCCTGCACCGCGCCGCGCTGCGCGACGATCATCCCGAGCAGAGCCGAGACCCAGCACATGCGAGCGCGAAGAACAGCACGAGCAGGCACGCCGGCCAGCGCCGACAGCGGGTTGGTCTGGATCCGGAAGCCGAGCAGTATGCCGAACGCCAGGTGACGAGACGACCGACACGGCGTACCGGACGATGTCGCCGAGCACCGCGCCGACCAGTGGTGCCGAGCGGGCGATGGGCAGGCTGCGGAACCGGTCGAAGACGCCCTGTTTCGATGTCGGTGTTGAGGTTGACGCCGATCGCCATCGACGAGAAGAGGACCGTCTGCGCCATGATCGCCGGCAGGACGAACTGCAGGTAGCTGTGCGCGATCCCGGCGACCGCGCCGCCGAAGATGTAGACGAACAGCACCACGAAGAGGATCGGCTGCAGCGTGAGCGTCCGACCAGCTGCTCCGGGGTTCGGCCGATCTTGAGGATGCTGCGCCCGGCGAGCGTGAAGGTGTTGGCGCAGCCCGGCATCGCGCCGGGCGCCGGGACAGGATCGATGGGGGGGGTCGGGACGGACGGTGCGGGAGGCGTTCGGGGGCGGTGAGGGCTGCTCATGCCGCGTCCTCCGTCATGGTCTGCGGGGCTCGTGACGTCCGGTGAGGGAGAAGAAGACCTCGTCCAGGCTCGGCAGCGGAGCGAGAATTCCGCGACCGCGATGCCCTCGGCGGCCAGCCGGACGGACACGTCGGCAAGTACGGCGTCGCCGGTCGACCGGGACGCTGATCACGCCGTCGGCCGGGTCGACCGATCGGCCGCGGTGAGCGAGCCAGTCCGTCCAGGATCAGGTCCGCGACCTCGTCGAGGTCGCGCGGGGTCGGCCGGGCGACCGCGATGGTCTGCCCGCCGACCACGTGCTTGAGCTCGTCCGGCGTGCCGGTGGCGATGACCTTCCCGTGGTCGATGACGCAGATCTCGTCGGCAGAGCGCGTCCGCCTCGTCCAGGTACTGGGTGGTCAGCAGCACCGTCGTCGCCGTCGGCGACCAGGCCGCGGACCATCTGCCACATGTCCTCGCGCTTGGAGCGGGTCCAGGCCGGTGGTCGGCTCGTCGAGGTACATGCACCGCCGGGCGGCCGACCAGGCTGGCGGCCAGGTCGAGGCGCCGGCGCATGCCGCCGGAGTAGTTCTTGGCCGGGCTGTCGGCGGCCTCGGTGAGGTCGAACCGCTCCAGCAGCTCCTTCGCCCGGGCCCGCGCCTGCTCGCGCGGGACAGGTCGAGCAGCCGGCCGATCAGGACCAGGTTCTCGGTGCCGGTCAGCTCCTCGTCGACCGAGGCGTACTGCCCGGTGAGGCCGATCTGGCGCGACCTTCGCGCGTCGCGCACGACGTCGAGCCCGCCGACCCGGGCGGCGCCGGCGTCGGGGCGGAGCAGGGTCGCGAGGATGCGGACGGCGGTGGTCTTGCCGGCGCCGTTCGGGCCGAGCACGCCGAGCACGGTGCCCTGCGCGCGGCCAGGTCGACCCCGTCGAGCGCGGTCGTCTTGCCGAACCGCTTGACCAGGCCGCTGCCTCGATCGCGATGTCAGTCCCCGGGACGTACCGGGCGCTCTCGGTCCCAGGGTGGTTTCCCCGCCGACCGGGGCGTCGGGAGGAGATAGTGGTGCGTTCATGTCCCCCATGGTGGCCTGCCCCGCTGCCACGTCGCGCACAGGTCGCTGTCAGGCTCTGCCAAGGCGTTGTCAAGCTCTGCCAAGGCGCTGTCAGGCGGTCGCCGCAGGGCCATGGCCGCTGCCGCCGGTGACGCGGAGCGGGAGTGCCCGCGGGCCGCGGACCTGCCCGGTCGACCAGGTCACCGCCGCCGGGTCGGCGAGGGTGAACTCGGGGAAGCGCTCCAGCCAGGCGGCCAGCGCGACCCGGAGCTCCATGCGGGCCAGGTGGGATCCCAGGCAGCGGTGGATGCCGAGGCCGAACGCGGCATGCCGGTTGACCGCCCGGTCGATGACGACCTCGTCGGCCCGTTCAAACTGAGCCGGATCGCGGTTGGCCGCCGGGTAGCGACATCAGGATCCAGTCGTCGGCCTTCATGTCGGCGCTGCGCCGGAGTCGGCACTGCGCCAGTGCATGTCTTCCTTGGCCATCCGCGCCATGGTGACCGGCGCGTAAGCCCGCAGGAACTCCTCGATCGCGGTCGGCAGCAGTCCCGGGTCGGCGACGAGCCTGCCGCGGTCCTCCGGGTTCTTCGCCAGGTGCCACAGGGAGGCGCCGATCGCGCTCCAGGTGGTGTCGATGCCGGCGATGAGCAGCAGGGTCA
Source organism: uncultured Chloroflexia bacterium (assembly GCA_963814985.1). GTDB lineage: Bacteria > Chloroflexota > Ktedonobacteria > Ktedonobacterales > Ktedonobacteraceae > CAWFFV01. The sequence goes on along the minus strand of CAWFFV010000029.1, from coordinate 3,727 downwards.
TCGTGCCGATGACGTGCGGCGGGTCGAGCCTGCGGCCGTCGAGCTCCGCGTTGATCAGGTAGGTCGTGAGGTCGTCACGCGGGTCGCGCAGGTGGTCCTGGACCTGCGCGAGCAGGTAGTGGAACAACGCCGACATCCGCGTGGTGCGCTGCTGGGGCGGCAGGTTGACGCCTTCCAGCGTGTTCTTGACGAACTCGGCGAACCGCGGCGCGTCCTGCGGGGGAAACCCGAGGATGCCGGCTATTACCCGCATCGGGATGTGCTGCGCGTAGTCGCGGGCGGCATCGACGACGTCCTGGCCGGCGAGCTCGTCAATGAGCGCGTGGCACAGTTCCACCGTCGAGGGCTCCTGCTTGCTGACCGCCGTCTTGGTGAACCCGGGGAGCAGCAGCCTGCGCGCCTCATGGTGGAACGGGGGGTCGGAGGTGATCGGCGGCGAGCCGCCGGCCGGCGCCAGGTCGCGCGGCGGCCGGAAGTTGCCCGCGATGACCGCCCGGGAGGAAAAGCGCCCGGTGTCGTGCGCGATGGCCTCGACGTCCGCGTAGCGGGTGGGCAGCCAGGCGCCGCCGAACCGCTCCGTGTGCGCGATCGGGCAGCGCTCTCTCAGGTCGTCCTGGATCGGGTAGGGATCGGCGGCCCACCCGGGATCGAGGTGGGAGAAGTCGGTCGCCCAGTCGCTGACCGGGCCGGTAACGATCTCGCTGCGGGTGCCCGCGGGCCCGCCGCGCCGGTTAAAGCCGTCCTGAGCGAAGCGGTCGTCGGCGCCCATGTCAGGCCTCCCCGATCAACTCGATCGCCTGCTCGGGGCAGTTCTCCGCGGCCAGGCGGGCTTCACCTTCCCGGCCGGGCGGCACGGCGCCGTCGCCCTTGACCGTTCCGTAGCCCTCGTCATCCTCGCCGAACAGGTCAGCCGCGATGTCGTAGCAGCGGCCGTGGCCCTGGCAGCTCTGGGAGTCGATTTTTACCTGCACTGGGTATTCCCCCTTTTACTGACTCGCCGGGCAGGCGATATCGGTCAAGCTGGCTCATTTTTGCTTATTATCTGGCGCCTTGATTAAACATCAGCAAGGCCACGGTCCGCTCATCGTCAACCGGGGAATCTGTGGGTCGATGCTAGCAAGCGGCTTCCACAACGGTCCAGGTCAGCGACAACTTTCGACTATGAGAAAGGTGCTCAGATGAGAGCGTCATCAACGAATACATTAGCCGCGAAATCGTCCAGGACCCGGCGGTTTTGCCGCTTCGAATGATACCCCACTCCTAGACGGGGGCATTCTCGATTCACTGAGCCTGCTCAGGCTAGTGGTATTTCTGGAAGAGCGCTTCAAGATCACGGTGGGCGAGGCGGACCTGCTCCCGGAGAATTTCGACACCGTGAACGCCATCTGTTCCTATCTCCGCTCCCGGGAACCGGGGAAGCAGGGGGCCGCACGTGTTTAAGGCTCGCGTGGCGAGGCTGCTGCGCAGCGTTGAAGCCGTGGCCTACTGGGCGGTGCTGGCCCCGGCCGTGGCCTGCCTTCCCGCGGCCTGGGCTATCGCATCGCCTGCTGGCGTGGCGACTGGGAATTTAGGTCCCGGTCAGGGAAACGCGCCAAGCTGGTAGGCAACCTGCGGCAGTTGCTCGGGGACGAGGTCAACGAGGACGACGCGCAGCGGCTGGCCCGGCAGTGGTTCCGGTTCGACTCCTGCGAGGCGATCGACGTGATGCGGCTGCGCTACCGGGGGGGTGCCCTGCGGCGGCTGGTCGAGGTCCGCGGGCGTGAGCACCTGGACGCCGCTCTCGCGGGCCACCGGGGAGCATCCTCTGCTCGGCTCACTTCGGTTCCTATGACAGTGCCTTCTCGCTGCTAGGCGCCAGCGGCTACCGGGTCACCACCATCGGGCGCTGGCAGCACAACTACACGGTGAGCATGTCATCGGTCGAGCGGCGATTCTGGGACCTGGTCTACGCCAGGCGACTGCGACGCCACCGGCACCGGCCGAACATCGAGCCGTGGCCCGGGCGGTTCGGGGTCGCGGCGCAGGCCGCGGCCACCCTGCGGGCCAATGAGGTGGCGACGATCGCGATCGACGCGCCACCGCTGAAGAGCGACCTGGCTCGCACCGTGGAGGTGCCGTTCCTCGGCGTCCAGGCCAGGTTCCTGCCCGGGGCCGTGGCGCTCGCGCAGCTGACGGGCGCACCGCTGCTCATGGGCTTCATGTACCGCACGGATGACTACCGTCACCAGGTGCTGGAGATCTCCGCGCCAGTAACGCCCGCTCCAGGAGAAGACGAGGCGGTGGCCTTCGCGCGCTGTGCCGCGCAGGTGAGCGCCGCTATCCGGCGCAGTCCCGCCCACTGGGCCTACTGGGCGAGCGGGGCTGACCTTGCCACCCTCGGCCTGAACTCGCCGGACTGGGACCCGGACTGGGATGGGGACGACGCGCCAACGCCCGAGCCTGGCACTTTCACGGATATAGGGATACCCGCATGACGGATCCGCAGACGGCGTCGCGGCTTCAGGCCGACCTCTTCCTGCTGCACGCGCCCAGCGTCTACGACTTTCGCGAGCGTGACGACATGCTGTTCGCCTACCTGAGCGACAGCGACAGCGTCAATGTCACGTCGGTTTACGAGATGTACCCCATTGGCTGGTTCTCGATCAAGCAACGGCTGGCCGACCACGGGCTCGACGCGAAAATCGTGAACGTTGCCTCGCTGATGCTCATGTATCCCGACCTGGATGTCAGACGGCTGCTCGGGCGGCTCGAAGCGCCGGTCTTCGGGTTCGACCTGCACTGGATGACGCAATGCCATGGTGCCATCGAGCGCGGCCCTGCTGAAGGAGGTGCACCCCGACGCGCTCACCGTGTTTGGCGGAATCTCGGCGACCTACTATGCGAACGAGCTGATCAGGTATCCCAGCGTGGACCTTGTCGTGCAGGGTTACGACACCCTCGACCCGGTCACTGAGCTGGTCGCCGCGATCCGGCGGGGCAGCCGGGAGTTCAGCGCGATCCCCAACCTGCTCTACAAGGCGGGCGGTGAGGTCCAGGCCACCGGGTTCACGCACAGCCGGCCGCGAATTACAACAACGCGCGCAATGACTGGTCGTATTACCGGGACACGGCCCAACCCGGGGCCGGCGGCGTCCAAGCTCATCATGACACTGCCCAACACCGGATGCGTGCATGATTGCGGCTGGTGCGGCGGATCCAATTCGCATCCGCAACATCATGGGTGTGCGCAAGACCCTCGTCCAGAAGGACAACGACCTCATCGTCGATGCAGGCTTCCGCACCATGAAGGAGGCGGCGCGGCGCACCTCGATATACGCGCTCCAATGCTATTCGGAGAGCAAGGGGCGGCTGCATCAGTATCTCGACGCTGTCAAGGAGGCTTCGGCTACGCCAGTGTTTCCTTCGAGCAGTTCAACCTGACGCCGCCGGACACGCTGCGGAAGATGGGCGAGTCGACAGATGCCTATATCATGCTTTCCCCGGAGTCTCATGACCCGAAAATAAGTGCGGCGGCCGGGCGCGGCACCTATACGATGGAAGAAATGGAGGACTGGATTCCGCCGGGCCCTGGACGCCGGGGTAAAAGGAATCATGATCTGGTTCTTCATCGGAATGCCCTATCAGGACCGCCAGTCGGTGCTGGACACTGTCGCGTATTCTGAGCGCTTGATACGCAAGTTCGGCGGCTGGGGCGCGCTGCCGCTCATCTGCCCGATGGTGCCTTTCC
>CAWFFV010000028.1:0-43976 GCA_963814985.1 uncultured Chloroflexia bacterium | reverse complement strand
AAGATAGCTTACAGAAGCAGGCAAATGATAGCAAAACCATCTTCACCCGAAGATGGTTTTGCTATCATTTGCCTGCTTCTGTAAGTTCGATTGGCTTGTAAATTTCCTCTACACTGCCATCGTTTGCCTGAGCTTCTACGCTGACAGCGTGAGTCTTTTGAGATATTCCTGTAATGGTTTGTGCCTCTTCTGTGACTCGGTCTGGATACACTGAACCTGACTTAGCTTTGTTTCGTTGATAGGAAGAAACTCCTTCCTATCTTCCTTCAGGGGAGCAGGGCATCAGGACTACGACAGAAATGAGGATACTCTCCAATGGTAGATACACATGATGATTATACGCATCCTATTTCCGATGAAGCTGGCCTCACACACATTGCGGCACAGGAGAATGCTATCCCGACTCAAAAACGGCCTTTACAGCGATTTTGGCATATTGTGATGCAGTATCCATTACCACTTGGAGCGCTCACACTTCTTCTAGTCGCCCTGGCGTTCTGGCTTATGAGATATACCGATTTGGCAAAATGGACGCTGCTTGTAATTATTCTGCTGGGAGGAATTCCGCTCCTGTGGGAAACGTTGCAACAGTTTTGGCATAAACAGTTCAGTGTTGACCTTATTGCGATTTTGGCTATTGGAGGTTCCCTCCTCTTGGGACAGTATCTCGCGGGCGCTTTTGTAGTGCTGATGCTTTCGGGTGGGGAGGCCCTGGAAACTTATGCGCTCAAACGTGCTCGTAGTTCGTTGTCGGCTCTGGCTGATCGTGCTCCTCGTACGGCACACATCTGGGAGCATGAGCAACTGATCGATATTCCAGCTGAGGCGGTCGAAGTGGGAATGCAGATCGTGGTCAAACCAGGCGAACTGATTCCCGTTGATGGCGTTGTCGTTGCCGGTTCCTCCAGTATTAGTGAGGCTGATCTGACGGGTGAACCTGTTCCTGTGCGCAAAGCTGTGGGGATGGTGGTGTTGTCTGGAAGTGTCAACTTGGATGGTGTGCTAGAGGTACGTGCCAGGAAGTGCAGTGCTGAAAGCAAGTATGCTCAAATTATCCGTCTGGTTGAGGAAGCCCAGGCGAAGAAGGCTCCTATTCACCGTCTTGCTGACCGCTATAGCCTTGGCTTTACTGTTGCTGCAGTCCTTCTTGCAGCGGCAGCCTGGATCTTTTCGGGTAATAGCGTCTATGCCCTGGCAGTTCTGGTAGTTGCGACTCCCTGCCCGCTCATCCTGGCGACTCCCATTGCGATCATGTCCGGTATCGATGTCGCGGCTCGCCATGGGATCATTGTCAAGAGTGGGGCGGCTATTGAGCAACTAGGCGAGGTTGACGTTGCTGTCTTTGATAAGACTGGCACACTCACCTTAGGTATTCCCAAAGTTACGACAATTTTGTTGCAAGAGCGGCCTGCAAACGAGACGCAACTGCGTTCAACAGAGGATATGTTGTTGCGCTATGCGGCCTCGCTTGAACAGCTTTCCACGCATATTCTGGCACATGCCATTGTCGAAGCCGCGCAGGGGCGCCAGTTGCTCCTGAGTCCTGCCAATGACTTTGAGGAAGTTTTTGGCAAGGGTATTCAGGGGCGAGTCCCGTGTGGTCCAGATGCTGAAGGAAACACATCTGGCACTGTTTCTGTTGCTGTTGGTCACCGCAGCTTTATAGAGCATCTGAGTATTGCGCTCTCACCTTCCTTACTGGCTGACAGAGATCGCCGTGCTGCTGCTGGTCAGATCTGTAGTTTTGTGGCTCTGGACGGAGAGATTGCTGGTTTGATTGTGATGGAAGATGTTCCACGGGCAGAGATGGCACGGCTCTCACCGGGTTTGAAGAAAGAGGGAATCAGCCAGATAATCTTACTGACCGGAGATAGCGATGTTGTGGCACAGCAGATTGGGGAGGCTGCCCATATGGATCGGATCATAGCACGCTGCTTACCTGAAGAAAAGGTCCGTATAGTGCAAGAGTTGCAACGTGAGGGCCATCTGGTCCTGATGGTCGGTGATGGTGTCAACGATGCTCCAGCTTTAGCGGCTGCAACCGTTGGGGTGGCGCTGGGTACGCAGGGACTCACTGCAGCGGCGAGTGCGGCTGATGCGGTGCTGCTCTCCACAAACATTTTGCGTGTTGTGACGGCGGTCTACCTGGGACGTCGGGTAATGCGTGTGGCGCTACAAGGCATCTGGATTGGGATGGGATTGAGTGTGTTGGCAATGCTCTTTGCAGCCTATGGTTTGATAGCTCCGGCCACCGGAGCTATTCTGCAAGAAGGCATTGATGTTCTGGTCATCTTGAATGCTTTACGTGTTGGTCGCATCAAAGTTGATCCCTCTACTTAAAAAGTATATCGTGCAGGAGTGCTGTATGTCTACGGCGAGGTGTGTGTTCCTGTGAACCTGCTTTCAAGGTACGGCGAGAGTAGAAGTAGAGATTCGTTGCCACTCCACCGACAAGAAGGATGCTCACAAGTATAATCAGTATAAGAATTGTTGTCGTCATTTTTGTCTCTCCTGTCTGTCCCTTTCGAGGGAAGTCGGTCTTTCTGAGTGGAACCATTTCTCTTGTTATTACTGTCTCTTTATGTTTAGAGTATAACCGTCTGGCTCTGCCCAATAGTGCCCAAAGAGTGACAAAAGCCTTTGTTGTCACGCCTGCTAGCTGGGCGACCACCACCCAAAGATAGGAGCAAAGGTCAGGTACAGAAGGAGAATATTCAGCAAGAGAATAACGATACTGCATAGAATAGCCAGCGCGGTGGTGATTGGCTTATTGACCAGTGTTCCCATAATATCCCGGCGGCGTGTAAACAGAATGAGTGTAATCACAGGTAACGGTAATACAAAACTTAGCACAACCTGGCTGATCACCAGCGATTGAGTGGGATTGAAACCCAGCAGCACAACGATCACAGCCGGAATCATGGTGACCAATCGTCGCACCCAGATAGGAATAGTAAAACCTACAAAGCCTTGCATGATGACCTGTCCTGCCATTGTCCCTACTGTCGAACTGGAAAGTCCTGAGGCCAGCAGCGAGATTGCAAAGATCATGCTGGCGGCTCCTCCAAGTAGAGGTGTGAGAGTCTGGTAGGCACTGTTGATATCGGCAATGTTGCTAAGTCCGTGAGAATGAAAGGTTGCGGCAGCCATGTAGAGCATTGCCATATTAACTAGCCCTGCCAGACCCATCGCAATAACCACATCAGGGATGCTCAAGCGAAAGATCCGTCGTGCTTCATCTTCACTACGGGGAATGATGCGCATCTGTGTCAGCGACGAGTGCAGATAGATCACATGGGGCATAATGGTGGCACCAATGATACCAACTGCGAGGAGCATGCTATTCGCTCCACCCACCCAGGGAACGACAGTATGAAAGCCGATCTGGCCCCAATCTGGATGGGAGAAGAAGGTTTCGATGATATAGCATGCGGCGATGACTCCAACCATAGCGGTGATCACGGCTTCGAGTGGGCGGAAACCATAGCGTTCCAGGAGTAAGATGAGGTAGGTGACTATACCTGTGATGAGTGTTGCAGTGAGTAGAGGAAGCCCGAACAGTAAATTTAGTCCAATGCTGGCCCCCAGGAACTCCGCAAGATCTGTGGCCATAGCAGCAATCTCTGACGCTATCCACATTGCGTACACGGCAGGCCTGGGAAAATGGAGACGGCACATCTCAGCCAGGTTGTGTCCGGTGGCAAGGCCGAGCTTGGCTGACATGGTCTGGATCAGCATCGCCATCAGGTTGGCAAGGGCAATAATCCAGAGCAGGTTGTAGCCAAATGCACTGCCTCCCTGAATATTGGTGGCAAAATTGCCTGGGTCAATATATGCGACACAGGCAATAAAGGCAGGTCCTAGAAATGGGAGCAGGGCTTGCAGGCCCCGTTTATGTCCATCAAGGACCGCACGAGCTGCTGCACGTGTGCCAGCTTCCTCTGGAAGATGATCAAGCACAACCCCATCAATTGGCTGTGGAGTAATTGGCTCTGTTGAATATGTTCTCATAGCGGTTTCCGGCCTTTCAAAGTCTTCTCATAACTAAATAGTACTGAAGATAAAAATATTTGTCAAGACTGATCAAAATCAAATTTTAGGAAAATAAAAATTTATTACTGGTGTTTATTAAAATATAAGAGGGGGACAGAGGATCTGAAGGACTACAAAGGACAGCTATGAGGTGAAATGCGGACTCCTTGAAACGAGCAAGAGAGGGAGTGCAAAAGATGCGCTTCCTCTCTCCTCTGTTCTAGCGGGTTCACACGATCTTGCAGCTTGAAAGTCCACGTTTCTCTAAGTATTGTTGGTGATACTCTTCGGCACAGTAGAATTGTGAGGCTGGTACAACCTGTGTTACGATTGGCCTCTTGTATTTCCCGCTGTTTTGCCTCTTCTCCTTTGAAACATGGGCTAATGCCTCCTGTTTTGGGGTATGATAGAAGATGACCGAGCGGTACTGTGTTCCCACATCTGGGCCCTGGCGATTGAGAGTCGTCGGATCATGGTTTTCCCAGAATACGTTTAGCAGTTCCTCATAGGATACTCTGGAGGGATCATATGCCACTTCTACGACTTCCGCATGTCCTGTGCGATCTGTACATACGTCGCGGTAGGTCGGGTCAGGGAATGATCCTCCTTCGTAACCGACGGCAGTAGCGGTCACCCCTGGTACCTGACGAAAGGCGGCCTCCACGCTCCAGAAACATCCAGCGCCAAAAGTTGCTTTTTCTGTCATGCTCTGTTCTCCATTCTATAATGCAGGCCATTATCCAGTTTACGAGTAAGTTTTCAGGTGTGTTCTGTCTCTGTGGGTTGAAAACGGAGAGCAAGCGAATTGATACAATAGCGCTTGCCGGTTGTCTCTCTTGGACCATCGTCGAAGAGGTGACCCAGGTGTGCACCACAGTTTTTACAGAGCACTTCGGTTCGTGTCATGAAAAACGAACGGTCTTCGTGAAGTTCAATGTGCTCACGATTTGCAGCATCGTCAAAGCTGGGCCAGCCACTTCCTGAGTCGAATTTAGCGTCTGAGGAAAACAAGGGTTGCCCACAGGCGACACACTCGTACATGCCCTTTTCATGGTTGTTATAGAGCGCTCCACTGAAAGGCCGCTCAGTTCCTTTGAGGCGACAGACCTGATATTGCTCAGGAGTCAGCTTCTCTTTCCAATACGTTTCTGATTTATTCTTGAGATCACTCATACTGTTTTCCTTCCACGAAAAACTTGTCTATATGCGCTGAGAGCGTTGCACGTTATTACTTTAACACAATTTAGGAGTAACGTGGTGCTCTGACATATCCACGTACAGGAAGTGTAGCTTTTTCGTCACCTCTTAGCGTCCATTGCCACACGCTGGGTTCGAATATATATTTGCGCCAGTGTGTGCTCGCCGTAGTGCTGGTTGGTTGCTCATATGGTTGCTTCCTTCAAGCGGATCGCGCACATTGAGCAATAACTCAGACTGGCTCAAGCGATCGGTGCGGCTCAGGCGGCAGTTCGACGGTAATCACATCTCCGGGCCGTACCTTGCCATCTGCCAGGATGATGGCCATGACGCCAGCCTTACGGATGAGAATGCCATGCTCGTCGCGTTCCAGCACCGCTGCCATCAATCCTCCCTGGAAATGGTCCAATTGGGTGCAGGGATTACGTAGCCCGGTCACCTCGACTACCGCTGTGTTGCCTAAGTGCAGCCGTGTTCCGGTTGGGAGCCTGAGCAGATCAATGCCTCGCGTGGTGACATTCTCGCCCATTTGTCCGGCTGACACGGTAAAACCGGCGATCTGTAGTTCGTCATGTAGTTCTGCATGGATCAGATGCACCTGGCGCAGGTTAGGCTGGCTCGGATCACGCGCCACCCGAGAGCGATGCTTGACTGTCTCGCCGAGATGCGCATCGCCCTCAACACCCAACCCGGCCAGGAGATGGATGCTCTCCTGATTTGGCTTGGTAAAGGTGTGCGTCGGGCTACAGCTCACAGCCGTTACGACTCCATTCATCGGCTTGTGCTCCCTTCTCAATGTGATATTGTATCCTCAATGTGGTACATCATCGCTCAATCGTTCTTGTTTCCTCATCTAACGAAATCAATATCAGACCAACACAGGCCGAGTATCTCACCTTTTCGCATCTCTGTTCCTATAGCCACGGAAAGTCACAGTAACTGCTAATACCACTCCTGTTGCCACGCAACCACAAAAGAAAATCACAGGAAGCGTGGGAAGCGCGGGAGGTGTTCCCAAATCTACACCACCAGCAGGACACCCAGGAACAGTGATTGGTACTGCAAATCTCGCTGTTAATTCTTCGGTGACGTTCACCAACCCGGCTGATAATCAGATGAGTATCCTTATACACCTGCCGAATGGAAATTTTGTCGCCTATGAGGCGGCGTGTACTCATCAGCAGGTGCCAGTTGCCTATAATCCTGGAAATCAGACACTGACCTGTCCTGCTCATAATAGGACTGTGCTCCATAATCCAGCTACCAGACCATTGCCTGGTGTGGCTATACGTGTCAATGCAGATGGCACTGTCACGACTGGTTAGCATGGAGAAGCCATACTAATGCATCAAAGAGAGCGTAGGAAAATGCCTTCACTACCCTCCACCCAGAAATCCGCCAAGGATCGCATCAAGACAGCCCTCCGCCAACGCTTCTCGTCCGCGCTTGGTCGCCAGCATCCCGATCAACAGTATCAGGAAGAAGATCAGGATCATTCCTCCAGCCACATACGTGAAGATCAGATGTGGCCAGCCAGAGGTCAGTGCCACGCCGATGAATGGTCCGGCAAGCGCTGCCAGCAGAAGCAAGAGACAGCCACACCCGTGCAGCCTGGACCCTGGTCGCCAGGGATCTCGTCTGGTTCGCCGCAGAGACTGACGCCCCATCCGGCTGGCTACAAAGCCAGCAGCCAGGTTAGCCAGAAGCGGATCATCTTGAGCTTGCGATGGTACCTGTACGGAGGGCGGCAGAGATCTCGGTGGTGCTCCAACAGGAAACTGGCTTGGCGTACCCACGGGAGCGCCACAGGTAACACAGAAGGCAGAGCCGGGTGACAACGGGTGCCCACAATTCGTGCAGAATTGCTGCTGTGGCAGCGTGTCCATTGACCTTCCTCCTGCGCTCAGCGTCCCCGGAACGGGGTTTTCCTTGCTTTAAGAGGAATTATAACACTCTCAGAGCTAGAAGTGAAGATAAATTTTCTCTGTGAAAGGGCTACTGAGGAGAGGGCGTTGTAGGGTCCCCTGCCCCTGAAAGCGGAGCAGAGTACCAGCAAGCGAAAGGTCGTTTCAGTTCTAACTTCCTATGCAGAGATAGCGCATGCCAAAGGCTTCAATCTCCGCACGTTGGAGCACGCCACGTCCATCCAGGACGACCTGGCAACGTGAAAAGCACTTCCAATCCAGATCCTGGTAGACCTGATGGGCGCTTTGCAGAATGATAGCATTGACTTCACCATCCATCTCTTTAGGGAGAGGTGTATAGCCAGATGCATGTAACTCTGTTTCACTGAAGAGGGGATCACTGACATAGACCTTGGCACCTTGCTCCTGCAAGGCCGTTTGCAGCAATCTGGCTGTGCTAAACGTGTCATCGTGGACATCACCCCGATAAGCAACACCCAGAATCAGTACAATTTGAGAAGTGAGTGAGCCGAGAGCCGTTCTGAGTCGTTGCACAGCATAGTTTGCCATTCCATCGTTAATGTGACGAGCTGTACGTGGCAATAAGAACTGTGCAGGCTGATGGCGTATCTCGGAATCTTTCTCCCCAAAGAGAAAATAGGGACTGACAGGAAGACAATGCCCACCGACTCCCACACCGGGGGTGTGAATATGTGAGTAAGGCTGGGTATTGGCTGCTGCAATGGCGGTCGTGACATTCAAACCATGGGTATCGGCATAGCAAGCATACTCATTGGCAAGTGCAATATTGACATCACGATAGGTGGTTTCGATCAGTTTCACAAATTCGGCTTCGTCCATGGAGGCCAGGATGATACTTTCCACTTCCAGGGTAGAGCGATAAAATATGTTACTTGCCACTGCGCTTCTTTCGTTGATTGCGCCGACTATCTTGGGGTAGTTGCGCAGATCCCGGAAAGCGGTGCCGCATGAGACACGCTCTGGACTGTAGGCGAGGAAAAAATCGTGACCAGCGCGTAAGTGTGAACTATGTTCGAGCATCGGCGCAAAGCGGCGAGCGGTTGTGCCAACGGGAAGCGTTGTTTCGTAAATGACTAATGTATCCGGTGTTAAGCCCGCGCCGATCTCAGCTGTCACCGCATCAATCTCGGCAAAGTCTACTTCATGCTTATTATTGAGTGTCACAGGAACAATGACAATGACGACTTCGGCCTGAGAGACCGCCTTTGTAATATCCTGGGTTGCTGAGAATCTGCTCCTGGCGACAGCTATGGCTATCCCTGTACTGAGTTCGGGTTCCTCCTGGATTGGTGAGTGTCCTGCATTGATCATCTCCACCACGTTATGATTGGTATCGCAACCAATCACCTGCCAGCCATGCTGAGCATACTGTACTGCTAATGGGAGACCAACTTTGCCCAGGCCAACGACTGCGACTGTTGAAGAAGAATGAAGATTTTCTGAGTTATTGTGCATGTTATAATACCACCTCTACCTTCGACAGCGTGTGCGTACCCCTTGCTTGAGCTATGGGGATGAAACACGCTTTCCTTAGCTCGACAGCTTTGTGAAGCTATCTCTGAGAGACTTTTTCCAGTATATACCGTCACTCAAGAGAATATTCACAAATATATAAATATGAAGAAGTTGGCATCAGGAACTTCCCTACTCTTTGCACTTCTTGCTCCGTCAGGCCCCTTGTCAGCTTCTTTTTGCACAAAAAGCAAAATTGTGATGATTGTGTGATGATATGTTGCATAAATTGGTGAAACATGTGAAACGAAATAAAAGATATAAACGTTTAGAAATCACTATAGTGTGAGTTTCCTTTGGTATGGTCGTTCAGGGGAAAGGAGAGACACAACTACATCTGTAGGTATCTCCATGGAAGGCCTTCAGCATTGTTTGCTCCTTCCACTAATTTTCGCAGGGATATATAAGTTGAAGAAGAAACCGCAGTGAACACCTATTTTTTGAAGAGAGGATACCTATGCTCAAAGCTCAAGAACAGCGCGATGAAGTAGCGCGGTTGCTGGCAAACATCTCCACAGAATACGAAGCCGCTCAGCGTAGTTTCTCAGGGTTTGCTCAAGGATCGTCGCAGCATGATTTCACCATGGTCCATATGGAAAATATGGGAGATCTCCATCACCAGTTGTACCAACTGGTGGGTGATAGTGCCATTGCCATGGCTGCTGAACAACTGGAGCATTGCAGAGAATAGCACGATCTATGCCGTGATTCGCCGCGTGAATAGTTAGTTGTTAGCAAACAAGAGAGGAAAAGCCCTAAATCTTTGCTGTACAGCTTGCAAAGGTTCTCAAATTCCTGCTAGGATATCCTCTGGGGAGCATTAACTCCTGTGTGAGCATCCTATACGCAGGTTCACTATAAGTGCTGGGAGGAAGGTCGCATGGAAAAAACGAGCGTTCAAGCTGCATTTGTTGCCACAGGACTATCACGTCTGGTACAAGATATTGACCGACTTTCACAAGCATCTATTCGGCTTCATACGACCTATGTCGATGAGTCTACTTTGCGTATTGGAATATCGAAACTGGGTGGTATTCCTGATCTGCCTGCCGAAGTTAGCTGGCCGCAATGGCAGGGTCTACCACAATCTTTTCTGGCACAAATTAATCTCGATGATGTACGCCACTATAATATACACGGGCTTTTACCACCACGGGGCATGCTCTGGTTTTTCTACGATGCACAACAGAGCACTTTTGGCTCCGCTCCTACGGATCTGGGAAGCTGGCAGGTCCTCTTCCGGAATGGCGATCCGAGCAAGCTACAACGTACTCCCGCACCTGCACAACTTCCGATAGCGAGTCAGTTTCACGCATGTTCCATCCACTTTTCTCGCGAAATAACGTTCTCTGAGCAACCACCACTTGAAATCCCTGACCTGAACTGGACAGATGCAGACCAGGAGAAATATGATGCATTGCTCTCAACGCTACGCGATCCAGCCGACCATGCTTTGATCCATCATCGCTTGCTGGGCTATCCTGATACCATCCAGGATGATATGCGCCTACAATGTCAGCTTGTTTCTCATGGAGTGACGGATGCCAATGATCCACGGATCGCTGAACTAGCGCCAGGGGCGAAAGACTGGCAACTGCTTCTACAAATCGACTCTGATGAGCATGCGGGCATGCGCTGGGCTAATAACGGGATGCTCTACTACTGGATCAAAAGGGCCGATCTGCAAACATTGCGTTTTGATCAGACCTGGCTCGTGTTGCAATCTGAATGAGGACAAACCACTATGAAATACGTCTCTTTGCTGACAATGATCGTCGCATTGGCGCTGGCGCTCAGTGGTTGTGGTCCGACCAGTTCAACAAGCACGGTCACTCCAACGACCGAGCCACGATGGGGAATACAAACCAGAACATCGGGGTGTCTGACCCATGCGGACCTTCCCGACTCTGCCTGTACACCTGGCGATATCTTCACACAAGCCACTAAAGCCGATGTCTGCACACCAGGGTATGCACGATCTGTACGCAATGTGCCGCAAAGCGTGAAGAACAAAGCCTATGCTGAATATGGTGTTACCCATCATCTCCCTGGAGAATACGAAGTTGATCATCTTGTGAGCCTGGAGTTGGGAGGTTCCAATACTCTCGCAAATCTCTGGCCAGAGGCGGCCAAACCTCAACCGGGCTTCCACGAAAAAGATCAGGTCGAAAATTACCTGCATGATCAAGTGTGTTCAGGAGCCATGTCTCTGAAAGACGCCCAGATCAAAATCGCCACCGATTGGCTTGCAGTCTATCATTCCATGCCTGGCAAGTAGTACATTCCAGTGATATACTATCTTCTACTATGGAAATATTCATGCAGGATAGGCTTGAAGCCATCGCGCAGCATTTCGCTTTAGGTGTCGTCCAGAACTACCATGCAGCTAAGGGCACCAATCAGAATTTCTTTGTCACCACTGATCAAGGGCAATTTCTCTTCAAAATTATTGTGAATGCGACGCGAGAGGAAGCAGTGGAAGACATAGAAACCGGATTACCCTACTTGAACAGGCTAGCAGAGCACGATTTCCCCATTGTAGGTTATATTACAGCACCCAATGGTTCACTAATATATCAAAGCGCTGAATGCATAGCCGTTGCCATGCATCAACTACAAGGTCATGAACCAGAAATATCCGAGAATGTTTGTCGAGAAATTGGTAGCCACCTGGCCAGATTACATCTCATACCGACAAGTGGTCTTGCAAAGAAGAGACATTGGCTCGAACATGAGTATCTTCTAAAATCCATCGAGGTCGCGAAAAACAAGTTTGGAACCGAAAACCTCAAGAAAATATTCAAAGAGTTTCACTCATTGCAACATTTCAGGCCAGATACTTTCCCACAAAGCATTATTCACGGAGATATGGACCCCAGTAACTGCTTGTTTGTTGGAGACAAAGTCTCGGCATTTCTGGATTGGCAGGAATGCGGAATGGGAGCCTCTCTCTTAGATTTTGGGATGACCGTTCTGGGATTTTGTTTTGTGAAGGACCGGGCTTCGTCATCTTGCATGATATTTCATCCGCAGGCCTATCAGGCTCTCTTCGATGGCTATTCTCAGATTCGGCCGTTTTCTCCTGATGAGAAAGCATCTATAGAGAGTGCGGTAAAGTATGCTGGGCTGACGCTCTCTATGTGGTTTATGCTGCGTTGGAATGACTACTTTCCAGGAGAAGAGTTCGTGGAAACGAAGCTTTCCTTTTGGAAAAGGGGCTTAGATATCTGGACACTCCCTCACTCAGAGGAGTGAAACTGGGCCCTTTCGAAGTTCATTTAGCATTAACGGCAAAACAGGTACGTGATTGTAAAACGCGCACCTGCTGCCACCTCTCTGCAAAAACCTGACACCCAATGCGTGTTACACACCATGACCAGGCAAAAAGCGTGATATACTCTGATATGATGGTTGAACGAACGAGAAGGAGCTTGTTCTATTTCGTGTCCTGCCCAAGAAGGAGGCTTCCTTTGTTCTCTTTACGTCGCATACTTCCTCTCCTTTTTATCCTGTTCCTATCGTTAAGTGCCTGTGGCTCTCAAACATCTGTTAGTACAAGTGTTTCACCGACTGCCGCTCCTGTATCTTTAACAGTTTACGCTGCTGCATCACTCACAGCATCTTTCAATAAAATTAAAACGGCCTACCATACCCTGCATCCTAATGTAACTATTACCTATAATTACAATGGTTCGCAGGCATTAGAACAGCAACTTGCCAATGGTGCACCTGGCGATGTTTTCGCGTCTGCTGATCAGAAAAATATGCAAAAGGCTAGCGATGCCAATCTGGTAGGGGCGAGTCAGATCTTTGCCAGGAACAAGCTGGTTATTCTTGTACCCACAAGTAACCCGGCGCAACTCCATTCATTGAAGGATCTCGGAAAGCCGGGGGTCAAAATTGATGTTGCGGCTCCAACCGTTCCAGTTGGCAACTATGCTTTGCAGGTCCTTGACAAGCTGGGTAAATCCGCTGACTATGGCACAAACTACGAGAAGGGCGTCAAGGCCAATTTTGTTTCACAGGAAGAGAATGATACTGCAATAGTACAGAAAGTCCAATTGGGAACGGTTGATGCTGGTATTGTCTATGTTACTGATCTCACACCAGCTTCGGAGAAGGTGGTGACACAAATCCCCATTCCAGACCAGTTTAATGTGGTTGCGCAGTATCCTATTGCAGTCACGAAAAACTCATCGCACGCAAGTGATGCACAGGCATTTATCCAATATATTCTCTCTCCTCAGGGTCAGGCGATCCTGAATGGGTACCATTTCTTGTCACCTAACGCATAGCGTTGATTGACACATCATTTTTTCAACACCGCAAGATGGGAAAATGATGTGTTTTATTATTTTTCTTTTCGGGTTCACTATTCGTTTTTGCCGATCATCACTTCTGTCGATTTGACGATTGCCAGCACGGAAGCACCCACTTTGAGATCTAACGACTCCGCTGAGGTACGTGTAATGGCGGAAACGATCTGCTGACCATCTGGAAGCTCAACGATGATTTCCGCCATGATATCTCCGAGCTTGATCGACTTCACGATGCCACGTAACTGATTGCGAGCGCTAAAGCGAACTCCCATAGACATCCTGTTCCTTTCTTGTATGTATGCGCCTGGGCAGTAGTGCTCAGACTACACGACTCATGCAAGCTTCTCGTTTCACCTCTCAGGAGTGGGACCAATGGGAAACAGATTCCTGCAATCCCGACTGATAAAATGGTGTTAAGCCAGTCGATTTGTGTCCCACACTTCCGAGGGAGTTTCACGACAGCCAGATACTGCACGCTGAACAGTTCCTGCGGATCTGTCCACACATGCTCAACCCTTAAACCTGCCGTGGCAGCCAATTGTGCAAACTCAGGCAGTGTAAACTTATAGGAACTCTCTGTCCAGATACTCTCACCCAGTTGAAAAACAATCTCAGTCTCCCCGACCCGAACGATCTGATTTTTGAGACTAACCAGATGCATCTCGATGCGGCTCTTACCAGGATTGTAGAATGCATAGTGCTGAAATTGGTCAAGCCGGAAATTGGCCCCTAGCTTCTGGTTGATCCTCGTCAGCAGATTCAGGTTAAACTGTGCCGTGACTCCCTGCTGATCATTATAAGCCCGGTGGAGAATATTGAAATCCTTCTTCAAATCGACTCCGATCAGCAGGCCACCCCCCTGACACGTTCTGGCAATCTGTTTCAGAAAATGTTTTGCTGGCTCAGGATCAAAGTTTCCAATAGTCGAACCAGGAAAATAGCCAACTTTGCGCAAGACTGGCCTTGTTGGGAATGGAATCTCGAAGTCACCTGTGTAATCAGCACACACTGGCAGCACTTCGAGGTGTGGATAGGCTTGCGCCAGTGATACGGCTGAGCGCATCAGATGTTCTTTCGAGATATCTATAGGTACGTAAGCGGCAGGATGATGCAAAGCATCGAGCAACTTACGGGTCTTCTTGCTGCTTCCACTTCCATACTCGATAAGCTGACAACCCGGCCCTAGCAGCGCCACGATCTCTTGCATCTGCTCCTGCATAATTTTCAACTCTGTACGTGTAAGATAATACTCATCCAACATACAAATACGCTCGAAGAGTTGTGAACCTGTTTCATCGTAAAAGTACTTACTTGGCAGTTCCTTCCGCGACTTCTGTAAACCCTGCAATACCTCTTCGTGGAAGGTATTCCGCTCCGGCTCATAATCATAGAGATGGAGTGACTGCTTGATACCTCGTACGATGTTACACCTCTCTTGCCAGTCGAAAACCCATGAACTGCCATCGAGCATGGGGAGGGAAGAAATTACGATACGTTGATCGAATATGTGAGTGGGATGTTGCACATGAACCACCACGCAGAACAAACTGGTTACACATAAACTTCCCGTTGTATTCACCCACGGCACCAGGTGCAGGATGATATCCTGGATAGGGAGAATAAGCACTTTGTGTCCACTCCCAGACATCTCCAAACATCTGTGCAGGTGTACTACTTGCCGGAAAGAACTGTAACGGTACAGGGCCATACAGACCGCTCTCGACAAAATTTCCTTCGATCGGACAATCTTTCGCGGCAATCTCCCACTCTACTTCTGTCGGTAGCCGTGCATCCGCCCACCGTGCATATGCATCAGCTTCATAGTAGCTCACATGACAGACAGGCTCAGCCTTGTCAACTTCACGTAAACCATTCAATGTTATCATACACCAACGTCCATCATGTTCTTCCCAATAGAGTGGGGCCTTCCACTCTTCTTCCAGTACCGTGCGCCAACCATCCGAGAGCCAGAGTAGGGGATTATGATAGCCCCTATCCTCCATAAACTCCAGATATTCGCCATTGGTGACCAGGTGAGAGGCCAGCTGAAACGGCTGAAGAAACTGTTGGTGTCGTGGTCCTTCATTGTCAAAGCAAAAACCATCTCCTTCATGCCCTATCCCATAGAGGCCTTCAGGATAGCCGATCCACTCTATTCGTGGAACGCTTGCAATGCTCACAGCGATACGCTCTTGATAGAGGGGATAGAGTGGATTACATGCAAGAACATGTTTGATATCGGTGAGCATCAGTTCCTGGTGCTGTTGCTCATGATGGAGACCCAGCGTTATGATAGGAGTAAACTGTACCAGCTTTTGCTCGTCAATCTTCTCCAACAGGTCCAAAACATGCTCATCGACATAATGACGATATTGATAGGTCTCTGCGACTGTAGGTCGCGAAAGTAAACCGCGTTTGGGTCGGCAGTGCCGTTCCCCAATCGAGTTGTAGTAGGAATTAAAGAGATATGCATATTGCGGATGCAAGGATTGGTAACCAGATTTTACTGCTGAGAGGAGAAATGTCTCCCAAAACCAGGTCACATGTGCCAGATGCCATTTAGTTGGGCTGACATCCGGCATCGACTGAATGACATAATCTTCCGTCACAAGGGGTTCACACAACAGTTCAGAGAAACCGCGCACTTTTTTGTATTGCTCGATAAACACTGACCTGGATGCCGAGAGAGTCATGGACGAATTTTCCAGGAAGTTGTTAGCCACTACATATCCTCCTTAAATGGTGACAGAGCACTTCTGAGAACAACGCACTCCTTGAGAAACACAATCGGACAAACTCTCTTTTTGTAAAAGCCATTTCAGTCATGGGAACGATGAGTTACCCTGATAAAACTGACAACATGTTGTATATTGTAGGTCACGACAGGAGCCTATGAGAAGATCTCAGAATTATCTATTAGCAATGAGAAGATTCAAGTTCCTAAACAGGTCCATTTAAAGTGTTTTTGGGGACAAAAAACCTTGAAAATTAACGTAGATTATGCTATACTAGTTGAAGAATTGTAAAGCATCCTCGCAAAATCAGAAAGGAGATGCACAGTGAAAGCATACAGAATCCAACCTCTGACATTGCTCTTTTGTGCATTATCCGCCTCGACAATGTCAGCCTCCCTTCTCTTATGGCAAAACAGTGAAGAACGTTTTTTGTCACTAGATGGTATACGCCATTAGCTGCACAAGGGTATATTTGCCGGTTCTCACGGCCTAAAAGCAGAACTGAAACAAGCATCAAATGGACAGAAGACTATGTGTTTCCTTACCCTTACCTTCCACTCTGTACGCGATCCCTTATACAGAAGTTAAATGAGTTCATAAGCACTCAGAACTCTCGTTCAGAAACCGCTATCTTGTCTTGTCTTGTTTCGCTCTCACCTTTCGTCATTTTGAATGGATGTGTAGCCATCATGACGACAGGGAAACATATTCATCTTTTCTTTGAGCAACGAGAAGTTGCACGAAAAAGAGCAAACAACCGGATAAAGGCACAGCAAAAAGAATAATACTGTAGGAGAAAGCACACAAGCTTTTTCAGCAGTTAAAGGAGGTGTTTGCATGCAATGGCCTATCTTCTGCCTCGTCTTGATCGGCGTAATCTGTCTTATTCTGGGACTGCAAAAATCTACGTTTGGCCAGCCATCTGGACCAAAGCAGCACTGTGCAGCGTGCGGATGGACAAAAGAAAAGGTTCAACCATGCCACCTTACAACGGTGGTTGTGCCACTGTGTTTTGATTGCAGCATCAAACATGATGCCATCCCCTGTCAAGGGGGCATTGCGTGCTGACACACATCAAGCAGTCTATGTATAATGCGTAGAATGTTTGCCTTTGTAGTGGTTTGTGTAGGAATAATCGAGAAAAATATGATCCCACTGGTGAGCCAAAACGGTTCGCCAGTGGGATCAATTTAAAGTGTGCTCCAGTAGTCAGCAGCCTCATCTGCGTTCTGGTCAGTAGTAGAAGAGGTGGATATAATACTCTCGCCGTTTTGGTGTAAGACTCGCATTCTACCAGTTATCTGATTGAGGAAAGCGTTCTGATGGCTGGGTTGAGCCGTTGCCGACGGTGATGAAGGTGTGGGGGAGGAGTGGGAGAAGACGGAGGTGAGGTATGAGCCGTCGCTGATGCCATCTTCTCTTTACCGCCTCCGCTCTCGACAGGCGTCACAATAGCCGGAACTCGTACGACAGGTTGTACGACACCCTGGGTCATCATTTCGTAGTATTCTGTCAGGCGGAGGGCAATAAGCTGACCTGGCTGGTCAATCATGTGATGTTTGAGAGCATCTTGCCGAAGCGCATCCAGTGCAAAAGAATCCTTAAGCAGGCCAACAGTAAAATACAAAAACTTTTCCGGTGTGGTTTGTGACATACAATATTCTCTCTCTCGTAGTTATACTTTATGGCTCTCCTTCAAGACGCCATTGCTAGCCCCAGCTTGAGTCTTACGAATCAAGAGACGACTGGCCAGATTGCAATAACCGAGCGCATTAGCATGAATAGGGTCATCCGGCCGCGAGAGATGGGGAATGCGCTGTTTCAGGAATTTGTAGAAATAGTAGACGCCTCCCCCAATATTAAGGACCGGTTTGAAGCTTGCTGCCACAGCATCACGGTCGCTCTGTCGCCAGGCAGAAGACACGAAAGGATGCAATTTCACTGCCCACTTGTGTTACAGCTTCTTTCGCCAGGCGTTCCAAATCATACTTGCCGATTGTTTTCCCATATGCGGAAATTTCGGGATAACTGATCTCTCCCTGTGAGGCATAGGCATGCATGATTTCGCGCGCTTCAAGTAAGGAGAGCGGACGGTCATGTTTATTCTCAAAGGCATCTATCATCATCTGAGTCGCTAACTCCACCCCTAATGGCTTGCCTTTGCAGTATTCAATCACAGGAACCTGTCCCCGAGCCACATACAGATCGGTCGTTCGGCCCCCGATGTCAATGACAGCACTTTCAGCTGTCTTACTGGAGGATTTGTCGCCGTAGGCGATGAGTGCTCCAGCGCCTTCCATCACCACCGTCGCGATCTCAACAGTCACGCTCCGCAAAGGGGGGGTACCCTTGAGCATAAAGTGGTATGTGCCGTCAAGCTGGGTTTTAATGGTATTGCGCATTGCCGGGTTCTTGATGTATGTCTCTGTAGGAAGTCCTGCGACCACGTAAAGGCCAAATTCTTCGTCAGGAATCAATGTAGCCGCTATTGTCAACAAGCCACGCAGACTATATTTGCTGGAATAACGCTGGATATCACCTCGCCCGTGATATATCTCAATTGACTGCTGTAGTGCAAGATCACCAACTGCGTGTGCCATCTCTTCTTCAGAAAACTGGATCACATGTACATTAGATTGATCCACGTTAATACCAAGGTTACGCATCGCATTTGTATCAACCTTGGCAAATGCAGTGGGAATACTGAGGGAATGTATTTTCCCCCCAATAACTGTAACTCCTCCAATTTCCGCATTGCCGAAATCGTGACCATAGGGATACCATTTCATAAAATAAGATCCTTCTCCTGTCTTCCTTGAACACGCAAATATACATACAAATCGGTAAATATAATTCTATTGTTGAAACGGCTGAGAACTGCTTTTGGTATCTTCTCCATACCCGGATAACAGCAAGCTGGGATTTTGATAGGAGAGAAGTCACCTTGCTCGGCTAACCAAAACCACGGAGATATCAGCTTATTGAGTTGTTTGTGCGATATTCAACCCAAAAAGGTGGGAATCGCCCAACGAGCGATTCCCACCTTGTTGGGTTGAGCAGTCTAGCAGGCAAGTGTTTTTTGAATTGTGTGATCATCGGAACTGAGCAATTCCTTTTGGATTACGGCACTGGCAACCGAGTTATCAGTCTGGCTGTAGGCGTAGATCGCTATCAGCCCTTCCTGTACTCCCTGAAAGGAGGCATTATAAGTAACACTGCTGGTATAGGTTGTCTGTCCCATACCACCTGCGGTCACTTTATTCTGTCCGATAGCCGTATACAGGTGATCAAACACAAAGGCCTGACCGACGACCCCTTCAAAAGCACTTCCAGTACCTCCCATGGTTATGGGACTCACCAGCGTCTCCAGTGACATCGGAGAGATCACGGTCAGGTCACCGGACGTGACCCCAATCACCTCCCATATATTTCCATCTACTCCCTCCAGGCGACTGAGTGTGACCTTGATGGCTCTTCCTCCTGGATAGGGACTCACCAGCCGTATTGTGGCATCAATGTCACCTGATCCACCGCCGCTCAACACATTACTGGAAGCATTTGCCGTCCAGTTAAGCAGTTTCGCTGCCATCGCTTGAGCTGTCTTCACCGCATCGTTTTTCCACTGGTCTTGCCCATTTTCCACCATTTGCTGATCTGTCTCTGCCTGATAGCGTGTCAGATCAGGGAAGATACCAGGGAAGGCAACTTGCTCAAAGGACCCTGAAGCTGCATTCGTAGTCCACTTGAACTCACGGAACAGATCAACTGTTACATGGTTATCTCCCTTACCTTTGTTGATGCTCGAATTCTGATCCACCTCTGCCGTCATGATTGTATTGTAGTTACTAATCTGCGCGTCGCCGTGGTACAGGCTCGTCCAGTTGAAAGAGCACTTTTGGGTGCGCATCGCTGATATTGTCAAAGACAAAGAAGCTGTACATAGCAGGGCCACAGCCGATCAAATGAGCCGACACCAGAGCCTGGAGGGAAGAGTCTCCTATCAAATTACCACAACTGACACTATCGGCCTGCGCATCATGGCGCGGAAGCGGCAAGAGTGCATCCCAATAGGCCGGATTTTGTACATTATCGGGACAGGGTAAAGCACCCAACGCCTGACCAGATTGAGGATTAAGCAGTACCTTCATCATGACCGCAGTCTCAATCTCATTGCTCATGCCTCCATTGGCCTCATAGACCGCAAGTATCCCCTCCTGATTGCCATTCAAGAAGCTTACATTGTACAGCAGTGTAGTTGAGAATGAGCTGATTCCCATACTGGTTTGGCTTGTTATTCTCGCATGACCAATATCTGTATAGAGATGATCGTAGACAACGGCTCGTCCAATGTTCCCCTTAAATGCAGTGCCATTCCCTTCGATTTTCAACGGACTACGGACCAGACTGAGCGGTACGGGGGTAGTGATCGAAAGAGAGGAGGCATCCTGCACAGCAATCACCGTCCACATATTATGGCTATTCCCTTCCAGGCGGCTCAGTTCTACATTGATGATAGAACCTTGCTTTTGTCCTCTCTGGTTAGCTTTCTCAGAGACACTGACATTGGCCGAGAGATCATGTGGCCCCCCGCCACTGGTGACTGTTGCTGACACTGCACGTTTCCAGCCAAAGAACTTGCTCACCATAGCTCTGGTGAGTTGTGCTGCATCATTCTTCCATGTCTCATTGCCCTGATTCACCTGCACCTGATCAGCCTCTGCCTGATAGCGTGTCAGATCAGGAAAGATACCAGGAAAGATAGTTTGTATCAGCGTTGTCTTATCTGCCGATGCCTCGAACTCACGAAAAAGATCTTGTGTCATTGCCCCAATGGATCTGTCTGCATTGAGAGTTGAGTTCTTATCAACCTCTGCTGTCATAAGCGTATTATAGAGGCTAATCCTGGCATCTCCCTTGACAAGACCATGTACAGCGAAGATCTGTTTGGGTTGAGCATTGGTGAGATTAGTATAGACATAGACATCTAGTTGGGCATCGCTATCGGCGTAACGTACCGTGACCATCGCCTGAAGTGAAGTATCGCCCAGTATATTTGCACAACTGACGCTCTCAACCTTATTAATTCCACTACTTGTGCCGAGGATCGAATCCCAATGAGAGGGATTCTTGACCGGCTCCGGGCAGGCTTGCGGACCGAGCGTGATATTTGCTTGCTCGGACCGGGGAATGTTATCCCCACTTACTGCTGATTGCACATTTGGCGGTGATGCTGCTGTTCCCGGCAATAGAGTCCGATTAGACCTACTCCCACTGCTCGTGTTGTTGCCGCAAGCCGTAAGCAGCAGACCAAGGAACACAGCAACATGGATACCTATGAATAGACGTTGCGGATGTGTGTGCGTTCTCATGAACGTTCTCCTTTGTTACAATGGCATCACTGTTGAAGGAACACTCCACGAACACTCCACCAGGCCTCAGAGTACAAGAAATACATCACCAGGAAGACAGAGAGCATGTCACTTTTGATCATATGGAGTGAAAGAGCATCACTGTGGAAGCTCTCCTTTACCCGCTCCTTATCATATTGCTGAGTATATCAATACACTCCTGGGATCAAAAGTAATGGTACTTACGTGATGGCTCCTGTGCTATTGTGAGCATATGCTTTCAGTTATGAATGGTGAGTATCATCTCAAAAATAGTATACGTAAGCCTGGAAAATACATGTAGAAATGATTCTATGTAGAAGAGGTGAGGCTGATTCACTTTCGTAGAGTGCCCAAACGTGGAAGATGGGCAAGAGGAAAAATCGAAGTGGATGTTACAGTGTTGGACAGTTCAGTGCAATATTGGTAAAATGGTTGTCCTGGGGAGTAATCCTTGCTATATGCCTGGGAGGAGTAAATTGATGAGTAATGATGCTGACGTGATTATTGTCGGTGCAGGTCTGGCCGGTCTGGTGGCTGCCGCTGAACTCGTTGACGCAGGTCGGAGTGTGATCGTGCTTGATCAGGAGCCAGAGGCGTCGCTTGGCGGGCAGGCGTTCTGGTCTTTTGGGGGCCTATTCCTGGTTGATTTGCCGGTGCAGCGGCGACTGGGCCTTCGCGATTCCCATGATCTGGCTCTGCAAGATTGGCTTGGTAGCGCCGGGTTTGATCGGGAAGAAGATCTGTGGCCTCGTCGCTGGGCAGAAGCCTATGTCGATTTTGCAGCGGGCGAGAAATATTCCTGGCTGCATAAGCAAGGTATTCGCTTCTTCCCTGTGGTGCAATGGGCGGAGCGTGGTGGCTATCTTGCGACCGGACATGGCAATTCGGTTCCCCGCTTCCATGTCACATGGGGGACAGGTCCGGGCGTGTTAGAGCCGTTTGTTTGCCGTGTGCGTGAGGGTGAGCAGCGAAGATTAGTCACATTGCGTTTCCGGCATCGTGTGACCGAACTTACTATGACTAATGGCGTGGTTGATGGCGTCTACGGGGAAGTGCTGGAACCAGATGCCGCAGAGCGTGGCATGCCGAGTTCTCGGGTGGTCGTGGGTGAGTTCACTCTCAAAGCCCAGGCAGTGATTGTCACTTCCGGTGGTATTGGTGGCAATCACGAACTGGTGCGTCGCAACTGGCCCAAAAGCCTGGGCGAACCACCGAAGCAGCTAATTTCGGGTGTCCCTGACCATGTGGATGGGCGCATGTTGGATGTGATCGCCTCCAGTGGTGGACATCTCATCAACTCTGATCGGATGTGGCATTATCCAGAGGGCATTCACAACTTCGCGCCGATCTGGAGCAACCATGCCATACGCATTTTGTCTGGACCATCGCCATTGTGGCTGGATGCGCGTGGGCAGCGTCTGCCAATTCCACTTTTCCCTGGCTTTGACACGCTGGGTGCTCTCCAGCATATCCTCTCTACCGGGTATGGCTATTCGTGGTTTCTGCTCAATCAGCGTATCATGGCACGTGAAATTGCCCTATCGGGGTCTGAGCAGAACCCGGATCTCACGGGCCGCAGTATCTCGAAAACGCTGAGTCGAGCGCTTCCAGGCGCAACAGGGCCGGTTGAGGCATTTAAGAAGCGCGGGGTGGACTTTCTTGTATGTGACACACTGCCGAAACTGGTGCAGAGAATGAATGCTCTGACTGGCGAGGAACTGATCGATCTGACAGAGCTTGAGCGAGTCATCGTTGCCCGTGATCGCCAGATCACCAACCCGTTTGGGAAAGATGCCCAGGTCATGGCTATTCGTGGGGCGCGTGCCTATATCGGTGATAAGCTGACTCGCGTCGCCAAGCCGCACCGTATTCTTGATCCTGCCGCTGGACCATTGATCGCAGTGCGGCTCTCGGTTATGACGCGCAAAACTCTGGGGGGAGTGGAAACGGATCTCTCAGGTCGTGTCCTGCAAGCCGATGGTCAGCCCCTGTCCGGTCTCTATGCTGCTGGCGAAGTTGCCGGTTTCGGTGGTGGTGGTGTGCATGGCTACCGTGCTCTTGAAGGGACATTTTTGGGTGGATGTCTCTTTTCTGGCCGCGTTGCTGGTCGTGCCGCCTGCCAAGAATGTGATCTGAGTGAAGGTGTTTTACATGGAGGTTATGAAATATGACAACTTATGAGGGTCAACAACTTGGCAACTATCAACTCATGAATGTGCTGGGGAAAGGCAGTTTTGGCTCGGTTTACCTTGGAGAGCATGTGTACCTGGGAACATTTGCAGCCGTAAAAGTCATGAATACGGAGATTCCTCAACAGATTGAGGACCCATTTCGTAATGAGGCGCGCACGCTGGCCCGGCTGATTCACCCCTATATTATACGCATTCTGGACTTTGGCATGGATGGACGCATCCCTTTTCTGGTACTGGATTATGCTCCCAATGGGACATTACGTGAGCGCCATCCACGCTCGAATCGTCCGTCACCTTCCTTAATAGTTACTTATGTCAAGCAGGTTGCCGAAGCGCTGGCCTTTGCTCACAATTGCCAACTGGTCCATCGCGATATCAAGCCGGAAAATCTATTACTGGGTAGGCGCGAGGAGGTGCTACTCAGCGATTTTGGGATTGCTGTGATGGTCGATTCCTCGTATGCTAATCCCTCGCAGGAAATCGCGGGAACTCTGGCCTATATCGCTCCAGAGCAGGTTAGCGGATTCTCACAGCCGGCCAGTGATCAGTATTCTCTTGCTGTTGTTGTCTATGAATGGATTGCTGGGGAGCGACCTTTTAGGGGCACAACCTTTCAAGAACTGGTTCAGCAGCATCTTTATACACCTCCACCCTCCCTCCGCGAAAAAGTACCCGGCCTGTCACCTACAATTGAGCAGGTGGTGTTCAAAGCACTGGCGAAGGATCCACAGCAGCGCTATGCCACCATCACCGACTTCGCTCTAGCCCTTGAGCAAGCTGTACTGCCAACATCGAGTTTCTCTGATGCTCCAACCATTCGAGAACCATTGTTGCAAGTAGACAGCCTGAGCATGAAGGGGGGGAGTGCTGTCTCTATGACCTTGCGGAAGACGAAGGAGGAGTGGCTGGCGGTTGGCAACACCTACTATGACGAAGGTATATTCGAGGAGGCACTGCTGGCCTACGAACGAGCTATCGCCATCGACCCGAACTTTGCTGCTGCCTACATCGGCAAAGGGGTCGCCCTGAGAAATCTCAAGCGCTATGACGAAGCACTCCTGGCACATGATCGAGCCATGCAGATTGATCCAGGTGATGCAGCAGCCTATAACAACAAGAGTCTTGTGCTTAACGACCTGAGACGCTACCGCGAATCGCTGATCTTCAGTCAGCGGGCGCTTGAGTTGAATGCTGCTTATCCGGCTGCTTACTTCAACATGGGCTATGCTCTGGGTGAACTGAAATGCTATGAAGAAGAGATTGCAGCCTATGATCGTACTATCGAGTTTGCTCCCAACTTTGCGTATGCTTACAATGCGAAAGGAATCGCGCTCAACGTGCTTAAACGTTACGAACAGGCCCTGATGGCCTTTGATCAGGCCATTGAGCTTGCTCCCAACTTTGCTATCGCCTATTGTAACAAAGCCTACACGCTCAGCCAACTGCATCGCTCTACTGAAGCGCTCACGTTCTACCAGCGTGCAATCGAGTTGAACCCGAACTATATCAATGCCTATCAAGGCTTGAGCACAACTCTGGAGATACTGGAGCGCAAGGAAGAAGCCGAGGAAGCAAAACGGCAAATTGAGCGTTTGCAGCTCATATAAAGGCATCGTGGCTGCAAGTTCCCATGAGCTATCCCGAACTTTTCAAACAAAAGTTCGGGAATGAATTGATTGACGGCCCTCTGTTGGAAGGGGCTAGCCCGCACTACTAGAACCACCGCCAGCGGCACCACTACTGCCACTCACATGACTCGTGCCGTTATCACTTGTACTGTCGCTCTTGTGGGTAAGCTCATGAGTTATTTCGACCATGGCAACAAAAGCGTTCATCGGATCGCCAGATTGGTTCGGCTTACCAGCGGTGACTAACCTCTGAAACCAGTTAGGCAATGCGAGCATGCCTTGCCGCTGAAGTGTTTTGGCCCAGGGAATAAGCAGGCCAAAGCTTGCGGAGTATGGCAGGTAATACGCGAAGAGTGCCGGACCAATGTCGGGCTGATTTATACTTGTGAGCATGCTCATAAACTTTAAGAATGCTTCCCACTGTGCTTTGACCTGCATAGCCGCATCTGTATAAGGAGAGAACGTTGCCCACAAGAAGAATGCGGTTATGCTTATACCTGTTACACCAAGTGGCAAGAAGATCACAGGCCAGGGGGCACGACTGAGCAAGACAAAGACGGCAACGAGGGAGAAAATAAACATCAGAGATGTTGTACAACCAAGACGGTGGCGAACACGCTGACGCCACGGCTCAAAAAAACCAAGTGCAGCCATTTCTTGCTTGAGCGGCTCACTAAAAAATTGGGATTGACTATTGTACATCTTACTAACTTCAGAGATATTGACCGTTGAGTGGACTCCTCCCTCAGTACGGAATAACATCTTTAGCAAGCCAGCTTCATGGAGACGCAGATCCGATGGCAAGCTCACCAGAGCAAGCTGAAAGTCCGGTCGTCCATTCGACCATGCGCCCCAGCCACCTTGGAGAGGTGGAATGACAGTCACAACCTCACGATTGATGAGATCAAACAGCGTACCAAGCGCGTGATCCCAGGTTGGTGAGCCATCCGTCGTTGTGGCGAGCACACCAGCGATCGCGGGTGGGAAATCAGCAGGTGGTGCCGTTACCTGCAAAGACGCTAGTAAGCCAGCAGAAGCACTGCGGCGATATTTGCGATAGCGACGGATAAAGAGAAACGACCCAATGACAAAGATGGCAATGCCACCTGCTAACCCATAGGGAAACAGTGTTCTGGCTAGTTGCTGTGTTTGTTGCCAGTTAGGAGCGGTGGTTATCAAGCTACCTGAACGAAAACGCAAGCCGATTTCCAGAAATGCATTGGCTGCCAGATTTGTGGACTGAAACTGTACCTTTCCCATCGATTGTGAAACGGTTGCACTCCCTTGTGCTACTTCAGGAGCGCTGACAAGGGATGTTGACGAGGGATAAGTAATGGTCACGATCGAAGTACTAATATTGTAGTCATGGGATAAAGGTAGAGGTTTCCAGTCGAGAAGATCTGTTGAATCTGTTGAGGATTTTTGAAGAATATCCTGGATATGATAATTTAAAGTAAACGTATGGGATGAATCCGATGTTGGAGAAAAATGCCAGGTAATCGAAAGAGGATTGCCGCTTTTTACCTCATACTGGCCTGGTGAGCTACCCTCACTCATGGTTTGACCATCTATGCCTGCCGAAATGACCGAGATACCGTCGGTGTTGTCAGTTGGCAGTTGTCGTGAGACAAAAGTGAAGGGGCCACCCGTAAAATGAAAGGTCACATTCTCTGTAACATCCATTGTTCCGCCAGCGGCAATAGCTCCGGATACATTGAACTGATCAGCGCTATAAGATTTTGCTGAAGCTGCCTGAGAATGTTGTGAACAGATCAGGAACAACAAGAATGCTGGTATAAGTGCTAGAAATATTCTGCGAAACATTGTCTTGCTCCCCTCTCTCCTGAGAAAAATATTTGCTACTTTGTGTTTGCCCAAAAATGGCATCCAGTAATAAAACGTAGCATGGTAGAGTAATATCAAAAGGGGAGGTTTGAGAGATCTTCGCTTTTAGTGAGAGATCCTTGCTCTCTCACTACATCTCACATTTGCTTCAAATGACATCATAGCTATAAGGGCCAACGGCTCCATTGCTGTAGACATTGACTGTGCCAGGGGCTGAAGGTGCTGGCGCACTCGTTGTGTAATTGCCAGGGCAACTGGGGAGTTGGGCCTCAGCAAAATTAGGTGCGGTGCGCCGGTCCAGTTCTTGAAAGAAGCTGATCGGTGCTGTATCGACTTTGGGGAGAGCTGGGACGGGTAGCACCCAGGCGAAATCTTTGGGCGAGCCAGTATAGTGAATTCCTCGTAGGGCGTCACCTGGCCGGAGTTTACCGTAAAAATGAGTCGTTCGGCACTTTGCTCGGTATCGTAGGTGTCCGGGGTAAACATGCCCCCGCAAGCCAGTGCTGAGAGTGGGTTGATAAACATACAGACCAGCGCAAACAGCAGTGCAGAGATACTGATGCGTGGTAGATGTGTGAAGGGTCTTGATAACAACCTGTACTTTTTGTTGCGCATAGCGAACATCCCTTGCACACAAGCAGTGCCTTCGTGGCTGGAAATGTCCAGCGATGGGACCGAGGGCAGAAAGAAAGCACTGTGCCTGCTTGTAGATATGGCCAAATTGGGAGCAGAGATGTTTGTTTTCATACCGCTATTTTAGCACAGTGCTCAGTTACATAACCAAAGAGAACCCCTGAAGATCTGAAGGTTGCCATGGAGTGAAAAACGAATTGACCGATGATGAGGCAAGATGATGATTACCAGGATCATCATCTTGCCCTAAATGCATCGCAATCGATGCATTTTATCGTATTACGAGACGTTCAGATTATAATTGTTACTATTATTGTTGTCCCAGGTGTTGTTCTGGTTATAGAATGCCATATTGAGCTGGGTGGCACCCTGTGGGAGCGTAATGGTGGCTTGCCAGGAACCATCTGCTTGTTTGGTCATCGTTGTGTCGGTCACCCCATTCCAACTGTTATAACCCCAGTGCATCGTGATGCTGGTGGCACTTGCCGCTAGAGTACCGTTGTAGGTAATCGTCGCAGGTTGACCCGCGATGGGCGTAGCAGGTGAACTGCTCACCCCAGATGGTACAGGAGTGGGGGTAGCCGTAACTGTAGCTGTAGGAGTGGGGGTAGCTGTAGGCGTAGGCGTAGTAGAACTCCCATTTGTCAATTCAACTGCCTGATGGCTGGCGAGCGTGAGCGTCACGCTGTTGCCTGATACCGTATAATTCGTCCCTGCCAGTCCGTCTTGCAATGTCTGGCCATCGCTCACGTTGTCCAGATTAGGAATTGTCACTGTACGTGTACACCAGCAGTTATTGAGGGCGACCACTACGTCATTTGAACCTTTTTCACGTTCAAATGCGTAGAACGTATCGTCCACATATTTCTCGGATTGCGTACCATTTTGCACGGCAGGATTGCTGTTGCGAACGCCATTTAGTTTCGCAATATAATTGTAAAGTGTGCTGGTTGTATTGAATGAGTTGAACATGTTTTCCCGATTGTTAGGATCAGCACAACCACTAAATCCCTGTTCGGTGCCATAGTACATAATCGGAATGCCACGACCAGAAAACTGAAAGGCCAATGCCAACTCTAATTGTGGCCACTTATTCCAGGTGGCCGAAGGATCACCAGACGCGTCACAGAGAAAACGATCCACATCATGATTATCTATAAACACCCCATTGGTGAGGGGATCGCGATAATCGCCATCAGACCCATAGCGATTATGAATGTTGGTCATGGATTGGTTCTGACCAAAGACATCATGAATGGTGTAGTACATTGGATAGTCCAGTGCTGCATCAACGTAGTGTGTATAGTCACCAACATAGGCGGGATCACCACTGAATACCTCGCCGATCGTGAAGGTGCCCGCACTCTGCGAATACGCACTCCAGAAAGATTTCGGTACATGCTTGACCGTGTCAACACGTAGTCCGTCCACCCCCGTTGTCGAGACCAGCCAATGGATATTGTTGATTAGTGTGTTGTAGGTATAGGTGTTGCTCTGGTCCAGGTCGTTCAATCCAGCAATGTCCTCGTTTTCCACATCCCACTGATTGTTATAGTCGGTGATATTGCCATTATGATGGTAGTCAGCATAATCAGGGAATGTCGGAGAACTATAGTTGTAAGACCCCGTATGATTGGCTACGACATCCAACATGACCCAGATATTGCGAGCATGGGCCTGACTTACTAATGTTTGCAACATCGCCATGTTGCCCAGATGTCCGTCAATAGAATAGAAGTCGTAGCCCCAGTATCCATGATAGGCATGCGCATCATGCTGCATGACTACAGGGGTAATCCAGATAGCGGTAAACCCCATGTTTTTGATGTAATCCAGGTGATTGATAATCCCCTGAAAATCGCCACCATGCCATGCTACCGGATCTGACAGATTGGTATTGAAGCCCCCATAATTATCATTGGAGGTATCACCATTACTGAAACGATCAGTCATGATAAAGTAAATCGAGCGTGAGCTCCAATCACTGGCCATGTGTGCCGAAGCAGGCTTCGACAGCGGAGAGATGAGCAGCGATGCTCCAATGATGACAGTAACTATTGCCAGGGCAACGAGTAGGCGGGTGGTGGAACGGCTCCATAGAGGCACAGAGGAACGATCGTCCTTCTGATTCATTCTGTTTCTCCTTAGAGATGACACAAAAAACGTTTTGACTGGTGGATGTGGCAAGATGATGATTATTGAAATCTTCATCTTGCCCTGAATGCATCGCCATTGATGCACTTTATTGCACTACGAGACGTTCAGGTTATAGTTGTTACTATTATTGTTGTCCCAGGCGCTACTCTGGTCATAGAAGGCCATATTGAGCTGGGTGGCACCCTGTGGGAGTGTAATGGTGGCCTGCCAGGAACCATCCGCTTGTTTGGTCATAGCTGTGTCAGTGGCATTATTCCAGCTGTTATCGCCCCAGTGCATGGTGACACTGGTGGCACTCGCAGCTAAACTTCCTGTATAGGTAATCGTTGCCTGTTGTCCTGCAACGGGACAGGGAGAACTGGTGACTGATCCAGATGAGCAGGGACCAGAACTACCTCCTGAAACGTTCAGATTATAGTCGCTACCATTATTGTTATCCCAGGCGGCATTCTGGTTGAAGAAGGCCATATTGAGCCGAGTGGCACTTTGTGGGAGCGTAATGGTAGCCTGCCAGGTTCCATTGCTCTGTTTGGCCATGACTACGTCGGTTACCCCACTCCAACCGTTGGTGCCCCAGTGCATGGTGATGCTGGTGGCACTTGCAGCCAGACTACCCGCGTAGGTAATTGTGACAGGTTGACCAGCAACTGGAACACTTGGAGAACTGGTCACCGCTGGAGGTGGAGGAGGTGGAGGATTGCCTACATAATGGTTGTAGACGACAGAGGGAACATCAGCAATGGTATGCGTGCTCTCGGAAACCAGTAATGTAATAAATTCACCCATTGACCAGTTCAGAGGACCCATCGATTTGGTGGGTGTGCCCGGTGTATAGCCTGCTGGTGCTGCATTGTCCCAAATTTGCTCAGGGATCATCCCGGTGCTGTTGGCAGATGCCATCATAGCTGTGAGTGCGGCATCACCGGAACCTCCCGCCGCAATCGTATAGATGCCACGCTCCCCTGAGAAGATTGGCCAGAGGTGCCCAACCCCCGTCCCGTTGTAGTTTGAGCCATCGGCGTGCTCACCGTAACCGTCATGGTTGTAGCGGAACCAGTAATCATTGCCATTGATTGTCTGCTTAATAGTTGCATCAATCACTGGTAAGGATTGCGTGATGTAGGGAGAGTTCGCTGGCATCACTCCCTGACGAACCAGTTCGAGAAAACTACTGTCCACGATGGAACGCTCATCATAGTTTCCTCCCCCATTGGAGATCGAGATGAAGTTTCCATCATTGGGATTTCCGTTATTGTCGATACGCTCAAAGTAGTGACCGTTTCCCAGTGGACCCGTTGTTGTGAAAGTCCAACCAGGAACCGAACGCTGCCAGGAATCGGCTGTTGTGGTATAGAGTGTCTGGTTGGCGGTATCGCCATTGATACGGGCAATGTCGGCTGCGCAGATCAGACCCGCAATTTCAGCGGCGATGGAAGCCGGGCTATAGCCTCCGTTTTCTTCCCAGCGTTCCTGGCCGGTTGCCGGACCGTGCTGAACGATGTAGTTGGCAGCGGCTTTGATATGCTGGTTGTAGGTAGCACTATCAGTGATACCCAGTTTCCAGGCCAGCATAATGGGATATGCCTGTTCATCCATCTGAATGCCATTCCAGAAGGGGTTGCCATTGACAAAGCTGTTTTGAGGAAAGTGTCCATCCCCCTGCTGTTGTGTGTTGAAAGCCCAGTGGATAGCACGAGTAGGATCAGCCGTATCACCCGCCACGATCAGCGCGCTGGAGAATTCGTACATATCGCGTTCCCAAACCAGATGATAGCCGCCATCGCCGTCACCATTGGTATCACCCCAGGGAGTGCCCAGGCCAGCCACCATTGCACCAGTCTGTTTGTCCTGAGAGGCTTTGAGAACATTTGCAGCCAGGTAGTACTCTTGTTGGCGTGCTTGTTGGACTGCCGAGGTGTTGCCGACGGCTGGAGGGCTGTGCAGACTGTTGTCAAAGCTGTTCCACTGTGAGACATAGGTGCTTAGCATATTAGAGGTGTCGCCCAGTGTGCCAGCCAGCGTTTGCTCCGCGCTACTCGTTGCTGATGTGCCGCCGTTCGTTTGTCCAAACGAGAGAACAAGATTGAAGGTAACGGATGTCGCTGTCTGGGTATTGATAGCTCCACCATTGGAGAGATCCAGAAGTCCAGTTTGAGCCGTATTGCCATTATTGGCGGCACTATAATTATAGTTCATAGTGAAGTCGGGACAACTCCCGGTGCCACAATTGCTGGTTCCCTTCAAGTCGGTCAAGCCATCGTTTCTTCCGACAAAACCCGAACTGGTCATATTGGCCTGATAGGGAATGGAAGCGGCCAGAGCACTGGCATAGTTGCCAGACGAGTCAGTCGTCACCAGCATCGTTGTGCCATTGTACACCTGTGTGGAACTGGAGTTGTTGCTGCCAGCATTATGCATAGTTGGATTATAGAATGCATAAAGCTGATAATTGGATAACGTACCGTTCAAGGCAGTAAAAGTGACCTGCTGGATCAAAGAATTGCGGGCGGGGTCAGTGTAGATGGTCTTGGCCACTTTGTATTTGCCGTTTTTCGCGGTATTGGTGACCGTCCAGGCCAACGAATGAGGGTCGTAGAGTTGAGCGGTTGGGGTCGTATCTACTTTTTCATCATCGGTCCAACTGTGATTGCTATCACCGATGAGAAATTGCAGATCGGTGGTGTTCGGTGTATCAGCGGTGGGGTAGTAGATCTCGCTGATAACCCCATTGTAGCCTGTAAACCAGACCTGGCTCGTGGTATTGGCTGCTGTTCCGAGGATTGAGTTCGTGGAGGGAGCCCAGTTTGAGGATGTACCCGGTCCATTGGGTGCCGTTCCTCCGTCTGCATGGGCTATTCTATCGGATAGTCCTGCCACGAGCGTTGCCATAACCAATACTACGATCATGCTAGCGGCAAAAACAATGGGATGTGGAAATCGGCGAGAGGAAAAATTGCGCCATTGCTTAGGTATGAGTTGCATAAAACTCTCCTTACGTTACTGTGAACATAACATTGTTCAACGAGTGTAAGCAGATGAATGCCCTGTAAAATGCAAAACAATGTACAGAGATTTGGAGACGCACAACAGTGTACCTGGATAGAAGGATCGTGAACAATTGTTGATCAGCTCAAAGAATGCATTGGAATCGTTCCCTCCTCTTCTTCTCCTGTCTGGTGCGGAGAAATAGTAGCTACGCTGCTACCTAAGAAGATGCCAATTTGAGTAAAGAACGCTGCCAGGCAGTAACACAGTACCTTCATTAGTAGTAGTGCAAGAATCATGCCAAGAACTGTGCTACGGTACTGTGCTGTGATTAAATTATTTCCTGGCATGTGTTTTAGTGTGTGAGTGGAAAAATGTTATGATCCCTGCTTAAGCTGATCTATGTTGTGCGTGCTGGATTACGGCTGCAAGCGGTGGTATTGTCAGCGCTCTCCTCATCTACCTCCGGTGTGCTCTTATGTGGCATATAAGGTAGTACTAATAATGATGCAAAATACTCCAATAGCAGGCGGTGAGTAAAAATGTAACCACCTCCCACTTTGCGCAGCAGAATCCGCTCGGCAGCGTAGTCTAGAAAACGAGGATAGTTCCAGGGAAGGCAGTTGGTACGCCAGAGCAAGAGGCGGAGAACGCCATGCTGAATACATGCTTCCCCACCATTGCGTAGTCCAAAAACCAGCCCGACCACCAGTGCTGGAAGAAGTCCCAGAGCCATAGTGTTCACGAGGAGTGCGAATGGGTCTCTGACTTGCCCATGAAGATGGACCACTGATGGAACTAGCCAGATAGACAATCGAACAAGCAGTGTCGTCGTCAATCCATAAATGAGTATAGTGGCAATTCCACTAACCAGGCCAATAAGGGCACTATGGCGTGCGGAACTCCATAATCCCTGGTTCGGCCTGACCAGGTCGCTTTCGGGTAGTGTATCACTTGATAATCCCTCTGCCAGTCCGGAGATCAACCCGATGGCCATGGCCGGAATGAGTCCTATTGCCAGCCCTACCAGTCCTCCTCCTAGCACACAAATGAGCACAACGAGCATTTTAGACCCGAGATCCATGGCTTTTGTAGCAGGTGTCTGTGCGACAATTACCCCGACGACCACTCCGAAAAGCAGCCCGAAGAAAAGTCCAATACTTAGGGAGATGAATAGTCCCTTTCTCAGCTTCGGCAAGAAGCTTTGCCGCATCTTAGCCCATGACCACATCATCACCTCCGCAGGTTGTATTTCTCCATCCAGCCCCTTGATCAAGCCTGATCCAACGACCAGACTGCCGATGAAACCGCCCACTAGCCCGCGTATCAATGCTGCTCCTAGCCTCAGAGTTGGTGTTGTTGCGGATTGCGAGGTTGGCTCCAAGAATCCTGTAACCAGCCCAAAGATGAGAAATGTGGTCAGACCCTGCCGCAGTCTTGTCCATGCTCTGGTGGCATACGGAGCAGATTCGGTTTGCTTTTGCTTGCTCATAACTCCGAAAAGAACACCACCGAGCAACCCGCATCCTAAAAGACCTCCAAGGCTCGGCAATAGGGATATCGCATCCAGGCCGTTAAATACCACTGAGAACGGGCCAAAGAGTGTTGCCGTGGTGAGGGCAATGATCAATCCTGTCAGAAGCCCGAAGATCACCTTCGTTGTGAGTGCATAATAGAACTGACGCCATCGAGACACTGGAAGCCAGTTTGCTTGCATCCGTTCGAGATGGAACTCTGTCTGACCATGCTGACGTAACTGCTCTGCCAGCCAGCTAAGCCAGTGCATCGTCTGTTCTGATGTATAGCGGGTTAAATTTCCCCTACGCTCAAGCATCTGTTGGACATAGCTTGCAAATATCTGTCGTCTTCGCTCATCGAGAGAGTTAGTAAGCAGTATATTCTGGGAGGATGTTCTACGATGGGCCTGTGCTAGAATACCGAGCATGAGTGGCGTTGCTGCAAGCTCTTGCAGTGTTGGGTCATGGTGCAGAGCCGACCGTACTCCTGTCAAATGCTTAGCAGCTCTTGAGATATATTCATCGATCTGCTGCTCGATCAGTGGCCGTACAACAACTGCGTAGTGCAGGACGAGGCGTGCTGTCTGAGCCAGATAGTCAGCTTTTCGACTACACACCACAATGGGAAGCAAACCGTGCTCCTGTCGATAGACATTGATTGCTTCTACGCATGCTGTGCGATAAGGGGTCCGTCACCTCATCTAAACCGTCAAGGAGCGGAAGCACCTGGTCTGTGTCAATCCATGTCTGGCTCAGCTTACGCGGAACCTGATATTTACTGTAGAGTTCCTCGGCAAGCCAGTCGGCAACAGGTTGTCGCTTCTGGACCCATGAGGAGAGATTGAAGACGACTGGAATTGGATGGGTCTCATCAAGTTCGGCTCGTGCTAAGAGATCACGAGCCAGTTCTAAGAGTAAGGTGGTTTTGCCTGCTCCAGGTTCTCCAAGAATCAGGAGTTCTCCATTGGCATCATCATAGACCTGGGTGATGCTATCATCGGAAGATAAGGGGTGTGGATTGGTCTGTGAGTGTTGAAGGACGAGTTGCCAGGGGTTCTTCACAGCCTCTGGTAGCTCATGGAATCTCAGGGCAATGAGTGCTACTTCGTCGACGGATTGCTCTAATACACCCTTGATCCAGAATGTATGCACCTTACTCAGCAGCCGATGGCGGTTTGAACTCCTGGGCAGAGGTTGTATTTTCTGGATCTCCTGGGCGAGAAGGGCTGGTTCCTCGTGTTCATGGTTAGTATCTGGGAGCAGTTCCATCTTCTGGGCATCTGTTGCAAAGAGCGTATAGAGCTGCTCACGAAAGTGGGACGAGGGTAAGGCGTGACCACGTTCCCATTTACTCACTGAAATGGAGGTCGTTCCTAATTCCTGGGCCAGTTTTGCTTGCGACCAGCCACGAAGTTCTCGTTCGTATTTTAAACGCTGACTAAATGCCATGATGTCTCCTGAGAGATAGAATTGTTTCATGGTTTAAGAAAAAGCTAAGTCCTGTATAAGAAGGCGATAAGCCTGATATATTGTATCAAACGCCGATAAGCATGATAATTTGCATAGTACAAATAGAATGCTTTATAATGGACCAGGAAATTTGGACAGGGAAAAAGCCAGATGTAAGATGTACTAAAAACCCCAGCAGGGAGGCACCATCTCCCTGTATCTTCCCAAAAGTGCGAGGGGAAGAGAGATTTGCCATCCCCTGCGCCCCACTCAGGAGCGTTCAGAACCATTAATTATATTGAGGGAAATGTATGAGCAGCACCACTCTTATCATTAGCGATTTGCATATGAGCGGCGATAATCAGGAAATTGAGGCATTTCGTACTCCACAAGAGGAGCATCTGATACGGATGCTTGCCCATTATTCTTCTGGCCGCTATCAGTATGAGCCGGTTGAACTCGTCATCAACGGGGATTGGCTCGATTTTCTGTTCACTCCTCCGTTTCTGGCACATCTGCGTTATACTACTGCCGAAGTTGGGCTGGAAAAGATCGCAACTATTGCAAATGCGCATATTCGTGCTTTTGCAGCTTTACGTACATTTCTGGCTAATCCTCAGAAGCGTATGACGGTACTTTTAGGGAACCACGATATCGAATTGCGCTTTGCTGTGGTGCGTCAGGCAGTTATCCAGGCCATTTTTGGTGCTGTGCCCCCACCGGAATCGCTGAATTTGCATTTCTGGCTACACCGGGTCTATCAGCCATATCCCGATGTGCATATCGAGCATGGCAACGAATATGATGCCTATAATGTCGTACCTGGTCTCTACGATATTCCTGAGGGCGGTTCAGAACCTGCACAGATACAACTCCCCTTTGGCTCGGTTTTTGTAGAGCGTGTCTATATCCGGCTTAAGGAACATTTTCCCTACCTCGATCAACTAGATCCACCGCTCGCGCATGCGCACTTCGTGGCCCTGCTCCTTGTGCTGGACAGGCCACTAGTAATGGAGCTATTGCCGGCTATGGCCACTCTACATGCTCACCCTCATGAAGATGCAAAGACGCCTGATACGCCAATACCGCCCCAGCACCCACTGGGCGCGATCTTGTCTCACCATACCGACCTGGAAGCACATCACATTTTTACCGCCACCCTTCAGGAATTACAGCGGCTACGCAGCGAGGCACATGAGCATGTTGGTCACCCAATACCTGCCCCTCAAGAGCATGAGCATGACATGTCTCTGTGGATAGATATTCTAAGCGGTCATCCTGTCAGGGCTCTGCAACGTCTCTTTGCCAGCGGCGACTACCAGCTTTCACGCCAGGTAGCGGCAGGCGCACAAGATATTATCAAAGCGCGAAGTGATCTGCGTTGGGTCATCATGGGCCATACGCATCAGCTCTGGCGAGTCGTAACACCATCTCCTCAAGGATCTCTTACTCAGACCTATCTCAACACTGGTACCTGGGGTACTCGCCTGCGTCTGCCCGGTCCTACCAATGTCAGTGAGCAAATGCTTCACTGGTTACAGCATCCCACCCAGGGATCTATTCCTCTCCAGGACGTTACTACCACCTGCTTCGTGCGATTAGAGCGTGATGACAATGAGCAAGCCACGCGTGCTGGCTTCTTCGTCTGGGATGATCAGGGTGAGCGCCCGTTAAACTCTGATGAATTGGATGGCACAGTGTAGTCATCGCCGCAAAAAAGAGAGAAACGGTAAGGTTACATAATACCAACTTGCGTTCGTAACAATAATCTTTCACATGTGGCATCTGGCTCTGGGAGCCAGAACCAAATTGTCAGACCGAACGCAAGTTGGTATTACTCACCATGGGGGAGTTACTTTATGCACTGTCAAATATGTGGCACCTCGTTGCCATCAAGAGCAAATGCCTGCTCTCATTGTGGTTCACGTCTGCTTGTGAACAGAACAACACTCACTAGCGCAAATCAGCAAGCATCGGAGCGTTCGCTCGAATTTTCTCAAATGCCAGGTATACATGCTGGTACAGGCGTGCTCGTCCAATATCCAATACTACCAGAAAACAGTAGTACAGATGAGGGAGAGATACCGGTAGCTTCAGCCAACAATACCAACCAACAGATACATGCAGACTCTCTCGAAGAGTATCAAGAGAATAAGATGAGCGCGTCAGGGGAACAGGAAAATGAAGAGAACGCTACTGAGCGAGGAAATGAAGAGAATGCTACTGAACGGCTTGTCTTCTTCAGCGATGGGATCATCGCATTTGCCATGACCATTGCAGCTATCACGATTAAGATTCCGTCAGATGCAGCAAAGTTACAGACTAATGCACCCTCGATTTTCCTAAATTGTCTATTGTATATTATCGCTTTTGTGATGATCGCAGGTTCCTGGAGCGATCATCATAGCATTTTCCATCATATTAAGCGGAATACAATAGTACTTGTTGCCAGTAATTTTCTCTACCTGGCATCGATTACCGTTCTCCCTATTGGATTGTTCTTCGTTGTTAGCGCAGCATCGGCTCTTTCAGCTTTCAAGGGTGATCCTCAAGCATTAACAACACTAAATAATGAGATAGGTTTGGGCGCTCTCCTATTCCTGGCTTCGCAGTTGCTTTCCAGTAGTGTGCTATTGAGCATGTGGTTATATGCAAGTTCGCATTCTCGTTTGCTTGATAGACCACTTGACCGACGTTTTGTAAAATATGTGACATTACGCCTGCTTTCCAAACCCATTACATTCTTCATCATCTGTGGTGTGGTCATACTTTCAACACTCCTCCAAAATCTGATCATCGCACTTGTTGTTATCCCTTTAGCACTGCTAGCACGCTGGTTTTTCTTCCATCTGTACCGAGTCCATAACGATACCTCTGCTGGTAGCACAGACATCGGACGTATTCAGATCTTCAGTGATGCAATCATCGCAATCGCAATCACACTCTCCATTGCTCAGATCGAGCTTCCAACTCTTGGACAAGAGAAGCAGGCGGCGTTAGAGACGCTCAGCGAACACCTGCCGCTGTTGCATGCCTTTCTCATAAGTGTAGTCATCATGGGAGTATACTGGTTGATCCACTATCATCTGTTCCGCTTTCTCCAGCGTCATGATGCGCTAACCATTGTACTCAATTTTTGCTTCTTACTCTCTATTGCGCTCATGATTATTCCGGTTGGTTTATATGCAAATTACTGGCAGGATGATTCAGCAGCGTTGCTTTTCTTTTGCATCTGGCAGGTCGTGACGGCTTCCATTCTCATGTTGATGTGGTTACATGCTACGCGCAAGGGTCGTTTATTGAAGCAGGAGCATCCACCGGAGGAGGTTAAGCTGATTGGCATAGTTGTGGTGAGCAATGTGCTCATCTTCCTGTTGCTTGCACTGTTGGGAGGTATTATAATCCATTATCCTATACAGCCAAGTATATACATCGCAGTCTATCTCGCACTTATCAGTTGTATCTGGTTTGTAGCCTATTTGCGTACACATGGTTTGTCGATGCGTACAGCGATCTTTAGAAATCAGGCTTAGAGGGATATCCTATCTCCTGTTTCTGTTCTCTCGTGTGGAGCGGAGCCTATGAACGCTGCTCACTTGGCAGACGGAAACGAATGCCAGTGACAAACACCAGACTGAGAAGAATCATCCCAAGGCCGATGAGCCAACTGAGACTCTGGCGATTCGCCAAGAAAGAGAGTTCCCCACAGTAAACCAAAGGCAGGTACTAAAAATGAAAAGGCCTCCTCTTTGTGACCTTTCTGATATGTTTGCGGCACATTCGTGAGAGCAACGTGAGTTGCCCGTGCTATTCTCCCTATGGAGCTAAGAGATGGCAATCTGTGCCCTATCTCTTAGCATTGTCCGAATCCAGGAGAGTGATCGGAGTTGGATGAGGCAGCAAAAGGTCTCACCCGTGACGCAAGAGAAAGAAACTCTCCAATAGAGAGAGATGGGGAGCATCACTATGACAGCATCGACAAC
The DNA here is from genome assembly GCA_963814985.1 of uncultured Chloroflexia bacterium. Classification (GTDB taxonomy): domain Bacteria; phylum Chloroflexota; class Ktedonobacteria; order Ktedonobacterales; family Ktedonobacteraceae; genus CAWFFV01. Next base: position 4,456 of record CAWFFV010000028.1, on the reverse strand, counting down.
CACTCCGCCCAACGGTGTCACGAACTTTGATCGGTTGTTCCAGGCGCAGCAGGCGCGTTTCACTGGTGGGATCTCTCCTGCTTCCATGCTCCTGGCTTACCTCGATTGGCTGATACATCTGAGCAATACTCCGGGGAAGCAGGCTCACCTCATCGAGCAAGCCTGGCGCAATGTTGTGCAATTGACTATGTATGCCGCACGCAGTACTGATTCGCAGGCTCAACCCTGCGTTGAACTTCGACCTCAAGATCAACGCTTCACTGGTGAACAGTGGCACAACTTCCCGTTCAACCTGCTGAGCCAGAGCTTTCTCCTGACCGAGCAGTGGTGGCAGAATGCTACCACCGGCATCCCAGGCGTTTCTCATCATCATGAGGAGGTTGTTTCCTTTACAGCCCGCCAGTTGCTTGATATCGTAGCCCCCTCCAACTTTCTGCTCACCAACCCCGAAGTTCTGCAGACGACCATCGAACAGGGCGGAACCAATCTGGTTCGCAGCATGCATAATTACCTGGAGGACATGCAGCGCACACTTACGGGCCAGAAGCCCGCGGGTACCGAGAATTTTGTGGTCGGCAAGACGGTTGCCGTGACACCTGGCAAAGTCGTCTTCCGCAATCGTCTGATGGAACTCATCCAGTACACACCAACTACTGAGACCGTCTATGCTGAGCCTGTACTGATCGTACCAGCCTGGATTATGAAATACTACATCCTCGATCTCTCGCCAAACAACTCTGGTGAAGTATCTCGTAGACCACGGCCATACCGTGTTTATGATCTCCTGGAAGAATCCAGGCTCAGAGGATCGCGACCTTGGTTTGGAGGACTATCGTATGCTGGGCATCATGGATGCGCTCAAGGCTATCACGACCATCATCCCTGATCGCAAGATCCATACCGTTGGTTATTGCCTCGGCGGCACGCTACTCTCCATTGCTGCCGCCACCATGGCACGGGAGCATGATGATCGCCTCAAGAGCATGACGCTGTTTGCTGCACAAACCGACTACACTGAGGCGGGTGAACTCCTGCTCTTTATCGATGAGAGTCAAGTCACCTACCTTGAGAACTTGATGTGGGAGCAAGGGTACCTGGATGCCAGCCAGATGGCTGCGGCCTTCCAGATGCTCCATTCCAATGACCTCATCTGGTCGCGGATGATTCAGAGTACCTGCTTGGTCAACCTGAGTCCCTAAGTGATCTGATGGCATGGAATGCAGATACGACCCGGCTGCCCTATCGTATGCATTCGGAGTACCTGCACAGCCTGTTTCTTCACAACGACCTGTTTGGGGGCCGCTACCGGGTCGGCGATCGGCCGATCACGCTCAATGATATACGCGTACCGATTTTCGCTGTGGGGACCGTCCGCGACCATGTCGCCCCCTGGCACTCAGTCACAAGATCACGCTTCTCACTGACACTGATGTAACCTTCTTACTGACAAGTGGAGGGCACAACGCCGGAATCGTGAGCGAGCCGGGTCATCTTCATCGCAGTTACCAGTATGCGACCAGGGTTGCAGATGAGTCCTACATCGACCCTGACACCTGGCAAGCCGCGATACCCGTCCAGGAAGGCTCCTGGTGGCCGGTCTGGGAAGCCTGGTTGGCGAAGCGGTCAAGCGAGTGCATTGCACCCCCACCTCTTGGTGTCCAGCGGTGCGGTTACCCGCAACTTGCCGATGCGCCGGGCACGTATGTTTTGCAATAGTAGCTCATTCGACGAGTTTAATCATTTGTTAGTTTCATAAGGACGTCCTTGCCAATGAGTCTTTTTAACCTGGCATTCTCTTCGTGAGCTTCTTCCAGTGCTAATTGCATTTTTTGTGCTTTTGCGGCATCTTGACGCAAACGTTGAACGAGCAAGCAGGTTATTGAGAGAGCCTGAGATCTGCCAGAGCACATTTTCTTGTGTCAGAGGAACGCGTGCATTGAAGTCTCCGTTTGCCACACGTGTATGCGCATCCACAATTCGTTGGATACTGAGGTCTAGCTGTGCTTTTGCCGAGCAATGGTCTCTGCCCCCTGTACAACCATATCATGTTCGAGTTTGGCAATCTCCTCAGCCTGGTCAGCTCGCAGAAGCGCCTGTGCAGCCCCGCGTACCCACAGAAAAGTCACTGTTGACACAATCGCCTGACTCAGAAGTATTGGGGTAACAACACCAGGAAAGGCGACTTTGAGAACTTCATGTAACTCTCCTGAGCTAGGCATAAATTTCAAAGCACAAAGCGTAAAAAGGCAATTTCCTGCTCCTACCACAAAGACCCACCATGGCGGAAGAAAAGAGACAGCACACATCAAAGGGAGCACCAGAAGACCGAAAATAGGCAGAGCACTGGTATTCACGCCGCCGGGAGTGGTTAAAATATTCATGGTGGGACTTGCGGTAATACTTAGCACAACTATAATTCCGGCGATGCTGACCCTACTTAAACGGTTGAGCACAACTGCTAACGTTAGTGTAAATAGGTTGATGGTAAGGATAACAATAAGTAAAGAGTTGGACCCGGCAAACGCAGCCGGGTAGGAAATCAAAACCAGAATAAAGAGGAGGATGGTAATTTGACTACCTGTTCGTCCACGACGAAACAGTTCCCTCTCTTCTAGAGATGCCGTATCATCTGGTTCGGGAGGAGAGGCAATTCGATACCACAATTGGAGAATCCGAGCCATCCCCCGAGGGGACTTGCTCTTCTGATGTTCCAGGAGTACTGGTGGTTCTCCTTGTGGAGTGTTTACAGGGAGTGTCGAAAGATTATTCATAATTGGACCTCTTTGTTCAAATTTATTTTTAACGTCTGTCCCATACAAGCTATTCAATTGCAATGACGCAAATAGATCGCAAGTCGCGCAAAATTTCCTCGATGGCTTTGGGCGAAGTCGAAAGCAGCTCTGCTATATCCGCAACGCTTCTCGTTCCATCCGCTAATCCATAGACCTGTTTGTGCATGAGTGGCCAGGAATGCATTTGTTCTGCCCATTACAGCAATACGGCGCGGGCAGGAAATGGCGTGTGTAGTAAGCCCTGGCTGTGTAATGGGAGACGGAGGAGGAACAAAAGTCGAGCGAATCCGTCCCAAATGAGTAAGTTCCTGGTATGCCTTATTTCCAGTAAGGATGAAGCCGCCATTACCTGCAATAGAACAAGAGATAATATTTCCTATCTCCAGAGCTATTTCTACATGGCAAGATTTACGCAAGCAGGAACTCCTGATGGCAAATCAGCGTGTAGATGTCCTGTTTTTTTATGTTTTTGCATTATTCGTATCATGGTTTCAACTTCTAGAGTATATACCACCCTTGCTCCATTCGGATGTTAGCGATACTCGTTTATTGCTGTCACTATATTTCAATATTTAAGAGTATCGAAACAACGTTCCCAAAAATTAGCGTTTTGTCGTATTTTATGACGTTGTCGGGCTTTCTGTGATCTGATATCTCTACTCTGAGAACTTTTAAATAACCCTGATGTATGGCTTCCAAAAATGAATGTTCGAATAAGTCAGGCAACGTTTCTAATGTATAATAACAGAATATTAAGATAAGCATCTATAAAGAAAATATTAAAAAAATTCTCCATGATGCGTTCACTGATAATAGTGCCGACAATTATGTTAACTGACTTAGCCGTATTTTAATAAAAAAATAGGTCACTTTCCCCTTTATCTGTACATTAATGATAAAATATGACATTAAGTGATTTGTAATAGTTTACGTGTTTAATAAATATATCTTAGACAATTGACTTTAAACATTGGTTGTGGTTATAATTGTAGGATGAAAGTGTCGAAGCAAGCTATCACAAAAATATGTGATGGAAAGAGGTAATTCCTAGTATATCGATTCTATTGTAGAATAATCCCCTGTTACAGCAAGAGCCAGTCGAAATATTAGTTGCACAACGGCTATTGCCGCTTGTTGATGATGGTAAAGAGCGAACAATGCTTGTCTGGTTGAAGCTAGGATAAGGAGAAGAAACAATGCGTAGAGTCGTTATCCGGGAATGGGAGTAGTTAGCCCTCTTGGAAACACGATAGATGCTTTTTGGCATGGGCTGGTCTCTGGTCATTCGGCTGCAAAATCTCTCAAGAATATCACTCATTGTAATCTCTTCGAGCATCTTGGGGCTAGGTTGCCTCTCAGGTGATTGCGGAGGTTGAGCACTTCGAAGAAGCTCAACAGTTACCCGATCATATTCGTCAGCGTGATCGATATGTGCAATTTGCAGAAGCTGGCGGCGTTGCAGGAAGCAGTGCGTGATGCTCATCTGGATACATCGTCTGCTACTGTACGTGACCACTGGGGCATCGCGTTTACCACTGCTGTCGAAGGTGCTAAGCTACCGAAGTTGCCTATTGTCTGGCAACGCAAAATGGGACTGAAGCGGTTCACCCGGCAAAGATCCCTCCTGAGTTCTACCTGGATTGGATTTGCAATGCGCCGGCTCT
>CAWFFV010000027.1:0-324778 GCA_963814985.1 uncultured Chloroflexia bacterium | reverse complement strand
GCCGGTACTAAAAAGGTGACGCTCAGGGTATTCGTCGGCCCGATAGTCGTCATGAGGTGGAAATAAAGCAAGTAGGCAATCGAAGTTGAGAGTAAAGCGAGCGTGACGACAGCCAGCGAGACCTGGAGGGAAGGAAAAACGGTTGGGGGCTTGAGCGCCACAAAAGGCAGAAGGAGGAGACCCGCTCCAAGTTGCTGACCAATAGCCAATGCAAAGTGGAGATGTACCCTTGAAGGCAACTTTGCTGTAGACACCTCCTATCCCATAACAACATGCGGCTGTGAGCGAAGCTCCTACTGAGAGGAACAAGGTGGTGCTCAGAGGGAGAGAACTCCATCCAACGAGAATGCCTACACCGACGATTTCTACGACAAGACCAATTACTTTCTTCACTGTCAAGCGATCATGAAGCCAAAGGGCAGCTACGATGGCTGTAAATAAAGGGGTGGTCCCATCCAGAATAGCAGCGAGAGATGCAGGAAGGTGGAGTTCTGCGAACGCAATCAAGGTAAAAGGGAGAGCAGCATTGACAGCACCAAGGAGGAGATAGGCTTTCCAACGTGACAAGATTGCAGGAAAACGAGCAAAACTGATGGTGTAGAGCACTAATGCCACACCAGCAATGAAGACGCGAAGATCCACCAAAGACAACAGGACCCAGGACAGGCGAAGCAATCCGAATAAAGAGAAAACGATGCACCCCATAAGGCAGCTAACAGGAGAAGCATCCCACCATCACGTACTTTCAAGACCGTCCTTTCGCAAGAGCGCATGCAAAATCAGTTCCTAATGGCGGAAGTATAGCAAGTACGGTAAAATGTGTCAACAAAGACGATACTGGTAATTGATTTTTCAAAAATCAAGCTCCTTCTGTTCAAAACGGAGAGTGTACCCGAAAAGTTGGGCCTCACTCTCCATCAATGAAAAGGCCTCCTCCTCTTTGTGACCTCTCTGATATGTTTGCGGCACATTCGTGAGAGCAACGTGAGTTGCCCGTGCTATTCTCCCTATGGAGCTAAGAGATGGCAATCTGTGCCCTATCTCTTAGCATTGTCCGAATTCAGGAGAGTGATCGGAATTGGATGAGGCAGCAAAAGGTCTCACCCGTGACGCGAGAGAAAGAAACTCTCCAATAGAGAGAGATGGGGGAGCATCATTATGACATCATCGACAACCACTCCGCCCAACGGTGTCACGAACTTTGATCGGTTTTTCCAGGCACAGCAGGCGCGTTTCACTGGTGGGATTTCTCCTGGCCTCCATGGTACTGGCTTACCTTGATTGGCTGATACATCTGAGTAATACTCCAGGGAAGCAGGCTCAGCTCATCGAGCAAGCCTGGCACAATGCTGTGCAATTGACTATGTACGCGGCACGCTGGACTGACTGCAGGCCCAGCTCTGTGTTGAGCTTCGGCCTCAGGATCAACGCTTCACTGGTGAACAGTGGACAGACTTCCCGTTCAACCTGATCAGCCAGAGCTTTCTCTTGATCGAGCAGTGGTGGCAAAGTGCTACTACCGGTATCCCAGGCGTCTCTCATCATCATGAGGAGGTTGTTACCTTTTTAGCCTGCCAGTGGCTCGACATGGTGGCTCCCTCCAACTTTGTGCACACCAACCCTGAAGTTCTGAAGCCGACCATCGAACAGGGCGGAGCCAATCTGGTTCGCAGCATGAGTGATTTCCAGGAGGATGTGCAGCGTACGCTTACGGGCCAGAAGCCCGTTGGAACGGAGGATTTCGTGGTCGGCAAGACGGTTGCCCTGACCCCTGGCAAAGTCGTCTACCGCAATCGGCTGATGGAACTCATCCAGTACACAGCAACCACAGAGACAGTCTATGCCGAGCCGATCCTGATCGTGCCAGCCTGGATTATGAAATACTACATCCTCGATCTCTCGTCAGACAACTCTCTGGTGAAGTATCTCGTAGATCACGGCCATACCGTGTTCATGATCTCCTGGAAGAATCTAGGCTCAGAGGATCGCGACCTTGGTTTGGAGGACTATCGCATGCTGGGCATCATGGATGCGCTCAAGGCTATCTCGACCATCATCCCTGATCGCAAGATCCATACCGTTGGCTATTGCCTCGGCGGCACGCTGCTCTCCATTGCTGCCGCCACCATGGCACGGGAGCATGATGATGCCTCAAGAGCATGACGCTGTTTGCCGCACAAACCGACTACACCGAGGCGGGTGAACTCCTGCTCTTTATCGACGAGAGTCAAGTCACCTACCTTGAGAACTTGATGTGGGAGCAAGGGTACCTGGATGCCACTCAGATGGCAGCGGCCTTTCAGATGCTCCATTCCAACGACCTCATCTGGTCGCGGATGATTTACGAGTACCTGCTTGGTCAACCTGAGTCCCTAAACGATCTGATGGCATGGAATGCAGATACTACCCGGCTGCCTTATCGTATGCATTCGGAGTACCTGCACAGCCTGTTTCTTCACAACGATCTGTTTGAGGGCCGCTACCGGGTCGATGATCGGCCGATCACGCTTATTGACATACGCGTACCGATTTTTGCTGTGGGGACCGTCCGCGACCATGTCGCCCCCTGGCACTCCGTTTACAAGATCACGCTTCTCACTGATACCGATGTAACCTTCTTACTGACGAGTGGAGGACACAATGCTGGAATCGTGAGCGAGCCGGGCCATCCTCATCGCAGCTACCAGTATGCGACCAGGGTTGCAGATGAGTCCTACATCGACCCTGATACCTGGCAAGCCGCGATACCCGTCCAGGAAGGCTCCTGGTGGCCGATCTGGGAAGCCTGGTTGGCGAAGCGGTCAAATGCGCGCGTAGCTCCTCCACCTCTCGGTGCCCGACAGTGCGGTTACCCGCAACTTGCCGATGCGCCGGGCACGTATGTTTTGCAATAGTAGCTCAGCGTTGGTATGAAACGCGGGAGCAGGTCAAGGAGGGTTGTTGATTTCACGGAAACCCTCCTTTCTCAGGCCTCAAGGAAGGTCACTGGATGCAGTGCACGCAATTGTAAGACATGCACGTATTTCGTGCTTACCGTGACTGGCCCAGAAAGCCCCTGTGATTTATCCAGGGGATGAATGGGCGTCCTTGTTTGGGGCTTGTGTTGTGGGGCATAGGTTGGGTCATTCCACGCTAAGTATGCGTCGAGTGCTCTTCGTACAATTTCCGCCTCCGACAAGTTTTCTTCTTTGCTCATCTTCTCTAAACGTTCTACCTGCTTCTCAGTAAAGTAAATGTTTTTGCGTGTTCGCATCACGGCCCCTTCTTTCTTGACTACATCATAATTACGATGTATAATCGTAGCACATCAAACGAGAGAGGACAAGAGGCAGTGCTCACCTACGAGTACAAATTGGATGGCACGAGTGTGCAATATGCAACCATCGAGGAAGCGATACGCATTGTGCAGTTCATTCGCAACAAGTGCCTACGCAAGTGGATGGATGGGCGTGGCGTCTCGCAGAACGATTTGCAATGCTATTGTGCTGTACTTGCCAAAGAGTACTCGTTTGCTTCTCTCCTCAACTCACAAGCCCGTCAAGCGGCTGCGGATCGTGCCTGGTTTGCCATCTCTCGTTTCTATGAGAACTGCTGGACAAAGAAGCCTGGGAAGAAGGGATACCCAAAGTTTCAGCACAACAACCGTAGTGTAGAGTACAAAACAACGGGTTGGAAATTAGAGCCAGATGGAAAACATATCACCTTCACTGATGGTTGTGGGATTGGGTGTCTCCGCTTGATTGGAACCCGTGACATTGAAATATTTCCTGTTAAACAGATCAAGCGTGTTCGGATCGTACGGCGTGCTGATGGCTACTACTGCCAGTTCGGAGTCCTGGCAGATCGTTTCATCTCGCATACGCCCACTGGGAAGCAGATCGGAATTGATGTGGGACTCAAAGCCTACTATACCGACTCAGAAGGCTCTACCGTAGAGAACCCGCGCCACTATCGCAAAGCTGAAAAGCGGCTCAAAAGACTTCATCGTCAACTCTCTCGCAAGCAGAAGAAAAGCAGTAACCGCAAGAAATCACGAAAAATTTTAGCAAAAGCGTATTTGAAAGTGCAAAGGCAGCGTGAAGATTTTGCCAGAAAGACGGCAAACACGTTAGTTACATCTTGCGACCTGATTGCCTTTGAAAACCTCAAGATACGCAACCTGGTGAAGAATCGTCATCTGGCAAAGAGCATTCATGACGCAGGTTGGGGAACGTTCCTGCAATGGGTGAAAGCCTATGGAGCCATGCACAACATCCCTGTGATAGCTGTGGCCCCTCAGTTCACGAGCCAGAATTGTTCGGCTTGTGGCACGCTGGTCAAAAAAAGCTTAAGCGTACGGACCCATATCTGCCAGGAATGCGGTGTGGTGTTGGATCGCGATCATAATGCCGCTCTCAACATTTTGCAGAAAGCATTGCAACGTAGCGTGGGGCACACGCGAACCGATGAGCGCGACTCATCAAACGCTTCTGGAGATCTGGCCTCTACTGCTTCCTCCAAACGGAGAAGTGGCAAGTCGGGTCGCTGAAGGAAGAATCCCCCGCGCTTTAGCTGGGGGGAGTGTCAACTGAGCTACCCAACGATAGTTGCCTCTGGCAAATGATTTCTGAGCTTTTGTTATCACTGCCTGTGCTCCGCCCATGAATTCCACATAGTTCTTTGCAGCCTCCTCTCGCAAGGACAGGGATCTTTCCGGCCTGCACCTCCTCTTCGGAGACAACGCCCTTGACACCGCCGAAGTGATCCACGTGGCTATGTGTGTAAATGACAGCGGCCTTCTTCGTAGTGTGACGATCGAAGGTATGCATGTCATCTCCTTCTTTCATATAGTATTAAAGAACCGCGATCTCGCAAGCCCTTTCTCTGATATCACTTGCCTGAATATTTTCATTCACACTTACCATCACGAGGGAAGTGAATGGAAAGGTTCCATTAACGTTTTGTGTGGGGAGTGTCAATCATCTGTTAGTTTCATAAGGACGTCCTTGCCGATGAGTCTTTTTAACCTGGCATTCTCTTCGAGAGCTTCTTCCAGTGATAATTGCATTTTTTGTGTTTTTGCGGCATCTTGACGCAAACGTTGCAAACGAGCAAGCAGGTTATTGAGAGAGCCTGAGATCTGCCAGAGCACATTTTCTTGCGTCAGAGGAACTCGTGCATTGAAGTCTCCGTTTGCCACACGTGTATGTGCATCCACAATTCTTTGGATACTGAGGTCTAGCTGCTGCTTTTGCCGAGCAACGGTTTCTGCCCCCTGTACAACCATATCATGTTCGAGTTTGGCAATTTCCTCAGCCTGGTCAGCTCGCAGAAGCGCCTGTGCAGCACCGCGTACCCACAGAAATGTCACTGTTGACACAATCACCTGACTCAGAAGTATTGGGGTAACAACGCCAGGAAATGCGACTTTGAGAACTTCATGTAACTCTCCTGAGCTAGGCATAAATCTCAATGCAAATAGCGTAAAAAGGCAATTTCCTGCTCCTACCACAAAGACCCACCACGGTGGAAGAAATGAGACAGCACACATCAAAGGGAGCACCAGGAGACCGAAAATAGGCAGAGCACTGGTATTCACGCCGCCGGGAGTGGTTAAAATATTCATGGTGGGACTTGCGGTAATACTTAGCACAACTATAATTCCGGCTATACTGACCCTTCTTGAGCGGTTGAGCACAACTGCTAGCGTTAGCGTAAATAGGTTGATGGTCAGGATAACAATAAGTAAAGAGTTGGATCCGGCAAACGCAGCCGGGTAGGAAATCAAAACCACGATGAAGAGGAGGATGGTAATTTACTACCTGTTCGTCCACGACGAAACAGTTCCCTCCTTCCAAAGATGCCGTATCATCAGGTTCGGGAGGAGAGGCAATTCGATACCACAATTGGAAAATCCGAGCCATCCCCCGAGGGGACTTGCTCTGCTGATATTTCGGGAGTACAGGTGGCTCTCCTTGTGGAGTGTTTACAGGGAGTGTCGAAAGATTATTCATAATTGGACCTCTTTGTTCAAATTTATTTTTAACGTCTGTCCTATACAAGCTATTCAATCGCAATGACGCAAATAGATCGCAAGTCGCGCAAAATTTCCTCTATGGCTTTGGGCGTGGCCGAAAGCAACTCTGCTATATCCGCAACGCTTCTCGTTCCATCCGCTAATCCATAAACCTGTTTGTGCATGAGTGGCCAGGAATGCATTTGCTCTTGCCTCATTACCGCAATACGGCGCGGGCAGGAAATGGTCTGGGTAGTAAGCCCTGGCTGCGTAATGGGAGATGGAGGAGGAACAAAAGTCCAGCGAATCCGTCCCGAATGAGTAAGCTCTTGATATGCCCTGTTTCCTGTAAGGGTGAAGCCGCCACTACCCGCAATAGAACAGGAGATAATATTTCCTATCTCCAGAGCTATTTCTACATGGCAAGATTCACGTAGGCCAGGAACTCCTGATGGCAAATCAGCGTGTAGATGTCCTGTTTTTTTATGTTTTTGCATTATTTGTATCATGGTTTCAACTTCTAGAGTATATACCACCCTTGCTCCGTTCGGATATTAGCGATACTCGTCTATTGCTGTCCCTGTATTTCAATATTTAAGAGTATCGAAACAACGTTCCCAAAAATCTAGTGTTTTGTCGCATTTTATGGCACTGTAGAGGCTTTCTGCGACCTGATATCTCTACTCTGAGAACTTTTAAATAACCCTGATGTATGGCTTCCAGAAAAGAATGTGCGAATAAGTCAGGCAACGTTTCTACATGTATAATAACAGAATATTAAGATAAGCATCTATAAAGAAAATATTAAAAATATTTTCTCCATGATACGTTCGCCGATAATAGTGCTGACAATTACTTTAACTGACTTAGCCGCAGTTTAATAAAAATAGGGAACATTCCCTTTTATATGTGCATTAATGATAAAATATGACATTAAGTGATTTGTAATAACGTTTACGCGTTTAATAAATATATCTTAGGCAATTGACTTTAAATATTGGTTGTGGTTATAATTGTAGGGAGAAAATGTAAAAGCAAGATATCACAAAAATATGTGATAGAAAGAGGTAATTCCTAATATATAGATTCTATTGTAGCGCTAATTCCCTGTTACAGCGAGAGCCAGTCGAAATAATAGTTGCATAATGGCGATCATCGTCGCCTGTTGATGATGATAAAGAGCGAACAAGCTTGTCTGGCTGAAGCTAGGATAAGGAGAAGAAACAATGCGTAGAGTCGTTATCACGGGAATGGGAGTAGTTAGTCCTCTTGGAAACACGATTGACGCTTTTTGGCATGGGCTGATCTCTGGTCATTCTGCTGCAAAATCTCTCAAAAATATCACTCATTGTAATCTCTTCGAGCAGCTTGGGGCCGAATTTGCCTCTCAGGTGATTGCGGAGGTTGAGCAATTCGAAGAAGCTCAACAGTTACCAGATCATATTCGTCAGCGTGATCGATATGTGCAGTTTGCGGTAGTAGCGGCGTTACAAGCAGTGCGTGATGCTCATCTGGATACATCGCCTGCTACTGTACGTGACCACTGGGGCATCGCGTTTACCACTGCTGTCGGTGCTGCGCAAGCCACTGAAGTTGCCTATTGTCTGGCAACGCAAAATGGGGCTGAAGCGGTTGACCCGGCAAAGATCCCTCCTGAGTTCTACCTGGATTGGATTTGCAATGCTCCTGCCCTCCTTCTTGCTCAGTTGCTCGATGTACATGGACCGTGCGACGCCATATCTTCAGCTTGTGCCAGTGGTGTCGATGTCATTGGATATGCATATGAAGCGATACGTGATGGCGATGCGACGATCATGCTTACAGGAGCAAGTGAAGCTCCCATCACTCCTACCAGATTTGGGTCATGTGATATTATTCATTGCTTAGCGACTGGCTTCAATGACCAACCACAGCGTGCTTCGCGTCCATTTGATATGAAACGTAGCGGCTTTGTGATGAGCGAGGGAGCTGGGGCATTTCTTCTTGAAGAGCGGGACCATGCCGTCAATCGTGGTGCTCATATCTATGCAGAAATTACTGGTTTTGGCCTGACGAGTAATGCTACACACATGATCAGTCTCAAGCCAGCTGTAGCTCCCCACTTAACGCGAGCAATTAAGCAAGCAATGAGTGAAGCAAGCATAACACCAGAAAATATTCACTATATTAACCCACATGCCAGCTCAACGAATCAAAATGATCAAACCGAGACAAGAGCAATCAAGGAAGCGCTAGGCGAGCATGCCTATGAGGTTCCGATGAGTGCTACGAAATCAGCGATAGGCCATTCTCTGGCTACTGCCGGTTTCTTTGGCGTGATGGCGGCAACGCTCAGCCTTACTAAAGGCATGATCCATCCGACAATTAATTACGAAGAGCCTGATCCTCTGTGCGACCTTGATTATGTGCCTCATAAAGCTCGCCCGTTTACTGGAACTCATTCCCTTGTGATTGCGAGTGGATTTTCGGGTATCCATGCCACCCTGGTATTGCAGAAAGCAGAGAGGTAAGTATGACCAAACGAGCCGTTGCTATCACTGGAATCGGGACTCTTACGCCAGCAGGAAGAGGGGCAGAAACACTATGGACGTGTGTTTCCTCTGGTCACATATGCCCAGGCCCAATCGATCCTCAAAAGTACTTTGATCCTTCCAGATACATCTGCCAGGTAGCAGGTCAAGTACCTTCTTTCAGTGAGCCGCGCGTGTTGACAGAGGCGCTGATGGCACAGACAGATCGCTGCTCTCAAATGGCCTTAATTGCAGTTCTTGATGCTCTCGAAATGGCAAAACTGCCAATGGATTTCCGTTCTGAGGGTTCACCAGTTGCACCAGAACGTGTGTCACTTACGGTCGCCACCATTGCAGCCGGGTGGGCCTATCTTGAGCGTGAGATGCATAACCTCTGGACAAAAGGAATGGACGCAATGGGTCGCTATAGCCTCACAGCGGGTTTCCTTGCTGGTCCCCAGGGACACATAAGCATTCTGTTTGGCATAGAAGGACGTGCTCGAACATTTGTCTCCGAGCGAATAAGCGGTGCCCATGCGCTCATTGAAGGTGCCAAAGCCATCCAACGCGGCGATGCAGAGATTGTCATTGCTGGTGGAACTGAGGCTCCGCTTACTCCTCTCGCGTGGGCAGCTTATAACACGTCTAACATGCTCCAGCCAACGTCTCAGCCTGGAAACGTGTCAACCGCATCTCGATCTTTTGTTCGCCAACATACAGGAATGTTTATTGGCGAAGGTAGTACGTTCCTTGTCCTTGAAGAGCGTGAGCACGCTTTACGAAGAGGAGTTCCTATTCTGGCCGAGGTTCGTGGGTGGAGTAGAGGCACAAGTCCATACCCTTTAGATGGAGCAAGAAAACAGCCGGAGAAGGGGCTAATGCAGGTTATTCATGCGAGTTTAGTGCAGGCTGACATCCAGTCGACCGCAGTTGATGCGATATTTCCTGCTGGCCCGCTCTTGCAGAAGAAGATGTAGCAGAAGAGGCGGCCATAAGGAGTATATTTGATGGGTCTCTTCCCATTGTCACTCCTAAAACTGTCCTCGGACACTTGCTGAGCGCAGCGGCAGCGACAGATGTGGCAATCGCTACATTGGCGCTTAATCGCCAGATAGTTCCTCCAGCTCAGGACTCGCTATTGCATTCTGAGTTCAATAGTACCAGTAATTGTATGGATCTCTCTATGAGTCATGCACTTATCCTTTCCAGTGGGTTGGGTGGCATGCATGCCAGTCTCATTGTAAGCAAATCCGATTAAAGAACGGCAAGAATATCCTGTGTGGCTCTATCCTGATTCAGCTGCCTCTTCAACTGCGCCTTCGGGACTCTGCATTGAGATGAATAGGCTATGAGAATTCCTCGTGTCACGCTCAAGGTCACGTTTTTCACGTTCATCTCATCTTCTTTTACTAGAGTACAGATCATAGAGTATCACGACAGGAAATGGTGCAAGAACCATCGTTTTTTTGATTGATTGGAGTATGTGTTATGAAATCGGTGCACACGCCGTCGTTCTCGAATATCGCTGAGAGACCCACTCAACGCTTGCCACTCAGGCAGCGTGATCCTTCATTCCCACCGGATAACGCGCCCTCGCCTACTCAAGGGTGGATGCTCTTTCCCCAACGCCTGTTTCTGGGAGGAACCTTTGTATACGCGGGCCTGCAAAAACTCACAGACCTCTCCAACTTTTTCCAGAAAGCGAACTCAGACTATATTGGCAATCAAATTATTGGTTTTGCGCAGGGATCTCCTCTGCACCTCTTCTTGATCAAAATCGTTTTGCCTCACGCCGTCTTGTTTGGCTGGACGGTCGCTCTGGGTGAACTGGCGATCGGTCTGGCAACGTTGTTTGGCCTGCTTTTCCGTCCAGCGGCTTTCTTCGGGATGGTACTGAGCCTCCTCTTCTTCTTGACGGCCAGCTGGAATGTCTATCCCTACTTTTACGGGGCGGACATCGTTTTTGCCTTGAGCTGGCTCACACTTTTTCTCATAGGACCCACTGGCACAGGACTTCCTACCTGCGATCTCTGGCTCCAACAGGTCTTCTTCCCTTCAGGGTCTGTCCCAGAAAGGGCTGATCGCACGCATCCTGGGGGTGCTGATCCTGGGCAAGAACACCTGGCACACGCCGAGCCAGGTATTCCCCAAGGAAACCACAGAACCAACGTTTCGCCGCTTTCCGGCAGCGTCGCGAGAAGCGTCGCACCTTCCTGCAAGGGCTGGTGGTCGGGGGCGTGAGTGTGATCGGTCTGGCACTCGTGAGCCCACCCTCCATCTCTTTGGGCGTCCAGGCACGACGACCTCAGCGGAGCGACGAGCAATGGAACCACTGGATTGGGAAGTCCCTCCACCGGCCCACCATTACTCAGGTCCAGGCGGTTCCAGAAAACAGTGCTGTGACCTTTACCATTCCAGGCACGGGTGATCCTGGGTATGAATTCGATCTGCCCAACCAGCAATTCGTCGCTTTCGACGCGATCTGCACACACGCAGGCTGTGAAGTTGGCTACGATCCTGGTAGCGGGCATCTGATTTGCCCATGCCATGGAGCACAATATGATCCAACTCATCAGGCGGCGGTCTTACAGGGGCCAGCACAACTGCCGCTGACCGCCGTCAAGATTCATATCGATTCCGCAAGTGGAGCGATCACGCTCGAATAGTCAGCAGAGAAGACAAATCCCCTTCGCACGTTGACAAGTTACCTGGGGAGGAAAAGTTGCCTCAAGGGACCAGAAGGAACAGTGAGGCGCGCCGCGTTCGAGCTTGATGGTCAGGAGTTCATGGCTATGGACAGTAACAGAGAACATCTACTATGATTGACTTTTCATATGGAAAAATGTATACTCTCCTCCAATTCTGTTATGAACTTTTGGTAAACTATAGGATGTAAAAGGAAAATCCTATCCCAGTGATATAAGCAATGAAGAATGGGGCTACAAAGCCCCATATTTGATGTTGATGACAGAAGAAGCACCCCAAAGAGACCTAAGTCTTCAATGGTTTGCGCTGTATCATACGAACCTGCGCACAATGGCACATGACCAGCCCCCATGAGCAGACCCAATGATGGTTGAAAGGGGGCTGCTTTGAAGCCATACATACTCTAGAATACCTCAATCATTGCAAGACGGCCAGATTAAGATATAGATGATAAGGCTAAAGGTTTATTTTATTCTTAATTATGCTTTTACTCTGTTGCTTACCATGGCCGAAAGAAGAGAGCGGTTAAGATATGGTCCAAAGCCATCTCGGTTGGAAAGGCCAGGATGAGTTATCTGAATTCTATGGTTTCTGCTTCAGATGTAGCCATTATCGGCATGGCCTGTTGTTTCCCAGGTGCGCATGACCTTGAAACTTTCTGGCAAAATCTGGTGGACGGGGTTGAGTCGATCGAGCGGTTCTCCATCGAAGAATGTGCGAAAAATGGTGTGCCCTCGCAATTGCTGACTAATCCCGATTATGTGAGAGCCGCAGGCGTTTTACAAGACATAGATCTATTCGATGCCTCCTTTTTCAATATATCCCCGCATGAGGCAGAGTTGCTAGATCCCCAACACCGCTTGTTCCTTGAATGTTGCTGGGAAGCATTGGAGGATGGTGGCCATGATCCAGATCGCTATAAAGGTCGAGTAGCGGTATACGCTGGCATAAGTAGTAATACGTATATGCTGGCGCGTCTTGCCATGCTCCAGCAGAGTGGAACAATTAGTGATATTCTGCCTATCCTCATTGGCAACGAAAAAGATTTTCTCTCTACAAGAGTATCTTATAAGCTCAATTTGACCGGACCAAGTGTAACTGTCCAGTCAGCCTGTTCTACTTCTTTGGTTGCGGTACATATGGCTTGCCAGAGTTTATTGAATGGTGAGTGTGATATGGCTCTGGCTGGAGGTGTGACAATTCGTGTACCTCACCGGGTTGGTTATGTTTACCAGAAGGAGCATATCTTTTCGCCAGACGGGCATTGTCGAGCTTTTGATGCGAATGCTCAAGGGACGGTAGGTGGCAATGGTGTTGGAGTCGTCCTGCTAAAGCGCATGAGCGATGCTCTCACAGAAGGTAACCAGATATGGGCTGTGATTAAGGGCTCCGCAATTAACAATGATGGCGCAAATAAAATGGGCTATACAGCCCCAGGCGTTTCTGGTCAGGCGAGTGTTATCGCCGAGGCGCTGGCGGTAGCTGGAATCAATCCTGATACCATTACTTATATTGAAGCTCATGGAACTGGTACACGGCTTGGTGACACTGTCGAGTTTGCCGCGTTACGTAAAGTATTTAGTGAATTTCGGCCTGATCGACCACCCTGCGCAATTGGTTCCGTTAAGACAAATATTGGGCACCTGGATGCTGCGGCTGGTATTGCTGGACTAATTAAAGCTGCTCTCTCACTTAGCAAGCGCAAGATTCCACCGAACCTCCACTTTCATTCAGCCAATCCTCTTCTGAAGCTAGACCAGAGCCCGTTTTTCATTCCCTACCAGGCTCTGGACTGGGAAGGTGCGGGTAAGCTACGTGCTGGTGTAAGTTCTTTTGGTATTGGAGGTACAAATGCTCATGTTGTATTGGAGGAAACATCGCAATATCAAAATACACGAATGATAAAATGCCCGCAATTACGTATTTTATCTGCCAGGAGCACTAATGCTCTAGAGCTTATGTCAGATCGTCTGGCAGAATATTTTGTGTCTTCACCAGAAATCTCGCTAGCAGATATTGCTTTTACGCTTCAAGCTGGTCGTAAAAGATTTGAACATCGGCGTTTCCTTGTATCATCCGATAGTATCGAGGCGGCTCGACTCTTGCAGATGCGTGATCGAGCACGAGTGCATACATGTACTGAGGAAGGTGGGAGCTACGATACGGCCTTTTTGTTTTCGGGAGAAGGAAGCGTCGATATTCCTATGGCTGCAAGATTTTACTCTACGCAGAAAGAGTTTCGTATCTGGGTTGAGCGTTGTGCCAAAATTTTGAGGTCAGAGATAGGCCCTGATCTTCAGCAGTGGATGCTTACTTCTCATACTGTAGAACATAAACCAATGAATACGGTATCGTCCTCATTTGCCTTGCCAGCGTTGTTTGTGTTCGAATACAGTCTAGCTCGGCTTTGGATGGCCTGGGGAATATATCCAAAAGCAATGATCGGCTATGGGGTAGGTGAACTAGTGGCAGCCTGTATTGCTGGTGTATTTCGTCTGGAAGATGCACTTGCCATCGTCGTTTGCTACCAACAATATTTGCAAGATCTGGCTGAAGGAGTTCCTGCTTCTATAGGAAGAGAGCAAGTGCGTAAATGCTATATGCAGGCAATGGTAGGGGTGCTATTAAAAGCTCCTAAGATTCCATTTATTTCAAACATCACTGGGACCTGGATCACTGACGAAGAGGCAACTGATTCTGAACACTGGATGTTGCTGCTGCAAGATGAACTGGCAAGTTCACAAGGGTTGAGTGCCCTTGATGGAACGGACACCTTATGTGTTTCTTGAAATAGGCCCAGGTCGTACTATTTCGCAGCTCATTCGTCAACAACATGAGCTACGCCCACATCAACTCATTTTACCTGTTCTATCTCAAGCTTCGGAAAATGAGGAGATGTATAGTCAAGCTCAGGCACTTACTACTCTTGGATATTTGTGGAGCCTGGGCTATGAAATCAACTGGGAGAACATGCACGAAGCAGCCGGCCCACATCGAGTGCGGTTGCCTGCATACCCATTTGAGCGACAACGATATTGGCTTGAATATGCTTCTGAGGAGCTAAAGAGTTACCCGCAAGCAGTGACACCTGCTATGACATACCGTCGTCCTGGAGCACCAGACAGTTTTGTGAGTCCTCGAACACCAACTGAGGAGATAGTAGCCGAGATCTGGCGCGGACGCCTTGGCATAGAAGGAATTGGAGTTTTCGACGACTACTACGACCTTGGAGGAGATTCCTTAATGGCTCTCGATGTGCTTGATAGTATCAGTACACGTTTGGCCGTACGCTTAGAGATACGCGATATCATAGAGGCTTCGACCATAGCATCCTTAAGTGTGGTCATCGAGGCAAGGATCAGAGAGGAATCCATAGGCTCAGTGTCAGGTAACTCCCCTCTTGTAATTATGCAGGCGACTGGAAAAAGAAAGCCGCTGATCTGTATTCACCCCTCGGGAGGTCTCGTGTTATGCTACCTTGGGTTGGCTGAACACCTTGGTCCTGATCAACCCGTATGGTGTTTTCAGTCACCAGGCTATTATGGAGCAAAAGAATTCACAACGATTGAAGAATGCGCTCTTGCATACGTTGAGACATTGATCTCTCATCAACCTGATGGTCCGTATTTTTTGTGTGGCTGGTCATACGGTGGAAATGTTGCATTCGAAATGGCCAGACAGTTGCGTCAGCGAGGAGCATCTGTAGGACCGCTCATTTTTTTTGATAGCCATCCTCCATTTTCCTATCACTACTATAGGAGTGACCCGGAAGAGAGGGATTTTCTTAGAGCCTTCCCTCTGGTGTTGCATATGTACTCGGGTCTTAACGTTAAGATCAGCAATAGTGATGCGATCAGGCAATATATCGAGGAAGAAGACTTTACAGTGGTGATCGAACATCTTAAAAGATCGTCCTTATTACCCAAATGGCTCAATCTTAATGATGCTACCAAGCTATTCAACGCCTGGAAGATCCATTTTCGTGCTCTCCGGCAATATCTACCACCCCCAGCATCTTATGATGGAGATATTGTAATCTTTCGCGCCAGTGAGCCTCAGCCTGATGAACTAAAGCAACTTCTTCGCATTTATTTACCAGAACATGTTGAAGAACTGGGATGGAGACCGCTTACCACAGGCCAAATGATTATCCATAATGTACCAGGGAGTCACTATACGATATTGAATGAGCCTGGTCTTGGATTGATTTCACCTCTATTGCAGGAACTTCTTGCAGCCTCGAATGTGGGGGGCTAGTAGAAGATGCACAGAAAGCCCAACACGTCAGAAGAAAAACAAGCGCTTAGAGGGCAGGCTATCTACACACCACTATACCTGGCTGTCTATGATTGGATTGTACTGAGATTTGCTTTTCGATGGATATGGGGATGTCCTAAAGATATTATATTGCGCCTGTACAACAAATATGCAGGCAGCCGACACGCAGATATTGGCGTTGGAACTGGTTTTTTTCTTACAAAATGTCGCTTTCCAGTACCCCAGCCTTATGTTCTGCTTATAGATGCGAATATGAATTCGCTGCAAGTGGCTCGTACACGATTGCGACGATTTCACCCTCACATACAACAGGAAAATATTCTCGAACCATTCCCTTATAGTGGAGAACGTTTTGACTCAATAGGTCTATGCTCCGTTCTTCACTGTTTACCGGGGCCAATCTCTCTTAAGGCCAGTCGGGTCTTTGAGAATCTCAAGCCATTGTTGAGTGATAATGGAGTGCTTTTCGGGGTAACTATTTTGGGTGAGGGTGCTATGTATTCTCCTTTAGGGCGATATATGCTCCACTTAGCTAACCGTAAAGGAGTTTTCGATAATCTTGCAGATGATCTTGAAGGCCTGTCAGGCGCGCTTCAGTCATCCTTTCATTTCTACAAACTCTGGACTCGCGGTCATGTAGCTATTTTTCTTGCATCTCAGTGCAATAGTCTATTAGAGAGAAAACCAGGAAAAGCAAATAGATAAAAAGTTAGAGGAGCTTTGATACGATGGCACGTCAACAAGATGAGAGTCAAAGCGATGGTAACAGCACACGTTCCGCACCGGGTCCAAGAGGGCACCCCATATTAGGTAGTTTGCTGGATTTTCGTCGCGATCTGTTACAGGCGTTTGTGCAGAACTGGCATACATATGGCGATGTGGTGCGTTTCCGTATGGGTGGGACCTCCACAGCCTACTTAATTGTCCATCCGGATCATGTGAAACATGTTCTCCAAACGTATGCGAGCAATTATATAAGAGATCAGCGATTTAATGGCAACCTGAAGACCTTGCTGGGTGATGGATTGATCACGAGTAATGGAGACCTCTGGCGGCAACGACGCAAACTCATACAGCCTGTTCTCCATAAAGGACGCATAGCAGCAATGATCACCCGCATAACGGAGATGACGGCAGATGCGTTGGATGGCTGGTCTTCTTATACAGAAGTGGGTCAACCAATTGACATGTTAGACGCAATGAAGGTGCTGTCGCTGTGTATTGGAGCCAGTGTACTTTTTGGCGTCGACGTGAAGAGCAATGTGAATACTATACGCAGTACAGGCATGATAATACAGAAGCACATTAACGAGAACATGTTGAAGTTAGTTAGTGTTACTGATTTCTTACCTCTCCCTTCAACATTGAAGTTTAAAAAGGCGTTGGTAGATCTGGACAATATTGTCCTTGAAATCATCAAAGAGCGAAAACTCAAGCCAACTGGTACGAATGATGTCCTATCTATGCTACTGGAATTACGTGATGAAGAGACCGGTGAGAGCCTCAGCGTGAAAGAACTCCGAGATGAGGTAGTGACACTCCTTTTTGCCTCACATGAAACAACTGCGAATGCGCTGGCGTGGGCCTGTTACTGTCTTTCGCTGCATCCTGAGATTGATCGTCGTATGCGTAGTGAAGTGTCTGATGTTCTCGGTGGTCGTACACCAACAGCGGAAGATTTGCCTGAACTCTCCTACACAAAGATGGTTTTTGAGGAAGCTCTACGCCTGTACTCTCCGGCGTGGATCATTGCACGTGTGGCTGTGAATGATGATACCATAGGAGGCTATCATATTCCTCGTGGAAAATTTATTTTTCTCTCTCCGTATCTGACACATCGTCATTCCCAGTTCTGGCCTAATCCCGAAGGTTTCGATCCCGAGCGTTTCTCCCCGACGAGTGCATCAAAACATCCGCTTTATGCTTACTTCCCATTTGGTGGAGGTCCACGATATTGTGTTGGCAGTGAATTGGCAAAAGCAGAGGGCGTCCTGATTCTGGCTATGTTGGCTCAACGCTTCCATTTTAGTCTGGTTGGGGGTCTTCCTGTCGTTCCCCAACCCTTGATTTCGTTGAGTCCACGTGACCGCCTGCTCATGAATATCAAAAGTGTGGTCTAAAGGGGATAAGAGGTCAGATGGAGTCAGTTTGAATCAGGGGTTGGTTCTCTCTTTAATATCGAGATTGATCTATGTAGAGAATGGAGAATGATTAATATGTCGACCGGAGCCAAAATCCCTCCTGGTCCAAAGCCAAAAGCGATCACTGGACATCTTTTGTACTTTCGCGAAGATATGCTCGGCTTCTTGAGTAATGCTGCCTCTACATATGGAGACATTTTTTCTTTGCGCTTAGCCCACAAGCCTGCAATATTTGTGAAATCATCCTGACTATGTCAAAGCTTTTCTTGTCACTCAAGCGCAGAATTTCTCCAAGAGCGATGCCTATAGAGTACTGAGTCGGCTTATTGGAAATGGGCTTATCACAAGTGATAGTGATCACTGGCGCAGACAGCGGCGAATGATTCAGCCAGCATTTCATCGAGAGCGCATTGAAAGATATGGGGCTGATATGGTGTCGCTTACACAGAGCAGGACAGATACCTGGTCATCTGGAGAAGTTCGCGAAATTGACCAGGATATGTTACAAATTGCCCTTGATATCGTCACCCATTGTCTGTTGAAGACAGAGATACAGGAAGATAGACAAGAACTCGCAACGACTGTCAATGCAGCCCGAGAAGAGATTAATGCAATCTGGAATAGCCTTCAGCTATTCCTACCAGGATGGGTGCCTACTCCAGCTAATATAAGACTGCGTCGTGCCATTGGTATGCTTGACCGGATTGTGTACCGCATTATTGACGACCGTCGTCCTTCTGCGGCAGGTGGGCAAGATCTCCTCTCGGAGCTTTTAAACGCTCATGATCAAGAGGGAAATGGTATGACCAATCAACAGGTGCGAGATGAAACCTTGACGATCTTCCTGGCAGGTCATGAGACATCAGCAGTGACGTTATCGTGGATTTTTTACCTGTTGGGCCGCCATCCAGAAATCAATGAGCTGTTAGAAAAGGAACTGGACGAAGTTCTAGGCGATCGACCTCCCACTGTGGAGGATCTATCTGCATTGAAGTATACGGCGATGATTGTCAATGAAGCTCTGCGACTATATCCTCCGGCTACTCTGATTGGCAGAACTGCGCTGAAGGATTGCTTGATTGGTGATTATGCAGTTCCTGCTGGCACAACTGTCCTCGCAAGTCCCTGGGTATTGCACCGAGATGGACGCTACTTTGAAGCACCCGATACATTCAAACCCACCCGATGGAGCGTTGAATTTGAAAATCGTTTACTGCATGGCGCATATTTCCCTTTCGGAGTAGGTCCCAGAACCTGCATTGGCTATAGATTTGCCCTGATGGAGCTTATACTAATTCTTGCGACTGTGGTCCAAAAATATCGATTGCTACCAGTGTCCAACAAGGTTATTGAACCCAAAGTGGCTGTTACTCTTCATCCTGATACAGCAGTAGTAATGCGTGTTGAGAAACGTTACTGATAGCAGTGCGGACTAGATGAGATATAGATTGTAGTTATTGGAGTTCAGAATTATGCCACCGTTTCCTTCGTCGAATAGTACAAAGGTATTCAATATACCGGAAGCCCCAGAGATCCAGGTTGATGGAGAATCAGCGGACTCAGAGCCTATTGCTATTATTGGTATTGGCTGCCGTTTTCCGGGTGCTCATGGTCCCACGGAATTTTGGGAGTTACTCCGCAACGGCGTGGATGCCATCACTGATATTCCAACGGATCGTTTTGATGTAGATGCCATGTACGATCCGCGCCCGGCGATACCTGGCAAACTTGTTTCACGTCGGGGAGGATTTATATCCGATCCCTATGGTTTCGATAATGCCTTTTTTTCTATATCCCCACGCGAGGCGTTACGAATGGACCCTCAGCATCGAGTTTTGCTGGAGGTGGCATGGGAGGCGATGGAGGATGCAGGACTGGTTTCCGAAACTACTTCAGGTATGAAGGCAGGAGTCTTTGTTGGCTTGATCAATAATGACTATAAGGATCTCCTGGTGCAGCATCCCAGTCTCTTTGATGTATATGCTAGTGTGGGTATCTCAGGTGCTATGGCTGCGGGTCGTATTTCGTTCGCTTTAGGCTTTCAAGGGCCAAGTGTGACCATTGATACTGCATGTTCCTCGTCACTAGTGGCTGTGCACCAGGCATGTCAGAGTCTCTTACAGAATGAGTGTGAGCTTGCACTGGCTGGTGGAGTAAATCTCGTCCTTATGCCAACATTAAATATTTGTTTCTCGCAATCGGGTATGTTGGCACCAGATGGTCGGTGCAAATTTGGTGATGCAACTGCGGATGGTTTCATACGGAGTGATGGAGCTGGAGTGGTTGTCCTGAAAAAATTACGTGCAGCCCTTCAAGATAAAGATCGCATCTATGCTGTTATCCGGGGGAGTGCGGTTAATAATGATGGTCGTAGTGGAGGGTTACTGATGACACCCAGCAGTGCTGGGCAAGCTGCCGTATTACGTGCTGCCTGTCATAGCGCCAGGATAGAACCTGGGAGGTTACAGTATGTGGAGGCTCATGGTACAGGGACACAAGTGGGCGACCCAATTGAAATTGAAACACTTGGACGTATACTTGCGATAGGGAGACCAGAGGACGATATTTGCCTATTGGGAAGCATCAAAACGAATATAGGGCATACAGAGTCAGCCGCAGGAATAGCCAGTGTCATCAAAGTGGCCCTCTCGCTCAGACATAGAAATATCCCTCCCAGTCTCCACTTCAATCACCCGAACACCAGAGTTCCCTGGGAGAAAATCCCTGTCTCGATCCCCCTGACAGTAATGTCCTGGCCAGAGAGAGGAGACACACGTCTTGCTGGAATCAATTCCTTTGGACTTTCTGGTACTAATGCACATGTTATTCTTGAGAGTGTGCCCGAGTCTCCTCGACAAGAAGAGGGAGTAGTCTACGACGATCTGCACCTTCTAACGCTATCAGCGCGAAGTAGCGAAGCTTTAAAAGCGTTGGTGGTCAAATACCAGGAGCTTCTCTTGTCAGCGTCAGATATCTCTGATCTACATCTAAAAGATGTGTGTTATACAGCGAGTGTACGGCGTATGCACCATGAACATCGCCTTGCGGTGGTGGGACAGTCTATTAGCGATATAGCTGAGCGGCTTCAGTCTTTTATTGCGGATGAAACGCATCCATTTATTTCAAGCGGGAGGATTAGACCAAATCAGAAGCGGAAGGTGGTTTTTGTCTTTCCAGGCCAGGGATCGCAGTGGCTCGGCATGGGTGTGGATCTATTCGCTAAAGAACCAGTTTTTCGGCGAACGATTGAAGAGTGTCAACAGGCATTTCAGAAATTCGTAGACTGGTCATTGATAGATGAACTTCATGCTGACGAGCATCATTCTCACATTGCGCGGCTGGAGGTTGTGCAACCTGTTTTGTTCGCATTGGATGTTGCTCTGGCCAAACTCTGGTCTTCCTGGGGCATTGTACCTGATGCCGTTGTCGGGCACAGCATGGGTGAGGTCGCTGCGGCCCATATAGCGGGAGCGCTTTGTCTGGAAGACGCCGCCCGCATCATTTGCCGGAGAAGCCAGTTGGCAACCCGCATTACTGGTCGCGGTGGAATGGCCACCGTAGGACTTCCACTGGATGAGACACGAAAAGTGTTACAGGAATATGAGAACCAGCTCTCAGTTGCAGTTAGCAATGGTCCTTCCTCCACGGTGATATCAGGTGATGCCACTACGCTCGACCAGTTTATACAGGACATGGAGAATAGAGGTGTTTTTGTAAGACGCGTTGTGGTTGATTTTGCTTCCCATAGTCCACAGGTAGATCAGCTCCGCACTGATCTGATGGACGAACTGGCTTTTCTCAATCCCCAGGCGGCCAGTACACCTATCTATTCGACTGTCACAGGGCAGGAATCTGATGGTGCTGGCTTTGATAAAGAATACTGGTTTCGTAATTTACGCTCTCCAGTGTTATTCTGGCCGGTTATTCAACGTTTGCTGGACCAAGGTTATGATACCTTTCTTGAGATCAGTCCACACCCTATACTGCTCAGTGCTATTCAACAGGGTATTCTGGATTCTGACCGGGATATCGTTACAATGCCAACTTTACGTAGAAAAGAAAATGAACGGGCAATGATGTTGGCATCGCTTGCCACATTATATGCGAAAGGTGTGGTGGTGAATTGGGAGAGCCTGTACCCGCAGCACGGCAGAGTTATTGGACTACCCTTATACCCGTGGCAACATCAGAAGTACAGCTTCGACTCTCAGATCGAAGCTTCTGATCAACCAGGGCATTTCCGACTCTTACATAGTAACAGGCATCCTATTATTGGTGATGTCCTGGTATCTGCTACACATCCTGATATTTATTTCTGGGAGGAGAGGATCAGCCTGGAAAGGCTTCCGTACTTGAAAGATCACCGGGTGCAAGATGCAGTGATCCTGCCTGCAACAATGTATCTTGATGCCATATTTGTTGCTTGTGAAGCGCTCTTTGGCAAGCGGGTTTTTATTCTGGAAGAGGTGAAATTCGCGAAGGCGTTGTTTCTCTCCGAGGCTGAGAGAATTATCCAGGTCGTGATCGAACAACATGAGGCCGAAGGGGCGAGTTTCAAAATATTTAGTCGACTTACTACATCTCCCGCAAAGGCGGGGGCCTGGACGCTTCACGTAGAGGGAATGATCAAGCATCATGCACAAGAACAGAGTTCCCTTCCTCATGAGCCTTCCCGGTTGCTTGATGACTTGCATGCGCGTTGTAATACTGAAGTCTCAAGTCAGGAATTCTATGCTACGGCAGCGCAGCATGGTCTGTTATATGGGCCAGCTTTCCAGGGTGTAATTGAGCTGAACTGTGGAAATGGCGAAGCGTTAGGGAAGGTTCAGCCACCAGCCGATATTACTGGTGATGTTGGGCACTACGTTCTCCATCCAGCCCTGTTTGATGCCTGCTTACAGGTTGTCATGGCAACTATCGTCTCAGAACATGCGGCAGGGCACGCAAACGGAGTACATATTCCCGTCGGCATTGAGCGTATGGTCTTGCAGTGCCGTCCCTCGTCAGCTTTGCAGAGCTATGCCGTCCGTCTCATGAGCGAGGATAATGTAAGCAATGTTATTGATAGATTGCCGCGCGCCAATGTACTCGTATTTGGAGATGATGGGCAGATCGCTCTGGAAGTTAAAGGATTGCGTCTCCAGCGCATTGATCAGGTCATCAACAACTTTAAATCGTCCTCCATCGAAGATTGGATTTACACCTTACAATGGGAAAAATGGGAACCTTCTAAAGAAAATGTAAAAGCACAACCTGCGGGTAGTGAAGGAGGGACCTGGATTATTCTTGAAGATGAGGGGAATGTCGGACAAGACCTTGCCAGATTGCTGTCACAGGCAGGAGGACATCCAATACGAGTACGACAAGGGTCATATTTTGAAGTTGATGAGCAATCGTCCAACTATCGCATCAATCCTCTCAATGGTAATGAGTTTCATCAGTTGGTGACAGATATCACAACTAAATACCACATGCCACTTCGTGGGTTGATCCATCTCTGGAATTTAGACATACCTCAAGCCAAACAGTTAGCGCAGGACTCCTTTCAGAAGGTTCTGGCACCTGGAGTGATAACCACACTACACATTTTACAAGCGATCTATCCAATGGAGAAAGAACTCCGATTATGGATTGTGACTGGCGGTGTGCAGACAATACAGGGAGAAAAGGATATTTCTGTCAGCCAGGCACCAGTATGGGGGTTAGGTCGGGTTATCACGAATGAGCATCCATCGCTTGATTGTACTCTGGTTGACCTTGCTGACGAGAGATCCACCTATGACGCTCAAGCTCTCTATGAGGAGTTATCACGTGGTGATCGAGAGTTGCAAGTTGCATTACGGGGAACCGAGCGTTTCGTAGCTCGCCTCGATCAGGAACATAGTAATACCACGCAAGCATCTGTCGAGCAGGAATTGCGCACGATGACAGTTTCTCTTGACTACCCCTTCCGATTGGAAAATATTACACCAGGCATTCTTGATGGTCTTGCGCTCTATGCTACCAATAGATTGATACCGTTGCCTGGTTGGGTCGAAATCAAAGTGCAAGCCACCGCGATGAACTTTATCGATGTAATGTCAGCCATGGGTATGGTGCCGAATTACGGACGCTTCGAGGGACCGCTCGGAATTGAATGTTCGGGAGTCATTGTCGCAGTTGGTGAAGGCGTTGATACATTCAAGATTGGCGATGAGGTTGTTGCACTGGCTCCCAATTGTATTGGCTCTTATGCTACAACCGACGCGTATTGTGTGGCCTTCAAACCACCAGAGATAAGTTTCGAGGAAGCTGCAACCATTCCTATCGCGTACGTGACGGCCTACTATTCACTTGTCCATCTTGCACGTATACGACGTGGCGAGCGTGTTCTGATCCATTCAGCCGCAGGAGGTGTAGGACTGGCTGCAGTACAGATCTGTCAGTTGTTCGGAGCGGAAATTTTTGCGACTGCCGGGACAGAGGAGAAGCGTGAATATTTACGTTCGTTAGGCATTACATATGTCATGGACTCGCATACACTCTCATGGGCCGATGACATTCGCCGTTATACGCAAGATCAGGGCATCGATGTCGTGCTTAACTCGCTAGCTGGTGAGGCAATCCCGCGAGGAATAGATGTTTTACGTTCATACGGACGTTTTGTAGAGATTGGGAAACGTGACATCTACAGTAATCGTCAACTGAATCTCTATCCTTTTCGTTCCAATCTATCCTTTTTTGCGGTCAACCTTGACAGTGGTACACGTGAAGCTCCACAGTTGTTCGGTTCTGTCCTGGGAGAGGTTATGCACCATTTTCATCGTGGAGAATTGGGCTTACTCCCATCTAGAGTCTTCCCCATTACTGAATCAATTAATGCATTTCGTCATATGGCTATGGGGAAACATATTGGTAAAGTTGTGCTCTCTCTTCAAGCAGAGGAAGTGACCATCAGAGCTGATGCGCATGGCTCTCTATTGAGGGCGGACAGTACCTATCTCATCACAGGTGGACTGGGGGGATTAGGTCTGGTGATAGCTCGCTGGATGGCTGAGCAAGGCGTGCGAAATATTGTCCTGATCGGGAGACGTGCGCCAACTACACAGGCTGAAGCACAAATTAAAGAGATGCGAGAAATGGGAGCACAGGTCATTATCGAAACCGCCGATGTCGCAGATGAGGAACAAATGGGAGTGGTTTTCTCTCGGCTACATGGCATGGTCGCACCTCCTTTACGCGGTATCTTTCACTGTGCAATGGTGCTTGATGATAGCATTCTCGTCCAGCTCGACGCTGATCGCTTTGCGAAGGTCATGGCTCCCAAAGTCAAAGGTGCCTGGAACCTTCATTGTCTGACACGCAGTGAACCTCTGGACTTCTTCGTGATGTTTTCTTCTGCCGCATCTCTCCTTGGTTCGCCTGGTCAGGGCAATTATGCTGCGGGAAATGCATTCCTTGATGCACTGGCTTACCAGCGGCGGCTAGAGGGCCTACCTGGTGTTAGTATCAACTGGGGTCCCTGGTCCGAAGCTGGAGAGGTGGCCAGGAAGAATTTGAGTGAACGGCTAGGAACGCGTGGGCTGCAAAGCATAGCTTCCCAACAAGGACTCGAGGCACTCAGGAAGCTATTAGTTAGCCATCACCCACAGGTGGCCGTAATACCTTTTGATGCAGATCTTTGGGCTGAACACTATCCTTCGGCGGCAGGATCATCCTTTTTTGCTCATCTCACGAAACAACGCAACATCCATGATGACATGGTAGAAACCAGTCCTGCAGCACGTGTGCTGAAGCTTCTACTCAGAGAGGAAGACAACCATAGTGAAGCCTACAATCTGGTTCAAGAGTTTCTGTCTGAGTATGTGTCTCGCATACTAGGTCTCTCCACCAAAGGGCACCTGGATCAGGATCAACCTTTGACAGCGTTAGGCATCGATTCATTAATGGCGGTCGAACTCAAAAATCGTATCCAACTCAATCTCAATGTTGAGCTTCCTGTCACTGTAATACTTGCAGGCCTGACAGTAGGAGAGATGAGTAAACAGATCATACAGCATATGATGTTGACGGTAGAGAAACAAAAGGCTGAAGTGAGCGAGAAGCCGGTAGTGGTAAGTAGGGATGGCGGAGCAACTGTAGTAGACGATGGTCAGGACCTTGATCCGCTTCATGAGTTGCTTCTGCTTGATCGTCTGGATGATCTCTCGGATGCTGAGGTCGATAAATTGCTTGCGGGTTTCTCAAAAGAAAAGGAGGCTATGAGTGGGTTCAGTGAATAATCAACAGCTCCAGCCGCAGGAAAATAAACGTGAACGCCTGAGACGATTGATTGAGGAGCGGGCCAACTGGCAGACCGTGAGTTATCCTCTATCGGAGGGACAGAAGGCTCTCTGGTTTCTCTATAACCTGTATCCTGGCAGTGCTTCCTACAATGAAGTGATGCCTTGTCTTCTTCATTGTACTCTGGATGATGAGGCGTTGCGACGAGTCTGCCAGGTCTTAATTGATCGTCATCCTGTTTTTCGCACTACGTATAGGGATAATGAGGGGCAGCCAGAACAGGTTGTCCATCGAAGTCAGGAAGTAGCGTTTGAGGTGATTAGCGCTACCCATATGACGAATGAGCAATGTCATAGCCTGATCAGGGAACTCATCGGTTGCCCCTTCAATCTAGTTACCGGTCCAGCCGTGCGATTTCAGGTGATCAGGCGTGCCCCCTTTCCAGACTTGTTACTGCTTACCGCTCACCATATTGTTATCGATGGCTGGTCCTATGCTATTCTACTGGATGAGCTATGCCAGCTTATGAAGGCTGAGACCACTGAGAAAAAAGCTCAACTGCCACCACTTACGAGTACTTACTTTGACTATGTACGGTGGCAACAGGATATGCTCGTTAGCCCATCTGGAGAACAATTGTGGGATTATTGGAAACACCAGTTGAGCGGTGAGCTTCCGTTGTTGGAGTTACCGGTTAATCGTCCTCGCACAGTACTTAGAGGAGTGCGAGCAGGAGTATGTACATTTCGTTGCTCAACAGAGATGACAAGTCGCCTCCGTCAACTGGCCCAGAGAGAGCATGTGACATTTTTTACGCTACTTGTAGCCTCGTTACAGGTATTGCTCCAACGATATAGTGGACAGGACGTATTCCATATAGGTTCACCCAGTCTTGGAAGAGAAAAGGCTGAGTTTGCCTCTCAGGTCGGATATTTCGTCAATCCAGTGGTGTTGAGAACAGATCTCTCTGGCAATCCAACATTCAGTGAGCATCTTCAGGCGACATACCAAACCGTATGTGACGCATTAGCACACCAGTCATTTCCATTCTCAACACTGGTCAACAGATTGCACGTGCAAAGAGATCCAACTCGCAATCCATTATTCGATGTCCTCATTGTGTTGCAGAACCAGCAGCGCTTTGATGCAAAGACGTTGGCCCAACTTATTCACCCCAACGAGGTAGGGTTCAATGAAAGTATGCGGGGTGATGACCCTGGCAGCGGTCTTTTCTCTTTGATGGAGGGATTTGATCAGGAGGCAACTTGTGGTAATCACAAGGATGATCACCTCCCTTTGCAACTTATTAATATTGAGCAACAAGAGGCCAGATTTGATCTAGAATTAGAGATTTTTGGTGCAGGACCATCCCTGGTTGGGGCCTTTAAATACAGAACGGATGCCTTTGATCCGGCGTTAATTCAGCAAATGTCAGAGCACTTTCAGATACTCCTGCGGTGTCTCACCGAGAAATCGGAAGAACGCATTGGTACCATTTCCCTCTTAACTGATCGTGAGGCTCATTTACTCTTGCGTGAGTGGAAAGAAGAGCTACCCAGGAAAAGACATGTTCATTGTTGTATCGAAGCACAGGTCGAGCACTCGCCCGATGCCATCGCCCTGGTCTTCGAGGATGTGCAGTTGACATTTCATATGCTTAATGAGCGAGCCAACCAGCAGGCTCACTTTCTACGTCGTCTGGGAGTCGGCCCCGAAGTTCTGGTTGGTATATGCCTGGAACGCTCACCTGAATTGGTCGTTTCGTTGCTGGCGGTCCTGAAGGCGGGAGGAGCCTATCTTCCTCTTGACCCCGATTATCCCCCCGAACGTCTTGCATATATGATGAACGATAGCAAGTTGGCATTCCTTATTACAAAGCATACTATTGCCCAACCTCATAAATCTGTATCTATCCGTGTCATCTATGTCGATACACATGAACATTGTGCTGAAGAGCCCTGTTCAAATCCGAACACTGAGATCGCCGACGAGAACTTGATGTACATCATCTATACTTCTGGCTCGACAGGAACACCAAAGGGAGCTCAGAACACGTACCAGGGTTTGGCAAATCGCTTGCTTTGGATGCAGGAGATCTACCAACTTCAGCCAGAGGACCGGGTGTTACAGAAAACTCCCATAAGCTTTGATGTATCTGGTTGGGAATTTTTCTGGCCTTTAATCGCTGGAGCTTGCATCGTGTTGGCACGCCCCGGTGGGCATCAAGACCCCTCCTATCTTGTTGATGTGATTTATCGGCAGCAGATCACAACGGTTCACTTTGTGCCTTCAATGTTGCGTATGTTCCTGCGAACCAGAGATGTCGCTCGTTGTAATGCTATACGACGGGTAATTTGCAGTGGTGAGGTCCTGTCAAGAGAACTTCAGGCAGAGTTCTTCGCGATATTTCAGACCAATCTTTACAATCTTTATGGACCAACCGAAGCAGCCATCGATGTAACCGCCTGGCAATGCGATCCTCATGATAGCCGAGAGTCCGTTCCTATTGGTAGCCCTATCAGCAATATGCAGATCTATATACTCGATCGCTACTTGCAGCCGACGCCCATCGGAGTGCCTGGAGAGCTGTTCCTCGGTGGTATAGGGCTTGCCCGAGGATACGTCAATCGGCCTGACTTGACTGCTGAGCGTTTCATCAGCCATCCTTTCCCCTTCACCAAAGGTGAGCGTTTGTATCGTACTGGCGATAGAGCCAGATTTTGTACAGATGGCACACTTGAGTTTCTTGGTAGGGTCGATAAGCAGGTAAAAATAGGCGGCGTTCGAATCGAGCCAGCCGAGATTGAAGCATGTCTGAGTAAACATCCAGCGATACGCGATGCTGTGGTTCTTGCCCAGGAGGAAAATACTGGCTCTGTGCTCATAGCATATATTGTACCAGATGATGAGACTTCGTCCCTAACAAGTACTGAACTGCGCAGATACCTCTCACACTCATTACCAGAGGCCATGATTCCGACTGCATTTTATCTTATTAATACGATTCCACTGACGGAAAATGGAAAACTAAATCGGCAAAAGTCTTTTTTGCAAGAGCAAATGTCCCATCGTCTAGTTCCTGAAGCCTCCTTCGCTGCTCCATACTCAAAACTTGAACAGGCTATTGCAGCTATATGGTCTCAGGTTTTGCAGGTTGATAGAATAGGCATTCATGATAACTTTTTTGATTGTGGTGGAAGCTCTTTGAAGCTCATAGAAATACATCGTCGCCTACAGCATGAAGTAGGCAGTTCTTTGCTCCTCATTGATTTGCTTACTTATCCCACAATTAAATTACTGGCTGCGTATATTGAGGAACGATTACAGACAAATGTTGTACAGGAAGGCCAAAATCGTGGTGAAATGCGAGTAGCAATGGCACAGGGACGTCATGTGCGAAGGTACGCAAGGAAATACGAGTATGAATGAGCGTAATCTGTAGACTCGATAATACATGGTTTAACAGTTTACAACACCAGAAAAGAGGGCAATCTGATGAACAAAGATCATACGCAAGTAGCGCCTGTGGTCGATCCAACGGATAATGTCGCCATCGAAATTGTCGATCTGTGCAAGGCGTTTGGCACGTTCCGGGCCATCGATCACATGTCGTTGACAGTACAACAGGGTGAGATCTTCGGTTTGCTGGGACCGAACGGGTCAGGCAAAACGACGACTATCAACATAATCAGCGGCTTGATGAGACCCACAAGCGGTGATGTGCGTGTGATGGGCTACGACGTACGCCACCAGACACGCCATGTACGGCGCATCCTCGGTGCTGTGCCGCAGGAAACCGCACTCTACGAGGAACTGACTGCCTGGACGAACATGGATTTTCACGCTGACCTGTTCGGCATTCCGCGCAAAGAGAAGAAAGAGCGCATAAAGAAATTGCTGGAACTGGTGCAACTGCTTGATCGCAAGGATTCGCGTGTCGGCACGTTCTCCGGTGGCATGAAACGTCGGTTGGCACTGGCGCGTGCACTTCTGCACGATCCGCAGATCATCTATCTCGATGAACCGACGCTTGGCGTGGATGTGCAGGCACGCAGAGCGATCTGGGATTATATTCTTGCTCAGCGCGACCAGGGAAAAACCGTTCTGATCACCACAAACTACCTGGAAGAGGCACAGGCGTTGTGTGGGCGCCTTGCGATCATCGATCACGGCAAGCTGATCACCGTCGATACACCTGATCACTTGCGGCGCATCTACGGCGGTAGCGTAATCGACATTGAGACGATGCAGCCAAGCGAGAATGTGGAGCAGATACGTTCACTGCCGGGAGTCAATGTCGTGACACAGAACGGGACATACCTGAAAATCAGCACGTTGGGCAATCACGGTGTCGTTCCACAAGTGATCAATATCCTCTCACAAGAGGGTGAGATCAAGGATATCTCTGTGCATGAGCCGACGCTGGACGAAATTTTCTTGCGCCTCACCGGAACGGCGCTACGCGATTAGGGGGCAATGATATGCTACAGGAAGCAGCTTACACGCTACGGGTTATTTGGGCCTGCATGAAAAAGGATATCAAAAGTGCATTGAGCGAGCGATTATTCACAATTTTGAGCGTGTTCGTCCCGGTCAACGTTCTTATCCTCTTAAGCTTGTTTGTCCTGTCGGGTGGTCAGGCACCAACGGCAGTAGTGATGAATGATACCGGCCCGTATGCCCGGCAATTCTATGACGCCATGAGCCACGCGCACTCATTCCTCTTGCAACAAACGAGTGCTACCACAGCCAATGATCTCATCCACGCTGGCAAAATTGTCGCTGTTGTCACTATTCCCGTCGATTTTGATACGCGCATCCAGCAGAATCAGCCAGTACAGGTGGGTGTGCAGATCAATAATCTCAATACCGACTTCACCAATGATATCCGCCGTGCAGTGCCACTCTCAATCACGACGTTCTACGCAAAGGCGTTCCCGCATGTGGTGAACATTACACTCGACGAACGAGACCAGTATGCTCAGGATACCAACTACATCCCCTACCTCTCGGTCTCCATCCTGGTAATCAGTCTGGTGCTTGGTGCCCTCTTACAATCGGCTCCAGCTTCGGCACGCGAATGGGAGAACGCGACGATCAAAGAACTGCTGCTGTCTCCAGCCAGTCGCTGGTCGGTGATCGTGGGAAAGATACTAGGAGCATTCGTCTTAAGCCTTGCTGCGGTGATCATTGTGCTGTCGGTGCTGATCCTGGTGGTCGGCGTCTGGCCAGTTCACTGGCTTGAAGTAATCGGTTTTGCCGTACTGTGCCTGCTCGTCTTCATCGCTCTGGGGACATGGCTGGGGAATTTGTTGAAGCAGCGCCAACCTGTAATTGCGCTGGCGTTTGGTACAGCCATTCCACTGTTTTTTCTGAGTGGCGCGTTCGGCCCAATCTCGTTTACCACGCCGCCAGTGCAAGTGATCGCGCAAATTTTTCCGATCTACTATGCGATTGTATTACAGCAATACGCTTTCCATGGCTTCACGTTGAACACCTATGGTCTGGGCGGCAACCTGTTGATCCTATGCATTTTCGGGTTGGTGTTTCTCCTGCTGGCGGTAGTGACCTTGTGGCGTAGTACGCTGGCTCATTGAGGGAAAGAAGAAGAGCGATGTTTGTTGAATTTATTCGGACTGTATGGGTGATTCTCAGCAAGGATCTGCGTGTATGGCTGCGCCAGCCAACGACGCTGGCCGTGACATTTGTGCCATCGCTTGCCTTCTTGCTGGTCAGCGCTCTGGGATCGGTAGTCGTTGGGCGTAGTCCTGTCGCCTTAGTGAACCTGGATCATGGCACGCAGGGTGTCCAAATGGCGCACATCATCCATCAGGCCGATGTGTTCCGTATTACGGATGCCACGTCGCAGCAGGCACAGGCATTGTACAATTCAATCAAGGTGGTGGCGATCATCACCATACCCGCTGATTTGACGCAACGCGTCAACGCTCACGAAAGTGTGTCAGTGATTGTCAAAGTCAACAACCTTAACCTGGATTTCACAAACGATATCCGCCGCGCTGTGCCAGACGCGATTACGCAGTTTTACCAGGCACAAGGGAGTGCCAGTCCGATCAAAGTGACACTACAAGAACAGAATTTACGCCAGCGCGATATTGAACTATTCCAGTATAGCGTTTTGCCGACGATTGTACTGTTGCTGACAATCAGCGGACTGGTCAATGGGGGGGTAGCGACAGCACGGGAATGGGAAAGCCGCACAGTGAAAGAGTTATTATTGTCTCCAGTGCCACGGGGAGCGATCATTGTAGGAAAAGTGCTGGCGGGCTTTGTGATCAGCTTCACGCTCGGTATACTCGTGCTGCTGCTGGGCGATCTGCTTGGCTGGACGCAGCCACAGGGCATCTACTGGCTCAGTGCGCTACTAACAATCGCACTGATGGCACTCTTCAGTGCGGGACTGGGGGTTGCTGTGGGGGCTGCTTTGCAGCGTATCCAGGCGGTTACGGCGGTCTCGATCAATGTGTCGCTCTACCTGTTTTTCCTGGCAGGAGGTCTCGGAGTATTGGCCTTTGAACCGGGCTGGCTCCAGAATATTGCGGAGTTTATCCCGCTGACCTATGGGCGTCACGCGCTGGAGATGTCGATCTTCTACAGTTCGACGCAACAGCTCGGTCTCGATATAAGCGTGCTGGCATTTTCGGCATTAGTGACGGTTGGTTTGGGGATGTGGTCGTTAAGAAGAGAGATTGTGTAGTAAGTACGCTCGATTGCCAGATCTGGCCATTGCTGCTGTGTCTTGATGGCCAGATGGACTCGGTTTTCTTCAAACGTGGTTTCCAGATTCCAGTGTTTCAGGAACCTGACAATATCCGCTAAGAGGGCTGTGTGAAGCGTGAACGGCTTAGCGAATTGGAGGGCCTTGCCGAATAAATGGGCGCATTTCTCGTAGGGAGCCTCGCTCCCAGGTGATACTCTCGATCCACCAGTTTGCGCCGACCTCTGCATATGCTGAAACAAGGGCTGCATCGTAAGTGCGATCTCCTGTCAGGTTTCCCCACTGCACCATACTATATGGCTGACTCTGACGCTCGCTACTCTGTTGTGAGCGCACATACCTGAAACATTCACTAACTTGCTCAGGGGTCATCTGCTCGGTATGGCTCATACCTTTACCAATCGGGCATACGCCGTCCCAACGGGCGGCACGACGCATTGGCTTCTTATTTGGCCAGACACCCCCCACCCAGATAGGAATATGTGGTTGCTGTACTGGGCGTGGCAAATGACGCACATTGTCCAGTTGATAATACTGGCCTTGATAAGAAATACGCTCACCACTCCACAATAATGAGAGAATCTCTAATGCCTCATCCAGTTGCTCACCATATGTTTTGCTATCTGCCGCTTCATGATAGTTAACGTATTCGATGCCACCACCTGTACCAACACCTAAAATCATGCGACCATTGGAAAGATGATCCAACGTCACGACCTCACGGGCCAATTTCCAGGGTCGACGTCGCGTAACCGGTGTTACTGCCGTTCCCAGGTTGATACGCTGTGTCCGCATCGCCATTGCCGCCAGCACGACCCAGGGATCGCTCACTTCATCTCCCCATTTATCACCAATGTGATCCCACAAAAAGAAGCCATCCCAACCAGCCTCTTCAGCCTCGTGCGCTACCTGCGCTACCAGATGAATATCCGCATAATCGCCGTGGCAGTTAGGGATCGCAATACCAAATTTCATTCACTGTCTCCTTGGTATAATTTGATTTTTATTATACGATAACGTTAACTACTCGGGAAGGGACTGTCTTGCATCTGGCCTTTACGGATCATGTGCGTCTTTGCGCCTCGGACAACCTGTTCAATTGACAGAGTACACCCAAATGGGACCAAACTCTGCTTTACTGAGCGGAATGTGTGGTAAAATAGAAGAAGAAGCTAAATACTACGGCTAGAGGGGAACAGGAAGACAAAACTATTTACAGGGTTGTCATCAATCATGAGGAGTAGTACTCGATTTGGCCAACCAGACGGGAGAAACTCCCTGGGTGGAAGAACATAGGCGTTGGTCAAGTCATCCCCCTGAAACCTGCGTTGCTACCCTATAACCTTGTTCTGAGCTTAAATCTGCGCTTGGCGATAGATCTGTGTTCTTGCCACTGTGTATGATCTTAGCAGCTTAACTTGCAATATTGTATATAATATATATAGAGGAAATATCACATGCAGAATGGTGATCGATTAGAGCGTCTTAGAGGCCTATCACCAGCAAAACGAGCATTACTATTAAAAAAGCTGGCATTGCCAGCCCAGGGTAGTGTCCAGGTCTCAGCAATCACGCCTCGTCGTCAGCAGGACCCGGCTATATTATCATTTGCACAACAGCAATTGTTCTATCTTTACCTTTTGGATCCCAAAAATTCCGTATATAACCTGCCCATTGTGCTTCGACTGACAGGTACTCTTGATGTATCCACCCTCATGGAAAGTATAAAAACGATCGTTCAACGTCATGAAATTCTCCGTACAACTATAACCCTCGTCGACGGACAGCCAGTACAAGTTGTTGCCCCAACTCTCATACTGACACCTCAGATTATTGATGTAAGTATCTACTCCAAAGCAGATCAAGTTCATGCGATTGATCACGCAGTTGCTACTGAGTTGTCCACTTCCTTTGACCTGACATGTGGTCCACTGATCCGGGTAACCTTACTCCGTTTGAGCGATATGGAGCATGTGTTCTTATTCAATATGCATCACATCGTTTCGGATGGCTGGTCCATTGGTATCCTGATGCGGGAACTCAACGTCCTCTATTCGGCTATTATCCAGGGCCGCTCCAGTCCACTTGCAGCGTTCTCGGTGCAGTATGCCGACTATGCCCTCTGGCAACGACAATGGCTGCAAGGATCTGTACTGGATACCCAACTGGCTTACTGGCGGCGGCACCTGACAGGCGCTCCGACCATCCTGAATCTGCCTACCGATCATCCACGACCAGACGTACAGAGCTACCGAGGCAGTAGCCTCACTTTTCGCGTACCAGAAGAAGTGCGCACGGCACTGCATCAGCTTAGTCAGGCAGAAGGGGTGACTCTGTTCATGACCTTGCTAGCGGCTTTTCAGGTCCTGCTGTATCGCTACAGTAGACAAGAAGACTTCCTTATTGGTACCCCGGTTGCCAATCGCACACGAGAGGAGACGGAAGGACTCATTGGCTGCTTTATCAATACACTGGTGCTGCGAAGCAATCTGGCAGGCAATCCATCATTCCGCACGCTGCTGCAGAACGTGCGAGAGGAGTGCCTGGAGGCATATACATATCAAGAGTTGCCCTTTGAGTTACTGGTGGAAGCGTTGCAGCCGGAGCGCAATTCGAGCTATAATCCTCTGTTTCAGGTAATGTTTGCCTTGCAGAACGCACCCGATGCGTTGCTGGATCTGCCAGGGCTATATGTACAACCCGTGGAGATGCAAGGGCAAAGCTCGAAGTTCGATCTTACCCTCTCGATGACGGAGAGCGAACAGACCTTCGAGGGTCTACTGGAGTATAATAGCGATCTTTTTGATCGCTCGACCATTGAAAGACTCCAGGAACATCTCCTCACCCTGCTCCAGGGTATTGTTGCAGCTCCTGACCAACGTATCGCTGATTTGCCGCTACTCACACCAAAGGAGGAACACTACCTTCTACACGAGGTCAATCCTCCCTTCCTGGCGAGTGTGCCTACCCTCTGTCTCCATCAGCTCTTTGAGGTACAGGCGGAGCGTAGCCCTAACAACGTAGCTCTGGTGTATGGGGAAGAGTCCCTGACCTATTACGAATTGAACCTGCGGGCCAATGCCCTGGCCTCTCACCTGCGCACGCTGGGGGTGGGACCCGAAGTGCTGGTGGGCATCTGTGTGCAGCGATCGCTCGAACTGGTGGTGGGTCTGCTCGGTATTCTCAAGGCAGGTGGCGCTTATGTGTCCTTAGATCCGGCTTATCCCGAAGATCGCCTCAGTTTTATCCTCGAAGATACTCAGGCACCAGTTCTGGTAACCCAAAGAGCAATTCGTGAGCGCTTAGCCGCCTATGAAGGAACAGTGCTGTTCCTGGATACGATCACGGACAAATGGGAAGAGGGAGAGACCAGCAGATCCGTTTCATCGGTGACGGTGACGCCAGCCAACCTGGCTTATGTGATCTATACCTCCGGCTCAACGGGACGTCCCAAAGGTGTGGCGATCACCCATTCCAGTGCTGCACTGTTGATCGCGTGGGCTCAGAAGATCTATACAGCAGAGGAACTGCGCGGGGTGCTGGCCTCAACTTCCATCTGCTTCGATCTCTCCATCTTCGAGTTGTTTGTGCCGCTCAGCATGGGAGGGAGCAGCATCCTGGTTGAGCACGCTTTGCAATTGGGGACACAGGCAGTGATGGAGACAGTGACGCTGGTCAATACGGTGCCCTCAGTCGCCAGGGAACTGCTACGCCTTGGCGGGTTTCCCACAACAGTGCAAACAATCAATCTGGCTGGTGAGGCGTTACCACTGAATCTGATGCAGGATCTCTATAAGCAGACAAGGGCGAGTCGCATCTTCAATCTATACGGCCCCAGCGAAGATACAACGTATTCAACCTATGCGCTCTTGCCAACGACAGGCACAGAATTGCCGCCGATAGGGCGTCCGATAGAAAGAACACGAGTGTATCTGTTGGATCAGAGGCTCTGTCTGGTACCAGCAGGTATGCCAGGCGAAGTCTATCTTGGGGGTGATGGGCTGGCACGAGGTTATCTCAATCGTCCTGATCTGACCGCCGAGCGCTTTATACCGGATACGTTCAGTGGACAGGCGGGGGCATGTCTCTACAAGACGGGGGATCTGGCACGCTACCGGGCTGATGGCAATTTAGAGTACCTGGGACGACTAGACGATCAAGTAAAGGTGCGCGGCTTTCGCATTGAATTAGGAGAGATTGAGA
Source organism: uncultured Chloroflexia bacterium (assembly GCA_963814985.1). Taxonomy (GTDB): domain Bacteria; phylum Chloroflexota; class Ktedonobacteria; order Ktedonobacterales; family Ktedonobacteraceae; genus CAWFFV01. Next base: position 287,944 of record CAWFFV010000027.1, on the reverse strand, counting down.
TGGTGCTGGGTCGCCATCCAGGTGTGCGCGAGAGTGTGGTGGTGGTGCAGAACGACGAGATCGGTGTACCGCACCTGGTAGCTCATGTCATCCCGCAGCCTGATCGGGAACCCAGCAGCGACGATCTGCGGGGTTACCTGCAAGAGCTATTGCCCAACTATATGACACCCTCGGCCTTTATCCTGCTAGATGCCTTACCTTTGACACCCAATGGCAAGGTTGACCGACGTGCATTATCTGCCTTTTATCAACGTGTCGCTATCTCATCACGGAACCTTATCGGGCCACGAGATATCATCGAATTGGGTCTGGTGCAACTTTGGGAAAAGGTATTACAGACTACACCTATCAGCATTACCGACAATTTCTTTGACTTAGGAGGACATTCACTTTTAGCTATACAGCTAGTGGCGCATATGCAGCGCCAGTTCGAGTGCATAATTCCACTCAGCGTTCTTATCCAAAATGGAACGATTGAGCATATTGCACATCTGATACGAGCAGGAAGAGATACAACTCACCAGTCACCACTTGTTTTGTTGCAGCCTGTCGGGCACACCTCACCCTTCTTCTGCGTACATCCTGCAGGGGGTAGTGTACTCTGTTATGTTGATCTCGCACGTTCCCTGGATCGTCCTTTCTATGGGCTTCAAGCAGAAGGCCTCTATGAAGGTGAGGTACAACCCAAATCGGTTGAAGAGATGGCCGCACAGTATATTGTAGCCATACAGTCTGTTCAACCACATGGGCCTTATCTCTTAGGGGGTTGGTCATTAGGTGGAGTAATCGCCTTTGAAATGGCACAGCAACTCATGGCACATGGACAGGATGTTGCTTCCCTGGTGCTTATCGACTCATTTATTCCAACGATCACGACAAACTCTCCAGAAATGTCACAACTGGATATGTTGATTGGTTTTGCTCTGCATTTAGGATTATCCCAGGAACATCTCAATGCCGCTCAGGTTACATTATTACAGTCGTCCTGGAGCGAGCAATGGGCATATATCGTCGGACAGATGAAAGACATTGGAGTCATTCCTGCTGACATCGACTCAAAGCATCTGCAGCAGCGTTTTCTCGTCTATCAAGCCACAATTCGTGCCTGGTTACAATACCAGCCACATCAGTACCAGAGATCTCTTACACTCCTTAGAGCCAGCGAACACATTGATGGAGATAATAGTGACGCGAGTAGGGAATGGCAACGCATCGTTTCAGAATACTTGACAGTTATTGATATTCCGGGAGATCACTATACGTTGATACGCCAGCCGCATGTTCTATCTCTCGCTGAACATTTACGACAATGTCTCAACACGACGCTTTACCAGATCAGTAGATTCATGCGTAATTGCGCTATCATCGCTAATAGTGTATACATATATCAGATGTTGTAGCAAACGATCCATATGCAGGAATGGCGCAAAAAACACGACAATTATCTTATGACGCAACGCTATGAGATATCTGCCGATGGTACTCCCTGGAATATGAAAGAAAAAGGATAATGTAGTTATGCAACAGCAGACCAGTACACTCTGGCGTCATCGAGATTTCCTTAAAGTTTGGGTAGGCCAGACGGTCTCTCTCTGCGGCTCTCAAGTTACTACCTTAGCACTTCCCTTGACTGCTGTCCTGATATTGAAAGCCTCTGCGGCACAAATGGGATTTCTACAAGCCGTTGAATATGCTCCGTTTCTTATAATAGGGCTGCTTGTCGGTGTTTGGGTAGACCGTTTTCGACGACGTCCGATTATGATTGCAGTCGATATGGGCCGATTTCTCCTGCTTGGATTTGTGCCTTTGGCAGCATTCTTTCATATATTAAATATCGATGAACTGTATATAGTTGCATTCTCTGTTGGCACTCTAACGATCTTCTTCGATGTTGCTTACAGATCATATTTACCGTCGTTGATCGATCGGGACAAGTTAACCGATGGAAATAGCAAACTTGAGTTGACGGCATCAATTGCACAACTTGTCGGACCAGGGTTAGGCGGTATTCTTGTTCAGATATTTACCGCGCCAATCTCTCTCCTGGTCGACGCGTTCTCATTTCTCTTTTCTGCACTATCTCTCATCATTGTCCGCACAATTGAACCGCCAATCACCAGATCAACGGAAAAACGCAATATGATGACCGAGATTGGCAAGGGGCTTCAGGTGCTCCTGGGTAATCCGATTTTGGGTCCCCTCGTGTGGAGTTCGATCAATATCACATTGTTCGCGTACATGGCTTCTGCTGTCTACATTTTGTATGCCACGTACACACTCCATATTTCACCGGCCATCCTGGGTATTATCTTTACTGTTGGAGGAGTGGGTGCCATTCCTGGTGCAGTAATCAATAAGTGGGTAACAGAACGCTTCGGTATCGGCAGCACGTTGATTGTAGTGCTCTTTATCTATGGGTGTTCCTGGTTGTTGATACCGCTGGCAACTGGATCCCAGGCCATTGTCATTGCCATTTTGATCATATCGCAGTTCTTGAATGGTCTTACTTTTGTCATCTGGAACATTAACCAACTTAGCTTACGGCAGACACTTGTCCCAGATACTCTACTCGGCCGGGTCAATGCAAGTTATCGGTTTCTGGTATGGGGAGCTATTCCCATTGGTTCTTTGATTGGAGGCATTCTCGGCACAGTACTTGGATTGCGTATCACATTGTTCATAGGGACTATTGGGGTTATTGCCGCACCCATTTGGTTATTGCTGTCATCTGTACGCAAGCTAAGAACATTGCCTGAGGCTCCAGTCGAGGTTCACTCGCTGGAAGGAGAAAACCAACAGTGATTAAAAAAGTATGCAAACATGATCAAACGTCCTCTTTTTGCGCATCTTCTTTCTCATATGCGTCTCTTGCCAGCGCGTCAACGTAAGGAGAATTGACAGTTTCTCAAGCGCAAACAGATCAATAACGAGGATAAATTTGTGATAGATAACACAGACATTCAAAATACTTACTTATGTCCGGCTTCGTTCGCCCAGCAGCGCTTATGGTTCCTTAGCCAACTGTTACCGAACAGTCCGTTGTACAATATTGCTGATGTCATACGGATAACTAACATTTTGGATGTCCCGGTACTAGAACGAAGTTTCAACGAGATCGTCTGCCGACATGACAGCTTGCGTACAACATTTACGTTTATAGCTGGAGAGCCGATGCAAGTTATAGCCGATAGCATGGCACTCCCTCTTCCGATAATCGATCTTACGAATGTCGCTTCTCTCGAAGAACGCCGGAATCGGGCCAAACAACTCACAGACCAGGAAGCAGAACGCCCATTTGATCTCGCTCATGGACCATTAATTCGCACGACCCTCATACGCATCAAACAGAATGACTACCTTCTGCTCCTAACCATGCATCAGGTTATCTCAGATAGTTGGTCCATGAGCGTCTTTATGCGTGAGTTAGCTTCTCTGTACACAGCATTCTCGCAGGGTAAACCTTCACCATTGCTGAAACTACCGATCCAGTATGCTGATTTCACAAAATGGCAGCACGAATGGCTACAAGGTGAAGCCAGGAGCAGGCTCCTGAATTACTGGAAGCGTCGGCTTGGTGGGTTGTTGCCACTAGAATTGCCAACAGATCGCCCACGTCCGGCATTCTTCAGTTACCGTGGTAGTCGTCTGACTTTTGAGGTGCCTGCTTCCATAACGCATGCCCTCAAAGCATTGAGCAGGCAGGAAGATGTGACACTGTTCATAACACTGCAAGCAGCCTTTCAGACCTTGCTAGCACGCTATTCCGGACAAAACGATATCGCTCTGGGTTCACTCATCGCCAATCGTTCCCGCATCGAACTGAAGGGTTGATCGGCTTCTTTGAGAACATGTTGGTATTGCGCACCGATCTCTCTGGCAATCCAAGTTTTTGTATCCTGCTACGCCGTGTCCAGGAGACGCTACTGGAGGCCTATGCTCACCAGGATCTCCCGTTTGAACAGCTGGTTGAGGAAATGCATGTTTCTCGTGACCCGAGCCGCCCGCCGCTCTTCCAGGTTATGTTTGTTCTCCAAAACACTCCATCGTATAGTGTGGAATTCTCTGGGCTGACTCTGGATATCAGCGAGTCTTACATTGGAACAGCCAGATTTGACTTATTGTTATCGATTTCAGAGCACAATGACAGGTTGGAGGGAGTATTTGAGTACAGCACTGATTTATTTGAAGAGGCGACGATTCGTCGCTTACTTGGACACTACCAGACCATTCTGGCGGGCGTTGTGGCCGACCCTGAGCTGTCCCTTGCCACCATTCCACTCCTCACCTCAGAAGAACGGAACCAGCTCATCTCCGATTGGAACGACACTGAGGCACCCTTTCCATCTGACCGGTGTATCCACCACCTCATTGAGGAGCAGGTGCAACGCACCCCTTCAGCTATCGCTACTATCTCTGCAGATCACGCCCTGACGTATCAGGACCTCAACTCCCGCGCCAATCAACTTGCCCACCATCTCCACCACCTGGGAGTCCAACCTGGTATGCGTGTGGGTATCTACCTGGAACGTTCTCTTGATGCTCTTGTCGCTCTGCTAGGCATTCTCAAAGCAGGCAGTGCCTATGTCCCGATTGATCCAGCCAATCCCGGAGAGCGTATTGCCTTTATGCTCCAGGATGCCCAGATCTCGATCCTGCTCACTCATCAGCATCTCATCTCTACCTTGCCGCAACACCAGGCACAACTGGTCTGCCTGGATAGCGATTGGCCGATGATCGCGACGGCTCCGACAACCAACCCACACATACGCGTGAGTGCGGCCAATCTGATCTACGTGATGTATACCTCTGGCTCCACTGGCAGACCCAAGGGAGTCGCGATGAGCCATCGTGCTCTGTGCAATCTGCTCACCTGGCAACTGAACACCATGGTCTCTCCCCGCGCAGCGCGACTGTTGCAATACGCTTCACTGAGTTTCGATGTCTCCTATCAGGAGATCTTTCCCACGCTCAGTGCCGGCGGCACCATCGTCATGATCACCGAGGAATTACGCCGTGATCCGATTGCCTTGCTGCGCTTTATCGACGAACAGCAGGTGCAGAAGCTCTATCTGCCAGTTGTCGCCCTCCAGCAATTGGCAGATGCCTACGGAATGGGAAATGTGCAACTTGCCTCACTGCGTGAGATCACAGCCGCTGGAGAGCAGTTGCAGATCACGCCGCAGATGATCCACTTCTTCCACGGGGCGAAGGATTGTACCTTGCACAATTTCTACGGACCCACCGAAACACATGGCACAACATTATTCACGCTCAGCGGAGAGCCAGAGCAGTGGCCGACGTTAGTACCGATTGGTCGTCCCATCGCAAACGACCAGAACTATGTACTTGATGCCTATGGGCAACTGCTCCCGATAGGAGTGTCGGGGGAACTCTGCCTTGGTGGGGTAGGAGTGGCCGATGGATATTTCAATCGACCAGATCTGACCGCCGAGCGTTTTGTCCCAGATCCCTTTGGCAAGCAGCCTGGGGCACGTCTCTACAAGACGGGAGATCTGGCACGCTGGCGAGCGGATGGCATTTTAGAATTTCTTGGACGGATTGACCATCAGGTAAAGGTGCGCGGGTTCCGGGTAGAACTGGAAGAGATCGAGGCCGTACTCAATCAGCATCCAGCCGTGCGAGAGAGTGTGGTGGTGGTTCGGGAGGATGTTCCGGGAGACAAGCGATTGATCGCATATCTGGTGACGGAGGCGGATCAGCGGCCGACGACGAGTGAGTTGCGCGGGATAGTGCAGGCGCAATTACCAGAGTACATGGTGCCAACAATATATGTGTTTCTGGAAGCTCTACCGTTGACGATTAATCGCAAGGTGGATCGACACCAACTGCCGAAGCCGGATTATGAGCGACCGGAGTTAGAGGTAAATTTTGTAGCGCCGCGCACGTCCACCGAAGAGGAATTAGCGAAAATCTGGCTGGAGATTCTCAGGATTGAACGCGTGGGCATACATGATAACTTCTTCGAGTTGGGTGGACACTCGCTACTGGCCACCCGGCTTATCTCACGTGTGCACGACGCTTTCCAGGTGGAGTTGCCCCTGCGTAGCCTGTTTGTGTCGCCCACCATTGCAGGCCTGACGGAACAAATTGAAATTGCTCGCAGAACAGAAAAGATGATCAAGCTTCCGCCTATCACCCGTGTCGCCCATGTTGAAACGTTGCCTCTCTCGTACTCGCAACAGCGGCTCTGGTTCCTCAACCAGTGGGATCCAGAGAACCCTTTCTACAACGAACATATTACCTTACGATTGACTGGGCCATCTGCAAATCGAGGCTCTAGAGCGCAGCCTCAACGAGATTGTGTGCCGCCATGAGGCACTACGTACTACCTTTGTAGTAAGGGATGAACTTCCCGAACAGGTAATCACCCCTGCGCTCTATGTGCCTCTGCCACTAGTGGACCTGGAAAATATGAGAGGGGTCAATAATGCTAGTGATGCTAAAAATGTAAGAGAGGCATTAGCGCAACACCTGGCCGTTACTGAGGTTCGGCACCCTTTTGATCTGAGCCAGGGACCGCTACTGCGCACCACCCTGTTGCGTCTGGAGGAGACTGAGCATGTGCTGCTCCTGACCATGCACCACATCGTCTCTGATGGCTGGTCGATGGGCATTCTTTTTCAGGAACTGGCGGCGCTCTACGCAGCTTTTGTCGCAGGAAAGCCTTCGCTACTGCCGGACCTTCCCATCCAGTATGCCGACTATGCCGTCTGGCAACGACAATGGCTGCAAGGAGCCGTACTGGATACCCAGCTGGCTTACTGGCGGCAGCACCTGACAGGCGCTCCGACCATCCTGAATTTGCCTACCGATCATCCACGACCAGACGTACAGAGCTACCGAGGGAGCAGTCTCTCCTTTCGCGTACCGGAGGAAGTGCATACGGCACTGCATCGGCTCAGCAAGGCAGAAGGGGTGACCACTTTTCATGACCTTGCTGGCGGCTTTCCAGGTCCTGCTGTATCGCTACAGTGGACAGGAAGATTTCCTTATTGGTACCCCGATTGCCAACCGCACCCGTGAGGAGACAGAAGGACTGATTGGCTGCTTTATCAATACACTGGTGCTGCGAAGCAATCTGGCAGGCAATCCATCATTGCGTACTCTGTTGCAGAACGTACGAGAGGAGTGCCTGGAGGCATATGCGCATCAAGAGTTGCCCTTTGAGTTGTTGGTGGAAGCGTTGCAACCGGAGCGCACCGCGAGCTACAATCCCCTGTTCCAGATGATGTTTGTTTTGCAGAACGCATCGGAGACATCGCTAGAACTGCCTGGGCTACATGTGCAACCCATGGAAGGCAAGAACAGAGTTCAAAGTTTGATCTCTCTCTCTCAATGATAGAGAGCGAAGAGACCTTTGAGGGTATACTGGAGTATAATAGCGATCTTTTTGATCGCTCGACCATTGAAAGACTCCAGGAACATCTCCTCATCCTGCTCCAGGGTATTGTTGCGACTCCTGACCGACGCGTGACGGATCTGCCACTCCTCACCCCAAAGGAGGAACATTATCTCCTACACGAGGCCAATCCCCCCTTCTCTGATGAGTGTACCTCCGCTATGTTTGCATCATCTCTTTGAGGCACAGGTAGAGCGCAGTTCAGACGCCATAGCTCTGGTATATGGGAAGGAGTCCCTAACCTATCGAAGTTGAACCAGCGAGCCAATGCACTGGCCTCTCATCTGCGCATGCTGGGGGTGGGACCTGAAGTGTTAGTGGGCATCTGTGTGCAACGGTCGCTCGAACTGGTGGTGGGTCTGCTCGGTATTCTCAAGGCAGGCGGTGCCTATGTGCCCTTAGATCCGGCCTATCCCGAGGATCGCCTCAGTTTTATCCTTGCAGATACTCAAGTGCCAGTCCTGGTAACCCAAAGAGCAGTTCGTGAACGCTTCGCAGCCTATGAGGGAACAGTGCTTTGTCTGGACACGCTCACAGATAAAGAGGAAGAGGAAGAGGAAGAGGACAGCAGATCAGTCCCAGCAGTGACGCCAGCCAATCTGGCCTATGTGATCTATACCTCTGGCTCAACGGGACGCCCCAAAGGTGCAATGGTTTGTCATGGGACACTGGTCAATGCTTATCAGGCCTGGAATGAAGCCTACCAGCTTGAGGCGACCATCACATCACATTTACAAATGGCCACTTTCACCTTTGATGTCTTCTTAGGCGATGTGGTACGTGCATTGTGCTCAGGCGGTAAGCTTGTGCTATGCCCTGAAGAATTACGTCTCATACCAGAGCAATTGTATGAACTCATGCGCCAGGAACAGGTAACTTGCGCAGATTTCGTTCCAGGAGTTTTCAGAAATCTTGTTCAATACCTGGAAGAAACTGAACAAACACTAGACTTTATGCAACAACTGGTTGTTGGCTCTGAGAGTTGGACCGGAGATGACTATCAGCATTTTCGCCGGATCTGTGGGCAGCAAACACGGCTTATCAATGCCTATGGCTTGACCGAAGTAACTATCGATAGCCTCTACTTTGAAAATAGAACAGAAGATATTTCCATAGGGCGTTTTGTTCCTATCGGTCGTCCATTTACTAATACCACTGCTTATCTACTAGATCGCTACCTTAGACTTGCACCCATCGGTCTACCTGGCGAACTCTACATTGGAGGTGAAGGACTGGCACGAGGGTATCTCAATCGTCCTGATCTGACCGCCGAGCGCTTTGTCCCCGATGTGTTCAGTGGACAGGCTGGAGCACGTCTTTACAAGACGGGGGATCTGGTACGCTATCAGGCAGATGGGAATTTAGAGTTTCTCGGACGACGGGATCATCAGGTGAAGGTGCGCGGTTTCCGCATTGAATTGGGAGAGATCGAGACGGCGCTAGTTCAGCATCCATCAGTACGTACAGCGCTGGTTCTGGCACATGAAGCCGCGCCAGGTGATCAGCGCCTTATGGCATATGTTGTGCTCCAGACACGTGAAAATTCCCTTTCCGATGGAAACGCAACACTGTTACCTCAAGAAGTGCAGACTATTACTGTGAGGGAACTGCAACACTTCTTGAAAGAAAAATTGCCGGAATATATGCTACCCGCGATCATCATGTTCTTACCCGCATTGCCACTGACGCCAAATGGTAAGGTGGATCGCCGGGCCTTGCCTGCACCAGAACAGGGATTCTCTGTTCTGGCAGGAGTGGAGGCACGGGAAGAAGGGCCACGTACACCCATTGAAGAGATCCTGATGCAGATCTGGGCGAAGGTCCTAAATCACTCTCAGTTCGGTATCCATGACGACTTCTTCGATCTGGGTGGGCATTCCCTCCTTGCGACGCAGGTACTGGCGCGCCTACGTCGAACATTCAAAATGCACGTCGATTTGCAGGAGATCTTCGCAGCTAAAACGGTGGCACAACTCGCCAAAATGCTGGTCGATCACGAGCCTAAACCGGGATATGTGGCAACGATCGCACGGTTCCATCGGCAGATTGCCGGATTATCCCCTGAAGAAGTACGAGCACGTCTTACAGGTAAATAGAGAGGTGACACTATCATGACGGAAGAAGTAGTACATTCAAGCGATTTTACAGATGAGCAGGAAGCGCTGTTAGCTTTAATGCTAGATCAAGAAGGAATTGACACGCCGACAATACAAACGATAACACGGCGTGTAGAGAGGCTGTCGCTACCCCTCTCTTTTTCACAACAACGTCTCTGGTTTCTTGACCAACTGGCTCCAAACAATGCCTTTTATAATATGCTATATGCGTTCAAGCTCCAGGGAGTTCTGGATGTGGGAGTTTTTGAGCGTATACTCAACGAGGTTGTCCGTCGCCATGAAGTGCTGCGTACAAACTTTGTCTCTGTAGACGGACAACCTATACAAACGATTGCTGAAACACGGCGGGTAACACTGCCGATCGTCGATCTCCAACATTTCCCTCTCGCTGAACGTACAGCAGAGACCCAACGCCTGACGCTGGAGGAGGCTAAGAAGCCGTTCAATCTTGCAGAAGATGCACTCATACGTACAACGTTGCTCCGTCTTGGTGAGGAAGAATATATGTTCTTGCTCACACTGCATCACATCATCTCCGACGGCTGGTCGGAAGGCGTGCTCATCAAGGAAATTTCAACACTCTACGAAGCATTCTTGCAGGGTAAGCCTTCACCCCTGCCGGAACTGCCGATCCAGTACGCAGATTTCACCCAATGGCAGCGTGAATGGCTGCAAGGGGATGTCCGCAGCAGGCTCTTGACTTACTGGAAGCGTCGCCTTGATGGGTTGTCACCACTAGAACTGCTAACCGATCGTCCACGCCCAGCTTATCTAACCTTCAATGGTGCTCTTTTCTCTTTGAGGCTGCCTCACGCGCTCGTTGATAACCTCAAAGCATTGAGTAAGCAAGAAGATGTGACGCTGTTCATGACTCTGCTGGCGGCCTTTAAGACTTTGCTGGTACGCTATTCTGGACAAAACGATATCGCCGTGGGCTCACCTATCGCCAATCGCACCTACACTGAACTCGAAGGGTTAATTGGCTTCTTTGTGAACACATTAGTGTTGCGCACCAATCTTTCCGGCAATCCAAGTTTTCGCATACTGCTACGCCGTATCCGTGAGATGCTCCTGGAAGCCTACTCTTATCAGGACCTGCCGTTTGAACATCTGGTTGAGGAAATGCATGTCCCTCGTGACCCAAGTCGCTCGCCACTCTTCCAGGTTATGTTTAACCTGCAAAATACGCCGCACACGGCTTTTCACCTGCCGAAATTGACCTTGAATTCTCTGCTCATAGACGGTAAAGCATCTCGGTTTGATTTAACGCTGTTCCTGGAAGAAGATAACAACGACTTAAATATTATCGCAGAGTACAGTACAGACCTATTTGACGAAGAGACGATTCGTCGCTTGCTTGGGCACTACCAGACCATCCTGGAGAGTGTTGTGGCCAATCCTGAACTCTCCCTTGCGACCATCCCACTCCTCGCTCCGGAAGAACGGAAGCAGCTCATCTCCGATTGGAACAACACTGAGACACCCTTTCCATCCGACCGGTGTATCCACCACCTTATTGAGGAGCAGGTGCAACGCACCCCTTCAGCCATTGCTGTCATCTCTGCTGGTCATGCCCTGACGTATCAGGACTTCAACTCCCGCGCCAATCAACTGGCTCACCATCTCCACCACCTGGGAGTCCAACCTGGTATGCGTGTGGGTCTCTACCTGGAACGTTCTCTTGATGCTCTTGTCGCTCTGCTAGGCATTCTCAAAGCAGGCTGTGCCTATGTCCCGATCGATCCTGCCAATCCTGGGGAGCGTGTTGCCTTTATGCTCCAGAACGCCCAGATCTCGATCCTGCTCACTCATCAGCATCTCATCTCTACCCTGCCGCAGCATCAAGCACATTTGGTCTGCCTGGATAGCGATTGGCCTACCATTGCCACCGCTCCAGCCACCAATCCAGTCTGTACGGTCCAGCCTGCAAACTTGTTCTATGTGATGTATACCTCCGGCTCCACTGGCAAACCCAAGGGAGTCGCGATGAGCCATCGTGCTCTGTGCAATCTGCTCACCTGGCAACTGAACACCATGGTCCCTCCCCGCGCAGCGCGACTGTTGCAATATGCTTCACTGAGTTTCGATGTCTCCTATCAGGAAATCTTTCCCACCCTGAGTGCAGGTGGCACCATCTTCATGATCACCGAGGAATTACGTCGTGATCCGGTCGCGTTACTGCGCTTTATCGACGAACAGCAGGTGCAAAAGCTCTATCTGCCAGTTGTCGCCCTCCAGCAATTGGCAGATGCCTACGGAATGGGAAATGTGCAACTTGCCTCGCTGCGTGAGATCACAGCTGCCGGAGAGCAGTTGCAGATCACGCCCCAGATGATCCACTTCTTTCGCAAGTTGAAGGAGTGTACTTTGCACAACTTTTATGGGCCTACCGAGACGCACGGTACAACGATCTTCACGCTCAGCGGAGAGCCAGAGCAGTGGCCGACGTTAGTGCCAATTGGCCGTCCCATCGCAAACGACCAGAACTATGTGCTTGACGCCTATGGGCAACTGCTCCCGATAGGAGTGTCGGGAGAACTCCACCTTGGCGGGGTAGGAGTGGCCGATGGATATTTCAATCGACCCGATCTGACCGCCGAGCGTTTTGTCCCAGATCCCTTTGGCAAGCAGCCTGGGGCGCGTCTCTACAAGACGGGGGATCTGGCGCGCTGGCGAGCAGATGGCATTTTAGAATTTCTTGGACGGATTGACCATCAAGTAAAGGTGCGCGGGTTCCGGGTAGAGCTGGAAGAGATCGAGGCCGTACTCAATCAGCATCCAGCTGTACAAGAGAGTGTGGTAGTGGTTCGGGAGGATGTTCCGGGAGACAAGCGATTGATCGCATATCTGGTGACGGAGGTGGACCTGCGACCGACGATGAGTGAGTTGCGCGGGATGGTGCAGGCACAATTACCAGAGTATATGGTGCCTGCAATGTATGTGTTTCTGGAGGCGCTACCGCTGACGATTAATCGCAAAGTGGATCGACGCCGACTGCCGAAGCCGGATTATGAGCGACCGGAATTAGAGGCAAGCTTTGTAGCACCAGACACATCCACCGAGCAGGAATTAGCGAAAATCTGGCTGGAGATTTCAGAATTGAACGCGTGGGTGTGCATGATAACTTCTTCGAGTTGGGTGGACACTTCGCTACTCGTCACCCAAATCGTCTCTCGTGTGCGTACTCTGTTTGGTGTAGAGGTCAATGTTCGGGATCTCTTCACGGCTCCAACAATCGCACAGTTAGCAACGCAAATTGACGAGTCGTTGCTGAAACGTTTGGACTCAACTGATATCGATGATGTGCTGATGCTGCTTGATGGCATGGATGATGACGAAGCAGAGCGAATGCTAGAACAGTTAGACGCCGCCACATTACGTGATCAGGTATAACTATCTTGACAACAAGGATTGCCGGTGATTATTGGTCGTCAATCGCACCGGCATATCCATCGAGTAAAAATTCCGCAACGTCAATTGTTCGTATATTTCACCGAACAAGCCTGCGTCGATGTTTTTTTCAACCTGGAGGATGAGATGACAGATGTAACGATAACAACCCCGGCGCACCAGCTTCGTGGCTACCTTGCCCAACCAGCAGGTGAGGGGCCGTGGCCCGGTGTCGTCGTGATCCACGATGTCATGGGCATGAGCGACGACCTGCATAACCAGGCGGACTGGCTGGCTAACGCCGGCTATTTTGCCGTTGCACCCGACCTCTATTCATGGGGGCGGAAGGCGACATGCTTGCGGGCCACCTTTCGTGATTTGCGGAATGGTCGAGGCCACGCCTTTGAGGACGTTGATGCCACGCGCCAGTGGCTGAGCGATCAGCCTGCCTGCACGGGCAAGATTGGAGTCATCGGCTTCTGCATGGGAGGTGGGTTCGCTCTTCTATTGGCTCCCGGCCACGGGTTCGCGGCATCAAGTGTGAACTATGGTCAGGTTCCTGTGGATACTGAAACTGCCTTGCAGGGAGCCTGTCCAATCGTCGGCAGCTTCGGCGGCAAGGATCGAGTGCTGCGTGGGGCCGCCGACCGTCTCGAACGAGCACTTGAGAAACTTGGCGTTGATCACGACATCGCCGAATATGCCAATGCCGGGCACTCCTTCCTCAACGACCACCACAGCGTCTTGTTTACGGTACTGGGAGCACTCATCGGTACTGGCTACCACGAACCCTCCGCCCAGGATGCCCGCCGACGTATCCTGTCGTTCTTCGACCGCCATCTCCGTCATCTTGACGGAGAATGACAGATAAGGCCTGAATCATAGCCCGTTCCTTTATTACTTGTCATCGATGGTTCTCTAGACAATGCGATTGAGCCTCTGTCAACCTCTTTTTCTCATGTAGCAGAGTATCTTCACCGTGCATGAGCACCAGAAAAGTATAGCACGGCGTAAGGAAAATACTGCTAGCAAGGCACGACAAGCCGAGGTTAGTGATGTATCCTTGGCTCAAAGGCGAATGCCGGAGATATTTTCTTACAATGACTGCGGATTTCACTATCCTGGAGTTGCATGTATGAATAAGAGGCTAATTGCCCAACATATTGAAACAGAGACTTTGGTTGGACTCCTGCGTTGGCGAGCAGAGCACCAGCCGCATCATCTGGCCTATACCTTTCTGCGACAGGGTGAGATAGAAGAAGCTCGTCTGATGTATGCCGAACTGGACCAACAGGCCCGTGCTCTTGGCGCTCTATTGCAATCTAAAGGGGCAACAGGAAAACCTGTGCTACTGCTTCATGCACCCGGCATGCACTATATCACGGCAATCTTTGGTTGTATGTATGCAGGGGCGATAGCTGTGCCGGCCTATCCCCCTCACTCCATTCGCATGATGCCGCGTATCCAGGCTATTCTTGACAGCACACAGTCGAACTTCATTGCAACAACGTCAGACATGCTCTCAAGTTTGAGGAACGGTTTCGCGCATATCCCTGGTTCGCACAAACTGGAGTGGATTGCTACTGATACTATTGCGCCCTCCCTGGCCGATGAGTGGGGCGAACCTTCCATAACTCGTGAGACTATCGCATTTCTCCAGTATACATCCGGCTCCACTGCGGCACCAAAAGGTGTGATGGTTTCGTATAGTAACCTGCAACACAATCTGGATATGCTCAATCGGCATTGCAGACAGACGCCAGATAGTCATCTGGTGAACTGGGTACCACCTTACCATGATCTAGGATTAGTCTGTGGCATCTTCTATCCATTGCATGGTGGCTTTCCTTCGACCTGGATGTCCCCCATGGCTTTCTTACAGCGCCCACTTCGCTGGCTACGCACTATCTCGGATCTGCGGGCTACCATGAGCATGGCCCCGAATTTTGCTTATGACCTGTGTTGCCGCAAAATTACGCCTGAACAATGCGCAACGCTCGATCTGAGCTGCTGGCAGGTGGCTGGTAATGGTGGAGAACCTGCTCGCCACGAAACGATGACACGCTTCTCTGCAACCTTTGCACCAAGTGGATATCGTCGAGAAGCTTTCTTGACTGGCTATGGCATGGCCGAAACGACGCTCATTCTTGCTACCAGCCATTTTGATTTGCCTCCAGTTACTGGCACTTTTGACAGAGCGGCACTTGAACGAAACGAAGCTGTGCAGGTTCCTATGGCATCTGAGAATGCCTGCCGAATTATAGGTTATGAACACTTCGCTCCAGATCAAGAGGTCATCATTGTTGATCCAGAAAGTATGATGCCCTGTCCAGAACGCCGGGTAGGCGAAATCTGGGTTCGTGGACCAAGTATAACGCAGGGATACTGGCATAATCCTCAAGAAACCAAAGCTACTTACCATGCGTATCTTGCCGATGCGGGCGAAGGTCCTTTCCTGCGTACAGGCGACCTCGGTTTTATGCAACAGGGGACTCTTTTTGTTACCGGGCGTCTGAAAGATCTGATCATCTTGAGTGGTCACAACCACTATCCACATGATATTGAGCTAACTGTTGAGCGCAGCAATCCTGCCATTCGTCAGGGTTGTAGCGTAGCATTTTCCGTCGATGTAAGCAATGAAGAACAACTTGTTGTCCTGGCTGAGATCGATTCACACTATAAACCATCCAATCAGTCGCCAGAGGAACTGTCCTCAACCACTAATGGGCGATGCAAACTGCTCAATCCACGTTCCATGAGTAGAGCGATCCGTCAGGCAATAGCAGAAGAGCATGATATTCAGGTCTACCGTATCGTGCTGCTGAAAGCAGGTGGAGTACTCAAAACGTCGAGCGGAAAGCTACAACGCCGCGCTTGCCGTGCAGCCTTTTTATCAGGCGATCTGAATATATGGGATGAATAATCGATGGATGCCTCCAGTTCACAAAACGAAAAGCTCTCCGTACATTCTGTCCTACCAGAGAACACGAATACCTACGAACTGCATGGAGAGGGCAGGGGGAGCAGACAGGAACAATCTCTAGAGGCAATTCAGACCTGGTTGATTATTAAACTTGCTGAATGCCTTGCTCTGGAGCCTTCAGATATCGATATCTATGCGCCATTTGCTAGCTACGGCTTGCGGTCGGTGGACGCGGTTGGTTTATCTGGTGACCTGGAGGATTGGCTTGGGAGAGAGCTCTCTCCTACAGTGGCCTATGATTACCCTGATATTGTACACCTGGCTCGCTACCTTGTTGGCGACAGCGGAGATATCATGTCTCTCTCCGCTGACTTCAAGGAGCAGTCACATCTGGTGAACTCTGCGGAGCCAATCGCGATCATTGGTATGGCCTGCCGCTTTCCAGGTGGGGCGAATAGCCCGGAGAAATTCTGGGAACTGTTGCAACGTGGTGGCGAGGCAATTAGCGAAGTACCTGCTGACCGCTGGGATAGCAAGCGTTACTACGATCCTGATCCTGACGCATCGGGCAAGATGTATACAAACTCTGGCGGCTTTATCGCCGATCTCGATTGCTTCGATGCACGCTTTTTTGGTATTTCTCCTCGTGAAGCGAAAAGGATGGATCCGCAGCAGCGTCTACTCCTTGAGGTCGCCTGGGAAGCTCTCGAACGTGCTGGGCTGACTATTGACAGGCTGGCTGGTAGTTCGACAGGTGTCTTCGTAGGCATGATGACTAATCAGGAGTATGCCCTGCTGCAAGCACGGCAGAGTAACGATTTTGCTGATGATCCTTACTTTGGCCTGGGTGGAGCTGCCAGCATAGCCGCTGGACGCTTACCCTATCTCTTCGATTTTCACGGTCCTGCTCTCAGTCTGGATACCGCGTGCTCGTCGTCCCTGGTCTCCGTTCACCTGGCCTGCCAGAGTCTACGTAACGGAGAATGTACGCTTGCTTTATCGGGTGGCATCAATGCTATTGTGTCGCCGGAGCATGTGGTGAATGCATGCAAGATGGGTATGCTCTCTCCCGATGGACACTGTAAGCCCTTCGATGCGGCGGCTAACGGTTTTGTGCTCGGTGAGGGATGTGGCGTGGTGGTGCTCAAGCGGCTTGCTGATGCCATTGCGGACGGTGATCCTGTGCTGGCTATCATTCGTGGCACGGCCGTTAACCAGGATGGTCGCAGTAATGGTCTGACCGCCCCCAATCAGCTAGCCCAACAGGCTGTGATTCGTCAGGCACTGGCTCAGGCAAATATCGAGCCGTGGCAGGTGGGCTACGTTGAGGCTCATGGCTCTGGTACCGCATTGGGCGACCCTATTGAGGTACAGGCACTGCTCGCTACTCTGGGTGAAGGGCGCTCTGCGGAACAACTTCTGCTCATTGGTGCGGTGAAGGCTAATATAGGACATCTGGCAGGAGCCGCGGGTATTGCGGGACTCATCAAAACTGTGCTGGTCTTACAACATCAGCAGATTCCACCTCATCCAACTTTGAGCGAACCTAGTCCTCATATTCCCTGGCATGGCAGTCCAATTACTGTTCCAACTCAACTTACCAGCTGGACATCACCACATGGCATACATATTGCTGGTGTTAGTTCCTTTGGTTGGTCGGGTACCAATGCCCATGCCTTGCTGGAATCTGCTCCAACTATCGCGGCTGAGCGCTCTGAGGTATCCCTGTCACGTCCCTGTCAGTTGCTTACTCTGTCCGCCAAAACTGAAACGGCCCTGGAAAAGACGACAGAGAATCTACTGCATTACTTAAAACAACATCCCGAGGCTGATCTGGCTGACATCGCCTACACAACACAGGTAGGCCGCAATGCGTTCTCCTATCGGCGTATGCTGGCTTGCCGAAATCTTCGTGAGGCTGTTGCATCGCTTGAACAGAGCGATACATCACTGGTGCCCCCAGGCTCTTCACCTCGCCCTGTCGCTTTCCTCTTTTTCGGGACAGGGTGAACAATATGGTGGGATAACACGAGAGCTTTACCAACAAGAGACCGTGTTTCGCGATCTTGTCGATTACAGCAGCCATTACTTGAACAGTCACTTCGGGTTGGATGTACGGACTGCGTTGTATCCATCTGCTATCGATTCTGAGTCTGTGGTTGCTTCCGGACTCAAACAGACCGCAATAGCCCAACCTGCTCTCTTTATTATCGAGTATGCCCTGGCACGCTTGCTTATCTCGTGGGGTATTCGCCCTTCAGTCATGCTAGGCTATAGTCTGGGTGAATACGTTGCCGCCTGTCTTTCCGGAGTGCTCTCTCTGGATGATGCACTCACCCTCGTTGTGCATCGTGCTGGCCTGATTCAAGCACAACCTCAGGGCGCAATGGTTGCGGTGGAGTTGTCAGAAACGAATGCTCAGGCCTATCTGGAGCAGAATGTTAGTCTGGCTGCTGTCAATACCCCATCAACCTGTGTGCTAGCAGGGCCAGTAGAAGAGATTGAAGTGGTGGAGCGACGACTTACCCAACAGGGTATAGCTCATCGACGTATCGAGACAACCCACGCGTTCCACTCGACAATGCTGGAAGTGCTGTCTGAGCGCCTGACCACGCTGGTATACACGATCTATTTGCATAAGCCCCAGATACCCTATATCTCCAATGTAACGGGAACCTGGATTACGGCAGAGCAGGCGACCGATCCGGCCTATTGGGCACTGCATATGTGCCAGACCGTGCGCTTTGCTGACGGCGTGGCTCATCTTTTGCAAGAGACAGATCACCTGCTGCTGGAGGTAGGACCTGGTCTAACTTTAAGTTCGTTTGTGAAACAACATCCCGCTTGCTCCAGCGAACGTATGTCTATGATCTTGCCGATCCTGATAGCCCAACCCGCGTTTCTTTCTGCCTCCTCCCATCCTCAAGCGGAGTACGTCTGTTTACTAGAAAACGTGGGTAGATTGTGGCTGGCGGGAGTGGCTGTCGATTGGCGTGCATTCTCTGCCGGCGAACAGCGGCGGCGCATTGTATTGCCCACATATCCCTTTGAACGGCAGCGCTACTGGATCGACACTACAGAGAAACGTGTAATCTCTCCTTCTCTGCCGGCGGATGGCAAAAAGGCTGAGATTGCAAATTGGTTCTATCTGCCAACATGGGAAGAGGCTCCTCTACCAGACACTGTTCCGGGTCAGCACGTACCACTCTCGCCTTGTTTGCTTTTCCTGGATGATATGGAGCCAGGTGCAGCAGGTCGCACTCAATCTGGAACAGGCGGGTGCTGTGATTATTCGTGTGCGAGCTGGTGATCAGTTTGCTCAGCAAGGATTGCATCACTTCACGCTTCGTCCACATGAGGCCGCCGATTACCAGATGCTTGTACACACACTGGCAAAGGCGGATCTGCTTCCCCATGTGATACTGCACCTGTGGGGTTTGAGTGAAGCAGGTGAACATGTTGTTGGACGGGATTCCTTCTCGACTATGCAGGAGCGTGGTTTCTATAGCCTGCTTTTTCTGGCGCAAGCTCTGGGGACACAGATTATCGAGAAGCCAGTGCAGGTGCTCATGGTCTCCAATAATATGCAGATGGTGACTGGCCAGGAGCAGTTGCAACCAGAAAAGGCTACATTGCTCGGTGCCTGCACAGTCATTTCACAGGAGCATACAGATATTCAATGTCGTAGCATCGACGTGCTGTTGCCTGAGTCAGGTGATGCCGAGGAGAGGGAGCTTATAGATGCCCTCACCGCAGAATGTTTGAGATCTGCTGATGAGGCATCCACGAACTGGATTGCTTACCGCGTAGGCAGACGCTGGCAGCAGAATTATCTTCCTACACGCCTGGAAGCCGTTGGCTTGGAATGTGTAGTTTTTCGTCCAGGAGGTGTATACCTTATCGCGGGTGGGCTAGGAGAGCTTGGTCTTGTTCTGGCTGAACATCTGGCACGCATTGTACAGGCAAAGCTGGTACTGACCAGCCGCTCGGGACTTCCTCCTCGCACGGAGTGGGCAATCTGGCTGGATGATCACGAAGTGGTAGATCGTGTTAGCCGCATGATTCGGCAGATCCAGAAGCTAGAGGCCCTGGGAGCAGAGGTACTGATTGTGCAGGCTGATGTCGCTGATGTTGCGCAAATGCAGGACGTGCTTGAACAAACGATAGATCTCTTTGGCAATCTGCACGGAGTCTTTCACACAGCTGGTATTACCACTGCTTCAGCATTTCGCCCGGTAGCCAGCCTCACACGTGAGGAGTGTGAGCACCATTACCAGCCCAAAGTATATGGTCTGTTCGCTCTGGAACAGGTGCTTGCAGGCCGTAATCTGGATTTTTGTCTGCTGTTTTCGTCGATTTCTTCGATATTGGGTGGGTTGAATTTCGCGGGCTATGCGGCGGCTAACTGCTTCATGGATGCCTATGTGTGCTGGCACAATCAAACCAGGCCTATGCCCTGGATCAGCGTTAACTGGGAAACCTGGCAGACGCGTTCCGATCAGGAAAGAGGTCTGAATAAACTGGGTCGCACTATTGCAGACTATGCTATAAGTGCTCAAGAAGGGCATGAGGTTCTCACACGCATTCTGGCGAATCCGCATATAACGCGTCTGGTCACCTCGACTGGCGATTTGCAGGCTCGTATCCAGCAATGGGTGAGACTGGCTGCTTTGACTTCAAACGATTGGGATGTACTCCCGCCTGTGGGCAATGGTGTACAGGCAGAGCGTGTCGATATTGTCTCTACACTGACAAACGGCGCGATAGAGCGTATCATCACTACTATCTGGCAACAAGCTCTGGGTATCGAGCAGGTGGGACTCTATGATAATTTCTTTGATCTGGGAGGCAACTCACTGATTGGCTTGCAAGTGTTGGCACAGCTAAAGAAGGCCCTCCATGTTCAACTTCCCGCCGTGACATTGTTTGAAGCTCCTACTATCAGTGCTCTGACCATGCGTTTGCAGCCCACGCTTCCAGATAAAGAAGAGCAAGAACAGCGTGATGTATTGATCCAACGCCGCCAACAGGCACGCCAGGGTGTTGGACAGCAAGATATCGCGATTGTCAGCCTGGCAGGCCGTTTCCCCGGTGCCTCAAGTGTGGAGCAGTTCTGGCACAATTTGCGCAATGGGGTCGAATCAATTACGTTCTTCAGTGATGAGGAACTCATTGCGGCTGGAGTAGACCCTTCGCAGGTCACTGATCCTAACTACGTCAAGGCACGCCCAATATTGCAGGATGTTGAGCACTTTGACGCGGCCTTCTTCGGCTACAGTCCGCGTGAGGCCGAATTAATGGACCCGCAACATCGGCTCTTCCTGGAGTGTAGCTGGGAGGCACTCGAACGCGCTGGCTATGATCCACAGACCTATGAGGGGCTTGTTGGTGTCTTTGGCGGTGCCAATATCAGCACTTATCTGCTGGGTATGGCGGCCCATTCGCACATATTAGAATCTGTTGATGACTACTCGCTTGTTATTAGCAACGATAAAGATTTCACTGGCGACGAGTGTGTCGTACAAAATGAACCTGCGCGGACCCAGTTTCTCCGTGCAGACCTTCTGCTCCACCTCGCTGGTGGCCGTTCATCTGGCCTGTCAGAGCTTACGAGCAGGCGAGTGCGATCTGGCCCTGGCCGGTGGGGTCTCGGTACGTGTGCCTGCCGTGGGAGGACACCTCTACCAGCAGGGTGGTATGGAGTCTCCTGATGGACATGTACGCACCTTCGATGCCCAGGCGCATGGCTGTATATTTGGCGATGGCTCCGGGGTGGTGGTGCTCAAGCGGCTTGCGGAGGCACTGGCTGATGGCGATCAAATCCAGGCGGTGATCAAAGGATCAGCTCTCAACAATGATGGCTCACTCAAGGTCAGTTATACCGCACCCAGCGTGGCAGGACAGGCTGAGGTGGTACAAACGGCTCTGGAGCAGGCAGGGGTCCAGGCCGAGAGCATCAGCTATGTGGAAGCTCATGGTACGGCAACCGAGTTAGGCG
Source organism: uncultured Chloroflexia bacterium (assembly GCA_963814985.1). Lineage (GTDB taxonomy): Bacteria > Chloroflexota > Ktedonobacteria > Ktedonobacterales > Ktedonobacteraceae > CAWFFV01. The sequence goes on along the minus strand of CAWFFV010000027.1, from coordinate 266,096 downwards.
ATCCAATCGAGATTGCGGCTCTAACAAAAGCGTACCGCAGCCAGACCGATCGACAGCAATATTGTGCGATCGGATCAGTCAAGAGCAATGTGGGCCACCTGGATCGAGCAGCAGGCATCTCAGGACTGATCAAAACAGTGCTGGCCTTGCGTCACGAGGAGTTACCAGCCAGTCTGCATTATGAGCACCCCAATCCGGAGATTGATTTTGCTCAGAGTCCCTTCTATGTCAATGCGCAGTTGAGAGCCTGGAAGCGGGGAGGCAAGGCGAGACGAGCCGGGATCAACTCGCTGGGGATGGGTGGAACCAATGTGCATGTGATCGTGGAGGAAGCACCCGAGGTGCAGCCCTCAGGCCCCTCGCGTCCCTGGCATCTGCTGGTATTCTCAGCCAGGAGCGAGACAGCATTGCAGGTGACGAGGCAGAACCTGTGTAACTATCTACAGACTCACGAGGAGAGCGATCTGGCGGATGTGGCCTATACTTTGCAGGTGGGACGTGCCAGATGGGAGCATCGGCAGATGCTCTTGTGTCGTGATCGGCACGAGGCGATTGCCGCACTTGAAGCAACTGATCCTGGCCGAATGTATAGTGCGCAACAGTCGCAGCGTCATCGTCCGGTGGCCTTCCTGTTTCCTGGGGTGGGTGAGCCATTTGTGGACCTCGTGCAGGAACTCTATGCGCAGGAGGAGACTTTCCGCCAGACGGTTGAGCGCTGTTTGCATATTCTCAACACCAAACTCGGACTCGATCTCTCTGAGGTGCTCTCGGCCAAAACGTCATCAACGATGACTCCTGCTCACAGTACCGCAGGAGCATCACAGAACCTGCGTGCTCTGTTTGGACACACCCAGGCTATGACGTCGGAGCATCACGAACGGTTCAAGCATACGGAGTTGGCGCAGCCGCTCGTCTTCGTGCTCGAATATGCGCTGGCCCACCTGCTCATCTCGTGGGGTATTCGTCCTTCGGCGATGCTGGGCTACAGCCTGGGCGAATACGTGTCGGCCTGCCTTGCGGGTGTGCTCTCACTGGAGGACGCCCTCACGCTGGTGGCCCGTCGAGCCCGTCTCATTGCCAGCATCGCTCCGGGTCGTATGCTGGCTGTAGCGCTCACCGAAACAGAGGTTCAGCCCTACCTCTCTGAGCAGATCAACCTGGCCGCTCTCAATACATCGACGATGTGTGTGCTATCCGGACCAGAAGAGGCGATGGTGTCTCTGCAAACATACCTGCATGAGCAGGGCATCGCTCATCGCTGGGTAGAGACAACGCATGCCTTTCATTCAACGATGCTCTCCTGCCTGCGTGAGCCGCTGACCGAGCTTGTTCACACCGTGCGTTTGCAGCCACCAACCATCCCCTACATCTCCAATGTGACGGGAACCTGGATCACCGCAGAGCAGGCGACTGATCCAGGCTACTGGGCGCAGCATATGTGCCAGACCGTACGCTTTTCCGATGGGGTTGCGCATCTCTTGCAGGAAAGCACCCAGGTCTTACTTGAAGTAGGACCTGGACAGGCCCTGAGTTCGTTTGTGAAGCAACATCCGTCCTGTGAGCGCGAGCGGCTATCGCTGATCAGCTCAACTCAGCTTTCCCAGTTCGAGATGACATGGCAATCCGCACATGCCAGCCTGTTGACCACCATTGGCAAGCTATGGTTGCAGGGAGTGCCAATCGATTGGATCGGCTTTTATGCGCATGAGCGACGGCGAAGGCTCACTCTTCCGACCTATCCCTTTGAGCGCCAACGCTACTGGATAGATGTGAAGAAGCACTCAAAAAACGATACACAGCGAAAAATAGGGGTAGATGGTGAGCTAAAGCGCATCCCCGATATTGGTGACTGGTTCTCCCTCCCTTCCTGGAAGCAATCACTACCATCACCGCCTTTTATGTCATGTGCTCCCTCCGCGCAAGCAGGGCACTGGCTGGTTTTGAGTGATGAGTGTGGTATTGGTGAGCGGCTGGTAGCGCAGTTAGCTGCCTGTGGTCAAGATGTGGTCATGGTACTACCAGGGGCTGCGTTCACTCAAAAGAATGAGCACCTCTATAGCGTCCAGGCGGGTCATAGGGAAGATTATACCAACCTACTCACGACTCTACGTGCTCAAGCATGGATGCCGACCCGCATTATCCATCTGTGGAGTGTCACAGCTTCCTCCAGACTGAACGAAGTTGATCTGGAGGAGGCACTTGATAGGAGCTTTTATAGTCTGCTTGCACTGGCTCAGGCACTGGGCGACCTTGCGCTTGATAGCACTTGCGAGATTACCGTCGTCTCCAATGAATTGCAGAATGTTACAGGTAGTGAGCGGTTATCTCCAGTGAAAGCGACCATTACCGGACCCTGTCGCGTGATTCCTCAGGAGTATGCTGCGCTCAAGTGTCGCAGCATTGATATTTGTTTACCGGAGGATGGTAGACAGAAAGAGGATCTGGTACAGCAATTACTGGGAGAAATCATCTCTGATTCTGTTGATACCATGGTAGCCCTGCGTGGCAACAGTCGCTGGGTACAGACATTTGAGTTGGTGCGGGTAAACGATCAGCAAAGACGCATGCTACTATTGCGCGAAGGGGGCGTGTATCTGATCACTGGCGGTCTGGGTGGTATTGGTCTGGCGGTGGCCAGTTATTTGGCCCGTACCATGAAAGCGAAACTGGTACTGATGGGACGTTCAGGCTTACCCGAGCGTGATAGATGGCCTGCTATTCTGGAGTCACAGGCAGATCCATCGGGCACTGGGCAGCAGATTCGTCAGGTGCTGGAACTGGAAGAAGCTGGAAGCGAAGTGCTGGTAATCACAGCCGATGTGAGCAGTGCGGTGCAAATGCACTCAGCTATTCGGCAGGTCCTTGCCACATTTGGCGAACTACATGGTGTTATCCATGCGGCTGGTGTACCGGGCGTTGGCTTGATGCAGTTGAAGACGCGAGAAGCCGCAGCTCGTGTGCTGGCACCCAAGGTTCAGGGAACCCTGATGTTGGAACGCGTGCTGGCACATATTCCCCTGGATTTCCTGGTGTTGTTCTCATCGATCAGCGCCATTACAGGAGGCCCTGGTCAGGTCGACTATTGTGCAGCTAATGCTTTCCTGGATGCATATGCGCGAGGACAGGGATTGCGGCGTGCTCTGACTGTCTCTATCAATTGGAGCGAATGGCAATGGGATGCCTGGGGCGAGGGATTGATGGGATTTGGCGAGGAGTCACGGGCATTTTTCAAAGAACATCGCAAGAAGTTTGGTATTTCTTTTGCGGAGGGTACAGAGGCGTTACGGCGAGTCCTTTCCTGTCAGGCCTCTAATGTGGTGATCTGTTCGCAGGACTTCCCCTCATTAGTCGAGCTTAGCCGATCCATCACTGCAACCTCTGTCCTGGAAAAGGAACGTCAGACACTGCATCCGCGCCCTGTGGTGAGCAGTTCCTATGTACCACCGCGCAGCGACTCGGAGCGACAGATTATAGCTATCTGGGAAGAACTGCTTGGTATTACACCAATAGGTGTCAACGACAATTTCTTTGATCTAGGTGGCAATTCGCTGACTGGAGTTGATCTGATGACGCGCTTGCGCAGAGCTTTCAAGCTAGAGACGCTTGCAACCTATGTGCTCTATGAAGCGCCTTCAGTAAGCGCTATAGCGAACTATATTGAGCAAGGCAGAAAGACGCAATTTGTTGAGAAACAGATCGGACGAGGTGAAAGACGTCGGGAAAATCTCAAACTGCGAATGCGTGAAACTGGACGAACGAGGTAAGATGGCTATGACAAACAATCCTTCTTATGAAACAGCATTGGCACTTGTCGGTATGTCAGGCCGCTTCCCAGGTGCCCAGGATGTCGAGACATTCTGGCGCAATATTGCTGGAGGAGTCAAGGCCATTCGTTTTTTCAGCGATGAAGAATTGCTCACTGCTGGCACTGATCCAGATCTGTTACGGCGACCCAACTATGTCAAAGCTGGTGCGATCGTCGAAGATATAGAGCGTTTCGATGCCTCGTTCTTTGGCTTTACTCCTCGTGAAGCAGAGGTTATGGACCCCCAGCATCGCCTGTTTCTTGAGTGTGCGTGGGAAGCTTTAGAGTGCGCAGGCTATAGCCCAGAGACATATCAAGATTCGATCGGTGTCTTTGCAGGTTCGGCCATCAGTACCTATCTGCTTGATCATATCTATCCTAATCCAGAGGTGATAAATCATGTGAGTCGGCTGCAAGTCTCTATCGGCAATGACCGGGACTCGCTAGCCTCTACGGTTTCCTATAAACTCAATCTGCGTGGTCCTAGTCTCGCAGTGCAGACCTTCTGCTCAACCTCGCTGGTAGCGGTTCACCTGGCCTGTCAGAGCCTGCTGAACTATGAATGTGATATTGCTCTGGCCGGTGGAGTAGCAATCACGCTCCCACAACTTAGTGGTTATCTCTACGAAGAGGGTGGTATTCTTTCACCGGATGGAGAGTGTCGCACGTTCGATGCTCGTGGGCGCGGCAGTGTCATGGGGAATGGTCTTGGCGTTGTCACACTCAAACGCTATCAAGAGGCTATTGAGGATGGCGATTATATCTACGCAGTTGTGCTCGGTTCCGCATTCAATAACGATGGTAGCCAGCGTGTGAGTTACACTGCACCTGGCCTGGACGGACAAACGGGTGTCATCGCCGAGGCGCTGGGTCAGGCTGGTGTGGATATAGAGACTATCAGTTGCATTGAGGCGCATGGTACTGCGACCGAGCTGGGCGATACGGTGGAACTGGCGGCGATGATGAAAGCCTTTGCAACAAAGACACGGAAGAAGCAATTCTGCGCGATTGGCTCGGTTAAACCAAATGTTGGGCACCTGGATAGAGCAGCAGGCGTCACAGGCTTGATAAAAACAGCGCTGGCATTACAGCATAAGCAACTACCCCCCAGCCTCAACTTTGAGAGCACCAGTACGGATATTGATCTGGAAAATAGCCCGTTTTATGTCAACACGCACTTACGTGAGTGGGATAGCTCTGGTACACCACGCCGTGCGGGTGTGAGTTCATTTGGTCTTGGTGGCACCAATGTACATATGATACTGGAGGAAGCTCCTGAGCGTGAGCTATCAGGTCCCTCACGTCCCTGGCAATTGCTCTTGCTCTCCGCTAAAACCGAGACGGCCCTGCAAACGCTAACCAGTAATCTTGCTACACACCTCAAAGCGCATAAAGAGATCTCATTGCCGGATGTGGCCTACACTCTCCACACCGGACGTAATATTTTCAATTATCGGCGTGCTGTTATCTGTCGTAATCGGGAAGAAACTATTGCCTCACTGGATTCTGCGGACCCCAGGTTCGTTTTTACTTTGCAGGAACCCTACCGAGATCGTCCCGTTGCCTTCCTGTTCCCTGGATTGGGTGAACAGTATATCGGACCAGCTCGGGAATTGTACGCACAGGAACCCGTGTTCCGCGAGGCGATGAGGCGTTGTGGCAGCTTCCTTAAAGAACACTTTGATCTGGATATAGATGAACTCCTTTCCCTGAGTGAGAAGCTTGCTGTTAATTCATCTGATACTCATCCTGGCAGTTTTAACGGACATGGACAGCACGCGTCGGTAGATTTGCGGTCTATGCTGGGAAGAAATGGGAAGAATGGGTACAGCGCTTCAACAACTGATGAGCGCTTGAAGCAGACGGCTGTAGCGCAGCCAGTCCTCTTCGTAATCGAATATGCGCTAGCACAGTTGTTTGTGCACTGGGGTATTCGTCCCTCGGCGATGCTGGGCTATAGCCTGGGTGAGTACGTTGCGGCCTGTCTCTCTGGCGTGCTCTCTCTGGAAGATACTCTCACGCTGGTCACACAGCGCGCTCGCCTGATTCAGGATCTGCCTCATGGGGCGATGGTTGCAGTGGCCTTGCCTGAGAAGGATGTACAAACATACCTGCGGCGAGAGCAACAGATCAGCCTGGCTGCTGTTAATGCGCCGGGTACCTGTGTGCTGGCTGGTCCGGTGGAGGCTATTGAGCGTCTGGAAAAATCTTTTACTCAGCAGGAGATTGCCTGTTTCCGCGTGGAAACGACTCATGCATTTCATTCCACAATGCTGGAGTCGCTTCGTGAACCTCTGACAGCCCTGGCTCAGAGTGTGCACCCGCGTCCACCAGAAATCCCTTATATCTCGAATGTCACTGGTACCTGGATTACGAATGAGCAGGCAACTGATCCGGCCTACTGGGCAGAACATATGTGCCGGACGGTGCAGTTCGCTGATGGCGTAACCCGGCTTTTAGAAAATCCTGATTGGCTGTTGCTGGAAATTGGCCCTGGTCAATCGCTCTGCTCATTCGTTAAACTGCATCCGCGTTGTGGGCGTGAGCGTCTCTCACTTGTTCTGCCATCCTTACCCTCAGTGTACGACCGACAATCCAACCAGGCCTTTCTGCTCATGACGCTGGGCAAACTCTGGTTGGCAGGCGTGACCGTTGATTGGGCAGGCTTCTACGCGCACGAACACCGCTATCGCCAGCCTCTTCCCACCTATCCTTTTGAACGCCAGCGTTACTGGGTCGAAGCGAAAAACAGGCTTTCCCAGGCGAAGCTAGCAGGGCAGGCCACCGTGCCAGATCAGGGGAAGCAGGCTGTATCGACTGCCACGATTGGCATCGATAGCGAGCTAGAGCGCATACCAGATATTACAGACTGGTTTTTCCTTCCTTCATGGAAACTCACATTGTCACCCAGCCTGTTCACATCTACAGACTTCTGGGCAGAGGAGCACTGCTGGCTGGCATTTGTGGATACGCACAATGTTAATTTTCGTATAGTCAATCATCTACGTGAGCGGGGGCAGCGGGTCATTACTGTTCTATCGGGAACTACATTCGGCAAACGTGATGAGGATACGTATACCGTTTGCCCTACGCGGCGAGTTGACTATGAGAGCCTGTTCAAAGATCTTCGCTCCAGAGGAAAAATACCTGAGCATATTGTTCATCTCTGGACTGTTAGCCAGCCGGGTGAGTTCAATGTGCATGAGACGCTGGATAGAGGATATTATAGTTTGCTTGCTCTTGCTCAGGTCTTGGGAGACCTTGGGCTTAAGGATACATATGATATTTCCATCATCTCCAATGAAATACAGCGTGTAACAGGGAATGAGCAACTCTGTCCAGAGAAGGCGGCGGTGATTGGTCCCTGCCGTGTGATTCCCCAGGAATATGCCAACATGCGCTGCCGTAGCATTGATATAACTCTTTGCGCGCCAGACAGTGCGCAGGAGCAGGCATTGTTGAACGGACTCGTAGAAGAGCTGGTTTCTGAATCACGAGATATGATAGTCGCACTACGTGAGGGCCAGCGTTGGGTCCAGATCTTTGAACCTGTACCGCTAGATGGTCTGGGACGTCATATGCCCCGCATACGCGAGCGAGGTGTGTACCTGATTACAGGTGGTCTGGGTGGTATCGGTCTGGCAATGGCCCAATATCTGGCACATACTGCTCAGGCACGGTTGATCCTCACCAGCCGTTCTGGTCTACCTCCACGTGAAGAATGGACAACGATTCTTGAGACACAGGGCGATATGCAGGGTATCGGGAGGCAGATTCGTATTGTACAGGAACTGGAGACAAACGGAACTGAGGTACTGGTGCTGGCCGCAGACGTTGCAAACGAAACATCGATGCGTGTGGCGATTCAACAAGCTCAGGCTCGATTTGGTGTGATCAACGGAGTACTGCATACGGCTGCTGTGCCTGGCGTGGGCCTGATGCAATTAAAAACGCCAGAGACGGCTCATCATGTGCTGGCTCCCAAGATTATGGGCACACTCGTACTGGAACGGGTGCTTGGGGATCTATCCCTCGACTTCCTGGCTCTATTTTCGTCAATGACCTCTATTACTGGTGGTGGTCCAGGTCAGGTCGATTATTGTGCAGCCAATGCTTTTCTGGATGCCTATGCCTGTCAGCATCGCACCGAGCATGGTATGACCGTCGCCATCGATTGGGGCGAGTGGCAATGGAATGCCTGGGAGGACGGTCTGACAGGTTATGACACGGCTGCTCAGACATTCTTCCGCGCACACCGACAGGCGTTTGGTATCTCGTTTGAGGAAGGGACCGAAGCATTCAAACGCATCCTATCCTATTCGCTTCCACAGGTCATCGTCTCGACCCAGGATTTTCGAGCCTTTGCGGAATTGAGCAAGCAGTTTACGGCTGCTTCCATCCTGCAGCGTACCCAGGAAGGCCGCCAGAATCAGGAGATGCATCCACGCCCATCGCTGAGCCGTCCATATATCGAACCTCGCAACGAGCTTGAGAAGCACATTACCACTGTCTGGGAAGAACTTCTAGGCATTTCGCCAGTGGGTATTGAGGATAATTTCTTTGATCTGGGTGGCAATTCGTTGATCGGCACTGAGCTGATAGCTCGCTTGCGTCAAGCCATACATGCTGAAGAGCTTGCTGCTCATGTATTATATGAAGCTCCCACAGTGAGCGCTCTGGCACAGGTTGTTGAACGCGGACGCACCACGGTGGCAGTTGAGGAATGGCAAGATCGCAGTCAGCGGCGACGCGAAGGATTGCGACATCGCTTACGTGAACCTGGGCATGCCCGGTAATGGAGGGCCTATGACACACGACACTTCTTACGAAACAGCGTTGGCGATCATCGGTATGTCAGGCCGTTTTCCTGGCGCTCGCGATGTCGAGGCTTTCTGGCACAATATTGCTGAAGGCATCAGATCCATTCGCTTTTTTAGCGATGAGGAGTTACTGGATGCTGGTGCCGATCCGTCGCTGTTACAGCGCCCCAACTATATCAGGGCTGGCACCGTAGTAGACGAGATAGATCGTTTCGATGCCGCCTTTTTTGGCTTGACGCCTCGTGAGGCGGAGGTCATGGACCCTCAACATCGTCTCTTCTTAGAATGTGCCTGGGAAGCCCTGGAGAGTGCTGCATATGATCCTCACAGCTATCGTGGCCTCGTAGGTGTCTTTGCAGGATCGGCTTTCAGCACATATCTATTGAACCATCTCTATCCAAATACTGAACTGATGGAGTTGTTGGGACAACTGCAAATTGACGTTGGCAATGACCGGGACTTGCTGGCTTCTATGGTCTCCTACAAACTCAACTTGCGCGGACCCGCTATCGCTGTACAAACATTCTGTTCTACTTCGCTGGTGGCGGTACATCTGGCCTGCCAGAGTTTGATCAATTTTGAATGCGATATCGCCCTGGCCGGCGGTGTAGCAATCATCTTGCCACAGGAGAACGGTTATCTGTACGAAGAAGGCGGCATTCTCTCGCCCGATGGATATTGTCGTGCCTTTGATGCTCAGGGTCAGGGCAGTGTTATGGGGAACGGTCTTGGCATTGTCGCACTCAAACGCTTTCGGGAAGCTGTTGATGATGGTGATCATATCTACGCTGTCATTCGCGGATCGGCAGTCAATAATGATGGTAGCCAGCGCGTCAGTTATACTGCTCCAGGCCTCGATGGGCAGGCGAACGTTATTACTGGTGCGCTGAGTTACGCTGGCGTGGATGTCGAGACGATCAACTATTTTGAAGCACACGGAACAGCAACAAAGCTGGGAGATGCGGTGGAACTGGCCGCGATGATCAAGGCGTTCAGGTCGGAGACACAAAAGAAGCAATTCTGTGCGATTGGCTCGGTCAAACCGAATGTTGGACATCTGGATCGAGCGGCAGGTGTCACTGGCTTGATGAAAACAGCGTTGGCACTGCACCATAAGCAACTACCGCCCAGCCTCAATTTTGAACATTCCAATCCTGACCTTGATCTGGAAAATAGCCCCTTCTATGTGAATACGCATCTGCGCGAATGGACTGCGAACGAACAGGGTACACCTCGCCGAGCTGGTGTCAGCTCCTTTGGCCTGGGGGGTACCAATGTCCATGTTGTGATCGAGGAGGCTCCTGAACGTGAGCTGGCTGTCTCCTCTCGTCCCTGGCAACTGTTATTGCTCTCTACTCATTCCGCAACAACGTTACAGGCTGCGACTACAAATCTTGCCACTCATATCAGAACACACGAAGACATTTCATTGCCTGATATAGCCTACACGCTACAGGTGGGACGCGCCGCTTTTAATCATCGGCGTATGGTGGTGTGCCGGGATCGTCAGGAGGCACTCAATGCTCTGGAAAGCGGTATCACAGAAACTACCAATCAATCGCGTCGTGACCGTCCCGTTGCCTTTCTGTTCTCTGACGAGGGCGAGCAGTATGCTGGAATGTCTCAAGAACTTTACCAGCATGAAGGAGCCTTCCGCGACGTTGTGGATCACTGTGGCTCAATCCTGAAAACGCGCTTTGGCATTGATCTTCACAAAACGTTGTACTCTCTGACCGGTTCGCGATCTAACCAGACGACAGTGGAGCAGTCTTTTATTTTCACTGTTGAGTATGCGTTGGCACATCTACTTATCTCGTGGGGCATTCGTCCTTCGGCGATGCTCGGTCACGGCGTGGGCGAGTACGTGGCGGCCTGCCTCTCTGGCGTGCTTACCCTCGAAGACGCGCTTATCCTGGTTGTCTGTCGTGCCCAACTCTTGCAGGAGGGAGCAACGCTTGCTGTGGCGACCTCTGAAGTAGAAGCACGCCACCTTACGTTCAACGCTCCACAAATTCCCTATATATCAAATGTGACAGGGACATGGATCACAGCGGAACAGGCGACCGATCCGACCTACTGGGCACAACACATATGCCAGGCTGTACGCTTTTCCGATGGAGCTGGCCTGCTCTTGCAGCGCGAAGATTATGTGCTATTGGAAGTTGGACCTGGCCATACTCCTGATTCATTGGTGACGGAAATGTACGGGAGCGAGCGGTCCGTGAATATCCTTTCCACACTGCCAACTTCCGAAGGCAACTCTGAAGAGGCTACGCTTCTGACTGCTCTGGGTCAGCTATGGCTGGCGGGTGTGACTATTGACTGGTCTGGCCTGTATGTTCATGAACGACGCTATCGTCTGCCGTTGCCGACCTATCCTTTTGAACGCCAGCGCTACTGGATCGATCCACCTCAGAAACAAGCGCATCCCAAGCGCCGGGAGGAGCTATTTAAAGGCAAGAAACCAGATCTTGCCGATTGGTTCTATCTTCCCACATGGCAGCATGTTGCTCTACCTCCTGCATCCCGTACCGTCACGCCAGCGCCCTGGCTCATATTTGAGGATAATCTCGGCTTTGGGCAACACATTGCACAGCGTCTGCTCACGGAGGGTCATACAGTCATTCGTGTGCAAAGGGCTGAAGAGTTTGCTCAGCTAGCAGAAGACCTCTATACACTCAGGCCTGGAGAGACAACTGATTACACGGCACTGCTTGGAACACTTGCATCATCAGGCCAGCAGCCAGGAGATATTCTGCATTGTTGGAGTATCACTTGTGAAGATGAAACTGCGCAAACGGGGGCAGAACACTTCCGCACTCTGCAAGCGTCTGGGTTTTACAGCCTGCTCTCATTAGCCAGAGCGCTGGGTGTGCATCCGAGCAAAGATACAATGCGCATTCTGGTTGTATCCAATGGCATGCAGGCAGTGAGTGAGCAGGAAGTGGTGCAGCCGGAAAAGGCGACTCTCATAGGCGTGTGCAAGGTACTCTCGCAAGAGAATATGAATATTACCTGTCGTAGCATTGATCTTGTCGCCAGTCATGTTGATGGTATGCCAGACGTACAGCAGATCGATCAGCTACTGATCGAGGTGACCTCTTCAGCAACAGACCCGGTGGTACTGTATCGCGAAGGCAGGCGCTGGGTGCAAACGTACGAAGCGCGACGTCTGGCATCTGCCTCAACGGAGAGCAAGACGAAGAGCTTACGTCATCGGGGTATCTACCTTATCACTGGTGGTCTGGGCGGTGTCGGGTTGGTTCTGGCCGGGTATCTGGCTCGGACGATGCAGGCACAGATAGTGCTGGTAGGCCGCTCAGCATTCCCTGAGCGTGGCGCGTGGGAAACATGGCTGCAAAGTCACAATGCCGATGATCGTGTGAGCCGCAAAATACGGCAATTGCAGGAGATTGAAGCTCAGGGCGGTGATGTGCTGGTACTACAAGCATCGGTGGCAGACGAGGCTCAGATGCGAGCAGTAATAGAGATCATCTATGCGCGTTTTGGTGAACTGCATGGTGTGATTCATGCTGCGGGCATCTCTGATGAAAAATCTTTCGGTCTTGCGCAGCAGATCGAGCGTGAAGCCTGTGAGGAGCATTTTCAGCCAAAGGTGTACGGTACCTATACTCTGGAAAAGGTATTAGAGAGTTGCCGCCTGGATTTCTGCATATTGTTCTCCTCGCTCTCGTCTGTTCTTGGTGGTCTGGGTTTCGCGGCTTATGCATCGGCTAACCTGTTTATCGATGCTTTCGTTCAAAGACATAATCAGACGACAGATACAGCATGGGTGAGCATTAATTGGGATACCTGGCAGATCAAAGACCTGTCGCAGGGCACACTCGGCAGCACTGTCGCCGAGTACGCTATGACTCCGGATGAGGGGATAGAAGTTCTAACTCGCGTTCTGGATCACGGTGATCTGGAGCAAGTCGTCATCTCGACAGGGGACTTGCAGACCCGTATTCGCCAATGGGTTTTGCTTGAGTCTTTACAAGAGAGCGATGAGAGCGGATCTACGGAAAAAGATAACGCTCTCTCCTCACCAGTCGCACTACCAGCGCGTGGAGATTACAAGCATAAGCTGGCTGAAATCTGGCAACAGGTGCTGGGCATCGAGCAGGTGGGACTCTATGATAATTTCTTTGATCTGGGCGGCAACTCGCTGATTGCCTTGCAGGTGGTAAACAAGATCAGAAAAGTGTTCCGGGTTCAGGTACCAGTTGTTGCCTTGTTTGAAGCTCCCACAGTGAGCGCGATGGCCGATTATTTGCAACCGACAGAACCTGTAGAGCAGGAACAGCGCCAGTTCCTTTCACAGCGCCGCCAACAGGCACGCCAGGGTGTTGGACAGCAGGATATTGCGATTGTCAGCCTGGCAGGCCGTTTCCCCGGAGCCCCAAGTGTGGAGCAGTTCTGGCACAATTTGCGCAATGGGGTCGAATCAATTACGTTCTTCAGTGATGAGGAACTCATTGCGGCTGGAGTAGACCCTTCGCAGGTCACTGATCCTAACTACGTTAAGGCACGCCCAATCTTGCAGGATGTAGAACACTTTGACGCGGCCTTCTTCGGCTACAGTCCGCGTGAGGCCGAATTAATGGACCCGCAACATCGACTCTTCCTGGAGTGTAGCTGGGAGGCACTCGAACGCGCTGGCTATGATCCACAGACCTATGAGGGGCTTGTTGGTGTCTTTGGTGGGGCCAATGTCAGCACGTATCTGCATGAGTTGATTCGTGAGCGAGAGCTGGTAGAGGAAAAGCTTGGTTCGATCGATGGTTACCAGATCGCTATCGGTACCGATAGAGATTCACTGGCGACGAGTGTATCGTATAAATTGAACCTGCGCGGAACCCAGTTTCTCCGTGCAGACCTTCTGCTCCACCTCGCTGGTGGCCGTTCATCTGGCCTGCCAGAGCTTACGAGCAGGCGAGTGCGATCTGGCCCTGGCTGGTGGGGTCTCGGTACGTGTGCCTGTTGTGGGAGGACACCTCTACCAGCAGGGTGGTATGGAATCTCCTGATGGACATGTACGCACCTTCGATGCCCAGGCGCACGGCAGCATGTTCGGAGATGGTTCCGGGGTGGTGGTACTCAAACGGCTTGCGGAGGCACTGGCGGATGGCGATCAGATTCAAGCGGTGATCAAAGGATCAGCCCTCAACAATGATGGCTCACTCAAGGTCAGTTATACCGCACCCAGCGTGGCAGGACAGGCTGAGGTGGTACAAACGGCTCTGGAGCAGGCAGGGGTCCAGGCTGAGAGTATCAGCTATGTGGAAGCTCATGGTACTGCAACCGAGTTAGGCGATCCCATCGAGATCGCGGCTCTAACAAAAGCGTACCGCAGCCAGACCGATCGGCAGCAATATTGTGCGATCGGCTCAGTCAAGAGCAATGTGGGCCACCTGGATCGGGCAGCAGGCATCTCAGGACTGATCAAAACAGTGCTGGCCTTGCGTCACGAGGAGTTGCCAGCCAGTCTGCATTATGAGCACCCCAATCCGGAGATTGATTTTGCTCAGAGTCCCTTCTATGTCAATGCGCAGTTGAGAGCCTGGAAGCGGGGAGGCAAGGCGAGACGAGCCGGGATCAACTCGCTGGGGATGGGTGGAACCAATGTGCATGTGATCGTGGAGGAAGCACCCGAGGTGCAGCCCTCAGGCCCCTCGCGTCCCTGGCATCTGCTGGTATTCTCAGCCAGGAGTGAGACAGCATTGCAGGTGACGAGGCAGAACCTGTGTAACTATCTACAGACTCACGAAGAGAGCGATCTGGCGGATGTGGCCTATACCTTGCAGGTGGGACGTGCCAGGTGGGAGCATCGGCAGATGCTCCTGTGTCGTGATCGGCACGAGGCGATTGCCGCGCTTGAAGCAGTTGATCCTGGCCGAATGTATAGTGCGCAACAGTCGCAGCGTCATCGTCCGGTAGCCTTCCTGTTTCCTGGGGTAGGTGAGCCATTTGTGAACCGAGTGCAGGAGCTCTATGAGCAGGAGGAGACCTTCCGCCAGACGGTTGAGCGCTGTTTGCGTATTCTCAACACCAAACTCGGACTCGATCTCTCTGAAGTGCTCTCGGCTCAAACGTCACCAACGGGGACACCGCCTCACAGCTCCGCAGATGCTTCACAACCTGGAGGGAACCTGCGTGCTCTGTTTGGACACACCCAGACTGTGGCGTCGGAGCATCACGAGCGGTTCAAGCATACGGAGTTGGCGCAGCCACTCGTCTTCGTGCTCGAATATGCGCTGGCTCACCTGCTCATCTCGTGGGGTATTCGTCCTTCGGCGATGCTGGGCTACAGTCTGGGCGAGTACGTGGCCGCCTGCCTTGCAGGTGTGTTCTCACTGGAGGACGCCCTCACGCTGGTGGCCCGTCGAGCTCACCTCATTGCCAGCATCGCTCCAGGTCGTATGCTGGCTGTGGCACTCACCGAAGCAGAGGTTCAGCCCTACCTCTCTGAGCAGATCAACCTGACCGCTCTCGAATACATCGACGATGTGTGTGCTCTCGCGGCTAGAAGAGGCGATGACGTCTCTGCAAACATACCTGCATGGGCAGGGCATCGCTCATCGTTGGGTAGAGACAACGCATGCCTTTCATTCAACGATGCTATCCAGTCTGTGTGAGCCGCTGACTGAGCTTGTTCACACCGTGCGTTTGCATCCACCAACCATTCCCTACATCTCCAATGTGACGGGAACCTGGATCACCGCAGAGCAGGCGACCGATCCAGGCTACTGGGCACAGCATATGTGTCAGACCGTACACTTTTCCGATGGTGTAGGCACGCTGATGGGAGAGTCAGACTATCTGCTGGTAGAAGTAGGTCCTGGTTCCTCTCTTTGCTCTTTTGTGAAGCAGCATCCAGCATGTGGAAGTGAGCGGATGGCGGACGTGTTTTCAACATTGCCAGCGAACTATGATCAGCAATCTGCCCAGGCTTGCCTGCTTATCGCCCTGGGTAAGCTCTGGCTAATGGGTGCACAGGTCGATTGGAACGCTTTCTATGCTGGCGAACGGCGACATCGCATTCTACTGCCAACCTATCCTTTTGAGCGCCTGCGCTACTGGCTTCCAGCATCAATACGTCCACAGTCGCGTGTTTCGACTCCAACTGCGCTGATCACGAGGGAAGCTGATATCTCTGACTGGTTCTACCAACCTGTGTGGGAAGCAGTGCCTATATCAACCACAAAACCATCTGCTCTGCTCCAGCGTCCAGTACTGGTCTTTGAAGATGCCTGTGGCCTGAATGAACAGATAACACAACAACTGGTGCAGAGGGGATATACCATTGTATTTGTGCGGCAGGGAGAACAATTTGCTCGCCAGGACAATTTGCATTTCAGCATTCGTGCTGGGAATGATGCGGATTATGTAGCATTATATAGCGCTCTGAAAGAGATGGGGCCGTTGCCAGGTACAATCCTGCATTGCTGGAGCCTCAGCCAGGAGCAAACAATAGCGACAGGCCCTGAATATTTCCGCTTGCAGCAGGAGGTGGGTTTCTACAGCCTGCTCTTCCTGACCCAGGCTATTGCCGCTCAGGTTGATGATACGCCTGTGCAGGTACTGATCATTTCCAATGCCGTTCAGAGCGTCAATGGGCAGGAGATCGTGTCTCCCGAGAAAGCTACCATCCTGGGCGCGTGCCGAGTAATTTCACAGGAGCATCCTCATATTCTGTGCCGTAGTATAGATGTTGAGACCAGCTATCTTACAACCAGTGCCGATGGCTTCATTGCAGCTATCATGGAGGAGTGCACACTCGCCATTTTTGATCCAGTTGTGGCGTATCACAGTGGTCAGCGTTGGATTGAGACCTATAGAAAGCAGCAACTGGAGACGGTGACGGTGCCTCCTTTCCGCCAGCACGGTGTCTACCTCATTACTGGTGCGCTGGGTGGTAATCGGTCTGACTCTAGCTGAATATCTGGCAAAGGCTGTACAGGCAAAACTTATCCTGATCGGGCGTACCAGTTTGCCCGAGCGCAGTGAATGGGCAAGCTGGCTGGAGTATCATAAAACAGATGATCACCTCAGTGATACTATCCGGCGAATACAGGCCATTGAGGCATATGGAGCAGAAGCACTTGTGCTGATTGCGGATGTAGCCGATGAGATCCAGATGCAGGCAGCAATACAGCAGACAACGGCGACCTTTGGAGCCATTCATGGTGTCTTTCACCTTGCGGGTATTACCTCTGGACACGCTTTCCAGCCCATTGCCGATATGAGCCGTGTAGAATGTGAGATGCATTTCCACACAAAAGTGTACGGCACATTTGTGTTGGAAAAGGCAATTGCAGGCTTGCAACTGGATTTTGTTTGGCTTTTCTCTTCACTCTCGTCGGTGCTGGGTGGCTGGGCTTTGTCGGCTATGCATCGGGGAATATCTTTCTGGATGCATTCGCACGTAAGCATAATCAGACGGAAAACACTCCCTGGATTAGTGTTAATTGGGATACCTGGCAGATGCAAGAAGACGCACATGGAGTACTGGGAGCAACAATTGCTGCCTTTGCTATGCAGCCAGAAGAGGCACTGGAAGCTCTGACGCGTATCCTGGCCAGCGGTATGCTTCGTCTGGTCAATTCAACTGGGAACCTGCATGCACGTCTGTTGCAGTGGGGCCGCTTAGAAGCCCTGCGTGAGAGCAACGGAGCCGAACTTGATCGGCAGATCGCAGCCACGCGTGCTTCCTCTGCTCCAGTACCCGTTGGTGGCGATTATGAGCAGGAGATAATGCGTATCTGGCAACAGGTGTTGGGTATGTCTGAGGTCGGCCTTTATGACAACTTCTTTGATCTGGGGGGGAACTCACTGATCGGACTCCAGGTGATTTCCAAGCTTAAAAAAGCGTTTAATATGCCTATCCCGGCGGTTGCCCTGTATGAAGCTCCCACCGTCAGCGCATCGGCACACTATCTCACTTGCCGGCTGAATACTGAAGCGGACAATGAGACTGAGCGAGACATACTGAAAGAGCGACGTCGATCAGGCCCGCCAATCTGTCGTCCATGAAGAAATCGCTATTATTGGTATGACCGGACGTTTCCCAGGAGCTCCGAATGTCGATGTGTTCTGGGAGAATTTGCGCAACGGCGTTGAGTCTGTCAGTTTTTTACGGAGGAAGAACTATCGAAGCCGGGCTGTGATCCTCTTCAGGTTCGTGATCCAGCATATGTCAAGGCGCGTCCGATCCTCCCAACGGATGATGTTGAACGGTTTGATGCGCTCTTCTTTGGGTACAGTCCGCGCGAGGCCGAGTTGACCGATCCTCAGCATCGTCTCTTCCTGGAAGTTCCTGGGAAGCGCTGGAAATGGCGGGTATACAACCCGGCAGCTACAATGGACTGGATAGGTGTCTTTGGCGGCTCGAATATCAGTACCTATATGATGACGCATGCTCAACGATCCTGAAGCGGCTCTGGGTGACGATTATCAACGTTGGTCATCGGCAACGACAAAGACTCATTGACGACCAGCGTTTCCTATAAAATGAACCTCAAAGGCCCCAGCTTTGCGGTGCAGACCTTCTGTTCGACCTCTCTGGTA
The DNA here is from genome assembly GCA_963814985.1 of uncultured Chloroflexia bacterium. Lineage (GTDB taxonomy): Bacteria > Chloroflexota > Ktedonobacteria > Ktedonobacterales > Ktedonobacteraceae > CAWFFV01. The sequence goes on along the minus strand of CAWFFV010000027.1, from coordinate 247,901 downwards.
GCAGTCATCTGGCCTGTCAAAGCCTGTTGCATGGAGAATGTGACATGGCCCTGGCAGGAGGTGTGTCAATCCGTGTGCCGGTGAAGGCCGGACACCTCTACGAAGAAGGTGGCATGGAGTCGCCGGATGGGCACTGTCGAACCTTCGACTCCCAGGCAAAAGGAAGTATGTTCGGCGATGGCGTAGGCGTTGTTGTGCTGAAACGCTTGAGCGAGGCGGTGGCGGATGGCGATATCATTCACGCTGTGATTAAGGGGTCGGCAGTTAACAACGATGGCTCACTCAAAGTCAGCTATACAGCTCCAAGTATCGTGGGCCAGTCAGAGGTGGTGTCCATGGCTCTGGATGCTGCGGGCATCTCGCCTGGGAGTATCAGTTACATCGAGGCCCACGGCACAGCTACCGAGCTTGGTGATCCCATCGAGGTCGCTTCACTGACCAGAGCCTACCGTACACAAACCGATCAAACGGGCTACTGTGCCATTGGTTCGGTGAAAACCAATGTTGGACACCTGGATCGTGCGGCAGGTGTGAGCGGTCTGATTAAGACGGTACTGGCGCTCAAGCACAAAGAAATCCCGGCCAGTCTGCACTTTCAGGAACCGAATCCTGAGATTGATTTTGAGACCAGTCCATTCTATGTCAATACAGAGCTGTCGCCGTGGCAGACAATGGTACTCCTCGTCGCGCTGGCATCAACTCGCTCGGCCTGGGTGGTACCAATGCCCATGTTGTGCTGGAAGAGTTCTCCGGAACCTGTAGTATCAGGCCCCTCGCGACCCTGGCAATTACTGCTCCTCTCTGCACGCACCGAGTCGGCTCTGGATAACATGTCTGCCAGGCTATGCGAGCACTTGCAGCAACACGAAGATGAGAAGCTGGCCGATGTAGCCTATACACTGCAAACCGGGCGGCGACGTTTTGAACATCGCAGAATGTTACTCTGCCGCGATCGCAACGAAGCGATACATGCTTTGCAGAATGGGATACCTATGAGCGATTGGCGTGGAGGTAATACCTTCGAGCAGCGCATTGATCGCCCTGTGGCGTTCATGTTCCCCGGTTTGGGTGAGCAGTATGCAGGTATGGCGCAGGAACTTTACCATCAAGAGGCCACATTCCGCTTTATTATCGATCACTGTCATACTTTTCTCAATGCACGCTTTGGCCTGGATCTGTCAGGTATATTGTATCCACAAACTGGTGTAGCCTCACATCCTTCACATGATCTTGCAGGCCCTGATCGCACGACACCCAATCTGCGTGCACTACTTGGGCGCACTGTGCAGCCTGGCTCAACTCAGCACGAACAAGTCAAACAGACAACCATAGCACAACCTATGGTCTTCGTTATAGAGTATGCGCTGGCCCAACTATCGTGAATGGGGCGTGCGCCCATCGGCAATGCTGGGCTATAGTCTGGGTGAGTATGTTGCTGCCTGTCTCTCCGGGGTTCTGTCACTGGATGATGCCCTGTTGCTCGTTGCTCGCCGTGCCCAGCTCATTGAACAGCTCCCCCATGGAGCTATGCTGGCTGTTGCACTTTCGGAAACAGACGCGCAGCCTTACATAGATGAGCAGATCAATCTAGCGGTTATTAATGGACCTGCCATATCTGTACTGGCGGGACCAGTGACAGCCATCGAACAGCTAGAGGCGCGTTTGCATGACAAAGAGATTGCCTGCCGGCGTGTGGAGACAACCCATGCTTTCCATTCATCAATGCTTGAAACAATACAGGAGGAACTGACCAGTCTGGTGAGCAATATGACGCTCCGAGTTCCGCAAATTCCTTACATATCGAACGTCACAGGAACCTGGATTACAGCGGAACAGGCAACCAATCCAGCCTACTGGGCACAGCATATGTGCCAGACGGTGCGCTTCTCCGATGGCGTTAGCCACCTTTTACAGGAGACAGAACACCTGTTACTTGAAGTCGGCGCAGGTCAATCGCTCTGCTCGTTTGTCAAAATGCATCCAGCCTGCGATCGCGAATGTATGCTATTGGTATTCAATACCCTGCCTATGCCTTACGAGCAGCGATCTGATGCTGCATATATGCTTGCCGTACTGGGCAAGCTCTGGCTACAGGGGGTCTCGCTAGATTGGCACGGTGTCTACGCCGATGAAAAACGCCAGCGTCTCTCGTTGCCAACCTATCCTTTTGAACGCCAACGTTACTGGCTCGAAGCGAGGAAACATGGCAACGTCCTTCAGCAAGTAAAACATGTTGGAGAGGATGAATTAGAACGCATCACGAATATGGCTGGTTGGTTCTCGGTACCTGCATGGAAGCAAGCTTTCCGGGGAGATATCCAGGCTGAAAATGAGCTGCAAGAAGTTCGCAACTGGCTGATTTGCCTTGATACCTGTGGCATTGGCAATCGGATCATCGACTTCCTGCAACAGCATGGACAGCAAGTCATCACTGTGAAGGCGGGCATATCTTTTAGCGTACGAGGCAGCGACGTCTATACTATTCAGCCTGACAAGAAGAGTGATTATGAGAGCCTGTTCAAAGATTTGCGCAGCCAGGGAAGGATGCCAACCAGGATAATTCACCTGTGGACTATTACTCACGTAGAGAGGGCAGTGGCGTGCTTGAAGAAGCGCTTGACACTGGCTTTTATAGCTTACTTGCGCTGGCTCAGGCGTTGGGCGATCTGGAACTGGAAACATGCGATATCACTGTTGTTTCCAATGGCGTGCAGGATGTGACGGGTGACGAGTGGCTTTGTCCGGAGAAAGCGACCATCATTGGCCCCTGCCGTGTTATCCCGCAGGAATATGCTAATCTGCGTTGTCGATATATCGATCTTGCTCTTGCGGAGCCGGGCAGCCGAAATGAAGAGCACAGCTTGATCTGCTTCTGGATGAGCTTGTCTCTGAGCCAATCGATGCTATGGTTGCGCTGCGTGGCAGGCATCGTTGGACACAGATCTTTGAGCCATTGTGTCTGGATCATCAGGAGCGTCCTGTTCCCAGATTGCGGGCAGGAGGCGTCTATCTGATCACTGGTGGTCTGGGTGGTATTGGCCTGGCCATGGCGGAGCATCTGGCGCGTACGGTGCAGGCAAAACTGGTACTCACCAGTCGTACCGAGCTACCACCCCGCCAGGAATGGCCAGCAATCCTTGCAGCGCAGGGGGACACACAGGGCGTTGGACGACAGATTCGTATCGTGCAGGCGCTAGAGGCAGAGGGAACTGAAGTACTGATATTGTCAGCCGATGTTACCAACGAGTTACAGATGCACTCTGTCATCGAGCAGGCGCTCGCGACCTTCGGTGCCATTCATGGCGTACTGCATACGGCGGGTCTACCGGGGGTTGGTCTGATGCAGTTGAAAACGCCGGAGATGGCATCTCGCGTGCTGGCTCCCAAAGTCATGGGCACACTGGTGTTGGAGCGTGTTCTGGAGGGGGTAGCCCTCGACTTCCTGGCTCTATTCTCATCGATCACGTCCAGCACAGGCGGTGGTCCTGGTCAGGTTGATTACTGCGCAGCCAATGCTTTCCTGGATGCCTATGCTCATCGCTATAGCTCACGGCATGGCATCACGGTTGCTATTGATTGGAGCGAGTGGCAATGGAACGCCTGGGAATCTGGGTTGACTGGTTACGGCGTAGAGGCTGAGACTTTCTTCAAGCAAAGCAGACAGCGATTTCGGTATCACCTTCGAGGAAGGGATCGAAGCATTTCGTCGTATCCTCGCATGTCGTTTGCCGCATATTGTCGTCTCGACTCAGGATTTTCGTAGCGTCATCGAGCAGAGCAAGTATTTCACGGCAGCCCTGGTACTGCAGCGCACACGAGAGAGTCGCCAGAATTCGTGAGCTGTATCCACGTCCAGACTTGAACAGCTCATATATGGCTCCACGTAGCGACCTCGAATGTAAGATCACCTCGATCTGGGAAGAAATTCTGGGAGTTACGCCTGTGGGTATCGACGATAACTTTTTCGACCTGGGTGGTAACTCTCTGACAGGCATTGATCTGATGACGCGCTTGCGCAAACTGTTGAAAAACGAAACACTGGCATCCTATGTGCTCTACGAGGCTCCATCGGTGAGTGCAATGGCGCACTATATTGAGCAGGAGCAAAATACAAAGGATTCCTCTGTAGATAGGCGGCATGAGCGTGGCGAAAGACGACGAGAAAGTTTGAAGCACCTGGCGAGTGGAACTAGAAGAACGAGATAGAGGTGATATATGGCACATACAAATGCGCAAGATGCTTCCTATGATACGGCACTCTGCAATCATCGGCATGTCGGGGCGCTTTCCCGGTGCACACACTGTCGAAACATTCTGGCAGAATATTGCGCATGGCGTCAAGTCAATCCGTTTCTTCTCGGATGAGGAACTGAAGGAGGCTGGCATAGATCCAGCTTTGCTGCGGCAGCCAAATTATATCAAAGCAGGAACGGTGATCGAGGATATCGAAAACTTTGATGCATCCTTCTTTGGCTACACGCCTCGTGAAGCGGAAATTATGGATCCGCAGCATCGTCTTTTCATGGAGTGCGCCTGGAAGCTCTGGAGGAGGCTACTTACACTACTGAGGCATACACTGGTCTGGTGGGTGTTTTTGCTGGGTCGGCTTTTAGTTCGTATATGTCCGATCATATCTACACTAATCCCGACGTGGTGAATATGGCAGGACGCTTGCAGATCGATCTCGGCAATGATCGGGACTCGCTGGCTTCTGCCGTCTCTTATAAGCTCAATCTGCGTGGTCCAAGCATTGCTGTGCAGACCTTCTGCTCAACCTCACTGGTGGCGGTTCACCTGGCATGCCAGAGTTTATTTACCTACGAGTGCGATATCGCCCTTGCGGGCGGCGTGGCGATTGCGCTCCCGCAGATAAGTGGCTACCTCTATGAGGAAGGCGGCATTCTCTCACCTGATGGAGAATGTCGTACCTTTGATGCGCGAGGCCAGGGTAGTGTTATGGGGAATGGTGTCGGCGTGGTTGCGCTCAAACGTTTGCAAGAGGCTATGGAAGATGGCGATCATATCTATGCTGTCATTCGTGGCTCGGCTGTGAATAATGATGGAAGCTTGCATGTCAGTTATACTGCACCTGGACTGAATGGGCAGAAAGAAGTGGTTGCCGAGGCTCTGGGGCATGCGGGCGTGGATATGGAATTGATCAGCTATATCGAAGCCCACGGTACAGCGACGATGCTGGGTGATGCGGTGGAACTGGCAGCGATGATCAAGTCATTTGAGGCAAAGACGCAGAAGAAGCAATTCTGTGCGATTGGCTCGGTCAAACCGAATATTGGACACCTGGATCGCGCTTCTGGTGTAGCTGGTCTGATCAAAGCAACGTTGGCGTTACATCACAGGCAGTTACCGCCCAGCCTCAACTTTGAACGTACCAGCCCTGATATCAATCTGGATAATAGCCCGTTCTATGTAAATACCTCCTTGCGTGATTGGACCAGCAATGGCATACCCCGGCGTGCGGGTGTCAGTTCATTTGGTCTTGGCGGGACCAATGCCCATGTTGTGCTGGAAGAAGCACCTGAACGCGAAATTTCTGACTCCTCGCGTTCCAGGCAACTGCTGTTGCTCTCTGCCCGTACCGAGACGGCTCTCCAGGCTATGACAGCTAATCTGGCAGCGCATCTTAAGGCGCATGAAGAGCAATCACTTGCAGATGTTGCTGCAACCTTGCAGGTGGGCAGGAGCGTTTTTAATCACCGACGCTTTGTTGTATGCAATAACCGCGAAGATGCTATCCATGCCCTGGAGACAGTTCATCCCCGGCGTATACACGATCTGCATCAGACCTACAAGGGCCGCTCGCCAGTTTTTCTGTTCCCTGGCGTTGGCGAACAGTATGCCGGGATGGCCCGTGAGCTATACCGGGAAGAAGTAACCTTCCGCGAGACTATTGATCAATGCTTGAACTTTTTGCGAACGCGCTTCGGACTTGACCTGCGTGAAGCTCTGGCACTGGAGAGCCAGACAATCGCAAGGTGTCCGCAGCGGACGCAACGCCGGAACTGGCACAAGTTTGCAGGCGCGGCTAGGACGTGGTGGTCGAGTACCAAAATACGACTAATGAGCAGTTGAAGCAGACCGCGTTTGCCCAGCCTGCCGTATTCATCATCGAGTATGCCCTGGCACAGGTATTGATGGAGTGGGGTATACGCCCTGAAGCGATGCTTGGCTATAGCCTGGGCGAATATGTTGCGGCCTGCCTCGCTGGCGTACTTTCGCTTAGAAGATGCCCTGGCGCTGGTCACACGGCGTGCCCAACTTATTCAGGAACTTCCACAGGGAGCGATGGTCGCCGTGGCATTGTCGGAGGAAGAAGTGCAGCCATTTCTCAGCGCGCATGTCTGCCTGGCTGCCATCAATGGTCCAAATAGCTGTGTGCTAGCTCGGGCCTGTAGATGCTATCGAGCATCTCGAAGAGCAACTTGGTAAGCAGTGGATCGCTATACAGCGCGTCCCGACGACGCATGCCTTTCATTCCAGCATGCTTGAGGTGTTGCGCGAACCCTTGACCGATATGATGCGCGACATACAATTATGTGCGACAAGATTCCCTATATCTCCAATATCACTGGTACGTGGATCACAGATGAACAGGCAACCGATACCACTTACTGGGCACAGCATATGTGCCAGACCGTGCGTTTCGCTGATGGAGCCGGAGTAATGTTACAGAATCCCGAATGGCTCCTGCTTGAGGTTGGTCCAGGCCAATCGCTTGGCGCGTTTATCAGGCAGCATCCGGCCTGTAGTCATAGTCGTTTGCATCTGGTGCTATCTACCCTACCTTCTATCTATGAGCGGCAATCTGACCTGGCCTTTTTACTTGCGACGTTGGGTAAACTGTGGCTGGCTGGAGTGACCATTGATTGGACAGGCTTTTATGCTCACGAGCGACGGCTCCGTGTTCCTTTGCCTACCTATCCGTTTGAGCGCAGGCGTTACTGGATCGAACCATCAAAGATGCAGATGCGACTGACTCAACAGCATACTATTCCGGTGGGCAGAGGAAAGAAGCCAGATCTTGCCGACTGGTTCTACCTGCCTTCCTGGGAGCAAACTCCTCTGCTGACACCACAAGCAAAACCTCAGGCAGCTCAAGGCCCCTATCTGGTGCTGACCGATACGTGTGGACTGGGTGATCAACTGGCCTCGTGTTTGGAGCATGAAGGCGCTACAGTTGTGATTGTGCGACAGGGGGCGCATTTTGAGCATGTGGATGATCAGCTCTTTTTCATTAGACCGGGAGAGCAGGCTGATTACATAGCTCTGTGCAAGGCGCTGCATGCCGTGAAGCTTATGCCCCGAACGGTGCTGCATTGTTGGCAGGTCACTCAGGAAGACGAAATATCATCAGAGCCAGCCTGCTTTCGTACACATCAAGAGAAGGGCCTGTACAGCCTGCTTTTCCTCACACAGGCCTTCGCCTCCCAGATCTACGAGGAGCCAGTACAGATACTTACATTCTCCAATCATATGCAGGCGGTGACAGGTGAGGAAATCTTACAGCCAGAGAAAGCAACTATTCTGGGTGCATGTAAGATTGTCCCCCAGGAGCACCTGAATATCACCTGTCGCAGCATCGACCTGTCGGTAGCTGGCACATCTATCCACAACCAGAATATCTGATCGATCAACTCCTGACGGAACTTACCTCGAACAGACCTGGTAGTGGCTTACCGAGGGAGGACTCGCTGGGTACAAGTGTACCGCAATATACCTCTGAGCCGGGAAGAGACGCGCTTTCAGGATTGCGGCAGCGAGGAATCTATTTGATTACCGGAGGTTTTGGCAAGGTAGGCCTGGTGCTGGCCGCATATCTGGCCCGGACAGTTCAAGCCCGGCTCGTACTCATCGGACGTTCCACTCTGCCGGAGCGTCACTGTTGGTCCGACTGGTTGGCAAATCATGAAGAGAACGATTATGTGAGCTGCCTCATTCGAGCCGTGCCGGCCATAGAAGAACTGGGACCGAGGTCCTGCTTGTCACAGCAGATGTTGCGGATCGTACACAGCTCGAGTCAGCGATTGCCCAGGCTGAAGCGCGCTTTGGCGGCCTACATGGCGTCATTCATGCCGCAGGCATTTCGGAGCAGGCAGGCTATCAGACCGTGCAGGATATAGGGAGTCCGACCTGCGAACTCCATTTTCAACCAAATGTCTATGGGGTATTTGCCCTGGAACAAGCATTACAGGGGCGCAACCTGGATTTCGCGTCCTATTCTCCTCGGTCTCGGCCGTACTGGGGGGCCTGGGCTTCGTGGGCTACGCGGCGGCCAATATATTTATGGACGCTTTTGTGCATAAGCACAATGCCAGAGCACACATTCCCTGGATCAGTATCAATTGGGATACCTGGCTGGTCAAAGAGAACGCGCATGGGGTGCTGGGCAACACGGTGGCCGACTATGTGATGGCCCCCGAGGAGGGCACTGAAACCTTTGTGCGTGCCGTTAGCAGTGGGGTCGGCCAGCTTGTTGTCTCAACGGGCGATCTGGAGGCGCGCCTGAATCAATGGGTACGGCGAGAATCAATGAAATCGCTGGCGAGATTACGATGGAGCGACAGTTCTAGCGATACCGCGAGGCCGAGTCTCTCGACGCCATTTGTTCCGCCCGCAGCGAATACGAACAGAAAATTGTAGAGATCTGGCAGCAGGTGCTTGGTATTGGGGAGATCGGTATACATGACAACTTCTTTGAGTTGGGAGGTCATTCTTTGATTGGTACACAATTAATCTCTCGTCTACGCCACGTCTTCCAGGTCAATCTGCCGCTTGCCATGCTTTTCGAGGCTCCCACGGTAGCCGAATTGGCTCTTGCGATTAAGTTGAAGTTTATCGAAGAGATTGACCGGTTAGATGAAGAGGAGGTCCAGCACTTTGTCTAATATACATACAGAAGAAGGCTTTTTACAACGGCGGACTGAGCTATCCGTCTCCAAACAAGCCTTGCTGGACAAGTGGTTGCACCAGCAAGCATCAGTAGGATCAGTACCCGATACTATAGAGCCGTGTCCAGATAGAACATCGATTCCACTCTCATTTGCCCAACTGCGCCTGTGGTTTTTGCAACAACTGGAACCAGAGAGTCCTGCTTATAATGAGCCTGTGATGACGCGCATCAGCGGACCACTACATATAGAGGCACTGACACGCACCGTACGGGAGATTACGCGCCGACACGAGGTGCTGCGCAGCACCTTCAAAATGGTCGAGGGAGAGGTCGTGCAGTTGATTACACCCCCTGAGAAAATCGACCTGGAAGAACCGTTGCCACTGGTGAACCTGAGCCATCTGCTTACACAGCAGCAAGAACAGGAGGTCCAGCGTCGAGCCTGGCAGGAGTTGCTGCGTCCCTTCGATCTCACCCATGAGTGGCCCTGCCGCACCTTGCTGTTGCGGTTGAGTGCCGAGGAACACGTACAAATCACGATCATGCACCATCTGGTCACGGATGCGTGGTTGATGGCAAATTTCTTTCGTGAGGTCAACGTGCTCTACGAGGCATATTGTGCAGGCTTGCCCTCACCGCTGGCCCCATTGCGAATCCAATATGGGGACTATGCATACTGGCAGCAGCGGCGCATGACCGAAGGGGATCTGGATCAGCAGATTGCTTACTGGAAACGTTTGTTGGGAGGGCAACTACCGTTGCTGACTCTCCCCACAGATCATCCTCGTCCGATGCAGCAAGGATTCCAGGGACATCGCTGCTCAGTGCAGATACCACGAGCATTAAGTGAGGGACTCCAGGCCTTGAGCCGACAGGAGAGCGCAACGCTGTTTATGACATTGCTGGCGGCCTTCCAGGTATTGCTTGCTCGCTACAGCCAGCAGGAAGACATCGTGATAGGCACGCCGATAGCCGGACGGGTGCGCCCGGAACTGGAAGCGTTGATGGGCTGTTTTGTGAACACGCTCGTGCTGCGAGTGGAAATGCCTGGATACCTGACGTTTCGAGATGCATTGCGTAGCGTGAAGCAGGCGACGCTGGATGCTTATGATCACCAGGAAGTGCCATTTGAGAAGCTGGTAGAAGAACTCCAGCCGGAGCGAGATCTAAGCCATAACCCGCTTTTCCAGGCAATGTTTGTCTGGCAAAATGCGCCAATAGGAGTGCAAGAACTGGCAGGTGTGACGATCGCACCTCTTGAATTGGAGAGCCAGACAGCCAAATTTGACCTGTCATTGTGTCTGCAAGAGAAAGAGCAGGAAATAAAGGGGTATATAGAGTATAGCAGTGAATTATTTGAACATCGATCAATAGAACGAATGGTAGGGTATCTGTTAGCGTTGCTGAAGGCGATTGTAGCTGATCCAGATCAACGTGTAGGGGCACTACCGTTGCTGAGTGAACAGGAGCGCTGGATACAGTTGAGCCAGTGGAACGAAAGTGAACGGGACTATCCTCTTGAGATCAGTTTCAACTCCTTGTTCCAGGAGCAAGTAAAGCTGACGCCGAAAGCAATTGCCGTCAAATGTGAGGGGCAAGAGGTAAACTATCGAGATCTGAATGAACGAGTGGAACGTCTGGCAAGCGTGCTGTGCAAACTGGACATAGGCGCTGAGCAGGTAGTGGGGGTACTGGCTGAGCGAGGCGTAGAACTGCTCAGTGGCATGCTGGGAATTGGCAAAGCGGGAGGAGCATATCTGCCACTGGACCCACACTGGCCACTTGGTCGGCTGAGTCAGGTACTCATTCGTAGTCGGCCAGCCCTTGTCCTGATATCGCAGGACTTCACCGATGCGATGACCCAGGCCCTCAAAGAGATCCCCGAGGAGATCCGTCCACAGTGGCGTGCCCTGGAAGATCTGGTGCAGCCCGCAGAGTACGAAGTGATGACACCACCTGGGTGGGAGGACCCGGCACAACTCGCCTATGTGATCTACACCTCAGGGTCTACTGGAGCACCCAAGGGCGTGATGGTGGAACAGCGAGGGATGCTTAATCACCTGTGTGCCAAGATCGAGGAATTGCAACTGAGCGAGACAGATGTGGTAGCGCAGACGGCTTCGCAATGCTTTGATATCTCGATCTGGCAGATGCTGGCTGCGTTACTGGTGGGTGGCCAGGTTTGCATCTATCCTGATGAGATTGCTCATGATCCACAGAGATTGCTGGATGCCATAGAGCAAGATAGGGTGAGCATCCTGGAAGTGGTGCCATCACTGTTACGGGTGCTATTGGAGGAGCAAGAGGGGAGAGCTGAGTTGAGCCAGTCAAAGTTGCGCTGGCTGATTGCGACGGGAGAGGCCTTGCCTGCGGAGGTAGGTCGGCGTTGGGTGCAGCAGAACCCATCAATTGGATTACTCAATGCCTATGGACCAACCGAGTGCTCCGACGATGTGACGCACTATGTGATTGGGGAAGTAGGGCCAGAGGCATGGGGAAGTTTGCCATTAGGTCACCCGATTGGGAATCTGCGGGTTTATGTGCTGGATAAGTACCTGGAGCCGGTGCCGATTGGCGTGTTGGGTGAGATCTATGTCGGGGGGGTAGGTGTAGGACGAGGCTATGTAGGAGAGGCAGGCCTGACAGCGGACGCATACCTGCCAGATCCATACGGAGGAAATGCAGGAGGAAGGCTCTACCGAACAGGTGATATGGGCAGATATCAAGCGGATGGGGTTATAGAATATGTGGGCAGAGTGGATCAGCAGGTAAAAGTGCGGGGGTATCGGATCGAATTAGCAGAGATCGAAACGGCCATCTTAAAGCAATCAGGTGTACAAGAATGCGTGGTGCGGGCGCAAGAAGAGACGCTGGGCAACTCACTGTTAGTTGCCTATATAGTTCTAGAGCAGAGGGTCTCATTTAACGCAGAGGAGGCGCAACGCTCGCTTCGAGAGAGGCTACCCGAATACATGGTCCCCCTCAGCAGTTGTGCAATTGGAAGCACTGCCCCTGACCCCTAATGGAAAGTTGGACCGGCAAGCATTGCCCTCCTGGGAAGGGGGAATAGGGAGTGTGCAGAGCAACTATGTTGCGCCGCGTACGCCTCTGGAAGAGCAGCTTGTAGGGATCTGGGCGGAAGTCTTAGGTGTAGAGCGGGTCGGTATCCTGGATGATTTCTTTGCCCTTGGTGGCCATTCCTTGCTGATTATGAAAATCGAGTCGCGTATACGTGAGAACCTGCTGGTGAAGTTGCCAGTGCGTGTCCTGTTTAAAACTTCGACAATAGCAGAGCTCAGCAAAGAGATTGAGCAGATAAAGGCCAGCAGCCACAGTATGGGCAAACCTGAGATTATGGTTCTCTCACGGGAAGCGCACCGCAAGAAACGCTCCGATTTTGTAGAAGCTTTTGACTGATGGCGACTATCAGGAACTCTGTAGACACTTGTGCATAATTTTTAAAATTGAGCCTCAACGCTTAGTACTTTGCTTTGACATATGTGCTTTGCGCAGCTTTCCGCGTTGGGGCTGCCGTTTCTGCTGAAGCCCTTGCGGTAAGGCAGATTGAGGCCTGAGCGACTGTGCCAGGAGACTCACAGTCGGATATTCAAGAAGACTGGTTGCTGATAATGGCACGTCGAATATCTCCTGTAATCTGGTGATAATCTGTATCCCAAGCAGCGAACTACCTCCCATCTCAAAGAAGCGGTCATCCACACCAACCCGTTCAATGTTCAATGCATCCTGCCAGATTGCCGCGATTTTACGCTCATCCTCGTTGCGTGGTGCTATGTAAGGTGTAAGCAACTCTGGTCGCGCATACAATGACTGCTTGTCAACCGTTTCCAGTGAATTCAATGTGAGCTGTTTTCGTGCCCCCTCAAGCGTCTTTTGCCACCCTTGTGGTAGAATCACAGCATACGGTACCTGTGCAGCACAGATGCAATGTAACACCTTGTGGGCTTCATCAAATGTGATCCCCGCTTCAGATGTATGCAGCACCCCATCCTTTTGTCCGACATCATATATACACGACCCCCAACCAATCGAGATTGCCGGGAGTCCTCGCTGGCTCCGTAGATAAAGCGCATATGCATCCAAAAAAGCGTTTGTTGCACAATAACTGGCGCTACCTGAACTTCCGATCACTGCCGCCATAGAAGAATAAAAAACGAGTAGATCCAGGCTCAAATTCATTTTCTGAACGAGCTGGCCATTTACAAGTGCTCCAGTAGCTTTTGGAATAATCAGTGTAGTATCACCATGTGCCTCTTCAGCCGCATCGGCAGTATAAAATATTCCGTTGAGTGTAACAATGAGCCTGTACGCATTGGTAAATATATCCTGCATCTCCTCTGCATCTGCAATATCAGCCGCGATACACTGCACTTCAGCGCCTAGTGACTTGCATATCAGTATCTTTTGTATCATCTGTATGATTTGGGTATCTGCCTCTGGTCGAAGGACATACCGCTTCCACGTATTCCGAGATGGGAGCTGCACATGGCTGATCAGTATCAGGCGGGCCTGCACTGTTCGGCTAAGATACTCGGCCAGAGCCAGCCCCGAACTATTATTACCAGTGATCATATAGGTACCTTGCTGACGCAGAGGTGCCTGTTTATGGAGATATGGTTCAAGCGAGAACGTCTCAAAACTTTGTTCCCATCGACGGCCATGACGATAGGCGACTACATCCTCAATGGTGCTGTTGCTAAACTCCTTCAATAATTGCTGAGCCAGTTCTTTTGCTGACTGTGTTCCCTGTGCAGGCCAGAGGATATCGACAACTTGAGCAGTCATGGCAACATGTTCATATGGCACTGCCTTACACAGTCCCAGCAGAGTGGCTTTTTCAGGGCAATGTGCTTCATGCCCAAGAACGTCACAAAGCGCGCTGGTTATGAGATGTAGCTTCACAGATGTTGTAGGGTACTGCTCACGCAGCGCTTGAACCAGCAAGCACACGCTATAAAATCCATGCTGCTGGGCACTCTCAAAAACCTGATTGGTCGCTGTCTCCTCCTGAGGAGTGGTGATACTCCAGCAATGCACTATTCGTTCTGGTTGTATGGACGTATACTTCAGGAGCTGAAACAAGGTACTATAATCTGCCTGCTTAAGAGGATTGATTGCAAAGATACCATGCTCAATCTGGCAAAATTCCTGGCCTGTAAGCACAACGACTACATCCCGCTTGCTCTGCTGAGCAGGCTCCACCAGTTCTTTGCCAATGCCATACTCATCACAAAAGACCATCCAGCATTGCGCCTGGACCTCCGCTTGTACATGCGGCTTTGACTGCTTCCAGATGGGCACATATGCCCAATCCTGCAGTTCAAGCATTGTCTTGCTCTCCGAATACACTGCATTGTTGCCAACTGTATCGATCCAGTAACGCTTCTGCTCAAATGGGTACGTGGGGAGATCCAGCAATTGGTGCTGCTCATGCGCATAGAAGGCTGCCCAGTTAATGGACACTCCGTTCAACCACAACTGCCCAAGTGTCTGCAGCAAGCGTACTATGCCGTGTTCATCTGTATGAGCACTCAGCGCTGGTAGAATAACAGGCTGACTCTGCTTTCTGGTTGCATACAGCTCTATCAAACTGCTTAATGTCCCACTAACGCCAACTTCGAGCAATATTGGCTCTGCTTCCTGATTCAAGAGTAACTCGATAGCTGAACTGAATCTGACCGTCTGGTGCAAATGATGTAGCCAGTATGTGGGGTCAATGGCTTCCTCGGCGCGTATCCAGGTTCCGGTTACTGTCGAGATATATGGTATGCGTGGCGGGTTCAACATGATTGTGCGGGTGAGCGCCAGGTACTCCTCCTGTATAGACTCCATCGTCGTAGTATGACAATCATGTTTGGTTTGTAAGAAATGGCCTGCTATACCTGCTGATCGTAATCGCCGCTGCAATTCCACGATTGTCTCATATTGACCCTTAACTATACATATATGCGGTCCATCAATGGCTTCAATGACTAGTTGCCTGTTCAGATATGGCTGCACCTCTTGTTCTGATAGAGCAACTGCCAGCGTTGAATAAGCTGATAACCTATCAAGCAAACTTGCCCGCTTTTCGATCAAACACAATGCATCTTCTGGTGAGAAGACGCCTGCCAGGCAGGCAGCGACATATTCGCCTATGCCATAGCCAACCATTGCGACTGGCATGATACCCCAGGAGAGGTATACTTGTGCCAGCGCATATTCGATCATAAAGATAGCTGTGTGGATAGGAGCGCTATGCCGCATGTGATGGGATGTCTGGTTCTCCTGCTCTGTCTCATCACGTTGCCTCTGACAATATCCGTTCAGTTGGTTCTGCCCATATTCCCCTCCAGCGATTGGAGAGCATATTTTATATAGCTCTTCTCTCAGGCGTGGATGCAACTTCTCCGCATAGATATCAACCTGCCTGCGAAAGGCAGGTTCAAACTGATAAAGTTGTTGTGCTCTCTCCCTGTACAGCTCTTCCGAGCCTGAAAACAAGAACAATGTCAAACGAGGCTCTTTTAGGCTTTTTGCAGTAAAGAGGAAGCGCGGATCACGAGTTTCAAGCATCTGTAGTGCTGTCTCTCTCTCGTCCCAGACCAGCATACGCCGATAAGCAAACGCGGATCGTCCAACCTGCATGGTATAAGCGACATCGGCTATATCTTCATCAGGATGGGTGTGCAGATACGACAGGAGGTTAGCGGTCATTTTTTCCAATGTCACTTCTGAGCGTGCCGAAAGCGTGAACAACTGGGAAGATCGAGCTGACTGAGTCGTTATACGCGTTGGCGCTTCTTCAAGAAGGATATGCGCATTTGTGCCAGACCAGCCAAAAGCGCTGATACCAGCAATACGTTTACCCTCTACCTGCTCCCATGGCTGAAGACTGGTAACGACGCTGATGGGCAGCGTCTGCCATGGAATAGAGGGATTCAATTTCTGAAGATTCACATGTGCAGGCACCTGCTTTTTGCGCAATGCAAGCACTGTTTTGATGAGCCCTGCTATCCCAGACGCCCCTGCCAGATGGCCGATATTTGTCTTGACTGTGCCCACGAGCAATGGCTGTGCTTTCTCGCGTTCCTCACAGAGCGTTGCTGCCAGCGCCGAGATTTCAATCTGATCTCCCAGTATGGTTCCAGTGCCCTGTGTTTCAACATAGCTGACCTGCCGGGCTTCCACTCCAGCGTTTTTGAGTGCCTGACGAATCACAGCTTCCTGTGCCTGGCGACTTGGGGCGGTAATGCTATTGCTCCGGCCATTCTAATTCACTGCCGATCCGCGAATAAGAGCCAGGATAGTATCACCATGAGCAAGGGCATCTGACAGACGTTTGAGCACTACAACCCCACACCCCTCGCCCTGTACAAAGCCATCAGCTCCAGCTCCAAACGCTCGATTGTACTTATCAGTAGAGAGAATACGCATTTTGCAGGAGTTGATGATATTTTCGGGTGAGAGGATCACATGAGTGCCTCCAGCAAGGGCGATGTGGCTCTCTTTTTGTCGCAAACTCTGGCATGCCAGATGTAGGGCAACCAGCGAAGACGAACAGGCTGTGTCAATCGTAATGCTTGGACCCTGAAAACCGAAGAGGTAAGATAAGCGGCCTGACATGATGCTTGAGGAGCGGCCTATGTTATAATGGGGATCATTCATATACGCGGGTGCATCATGCTGTATCTGCAATTGTGTATATTCATCGTTTGCCATAGAACCGATGAAGACACCCGTTTGACTTCCTGCAAGTGTATCGACTGTCAAACCTGCATGCTCCAGCGCCTCCCAGGCTACTTCTATGAGCAGCCTTTGTTGAGGAGGCATTCTCTTCGTTTCACGCGGTGAAATATGGAAGAAATCTGCATCGAATTTATCTATATCCGACAAAAATGCTCCCCACCGCGTATACATTTTATCTGGAGCTAGCAGATCTGGATCGTAGAACTGGTCAACGTCCCAACGGTCAGCTGGCATTTCAGAAATGGCATCGGTACCATTTTCTAGTAATTGCCAGAAGGCTTCAGGAGAATGTGCCCCACCAGGAAAACGACACCCCATGCCTATAATGGCTATTGGCTCATTGCTTGTCTCACTCCTGATAGGTTCCTTTCCTGGCGTTTCTCTGTCGGTTGAAGCTTGATCTTCAGTGAGATAATGTGCGAGTGACGCGATTGTAGGATAGTCATATAACAATGTCGGAGGCAGTTTCACACCAAGCCAGTTTTCCAGGTCACCTGTGAGGCCCGCTGCATTGATCGAACCCAGTCCGTAACTAGCAAATGGCAGGTCATCCTCTATTTCGGATGAGTCGATATGTAGTACATCCACAAGTCGTTGGGAGATCCATGCTCGAATAGTTTCTGTGTTCTTTGTCTCTCTATTCATTCCTGATCACCTTCGATTCGCCACTAGTCCGTTCTCTCAGAGCAGTGAGGAGAGAACTCTACCAGTCAGATAGCTTCTCGGCTCAGTTGTTGACCCCCTCTTTCTGCTTAGAAGAGGGCAAATAGCCGACCTGTATCAGAGAAGTCAGGTAGGTATGAAACAGGTTCTCATTGATCTCTGGATACCTGAGCGATAGTTCGGCTAGCGTCGCTTGTGTGAACTCACCGCCGAACACGACCGAAGGTGTTCGCTTTTCACTTGTGCTGCTATTTACCAGTTGTTCAGATTTGGGGAGCAATGGAAGAAGGTCCGCCAGGGTATCGTCCTCTGTGCTCTTTGGGTAAGAGGTTCTTGTTTCTGATAAACGCATGACTGCTTTATACCACTCCTCGTACGCAACAGGCTGAACAGCGTAGCCGAAGGTATTGAGCCATTGAATAATCTCGTTGATCTCCACCTGAGAGGATTTAGAGAAATGGAATATCTCGCCAGGGGAAGTGTCCTGTTGTGACAGCACTACAATAGCACGACTCACAAAATCAACAGGCATCATTTGCAGTGTAGCTTCCCTGGTGGTAACAGGTGCTTTGCCTAATTCGATGCATCCCCTGAGCAGCCGAGGAAGTATGCCATCATCATGTAAGGCTCTTCTTAAGGGAAATCCGGTAATTGTACCAGGACGATAGATGACGACGGGTAGCCCACGTGTACGTGCCGTCTGCACAAGTTTTTCCGCCACCCATTTGCTTTGAGCATAGCCACCATGGAGATGTTGCCAGAGGTTATCAATCGCTGTATGCTCACCTAAGTACTGGATCTGCTCTTCATCTTTATGGCCCAGTATATCTAAAGTGGAGATGTAGTGTAATGGCTTGAGTTGATGGGTCATTGCCAGACGAATGATCTCCTTTGTGCCAAGGACGTTTGCTGGCTTGAGTATCTCGTATGGATACATCATGTTAACATGGGCACCATTATGATAGATGATATCAATCTTCTGGGCCATTTTATGAAAATCTTGTGATGAGAGGCCTAATTGCGGTTGGGCCAGGTCGCCGATCAGCGGATGGATACGCATACCCCACTCCGCTTGCCAGATATTCGCCTCTTCAAGCTTCTGCTGGAGTTTCTGTTTCCCCTCTGCCTCGGTGGTGGCTCGCACCAGGCAATGAATATGCATTGAGGTTTGTCTGAGCAGTTCGGCTAATAAAAATGTTCCCAGAAAACCAGTGGCTCCCGTCAATAGCATATGTTCATATTCGTTCATGCGGGATTTTGCCGACCGGGCTTCGGGAACAATTGAACTATCAAGGATGGCGTCATCCAGCAGGTGTACAGCCTCCTGAGTATGTTCTCTCTCTGAAGCCCAGGAGGAGTTTTCCCACTGCTGATGTAGAAATTGTGCGATTGCCGCAATGGAGCGCTCTCGGAAGATTGTTGTCAGAGAGATGCGTATACCAAAATGTGTTTTGATCTGCCTGGCTAACTGGATGGTGAGCAGCGAATAGCCACCCAAGGCAAAAAAGTCATCATAGATGCTGACACGCTGAATACCGAGTAGATCGGACCAGATCGTAGCGAGTTTTCTTTCTATTTCATCGCGGGGCGCAACATATACTTCTTTCTTGACGAGCACTTCTTTTTCTTGTGGATCAGGCAATCTCTCTTTGTCCAGTTTTCCATTAGGCAGGCGAGGCCATTCCTCCACAGTTACTATCGCCGAAGGAAGCATATAGTCTGGTAGATCTCCCTTCAGGTTCCTGAGTAGTGTCCCACTGTCCTCATATCCTTCTTCTCTTATCACGTAAGCTACCAATCGCTCGCCCTTTTGGTATTATCCGCGCGTTTCATTACGTGACACGCTTTTACACCTTGCTGTTTCTGCAATACCTGCTCTATCTCGCCTAATTCGATACGATAGCCTCGCAATTTTATCTGCTCATCTTTTCTCCCATTAAACAGAATAACCCCATTGGCACGATAGCGCCCTATATCTCCTGTTCGATAGAGTCTTCCTCCCGGCTGCACGCTCCACGGGTCCGGCACAAATACTTCCGCCGTTTTTTCTGCTTGCCCTAAATACCCTCTGCCAACGCCTACGCCTCCTATGTAGATCTCCCCATCTACTCCTATTGGTTGGATCTGCATCTGTTCGTTTAACACATAGACGCATAGCCCTGGTAGGACACTGCCGATAGGTACTAAGCCTTCATACTCTTTTTCATTGCCTTCATTGGAAATAACGTGATGTGTCACATCATCTGAACACTCTGTAGGACCATAAGCATTCAGGATAGGCACCTGTCGATACCGTTTTAACCAGTGTTGACACTGGTCACGCTGTACAGCCTCTCCTGTTGTAATTAACCAGCGTAATTTTCCTGGACGAACGTCGTGTTGTTTTTGGGTAGGCAGGTCAAGATCGAGCAGACCGCGCAACCAGGAGGGTACGATCTCTAGTATGCTCACGTCATCGTGTACTACCCGCTCAAAGAGTTCCTGGGCATTCCACACAACAGCATCAGCATAGATACGTACGCTACCTCCTACCAGCAGTGGTGCTAATACTTGCCAGATCGAGATATCAAAGCAAGCGGAGGCTGTCTGCGCGACCACATCTGTCTCGCACAGGCAGAGTGCTTCGATTTTGCCATACAGGTGATTGAGCATACCGCCGTGCTCAACCATAGCACCTTTAGGCATACCCGTTGAGCCTGATGTATAAATCACATAGGCCAGTTGCCGGTCCTGAGGTTCTTTTAAGTCATCGGTGCCAGCGAAACCCTCCTGCACGTTGTCAGACGCATCTTCCAGACCCAGTACCTGTGGTAGGGCTTCTCCTGCCTCGTGCATTACTTTGCATAACTGTACTACATGCTCTTCCTGTTCGCGTGAGGTCAACAAGAGGCGGCACCCACTCTGCTGTACAAACTGTCGTATACGTGTGGCTGGATAACGTGGGTCTAGTGGGAGATAGGTACCTCCGGCAAAGAAGATGCCCAGCAACCCAACTACCCATGAAACCGAGCGCTCGGTGTAGAGACCTACCAGCTGTTCCTGAACTATGCCTTGCATGCGCAGATAATGGGCCATGATATGCGCCTGTTGCAACAGATCCGCATATGTAAGTTGGTGTTGTTCATCGCTCACAGCCAGAGCGGTTGGTCGGGTATGGACTTGCTCCAGAAATCCCGCGAGAAAAGAGCTTGCTTGTGCTTTGATTACTGAAGAACTATTCCACGTTTCAAGATACCCTTTTTGCTCCTCTTGTGACAGCAGAGGGATGTTGTCAACATGCTGCATGGGATCTTTCACAATACATTGTAACAGGGTAAGAAAGTGGTCATGCAGCTGATCGATAGTGGAGGAATCAAAAATACTGGTGTTGTACTCAATCTCGCCGAAAAGCTTGTCCTCGCGTTCATAGAGCGACATATCAATATCGAATACAGCCGTTTCGTTTTTGAACAGGGATGAATGTTTCTGAGCCGTGTGGTTACTATACTCCTCCTCTCCCAGATAGAGCTCTGCCTGTTCTGTCTCACTTAAAGGGGTCAGCTGTGCATCCGATAATGACATATTATGGCGAGGAATATTCTCAAGCGCAAACATTACCTGAAATAGTGGGTGGTGACTCAATTCGCGATCAGGTTGAAGTATCTCCACAAGTTTTTCAAAAGGGATATCTTGATATTCATAGGCATCCAGCGCGACTTCTTGTACACGCTTAAGGAGGTTCCAGAAGGAGGGGTTACCGGAAAAGGACGTACGGAGCACAAGCGTATTCAGAAAACAGCCAATCAATAATTCCAGCTTACTTCCATCTCGTCCTGCGATGGGAGTACCCACCGCGACGCTCTCTTGAGAGCTATAGCGATGTAGCAACGTCTGGAAGGCTGCCAGCAAGGTCATAAAGAGTGTGACGCCAGCCTGTCGACTGAGGGCATTCAGTGCTGTGTGAAGATGTGGGGGAATAGTAATGTGGCGCTTTGATCCGTGGAAACTTTGAATAGCGGGGCGGGGGCGATCAAAGGGGAGTTGGAGGACGGGAAGATCGTGAAGTTGTTGCTTCCAGTATTCCAGATGTGTGTTGAGTCCTCCATCTTGAAAGCACTTTTTTTGCCAGTCTGCATAATCAGCATATTGTATGGGGAGTTCGGGAAGCGGGGAAGGTTGTCCAGAACTATAGGCAACATACAGTGTCCTGATTTCGCGCATCAGCACTTCGATAGACCAGGCATCGGAAATGATATGGTGCATGCTGAAATGGATCACATGTGTATCTTTTAGTGCTTTTATGATCGTTACACGTAGCAAAGGATCACGACTCAGATCGAAAAGATGTTCGGATTCACTTTTGACGATAGCCTTAACTTTTGCATATTGCACTTCGTCGGAAAACATTCGTAGATTAATGTGGGAGAAGTGAACCCTTGGCTGAGAAGAAATAAGCTGACAGAGCTGTGAATCGATCATAGAAAAGGTTGTGCGCAAAATCTCGTGGCGACGAGCAATCTCTTGAAGCGCCCTCTCCAGCGCCTCTAAATCAAGCTGGCCTTGTGGAATAGCAGTCAATTCAACATTGTAAGCGCCGGGTTCCCACTGCTCAAAGAACCATAGCCGTTCCTGCGCAAACGAAGCCGGGAAGACAAACACATCCTGGTCTGGTAAAGATGGCTGTTGCTCGTCTGGTGTGGGAAAAGTAAGGGATTGTGTGTGTTTATCCTCAGCTTTAGGGAGCGTTATTGCCATATCACTCTGATTTGCTTCCATTATCTCGATCCTTCCGGCTTCGTAAAGAAAGTTCTCTTCTAGGATATGCGAAGCAAGTGATGTTGTCATGTCGTTCCATGCGTAATTTTTCTACGCCAGATACCACATAATTTTTCTGCCTTCCACGAAGAGAAAGTGCGCTTGAGATGGCATGACAGTCCTGAATTTCTCAGGTACGCTCTCAGATGTAGCATTGTCCGTTCTATCATAATGGTAAAGAGTGTTGAATATGCAGAAGCGAGAAAACTTTTTAAAACGGCTGGAGAAACTTTCGCCGACAAAGCAAATGTTATTGGCGCGACGTTTTCAGCAAGAAGCTCCAGAAATGACAACAACAGCGACAGCAGTTCTTTCTATAGAAACGCCACAGGCCTTTCCCCTATCATCTGGTCAACAGAGATTCTGGTTTTTACAGGAACTTGAACCGGAGGGTGCCAGCTACAATGAGGCCTGTGCATTTCGCCTCAATGGTGAGGTGAACGTCGCGGTGTTCGAGCGTGCAGTACGAAAGATCATCCAACGGCATGCTGTCATGCGCAGCACCTTTCACGTGATGGATGGACAGATTATGCAGGTTGTTCACCCTTCTTGCAAACAAGAAGATCTTTTGCCTGTGATCGATCTGCGCTTGAGTTCATTGGACAGACGCGAAGCTGATGTACAACATGCTATGGATCAGGAACGGCTACGCCCCTTTCGTCTGGCGGAACAGGCCCCATGGCGCTTTGCTCTGCTGCGATGTGATGAAAAAGAATATATATTTTTGGCGGTGATACACCATATCATTACTGATGCCTGGTCGACAGAGATCCTGGTACGCGAGTTAGGAACTCTCTATAGTGCTTTTTCCAATGGTTTACCATCTCCCTTACCCGTGTTATCTGTGCAATATACTGACTATGTGTGCAAGCAGCAGCAAGCGTTGGAGTACGAACATTTTGCCTCTTCACTCCACTACTGGAAAGAGCAGCTAGCGGGCCAACTCCCGGTACTGGAACTGCCAACGGATCGTCCACGTCTGGATGAGGATAAGGAATATCACAATGGAAGCGCATATACTTTTTTGCTCCCACCTGCGCTGATGGAAGCTCTCCATGTATGCTGCTTGCAGGAGGATGTGACGCTCTTTATGGCGCTACTGACTGCTTTTAAAATAGTGCTCCATCGCTATACACAACTTACCGATGTGATCGTGGGATCGCCGATTGCTGATCGGCCTGGACGTGAGTATGAACATTTGCTTGGCTGTTTTCTCAATACGCTTGTGCTGAGAAGCAATCTGGCTGGCGATCCCGATATACGTACTCTTTTGAAGCGTGTGCGCCAGACGACTTTAAATGCACTTGATCACGCAGATGTGCCCTTTGAGAAGCTCGTTGAGGAGTTACAACCAGCACGAGTACTCAGTCATTCACCGCTTATTCAAGTCCTCTTTGTCCTGCAAAATATGCCTGCTCCCACTGTTCAACTGAATGATATCGCTATAGAACAGATAGAGCTTGGCATTGTATCAGCGAAAACTGATATCGCACTGTTATTACAGGAGAGCGATCAGGGACTTCATGTATCTATTGAATATAACCGGGATCTCTTCGATGCTACCAGAATGGCGCATCTGGCCCACCATTTTCAGCGAGTACTGGAGGCAATGGTTGCTGATCCAACACAGCGAATCAGAGAAATAGATCTCTTGAGCGCAGAAGAACAGCAGTGGCTCTTAGCTCGCAACGAGATGACACAAACGCCACCTCATACACACTATCTGCACGAGTTATTTGAGATGCAGGTTGAGCGTACGCCGCATGCTCCAGCGATAGTATTTGGGCAAGAGAAATTGAGCTATGCTGAGTTAAATCAACGTGCCAATCAGCTTGCACATTATTTGCAGGCATCAGGTGTTGGCCCTGGTACCCTTGTGGGTATTTGTTTGGAACGCTCGCTCACCATGGTGATCAGCATACTGGCTGTATTGAAGGCTGGTGGAGGCTATATCCCGCTGGACCCCGCTCACCCTGCTGAGCGCCTAGCATTTATGGTGCGTGATGCACAGGTGAATCTCCTCCTGACCCAACGCGTTGAAAACCTGTCTGACTATCATATATCTGTCATCTGCCCGGATAGCCTATGGCAGACCATTGAGCAGGAAAGTATCGCAAATCTCAACAGCGGGGTGGCCGATCATGATATCGCTTATGTGATGTATACCTCAGGCTCGACAGGGCTACCCAAGGGTGTGGTTATCGAACATGGGGGCCTGGGTACTATGGTTGCTGCGCACGTTCGTATTTTTGATGTGCAGCCACATCATCGCATTGCACATTTTGCGTCATTCAGTTTTGATGTGTCTGTTACAGAGATGTTTATGGCTTTCCTTGTGGGTGCACAATTATTCCTGATCCCTCAAGAGCAGCGCTGGCCTGCGCAGGTATTGGAACACTATTTGCAAGAATATGCCATTACGATGGTTACCCTTCCTTCATCGGTACTGGCTCACCTGTCATCCAATGGACTACCAGAGTTGCAGATGGTTATCTCCACAGGAGAAGAGCTTGCGCTGGAAACTGCCACCCGTTGGTCTGTTGGACGACAGATGTTCAATGCCTATGGACCAACAGAAGGAACAGTATATACCACGATAGCACAATGTTCCAGTGAAATGTATCCTCCTTCTATCGGCTGTCCGGTCCCTGGCACCCAGGCCTATATCCTCGATGCTCATTGTCGTTTCGTGCCAGTTGGCGCTGTGGGGGAACTCTATATCGGAGGAGTAGGGATAGCAAGAGGTTATCTCAATCGTCCAGAACTTACCAGCGAGCGCTTTATTCCCGATCCATTTAGTAATGTACCGGGTGCGTGCTTGTATAAGACTGGAGATCGTGCCAGATACCTGTCTAATGGCAACATCGAATTTCTTGGTCGAACCGACAATCAGGTAAAAATTCGTGGTTATCGTATTGAGCTTGAAGATGTCGAATTTGTGTTGCGGACACATCCCACTGTGCAAGATTGTGCGGTGAATATCTGGGAGGAGACAGACAATGATAAGCGGCTGGTTGCTTATGTCGTAACGCATAACACTGAGAGCATGGACAATAAACCAGCCTTGAGCGAAGTTCGTGCCTTCTTGAAGACAAAACTGCCAGAGTACATGGTACCTGCCTACCTGGTCTTACTGGATACCATGCCATTGACTGTCAATGGCAAACTGGATCGCAGGTCATTGCCTGCTCCCAATGAAGTTGCTATCACGCTATCAACAGCCTTTATAGCACCATCTACGGAGACAGAAAAACGACTGGCGGGGATATGGTGTGACATTCTTCATCTTCAACAAGTCAGTAGAGATGATAGCTTCTTTGAGATCGGTGGACACTCACTCTTACTCACACTGATGCTTGTACATGTGCAAGAAGTATTTCAAGTGAATCTGTCTCTACGTACCGCTTTTCGAGCTCCTACGTTAGCCGAATTGGCCGAGAGAATTGATCAGATGAAGGCCAAAGGGATTGATTCTGCGAAACCCGCCATCACAATCGCGCCTCGGCTGGCAATGCGCATGCCAGTGTTATCTCCAGATGGGCTGACAAGTGTTTTGGAGAAGAAGGTGGAAAATTAGTGTCACGATGTTCAAAGGAGGCCTTTCACTTTTATCTGAAAAGAAATGAGGAGCCAGGAGTAAGTAAATGGTAGAGCAACCTGATACTAGCGCAAGCATCGCTATTATTGGTATGTCAGGGCGTTTCCCTGGAGCGCAGAGCATCGAGGAATTCTGGCGTAATATTAGTAACGGGATTGAATCAATTACCTGTTTCTCTGATAAGGATCTGTTAGAGGCAGGCGTTGATTCCACATTATTGCAAGATTCTAAATATGTAAAAGCTCGACCGATACTCAATGACATCGACTGCTTTGATGCCGCGTTTTTTGGCTTTTCTCCTAGAGAAGCAGAACTTATGGACCCCCAGCAACGGATCTTTTGGAGATCTGTTGGCATGCCATGGAACATGCTGGTTATCATGCTGAAAACTATCCTGGTGCGATTGGACTCTTCGCTGGCACTTCGATGAGTTCCTATTTTCTCAACAATGTATATCCCAACGCGGAAGTCAGGAAATCTGTGGGTTATATACAGATGAGTTTGGGTAATGATAAAGACTCACTGGCTACTCGTGTTGCTTACCTGCTTAATTTTACTGGACCCTGTTATACGATACAAACCTATTGTTCTACATCGCTGGTTGCAGTCAACACAGCTTGCTCTAGTCTGATCAGTAGAGAATGTGATATCGCCCTGGCTGGTGGGGTAACGGTTTCAGTTCCTCAGAAGGAGGGCTATCTCTACGAGGAGGGTGGCATAACCTCGCCAGATGGGCATTGCCGCGCTTTCGATGCTGATGCTTCTGGCTCGCCGCTAGGCGATGGTGCCGGGGTCGTTGTGCTCAAACGTCTGGATGATGCCCTGGTTGATGGCGATACCATTTATGCTATCATCAAAGGATGGGCCATTAATAACGATGGTTCACTGAAAAGTGGATATACGGCTCCCAGTGTTATGGGACAATCCAACGTTATTACTGAGGCGCTTGATTGCGCTGACGTGGATGTTGAGAGTATTAGCTATATTGAAACGCATGGTACTGGTACTCCTCTGGGAGATGCGGTGGAACTTGGTGCTCTGATTAAAGTTTTCGCGGACAATACAGAGCGGAAATCTTTTTGTGCCCTTGGTTCTGTGAAAACGAATGTAGGGCATCTGGTCTGCGCCGCTGGCGTTGCAGGACTCATTAAAACTGTCCAGATGCTCCAGCATAGGCAAATCCCGCCTAGCCTGCATTATACCAGGCCCAATCCTCATATTGATCTCGCGAATAGTCCGTTTTATGTGCACACACAGCTTACCGAGTGGAAGAGCAGTGAGACACCTCGCCGCGCTGGTGTCAGCTCCTTTGGCATTGGTGGAACAAACGCTCATGTAGTCCTGGAAGAGGCTCCAGAGCAAAAATCTGATTGCTCTGCGCGTAATATCTATCTCTTACCCTTTTCAGCTAAAACCTCGACAGCTTTGAATGCAGTACAAAATAATCTCAAAAAATATATAGAAACACATTCTGATACAGATCTGGCAGACATTGCCTATACACTGCAAACCGGGCGCAAAGCATTCCAGTATCGTCATTTTTGTGTTGCGCGTGACCATGAGGAAGCCATTGAAGTCTTAGCTAAGATACCCTCATCCACGACTCTTGTTCAGCATGAGCGCTCAATTGTCTATCTACTTTCCGGAGAGGAAGGGCTCCCTCTGGGTGGAGGGAAGGAACTCTATCTGCAAGAAAGTGTTTTCCGTGAACAGATGGATCACTGCTGTGAGTTGCTCACTCCATTGCTCGGCCAGGATCTGAGAACTCACTTATTGACCTCTTCTACTACTACTGAGTCACTGCTGGCCCTCCCTCGTTACCGCCTGCCTGCGACATTTGCGCTGCTCTACGCCTTGACGCAGTTACTCAAAGCCTGGGGTGTTGAACCTGCTGCTCTGCTGGGTGATCGAGTAGGTGGCATGGTGGCGGCTACGCTTGCCGGAGTCCTGAACCTGTCCGATGCCCTGGCGCTGCTGGTTCGTTATGCCGATATGAACCTGGATGAATACACCGGGTCAGCATTTTCAGATGGGCAGCAGACAGACATCATGCGGCCCTGGTTTAGAGGGATAACACTCAGCAGCCCGCAACTCCCGTGTGTCTCTGCCGTCACGGGCAACTGGCTCACCGCAGAGGAGATCAGCAATCCTGATTACTGGCTGAAGCAGATGCGTCCGTCAGACTGTTTGCAGGAAGGAATCAACACACTATTGGAGATGCAGGCAGAGATGGGCGAGGTGCTGCTGCTGCAAATCGGCGCTGGACGCTCTGTCTTGCCAAAACAGGAATGCATGGTGCATCATCTCGGACCAGTTGAGCCAGGGACAAGTGAGATGGCGACGTTGCTGACAACTCTAGGGCGACTGTGGTTAGCGGGAGCGCGGATCAACTGGCAGGGGATGTATAATCAGGAGCCGCGAAGGCGCGTCGCGCTGCCGACCTATCCCTTTGAACGACAGCGCTACTGGATCGATCCTCCAGCGCGGTCCCTTAGTTGCTTACAGCCGCGAGCGGCGGCGACTTCCAGGAAACCAGAGATCTCTGAATGGTTCTACATCCCGGAGTGGAAAAAGGCGGTGCTTCCGCAAGAGCCATCTCCTGAATTTTGTGCCCCCTCTCTCTTTCTGCTCGAAAAAGATAATTCCGCTATGCAACAATTGGCTACCTGCCTGGAACAAAAGATAGCTATGCCACTTTTACGTGTATACGCAGCAGATACGTATCAAAGGCATGATAACTATACGTTTTCAATTAGGCCAGATCAGCGGCAGGATTATGAACTGGTATTTGCTGAACTGGCAGATCAGCATCTCTTTCCACAACATATCATCCACAGCTTAAACTATAGCCTGGATGCCTCTCCTGATATACCTTCTCAGGTTGGAGACTTTCAACGAGCGCAGCAGTCCGGACTCTATAGCCTGCTAGCACTTGGTCAGGCTCTGACAACGCATACTGGCATGTATGACGTGACTGTAACTGTACTCGCCAATCATATGTATACAGTAGCAGAACAAGATTATCTCCTTCCCGAAAAAACAACAGTGCTGGGAGCATGCAAAGTAATGCCTCAGGAGAATCCAGGTCTGCGTACACGCTGTATCGATGTCTCGTCTGTACCGGAGCACCTGGACAGCGTGATTGATGAGTTACTTTGTCAACAGAGCAGCCCGGAGGTCGCTTATCGTAATGGCACACGTTGGGTACCACAATTTCGTCCTCTCCATATCGATAAAGAAACTTTGTGCGAACTACCCTTGCGTCAAGATGGCGTCTATCTCATCACAGGTGGCCTGGGGAGTATAGGGCTTGCTCTGGCAGAACACCTGGCACAGCATATGCCAGCGCACTTTGTGCTAATTGGGCGTGGCGCATTACCTCAGCATCAAGAGTGGGAGCGTTGGCTAGCTGAACACGCAGAACACGATACTACCAGCATCAAGCTGCGGGCGTTACAGCGTATCGAACGTCTGGGAGGAAACGTTCATACCCTGGCTGTCGATGTAGCGCAGGAAGATCAGATGCAGGAGCTATTTGCCTATATTGATACTAGCTTTGGTCGCCTGGATGGTGTTATATATTGTGCGGGCAATACAGCATCAGATGCATTTCATTCTTTGTTGACAACCGATCAGGCACTATGTGAACGACACTTTCAAACCAAAGCCTATGGCATAATGGCGTTGGAAAAAGCACTTTACGCACGACAGCTTGATTTCTGTGTTATCTTCTCTTCAATCTCTTCAATTCTTGGTGGCCTGGGTTTCTTCTCATATGCTGCTGCCAATCAATTTGTTGATGCTTTTGTTGCACACCATAACAGTCACTCACCGCAAAGCTGGAAATGTATCAATTGGGATACCTGGTCGGTTCACTCTGTCACAGCATCTGGAGTTCTGGCGGGGACAATGGTAGATTATGCGATGACAATAGAAGAAGGTATGATGGCCTTTGATCTTGCTCTAGCCAGTCCAGTGCTCGTTTTGGTAAACTCCACAGGTGACCTGCAACAGCGTATTCAACAGTGGATAGCTCGTGATATGTCGTCATATATCTCATCTTTAGATGAAGGATTGAAGTCATCAAAGACATATCACCCGACACAAATGGGTTCTGTGGAGAACCTGGAACGCAAGATCTCCGAGATCTGGCAGCAGGCGCTAGGTATCGAACATATCAACCTTCACGAAAATTTCTTCGACCTGGGAGGAAACTCGTTAATCGGTTTACATGTAATGGCCCAATTGCGCCGGGAGTTACAGGTTCAGCTTTCCCCTGTGACCCTCTTTGAAGCTCCTACTGTCCATGAACTGGCCCGCTATCTGCGAAACCAGCAGACGGAGACCGCAACATCCCCGGCTGTCGTCTCTCCATCAACCCTTTCTCAGCGGATACTTCCCATCCAGCTTTGCTCTTCAACCCTCTCACTCGCAGAGCGCCTCTTGCAGCGCAGACAGACGCGACGTCAACAGGTGGCAGGCCAGGAGATTGCCATCGTAGGCATGACAGGCCGTTTTCCGGGAGCTAATACGCTGGAGCAATTCTGGCAGAATCTTGCTGACGGAGTGGAATCAATTACCCTGTTCAGTCCAGAAGAATTGCAAGTTGCCGGAGTGCCCCCTGAGCAAATCCAGCAGCCCAACTATATACGGGCACGCCCTGTGCTCGATGATGTGACGGGCTTTGATGCGGCCTTCTTTGGCTACAGCCCTCAGGAAGCAATGGTAATGGACCCTCAACATCGGCTCTTCCTGGAAAGTTGTTGGCAAGCGCTGGAGATGGCTGGCTATGATGCTCCCACCTTCCCTGGCCTTATCGGGGTCTTCGGCGGCAACAATATCAGCAGCTATCTTTTCGGTTTTTACAATAACCCACAAGTGAGACAACGCATCAATGATTATCAAATAGTCATTGGCAATGACAAGGATTTCATTGACCACAAGGGTCTCCTATAAGCTCAACCTGAAAGGACCCAGCTATGCGGTGCAAACGTTCTGCTCAACCTCGCTGGTAGCGGTTCATCTGGCTTGCCAGAGCTTACGAGCAGGCGAGTGCGACATGGCACTGGCTGGCGGTGTCTCGGTGCGTGTTCCAACGACCATGGGCTATCTCTACGAAGAGGGTGGGATGGAGTCTCCGGATGGTCATTGCCGCAGCTTCGATGCTCAGGCACGTGGTACCCTCTTTGGTGATGGCATCGGGGTGGTCGTTCTCAAGCGCTTGCAGGAAGCATTGGAGGATGGCGATAGCATCTACGCAGTCATCAAAGGCTCCGCGATCAACAACGATGGAGCACTCAAAGTTAGTTACACAGCTCCTAGTGTAGGCGGACAGGCCCAGGTGGTGCTGGCAGCCTTGCAAGATGCCGGGGTGCATGCTGAGAGTATTCAGTATGTGGAGGCCCATGGCACTGCTACCGAACTGGGAGATCCAATCGAAGTCGCTTCCCTGACCAAAGCGTATCGCCAGCATACCCAGCGCTCAGGCTACTGCGCGATTGGCTCGGTCAAGACCAATGTTGGGCACCTGGATCGGGCAGCAGGTATTTCAGGCTTGCTCAAAGTGGTGCTCTCCTTACAGCATCGTCGTTTGCCTGCCAGTCTGCATTACCAGCAGCCCAATCCAGCCATCGATTTTGCTCATAGTCCGTTTGTGGTCAATCAGCAATGCCGAGCCTGGCCCGAACCTGAGCAGGCAAGTCCCAGGCGTGCCGCCGTCAACTCACTGGGCATGGGAGGTACCAACGCACATGTGATTGTCGAAGAAGCCCCAGCTCCTCTGCCGACGAGTCCAGAGAAATCAAGCTATCTGTTGCCTCTCTCTGCTCGTACTCCTGGTGCACTGAAGACCATGACCGATCGCTTGCGCACTCATCTGGAAGCGCAAGGCGAGCAGGTATCACTGGCGGACGTGGCCTACACCTTGCAGGTGGGCCGGCATGCCTTTGCCCGGCGTCGGGTGCTGCTCTGTCAGCAGACAGCCCAGGCCATCACAGGATTGGGTGAGCTTGAGCAAGCAGCGGGACTATGGCAGGGAGAGGGAGTTGCACCCGAGCAGGAACAACGCGTGGTGTATCTGTTGGGAGGAATGGGCGAGCACTATCCAGGGATGGGCCAAGAGCTTTATGAGCAAGAAGAGGTGTTTCGCCACTGGGTGGATCGCGGAGCCGAACTGTTGTTGCCCTTGTTGGGCGTCGATGTCCGTACACTGCTCTCTGCCGAGGGGCAACCTGCGACACCAGGGCGCTTGGACCTGCGTGCCTTGCTGCAAAGGGAAGAGCGGGAGCTAAGTTCTCAGGAGGTACTGCTGCAACAGACGCGCTATGGGCATCCTGTGATTTTCGTACTGACCTATGCGCTGGCTCAACAACTCCAGCAGTGGGGGATCGAGCCTATTGCCATGCTGGGCTATAGCCTGGGCGAGTATGTAGCGGCAACCCTGGCAGGTGTCTGGACATGGGAGGATGGGCTACGCATCGTGGCTCGACGAGCGCAGATGATCGAAGAGCAGCCTGAGGGCAGAATGCTCGCCGTCCCGCTTTCAAGTGAGCAGGTGCAGCAGTATCTGGGCGAGCAGGTCTGGGTAGCAGCAAGCGGGGGAAGTGGGTTGAGTATTCTAGCAGGCAGTGTGGAGGCGATCGAGCAGGTGCAAGAGCGCTTGCAGCAAGAGCAGATCGTCAGTCGGCAGGTACACGCGCGGCATGCCTTTCATACGCCATTGTTAGCACCGGCCTGTGAAGGACTGCGAGCCGAGCTGGCGCGTGTTGCGCTTTCGGCACCTCGCATACCCTATCTCTCCAACGTGACGGGAACCTGGATCACGGCAGAACAGGCAACCGATCCAGAATACTGGTTGCGGCAGATGTGTGAGCCAGCGCAACTGGGAGCAGGGATCGAGCAGTTGTTGGCGGTTGAGGAGAGTGTAGTGCTGGAAGTAGGGATGGGGCAGATGCTCAGTGGGTTGATCAAGCAGCGTCGAGAGGAACAGGCAGAGCGGGTGGTCATTGCCAGTCAGGGCAGTCGATACGAGCCAGGGGGAGCGCGGATGCATCTACTCAAAGCGATAGGACAACTCTGGTTAGCAGGAGTGCCGATCCAGTGGGAGCGTGCCTATCGAGAGGAGCGCAGGCAGCGTATCGCCTTGCCCACGTATCCTTTTGAGCATACCCGTTATTGGATCGAGCCGCTCAAGGCTACGCAGGTTATCCAATCGCAGTCGCCCCTATCGCTCGAGGATTTTTCTTCATTAGAAGCAGCTATGCAGAGCCTGCCAAAACAAGAGCTGGCTGATTGGTTCTATCTACCAGTTTGGAAGCGCACAATCTCTTTGCCCTCCGTGACAGATCTGGTTGCAGGTACCTGGCTGCTATTTGCTGACACCTGTGGTATTGCTCAACAGATGCAACAGCGCTTGCTAAGCCTGGGACAAACTGTTGTGCTGGTCACACCGGGACACGATTTTGATAATCTGAGCGCGTGGCATTATTCCATTCGCCCTGCTACAGGCTCTGATTATAGAAACCTGCTCGAAATACTAAAGCGTGAAGAGAAAAAGCCTGACCATATCGTTCATCTCTGGACAGTCACTCCTCCTGATCCACAGGGAACCGAAATAATAGAAAAAGGCTTTGACAGTTTGCTCTGTCTGGCCCAGGCGCTTCATGATCTTGCTCTGGGTGACTGCCAGATACACATTGTCTCGAATGACATGCAAGATGTAACAGGAAACGAAGTGATCTGTGCCGAGAAAGCGACCGTTATTGGTCCCTGTCTCGCTATTCCATTAGAATACCCTTCACTGAAATGCCGCAGTATTGATATTTCATTGCCACAACAGGTAGGCGATCAGCAAGCGACCCTGCTGGTGGAACGTCTCCTGAGTGAGTTCTGTGTCTGTGCGGAGAAGCAGGAGTCTGTGATTGCACTACGTGGCACTCATCGTTGGAAACAGGCGTTTGAGCCTGTGCATTTAGCGGCAGATATCCCAACAAAACACCTGCGTCAAGATGGTGTCTATCTGATCACTGGTGGTCTGGGTGGTATTGGTCTGGCTATGGCTGAATATCTTGCTCAAACAATCAATGCTCGTCTGGTACTTGTCGGACGCTCTCCTCTACCACCATGCGAGGACTGGCCAAAAATGCTCGCCGAACATGATCGCACAGTGGGGATTGGGTACAAACTCCAGGTACTTCAACGCCTGCAAGATATGGGATGCCAGATGCTTGTCGTGACGGCAGATGTTTCGGATGAGAGACAGATGCAAGGAGTCATTGAGCAAGCAATCGCGAAATTTGGCACCATCCACGGAGTTTTGCATACAGCAGGTGTTCCTGGAGTCGGTTTAATGCAAATGAAAACGAGCAAGCAGGCACATGAGGTACTTGCTCCTAAGATACTGGGAACACGTGTGTTAGAACGTGTTCTCCGCTCACAATCATTGGACTTCTTTCTGCTCTGTTCGTCTATTACTTCCTTTACCAGTGGTGGCTTTGGGCAGGTTGATTACTGTGCGGCAAATGCGTTTTTAGATGCATTTGCCCACCTTTCATCTCATCAGTATCTAGGCACTGTTATCTCAGTTAACTGGAGTGAGTGGCAATGGAATGCCTGGATGGAAGGTTTATCAGGATATGATCAAAGGACTCAGCAGTTCTTTAGAGAGAATCGCCGCCGTTTTGGTATCCCCTTCGTGGAAGGTATGGAGGCACTTCGACGCATTCTCTCCTCTAATCAATCCCAATTGATAGTTGCAACGCAAGACTTTCAGGTAAGCGTTGAATTGGGCAAATCATTTATCGCGGCCTCTCCGCTCAAAGGCTTGCAGCAAGCTCATCAAGCGCACGAGAGATATCCACGCCCATCATTGAGCAATTCATATATCGAACCACAAACTGAAACTGAGCAGAAGTTGGCAACGATCTGGGAGGAGCTTCTTGGAGTCGCAGGTATTGGAACGCAAGATAATTTCTTTGAACTCGGTGGAAACTCGCTCATCGGTCTTGATGCGATTGCGCGTACACGAAGATATTTGAATATCGAAACCCTTCCTGCATATGTCCTGTATGAAGCTCCCACTATTGGCTCAATGGCTGAACTATTGGCCCAGCTTCAGCAGGAGCAAGAGGAAGAGAACGATGAGTGGCAGAGACGTGGGGGAAGACGGCGTGAAAACTTGAAGCGTCGTATGCATACAACAAAAGCGAAGAGATAGAAGGAGTTATCGTAATGAGTCACTCATATGGTGAAGAGTATGATACAGCGCTGGCTATAGTTGGCATATCAGGCCGTTTTCCGGACGCACAAAATGTCGAAACGTTCTGGCAAAATATTCTTCATAAGGTCAAATCTATTCGTACTTTCTCAGATGAAGAAGTGCTTGCGTCGGGTGTCGATCCTGCGGTGTTAAAACGGCCTAATTATGTGAAAGCAGGAGCAATTCTCAAGGATATCTCTCTCTTCGATGCAGCGTTTTTCGGCTATACACCTCGTGAGGCCGATTTGATGGACCCCCAGCACCGCCTCTTCCTTGAGTGTAGCTGGGAGGCACTCGAACAGGCTGGTTATGCGACAGAAAGCTATCAGGGTCTGGTTGGAGTCTTCGCCGGATCAGGCTTTTGTAGCTATATGATGAAACATGTTGTTGAGTATCCCAATTTTGCAGAAACCTTTGGTAAACTGCAGATTGCCAGCGGCAACGAGCGGGACTCGCTCGCCTCAACAGTCTCTTACAAACTGAATCTCAAGGGACCGAGTATCGCTGTGCAAACCTTCTGCTCTACCTCGCTGGTTGCGGTCCATCTTGCCAGTCAGAGTCTCCTGAATTATGACTGTGATATCGCACTGGCGGGCGGTGTAGCAATTACTATCCCTCAGGAGTATGGATATCTCTATGAAGAGGGCGGTATTTTGTCACCTGATGGAGAGTGCCGTACCTTCGATGGCAAGGCTCAGGGCAGCGTTATGAGCGATGGAGTTGCGGTTGTAGCACTCAAGCGCCTGGAAGATGCTTTACAGGATGGCGACACTATTTATGCTCTGATTCGTGGCTCTGCTGTCAATAATGACGGGAATGTGCGTGCTAACTATACTGCGCCCGGCCTTGCAGGCCAATCAAGCGTCATCTCTGCCGCACTTGGAACCGCAGAGATTGATATAGAAACGATTGGCTATATTGAAGCTCATGGCACCGGAACATCTCTAGGTGATGCGATTGAACTGGCTGCAATGATCAAAGCCTTTGGGGGGACGAAGAAAAAGCAATACTGTGCGATTGGCTCTGTCAAACCCAACATTGGTCATCTTGATCGCGCTTCTGGCGTGACGGGACTCATAAAAGCTGCTCTTGCATTGCATAATAAGGTACTGCCACCCAGCCTCAATTTCGAGCGAGCTAATAGCGATATTGATCTGGCACAAAGCCCGTTCTATGTGAATACGCAACTGACCCCCTGGAAAAGTACTCATGGTCCACGCAGAGCAGGTGTCAATTCCTTTGGAGTGGGAGGCACCAATGCACATGTTGTGCTGGAAGAAGCCCCTACACCAGACTACGCTGTTTGCTCACGTTCCAGTCACCTCTTGCTACTTTCAGCAAAAACGGAGAACGCCTTACAAGCTGCGCGTGCTAACCTCTATGAATACCTCTGTGCTCATCCCGCTATCTCTCTACCAGATGTGGCCTATACATTGCAGATTGCTCGCCAGACTTTTAATCATCGCCTGACGCTTGTCTGTAGTGATCTGGATGATGCCATTGCACAGTTGGCACCTGCTGTAACTGGCTCTGATATTCAAGCTGTTCATCAGGTCAAGCGTCAGCGTCCGGTCGTCTATCTGCTTGCCGGGGAAGAAGGATTACCGCTGGATGGTGGGAAGGAACTCTACCAGCAAGAGCAACTCTTCTGTGAACAGGTAGATCACTGCTGTGAGTTGCTCACTCCATTGCTCGATCTGGATCTAAGAGTCCACTTACTAGCTACTTCTGCTGCTGAGTCACTGCTGACTCAGCCTCGTTATCGTCAGTCTGCGACATTTGTGCTACTCTATGCCTTGACGCAGTTGCTCAAAGCCTGGGGCATCGAACCCACTGCACTGCTGGGTGATCGAGTAGGCTGCATGGTAGCCGCCACACTTGCTGGTGTCCTGAACCTGTCCGATGCCCTGGAACTGCTGGTCCGTCAAGCAGACATGAATCTGGAGGGACATGCTGGCTTAGCACTCTCTGATGGACAGCAGGCAGACAACATACAATCCTGGTTCAAAGGAGTGAAATTTGCCAGACCGCAGATCCCGTGTGTCTCGGCAGCCACGGGCAACTGGCTCACCTCGCTGGAAGCCAGTGACCCTGATTGTTGGTTGGAACAGACATGTCGGTCGGACTCTTTGCGGCAGGGCATCAACACTCTATTGGAGAAGCAGGAGGAGATGGGTGAGGTGGTATTGCTGACAATTGGTACTGGGAACCTGTGCTCTGTACAATCGAAACAGCAGGAACGTATAGTGGATCAGCTCGGACCAGTTGAACCAGGGGCGAGTGAGATGGCTGCGTTGCTAACAACACTGGGGCGATTATGGTTAGCGGGAGTGCAGATCGACTGGCAAAAGATGTATGAGCAGGAGCAGCGAAGGCGGGTCGTGTTGCCAACCTATCCCTTTGAGCGGCAGCGCTACTGGCTTGATATACCAGGATCATTGGAGGCATCGACCAATAGCACGCGGCAGCAAGATCCATCTCTGCCTGTCAAGAAGACTGAAATCGCTGACTGGTTTTACGTCCCTGAGTGGAAGCAGGTGGCGCGGCAGAAAGAGTCGGGGTTGCGTGCTCGTGCACTCTCTCCTTTACTCTGTTTTGTTGAGACAAGCGGTTTTGGTGAGCAACTCGTGACATCTCTGCAAGCTCAGAAAGAGCAGGTTATCCGTGTCTATAGAGCAGAATACTACTGGAAACAAGATGAGCAGACGTTCTATGTTCGACCAGGACAGCTCGAAGACTATGCGCTGCTCCTGACAGAGTTGCACAATCTTGGCCAGCTCCCTCGTCAGATCCTTCATGCCTGGACGCTGGCCAGCTCCCTCTCTCTTTTGCAGGAGAGAGAACGCTTTGAAGAGACGCAGCGCCATGGATTATATAGCCTTGTAGCTTTAGTCAGAGCACTGGAACAGCACCATCACACAAATGACATTACCTTAACTGTTTTGACGGATCGTCTGTATCCTATTGACGAACAAGAGGTAAATGAACCAGCAAAAGCGACACTTTTGAGTGCATGTAAGATCATTGCACAGGAGTATTCTGGGATATATACTCGCTGCCTGGATTTGCCTGTAGAATGTGATGAAACATATCTGGCTATGGTTCAGGAGGAGTTGAAGCAGGCTGATCTCTGCCCCGATATCGCCTTCCGCAATGGACAGCGTTGGGAACAGCATTTTCGCTCAATACATCTTCCTGCGTTAGAAAACGGACACATTGCATTACGCCTGAACGGTGTCTATGTGATCGTGGGAGGTCTTGGCAAGGTTGGGCAATTGATCAGTGAACATCTTGTCCACCGTGTGCAGGCACGCCTTGTCTTAATTGGGCGCACCGGCCTTCCTGTGCGAGAGCAATGGGAAAACTGGCTTGTAGAGCACGAGAGCGATAATGAGATCAGTAGCAGGATACGTCATATCCAAAATCTCGAAGCGCTAGGGGCTGAGGTCGAAATCTGCTCAGCGAGTGCCGATAACATTGAACAGATGCGCCATGTATTGCAACACACTGTTGACCGATATGGTTCGATACATGGTGTGATCTATGTCCCTGCTATCTCTGATGAACAAGCCTTTGGTTTAATGCAAACACTTCAGCGAGAAGCATATGAAAGCCATTTTCAGGCAAAAGTGTATGGACTCTCTACTCTTGAGCAGGTATTGAAGCCATACACTCTGGATTTCTGCCTCGTGTTCTCCTCACTTTCTTCAGTACTGGGTGGTCTCGGTTTTCTGCCCTATAGTGCAGCTAACGCGTTTGTCGATGCATTTGTGCAGAGACACAATCGCCAGAAGTCTCAACCATGGATAGCCGTCAGCTGGGATTCGTGGCAGGTCAGAGAGAATCCTCATGGTCAGCTTGGTGGAAGTATTGTTGAATACGCCATGACCCCCAAAGAGGGACTGGAAGCTTTTGAACGTGTTTTACAAAGTCCTGCATACTACCTGATAAATTCTACGGGTGATCTGAACGACCGTGTGCGTCAGTGGATCTACCTGGAAAATATCCGTCAGCAGAAACCCGCCGTATTAGATTCTCAGCCAACTGCCAGCACCAGGGTGCAATATGATCAGGCAATGGCTCAGAAGCCTATTGCACCATTTGGTGATAATCTGGAGCAACTCATTGTCAACATCTGGCGAGAGACGCTGGGTATCAAAAACGTTAGCCTGCAAACAAACTTTTTCGACCTGGGAGGAAACTCGTTGATCGGCTTACAGGTGATGTCTCGACTGCGTCAGGAGTTGCAGATCCAGCTTTCCCCTGTGATCCTCTTTGAAGCTCCCACTGTTCAGGAACTGGCCCGCTGTCTGCGAAGCCTGCAGACGGAGACCGGGAAATCCCTCACTTGCACCTGCGGAGGAAACCTCTCTCCCCATCGCACATTCAGCTGTTATCTCACCGCCAAATCCTTCTCCGCAAGTGTTTCCTGCCCAACAGCGTCCTTTAATCCTCCCACTCTCAGAGCGCCTCCAGCAGCGCAGACAGACGCGTCGCAGACAGGTGGCAGGCCAGGAGATTGCCATTGTGGGCATGGCAGGCCGCTTCCCTGGTGCCAATACCCTGGAACAATTCTGGCAGAATCTTGCTGGCGGGATTGAATTGATCTCGTTGTTCAGTCCAGAAGAATTACAAGCTGCTGGACTACCCACCGAACTGATCCAGCATCCTAACTATGTGCACGCACGTCCGATACTCGATGATGTGGCAGGCTTTGACGCAGCTTTCTTTGGCTACAGTCCCCAGGAAGCAATAGTGATGAATCCCCAACATCGGCTCTTCCTGGAAAGTTGCTGGCAGGGCCTGGAGATGGCTGGCTATGATGCTCAAACCTTCCCCGGCCTTATCGGGGTCTTCGGTGGTGCAAACAACAGCGAAGCCTATCACATGGGTATCTACACTGATTTCCAGATGACCCAGCGTATCAGCGATGCTCAGAGAGCTATTGGCAATGACAAAGATTTCATTGACTTCAATGGTTTCCTACAAGCTTGATCTAAAGGGACCCAGCTACGCAGTACAGACGTTCTGCTCAACCTCACTGGTGGCGGTTCATCTGGCTTGCCAGAGCTTACGAGCCGGCGAATGCGACATGGCGCTGGCTGGCGGCGTCTCGATACGCGTCCCAACGACTATGGGCTATCTCTACGAAGAAGGAGGGCAGGAGTCTCCCGATGGTCATTGCCGCACCTTCGATGCCCAGGCACGTGGCACCCTCTTTGGCGATGGGGTCGGTGTGGTTGTCCTCAAGCGTTTACAGGAGGCGTTGGAGGATGGCGATAGCATCTACGCGGTTATCAAAGGCTCCGCGATCAACAACGATGGCGCACTCAAGGTCAGTTATACGGCTCCTAGCGTGGGCGGACAGGCCCAGGTTGTGCAGGCAGCGTTGCAGGATGCCGGAGTGCATGCTGAGAGCATTCAGTATGTGGAGGCCCATGGCACTGCCACTGCGCTGGGCGATCCGATCGAAGTTGCCTCTCTGACCAAAGCGTATCGCCAGCATACCCAGCGTTCAGGCTACTGTGCGATTGGCTCGGTCAAGACCAATATTGGGCATCTGGATCGAGCAGCAGGTATTTCAGGTCTGCTCAAAGTAGTACTCTCATTACAACATCAGTGCTTACCTGCCAGTCTGCATTATCAGCAGCCCAATCCTGCCATCGATTTTGCTCATAGTCCGTTTGTGGTCAATCAGCAATGCCGAGCCTGGCCAGAACCTGAACAGGCAGGCCCCCGGCGTGCCGCCGTCAACTCGCTG
The DNA here is from genome assembly GCA_963814985.1 of uncultured Chloroflexia bacterium. Taxonomy (GTDB): domain Bacteria; phylum Chloroflexota; class Ktedonobacteria; order Ktedonobacterales; family Ktedonobacteraceae; genus CAWFFV01. The sequence continues at coordinate 207,175 of CAWFFV010000027.1, read as the reverse complement.
GGCATGGGAGGCACCAATGCGCATGTGATTGTCGAAGAAGCTCCAGCCCCTCTGCCAACGAGTCCAGAGAAGTCAAGCTATCTGTTACCTCTCTCTGCTCGCACTCCTGGTGCACTGAAGACCATGGCCGAGCGCTTGCGCACTCATCTGGAAGCGCAAGGTGAGCAAGTATCACTGGCGGATGTAGCCCATACCTTGCAGGTGGGCCGGCATGCCTTTGTCCAGCGTCGGGTGTTGCTCTGTCAGCAGACCATCCAGGCCATTGCCGGACTGAGTGAGTCTGAGCAAGCGACAGACCTCTGGCAAGGAGAGGGCGTGGCACCCGAGCAGGAACAGCGGGTGGTCTATCTGTTAGGAGGCATGGGCGAACTCTTCCCTGGAATGGGCCGAGAACTCTATGAGCAGGAAGAGGTATTTCGTCACTGGGTGGATCGTGGAGCAGAGTTACTGTTGCCATTGCTGGGCATCGATGTGCGCACGCTGCTCTACGCTGGGGAGCCGCCAGCGACCCCAGGACGATTGGACCTGCGGACCTTGCTGCACAGGGGCGAGCCGCGTGTACTCACTCCTCAGGAGGAGATGTTGCAGCAGACGCGCTATGGACACCCGGTGACCTTCGTGTTGGCCTATGCGCTGGCTCAACAACTGCAGCAGTGGGGTATCGAGCCCATTGCGATGCTAGGCTACAGTCTAGGTGAATATGTAGCGGCAACCCTGGCGGGCGTCTGGACATGGGAAGATGGGCTACGCATCGTGGCTCGACGGGCACAGATGATCGAAGAGCGGCCTGAGGGCAGGATGCTCGCCGTCCCGCTTTCTAGCGAGCAGGTGCAGCAGTATCTGGGCGAGCAGGTCTGGGTAGCAGCAAGCGGGGGAAGTGGGTTGAGTATCCTGGCTGGCAGCGTAGAGGGGATTGAGCAGGTACAGGTGTGTTTGCAGCGGGAGCAGATCGTCAGTCAGCAGGTGCAGGCGCGGCATGCCTTTCATACGCCATTGTTAGCACCAGCCTGTGAGGGACTGCGAGCCGAACTGCAACTGGTCCCACTATCAGCACCTCGCATATCCTATCTTTCCAACGTGACGGGAACCTGGATCACGGCAGAACAGGCAACCGATCCAGAATACTGGTTGCGGCAAATGTGTGAGCCAGCGCAACTGGGAGCAGGGATCGAGCAGGTACTGGCGATCAAGGAGAGTGTGTTGCTGGAAGTAGGGATGGGGCAGATGCTCAGTGGGCTGATCAAGCAGCATCGAGAGAAGCTGGTAGGCAGAGAACAGGTGGTTATTGCCAGCCAGGGGAGCCGCTACGAGTCAGCAGGAGCGCGGATGCAATTACTCAAAGCGGTAGGACAACTCTGGTTAGCAGGGGTATCAATTCAGTGGGAGCGTGCCTATCGAGAGGAGCGCAGGCGGCGTATCGCCTTGCCCACCTATCCCTTTGAGTATACCCGTTATTGGATCGATCCGCCTACCACCCAGTTCACTCATTATATCGGGAATGATTTTCCTGCTATAGATCGCCGTGTAGACGAGATAAAGCGTATCGAAGATTTGAGTGATTGGTTTTACGTACCATCATGGAAGCGGTCTGTACCTGTTCAGCCTTTTGAGTTGGAAGCTCTGAACGAGGATAGTAAGTCTAACTGGCTTGTTTTCATCGATGATTGTGGTATTGGCCAGAGACTGGTCGAGGCATTGCGCGCCTATAACCAGAACGTTATTGCGGTGACAGCAGGAACAACATTCGAGCAACGAAGTGACCTGCATTATGGGGTATGCCCAGATGAAGTTACAGATTATGAAGCCCTGTTGAAGTCTCTCAAGGCACAAGGATTTGAGCCGCAGAAGGTTGCCCACTGCTGGTTAATTACTGGCAACAAGCTTCCTATGGAAGATCAGGCTATACTGGCACACATCCTGCGTATTGGTTTTAATAGTCTGCTGGCCCTGACGCAGGCACTGACTGTCCATGGACTGGACAAGACGCATATTACAATTATCTCCAATAACGTGCAGAGCGTGGTGGGCAATGAACAATGCGATCCAGAGAAGGCCACACTGATCGGACCGTGTAAAGTAATCCCCCAGGAACATCCTGATATGGCCTGTTGGAGTGTTGACATCTGTCTTCCTGCACCGGGTGAGGAAGACATGCTTGTTCAACACCTACTTGGGGAGCTCACCAATGAGTCCGATGATACGTTTGTCGCACTACGTGGTCAACAACGATGGGTACAGATTGTTGAGCCGATCAGACTACCTGCCAGACCAGAGCAACAGGCAAAGAAATTTCGACCCCAGGGCGTATATCTGATCACTGGTGGCCTGGGAGGCATTGGTCTGGCGATAGCAGAGCACCTTGCTCAAACCGTACAGGCCCGCCTGGTGCTGGTTGGTCGTACCGCGCTTCCGGTGGGTGAACAATGGCGGGAAATATTGGAGGCACTTGATCCAGACGATAAGTTACACTACAAACTACAATCTATCAAGCGTTTAAAAGCGTTGGGATCAGAAGTAGTAACTTTCGCCGCCGATGTTGCCGACGAAGCAGCAATGCAAGAGGTTGTTCAGCGTACAATCGCCACCTTTGGCTGTATTCACGGTGTCATTCATGCTGCCGCAGTTCCCCCTTCAGGGTTGATTTAAATGAAAACCCCAGAAATGGCCACAGCAGTGCTGGCACCAAAAGTGCAGGGTCTTCTCACCCTTGATCGAGTTTTGAGCAGGTATGATCTCGATTTCTTGATACTCTTTTCATCCATGAGTTCATTTACTGGTGGTGGTCCTGGTCAGGTTGATTATTGTGCTGCTAATGCATTTATGGATGCTTATGCTCGTTGCAATGCAACAAAAGGTCGCAACATAATTGCTATTGATTGGGGTGAGTGGCAGTGGGATGCATGGTCTGAAGGTCTGCTCGGTTTTCCAGATGTACTACAGCAATACTTCCGCGATACGCGCAAAAAATTTGGTATCACCTTTGAAGAAGGCCTTGAGGCCTTGAGTCGCATCTTATCGCGAAAGCTAGCGCAGGTTGTGGTTTCCACCCAGAACTTCATTGACATGGTTGAGGGGAGTAAGCATTTCTCAACAAGCACATTAATGGATGCTGTAAGAAACAAGCTTCAAGGGCATACAACTTCTTCTCCTGTGCCATCAAAAACAACACATATCGTCTCTGATGACCCTGTTGAGCAGAAAATAGGAGAGATATGGGGCGAACTGCTAGGGGCAACACAAATTGGCCTCGATGAGAGTTTCTTTGCGCTTGGTGGTCACTCTCTCATGGGACTTCAGCTTATGTCACGTTTGCGTACAGCGTTCCAGGTGCAACTCCCATTATCATTGCTCTTTGAAGCGTCTACTATTGCTGAACTTGCCATTGAAATCAAGCTCTTGCTCCTTGATGAGCTTGAGCAAATGGATGATGGTGAGGCTGAGAAGTTCCTTGAGGATAATAAAGCATATAGGCTGGAATTTCTAAAAGGAGAAGTACATGCTTGAAACGATTGAAAAAGCAACATCGCATGCGCAGCGTCTCTATGCAGCTGCGTTTCCTCGACGAAAACACATACATATTCTCTCTGAAGTAAGCGTACATACTGGTTGGGAAGGAGGTGTTTTCTCACTCCAGTTAGGCTATGAGGAAGATAATAGTGATCATACCGAACATATCGTGCTCAAATACTATCATGGCAAAGTAGGGCAGCAAAAGGGATATACTGAGTGGCATGCGTTATGCCAGCTTTCGCACTGTCGTTATCCCGTGCCCGGGGTGTTGTCTACCTCGTTTGAACATTTTCCATTAGAACAGACCTGTGTATTGATGGAGGGTATTCAGGGTCAATGTATGGGACAGGTATTTTTCTTATCTCAACGGCAGGAGCAACTGGCGCTGATCCAACAATTTTGTCAGCTTCACGTCAACCTGCATACAATAGATTGGCGCATGTTTGTACCTGATCCCAATAACTATAGCGCGGCAGACTTTTTGACGTTGCAACTGGCCGAAGAGCGAGCGTTTGTAGAGCAGTCCCTGCCCCATATCTTTGCGCCGGCATTCGACTGGTTGCACGAAAGATGTTCGAAGATATCTGAACTTTGTTTTGCCCTGATGCATGGAGATTTCCACCTGGACAATATCTTGTTTCGCCCGGATGGAAGCGCAGTTGTGATTGACTGGACGGGTTTTGATGTTTCTGACTATCGCTTTGATCTCGCTCGAACATTACTGATCTCGTATCTCAATTTGCCAGATGGGTGGATGGAAGTGATCAGGGAGTCATATGAGCAGGCCTGTGGTCGGACTATTGAGCATTTGGAATATTTTGAAGTCATAGCTTGCATTGACAGACTTGCGAATATGCTCATAACGCTCAAGCATGGTGAAACAGCAATAGGGATGAGTCCAGAAATTATGAAGCAATATATAGGACAAACCTGGAAGCTCTCTCTTTTCTTGCAGGAGAGAATTGTACATACATTACCTGATCTAGAATGTGAGATAGCATATGTGAATGAGAAATATGCATAGAATGCTTCTACGCAAGGAGGAAAAAATGAACCTGTTGCTGGTACCATGGGGACGCAACTTAGGCCACTTGACGCGCTGTCTCGCTATAGCCAAAGAAGCTGCCAGGCAAACAGAACTGAAAGTCAATGTTGTCCTTCCGCAGCGTTGGAGAGAAGCGGTAGAGAGTATAGGCTGTACTATCTGGTCCTATCCAGGAGACCTTACCGAGCTCCCAGCCTGGCAGGGCTGGGATACGCCGGCTCACATGCGCCGTTCTTTGGAAGCTGACATGCACTTGCTCAAACAAGTACAACCGGACATTGTCGTCCACGACAACCGTCCCACAATGCTCATAGCGTGTCAGATGCTCGGTATTCCCTGCGTCCTTATTGCCCAGTGTCAGCAATACCCTGGCTTTCTTTTTCCCGGTGAAGACGAGGAAGAGACAATCTGGTACAAGACTGCTGAGAATGTAAACATCCTCCTCAAAGAATGTGGCCTGGAACCAGTTGAGCAAGATCTGCGCGAATTGCTTTTTCGCCACCCGATTATTATACCAAGTATTCCCGAGTTCGATATCATCCCTGATACAAGGCTGGCTGAAGGTATCGCTACACAGCTCTGGTACACAGGGCCTTTATTATGGCATGAAGGAACTCTCACTCATCTGCCTGTATTTGACCGTAATCCTGTTCCACCGCTGCTTTTTGTCTATGGAGTTGTCATAAGCCAGGATGATCTTAATCTTCTGCTCGATGCTTTTCGTGATACGCCTTTTCATCTTATCATCACAGGAGTTCCTGATACTATACATCCTCTCGAAGACTCTCCTCAAATCAGTCTGTACCATCTGGGTGATATTACAAGTCGGTTTCCTCTCGATATTATGAGTGTGCTTCCTCACTGCGCATGTGCTATCATTCATGGTGGTCATGGGAGCTGTATGACCATCTTATCGAGTGGGGTTCCGGTGGTGACTATGCCCAGTTCATCTCTAGAATCCGAACGAATTTATAACTGTCGCCAACTGGAAAAAATGGGTGTTGGTAAAATGGAACTTGGTTGCAGGCTTCCTGGCATGGCTGCAGACAGAAAAATACGAGAAACCGTTGAAAGTATCATACACAATCCAGCCTATCGTGAACATGCGAAGATGTGGCAACAATATATTCAACAGTGGCCAGGACCAAAGGCCGCCGTCGAAATAATTACCTGTTTAGGCGCATCTAAGACACCTCCAGCGCCTTTCTTTCAGGAAGCATGCATCGGAATGTAATTAAGCTATACTGTAGCTGTTGACATCCTCCTCCCCATGGCTCAAGCCAGGAGTATCCAGAAAGGGACCTGATGAAGTCATTGACAGCGGGCTAACTCCACGGTATAATTTAGATAGGTTTCATAATAAATTAGGTGCTACATTATTTGCGAACCTATTAAATAGGGAGGCGAGCAAATGGAGATGGATCAGAATATTAAGCCGACGACACTGAAACTGATGCGGGCCTTGAGAGAGTTTCACAAGTCCGGCTGGCAGGAAAATGCAATCGCAGGTTGTAAGCCGAGCGAAATTCGAGTACTGTTCTGCGTCAAACATGGCATGAAGCCCGGTGCCAGCGCAATGAAGGTTTCGGAAATCAGCAAACTGCTGGGTGTGACCTCGCCGACCGTGACCCAACTGCTGAAAGGTTTGGAAGTCAATGGATTTATCGAACGACACGTCGATCTACTAGATAGGCGGGTCGTTGATATCAAGCTGTCGGAGAAGGGTGAGGCATTCACTCGGCAAGCGATGGAAGCCTTTACGAGCTCTGTGGATGGATTGGTTGAATACCTGGGGGAAGAACAAAGCAATCAACTTGCCGAGCTTTTATCGAAAGCGTTTCGCTATTTTGGCGAACGGGAAGTTCGTTACTTTAACGAGAGTAGAGCTGCTACGTCTCACCCCCAATGGAATGGAAATGAAGAAGAATGATTAAAATATTGCGTTTTTTAAAACCGTACCGTTTTCTGCTGGTACTTGTCCTGGTGCTTGCTATCGGACAGGCCACGGCCAACCTGTATTTGCCAAACCTGATGGCAGATATCGTGGATAATGGTATTGTGAAATCTGATACAGGCTACATCTGGAGAACTGGCGGCATTATGGCGCTGGTCGCGATCGGAGGCACTCTGTGTGCCGTAGTGGGCATTTTCTTCTCGTCCCAGATCGCAACAGGTATGGGTAAAATTATCCGTGCTCAGATTTTCTACAAGGTCCAACATTTTTCACTGCACGAATTTGATACGGTGAGCACCGCCTCGCTAATCACCCGTACCACGAACGATACCACGCAGGTTCAGCAGGTGATGGTGATGATACTAAACATGCTGATCACCGCCCCGATCACACTGGTTGTTGGCATTATTCTGGCCTTAAACCAGGATGTTGGGCTGTCCTGGATTCTGGTTGCGATCATGCCTGTACTTGTTGCTATTATTCTTGTGCTGCTGAGCAAGGCTATTCCGTTGTTCGCTACCATGCAGGTGAAGCTGGATAAACTGAATCTTATTCTGGATGAAGGCTTGACCGGTGTGCGCGTGGTGCGGGCTTTTGATCGCGTAAAGCACGAGGAACAGCGTTTTGATGAAGCCAACCGCGATGTGACTGGTATAGCAATCAGAGTAAACCAGATGATGGCATCGATGATGCCGGTGATGATGCTCATGATCAACCTCGCCAGCGTAGCTATTATCTGGTTTGGCAGTATCCGCATCAATGACGGGGATTTGCAGGTGGGCGCGCTGTTCGCATTCTTGCAATATGCCTTCCAGATTCTCTTCGCGCTGCTGATGGTATCGATGATGTTTATTATGATCCCACGTGCCGCAGCCTCCGCTACCAGAATTAACGAGGTACTGGCAATGGAGCCAGAAATCAACGATGCTGAAGAGGTGAAAGAAGCCACTGAGTTGCGAGGCTACGTCGAGTTCCAGGATGTGACGTTTAGCTATCCTGGAGCGGAAGAGCCTGCCCTCTCCAACATTTCCTTCAGCGCCAGGCCCGGTGAGATCACAGCGATCATTGGCGGCACCGGCGCGGGCAAATCGACCCTGGTCAGCCTGATTCCGCGTTTTTACGACGTGGATAGTGGCCGAGTCCTGGTTGATGGCGTGGAGATTCGCGAGATGTCACAGGAGCGTTTGCGTGCGAAGATCGGTTTTGTGCCGCAGAAGGCTGTGCTGTTCACAGGGACGATCAACGAGAATCTGCGCTATGGCAAGGAAGATGCTTCGGACGATGAGATCAAGCACGCGGCTGACGTGGCACAGGCGAGTGAATTCATTGCAGACATGTCGGATGGTTTTCATTCGATGATTGCCCAGGGTGGAACAAATGTTTCAGGTGGACAGAAGCAGCGTCTCTCGATCGCCCGTGCCCTGGTGAGAAAACCGGAAATTTACGTATTCGACGATACTTTCTCGGCGCTTGACTTTAAGACTGACGCCAAATTACGCACAGCTCTCAAAGGGGAGACTCGTGAGTCTACCGTGTTGATTGTAGCTCAGCGGGTCAGCACAGTGATAGATGCTGATCAGATCATTGTCCTGGATGAGGGGCGTGTTGCCGGCATCGGCACCCACCGAGAATTGATGAAAACCTGTGATGTCTATAGGGAAATTGTGTCTTCACAGCTTTCAGCGACGGAAATTGCGGAGGAAATCGCATGAGTCAGAACAGCAATACAAAGCGCCCAACTAACCAGGGTGGCATGGCGGCAGGCCCCATGGGTCGGGGTGGTTGGGGCGCAATGGGCAGGCCAGTGGAGAAGGCGAAGAACTTCTGGGGGGCGCTCAGGAGACTACTTCTCTATTTCCTGCCACAAAAGGTTCGCCTGTCAATCGTGCTTGTGGCAGCCATCTTCGGTACAGTGTTCAACATCGTTGGCCCGAAAATCCTGGGTTTGGCGACGACCAAGCTTTTCAATGACCTGATTGCGAAATTCGAGGCGCAGGGAAAAAACCAAGCAATAAGCAAGGCATTAGCGCAAAACCCGGCGCTCCCCTTGCACCTGTCACCTGTTCCTGGCGTCGATTTTGGCTATATTGGGAATGTCTTGTTGATCCTGCTCGGGTTGTACATTATCAGTGCGATTTTCATGTTCATTCAACAGTATCTGATGGCCGGTGTGGCGCAGAGAACGATCTACCAACTGCGCAAAGAGGTGGATGAGAAGCTTTCACGCCTGCCGCTCAAATACTTCGACGGGCGCACGCATGGAGAAATCCTCAGCCGTGCCGTCAATGATATGGATAACATCAGCACCACGCTCCAGCAGAGCCTGACGCAGTTGATCACCTCGGCTAGTCACTCTGGTCGGCGTGCTGGTGATGATGCTGACCATCAGCTGGGAACTGAGCCTGATCGTGCTGGTGACGCTTCCGTTGAGCATGTTTATTGTCACGGGCATTGCGAAACGTTCGCAGAACTACTTCAGGAAACAGCAGCGCTCGCTTGGTGACCTCAATGGCCATATTGAAGAGATGTATACCGGTCATAAGATCGTCAAAGCCTTTGGGCATGAAGGCAAAGCTATCGCCCAATTTGACGAGTTCAATGAGAAACTCTATGATGCTGGCTGGAAGGCACAATATGTTTCTGGCATTATTATGCCGCTCATGAGATTTGTTGGCAATATCGGCTATGTCTTTGTGGCAGTGGTCGGTGGCATTATGGTGACGAAAAATACGATCTCCATCGGGGATGTGCAGGCATTTATTCAATATTCCCAGCAGTTTACCCAGCCGATCACCATGCTGGCCAATATCGCCAACGTGATCCAATCGGCCATGGCCTCGGCAGAGCGTATCTTTGAGCTGCTGGACGAAGAGGAGCAGGTGCCTGAGGCTGTTGATGCTGTGGCTATTGAATCTCCCCAGGGCGCTGTCGAGTTCCAGCATGTCCGATTTGGGTATAGCGAAGAGAATATCCTGATGGAGGATATGAATATCGACGTGAAGCCTGGACAGATGATCGCTATTGTTGGCCCGACCGGCGCCGGTAAAACAACCCTGGTCAATCTGCTGATGCGCTTTTACGAAGTCAATGGCGGCAAGATCCTGGTTGATGGCATCGATATCACGCAACTTAAGCGCGGTGACCTGCGCCGCATGTTCGGCATGGTACTTCAGGATACCTGGCTCTTCCATGGGACCATCCGCGACAATATCGCGTACGGGCGCGAGGATGCCAGCGAGGAAGAGATCGTCCGAGCTGCCAAAGCGGCCTATGCCGACCACTTTATCAGGACATTGCCGGAGGGCTATAACACGGTTCTGAATGAAGAGGCAACGAATATCTCGTCAGGGTCAAAAACAGTTACTGACCATCGCACGTGCTTTCCTGGCCGATCCTGAGATCCTAATTCTGGATGAAGCCACCAGCAGCGTTGATACTCAGAACCGAGTTGCTCATTCAAAAGGCGATGAGCGAGTTGATGAAGGGCAGAACGAGTTTTGTGATTGCTCACAGACTCTCTACGATTCGCGACGCGGATCTGATCCTGGTGATGAATCACGGCACGATCATCGAGAAAGGAACCCACGAGGGGCTGCTCGCACAAAATGGCTTCTACGCCGACCTGTACAACAGCCAGTTCAGAGGGCGGGCCCTCGAAGAGGAAGCTGTATAGAGGAAACCTCGCCAGGACATTCTGGGTCTTTCAAACCTTTGATGTCCTTCCTCCAACTAAAGTAAAATTTGCGATTGTGGCGCACAGGACAGCAAAGAAGCCTCTGGACAAAGTCAGAGGCTTCTTTGTGTACTCACTCTAGAATGAACATTAGAGATGCGCAAGAAGAAGATTGGGATCCTTTTGGTAAAGTAGGCAGCGCTAGGAACATAGATGGTCTTGCCTCGTATTACTACCGATGTTGGATTGGACAGGCCATCCGCTGCGGTCAGCACAATAGTATGTGTTCCATCAGGTTTGACAAGAGCAAGCTGACTGGGGCTATTGAGGGCGGCCAGGAGTGTATCGCCATTTCCAACAAAGGCAAAATCGTCGAGAGCTGTCAGACCAGTAGCCCTGGTTTGGATCGTCTGAGCACGACCACCATCAGTAATTGGAATGCGCAACAACGAAGCGGTATCGAAATTCGAGACCCACACAGCGCCATGATGAACTTTAATGCCATTGGCCCCAATGAAACTTTTGGGAGCAAGCTGTGGCCCGCTTGCCCAAGCGATTGGTGTCCCACCATGAATCGAAACACGCCAGAGAGTGCCAAGTACGGAGTCAGCGACGTAAAGCAGACCAGTGCGCTCATCCAATGCCAGGCCATTCGCAAATCCGTTGGCTGGAAGGGCAGCAATTCGTCGGAGAGTCCCATTTGGACGCAGACGCCAGATGCCCGTGAGATCAGCAGTACCGGTACTATAGTTGAAGTAGAGCGTTCCGTCATGTGCCCTGACAATGCCGCCCAGGAATGGGGCCCCTAGAATAGGAGTCAAGCCTGCTTTTGCTGGTGCGGGCAATGTAGCCAGTACATGGAGGTGACCATTGGGTGTAACACGTACAACCTGACGATTGGTGGCAAAGGTCAGGTCGGCAGCACCATCAGGCTCCAATGCAATATTTTCTGGCTGCTGGCCAGTAGCCAGATCAAAGTGTACCAGAATATGCGCATCTGGGACCCGTGAGGATGACTGTGCTAGAACGTTGGAGTGAGTCAAGAACAGGGTAAGCATGATGAGTGCGAGAATACTGAAAGTGATGGCAAGTTTGACGTAATTTTTTCTTGTGTACAAAATGGATTTCGTCCTTTCGTGAACGGTGTCAAATGGAGTTCAAGTATTAGATGTCACAGAGGAGACGATCTGGAGGAACGTCTCGTGAAAACGAAGATCAGTGAAAGAGTGACCCCTCTCTGTACCCGTTATGTGGCACACTTCAGATTTTGTGAAGAATAGCGAGCAGCTTTCTGCTTGCTGATATGAGTATAGAGCAAGAATAGCGATAATTCCAATTATAAAAACGCCATGGATCTATAAATGTATTTATATCAAGAGAAGCGCACCAGGTTACCTGAGATACGCTTTCGGTTTCGTCATCCCGAGCTTCTCGCACAAGCACCAGTGATTGAGATGGTTGAGGTCATCGCAACCAAACTTCCTCATTAGCAGGAGTTTGTTCTACGAGTATACCGTTCAGTCCATGTGATCAAGCTCCTATCCAATGAGGAGCTTGATCACATGGACTGAATGACGTAATGAAGACCGTGAACTATAAAGCTAGCAGCTAGATATTCACTGGACTCACATTGACGCTCTGGGTCGCATCCGTTCCCGTCCAGCTTATGAAGGGACCGCCACGACCGGCGACCGTCAGCGCGGGACCATAGAGAGTGGTTTGCGCTGTGGTGACCTGATTGTGAAGGGCTGAGTCGCCTCCGAAGAGGCCCAGGCGGATATGCGCATCACTGGCTGTACGCCAGGCTACCCTGACGACTGGCCCTGCAGTACCCGCGAAAGTCAGGCCAACGGGAAGCTGGCTGGTTGAGGTCGTAGTGACCACTGTGCTCAGCTGGGTCGGGTTCGATGGATCATAGCTCCCAACCACGATAAAAGAATTGGCGCTCACATCTTCCCAGAACACATACAGGAACATACCCGCATTCACCAATGTCGGACTGGTCCTGCTGGCAATGTTATAGGAGGCCTTCGTGTCAAAATGGATGGCATCGGCCGAGGAGATGATGTTGAGGCGTCCATCCGTGCCTCTCCAGCTCAGGTACAGGCGGCCATTAAAGGCGACCATCGAGGGAACGTTGTATGAGGACTCGCTCAAGGTCACTTTGTTGGCAAGGTGAGTAGGATCAGCCAGGTTATAGCGCCCAACATTGAGGCGATGGTCGGTCCCCAGCCAGGCCACATACAGGTTACCGTCGAAGATCTCCAGACTCGGCCCCGCTCCCACCAGGGTGGTATCGGTCAGCACCTGGGCTGTACCGAAGACCTGACTGGCCGTATCGTAGGTCATCAGGTTCAAATTGTGCGCCGCGTTCCTGCCCGTCCAGCCCACATAGGCTGTCCCGTTAAAGGCGATCATCGCGGGAGCAGCGTCAGCCGTCTGGTGAGATACCACTGCGGGACGTAGCGGAGCAGAAGAACTGGCAAACCCCGTGCTTCCTCCGACGAACCCAAGTGCCAGCAGAGCTAGCAGGAGTGGCAAAGCAACTCTGCGCCAGAGTATAGCTCCGTACTTCGATGTACCCTTCTTATCAGCGATGTTAGCAAACATAGGAATCTCCTTATTCAACTATATTATATATTCATGATTGTATCATGATTGAATTAATTTCATATCACATATTATTAACAAACAGCAATAGAGAGATCACAGATACTTCACAAGAGCGGATCAGAATACCATGCCTTTGCGGATCAAAAGTAGACCACAAGCTCAGGTACAAATTGGATAAGATCTTCATGAAATTTCACGGGTTCATCTTTCTGTTGTGATGTGCCCTGGTGGCTGCTCTAGCATCCTTGCTGCGTGGTAAGGCACAGATCGTTACCTAAGAGAGCGCGGAAGACGTTTGATGGAGGGAGTAGTACGTGGGCTTTGTGTGGTCCGGCGTATAGCCTCAATTTGCTCTGCTATACCAGCTAGCGTCGGAGCCAGAAACAGACTCCGCAGCGGTAGCTCTACCTGAAACGTATCTCGAATTCGCACGACGATTTGAGTGGCTAGCAACGAATGACCCCCTAAATCGAAGAAATTGTCATGTATGCCTATTCGTTCCTGCTGCAACACCTGTATCAGGATCTTTGCCAATGCCTCTTCAATGGGCGTTCCAGGAGCTACATAGGCCTCTTCTAGTTCGGGTCTGACTCCATCAGGTGTTGGCAGCGCCCGTCGATCAACTTTGCCATTGGAGGTGAGTGGTAATGCCTTCAACATGACAAAGGCCGAGGGTACCATGTAGTCTGGCAAATTTTCTTTCAGGTAGCGACGCAGGTCACGTACCGTCAGCCTTTGCTCTGCCTGTGGCACTACATAGGCTACCAGACGTTTCTCTCCCGGTGTCTCCTCGTGTGCCAGGACAACAGACTCTTGCACATCTGGATGCTCTGTCAGGGCTGCCTCGACCTCGCCCAGCTCAATACGAAAACCACGTATCTTGACCTGTTGGTCCGTTCGTCCCAGGTACTCAAGGTCGCCGTTAGACAAGTAACGTGCCAGATCGCCCGTCCGATAGAGCCGTGCTCCAGGTTCACTGCTGTATGGGTGTGGCACGAAGCGAGCGGCAGTCAACTCTGGGCGGTTGAGATAGCCTCGTGCTACTCCGACACCACCGATGTAGATTTCCCCTGATATACCGAGAAGAACAGGCTGCAACTGGCTATCCAGTAAATAGACCTGGGTATTAGCAATTGGCCGACCAATGTAAACCGATTCGTCCCGTGGCTCAATCTGGTGAGCCAGAGACCAGATAGTCGTTTCTGTGGGACCATACAGATTCCAGAGGCTTGCACCTCTTTCCAGTAGCTGTTTGGCTAGTTCAAACGGGAGGGTTTCACCCCCACAGAGGATTTTCAATTGAGAACTTCCCGGCCATCCCGCTTCTAGTAAGAGTCGCCAGGTTGCTGGCGTAGCTTGCATGATTGTCGCCCTGCTAGCGCTGATCTGCGCTGCCAACTGGATGCCATCTGAGATCACTTCGCGCCTGAGGATCACCACACGCGCCCCTATCGTTAGTGGCAAGAGCAGTTCCAGGGCGGCGATGTCAAACGATAAGGTTGTAACTGCTAATAGGATATCCTGGTCTAGCAGTCCGATTTGCCGTTGCATCGACGTTAAGAAGTTGACAACTGCATTGTGTAGAACTTGTACTCCTTTTGGCTGGCCTGTGGAGCCGGAGGTATAGATCACATAGCACAGATTATCAGCACTGATACTCCTGGCCAGATTTCCTCCTTCTTCTATGGCTATCGCTTCCCAGTGTGCATCCAGGGAGATGATCGGTACTCTTTGTTCAGGAAGCAGCTCGACCAGTCGTTGCCGGGTCAGGAGTAGCGACACCTGGGCGTCAGTTACCATGAAAGCCAGGCGCTGCCTGGGATACGCGGGATCCAGCGGCACATAAGCTGCTCCGGCCTTTAAGATGCCAAAGAGACTTACAAGCATCTCCACCGAGCGTTCCATACACAAACCCACCAGTGTTTCCTGTCTGACTCCTTGCTTCTGGAGGTAAAATGCTAATTGATTGGCTCGACGGTTCAGTTCTCGATAGGTTAACTGCTCGCCTTCGAAAATCACAGCAACGGCATCTGGGGTTTGCTCTACTTGCTCCTCGAACACATGTTGGATACACTGCTCTCGTGGGTACTCGGCCTCGGTTGCATTCCACTCCACTAAGAGCTGTTGCCGTTCCGCTTCTGACAAGAGTGGCAGTTCACGGAGAGGCTGATCGGGATGAGTGACGATGCCCTCTAGAAGTCTTTGGAAGTGATGCTGCATACGAAGAATAGTGGCAGCATCAAACAGATCAGAGTTGTACTCCAGAGCTCCTACGAGACCTTGTTCAGCTTCCTCAAAAAAGAGTGTAATATCGAACTTGGCGGTATCGTTCTGGGCGCGTAACGGGCGCAATTTCAAACCCGTCAGGTCCGACGTTGTGATCGGTGCATTTTGCAGAACAAACATGACCTGGAATAGTGGGGGGTGACTCAGATTACGTTCCGGCTGTAATGCTTCTACCAACTGTTCAAACGGCAAGTCCTGGTGCGCATAGGCACCTACTGAGACCTCTCGTACCTGGCTTAGTAGCTCACGAAAGGTGGCGCTGCCAGAGATTTTAGAACGTAGCACCAGTGTATTGATAAAACAACCTATCAATCCCTCCAACTCAGTTCGCGTGCGTCCGGCAATAGGGGTACCTACAACAATATCCTCCTGTCCTGTATAGTGGTATAGCAAGGCCTGGAACGCTGCTAGCAACGTCATAAATAGAGTCACTCCCTCCCGCAGACTCAGCGCCAGGAGCTGTTCAGCAAGGGGTTGTGGTAGGACAAAGCGTAGATACGAGCCGTGCAAGGTTTGCATCGCCGGGCGAGGACGATCTGTGGGCAGTTCCAGCACAGGAGGAATTCCAGCCAACTGGCTTCGCCAATAACTTAGGAGTTCATCAAGGGTCTCACCTTTCAGCCATTGGCGTTGCCAGGCTGCGAAATCGACGTATTGGATCGGTAGTTCAGACAAGGGTGAGGGACGATCAGCCAAAAATGCGGCATAGAGGGTCGTGAGTTCGTCGTAGAAGATGCCCATCGACCAACCGTCGGAGACGATGTGATGTAGCGTCAGGAGCAGCACATACTCCTGGTTACCTAAACTCAGCAAGGTAGTGCGTATCAGCGGACCATGTGCCAAATCGAAAGGCCGTTGTGCCCTCTGTGGCCACCAATTGTTTTATGATTGTCGCTCTTGCATCAAAAGCATCTGCTGTGGAGCTTATTGCACCGATTCCTACTAAATCTACCATTGGCATCGGTATCTTAAGCTTTGGCGTGATGATTTGCGCTGGTTGCCCGTCGACGATCACAAACGTAGTGCGCAGGGCTTCATGCCGCTGCACAATCTCGTTAAGGCTAAGCTCAAGCGCCCTGATATTCAATGTGCCTGTCAGCCGTAAGGCTAAGGCTATATTGTAAAAGGAACTTTCTGGCTGCCATTGATCAAGGAACCACAAGCGCTGCTGTGCATAGGAGAGCGGATATGACCCAGACTTATTAGCTTTTTTACGGAGAAGCTGTTCAAGCAACGCTCGCTTCTCCGTTGTTGTCAGATCAGTCGCACGCTTATTGGGATTATTCATAAATCTCCTCTTCAGCCAGCATAGCATTGAGCAATGCTTCTACTTCCTCATATCACATAGTTCTTTTTGAGTGCCTGGCAGGTTGTTTCAATTGATCAACGGCTGCAATACGTATTTCGCTTGTATACCGATTACCATCAGCATCGGGAAGCCAGGCATGTTCAGGATCCGGTAGCATCTCAGTTATAGTGATAGATTCTCCCTTTGAACTGGTTGCCTGTGCCGATCGTACAATCCTGGCAAAGAGATCTGTATAGATTGGACTTTCCAGATCAACATAGTAGGGTTTCCTCTCATTCGGAGTTCGCACAAATAAGAAACGTGGCATCTCTTGGGTTCGTGCCCATCTGCGTATACTCACATAAAGTTCCAACGGGTCCTTATTAAGCGCCCAGGGAAGTTCAGCGGGAGCAAAATGCCAGGTTTCACGGCAGACTACCAGACGATCGATCGTAATGCGGGGAGTGTGAACACCGGGTGCGAGGATTTTGAGTGCATCACATATCTGGGGTGAGATGATACCATCAAGAATCTCTAGCAGGTCAAACTGTTTGCGCCCGTCGCGTGTACGTACAACGAGTTCGCCATCACATTCTTCCAGAACGAGCAGACTAATGGGAAGCGCTTGCTCAGGGGAAACGCCTCCGTTATCCGCGCCAAAGATAAAGCGCCAATCTTTCGGCAAGGTGAGAACTGCGTGTGTGCGTTTGGCGAGAAGCGCATCCCGGGGAAGATCGGCACGACGCGTGGCTCCGGGAAGTCAACGGCTGTCGCCTGAAAGAGATCAGAGAGAGCAGGATGTTGTACGGCCAGGGCTATGGTATCAAGGGTGTTTACTCCTTGATGAAATTCACCGAGTACCAGTTGATACTCGTCACGCAGAATTGCCTCCGGGCTGGTAGCCGCTATGAGTACGTCAGGGCTATGATAGCGGGCCGATTGCCATCCTGCACGGGGAGCAGGAAAGGTCTCCTGCACTCGTGGCTGTAGATACTGACTCGTGTAGTGAACGCGACGTTGCCCGGATGGCACTTCCAGAACCGATGCCCAACGTTTTTGTAGCTCAGGTATCAATACATTGATCAGACGCCGCTCTGGTTCAATTGGTATAAATGGTTGTATCCAGAACCAGAAGGTTACAAAATCGACAGTGGATGAGCCTGCCTTACGCGCCAATTCCATGTAGGTTTTTCTGAAAGCTTTGCGGTAGAGCCGTGCTGCCATATGGGTAAACCAGCGAGCACTTGTCAGGAGCAACGTTAGGGGATGTGCCAGTTCTTGCAGAAGTGCGGGTCCGAAGGTGAGTTCGACATCTCGACGGCAATCCTCATATACCAGTGTCCTGGCCGCATAGGTTTTTCCGGCTTCTCTACTTGCAGTCTTGCTTGTGAGGTTGGTGAAGGTCTCTTCCAGATGCTTCAATGCCTGATTGAGCTGTTCCACGTTTCCTGCGGCTTCGGCAACAGCGGTACGAGCTGTCTCAAGTTGCTCCAGGACACTAAGTGCTCCCTGACGCAGAGGCTCTGATGTAATACTCTCAAGCTGTCGTCTGAGTGTACGCTCTGGATACCAATCCTCCATAGGCACTTCAAAAGTCCAGGTGATGCGACGTGTCGTACGCAGGTGGTCCAAAGTAGCAAACACATCTGCTTCACTTGCCAGCCCGGGACAAGGCATACGAAGTACCATCTGAGCGATCTCCCTGGCTGTTCTCTGACCATCACAGGTTGTCAGCACACAGGCCTGGGTATCCGAAAGCTGAACGGGACGTGCGAAGGGTATATGTAATGTTGCGCCTATGAGAGTGTGAAATGGCATCGGGCGCGGTACCGCCCATGGCAATAATGCGCTATCCTGGGCCAACGTTTCACCCAACAAATCAATACCCCAGGTCTCGAAATATACAGTACGTGTTGCCAGTAATTGCGGTCCAGGACGAACGGTGAGTGCTGCTCCCTCAGGAACCCAGCGTCCCCAGCCTACCGGACCAAAAAATCCAATCGAGTCATTTTTAGTGCAATACCGCTGTAGATACTTCGCAATCAACTGAGCATGTTCGCGTTGTTTTTTTGTTGGGTTGGGCATACACTGAAAGTGTTCAATGCCGTTAGTCACAGCTTCACGGTTTTGCCACATCACAGCTTCACGGAAGCGCTCCATCTGAGCTACTTCAGAGAGAACCTGCATAGTCTGCTCCGTTGCCATGGAGAATTGTACCTGTAGTTCGGAGCGAGCATGCTCTCTTCTCATGTATACTGCTGGTAAGGCATCCAGGAGTATTTGTATCTCAGCAGAGGGTATGAAGGGAATTGTAGAGAGTTGTTTTCCTTTTTTCAACTGTCGTCGGGCTTTGAATATCTGGGACCGTGCGTCTCCCTCAACTTTTTCAGCCTCGTCTGCGAATATTGCGCATATCTGCTTCTGAGCCTGTTCAGCCTCTGCTTCACAGGTCAAAAAAGAGATCGACGGCAGCGGCACAGACTGGCATGGCAAGTTGTAGGGCCTGTGAGACAGGGAAACCAGCACCGCGCAGCGCCGCCCACTGCCATATTGCCCAGTTTGTATCAGGAAGAGAGACAAGGTGTTCAGACGTGGTTACCGGATGATATCCATTACCCAGAGTATTATCTGGCGTGCTCTCGGATACTTGCTGCCCTGCATCTGCTGGGATATGAGCGTGTTGTTCGTCTATATACATGTTTCTCCGTTCTTGTTGAGCATGCTTAATTGCAAATGTGCGCCTATCACATATCCTTACCCAATCTGCCTAATCCTCAATAGTTTGCCGTCACATAGCAGGCAGAGGATGGGCCTGGAAGAAATCCCACATGATAGCAGCTGTTGGGCGGCCATCAATAGTTGATGGCAAGTTATGATCGCCACCTTCGATGCGATAATGGACAACAATTGCATTTCCCTCACAGTTAATCCACTGTTCACCCGTCACACCAGACCCCCGTAAAAAGGTTATTGGTCCTTTAGTACAACCATCACGTGATGCCCAATCCTGAAGCCACTGTGGAATCGATGGCAAAGGCCATGCGGGATTCTCACTGGCCGAAATGCCTTCATAGGGCACTATAGAATTTGCCGTTCCATGAATTTCGAGAATGGGTATCGGTCTACCGGGATGACAGCCACCAGGAAGAGCGTAATAGTTGCCAGAGACAGGGGCAAATGCGGCAATGCGCCCGGCAAGTTTACATGCGAGAAAGCCGCTCATGCCACCACCATTTGAAAATCCGGTGGCATATATGCGATGGGCATCAACACAGAAATCTGTTTGTAGTTTAGTCAGCAAATCACTTACGAAGAGGGCATCATCAATGCCATAATCTATGGGACCAATACTTGCCCATAATGGCAGACCATCATCGTCAGGTAACCCCTGGGGATATACTGCAATGAAGCCGCGCTGCTCAGCGAGCTTTGAGAAACCAGAAGAGCTTTCCATATCAGCAGCGTTGCCTCCATGCCCATGAAAGACGAGAACAACAGCATGAGGCTGATTGACTTTATATGTGGTTGGTATATGTACAAGATAGGTGCGGGTGTGATTTCCACGTGACACCTCTGGAGGGACAGTGATCGTCTCGTTGGTGCTGGTGCCCAGCGGAATAGGTGAAGCTTTCCCACAACCTGTTGTAGAAACAGGCATATTAATGACATTTTTGTATATTGAAGACACCGTAGGTACAGGCGTCCTGCTTGGGAGACGACTGGAGGACTGAAGTACAGTACCGCAGCTAGCCAATATCAGGTTAGCAAACAGCATGGTAATGCAGAGAGGTACATACACTCTGTTGTGGACTAGCCACTGAAGCAGATAATAGATGTCATCTGTATGCCTGTTGAGATCACTCATCCCTCAATCTCCTCTTCCGCTAGCATCATATCGAGCAATGCACCCATTTCCTCATCCGAAAGCTGATCAAGTCGCTCCAAAAGGTGTTCTTCGTTGTCTGGCTCGATCCTATGAATCACATTAACATGCATATCTACCTGCTCATTTTGTCTCTGCGCGATTGACTGGGCCATTGCGGCGACAGTTGGTGCCGCAAACAGACGACGCAGAGGGAATTCCACCTGGAAGGTATCGCGTACGCGGGCCAAAAGTTGAGTGGCCAGCAGTGAGTGACCTCCTAGCTCGAAGAAATTGTCATGCACGCTCACCTGTTCCAGTCGCAACACCTGTACCCAGATCTGCACCAGGAGTTCTTCTATTGGGGTACGTGGTCCTTCATATTCGTTCTCCCGTTCAGATTGTCCCTGATCTGGTGGAGGTAATGCCCGGCGATCTAGTTTGCCGTTGGGAGTGCAAGGCAAGATCTCCAGCAGGACAAACACTGCGGGCACCATGTATATGGGCAAGCGTTCCTGTAGATACTGACGGAGCTCTAAACTTTTGAGTTTCTCCCTTCCAGAAATCTCTCCTGCTTCGCTTCCTTCACCCTTCTCTTGTGGGACAACATAGGCCACTAACCGCATGTCTGTCCCTTCATCTTCCCGCGCTACCACTACTGCTTCTTTGACCAGTGGGTGTCGATGTAGCACTACTTCAATCTCTTGTAACTCAATGCGGAACCCACGAATCTTCACCTGATGATCGTTGCGTCCCAGAAACGCAATCGTTCCATCGGGCAGGTAACGTGCCAGGTCCCCGGTTTTGTAGAGGCGCATTTCCGTTGTCGTGCTAAAAGGATCTGGCAGGAAGCGCTCAGCCGTCAAGTCCGGTCGATGTAGATATCCCTGGCTCAGGCCATCCCCACCAAGATAGAGTTCCCCAGGCACACCAATAGGAACAGGGTTCAACTGAGCATCCAGCAGATAGACCTGGGTGTTGGCAATAGGATGACCAATTGACACGGGTCCATCGACGGACACGACGTGATGGATCATCGACCAGATGGTGGTTTCTGTCGGACCATACAAATTCCAGAGTGAGGCACCCGTTTGGAGCAAGCGATGGCCCAGATCAGGAGGAAGCGTCTCCCCACCACACAGCATTTTCATTCCTGGATGACCCGGCCAACCAGCCTCCAACATCATCCGCCAGGAGGTCGGGGTGGCTTGTAACATAGTGATCCCAGAGGTTTCCAACCGTCGAACGAGCTGTATCCCATCGGTCGCCTCCTCTCGCGAGGCGATTTCCAGACGTGCACCTACCAGGAGCGGTAAGAAGATCTCCAGTCCTGCAATATCGAACGACAGGCTTGTCAGAGCAAGCAGTGCATCTTTCTCACAAATTCCTGGTTGCTGGCGCATGGAAGTCAGGAAGTTCACAACAGCTTTATGGGAGATTTGCACTCCCTTGGGCCTTCCTGTCGAGCCGGATGTATAGATGACATATGCCAGGTGTTCTGACTGCATCGTAATGGAGGGGTTCTCACTGGATTCCTGGGCGATGGCTTCACGCTCACTATCCAGGCGAATGACCTTTGCTTTCTGCGTCGAGAAACGATTTGCCAGTTGCTCATGGGTTATGAGTAATGCAATGTCCGCATCATGCACCATAAAAGCCAGACGCTCCTGAGGATAGTCGGGATCAAGTGGAACATAGGCAGCACCAGTCTTGAGGATAGCCAGCTGCCCTACAATCATATCGAACGAGCGATCGACACATAAGCCAACGTGTGCCATTGGTCCGATACTCAGTTTCCGGAGGTAATGGGCCAGTTGATTCACGCGCTGATTTCAAATCTCGATAGGTCAGTTGCTCTCCTTCAAAACTGAGGGCCACAGCCTCAGGAGTAGATACAACTTGTGTCTCAAACAAGTGATGAAGACACTGCTCCCTGGGATAATCGGCTTGTGTTGTATTCCACTCAACCAGCAACTGATGTCGTTCTACCTCAGTTATGAGCGGTAACCGTGAGAGTCGTTGATGGGGATTAGCTACAATGCCTTCGAGAAGTGTTTGTAGATGCCGGGTCATACGCTCAATAGTTGTTGGCTTGAACAGATCGGTGTTGTATTCGAAGTTTCCATCAAGACACCCTTCTTCCTGACACAACATGAGAGTCAAATCGAACTTAGCTACCACCCGTGCCATTTCAAGCGTAGTCAGGGTTAGATCAGCCAATTTTAGCGTATGCGTGGGAGCATTTTGGAGAATAAACATTACCTGGAAGAGCGGACTATAGCTCAAATTGCGTTCCGGTTGGAGTTCTTCGACCAGCTTCTCGAACGGCACCTCCTGATTGGCATAGGCATCCAGGGCTACTTCAAACACTTGCCCCAGTAGCTCGTCGAACGTAGGGTCTCCAGACAGATCACCACGCATCACGAGTGTGTTGACGAAAAAGCCGATGAGTTCTTCTAGCGCGACGGCCATGCGACCTGCGATAGGCGTTCCAATGACTATATCCGGCTGCCCGCTGTAGCGCAAAAGCAATGTTTGGAAGGCAGCCAGGAGTGTCATATACAGCGTCACACCCTTCTTTCGACTGAGCATATCGAGTGCACTGGTTAGAGGCGCTGATAGCTTAAAGTTATAGTGTGCCCCATGGTATGCTTGAATGGAGGGACGAGGATAATCAGTAGGCAGATCCAGGAGGGCTGGCGCTCCGCTCAAATGAGCTTTCCAGTAAGTCATCTGCTGAGCCAACACATCACCTTGCAGCCATTCCCGCTGCCAGACTGTATAGTCTGCATATTGAAGCGTAAGTTCTGGTAAAGGTGAGGGCCTTTTTTCGCAGAAGGTGGCATAGAGAACGTCCAATTCCCGGAAGAGTACTTCTGCTGACCAGGCATCTGCAATAATATGGTGGATAGAGAGCAAGAGAATATGTTCTTCAGCACTCAGCCGTAGTAACGTAAAATAGATCAGAGGACCATGAACCAGATCAAAAGAGCGTTGCACTTCATCTTTTACATACATCTAAATCTGGGCCTGTCGTTCGTCTTCCTCCAATTTACTGAGATCCACCACTGTTACTGGAATATCGAGACCTGGAGCAATGGCTTGCATAGGGCGACCCTCTATTGTGATGAAGGTTGTCCGCAAGGTTTCGTGTCTGTGCACCAGTTCTCGGACGCTTTGTTGCAGTGCTTCTACTATCACCCTTCCTTGCAAATGTATTGCCGTCTGAAGTTTGTAGGCTGCACTTTCTGGCTCAAGCTGATCAAGGAACCATAAGCGCTCCTGGGCAAATGAGACAGGAAATAGATACGTATTAGAGCCTGCCTGCGGGAAATCTGACATAGGATGATCTCTTTCTCGTACGAGTGGTACTAGAGCCGATCGCTTGAGTGATGTGTCATGTCGCTCAAGGTGAGTAGCTAATCCGGCTAAGGTTGGCGTTTCAAAAAGCGCACGGAGCGGCACTTCTTTCCGAAATACCTCATAAATGCGTGCCATGAGCTGGGTAGCTAAGAGTGAATGTCCTCCACATTCAAAAAAGTTATCATGTACTCCTATGTGTTCTCGTTCGAAGTATCTTTGCCCAGATGCCTGCCAGTATTTCTTCTGTTGGAGTGCGCGGAGCGATCGTTGTCTCTGCTGTAGACATGATGGCTTCTGGCAGAGGGAGAGCACTTCGGTCCACCTTAAGGTTGGGTGTCAGCGGTAATGTTTCCAGGGGTACAATGGCCGCAGGTATCATATACGCGGGGAGTCGCTCGGCCAGGAAATTGCGTAGTTCATTGTTGAGAGAAGTGAATGGTAGAGAAGGAACAATATAGGCGACAAGACGCTTATTTCCAGGAGTGTCCTCTCGAATAATAACAACTGCCTCCTGTACAGCAGGATGAAGCCCTAGCACCACCTCAATCTCGGCTAACTCAATACGGAACCCGCGCAATTTTACCTGCTGATCATTGCGCCCTGCATATTCAACATTGCCGTCTGGCAGATATCGGCCAAGGTCGCCAGTCCTGTAAAGTCGGTCACTAACTATACCTGTGAATGGATTGACAAGAAAGCGTTCTTGAGTCAATGCTTCGTCATTAAGATACCCTCTGGCCAGATGGGGACTGCGAACGTAAATCTCTCCAAGCTCACCAATTCCGGCTAATTCCTGTACTCTATTAAGCACAAGAAGCTGAACATCTTGAAATCCTTGTCCCAGGGGGATGATGCCTTTGCTCTTCTTCTGTGATTGATCGCTATACTCTCTATCGGGAACAACGAAATAGCCTACTGCACGTTGCGTCTCAGTGGAACCATAAAAGTTGACACATATAACCAGGGGAGCCAGCTTTTGCAGCCTGGATACATCATGCTTCGTGAGTACATCCCCAACGGTAAAGGCATAGCGTAGTGATGGGATCTCGAAGCTGGAAGCAACGGTTTCTGGCGCTACTTGCGTCAAAAGTTGCATCATTGCGGGTGTCAGGTGCGCAACATTGATTTTCTCCAGGTGTACCCATTGAGCCAGCCATCCTGGTACTCCTATATTCTCTGGAGAAGGAATACAGATAGTTCCACCAAGGCACAGTGGTGTAAAGATTTCTCGCTGCAAAGGATCGTGTGCCAGGCCGGAGAGCATACTGTAGCGTTCTGTTTCTTTAAGATTAAATCGCTGTTTTTGCCAGGGAAGGAAATGGGATAACGGTCCGTGCCTCTGGAGAATACCCTTTGGTCGTCCCGTTGAGCCAGAGGTAAATGTCACGCAGGCAAGATCATCTGGGCCAACCACAATGCCTGGATCATCTGGTGAATAGGCTACTAGCAAATTTTGCGCATCAACAGGAAACTCCAATCTACAACAACATGTTGAAGTGGCAAGGAACTCCTCTAGTTCGACAGGAAGCGCTCCAGCAGCTTTGATGTGAAACCAACCGCGCACCTTTGCGCCTTCAAGATACTCAATCAGTCGTGAGGCAGGATAAGCAGGATCTAGCATGAGAAATGCTGCACCTGCCTTAAGAATCCCTAGCACTGCCCAAACAAGCGAAGCGCTCCCGTGACCATAGATTGCAATGATATCTCCAGATTTGATGCCACAAATGCGTAGATAATTGGCTAACTGATTGCTACGGATATCAAGTTCTTTGTAGCTCACACTTTCCAATGCGTCTACCACCGCTAATTGCTCTGGAATGCGTCGGGCTTGTTGTGAAAATATATTTTGAACACTGCCTTCCCATCTGTCAGAAAGAGGTTCGGTTGGATCTGGTAGAATTGTTTGTACTGTGGGAGTTACGAGGGAAAAGCGTGTAATTTTCTCATCCGATTTTATTACCTGTGATGCCAGATACTCAAATTGTCGCAGCATTTCAAGCATACGAGCCTGATCAAAGAGATCTGCATTATAGACCAGCTCAAGCTGAATACCTTCGTTAAAGTCATGAACGTACAGCGTGAGATCAAATTTTGACCCGATTTCACGAGGCCAGAAGATATCTACCGTTAGTCCCGACCACTCACTTCTTTGTTCAGGAAGATTGACCATATTGAAAAATACCTGAAACAAGGGCGTATGGCTCAAACTTCGCTCCGGGCTTAGCTCCTCTATCAATCGATCAAATGATAAATCCTGATGTGCATAAGCTCCCAGGGTTACCTCACGTACTCGTCCAAGTAGATCGCGAAAGGATGGGTCACCTGAAAGATCTGTACGCAGCACTAACGCGTTTACAAAGAAGCCTATCAACCCTTCGATATCTGCTCGATTGCGGTTTGCAATCGGTGTCCCGACCACCAGATCTTCTTGTCCTGTATAGTGATAGAGGAGCACCTGAAATATAGCTAGTAACGTCATATAGAGCGTGACGCCTTCTTTGTGTCTCAAGTCACGCAGGCTCTCAGAGACCGGCCGAGGCAGTATAAGGGTTTCTCAGCCCTCCTCGATAGGTTTGTATGGCTGGACGCGGCCGATCAGTGGGTAGATCTAATAGTGCTGGCGCTCCTGTCAGTTGCTGTCGCCAGTAGGTTAACTGTTGTTCGAGTACGTTGCCCTGTAGCCATTTCCGCTGCCAGACCGCATAGTCTGCGTACTGGATAGGTAAATCTGGCAACGGCGAAGGTTGACCTGCCAGCACAGCGGTGTAAATTACTGCCAATTCCTGCATAAGCACATTGATCGACCAGCCATCGGAAATAATGTGATGCGTATTTACTAATACAACGTGCTCTCTCTCACTCAATTTTAATATACTGATCACCAGCAATGGCCCATTCGCCAGATCGAAAGAGCGTTGAGCTTCCCTAGTAGCTTGACGCTGCACTTCGGCTTCACGTTCGTCCTCAGATAGGCTACTTAGATCTCTCACTGGCAGCGATATTTTTGCAGCAGGGGCAATCATCTGAACAGGTTGTCCCTGCACAACTGCAAAAGTAGTGCGTAGAGATTCATGCCGTTGTATTATGATGTTAAAACTTTGTTCCAATGCTACCACATCTAAACGTCCGCGAAAATGTATAGCGGTGGGTATGTTATAGCTAGAGTTGCCCGGTTCAAGTTGATCAAGTAGCCAGAGTCGCTGTTGAGCAAAGGAGAGGGGGAAGGAGTTGAATTGGCTCCCTCTCTTTTTGAGTTGTAGGGCAAGAAGCTCTCTTTTTTCTGGAGAGAGAGACTTCATGCGTTGAGAGATATCATTCATTCTTTTGTCTTGCCCTCCATCTGTGCATCACTGGCAAGTAAAGCCAGTACTTCCTCGTCAGAAAGTTGCTCTAACATTGCTAAGAGTTGGTCAACATCGCTCTCCCCACGAGAGAGCGGCGGGATGTATAGCATATCCACCTCGATCTCTTCTTGTATACTTTGCCGGGCCTGTTCCAGGTATTTAGCCAGAGTTGCGATGGAAGGGTCATCAAATAAGACACGTAGCGGAACCTCCACCCGAAATGCTTCGCGTAGGCGTGATAGTACCTGGGTAGCCAGCAATGAGTGTCCACCGAGAGAGAAGAAATTATCGTGTATGCCCACCTGCTCCAGATGTAACACCTCTCGCCAGATGGTGCCCACCTGCTCCTCCAGAGGAGTGCGTGGTGCCACAAAGAATGTCTCATGCTCAACGTTGCTCCATTGGGGAGCGGACAAGGCGCGATGATCCACCTTGCCATTGGGGGTTAAAGGTAATGCAGCCAGTGGGATGAAAGCTGTGGGTATCATGTAGCTGGGCAGGTGCTCCAGCAGCGCCTGTCGTAACTGTTGCCTATCCACCTGTACTTCAAGCGTTGGCACGAAATAAGCGACCAGTTGTTTCTCACCTGTCTCCTCGCGAGCTTGCACTATAGCCTCCTGCACACCTGGTTGTTGCCCTAGCACAGCCTCAATTTCTCCCAATTCGATACGAAAACCACAAATCTTGACTTGATGGTCAACTCGTCCCACAAACTCCAGTTCACCATCAGTTCTCAAGCGCACCAGATCGCCAGTGCGGTATAAGCGAGCGCCCGGTTGTTGACTAAAGGGATGGGGAACAAACGCAGCTGCGGTGGTGTCTGGGCGAGCCTGGTAGCCACGAGCCAGTCCTGCTCCCCCTACATAGAGTTCGCCGACTATGCCAACAGGCACGGGTTGCATCCAGGTATCGAGCACATAAATCTGCGTATTGCTAACCGAACGCCCTATGGGGACCGTCCTGTCTCCTACACGTACCTGCTGGACGGCAGCCAGGTGGAGAATGTAGTATTCTCAGTCGGTCCATAGAGATGTAGGAGATGTTCGGGTGGGCCGTTCTCTAGAGCCGCTTTGACCCATTTTACATCAACAGCTTCGCCTCCAAAGAGGACATAGCGCAGCCTGCGAAAGAATGATGGGTTGTATTGCACCAGTTGATTAAAGAGAGCGGTAGTTACGAACATGACGTTGCAGTTCTGTTCATGTAGCAGGTTAGCAAAGATGTGCGTAGAGAGCACCACGTCGCGAGGTATGACCAGCAGACGCCCCCCATTGAGCAGTGTCCCCCAAATCTCAAATGTGGCAGCGTCAAAGGCAATATTAGAGAGATGAGCAAGAGTATCGGCAGGCATGATGTTGATATAATTCGTGTTGCACACCAGACGAATTACTGCCGTATGCAGGATAGCCGCTCCCTTTCGTTGCCCTGTTGAGCCAGAGGTATAGATAATATAAGCCAGATTGTTGGCCTGTACTGTACTGGATGGGTTGCTTGTCGCCTGCTGAGTTATCAGCGACCAGTCCTGTTCCAGGCACAACACGGATAAGCTTACTGAGGGCAGTTGCTTCAGGTAACGCGTCCGGGTGAGCAGTACCGCAACCTGGGCATCCGTGAGCATAAAGGATAGCCGTTCCTGAGGATAACTGAGATCCAGTGGTACATAGGCGCCACCAGCTTTGAGAATAGCTAGCAGGCTGACCACCAGCTCAACCGAACGCTCCATACATACTCCCACGCATACTTCTGGACCCACACCCATCTTTTGCAGGTGATCAGCTAACTGGTTGGCTCGCTCATTTAACTGGCGATAAGTTAACTGTTCTGTGGCAGAAAGTACCGCTATAGCTTCAGGGATCCGCTCGACCTGCGTCTCGAAGATCTGATGGATACACTCTTCTGCCAGGTAGGGTGTTCTGGCGGTATTCCATTCGAGCATCTGGTGGTGCTCTGCTTCACTGAACCATCGCAATTGGGAGAGAGACCGTTCAGGGGTAGCAACGATAGCTTCCAGCAAGCATTGTAAGTGTCCTATCATTCGGTTGATCGTCTCTGCCTCGAATAAATCGGTGCTGTACTCAATCGCTCCTTGCAGGCCACCGGGCATATCTGTAAACTCGAACGTCAGATCGAACTTGGCTGTCCCTGTACTTATTTCCAACGTTTCTATGTGTAAGGCAGCTCCCATCGGCGTATGTGGCAGCACATTTTGTAAAATCATCACCTGTACAAGGGGGTGATGGTTCAAGGCACGTAGCGGATGTAGTTCCTCGACCACTCGCTCAAACGGCACATCCTGATGGGTATAGGCTCCTAATGTCACTTCTTGTACCCGCCTGAGCAAAGTCTGAAAAGTGGGATTACCTGACAGATCAGTGCGTATCACCAGCGTATTGACGAAAACCGATCAGCTCCTCCACTTCGGTTTGGCTGCGTCCCGCGATCGGTGTACCCACCACGATGTCTACCCGTCCAGTGTAGCGCCACAAGAGCACCTGGAAGGCGGCAAGTAACATCATGTAGAGCGTTACGCTCTCCTGCTGACTGAGTGCATGCAATTGCTGACTGAGTTGGGATGAGAGCACAAAGGGTATGCGGGCACCTTGGTAGCTCTGTGCTACCGGACGTGTATGATCAGTGGGCAGTTCCAGTACAGCAGGTGCCCCCGCTAACTGGTTGCGCCAGTAGGCTAATTGTTGTTCAAGGACTTCACCTTGCAACCATTGCCGTTGCCAGAGCGCATAATCGGCATACTGCACACGAAGTTTGGGCAACGGTGATGGTCGCTCGGCGCTGAAAGCCTCGTAGAGTTGGGTTAGTTCGTGCAGGAAGACTGTCTGTGACCACCCATCAGTAATGATGTGGTGCATATTTACCAATAACATATGATCGTGAGAGCCACACCGTAGCAAACTGGCACGCAAGAGAAGTCCCTGTTCCAACGTAAAGAGACGCACCGCTTCGGTCTGGGCCTGCCGTATTAGCTCATCCTCGCGTTGCTCATTGGGCAGTTCGCTTAAATCTATTACTGGTAGCCACCGTATGCGCTGAGAGGCAATACACTGCATCGGTCGTCCATCTCGCATCGGAAAGGTGGTTCGTAGGATTTCATGGCGGTGCACAATTTCCTCAAGGCCCCGTTCGAGAGCATGCACATCCAAATCTCCCCGCAGTCGCAATACCATAGGAGTGTTATAGGTAGCGCCTCCTTGCTCAAGCTGATTCAGGAACCACAAGCGCTCCTGAGCGAAAGACAAAGGAAGATGTTCGTTCCGTGCTTGCGGGACAAGAGGAGGTATATTAAGATGATCAGCCCCCAACTTCTGACGGCCTATCTCTACTTGTTGAGCAAGGTGTGCCACATCAGGTCTCTCAAAGAGCACCCGCATGGGTATCGCCACCTGAAATGTTTCGCGTATGCGTGACATTATCTGAGCCGCCAGTAAGGAATGTCCTCCCAGGTGGAAAAAGTTGTCGTGCCTGCCGACTCGTTCGAGATGGAGAGTCGTTGCCCAGATTCTTGATAGCACGTCTTCGGTTGGCGTGTGAGGTGCCTCATAGCTTTCCTCCAGCTCAAAATGACTCCATTGGGGAACTGGTAGAGCTTG
The DNA here is from genome assembly GCA_963814985.1 of uncultured Chloroflexia bacterium. Lineage (GTDB taxonomy): Bacteria > Chloroflexota > Ktedonobacteria > Ktedonobacterales > Ktedonobacteraceae > CAWFFV01. The sequence continues at coordinate 176,632 of CAWFFV010000027.1, read as the reverse complement.
TCGGTCTATCTTGCCATTAGGTGTCAAGGGGAGAGTCGTCAGCAGGATAAGGACTGCGGGAACCATATAACTAGGCAAGTGTTCATGTAGCGCTTGCCGCAATGTCAGGCTTGTCACTGATGCTCCAGGGATAGGCACAACATAGGCTACCAGACGCTTATTGCCTGGCTCATCCTCGCGAGCCAGCACTACGGCTTCCTGCACTGCCGGATGTTGCACCAGCACCGCCTCAATCTCGCCCAATTCGATACGATACCCCCGAAGTTTGATCTGATGATCAGCACGTCCCAGAAACGCAATATTGCCGTCAGGGAGATAGCGTGCCAGATCTCCTGTTCGGTAAAATCGTGCCCCAGGTTCTCTGCTGAACGGGTTGGGCAAGAAACGTTGTGCTGTCAGTTCTGGTTGTTGCAGATAGCCACGAGCCACCCCGGCACCAGCAAGGTAGAGTTCTCCCGTTACCCCAATGGGCACCGGCTCCAACCATTGGTCGAGTATATAGGCCTGGGTATTGGCGATTGGTCGCCCAATGGGTATCACTGTCTGATCTTCTCGCTCCAACAATGCCCAGGTCGAATAGGTGGTATCTTCTGTCGGGCCATACAGATTGTACACGCGCTCTATTGTCGGGAGCTGATACAACTGCTGCACTAATCCACGTTGCAACGGCTCTCCTGCCAGATTGACCACACGCACTGAAGATGGCAGATCGCTGCTACGCAACAATTCGCTTATCACCGATGGTACCGTATTGAGCAGTGTGATCTGTTCTCTCATTGCTCCTGTGGGCAAATGGAGTCCGGTCTCTGCCAGATATACTGTTCCACCACAACACAACGGAACAAATAGTTCAAACACTGATAAGTCAAAACAGATCGAAGTTCCTGCCAATACTCCACGCAGATGTGTAATGTCAAAACAGTCTAATGCCCAACGGATCAGTGCCACTGTATTGCGATGGACAAGACTGACTCCCTTGGGTCTGCCTGTTGAGCCAGAGGTATAGATCACATATGCCAGATGCTCCGCCTCCACTCTACTGACTATGTTCTTATCCTCTTCTTGACCAATGCGTTCCCACTCCCGATCCAAATATAGTTGAGGAACGGTGAGTTCCGACCAGCGCTCTCTCAGTTCTTCCTGCGTAAGTAACATGTGCACCTGTGCATCCTGGAGTTGAAAGGCTAACCGCTCACTCGGATACACCGGGTCTAGCGGCACATAGGCTCCTCCCGCTTTGAGAATCCCCAGGAGACCCACTAGCATTTCCCAGGATCGTCGCATACAAATTCCAACCAGTATCTCTGGCCCTACTCCCAGACGGCACAGGTAGTGGGCAGAGTTGGTTAGCACGACAATTCAACTCTCGATAGCTCATTGGTTGCTCATCCACAACGAGTGCTATCATCTCTGGTGTACGCTGGACCTGGGCCTCGAAGAGCTGATGGATACACTCGCCAGTTGGGTAAGGCTGCTGGGTAGCATTCCATTGCCCAGGCACATAATCGGCGTACTGTATAGGCAGTTCGGGTAATGGAGCATCTTCCTCTGACTGCATTTCTTTCGCCATTACGTCCTCTTCTTGGAGTGAATTTTTGCCATGATTTTGTCCAGTTTAGCCTGGCTGAGTCCCGCTCCCGAAAAATCAGAGGGAGTATATCCACCAGCCTCAGGAGCGCGGCAGTGTGCAATCAGAGCACGCAAGGTCTCCAGGTAACGTTGGGCTAGCGTCTCTATCGTCTCAAGGCGGTGAAGCTGAGTACTGTACTTCCACTCCATGTGAAATTGCCCCTTGTGCACTATTGCGGTAATATCCAGCAAGTAACTGCGCTGGTTACGTAAGCTATGGGGTGGCCCACTACTTTCGCGTGCCACGCGAAATTGTCCATCCGTCAAATCTTCCCGCGTCATGTCGAATTGACCCAGGTAATTGAAAATTACCTCGGCCTGCATCATTGCCGCCAACTCTGCTCGCACCTGGTCTTCGTTACTCAGATAACGCAGCAGTCCATAGCCGATACCATGGTGGGGAATACTACGTACTTGCTCTTTGATCGTTTTGATCGCTTTCCCTGGTGCAAAGCCATTTAACATGTTAGACATTGTTCTGTCTGTGGTACTCACTTGTGCGGATTCCAGATCCAGATGCACGGGAAATATGGTCGTGAACCAGCCGACAGTGCGTGAGAGATCAACTCCATCAATCACTGCTTCACGGCCATGGCCTTCTACATCTACCAGCAATTTGTGCTTACCGGTCCAGGGCACACATGCTAATACCAGCGCAGTCAGCAATATCTCGTTGATCTGGGTATGGTAAACGCTTGCTACCTCGTGCAGAAGAGCATCTGTCTCTGCTACGCTCAAGCTTATATCTATGCTTTGCGCCGAAGCTTCTGTGTTAACCGATCGGTCTACGGTGAAGTCCACAGGCAGTGCTGGTGTCTTACATCGGCCTTCTGTAAGCCAGTACACTGCCTCCTGGTGTACCTCTGCTGATTGAGCATATGTTTGAAGGCGTTCAGACCACGTTTTAAAAGAGGTCGTATGAGAGGGAAGGTGCGCTCTCTCGCCGCGTATGAGCTGCTGACACGCTGTCTGCAAATCTTCTCGCAAGATGCGCCAGGAGACACCATCTACTGCCAGATGATAAATCACGAGCAAAAGGCGACCAGGCTGGTGTTCTCCCATTACAAAGTAAACGCTGCGTGCCAGAGGACCCTCTGTCAGATTGAGACTTGCCTGTGCCAGAGTTGCTTCTGCTTCGAGAGCGCGCTCCTGTTCATCTGATGACAGCATGCTCAGATCGATAGTGTGAACAAAGTTTTCCCCGTGAGCTTCATCGCCCGTATTCTCTTGCTCCCAACCGTCTGCTCCGCGTTTGAAGCGTAGGGAGAGCGCGTTGTGGTACTCGAATAGATACGCGATTGCATGCTCCAGGATCTGCGGACTGATAAGTGGATCGGATACCTCCAGCAAAATGAACTGGTTCCAGTGATGAGGGTCGGCTAGCTCCTGGGCAAAGAACCAGTGCTGGATGGGTGTAAGCGGTACTGTTCCGCGTGTTGTCTCCTGCTGACTGGTATCCAACGTGGCAACACCTGCGACTTTTGCTAAAGCAGCAATTGTCTGATGCTGGAAGATCTGTTTAGGGGTAAGGACGAGCCCGGCTTGTTGAGCACGGGCTATTACCAGCAAGCTAATAATAGAATCTCCCCCCGCCTCGAAGAAGTTCGTATGGACACCTACCAGCTCGACTTTCAGCACCTCCATCCAAATGTTCACCAGTATTTTTTCATTCGGTGTATGTGGTGCAGTGTAGGTCTGATTAGCGAGCTGAACCGGGTCTGGAGATGGTAGTAAGTGCCGATCAAGCTTGCCATTGTATGTCATCGGCAACGCTTCCATTTTTACAAAAGCGGCCGGTATCATATATTCGGGTAGCCGCTCGTGCAGATAGGTATGCAGGTTGTGAGTTGTGAGAGACTCTTCCGGCTTTGTAACGATATAGGCAACAAGGCGCTTATCTCCCGGGCTTGTCTCGCGTAATAACACTGCTGCCGCTTGCACCTGAGGATGTTCAGATAATGCCGCCTCGATCTCACCCAGCTCAATACGGAAACCACGCACTTTGACTTGCTGATCGGCTCGCCCCACATACTCGAACGTGCCATCTGGCAGGAAACGTGCCAGATCGCCGGTTCGGTAGAGTCGTGCTCCCGGCTGATTGCTAAATAAATGTGGTACAAACCGTGCAGCGGTGAGATCTGGATGTCCCACATAACCTCTAGCCAGACCTGCACCTCCCACATATACCTCTCCTCGTATGCCCACTGGCACCGGCTGCATCTGGCTATCAAGTACATAGAGTTGTAAATCCGGCAGTGGATTACCGATAATGCTGGCACCTTCTGTTGCCAATACCGTAGCTTTGTTCAGTGGGTAATAGGTGACATGTACGGTAGTTTCGGTGATGCCATACATATTTACCAGTTGCGGCATGGAATCATCATGTATTTCCATCCAGGTTCGCAATCGCCCGATATCCAGTGCTTCGCCTCCAAAGATTACCAGTCGTAGCGGTAACTTGTTCACCAGATCACAAGTCGCTATCGTCTGCTGCAATATGTAGAATGCTGAAGGTGTCTGGTTGAGCACTGTCACCTGCTCTTGCACCAGGAGCATGATGAACTCTTCGGGTGAGCGGCTAACCCAGTAAGGCACAATCAGTAGCCGCCCACCATAGAGAAGCGCTCCCCAGATCTCCCAGACCGAAAAATCGAATGCTATCGAATGAAAGAATGCCCAACAGTCCTGTGCATTAAATTGATATACTGGTTGCGTGGCTGTAAAGAGACGAACGACCTGCTCATGACAGACCCCGACCCCCTTTGGTTTGCCAGTAGAGCCTGACGTATAGATGATGTAGGCCAGATTGCTTTGCAGGACTCCGCTAGCCACATTAGTCACTGGCTCATGAGCATAGATTTGCGGGTCCTGGTCCAGGCAGAGTACTCTGAGGCTTTCCAGATTGGGCGTCTTCATCTCAGGCAGTCTGGCGAGTAGTTCCTGCTGTGTTAAAAGAACTGAGACATGTGCATCAAGCAGTATAAATCCTACTCGTTCCGCAGGATAGGCCGGGTCCATTGGTACATATGCTCCTCCGGCTTTGAGAATAGCGAGCAGCCCCACTACTAAATCAGTAGAGCGCTCCATAAAAATACCGACTCTCTTCTCGGTCCAATACCCAGTTTTGCAAGATAGTGTGCTAGCTGATTAGCTTTCTGGTTCACCTCGGCGTATGTCCGTTTCTCCCCTTCTGCGGATACCAGCGCAACGGCATTGGGTGTACGCTCCACGTGTGCCTCAAATACATGGTGGAGGCATTGTGTTGAAGTCGCCGAAGACTGTGTTATACCCCACAGGTTCAATAGTTGCAGTCGCTCAGCCTCGCTTAATAGTGGTAAGGTCGATAGCCGTTGTTCTGGATTTGCGACAATGCTCTCCAGAAGGGTTTGCAGGTGCTTTGACCAGCGTTCAATTGTGGCCCTCTCAAACAAATCTGTGTTGTATTCGAATTCAGCGGACAGTCCGCCCTCTCCCTCCCAGAAAAACAGCGAAAAATCAAACTTTGCAGTTCCTATGTTGCTATTTATATTTTCATTCCGCAAGGCAGGTACTTCTCCCGGCAGATGATATTTCCAGTGTAGATGACGGCATTTTTTGAAAGGAGAAGAGAACCTGGAAGAGAGGGTGATAGCTTAAGCTACGCTCTGGCTGCAAGGCTTCTACTACCCGGTCGAACGGTAACTCCTGGTGCGCATATGCCTCCAATGCTCTATCACGCACTTGCTCCAGTAACTCACTGAATGTAGGATTTGCAGACAAATCACTGCGTAATACCAGGGTATTCGCAAAAAAACCGATGAGTCCTTCCAACTCGGTCTGTGTGCGCCCTGCGGTGGGAGTACCAACTACTATGTCCGGCTGTCCTGTGAAGCGCGATAGCAATACTTGAAATGCCGCTAACAATGTCATGAAGAGCGTCACACGCTTCCTCTGGCTGAATGCTTTAAGCGCTGTGGCCAGAGTTGTGGGTAGTTGCAGCTATAGCACTCGCCTTTGTATGTCTGAATGGCGGGTCGTGGGTGATCAGTAGGTAGTTCAAGGATAGCAGGTATGCCAGCAAGGCACTTTTTCCAATAGGCCAGTTCCTGCTCCAGTACCTCTCCCTGCAACCACTCCCTCTGCCAGACTGCATAGTCAGCGTATTGGATGGGAAGTTCTGGCAACGGCGAAGGCTTTCCTGCGGCGAAAGTGGCATAGGATGTTCAGTTCCTTGAAAAAGATGTTCGCTGACCAGCCATCAGCAATAATATGGTGGATAGTGAGCAAGAGCAAATGTTCTTCTGCATCCAGGCGCAATAGCGTTGTGCGAATGAGCGGTCCATGTACTAGATCAAAGGGGCATTGTGCCTCATGTTGTGCTATTTGCTGGATTATGGCAGTTCGCTCATCTTTCGCCAGTTCACTGAGGTCTACCACTGGTATAGCTATGTCGAGAACTGGAGCAATGGACTGCATAGGACGGCTATCCACAGTGACAAAAGTAGTTCGCAGAGTTTCATGACGCTGTACCAATGTATTGATGCTTTGCAATAGCGCAGGCATCACCAGCATTCCTTTTAGAGACAGCGTTGAGGGGATATTGTAAATGAAACTGTCTGGCTCGAACTGATCCAGGAACCATAACCTTTCCTGAGCGAAAGAGGCAGGAAACAGGTAAGCCTTTTCATTTGAGGTCGCTCCAGCCTCATTTGCAGTATCGTGAGAGAGAGGAAATGTCAAAGCTTTATCCTTTACCGTATATGACCAATAACCTCGCTATCCTGACAGAATGATGGAGAGATCCCTTGCTTTAGCCGTAATATCGCTGCTTACGTTCCCAAAACGGCATCAACTCTGTGAGATATAGCCTGCAAAAGCGCTTTGCGGCTGTTTTCAAGAAAGAAATGATCGCCAGCAAACATACGCAGCGTAAATGATGCCTGCGTTTGTTCACGCCATGCAGTGAGTTTATCGTAGCTAATATCGTTATCGTCTAAGCCGGCAGCTACGAAGATAGGAGAGGTAAGTGGGTCCTCAACGATATACTGGTACGTTTCGCAAATGGCAAAATCTGCGCGCAGCAAAGGGAGAGCGATTTCTAGCACTTCAGCATTTTGCAATATCTCTATTGGTGTGCCATTTAGACGACGCAACTCCCCGATGAATTCCTTATCGGGCAAATTATGGGTGGGAGGGTCCGAGTTAACAAGTTGTGGCGCTTGTTGTGCGGCAATAAATAGTTGAGCAGGACCTGGATAGTGGTGTTTTTGCAAGTGGCGTGCCAGTTCGAAGCAAACGGTCCCCCCCATACTATGGCCAAAGAATGCATAAGGTTTTGTCTGAAAATGTGGGTAAAGCGCATATGCCAGTGACCGAATCAGGAGTGGCATATGAGTGAACGGTAGCTCTGATATGCGATCTTCTCTTCCAGGTAACTGTACTGCACACACCTCTATCTCATCGGGCAACTCATCAGACCAACGGCTAAAGAGAGATGCGCCCTTACCCGCATGTGGAAAACAAAATAAGCGAAAATGTGCTTGTGGCCTGGGTTTTGAGTATTTCACCCAGGGAGTATTAATCGATAAGCCTGGCATCGATTATTTCAGATTCTCCCTTCTTACCCTTTGAGTCAATTATACCATCGTCATGAAAAAAGTACAAGACATACATATTCACTGATTAATAAAGTGATACGACATCTTGCTAGTTTATAATATTGGTGGCATCTTGTAGTAGTTCATAGGTAACTTGATCTCAAATTGTGCTTGAGGATTACCATTTAGAAAAATGTATCACGAATCTCATGCGCAAAAGAGCTTCCTTCGATTATTTTGAAGGAGTTATGAGGTGTTTGCACTATGTCATACACTTTTGTTACATTAGCGCAGCGACCTGAACTAGAAGCGGAGATGCCACGCTTGCATAGCGAGAGTTGGCCAGAATTCGTCTTGAACGATCCCGTAGCGATTCGTTATTGGGGATCGCTTTTTTCTACCTTTGCCGAGTTTCAATATGTCCTTTGTGATGACCGTGGCAATGCTCTGGCCGCAGGTCATACGATACCGCTTGCGTGGGATGGGACCGTAGAAGGACTACCAACTGGCTGGGACGCTGCGCTAGAACAAGGTTTTCACGACTACGAGCAGAAGCGTATGCCCACCGCTCTGTGTGGACTGTCGATTGTTATCGCACCTGGCCTACAGGGACAGGGGCTGAGCGAATCGATGGCCAGATCTATGAAAGAACTGGCCGCACAACACAGTTTAGGAGACCTGATTATTCCTCTTCGTCCTTCATTGAAGAGCCGTTATCCTCTTATATCGATGGAACGCTATGTCCAATGGAAACAAACGGATGGAACGCCCTTTGATCCCTGGTTGCGTATTCACTGGCGTCTTGGGGCAAAGGTAGTTTGTATTGCCCCTCTCTCAATGGTCATTACGGAGACAGTAGCCAGATGGGAGGAATGGACTGATATGCGTTTTCCCGAAAGTGGCGAGTATACGGTTCCTGGTGCACTCAATCCCATAATTATTGATCGCATACATGACCTGGGCCGTTACGAGGAACCCAATATTTGGATTCAATATCCAAACATAGTCGGAGCATAATTTTACCTGGCACCAACATCGTTTGGCTACTGATGAATTGTCGGAAAAATGCTTGCTATGAGCGCAAAGCGCCGATCGAGATTATTTTATCTAGGGAGAAAAATGGATACAGCAGTGTCGCCGTCTGAACAAGAGAAAAAGCCCGGTCCTTTCTTAGAACGTCTCCTGATTAATCGCAATTATGCATATAATTGGATTGGTCTGGCGACTTCTCGGCTTGGCAACGTCGTCTTTAGCGTCTCCTTACTCCTCTGGGTTGCGACCAAACTTGCACGTAATGCTCCCTGGGCGGCTTTCGCTATTGGGGGCCTCGTTTTCTTTCCAACGATAGTATTCTTTGTGGTCAGTACATTTGCAGGTGTGTACGTGGACCGTTGGGACTGTCGCCGCACACAACTCTTTATGGATGCAGCACGAGCAATCCTTTTTACGTTGCTTCTGTTGGCAACAGGTATTATACCTTTACCTTTCCCTATAGGAAGTGACGCGGCTAACTTATTTCAGCTTGTGTGTGTCTATATCGTTATAATACTCAGCGGTGCCTGTGATCCCTTCGTCAATTCAGCCCTCACGGTTCTGCTCTATGAAATCGTAGACGAACCTGATCTTACACGCGCATTTGGGCGTGGGCAGGTTTTGAACAATCTCGGCACAATTATCGGCCCGGCCCTGGCAGCTGCCATGTTCTTCACCCTGGGTATACAGTGGTGTATTATTTTGAATGTCATCTCCTTCGTTGTTTCATATTTCGCATTTTTTATGATACGCCTGCCTCACAAGACCAGTGATTCTCAGGAGAGCGATGAACCAAAGCCAAAAGCCGATTTTCTGAGTGAATTCACAGAGGGAATACGCTTTGCCTTTGGTAACAAAATACTCATGGCAATAATTTTCGCTATGATGCTCAATGCCATCGGTGGGGCTGGTCTGAGCGTATTTGATCTCTTCTTTGCAACCAACAATCTGCATGCATCCCCACAAATATATGCTTACCTGGATGTGGTTATGGGTATTGGGGCAATCGCAGGTGCTATTTTCCTGAGTCCCTGGTTGCGAGCACGTCTTGGTGTCATACGGGCCTACTGGGTTTCCGGGCTAACAAACGGCGTGATTTTTTCATATATGCCCGGCTAACAAATCTTGCATCTGCATTTGTGGTAATATGCCTGTTTGGAGTATCTCAGGCAGTATTTGCTGTATCGTTTGGCCCGATACTTTTCAGGGCAACACCCAGGAAGATGATGGGACGTGTTAACTCTGTACTTGCACAGGTGCTCACTCTGACTTCCTTGATCTCTCTCAGTTTTATACCTTTCTTGGTATCAGTACCATTGCACGATAAATACTTACAAATCTCTGGTCTGCTTTTGGGACCTATCGACACACTATTCATGGCTGTTGCTATTCTTGTGATCACCAGTGCACTCTATTTAAGGATTGCGCTTAATCGCTACGCGCCTCTGCTGAACAAACCACCACAACAAGAAGGTGAGGCACAAAGTCAGATAGCACCGGAAGAGCCTCAGATCCAGCCAGAACAAGGTAAGTGGAGTATGCTACAAAAGCAGATTGCCATCTGTGTAGTTGGCATTGTAGTGGCTATTCTGTCCTTCTTGCCAGTTGCGCTCTCGGCTCCTGCCAATGCAATCTCAAGCCTACAACTTTCTCATGGTCACCCGGCTACTGGTCAGCTAGTAGATAGCATTCCCTGTCAAAAAGGTCTTGGATCAGTGGTGACAGCTAACGTGCATCTGACAGTCTATGTGAATAGTCAACAGGTTGGCATTCCTGTAGGTATCGGCAGTGTTGCACCGCTTCAACCTGGTGTAGCTGCGCTTGCTTCAAACGGTAAGACTACCTGCCTGTATGCTCTCCATGTGTTTGAGGCCGATAATATTATCCATGTCGACTCACCAACCAATCGCACATATACCCTCGGCAAGTTCTTCGATATCTGGGGCCAACCTATCAGCCGTGCGCTGCTTGCCGACTACACAGCCGACCCAAACCATGCACTGGTGTTCTATGTTTTTGATGGCAACGGGAATTTGCAAACATACACTGGTGATCCACGAGCCATTCCGCTGCTAGAGCACGAAAGCATTGTTATCTCATATAATAGCCCAAATATTCATCCAGTACCTTATAATTCCTGGAACGGCCTGTAAACAATGCGAGTAGCAAAGTAGGAGGCAATTTGGATGACCGCCGAGAACATCGAAGACATCTACGAGCTTTCTCCGATGCAGCGGGGTATGCTTTTCCATACGTTATATGCGCCACATTCAGGAGTATATATTGAGCAAGCCATCTACAGCATACAAGATTCCCTTGATATTGGCACTCTATACAAGGCATGGGTGTACCTTGTAACACAACATTCTACGCTACGCACAGCTTTTCTCTGGGAAGAGTTGGATGAACCAGTACAAGTGGTATACCAGACTGTGCAGGTGCCCTGGGAGCAACACGACTGGCGGGGACTGCCTTCCGGAGACCTGCATACTCGTCTTGATGAACTGCTGGCGGAGGATCGCGTACGCGGTTTTGACCTCGCTTTAGCGCCGCTCCTGCGCCTGATTCTGATACGTGTAGCGAATGATACTTCCTTCCTTCTTTTCACTCACCATCACCTCTTGCTCGATGGCTGGTCTTTGACAATCGTTATCCAGGAAGCTTTTAGCGCTTATAGAATGTTACGCTCTGGGCAGGAACCATTTTTCAAATCCAGGCGGCCCTATGGTGATTACATCAACTGGCTACGTAGCAGGAATCTCGCCGAAGCAGAGACCTTCTGGCGGCATTACTTACAGGGCTTTACAACTCCTACTCCGCTCATGATTGATGCGCCTGGTAATCCAGCATCAGTAGAGGAAGGGGATGGCAATACCCAGGTTAGCCCTATAACGCAGAACACAACGGAGAAACTTGAGTTTCGGCTACGCGGCGGCAGGCCAGTGGAATTACAAGGCTTTACGCTCTCGGTGGATACGACGGCAACGCTGCGAGCTTTTGCCCGCAAGCATCAACTTACACTAAACACGCTGGTTCAAGGCGCATGGGCACTCTTATTGAGCCGCTACAGCGGTGAGACAGACGTTGTTTTCGGTGCAACCGTTGCGGGGCGACCTGTTGATCTGACCGGTGCAGAGGCGATGGTTGGCCTCTTCATTAATACGCTGCCGGTGCGAGCACAGGTGCCAATGCAAGCCAACTTACTGACCTGGCTCTCGCAATTGCAAGCACAACAGGCAGAAGCGCGCCAGTATGATTACAGTCCACTGGTGCAGGTGCATGGGTGGAGTGAAATTCCCCGCTGGCAGCCCCTCTTTGAAGCCTCATGGTCTTTGAAAACTATCATGTTGAAAATCGGCATGATCGGGAAGAATCTGACGAGATACGTGTGCGACTCTTGCAATCTCTGGAGCAAACGAATTATCCTCTGGTGGTAATTATCGGGCCAGGAGCCGAACTGGAGATCCAGCTTGGCTATGAGACGGCTCGTTTTACTCCGAGCATAATTCGTCGCACATTGGATCACCTGCGTATGCTATTAGAAGGGTTTATGGCTAACCCGGAAGTTCGCCTGGTAGAGATACCCTTATTAAATGATACTGAGCGTCGGCAACTGCTTGCCAGGTGGAATCAGGCTGAAATCGCGGACTTACAGGATGTCACCCTGCAATATCTCCTTCAGCAGCAGGTCAAAAGCACACCTGAAGCGATAGCGCTGCATTGCCAGGATCATCACATCACCTATGCCGAATTGGATCGACGTACTAACCAACTTGCGCATTATCTGCATAGGGTTGGCGTAGGTCCAGAGGAGCGTGTGGGATTATGCATGGATCGCTCACTTGACCTGGTGATAGGTTTATCAGGTATACTCAAAGCTGGGGGTGCCTATGTGCCACTTGATCCCTGTTACCCACAGGAGCGACTGGCTTTCATACTTGAAGATGCGCAGGTGTCGGTGTTGCTCACGCAACAGAAACTCATGGCTCAACTCCCTTCTCTACAAACTCAGGTCATCTGCGTAGATACGGAGCAGATTTTCATCAGTCAGGAAAGCATAGAGCTTCCTTACACGAGAACACAACTCGATAATGCAGCGTACGTCATCTACACATCTGGCTCAACTGGGATACCAAAGGGGGTTGTGGTAACCCACCGATCACTGTTAAATCACTGTACGGAGGTGGGAAGGCGCTATGAACTGCAAGCAAACGATCGTGTATTGCAATTTGCATCCATCAGTTTTGATGTTGCAATAGAGGAACTGTTCCCTTCGTGGCTACACGGAGCCACAGTGGTCATGTGGCCCGATCCCATAGCTCCATCGCCAGACGAATTTTCCCGAATTCGTGATGGCAGAGCAACTGACCGTACTAAATATCCCTTCCTCGTACTGGCATGAATGGGTGTCTGAGCTATCTCGCTCTCAAGCGCTGCGCCCTGTTACTACCAGGCTGGTCATTGTTGGCAGTGAGAAGGTCTCGGCAACGCAATTTGCTCTCTGGCAAAACATCATGGACAATCGTATCGGTTGGTACAATGCATATGGCCTTACGGAAACCACCCGTCACCACATTGCTCTATCAACCGGAAAGCGTTAGTGATGGAGAGCAACTTGCATCTGTTCCTATAGGGCAACCGATTGCCAATACACAGGCATATGTACTGGATACACTGCTACAGCCAGTACCAGCGGGTGTACCAGGCGAACTTTTCATCAGTGGGGTTGGTCTGGCTCGGGGATATCTGCATCGCCCAGACTTGACAGCAGAGCGCTTTTTGCCGCATCCCTTTAGCACTATACCAGGAGCACGCCTCTATCGCACTGGTGACATGGTGCGCTATCAGCCAAACGGCAACCTTGAGTTTATCGGACGAGCAGATACACAAGTGAAGCTGCGCGGCTTTCGCGTTGAGCCGGGTGAGATCGAGACCTTGCTTAGCCAGCATACTGCCGTAAGTGATGTGGTCGTACTGGCCCGTGAGGATACACCCAACGATATTCGCCTCGTGGCGTACATTGTCACTAAGCAGAATTCGCCTTCCCTGGTCGCCCAGTTACGTAAGCATCTCCAGGACAAATTGCCCCCCTATATGATACCGGCGGCCTTTGTGCTCATGGAAACATTGCCTCGTGTACCTTCTGGCAAAGTAAATCGTCGTGCATTGCCTGCGCCGGAGCGTATGCATACCAATGTTGATGAGGCATACGAAGTTCCACGCACCCCTATTGAAGAAATACTGGCGGGCATGTGGGCCTCTGTGCTGCATTTGGAGCTTGTGAGTCGAAACGACCATTTCTTCAAGCTTGGTGGTCACTCTCTTCAAGCCACGCAGGTCGTTGCAAGGTTGCGCGAAGTCCTTCAGGTCGAGATGCCCGTTCGCGCTATCTACGATGCGCCCACTCTTCCGGCTCTTGCTATGGCCGTTGAACGAGCCAGGCAGAGAGAAAAGGGACAGCTGATTCCTCACATACAACGTGCTGACCGGAGAAGTGTGCTCCCGCTTTCATTTGCGCAGCAGCGGCTCTGGTTTCTTGACCAATTGCAATCAGGCAGTCCTTTTTATAATATGCCTATCGCTTTCTATGTACGAGGATTGCTGGATGTTGCGACACTAGAACAAAGTCTCAATGCTCTTGTGTTGCGCCATGAAATACTGCGCACAACCTTTGCGATGGTCAATGAACAACCAGTCCAAATCATTGCGCCAACGTTACATCTCCCGTTGCATCTGGTACGTTTAGCCGAAATAGCAGATAGCTCAGCGCAAAAAGCTGAAGTTGTGCGCCTGGCACGCGAGGAGGCGCAACGACCATTCGACCTACAGCACGGACCGCTTATTCGCGCTACGCTGTTGTGCTTGAGTAGCAGGGAGCATGCGCTACTGCTAACACTCCATCATATCATTGCAGATGGTTGGTCAGCGGACATATTCTTCCAGGAACTAAATACTCTCTATACCGCACGCACAACAGGGCAACCATTTTCTCTACCAGATCTGTCGGTCCAGTATGCGGATTATGCTATTTGGCAGCGGGAATGGCTCCAGGGAGAGCTTCTGGAGAAACAGCTAGCTTACTGGCGTCAGCAATTGCATGATGCTCCGGTAAAGCTTGAGTTACCGACTGATCATCCCCGTCCCGCCATACAGACATTTAAGGGGGCACATCTTGCATTCACATTACCCTTATCGCTCAGCCAACAACTGCAATCATTGAGTCGCGAAGAGGGCGTAACGCTATTTATGACATTGCTAGCAGCTTTCCAGGTCTTGCTCTCTCGCTACGCTGGTCAGACAGATGTGGTAGTGGGAACGCCTATCTCTGGGCGTACGCATCGCGAGACAGAGGGCTTGATCGGACTGTTCCTAAATACACTGGTTATGCGCACGGACCTATCGGGAGACATCTCGTTCCGCGAGCTACTCGGTCGGGTTCGCGAAGTCTCCCTTGGTGCTTACATGCACCAGGATTTGCCTTTTGAGAAGCTAGTCGAGGAGTTACAGCCGGAACGCAGCTTGAGCCAATCACCGCTCTTCCAGGTACTCTTTGTGCTCCAAAATGTTCCACCAAGTCGTATTAAGCTGTCCAGTCTAAGTCTGGAGCCGCTAGATATAAGCAGCGAAACCGCAAAGTTTGACATTTCCTTTGAGCTAGTGGAGACATCGAGAGGACTTGCAGGCTCAGTAGAGTACAATACAGATGTGTTTGAGGCTGCCACTATCAAGCGTATGATAGGGCACTACGTAACAATACTAGAAGGCATTGTGACTAACTCCGAACAGTGTATTACCACGCTACCGCTGTTGACCACTGTCGAAAGCCAGCAAGTACTCAAAGCATGGAATGATACTCACAGAGTCTACTCCCAGAACCAGTACCTCCATTCCTTATTCGAGGTACAGGCGGAACTGACACCAGACAGAGTGGCGGTGGTGTTTGAGGAGCAGCAATGGACGTATCGAGAACTGAATGAGCGGGCAAATCAACTTGCGCATTATCTACAGCAATTGGGAGTAGGACCAGAAGTGGTAGTGGGTCTCTGCCTTGAGCGCTCTCTGGAGATGGTTGTTGGCCTCATAGCCATCCTCAAGGCTGGTGGGGTATATATGCCACTAGACCCTGAATATCCACGGGAACGTCTGATATTTATGCTTCACGATGCGCAAACCAGTGTGTTGTTGACTCGACAGCAGTATAGGGAGATATTTCTTGAGTACCAGGAAACAATAGTCTACCTGGATAGCCAGTGGAATAGGTTGGCTACCGAAAGTACCACAAATCCGTTTAGTGGAGTCACTTCCGAGAATCTGGCCTACATGATCTATACTTCAGGTTCAACGGGCAAACCCAAAGGTGCGATGAATACCCATCGGGGAATTAGTAACCGGTTACTGTGGATGTTGGAGACCTACCACCTGGCTGAAACCGATCGCGTTCTCCAGAAAACACCCTTTAGCTTTGATGTCTCGGTGTGGGAGTTCTTCTGGCCCTTGTTGAATGGTGCTCAACTAATTATGGTCCGACCCAAAGGTCACCGGGATAGTGCCTATCTTGTTAAGCTTCTCATCGAGCAAAAGATTACGGCGCTGCACTTTGTACCTTCGATGTTGTATGCATTTCTAGAAGAGCCTGGGCTGGAACAATGCCAGAGCTTGAGACAAGTAATCTGTAGCGGAGAAGCCTTAACGCTTGATCTCCAGGAGCGCTTCTTTGCGCGTCTGAATGCAGAATTACATAACCTTTATGGACCAACGGAAGCCGCCATAGAAGTGACATTCTGGGCTTGTCGGAGGGAAAGCGATCGGCAGATTGTTCCTATTGGACACCCAATTGCCAATACGCAGATCTATCTACTCGATACGCATCTTCAACCTGTGCCTATTAGTGTACCAGGAGAACTCTATATTGGCGGCGTGGGGCTGGCACGAGGATACCACAATCGACCAGACCTGACGGCTGAAATGTTCATCCCTGATCCTTTTAGTGATAAACCAGGGCAGCGCCTCTACAAAACAGGAGACCTGGCTCGCCTTTTAGCAGATGGCGCAATCGAATTTCTGGGCCGCATCAATTCCCAGACCAAATTACGGGGCTTCCGAATCGAGTTGCAAGAGGTCGAGACGGTACTGGCAGAGTATCCTGGCATACGAGAGACCGTAGCACTTGTGCGGGAAGACGTTCCTGGCGACCAGCGGCTGGTGGCGTACATTGTTGCAAGGCAAGAGTATACACCCGAAGAGCTACGCAGTTTCTTAAGAGAGCGATTACCCGAATATATGATCCCCTCCGTATTTATACCGTTGCAGCAATTACCTTTGACTACCAGTGGTAAGATAGACCGCCATATACTACCCATCCCAGAGTACAAAGGATATGAGATGGATGTCTCTACATCCCCTCAGACCGTACTTGAAGAGGTCTTGACGGGTATCTGGGTGGATATTCTGCACCTGGAACGGGTAGGAGTACGGGATAACTTCTTCGATCTTGGTGGACACTCATTGCTAGCAACCCGAATGATAGCCCGAGTACGGGAGATATTTCAAGTAGACGTGCCACTACGGGCGATTTTTGAGTCGCCGACCGTGGTAGATTTGGCCGGGTGGATCGAGGTAGCGAGGAACGGCTCTTCCAGAATATCAGATGTACCATCCCTTGTATCGCAGGCACGGGAGATGATCCTACCTCTCTCCTTTGAACAAGAGCGTTTATGGTTTCTGAGTCAGCTTGAGCCAGATAGTCCGGCTTATAATATTCCGGTAGCGTTGCAAGTGCAGGGAGACCTCAACCTGGATGTGTTGGGGGAGAGCCTGAATGTCCTGGTACAGCGGCACGAGGCGCTACGCACCACATTTATGGCTCTAGATGGCATACCCCGGCAGGTTATTGCACCAGATCTGTATATCAAACCATCAATCATAAATCTGAATGACTATAGTCACCGGGAACAGGAGCACGAGGTACGACGATGGGCGACCGAGGAAGCCTCGGAACCATTTGACCTGAGTCGAGGACCATTGTTGCGTGTCAAGATATTGCAACTGGATGTGAGCGAGCATATTCTGCTTATCACCATCCATCATAGTATCGCGGATGCCTGGTCGATCGGTATTCTGCTAAACGAACTGAGCACAATCTACAGCGCCATCATTACCCGGAGCACCCTATGCCTTATCAACGCTGCCCATCCAATACGCGGATTATGCAGTCTGGCAGCGAAAATGGCTACAAGGCGAAGCATTGGAACAACAGGTGGCCTACTGGCGCAAGCAATTGCTGAATGCTTCGGCTGTGCTGGATATGCCCATTGATCATCCTCGTCCAGCGGTACAGACGTACCGGGGCGATTCTTACGCCTTTACCCTTCCTTCAACCCTTAGCCACGAACTTCAATCATTAAGTCAGCAAGGGGCAGTAACACTCTTTATGACCTTGCTGGCAGCGTTCCAGGTTCTCCTGCTCCGTTATTCGGGACAAACAGACATAGTGGTGGGCACACCCATCGCAGGACGCACACGTTATGAGACAGAAGGGCTTATTGGCTATTTTGTTAATACACTGGCCTTGCGCACCGACCTATCAGGGAATCCATCATTTCGGGCACTGCTCGCACGAGTACGAGAGGTCTGTCTGGAAGCGTACGCACACCAGGATGTGCCATTTGAGAAAGTTGTTGAGGCGGTACAGCCAGAACGCAGCTTGAGTCATCATCCACTTTTCCAGGTTATGTTTACCTTACAAAATGCATCGACAGGAGAACTGGCTCTGCCTGGATTACGCCTTGAGTCGTTGGCGTTCAGCAACCCTACAACTAAGTTCGATCTGAGCATCGAGTTTGTAGAAACACCGAATGGCCTGCATGGCATAGTGGAGTATAACATTGATATATTTGAACGCGATACCATTCAACAACTGATAAAGCATTACCAGCGACTGTTGGAAGATATTGCAGCTCATCCTGAGCATCGGCTCTCCTCGTTGACTCTGCTTGGTGAGGATGAGTTACATCGTTTGCTCGTAGAATGGAATGCGACAGACACCAATGATGAGGCTCCTGTTTGCCTCCAACAGCTTTTTGAGATACAGGTTGAGAGAACCCCTGATGCAACTGCAGTGATCAACGAGGATCAGCAACTTACCTACACACAACTCAACCAGCGGGCAAATCAGCTTGCGCATTTGCTACAAGCAAGAGGTGTGAAACCCGAAGTCTGTGTTGGGTTATGCATGCAACGCTCTCCGGAGATGATCGTGGGCTTGTTGGGCATTCTTAAAGCAGGGGGAGCGTATGTGCCGCTTGATCCGACTTCTCCTGTAGGGCGGCTGGCCTTCATGATACAAGATGCGCAACTCCCCATCATACTGACTCAAGAGCGGCTGGTAGCGCTTCTCCCTGTACATGATAGACAGGTGATCTGTCTTGATCTGCTGGAAGAAGCGCTGACAAATGAGTTGGTGACCAATCTTGCCAGTGAAGCCAATCCCGACAATCTGGCATATGTGATCTACACCTCTGGCTCAACAGGTCTGCCCAAAGGCGTCATGATTGCTCATCGTGGGCTGACGAACTATCTGCGCTGGTGTGTACAAGAGTATCAGGTGGCACTGGGACAGGGTTCACTCTTGCATTCTTCACTGGCATCTGATCTGACAGTCACCAGCCTGTTCGCCCCGCTGCTGGTGGGACAACGCCTTGTGCTGCTGTCCGAAGAGCAAGCGATTGACGCGCTGGGAAGTGCTTTGCACAAGGCCCAGGCTCTTAGTCTGGTCAAGCTGACACCTTCCCACCTGACGCTGCTTGCTGAGCAACTGACGGATGCAGATGTGGCCGGGTGTGTCCGTGCCTTTATTATTGGAGGAGAGGCATTACGACAAGAGCATCTGACCTTCTGGAGAACACATGCACCCAGGATGAGGTTGATCAATGAATATGGGCCGACAGAGACGGTCGTAGGCTGTTGTGTCTACGAAGCACCAGAAGGGGACGAGACCAGGGCTGGATTGGTGCCGATTGGACGCCCTATTGCCAATACGCAACTTTACTTGCTTGATCGCTGGTTGGAACCCGTGCCCGTTGGAGTAACGGGAGAACTCTACATTGCCGGTGCTGGAGTGGCTCGTGGCTACCTGCAACGGCCAGAACTGACGACAGAACGTTTCTTGCCCAACCCCTTTAGCAGGGAGCCAGGGACACGGTTCTACCGAACGGGAGATCTGGCACGCTACCTCCCAGATGGCAATCTTGAGTTCTTAGGACGCAATGACCAGCAGGTAAAACTGCGGGGCTATCGCATTGAGCCAGGAGAGGTGGAAGCTCTCTTGAAGATGTATCAGGGGGTACAGGAAGCCATTGTCTTATTGGAGGAAGTAAGTTCCTCTGGGGAGCATAGCTGGGAACAAGAGTACTCTCTAACAGAAAAACGTCTCGTTGCTTACCTGATAGGGGAATACAATCCTGCTCCTACAGCCGGCAAGTTGCGTGTCTATCTTCGTCAGCACTTGCCTGAGTACATGATCCCGGCAGTGTATGTGATGCTGGGTGCACTGCCGCTTTTGCCTAACGGCAAGGTGGATCGCCGAGCATTGCCGAAGCTGGGGCAGACCATGCAGGAGCCGGAGGAAGTGGGGGGAGAGCCGCGCAATCCGGTAGAGGAAGCGATAGCAGAGATCTGGGCTCGTGTATTGGGCCGAAAGCAGGTAGGCATTCATGACAACTTTTTTGATCTAGGGGGACATTCTCTCCTGGTCACGCAAGTGATCTCGCGGGTACGTGAGAACTTGCAGGTAGAACTGCCCTTACGCGTGCTCTTTGAAAAGCCCACTGTCGCAGATTTTGCCGAAGAGGTCATCCAGAAAGAGTTTGAGCGGACGGACAGCGATGATTTGATGCAAATGCTAGCAGAGTTTGAAATGCTACCGACTGATGAAGTATAAGCGATGATTCTCACCATATATGGTTTTTCTTAAGGAAGGACTTTGAAATGAGTATCCGTGATCATGGCGACTCGACAGAACGTCTGGCAAAACTCTCCCGCGAACAACGGGCTGCGCTGTTTCAGCGGTTAAAGGAGAAGCAGAAAAGAGAGACTTCCTTAGACGAACCAATACACCATCAGAAGCGTATTTCGAGTGCTTTTCCCCTCTCGTTTGCCCAGTTGCGTCTCTGGTTTTTAGATCAATTTGAGCCAAATAGCTCTATTTATAATATTCCCCAGGCTCTACGCCTGCGTGGTCCCGTGAGCCTGGAAATCTTACAAAAGGCTCTTGAGTTACTCACTGTTCGTCATGAAACACTGCGTACCACCTTTGTTACTATAGATGGCGAGCCACAACAGGTCATCGCTGAAGCAGGACTAATAACTATCCCATTGATTGACCTACAAGGCCCTGGTGAGGCCGAGCGTGAAACCGAAGTACTAAGGCTGGCGAATATAGAAGCGCATCGTCCATTTGACCTGACTCGTGGTCCACTCCTGCGTGTTATCTTGCTCAGACTGCAAAAGGAAGAGCATATCTTGCTCCTCACCATGCACCATATCATATCAGACGCCTGGTCCAGTAGTATTTTCCTGCGGGAACTCTTTATTGTTCTAAAATCACTTTCCCGTGGAATTCCAGTGCAACTTCCCAGGCTGGATATTCAATATGTAGACTTTGCACAGCAACAACGCCAGCGACTTCAAGGAGCAGCATTGGATGCACAACTAACATATTGGAAGAGAAAACTCTCTGATATTCCCATGTTGCAGTTACCCACTGATTACCCACGTCCTCCTATACAAACATTCGGAGGCGGGGCACAATCGATGGAGTTAAGCGAGAGTCTGGCTGGCAAGCTCAATGCATTCAGTCGACAAGAGGGCGTTACACTCTTTATGACGCTGTTGGCAGCATTTAAGGTGTTGCTATACCGCTATACCAGACAGGAGGATATCACTGTTGGCTCACTGATAGCTAACCGGAATAGCGCTGAAATCGAGGGACTGATCGGCTTTTTTGTCAACACGTTGGTCTTGCGCACCGATGTATCAGGCAACCCTACCTTCCGTGAACTGTTGCGGCGGGAACGCGAGGTCTGTCTCGACGCTTACGCGCATCAGGATCTACCTTTTGAGCAACTGGTAGATGCGCTCCAACCGGAACGCAATTTGAGTTATTCACCCCTATTTCAAGTGATGTTCACATTGCAGAACACGCCTACCATGTCCTCGTCATCTGCCGAACATTCCGGTCTGACTATAAGCTCTTTAGATACTGGTACTGCTACGGCGAAATTTGATCTATCGCTATTTGTCTCCGAGAGTCGGCATGGTCTCAATATAGAAGCGGAGTACAACATAGATTTGTTTGCGCATGATACTATTCAGCACATGCTTACGCACTTCTGCATACTCCTGGAAGGAATCATCGAGAATCCAGATTGCCATCTTGCTACTCTGCCTTTGCTGTCAGATCCCGAGCGGCAACAACTGCTTGTTGGGTGGAACGATACGTGGACGGCCTATCCTCAAGACTGCTGTCTGCATGAACTCATCGAGGCACAAGTCGAGCAGACTCCCCAGGCCATCGCTGCCGTCTTTGAAGATAAATCCCTTACCTATCGCGATCTCGATAGCCGTGCCAACCAATTGGCACACTATTTGCGTAACCGATGTGGTGTCGAGCCTGAAACTCGTATTGGACTTGCTCTTGATCGTTCCCTTGCGATGGTAGTTGCAATCCTGGGCATCCTCAAGGCTGGAGCCGCCTATATACCTCTTGATCCTGAGTACCCACCGGAACGTCTGGCTTTTGTGCTAGAGGACGCCCAGGCACCAGTTCTCATAACACAGGCAAAGCTCCGAGAGCATATGTCAGCACATCAGGCAACAATCGTCTACCTTGACACTGATTGGGCACAAATCGCAAAGGAGTCAGCACATCCGCCCCGTAATTGGGTGATGGCTCATAACCTGGCATATATCATCTATACCTCTGGCTCTACGGGTAAACCGAAGGGTGTGCAGATTGCTCACCAGGCTGTAGTCAATTTTATGCATTCTATGCGCATGCAACCGGGGCTTACCCGGCAAGATACACTACTGACGGTAACAAGTATATCCTTTGATATCGCCGGATTGGAATTGTTTCTGCCTCTACTAGTTGGTGCCCGTCTGCATATCGCTAGCAGAGAGGTGACCCGCGATAGTGAACAACTGGCCTACCTGCTCGACAGTAGTGGGGCAAGCATCATGCAAGCGACACCTACAACGTGGCGGCTACTGCTAGAATTAGCCTGGCAGAGCAATAGAGGCTTACGCATGTTATGCGGAGGAGAGGCACTACCTCCCGAACTGGCACGCCAGTTGATAGAAACGGGGGCCACACTGTGGAATATGTACGGTCCCACAGAAACCACTATCTGGTCGGCTATTTACCGTGTCGAGGCCGTTGAGAGGACAGTGCCGCTGGGACATCCCATCGCCAATACCCAGATTTACGTGCTTGATACACTGTTGGAACCTGTACCTATTGGTGTATCAGGAGACCTCTACATCGGCGGTGCTGGCCTGAGCCGGGGATATCTACATCGACCAGATGTGACCGCCGAGAGATTTCTGCCTAACCCTTTCGGTGCTTTGCCAGGGATGCGTCTCTACAAAACCGGTGACTTAGCACGCTATCAGGCCAATGGGAGCTTAGAATTTCTTGGGCGCAATGATCATCAAGTGAAAATTCGTGGATTCCGTATCGAGTTACAAGAAATCGAGGCAACGTTGGAATTGTACCCGGCTGTGCACGAGAGCGTGGTCATGGCACGGGAAGACACACCCGACGATAATCGCTTAGTTGCTTACATCGTACCCCAAACTCAGTACCAGGGTAAGGCAACAGAAGCAGGCTGGCAAGACGAGCAGGTATTTCAGTGGCAATCTGTTTGGGATACCACATATAGCGAAGATGATTCCCAGCATGACTCGACGTTTGACCTGAGTGGGTGGAAGAGCAGCTATACACAAAAGCCAATATCCCAGGCAGAAATGCGCGAGTGGGTAGATCAAACAGTGGAACGCATTCTTGCAGGCAAACCACAACGTGTACTGGAAATTGGCTGTGGAACAGGATTGCTGTTGTTTCGGGTAGCTCCATATTGTAGCGATTACTGTGGTATCGACTTCTCGCCTGCTGTGCTGGACAAAGTCAGGCAGGAGGTGAAGGAGCAAGGTCTATCACAGGTAACACTCCTTGAGCGAGGTGCAAACGACTTTACGGGTATCGAGACCGGAATTTACGATGTGATTGTCCTCAACTCAGTCGTGCAATACTTTCCAGGTGCAGATTACCTGGCACAAGTATTGGAGAATGCAATAAACGTGATAGCACCAGGTGGTCGCATCTTTCTAGGGGATATACGTAGCCTTCTCCTTCTGGAAACGTTCCACACTTCCGTACAATTACGTCAGGCTAGCGCCTTGCTATCAAGAAAAGAGTTACAGCAACTCATACAGTCACATGTTGCCGAGGAGAAAGAGTTAACTATCGATCCCGCTTTCTTCGTAGCCGTAAAGCAACGCTTTCCAAAAGTAAGCCAGGTACAGATCCAACTAAAACGTGGACACTATCATAATGAACTTACCCGCTTCCGCTATGATGTAATACTCCATACAGGATCGGAGATACACCCTGCTCCACAGCCATTGGAAATGAATTGGCGTTCCAACCTTTTGACACTGGAGTTAATCCGTCAGGTGCTTTTGGAGACTGTTCCAGGCATTTTGCGGATCACGGGTATTTCTAATGCTCGCCTGGCGGCAGAGATCAAAGCTTGCGAGATGCTAAAGAGTGACGATGGTCCAGAGAATGTAGAAGCGTTGCGGGAGGCTATAGAGAACCTTCCTCAAGAAATCAGAGGTATTGATCCAGAAGACTTCTGGGCACTTGGTGATGTGTTACCTTACACAGTGAGTATCGCCTGGTCTGAAGCTCATGGGCATCAATGTTATGATGTTGTGTTGGTACGGGAAATGGATACGACTGATGAAAACGTTATCCCATCATTACCTCTCAAATTAGAAACAAATCCCTTACCCTGGAATTCTTACACCAACAATCCATTACAAGAGCAATTTCAACATAAACTGGCACCTGAACTGCGCGACCACTTAAAAGAGAAACTGCCAGAATATATGATCCCATCCATTTTTATGATCTTGCAGGAGCTACCACTCACGCCTAATGGTAAAGTGGATCGCCGGGCTTTGCCTTCGCCAGATCATGCTCGTCTTGGACAGAAGAAAGATTACGTGGCACCTCGTACGCATACAGAGGAAGCGCTTGCCGAAATTTGGAGGCTGATCCTTGGTCTCGAGCGAGTCGGTATTTACGATAATTTCTTCGATCTGGGAGGGAATTCCCTTTTGATTATTCGTGTGGTAGCAAAGGCGAACAAGGCAGGACTTGGCATCGCCACCAAACAAGTTTTCAAGCACCAGACAATAGTAGAGCTGGCAACAGCAGTTGGCACAGCTCATATCCTCACAGAACAGGGCCTAGTGACCGGCCTTACACCGTCCCTCCCTGGCCAGCGTTATGTTTTAGCGCCTGATGTTCACAACCCTCAATACGCTAATCTAGCATACTTCGTGCATTTTCAGCAGGAACTCAACGCTGATCGCCTGCAACGAGTCGTGCAGGAGCTGATCTTGTATCATGATGCGCTTCGCCTCCGTTTAGCGCCAAAAAATGCAGCTATGCCTTTGTTTATTGCTGCTCCATCCGAAGATATTCCTTACATGCGGGTGGATCTATCTAATCTGGCAGATACAGAGGCAAACCGCACCATGTTCCGCACTATGCGTGCATTACAAACGAGCCTTGACCT
Organism: uncultured Chloroflexia bacterium; assembly: GCA_963814985.1. Lineage (GTDB taxonomy): Bacteria > Chloroflexota > Ktedonobacteria > Ktedonobacterales > Ktedonobacteraceae > CAWFFV01. The sequence goes on along the minus strand of CAWFFV010000027.1, from coordinate 151,530 downwards.
TCTTGCCGGGCCACTCTTTAAAGTTGTGCTCTTTGAGCGTGGTCTCGAACAACCTGGTACAGTGCTGCTATTAGGTCATTATCTGGTAGCAGATATGAAATCATGGCAGATTTTACTGGGAGATCTTCTAACAGGTTACAAGCAACTCACTGAGAGCAATGCACTGACATATCCACTCAAGCCAACTTCTTTTAAACAATGGGCAGAACGACTGAGTGAGTACGCGCAGTCACTAGCAGCAGCGCAAGAATTCCCCTATTGGTTCGCAGAGGTAGGACAACATATTTCACCTCTTCCTCTGGATTATCCTGATGGTATAAATACCATCGGCTCATCTGAAACTGTAGAGATAGACCTTACCGCAGATGAGACACACCACGTATTGCAAGATGTTCTCAAGCACTATGATGCTCAGATGGATGCAGTACTGATTATGGCCGTGGCATGGGCTTTTGCACAATGGACAGGTCAACAATCCTTGCTAATCCGCCTGTTTAGTCATGGTAGGGAACCACTATTTGAGGATATGGACGTATCGCGTACCGTAGGTGCATTCGGTACAGATTTCCCAGTATTTATAGACGTAGCTACCGCACACAACGAAGTAGAAGCATTGCAGTTAGTTAAGGCACATCTTAAAGAGATTCCCAATCATGGTATTGGCTACGGTATTCTCAGGTTTTTAGGAAAAAGTACGGAGACCGATGTTCTACGGGCAACACCAGAGCCAGAGGTAGTTGTAAACTACATCGGAGAGGGTTTCACCGATGCCTCACCGTCAGAACTGGAGGTGGAAGGGCCTTTCACGGGTCACTATCTCGATACACAAACGGACCGTACCTATACGTTTCAGATCACAGGTAGAATACAGGATGGGAAGCTCCATATACAGTGGGACTACAGCAAGCATCTTCACCGTCGCTCGACGGTCAGAGTGCATTGCAAACAGTCTGGTACAAGCACTGCGAGTCCTGATTGCCCAGTGCCATGCGCAAAGCCACCAATGAAATCAGGGCTTATGCGTTCTAAAAAACAATGGAAAGGAGACAAAACACCATTCTAGAGCCTGTCAGGATTTACCAGCAAGTTGTTAACAAACTCTAAAGGGAGCAGTCACATTATGGTGAAACAAACTGAGCAGCTTGATGCAATTATCATTGGAGCTGGACATAACGGCCTCGTTGCGGCGAGCTATCTTGCCCGCGCTGGCAAGAAAGTAGTCGTCATCGAACAACGAGACCGCGTGGGCGGAGCATGTACCCTTGAGGAGCCATTTCCTGGTTTTACGATGTCTCCCTGTGCCTATGTTGTCAGTTTATTACGTCCAGAGATTATTTGCGATCTGGAACTACACCGTTACGGCTTTGAAGCCTATGTCAAAGATCCACAGATGTTCATTCCCTTCCAGGATGGAAACTATCTCTTTTTACGTGCCAGTACAGAGAAAACTGTTGAAGGTATCCGCCGCTTGTCGCCACATGATGCCAAGGCATATCCCAAATTTTTGCGCTTCTTTGACCGCGCATCCGAGATTCTCACCCCTATTTTATTAGAGGAACCACCATCTGTAGCGGATCTGGCGGCTCGCTTTCGTGGTGAGGACGAAGAAATCTATCGTCGTCTGATGTTTGGGAACCTCTATGATATGCTCGCTGACTATTTTGAGTCTGACTATCTACGGGCTGCTTTCGCTGGTCAGGGGGTCATTGGGTCCTTTATCGGACCAAAGACTCCTGGCTCAGTCTATGTGATGTGGCATCACATGTTCGGCGAGGTAAATGGTGAGCAGGGAATGTGGGGATATGTTCGAGGCGGAATGGGCCGCATTAGCTTTGCGATGGCAGCATCTGCTGAGGCTCATGGAGTTCTCATCCGTACCAATGCACCTGTTGCTAAAATCCTTATCCATAATGGGCGAGCTGAGGGTGTACGTCTGGAAAATGGTGAAGAACTACGCGCTCATGCAATTCTCTCTAATGCTGATCCCAAGCGCACCTTTCTTCAACTCTGCGCTGATGCGGAGCTTGATAAAGACTTCCTTAAGCGTATCTCACGATTTAAGACAGATAGTGCAGTGATTAAGATCAATGTTGCATTGAGAAGAATTACCAAGCTTTAAATGTTTGCCAGGAACCGCTCCAGCTTTGCAACATGCCGGTTCATGTGAGATTAGTCCGACCCCCAATTGGGTACAAGAGGCATATGAGGATGCAGTGCGCGGAGAACTCTCAAAGAAGCCCTATCTCGAAGCCTACATGCAATCCGCCACAGATCCATCGGTTGTTCCCACTGGCTATCATACTATATCCATGTTTTGCCAATATGCTCCCTACCATCTCAAGGGTCGAGAATGGTCAGAAGATGTCAAGAATGAAATGGCAGATCGCGTTATCGCCACACTGACCGAGTTTGCTCCAAACTTTGCCGACGCTGTTATCGCACGCCAGATACTTAGCCCCGTTGATATCGAGCAGCGTTATGGTATGTCCAACGGGAACATCTTTCATGGAGAGATTACGCCCGACCAACTTTTTTCACTACGACCCACGCCAGAATGCGCTCGCTATCGTACACCAATTGAGGGACTTTATCTCTGTGGTTCTGGTACACATCCAGGAGGTGGCGTAATGGGCGCTCCAGGTCACAATGCAGCAAAAGCTCTCTTGAGTGATTGGGGCAAACATACACAAGCAGAATAGCGCGCTCTTTTTTGCTGCTATGCATGCCTACGCTGTGCCAGGCATCTCTAATAGGCTCTTCTGCGTTAATGAAGATGCCTTGTAGCCACAAAGTAGGTAAGTGTGGCACCGTTTGACCAATAGAGGCTTGAGCTTGCCCCAGTTTTGGAGAATTTACCCGCTCTCTCTTCCTGACCCCCCAAAATCGGAGCAACTCCAGACAGGCGAAAATGCATTAATGGCGATGCATTTTGTTGCACTACAAAACGTTCAGGTTATAGTTGCCACTACTATTGTTATCCCATGTGTTGCTCTGGTTATGGAAAGCCATATTGAGCTGAGTGGCACTCTGTGGGAGCGTAATCGTGGCCTAGCCAGGAACCATCCGCTTGTTTGGTCATCGTTGTGTCAGTGACACTATTCCAGCTGTTGAAGCCCCAGTGCAGAGTGATGCTGCTGGCACCTGCCGCCAGGCTTCCTGTATAGGTAATCGTCGCCTGTTGACCATGGACGGGACAGGGAGAACTGGTTACCGATCCAGATGAGCAGGGTCCCGAAGAACCTCCTGAGACGTTCAGGTTATAGTTGCCACTATTATTGTTATCCCAGGTGTTGCTCTGGTTATGGAAAGCCATATTGAACTGAATGGCACTCCGTGGGAGCGTAATCGTGGCCTGCCAGAAACCATTTGCTTGTTTGGTCATCGTTGTGTCAGTGACACTATTCCAGCGGTTGAAGCCCCAGTGCATCGTGATGCTGCTGGCACTTGCAGCGAGAGTACCATTGTAGGTAATCGTTGCGGGTTGACCCGCAATAGGCGTGGCTGGCGAACTGCTCACCCCAGATGGTACAGGAGTGGGAATAACCGTCACTGTAGGAGTGGGAGTATTAGTGGGCGGTGGTGGGTTGCCAGGAATAGGTGTAGGTGGGTTGCCGGGAATAGGTGTAGGTGGGTTGCCAGGGGTAAGTGTAGGTGGGTTGCCAGGAATAGGTGTAGGTGGGTTGCCAGGAATAGGTGTAGGTGGGTTGGTAGGAGTAGGTGTGAAACCGCTTGCAATAGCATGTCCCTGGCTATTCACATTGGAGTTAGGGTCATGAATGGCATGAAGCTGAGGAGCCATATCACCGGAGAGAAAGAGAAATGAGGAAGCCAGCAAAATTGTAACACCGGCCATCACTACAATAGCGTAGCGATAAGAACGGAGCCAAATAGAGATATTTTCCGGCATCTTGTGCTTCTCCCTTCAATATCTTTCGCCTTCAAGACCTGGGTATGAACTGAGAAGAGTCATTGGCACATTGATAGACATATCACCTCTTTTCCAGTATATATTCATTCAGGTGGTTTTGTCCAGTTGTTGGGATATTAAAGTTGGGAGAAAACTGGAAGTGTTTTTCGTTCGAGCATACCATCACTCTCAAGAGAGCGGCAACGGTTCGTTCTCCTGGAGCCAGGATCGCTCCGATCAAGAGTACTTTGGCCTATTCCCACACCCGTTCGCTGAAGACCTTCAAAATGGCGCAACACGTGTATAATCTTTCTAGGCAGAGTCTGCATCTTTTCTTTTTCCTTATTTCTCTTCTCCAACCCCCCAAATTTGGGTCGATTCCAAGGACGAGAGTACTCTTCCTTCATCAGCAGAGAAACAGGTACAATACAAAGGAGCAGCAGAGAAGGAGAGCCCATGAACCGACAATTTTGCCAGACCCATACGGTTCGCTATGATGAATGTAATTGTCATGGATTCCTGACGGTCGCAGCGTTCTTACGGTATATGCAGGACCTTGCGGCACGGGATGCCGAGGATGCTCGGTTGTCAAGCAATGGCTATTGGGTGATCAAAAGGACGGCGATCACGTTTGCGGCTCGCGTCCAAATCCATACGCCACTTGAGTTAAAGACCTACGGCATGGGGTTTACACGCATTACCGCTCAACGAGGCTATGAAGCACATCTGGTCGGGGAACCCACAGATGAACCGGTGATTTCCGCTCGTACGCTCTGGGTCTACGTGGATGCCCGTGGACGACCCATGCGCCTGCCTGAAGGAACGGCTCAGATCTGGCTGCCGGATGGACCACGTCCGCAACACCCAGAAGCTCCCTTGCCAGCGGTCCCTGAGAGCCGACCAGAAACGACAGCCTGTTCGGTGCGTTTCTCTGATATCGATCTGATGAGGCATCTCAATAATGCCTCAGCCGTTGAAATGTTGGAGAATGCGAGCTGGCAAGTCTGTGAAGCCGGTGGAATCACCCCTGAGACGATGCAACTCGATCTCCGTGAGTATAAGGTTGACTATCTGGACAGCCCTCGCTTTGGTGAACAACTTGCAATACAGACCTGGCACGATCCATTTCCGTCCCCAGGACAGGAATGTACAAGATTTCAGCAGATCATGCGAGAGGGAAGCGTGATGGTGCGTGCCCACTCTCGCTGGCTCTGCAGAGCAAATGAGTAGAAATGCTGCATCTCTGTATTCTCAGAGGAGATTGCTCATCGTCGTCCATAAACCTTCTAGCAAGCGATCTTCTTACCCCATCGATCCATGTAAAACCGAACATAAAGGAGTAATCTATGGGAAACAGTAGCTCGTTACATGCAACGCTTGATGTGAAGTTAGAAAATGTTAACAGCCTTATTGCATATGAGCATATTGTAGGAGAAGGAGTAAATGGCGCTCAATTCCAACAAGAGATAGAGAAAAAATGGGGATTGTTGTCTCCACAAGTAAAAGGTTTGATTGCTTTAATTGAATATTATTTATATAGTTTCAGCCGAAGCGTATCACCTCATGAGCAGGGACCAAAGGCACTCCTGGGTCTCTTAGTGAGAAATAATTTTCATGCCATCTATGAGCAACGGTTAAATGAGAAACAGCAAAGAGAGTTTGCAGAGGTATATGTTAATACGAGGGAAAATCAGGATGCTCCAATTTTTCCAGGTGGCTATAAACTAGGCTCAATAAAAATACCAGGGAAATATTCTCTTAGTATTGGAGACTGGCTTCAATCAATCATTAAAGGAGATCCAGAGGAGAACAAGTACGATCTTGGTCCTGAATTTAAAGGTGACGAAGACAAGGAACGAATAGAAGGACGTGGAAAAGATCGCGATGCACTCTCTCCACCTCCTGGCTATACATCACATAAAAGCGGGGAATTCTCGTATAGTATGGGACGTGAAGCTCTTGCAAAGGACACGCAGTTTATATAAATCGAAAAGCGCAATTTGAGTCCTGTCGGGGAAGAAAACTCCTTTAACGAGTTTGCTCAGCAGGCGCTGATAATTGCTCGCCTGCTTATGTTGCCAAAGAAAACTGAGTTCATCTGATGTCGACATACGAGTAAAATGAGAAAATTATCAAATACATTCTTCGGTTATAGCTCTGGTGAATGCGTTCACATTTACAACACCTCCTTCTCAGGCCAAATGAGCACAGAGTGGGAAGAAATGGAGGCAGATCCATGTTACACATCATAGAAAAATATTCTTCGTGTTCTCTTTCATCTCAGGAAGAGTCATGTATGACGAAAGGGTAAGAATACTATGCCATTTCAACTTCCCGATAGAACAACCCCATTTGGCCAACGAGTCGCCGAACGACTCCGGGAGGAACCCATTATCTGGTTGACGACAATAGATAGCAAAGGGACTCCACAGCCAACCCCCGTTTGGTATTGGTGGGATGACAAGCAACAGAACTTCCTGATTTACAGTCAAGCCAACGCCAAACGCGAGGCATATCTGCACGCAAATCCACATGTCTCACTCAACTTTGATGGAGATAAACAAGGAGGAGATATCATTGTCTTTACTGGCAAAGGCGTATTGAGTGATGATCCACCTGCCCATCAACACTTGCCCTATGTGGAAAAATATGGCGAGTTTATCAAACGTATTTTTGGCACCCCTGAAAACTTCGCGCAACGCTATCCAATCACGCTCCGCATTCAGCCTTTGCGCATAAGAGGTCATTAGCAAGCATGCAAGAAGTCAGATTCTCCTGGATTGGAGAAAACCTATCGAACATCAACATCCTTATCTTGCTATCACAATGAGTCGCTGGCCTAGCACAGAACAATCACAGCTCGCAGTTCTGGGTAATCACCAGAACTGCTGTTTTGATAGAAGGATAACCACAATGGAGAATCGAACAACCATGGACACAGAAACCTGGCAACACCATACGATCAGCACTAACGGCATTCGTATGCACTATGTCACACAGGGCAAGGGACCACTGATTGTCTTGTTGCACGGCTTTCCCGAATTCTGGTACTCCTGGCGTCACCAGATCCCAGTACTGGCCGGGCAGGGCTACCGGGTTGTGGCTCCTGACCTGCGCGGCTACAATGAGACCGAGAAGCCCCAGCGTGGCTACGACATCCCCACACTGTTGTGCGATATCGCGGGCCTGATCACGAGTTTGGGCGAAGAGCGAGCTATCATTGTGGGCCATGACTGGGGTGGCGTCCTGGCATGGCAATTTGCCATCGATTACCCGCAGATGACCAGGTGCCTGATCGTCCTGAACGCGCCGCACCCTGGTGCCATGCTACGCGAAATGCGCACGTTCAAACAACTGCGGAAAAGCTGGTACGTTTTCGCTTTCCAACTCCCCTGGCTGCCCGAATATATGCTCTCGCGCAATAACGCCGACGAGATTGGCCGTATGATGCGCGGCGCGGCTTTGCAGAAAGAGGCGTTCCCGCGTTCAGAAACGGCGAAATACCAGCAGGCCATGAGCCAGCCAGGCGCGATCAAGGCAGCCCTCAACTACTATCGTCAGCTCATCCGTCGCATCCCGCACATCTATCGCAGCAGAAATTTCCAGGTGAATGTGCCTGCGTTACTCATCTGGGGTGAGCACGATATCGCGTTAGGCATCGAACTCACCGAGGGACTGGAGTCCTGGGTGCCCTACCTGCGCATCAAGCGCATCCCCGACAGCGGCCACTGGGTCCAGCAGGAGCAGCCAGAGAAGGTCAATCAGTATATGCTGGAGTTTTTACACGAATGGGAAGCCGCTCTTCTCCAAATTGTAGTACGGTTTCTATCTAGCTCTGTTAGATGCTTCCTGAGTAGAAAAAATACTCTTCAGATCGTAGGACAGGCCCTTATTTACAGGCTATGCTTTGAATGAAACTGAAGATGTTGTCGCTGCTGGATCTCCTGAATCCATGATATGTGCAAAAAAAGTAGAAACGGCAGTGTCGTAAAAAATGCTCTATGATACCTGAAGGAAGTATGAGGGGGTGAAGGATATGGCTAATATGCAAGACTACGATAGCTCATATGATTCCACACTTGCGTTAGTCGGTATGTCAGGGCACTTTCCCAGTGCTCCAGATGCCGAGGCGTTCTGGCAGAATATCGCTGGTGGTGTCAAATCTATCCGTTTCTTTTCTGATGAAGAACTACTAGCCGCTGGCGTAGATCCAGCTCAGCTCTCACTACCGAATTATGTCAAAGCTGGTGCTCCACTTCCTGATATCGATCGGTTTGATGCCACATTCTTCGGCTATACACCACGTGAAGCTATGGTGATGGACCCACAACATCGTCTCTTCTTAGAGTGTACCTGGCAAGCGCTCGAACATGCTGGCTATGATCCTTCTACCTATCGCGGCCTCATCGGCGTCTTCGCTGGCTCGACTTTCGCAAATTACTATATCCACAATATTTATCCCCACAAAGACTTGATGGAGTCTGTGGGCGAAATCCAGCTTGAAGCGAGTAATGATCGCGATTCACTCTCTTCGAAGATCTCTTACAAGCTCAATCTTAGGGGGCCCGCCGTTGCAGTACAGACCTTCTGCTCCACCTCACTGGTCGCGGTGCATATGGCTTGCCAGAGTCTGCTCAACTACGAGAGCGACATCGCACTGGCTGGCGGTGTCTGCCTGCAAATTCCTCCCAACGGTTATGGCTATCTCTATGAGCAGGGCGGCATCCTCTCACCTGATGGTGAGTGTCGCGCCTTTGATGCCAAAGCACAGGGCAGTGTGATGGGTAGCGGGGTCGGTGTGGTAACCCTCAAACGCTTCAGTGATGCTCTACAAGATGGCGATACCATCTATGCTCTTATTCGCGGCTCGACAATCAACAATGATGGCAGTCTGCGTGTCAGCTACACTGCCCCCAGCGTTGATGGGCAGGCCAGCGCTATTCTCGGTGCCCTCAGCTATGCCGATGTCCCCGCTGAGAGTATTAGCTATATCGAAACTCATGGGACGGGTACCAGGCTGGGTGATGCGGTAGAGCTGGCAGCGATGCGGAAAGCCTTCGAAGCTCAGACCAACAAAAAGCAATTCTGTGCCATTGGTTCTGTTAAACCCAATGTAGGACATCTGGATCGGGCCTCAGGCGTAGTTGGTCTGATCAAGACTGTCCTGGCTCTCTATCACAAGCAATTACCTCCCAGCCTCAACTACGAGCAAAGTAGTGCGGAAAACGATCTCTCTAACAGCGCTTTCTATGTCAACACAACCTTGCGTCCCTGGCCTGCCGAGAATGGTCCTCGTCGTGCTGGTATCAGTTCCTTCGGTCTGGGTGGTACCAATGTTCATATGATTCTGGAGGAGGCTCCTATACCACAAACCAGCCCCAGTCAGGAAAGCTGGTATCTTCTCCCTCTCTCTGCCAAGACAGAGTCAGCGTTACAGCGTATGGAATTGAACCTGGCCGATTATCTCTCTCAACATGCTGAACTCCACCTTGCTGATGTGGCCTATACGCTCCAGGTGGGACGTAGCGCGCTTCGTTATCGTAGCCTGCTGCTCTGTCGGAAGAGGGAATCAGCTATCGCTACTCTGCTTGGTCATGTACCTGAACCCCTGCTCAAAGCATCTGTAGAGCGTCGGGATCGTAGCCTTGGCTTCCTCTTCCCTGGAAGCGAAGTCCTCGATGAACAACTCCTACTACAGACACGAGAACTCTACGCATGGCATGTCTCGTTTTGCGAGACTGTAGAGAGTTGTTGTGCTCTGCTACAACCTCAGCTTTGTGCTGATCTTCGTCGGATCTTGCATCTCTCATCAGATGTAGCCTCACTATGGCAAACACCGCTCTCACCAGACTTACCCAGGTCGCACTATTCGTTATAGAATATGCCCTGGCCCAGCTTCTTATTCAGTGGGGTCTTCCTCCGCAGGCCTTATTAGGCGAAGGGGTCGGAGAATTTGTCACCGCCTGTCTCTCTGGTGTTCTCTCGCTGGAGGACGCCCTGAAGATCGTTACCCATCAATCTGACTCTCTTGAGGCCAGGCACGCAATCACCCAACGCTTTCAACTCTCCACTCCCCAGATTCCTTTATTATCGGGTGAGACTGGTACCTGGATGACAAACGAGCAAGCCACCAATCCACTCTATTGGGCACGTAGCTGCAACTATTCTTCTCATATCTCCAATAGCATCTCAGTGTTTTACAGGAGACTGAACATGTCTTACTTGAGATCGGCACCGGGCAATTGCTCGCTGCATGTATTCGTGAGTATAGCGCCGATTCTCTCAAATACATGGCTCTCACTGCATCAGCTTTGACTGTTGACGGTGAACAGATGCAGGGTACTGTTGCTCTGCTGAGCACGTTGGGCAAACTCTGGTTGGCAGGCGTGACCATAGACTGGTCGCTTCTCTATCATAATGAGAGCCGCCAGCGGATACCCTTGCCCACCTACCCTTTCGAACGCCAGAGCTATTGGATTGAGTCACCCGAAGTACTTGAGCGTCAACAACGCAGAAAACAGATAGACATTACGAAACGGACAGCCATCGCTGATTGGTTCTACGTACCAACCTGGGAACAGGCTCCCCTACCTCCCATACGGGATCATCTTCTACCATCGCAACAAATCTGGTTAATCTTTACCGATGAACTCGGTTTTAGTGACCAATTATCCAGGAAATTGAACGACAACGCTCAAACAGTTGTCCGTGTGTATGCTGGCACCCAATTTGCTCATCTGGACGAAGACTCCTACATCCTCTCTCCCTCAGATCTATCAAGCTATAGCAAATTGATTCAACATCTTGCTGCGAAAGGACAACAACCCTCTAGAGTAGTACATGCCTGGAATTTACGAGAAGCCACTAACGAAGCAACATCTCTTAGCGAGATCGACTTCAATCAAACACAATCATCTAGCTTTTATAGCTTGCTCTATCTAGTACAAGCTCTGAGCAGTCAGTTCATCCAGCATGCTATACACATTGATGTCTTGACTTCCTGCCTGCAAAAAGTGAGATCTCAAGATCCGCTACGTCCCGCACTGGCAACCATACTGGGGGCATGTAAAGTTATTCCACAGGAATCTCTCAATATTACCTGTCGTAGTATTGACCTGAACCTGTATGAATGTAATTCTTACCAGAAAGCATCTTTTGTTGACCTGATATTCAATGAATTGACCGACTCTTCTCTTGAGCCTGTCGTGGCCTATCGCGATACCACCCGTTGGCTACAGCATTATTTACCCATCCATCTTACTGCACCTGAAACAATCCCGAGCTATCTACGTCATAGAGGATCTTATCTGATCACTGGTGGATTAGGCCACATTGGCCTGCTATTGGCAGAATATCTGGCACACACAGTGCAGGCCCGGCTCATTCTGATTGGCAGAACCGGCTTACCTCCTCGACAAACATGGTCATCCTGGCTGGAAAGTCATCCTACCGATGAGAGTATTAGCCAGAAGATTCGCCGTATTCAACAACTCGAAGCCACAGGAACAGAAGTGCTTATCTTTAAGGTGGATGTTGCTGAGGTGGAGCAGGTAGAGGCTGTATTTGGACAGGTTGAACGACTATTTGGTCCAATACATGGCGTCATTCATGCCGCTGGTATTACCAGCGAAAGCTCCTTCAAAAATACGCAGGAAATAAGCTATGACGATTGTGAGCTTCATTTCCAACCTAAAGTTTATGGTTTGCTTGCACTGGAACAGGTTCTCCGCCCTCGTACGCTCGATTTCTGTCTGGTCTTCTCTTCCCTCTCTTCGATCCTGGGAGGGTTAGGCCTGTTTGCTTATGCAGCCGCCAGTGCGTTCATGGATGCATTCGTACAACATATCAATCAGCAAACCGGTACCCCCTGGCTCACTGTCAACTGGGATACCTGGCAGGCACAAACCAACCAGGATAGTTCGTCAGGCTCGACAGTTGCTGGCTCCTATGCGATGACGGCTGAACAAGGCTGTCAGGCAGTCGCTCGTGTTCTCTCGACCCACAATATCCCGCATCTGATCAACTCCACCGGCAACCTGACTACTCGTATCTGCCAGTGGGTTCTGCTGGAAGGCTTGCGCCAGGAACCTGGCAAGACAGAGGCGCAATCCGTACAGATACAGCCAACTCCTGGCCGACGGCTATCACGTAGCGAGTATGAACAGGTGCTCACATCGGTCTGGCAAGAAATACTTGGTTTGCCCCAGGTTGGCCTCTACGAAAACTTCTTCGATCTGGGTGGCAACTCCCTCAATGGTTTGCAGGCAGTTGCCCGCATCCGCAAACTACTCCAGATCCAGCTTCCAGTTGTCGCGCTCTTCGAAGCTCCAACTATCAGCGCTATGGCCGACTATCTGTACTCGACCCTCTCACCTCTGCCCGAAGAGACAGCACCAGAGGATCGCTTCCAGCAGCGCCGCCAACAGGCCCGCACCCGCCAGGGCGCTTCAGAGATTGCCGTGATTGCTATGACTGGTCGCTTCCCAGGTGCCAGCAGCGTGGAGCAGTTCTGGCAGAACCTGCAAGAGGGCGTTGAGTCAATCACCTTCTTTAGCGAGGAAGAACTGCTCCACGCTGGTGTCGATCCTGCGGTCTTGCGTGATCCACAGTACGTCAAAGCCCGTCCCATACTCCCCCCCGAACTGGTTGAGCAGTTTGATGCTTCCTTCTTTGGCTATAGCCCACGTGAGGCTGAGCTGCTTGATCCTCAGCATCGTCTCTTCCTGGAATGCAGTTGGGAGGTGCTCGAACGTGCTGGCTATGCTCCGGAGAACTATGAGGGACGCATCGGTGTCTTTGGTGGTGCGAATATCAGTACCTATCTCCATACCATATTACAGCAGCCAGACCTGGTTGCCTCCTTACAGGAGATCATTAGTGGCTACCAGATAGCGATTAGTATGGACAAAGATTCACTGACCACAGCAGTCTCTTACAAGCTCCATCTGACCGGCCCGAGTCTGGCGGTACAAACCTTCTGCTCTACCTCCCTGGTTGCAGTACACCTGGCCTGCCAGAGTCTGCTCAATGGCGAATGCGATATGAGCCTGGCTGGTGGTGTCTCCGTCGGTGTTCCGGTCCAGAGAGGATATCACTATGAACCCGGCGGCATGGAATCCCCCGATGGTCATTGTCGTACCTTTGATGCCCAGGCCAGGGGAAGTATGTTTGGCGACGGCGTCGGAGTGGTTGTCCTGAAGCGTCTGGCCGACGCTCAAGAGGATGGCGACCAGATCCTGGCGGTTCTCAAGGGTTCGGCTATTAACAATGACGGTTCTCTCAAGGTGAGTTACACCGCTCCCAGCGTCGTTGGACAGACTCAGGTCGTCCAGGATGCCCTGGCCAATGCCGGGGTCTCTCCAGAAAGTATCAGCTATGTGGAGGCCCATGGAACCGCCACCGAGTTAGGCGATCCCATCGAACTGGCCTCCCTGACCCGTGCGTATCGCAAGGAGACGGACCGACGACAGTACTGTGCGATTGGTTCGGTGAAAACTAACGTTGGTCATCTGGATCGTGCCGCTGGCATCTCAGGGTTGATCAAAACGATTCTGGCCCTCCAGCATGAGCAGATCCCCGCCAGCCTGCACTACCAGGCACCCAATCCAGAGATCGACTTTGAGCAAAGTCCCTTCTATGTCAATACACATCTTTGCGAATGGCCACGTGGCGCCCAACCACGGCGAGCGGGTGTCAATTCGCTGGGTATGGGCGGTACCAATGTGCATGTCATCGTCGAGGAGGCTCCTCTGCAAGAGGTATCTTCCGGCTCACGTCCCTGGCAGATCCTACAACTCTCAGCCAGAACAAAGACGGCATTACAGGAGGCAAGCCAGCGCTTAGGCACCTATCTACAAGCGTATCCGGAAAGCAAGCTAGCGGATGTAGCCTACACCTTGCAGGTTGGGCGTACTGCATTTGCACACCGTCAGGTGCTGGTCTGCCGTGATGTTAGTGAAGCAGCGACGGCCCTGCTCAAGAATGATCCACATCGACTGCTGACAAGCCAGCAGGAGCAACGAGATAGACCCGTGGCTTTCCTTTTCTCTGGCATCAGCGAACAGTTTATCGGTGAGGGCCTGGAACTGTATCTGCAAGAGCCGACCTTCAAAACCTGGGTCGATCACTGTTGTGACCTGCTTAAGCCTCACATTGACTGTGATCTGCGCGAAATCCTTTTCCGCGTCGAACTGTCTACGAGTCAGAATGCAGCTCATAGACAAACAGATCTATGGACTTTAATTCAAGACAAGGCTTACCGCGAGACCGCTCTTCGAACTGTATCTGAGCGTCTCAATCGTCCAGCGTTAATTCATGCAGCGCTCTTTATTCTCGACTATGCCCTGGCTCAGTTGCTACTGCAATGGGGAGTTCGTCCGCAATTTCTGTCAGGCTACGGTCCGGGCGAGTATGTAGCATTTTGCATCGCAGGTATACTATCATTAGATGATGCTTTAAAGCTAACCATTAGAAAAGCCGAACGGCTACAAGATCAGACCGTTGATACAGCTCCTTCAAGTACACCATCTGAACATGACGCATTAATCACGTGCAATATATCACTTTATCCACCAACTATTCCTTGTATGTCTGCTGCAACTGGCACCTGGATCACTGATGAACAGGCTGTCGATCCCTCCTATTGGGCACAGCAGATATCCCAGCCTGTGCACTTTGCAAAGGGCATTGAGCATATACTCCAGCAGGAAGATCTGCTCCTTTTAGAAGTTGGCTCTGGACAGTCATTTGCGACCTATCTTCAGCAGTATCCAGCCTGCACAGTAGAGCACAGGCAACTGATAATATCCACTCTTCCCACCGATCATGAACCAGCACAGGCCATCCTGCTAACGCTTGGAAAGCTCTGGCTGCATGGCGTAAAGCTTAACTGGTCTGGCTTCTATGCTCGTGAACAAAGACAGCGTGTACTCCTCCCAACCTACCCCTTTGAGCGCCAACGTTACTGGTTAGCAGATTTTCGACCAGCAGCCAGTATACCCGCAACAAGCGCTCTTATCGAACGTAAACCCGCCATTGACGACTGGTTCTATCAGAGCAATTGGCGACAGGTCCCTCTCCAGGAAGTGCGACGACCTTCGACTTCTCGCGCCCCATGGTTGGTCTTAACCGATACTGGCGGGTTGGGAGTCCATCTGGTCGCGCAGCTCACTCAGCTAGGCTTACCCGTCATCAGTGTGCAGGCCGCCAGACAGTACACTCAACTGGATGCTCATACTTTTCGCATCCGACCGCAAGAACCCACTGATTATCGCCTCCTCTGTGATACGCTCGTCCAGCAGGATGCTCTGCCGTGTCGCGTACTGCATTGCTGGAGTGTGACCAATCAGGAGCTTTCTTTTGGCCCAACAACCTTTTCCGCTGTGCAGGAACAGAGTTTCTTCAGTCTACTCTGGCTTACACAGGCTCTATCGGCGCACACATATGATCAACCGCTTACAATCTTTGTCTTCTCTACCCATGCCCAGGCTGTCCTGCCAGCTGATGTTATTCAGCCGGAAAAAGCTCCCATCCTGGGTGCATGTAAAGTTATCCCACAAGAACCTCTCAATATAGCCTGCTGTAGCATTGACCTGGATATGCCTGTGGATCACAATTGGTCCGGACTGGCAGCCACACTAATAGCTGAGTGTCTACATCCTACAACGAATGTAGTAGCCTACCGACAGGGAAAGCGCTGGATTCAAGAGTATACAGCCGTCTCACTTCCGCCCTCTTCACCTGAACGACTGCCATTCCGCCAACATGGTATCTATCTGATTACTGGTGGTCTGGGAGGTATCGGCCTTGTCCTGGCAGAATATCTGGCTCACACCTTTGAAGCGCGCCTGATCCTCCTGGGTCGCTCTGGCTTACCCCCTCGCCAACAGTGGTCTGAATGGGTACAAACCCATCCGGCTGATGATCCACTTAGCCTCAAGATCGTTCGTTTGCAAGCAATGGAGAAGCAAGGGGCCCAGATTCTGATTTATCAAGCCAATGTTGCTGATGCTGAGCAGTTGCACTCTATTATACAGGAGACGCGCTCTATCTTTGGAACTCTTCATGGTGTCTTTCACGCCGCTGGTATTACGGACGACTCCAATGCATTCAAGTTGGTTCAGGAGATCGATCAAGCTGCCTGCGAAATGCACTTCCAGTCCAAAGTTTATGGCACCTATGCTCTGGCTCAGGCGGTGGAGAACATCGAGCTAGATTTTTGTTTACTCTTCTCTTCGCTCTCAGCCGTGTTGGGCGGACTGGGTTTTGTGGCTTATACCGCTTCCAATATCTTTCTGGACGCCTTCGCTCAGCGCTATAATCAGTACGCTAAGACTCCCTGGTTCACCGTCAATTGGGATACCTGGCTGGTCAAGCAGAATGCACATGGCATGCTGGGAGCCACTATTGCTGCGTTTGCTATGCAGCCATCAGAGGCCATCGAAGCCATGCTTCGTGCTTTAATCAGTGGCCACACCCACCTGGTCAATTCTACGGGTGATCTCCACACCCGCCTGAAGCAGTGGATTTGCCTGGATCTCTTACAAGAGATGGAACAGAGCACGCCTCGGGCCGCCTCAGTTCCATCCAGTGATGACTACGAACACACCATCCGCATGGTCTGGCAAGATGTGCTGGGTGTACAGGACGTAGGCATCTATGAGAACTTCTTTGACCTGGGCGGTAACTCACTGATCGCTATCCAACTCATCAGTAAGCTCAAGAAGGCTTTCCGCCGACCCATTCCTGCTGTAGCACTCTTCGAAGCTCCCACAATCAGTGCCCTCACCCACTATCTACGGCCTGAGCCGAAACCTGTACAGGTAACAGATACACTTGCCGAACGACGGGCCAGGGTTCGCCAGACAGTTGGCAACCAGGAGATTGCACTTGTTGGCATGAGTGGACGCTTTCCTGGTGCCAGTACCGTTGAACAGTTCTGGCAGAACCTTCAAGCAGGTGTTGAGAGCATTAGCTTCTTTACCCCTGAGGAACTGGAGGCGGCGGGCGTTGATTTGACCCACATTCAGGCTCCCAACTATGTGCCAGCCCGCCCAATTCTCTCGCCAGAACTGGTTCAGGGCTTCGATGCAGCCTTCTTCGGCTATAGTCCACGCGAGGCCGAACTGACCGATCCACAGCATCGCCTCTTCCTTGAATGTGCCTGGGAAGCCCTGGAACAGGCAGGTTATGATAGTCAGACCTACAATGGCTTGATCAGCGTCTTTGGTGGTACCAATATCAGTACCTATATTCTCTCCGCTGACCCTGCGCTGGTACAGGCTACCAACAGCCATCTGCTTCTAGCCGGCAACGACAAAGACTCGCTGACCTCCTCAGTCTCCTATAAACTCAATCTGCGCGGACCCAGCCTGACAGTGCAAACCTTCTGTTCGACCTCGCTGGTGGCTGTTCATCTGGCCTGTCAGAGCCTGCTCAACGGTGAATGTGACCTGGCTCTAGCTGGTGGTGCCTCCATCCTGGTGCCCTCTATCCAGGGACATCTCTATGAACCTGGAGGTATGGAGTCTCCCGATGGTCACTGCCACACCTTTGATGCTGAAGCCAGGGGGAGCATGTTTGGTGATGGTGTTGGCGTCGTTGCGCTCAAACGACTTTCGGATGCTCTTTCAGATGGTGATAACATTCTGGCAGTCATCAAAGGATCTGCCGTCAACAATGATGGCTCCCTCAAGGTAAGCTATGCCGCTCCAAGCGTGGTTGGGCAGGCCGCAGTGGTGCAGACGGCCTTAGCCAATGCGGGCGTTTCCGCTGAAAGCATCAGTTATGTCGAAGCTCATGGCACTGCCACTGAACTGGGCGATCCCATCGAAATGGCCTCCCTGACCAGGGCCTATCGAACCCAGACCGACCGTGTCAACTATTGTGCCATCGGCTCAGTCAAAACCAACGTCGGGCACCTGGATCGTGCTGCAGGTGTCTCTGGGCTGATCAAGACAGTTCTGGCTCTACGCAATGAGCAAATCCCAGCAAGCTTACATTATCAATCCCCCAATCCAGAGATCGATTTTGAGCGGAGTCCATTCTTCGTCAATACATACTTACGGCCCTGGCCTCGCACTGCCACACCTCGTCGTGCGGGGATCAATTCGCTGGGTATGGGTGGCACCAATGCCCATGTGATTGTTGAGGAGGCATCTCTGCGTGAACCTTCAGGTCCTTCTCGTTCCTGGCAACTGCTTGTACTCTCGGCCCGTACGGAGACCGCACTGGAGCAGATCAAGCAGCGCTTACGAGAGACACTGGAACAGGAACCCCAGTACAATCTGGCCGATGTAGCCTACACCTTGCAGGTAGGGAGACGACGCTTCGAACGACGCAGTGTCCTGCTCTGTCGCAACAGAGAGGAGGCCCAGGATCTGCTTACTGGACCTCTGCCGCTCCTAACCGAGAATAGGACCGATCGACCAGTGGCCTTTCTCTTTGCGGGTGTTGGTGAACATTATGTGGGAATGACCCAGGAACTATATCAGCAGGAACCGTTCTTCCGCGAGACGCTGGATCGCTGTTGCACAATTCTGCAACGTGTTATGAACAGAGATATACGTGAAGTGCTCTTCCCGGAGAAAACAGTTCCTGCTCGGCTTACGACAAAGTCAGCAGAGATGCATGCGGTTCTGGGGCGCAATGGTCGCTCCTACGCACATAACAATGGACACAACGGCAGCCATGCTTCGACGTCCAGGGAACTGTTGGCTCAGACAGCACTGGTCCAGCCTGTGCTGTTTGTGGTTGAATACGCCCTGGCCCAATTGCTCATGCACTGGGGTCTCTACCCTCAGGTCATGTCAGGTTATAGCCTGGGTGAATATGTCGCAGCCTGCCTGGCTGGTGTCCTTTCTTTGGAAGATGCCTTAACCCTGGTGGCACGCCGTGCCCAACTTATCCAGGCCCAACCAGCAGGCTCAATGCTGACTGTAGCACTTTCCGAGCAGGAGGTACGCCTCTACTTGAACCCACAGGTTAGCCTGGCTGTGATCAACGGACCACATACCTGTGTGCTGGCTGGTCCACAGGCTGCGCTCAACGAGATTGCAGGGCGCTTAGATCAACGCGGCATCGCTTATCGGCACGTAGAGACAACGCATGCGTTCCATTCAACAATGCTAGAACCTCTGCAAAAGCAAGTCGCCGAGCTGACCCGTACATTCAAGTTGCATCCTCCCAAGATCCCTTATATCTCGAACGTGACCGGCACCTGGATTACCGCTGAACAGGCTACCGATCCCAACTACTGGGCACAACATATGTGTCAGACCGTGCGTTTTGCGGACGGTATAGCGCAGGTACTGCAAACAACGGAGAGTGTGCTACTGGAGATTGGTCCAGGGTCGTCACTCTCTTCATTTGTCAAACAACACCCGGCCTGTGATGTTGAACGCAGAGCTCTGGTGCTTCCCACATTACCAGCAGGTCGTGAACAACAGTCTGAAATGGTGTTTCTTCTCACTTTACTCGGAAAACTCTGGCAAACCGGTGTAACCATAAACTGGCACAACTATTATGCGGACGAGCGGCGACAGCGCGTTTCTTTGCCCACCTATCCATTTGAGCGTCAACGTTACTGGCTTGAATCAATCAAAACTCCTGCCACCGATCCTATTACCGCTAGAATGGAACAGGAAGCAACAGCACGTTTAGATATGGAGCATTGGTTCTACCATCCTTCCTGGAAGCGCTCTGCACCTTATCTGCCAATTGGTCGTGCTCTGAAGCAGCCTGCTCAGTGCTGGCTACTTTTCCTGGATACCTCTGACGTTGGTAAGCGCCTCGCAATCCATCTAGTACAACTTGGGCATACTGTCATTACCGTGCAGGCTGGCACCTCGTTCGCAAGATTAGGACCGGACAACTATACGATCTCACAAAACGCTAGAGAGGATTATGTCTTACTACTGAAGGAACTACGCAAACAGGGCCAATCACCTCAGCAGATCATCCACCTGTGGACGGTGGGACTACCTGCTGCATCATATGAACAAACAGAGCCGCTAGAGACTTTTCTAGAGTGCGGTTTTTATAGCTTGATCAGTCTCACCCAGGCATTGGGGAACCTGGGTATGGATAACTGCCAGCTCAGCATCATCTCCAGCGACATGCAGGATGTTACTGCTCATGAACGCATATGTCCTGCCAAAGCTACCATTCTCGGTCCCTGCAAGGTTATTCCTCAAGAACATCCACAGATGCGCTGCCGCAGTATCGATATTTCCTATAGTCATGAAAAAGGGTTTTCAGATATATGTGATCGCTTGCTTGGTGAATTGTTGGCCAACACATCTGATACAGTTGTAGCCCTGCGTGGTTCTCATCGCTGGCTACAATCCTTCGAGCCGTTCGAGCTTGCTGACCAGAATATGCAGGACGATTCCTTCCGTCCCAACGGTGTCTACTTGATCACTGGTGGCCTTGGAGGCATTGGCCTGGCTATGGCAGCGTATCTGGCAAAGAAAGTCCAGGCTCGCCTGATACTGACGGGACGCTCACCATTCCCTCACCGTCAGGACTGGCCTGCACTCCTCACGCAAGTGGATGCAGCTACCAGCACTGTTGGTCGCCAGATACGCCAGATCAAGGAACTGGAACAATGGGGGGCCGAGGTTATCATTGCCCAGGCGGATGTGAATAATGAAGCGCAGATGCAAGCGGTTATTCAGCAAACACTTGCAACCTTTGGAACTCTCCATGGTGTACTCCACGTCGCTGGCATGCCCGGTTCTGGCTTGATACAGCTCAAAACACCGGAGGATACAGAAAAAGTGTTTGCCTCCAAGGTGCGAGGAACACAGACATTAGCGCGTGTCTTGCAGCACATCCCGCTCGATTTTCTCGTTCTGTTCTCCTCCATCTGCTCTGCCACCGGTGGTGGACCAGGACAGGTTGACTATTGTGCAGCCAATGCCTTCCTCGATGCCTATGCTCATAATCAATCCTCGCACAACTATCCGACCATCTCTATTAACTGGAGCGAGTGGCAATGGAATGCCTGGGATGATGGTCTGTCTGGCTTTCCTCTGGAGGCCCAACAATATTTCAGGCTGCGACGCCATAAGTTTGGCATCAGCTTTGAAGAGGGAGCAGAGGCCCTCTCTCGTATCTTACAGAGACGCCTGACTCAGGTGGTTGTCTCAACCGAAGATTTTCAGCTCATGCTTGAAAATAGTCAACGCTCTTCGACTGCTACGCTCTTACAGGATGTTGCTGATTTCCGTCAAGCGCAGATGAAAACGACCACCTATCCTCGTCCGATCCTGGGCACTGAGTACGTTGCGCCGGAAAGCGAAATGGAGCAAGAGATCGCGGAGATCTGGAGTACTCTGCTTGGAGTAGAGCAGATTGGTATTCATGACAATTTCTTCGAGTTGGGTGGACATTCACTGATGGGTACGCAATTGATCGTTCGTCTCCGCCAGACCTTTCAAGTCGACGTGCGCCTGGTAACGATTTTTGAGGCTCCCACCATAGCGGAACTGGCCGTAGCCATAGAAATGATGGTAATCGAAGAGATTGAGCAGTTAAACGATGAGGTGCAGGAACATGTATACGAAAGATGAGCTTGCGAAACGGCGAAGTACACTTTCGCCCGAACAACAGGCCTTACTAAGTAAACGTCTGCAGCGCAAGATTGAACAAAAAGCCCCGGTCGTTACGATTCCACATCGATTGCCTGGCAGCACTGTGCCTCTGTCATTTGCGCAACAACGCCTCTGGTTCCTCCAACAGTTTGACCCTGAGAGCGCAGCTTACAATGAGATGATCTCGTTGCATTTACGCAATGAGCTTAACTATGAAGGACTTAATCAGACCATCACTACCATTGTACAACGTCACGAAGTTATGCGCACAATCTTTCCCTTAACAGACGAAGGACCCATTCAACGTATTCAGCCTATAGAGACTCTTCACATTAAGGTACCGATAAGTGATCTACAAGCGCTGCCCTACAGCGAGCGAGAAGATGCGGCACGTCAGTGGGTCGAGATGGAAATGCAACGTTCTTTTCGTCTGACGAAACAGTTCCCCTGGCGTATTCATCTCTTACAATTAGAGCCTGATGTGCATATATTGGTAATTACGATGCACCATATTGTCACTGATGCCTGGTCGCTAGAACTCTTTGTCAAAGAGCTGGTTGTCCTCTATCAAGCCTACTGTCATGGCTCGCCTTCTTCCTTGCCAGATTTGCCTATCCAATATGCAGATTATGCTTGCTGGCAGCGCCAATGGTTGGAGAGTAAATCACTCGATGGGCAGATCAGCTACTGGCAACGACAACTTGCCAGCCCATTGCCTATCCTGGAACTACCTTCTGACCGCCCACGCCCCGGCATTCTCATGCATCATGGTCGGCGTTATAACTGGTCTATGCCAGGCCAGTTATACCAGGCTGCAAACCAGTTGAGCCAGCAAGAAGGCGCAACGCTCTTTATGCTGCTGCTGGCTGCGTTCGATGTGCTGCTCTATCGCTATACGCTTCAGGAGGATGTAATTGTAGGTAGTCCAGTTGCTGGACGCATTCAGTTTGAATTGGAGCCATTGCTAGGCTGCTTTGTGAATACATTGGTATTTCGTACCAGTCTGGCGGGAAAACCGAGCTTTCGCGAATTACTGCAACGTGTTCGCCAGGTGGCGCTTGCCGCTTATGAACACCAGGATGTGCCATTCGAGAAACTGGTTGAGATTCTTCAACCAGAACGAAGTACAGGTCGCAATCCAATCTTCCAGTCAATGTTTGTACTGCAAAATGTTCCCCTGGCGCAGTCTCAACCCTCGGGGTTGATAGTGACTCCTTTCGAATTCGAAGTCAAAACCACGCGTTTCGATCTCTCTATCGTTCTGCAAGAGAATTCGCACGCTCTCAGTGGCTATGTTGAGTATAATACGGAACTCTTTAATGCTGACACGATTGGACGTCTGGTAGGTCACTATCAAAGGCTCTTAGAGGGCATCATTGAGCATCCGGACGCATCTATTATGGAACTCCCGCTACTGAGTCACGCTGAGTGGGAGCAGACCGTTTTTGCCTGGAATACTGTTCAACATACTGATCTCGAAACAAGCAGTGTCTGTCAGCTCATTGATGCTCAGGTTGAACGTACACCTGACGCCGTTGCTGTCTGTGATGAGCACGAACAACTTAGCTATCGGGAGCTTAATGCCCGCGCAAATCGCCTTGCTGCCCATCTTCAACAGCGTGGTGTTCTGCCAGAACAGATCATCGGTCTCTATTGCCAACGCAGTGTCTTGTGGGCGATTAGCGTACTCGCCATCTTCAAAGCTGGTGGGGTCTACCTGCCACTGGAGCCACAGCATCCACCGGCTCGCTTGCGTGCTATGCTGGAGCAGAGCCAATGTCATCTCTTACTTTGTGGCCAGAATCTTGCTTCCCAACTGATTAGTGCTCTCCATATACCCATACAGGTTCTTTACCAGGAACAACTGCTGACGACAGAACCCTCGGGCGCTTTCAGGCCTGATGATAACAACCACTCAGATGCACAGCTAGCTTATGTCATCTTTACCTCTGGTTCTACAGGCCTTCCCAAAGGTGTGATGGTTGAACAGCGCGGAATGCGCAATCATCTCCTGGCTAAAGTCACGGCCCTGAATTTGTGTAAGCTGGACATCATAGCCCAGACTGCTTCCCAATGCTTCGATATCTCTATTTGGCAACTACTGGCCCCCTGGCTGGTCGGCTCACAGGCGCGTATCTATCCTGAGTGGTTGGTTGCCGACCCCAAAACGATGTTACAGCGACTGCAACGCGATCATGTCAGCATTCTGGAAGGAGTACCCTCCTGGCTACACGCTCTACTTGATATGCAGGCGGGAGATATAGAACAGGCCGAACTGAAGCAACTGCGCTGGGTTATTCCCACAGGTGAGGCCCTGCCAACTGAGCTATGCAAGCGTTGGTTGCAGCGCTATACATCTACTCCCTTGCTCAACGCTTACGGTCCCACCGAGTGCTCCGATGATGTCACCCATCAGGAAATTTACTCCCTGGAAGATCTGGAGTTATGGGGAGTGCTAGCTCCCATTGGCAAGCCAGTACCTAATCTGTGTGTGTATGTGCTCGACACAGAGCAACAACCGCAACCAATCGGTATCTGGGGTGAGATCTACATTGGCGGTGTCGGTGTTGGTCGTGGTTATATTAGCAATGTCCAACGTACAGCGGAAACATTTGTACCTGACCCGTGGAGCGAAAAACCTGGCGGACGGCTCTACCGGACCGGTGACATAGGACGCTATCGTGCTGACGGTAGTATCGAGTTCCAGGGCCGACGCGACCAGCAGATCAAATTACGCGGCTACCGCATTGAGCTAGGCGAGATTGAGGCCGCACTCAGTCTGCACCCCTCGATCAGCGGTTGTGTGGTACTACTAAGGGAGGATAGCACTGAGCACAAACGTCTGGTTGCTTATATTACATTGGCTCCAGAGAAATATGCGTCACAAAAAGAACTCCGAGGTTTTCTGCGCAAGCATCTTCCTGATTATATGCTGCCATCTATCTTTATATACCTGGAAGTCTTTCCTCTACTCATCAATGGCAAAATAGATCGTTGTACGCTTCCGGAGCCCGATACCAGCCATTCTCTACTGGAGACAGAGTTTGTGGCAGCCATTGACCCCATTACTGAGATTCTGGTAGGCATCTGGTCCCGTCTTTTAAATATTGAACAGATCAGTATTCATGACAATTTCTTTAGTCTGGGCGGTCATTCGCTGCTCATTCCCCAACTGGCCATGGCTATTCAGTCCGGCTTTGGTATCGGACTTCTTCCCTGGGCAACATTTTTCTCCTCATCTACCATTGCCGAACTGGCGAAGACTATTAAGCAGGCTCTACAAGGCAATAGGCTTGAGAAGACACCGCAACTGGTACCAGTCTCACGCGAACGTGACCTTCCTCTTTCCTTCACACAAGAGCGCCAGTGGTTTCTGGATCAGCTCAATCCAGAACAGCACCTCTACACTGTTTTTGGTGGCATACGCCTGAGTGGGTCCTTACAGGTACATGCATTGGAGCATAGTCTACAAGAGATTGTCAGGCGTCATGAAATTTTACGCACAACCTTTGTGGTGAAAGAGGATGGTACACTCAAGCAGGTCATTGCTCCCAAACTGACCCACCTGCTCCCCATCATAAATATGCATGAACTTTCGGAAACCGAGCAGGAACTTGCAATCTTGCACCTGGTAGAGCAGGAGAAACACAGGATCTTTGATCTCGCCCATGGTCCTCTGCTACGCACCACCATTCTTCATCTGGCAGAGGAGGAATATGTATTGTTGCTCACCAGCCATGCAATCATCCTGGATGGCTGGGCAACAGAGGTGCTGCTGCGCGAAATTGCGCGACTCTATACTGCCTGCGCTGAGAACACGCCTTCGCCGCTGTCTGACTTGCCATTCCAATATGCTGACTATGCCTGCTGGCAGCGCGAGCTATTGACTAACGAGACCTTAGAGCATTTACAACAGTACTGGAGTAAACAGCTTGCGGATATCCCTACACTTACACTGCCTACAGACCGTCCGCGACCGGCCTTCCCAACCTTCCGCGCCGCAACCCTACCGCTTCATGTTCCTGCACCGCTCACCGAAAAACTGAAAGCCTTGAGTCAACGTGAAGGGGCAACGCTCTATATGACTCTTCTGGCGGCCTATCAGGCTATTCTTGCTCGCTATAGTGGGCAGGATGACATTGTTGTGGGCTCTCCCATTGCCAATCGTAACGCATCCGAACTGGAAGGCTTGATTGGAAACTTCATTAACACGCTGCTCCTGCGTACCGACATGTCGGGTAATCCAACTTTCCGTGAGCTACTTAGTCGTGTGCGCTCTGTTGCCCTCGGTGCCTATGCCCACCAGGATCTGCCTTTTGAAAAATTACTGGCCGAATTACATCCAGAACGCGACATGAGTCGTAATCCACTCTTTCAGGCACTCTTTGCCTTTCAGAATAACCCTCGGTTGCGTGTCGCTCTCCCTGGTTTGACAACTGATTTCCTGGCCAATAGTGCTGAAACAACGGTCTTTGATCTCGATCTTACACTCTGGGAGAGCAAGAATGGGTTGTCAGGAGTCTTGAAGTATAGCACGGATATCTTTGATATCCCTCTCGTTGAACGCATCAAAACTGATCTTATGGCCTTGCTCGAGCTAATGGCAGCCGATCCAGAACAGCGTATTTCAGATCTCTCACTCTTTGCAGAAGCTGAATACTTGCAATTATTGAACGAGAGAAACCAGACAAGAACCGACTACGCCCTTGATCTGTGTCTGCATCAGCGGGTTGAGATACAGACAGAACAGACTCCTGATGCCATAGCTGTAGTATTTCAGAATGAGCAGGTAACCTATCAAGAACTGAATAATCGCGCCAATCAACTGGCTCATCACCTGCAAAAACTAGACGCGGGAACAGAATCCCTGGTAGGAATTTGCATGGAGCGTTCTGTAGAGATGGTAATAGCCCTGCTTGCCACTCTCAAGTCAGGAGCTGCTTATGTACCCTTAGACCCAACATATCCAGCAGAACGACTGGCTTTTCTATTGCAGGATGCTGGGATATCTGTGCTATTAACGCAGGAGCACTTACTCACAGTTCTCCCTCAACACAGTACCCATGTACTCTGTAATGACACAGCAATTGGGCAAGAGAGCAGAACAAACCCATTGTGTAAGACACTACCTGGAAATGTGGCATATCTGATCTATACATCCGGCTCTACTGGAAAACCAAAAGGTGTCATGATTTCTCATGAAGGAATCTGTAACCGCCTCCTCTGGATGCAGGAAGCCTATCACCTTACGGGAACCGATCGCGTGCTGCAAAAGACGTCTTTCAGTTTCGATGTCTCCGTCTGGGAGTTTTTCTGGCCATTGCTTGTCGGTGCTCGCCTGATAATGGCTGAGCCGGAAGGTCATAAAGATAGCGCCTATCTTGTGAAGCTTATCGCTGAACAACAGATCACTGTATTACATTTTGTACCTTCGATGCTCCATATATTTCTCGATGAATCTCGTCTGGAGACATGCAGCAGCCTGAGAAAGGTCATATGTAGCGGTGAGATTCTCCCATTCGAGTTTCAGGAGCGCTTTTTTGCCAGGTTCGCTGCGGAACTCCATAATCTCTATGGGCCAACAGAAGCCTCTATTGATGTAACATTCTGGGCCTGCGAGCGAGAGTCCACGCGTCAGATTGTTCCTATTGGCCGTCCTATTGCCAACACGCAAATCTATCTCCTGGATCGATATCTTCACCCTGTGCCCGAAGGCGTACCAGGAGAGTTGTACATTGGAAGTATTGGACTCGCGCGGGGCTACCTAAACCGTCGAGATCTTACAGCCGAATATTTCATCCCAAATCCACTTAGTCAGGTGCCGGGGGAGCGTCTCTACAAAACTGGCGATCTGGCACGTTACTTGCCAGACGGTTCTCTCGAATTTATTGGTCGTGTAGATCACCAGGTGAAGATTCGAGGCATGCGCATCGAGTTAGGAGAAATTGAAGCCACACTCGCCAGGCACCAGGAGCTACAAGTGGCTATTGTCGAAGCACAGCGTGACTCCTCTGGGGAGAAACGCTTGATAGCTTACGTGGTTCCCGAAAGAGGGAGTACACCTACACCCATTGAACTGCGCTCATATCTACTTGGCTTCCTCCCTGAATATATGGTACCTGCTGCCTTTGTCCTCCTGGAAAGCCTTCCTGTGACCGCCAATGGCAAGATCGACCGACATGCTCTTCCGAAGCCGCTGATACCAGAAGCCAAACTGCGTGAAGACTATGTAGCGCCTCGCACACTTTTGGAAGAACAACTGGCGGCGATCTGGTCCGAGTTGTTAGGTGTTGAGCGTGTCAGCATCTACGACGACTTTTTTACCTCCGGTGGTCATTCCTTACTCACTATACGCCTTGTGATGTTAATCGAACAACTGCTTGGTAAACGCCTGCCTCTGGCGGCCATCTTCCAGGGTCGCACCATCAAGGCCATCGCGGAAATGCTCAGCAACACTTCCGAATTTTCACCGTGGTCGATGTCTACAGAAACGCAACCGATAGATTTACAGGCAGAGGCAACACTTGAACTGGACATCTCTCCGGAGATGTGGCCAGCAGAGCTACCTACAGCTCCCGCCAATGTCCTTCTCACCGGAGCAAATGGCTTCCTTGGTACCTTCTTACTCGCAGAACTCCTACAGCGCACCTCTGCTAACATCTATTGCCTGGTGCGTGCCAGTGATGTGAGGCAGGGAAAAGACAAAATTCAGCAAGCACTCTCGAATGTCTCCCTCTGGCAACCAGAGTTCCATTCGCGAATTCGTCCTCTCCCAGGCGATCTGACCCAACCACGCTTTGGTCTCTCTGAGCAAACCTTTGATAATCTGGCACGAGAGCTGGATACTCTCTATCATAACGGTGCCATCGTCGATGTTTTCGCTCCCTACCAGCAGATGAAAGCGGCCAACGTGGATGGAACACGCGAGATTATTCGCCTGGCCACCACACACCACATTAAACCTCTCCACTACATTTCTACCCTGAGCGTCTTTTCACACAAAGGACTGACGCCCATTCAACATGTAAGCGAACAGGAAGCACTCGACAGAGTATCATAAATACATACGTGGTGGCTATGCACAGAGCAAATGGGTCTCTGAAAAGATTGTGACCATTGCTCGCTCACACGGTCTCCCCGTTACTATCTACCGACCGGGGCGCATCACCGGGGATAGCCAGACTGGTTTCTGGCGCTTAGATGATGTCGTCTGTCATATGGTCAAGGCTTGCATTCTGCTGGGTAAACGACCCATACTTGCCGAGGAGTCAATGTTTGAGTTTACTCCAGTGGACTATGTGAGCCAGGCCGTTGTTGCACTCTCACTGAGCAAAACTTCATCAGGCCAGGCTTTCCATCTTTGTGATCCCATTGGCACAAAAGTTAACGACATCACGCAATGGATTAATGACTTTGGCTATCCACTTCAGAAGGTTGATTATGCCACATGGCTTAAAGCACTCATTGCCTTTGTCAGCGAAAACAAAGATCATGGTCTCTCACCCTTCTTATTTCTTTCCCTTCAGCCGACCCACTCGCAATCACCTACTGCCCAATCACCTGAAGTCATTTGCGATAACCGCTTTACGCTCGCGGCACTGGCTGAAACGAATATACAAACTCCCGTTGCCAATGAGCAACTCCTACATACATACCTTTTACATATGGTAAAGAACAAATTCATTCAAGCACCCGGCACTTTTTTACAAAATGCCAGTGGCCAGGTCGGGTCGGATTGATACATACGAACTATCTGATAGCATATCTGGGTCCAGCAATGCTTATGTATAGCAAATGCTAATTTGGTAACCCAAATCTGCCGTTCAAAAGGAAGCTGACTAATGTTCTAACAGTAATAGGCAATCCCTTTTAAACGTAATAAAGATACTTCATTTTTAACATGTAAAGTTGGTATAACTACAGTATTCTTGTGGAGAGAGATATATATTTTGATAAGACACTGTCATTAGTCTGGAGTAGTATGAATGAGCACGTTTCAAATTGCCCCAGGTGTTAAGATATCAACATTAGTAGATGTGTTGCGTTGGAGAGCAGAATACCAGCCGCATCGAGATGCCTATGCTTTTACACGCCCTGGCGATAATGGCGCAACTCGCATCTCCTATGCGGAGCTGGATTGCAAAGCACGAGCGATAGCAGTTCTTCTCCAGGAGAAAGGCTCCACTGGTAAACCCGTGCTGATCCTTCATCCTCCCGGTCTGGAGTATGTCATGGCCTTCTTTGGCTGCTTATATGCCGGAGCCATCGCTATCCCAGGCTATCCTCCTCACTCTGCACGCTCTATCCCTCGTATTCAAGCTATCGCTATGGATGCGCAAGCTGAAATTGTCCTGACGACGGCGAAAGTACTGGCGGATCTGCGACGCTATTTTTCGTTAGTCCCGCATCTGAAAAACCTGAACTGGATCGCTACCGATATGCTTGAAGATGACGAGGCTGATCAATGGCAGGAGTTCAAGACTGATCCATCCTCACTCGCCTTTCTTCAATACACCTCTGGCTCTACAGGCACCCCGAGAGGAGTAATGGTAACGCATCGCAACCTCATAGCTAACATAACAGAAGTTAACCGTCTTAGTACGCAGGGCTTAGATAGCCATATCGTAACCTGGCTCCCTCCCTTTCATGATATGGGCCTCATCTGCGGTCTTTTGCACTCTGTTTATGTGGGCTGTCCAACTACCATGATTTTGCCAGTTACATTCTTACAACGCCCATTCTTCTGGCTGGAGACAATGTCTTCATTACAAGCTACCATGAGCCATGCACCCAATTTTGCCTTCGAGCTCTGTTGTAATAAAGTAACACCCGAACAAATCGCGACACTCGATCTCAGCCATTGGGAGGTAGCCGTCTGTGGGGGTGAACCTGTTCGTAAAGAGACAATAGATCGTTTTACACAAACCTTCGGACCTGCTGGTTTCCACTATGAGACATTCTTTCCCGGCTATGGTATGGCTGAAACGACGCTGGTGTTGGCGGGGAGTATGAAATTCTGCCCACCAGTTTTACGTAGCTTTCATCAGGAAGAGCTAAAGCAGGGACGAGCGATCGAAGTTGATCCCCTCGAAGAGAATGCTAAACCCATTGTTGGCTATAAAGAGTTCGCCCCCGACCAGCGAGTGATCGTGGTCGACCCTGAGACCCATACCATATGCTCTCCTGATCACATTGGCGAGATCTGGACATCTGGTCCGATTGTGACGCAGGGCTACTGGAACAGGCGCGAAGAGACAGAACAAGTGTTCAAGGCTTATCTTGCAGATACACATGAAGGCCCCTTCCTCCGTACCGGTGACCTTGGCTTTATGCTGGATGACATTCTCTTTGTGACAGGTCGCCACAAGGATCTGATCATCATTCATGGTAGCAACTATTATCCACAAGATATTGAATTGACGGTGGAACGAAGCCATTATGCCATCCGTTCTGATTGTTGTGTTGCCTGCTCCATTGAGGAGAATGGAACCGAGCAGTTGGTGGTGCTGGTTGAGATTGCGGCACGCTACCAACCCAGGCTTCCCTCTGATGAGCAGGAAGCCAGTATATCGCGCAAACCCCTCGATCCGCAAGAGGTTATCACTGCTATACGTACAGCTGTGTCTGAAGAGTATGGGCTGCAAATTGCTCATCTGGTGCTACTTAAATTTGGCAGTATTCTAAAAACGTCCAGCGGAAAATTACAACGCCGGGCCTGTCGCGCCGAGTTTCTTGCTGGAAGACTGGAGCTCTGGAATGCTCAAAGCGAACAGTGAGCAGCAGCCTGCGGATCAACCAAAAAGCGTACGGCAGATACGTCGATCACTCAGAGAAATTCAGCATTGGCTCTTGACGAGACTTTCTGAAATTCTCGAAGTCGATCCATCGGGCATTGATATTGCTACACCATTGAAAAACTATGGTCTTCATTCAGTGAATGCCGTTGGCTTGTCTGGTGATCTTGAGCAGTGGCTTGGACGCACACTTTCGCCTACTCTCATCTATACCTATCCCAGTATTGAACACCTCGCCAGGTACCTGGCAAACGAGGCTGAAAACAGCTTCGGCATGTCTGCGCAGACTAACATCGATCCAAAGACTTTCAACGAGCCAGTGGCGATTGTCGGTATGGCCTGCCGCTTCCCTGGCGGTGCAAATACACCGGAAGCATTCTGGCAACTGCTAAAACGAGGGCAAAATGCGGTAACGGAAATTCCCCTTGAGCGCTGGAATATTAACGATTTCTATGATCCCTCTCCCAGCACTCCTGGCAAAATGTATACGCAACATGGTTGCTTCATGCAGGATATTTCGCTGTTTGATGCTCATTTCTTTGAAATATCTGCTCGTGAAGCTCTGCGTATGGAACCCCAACAGCGTATACTGCTCGAAGTTGCCTGGGAAGCTCTGGAGAATGCAGGTCTGGCCAGTAGCCCTCTCGCAGGCAGTCGAACTGGTGTCTTTGTCGGCATGATGAATAACCAGGAATATGCTCAGTTACAAATCAGCCAGGGTGATGGTACCCATGTTGACGATCCCTATTTTGGCATTGGTAGTGCTTCCAGCATAGCAGCTGGTCGCTTAGCCTATTTATTCGATTTTCGGGGGCCTACTCTGACCGTGGATACTGCCTGTTCCTCGTCGCTGGTGGCTGCCCACCTTGCTTGCCAGAGTCTACGCAACAAAGATTGTAACCTTGCCCTGGTGGGAGGAACCAGCTCTATTTTACTGGCTGACACTATCGTCAACGCCTGTAAAATGGGCATGTTGTCCTCTGATGGACTCTGTAAATCGTTTGATGCGTCCGCCGATGGTTTTGTCATGGGCGAAGGTTGTGGCGTCATCATTCTCAAGCGCCTTTCTGATGCCATTGCTGATAACAATCCCATTCTCGCTATCATTCGCGGCTCAGCCGTCAATCAGGATGGGCGTAGCAACGGCATTACGGCTCCCAACCAGCTGGCCCAGGAGGCTGTCATCCATCAGGCTTTGGCCAATGCTCAGGTAGATCCCTTACGCGTCAGCTATGTAGAGGCCCATGGCTCAGGGACTGCTCTTGGCGATCCCATTGAAATCGAAGCCCTTAACACGGTGCTTGGACAGGATCGCACAGACCAACAACCATTAATGGTCGGTTCAGTTAAAACAAATATTGGGCACCTGACTGGCGCTTCTGGCATCGCTGGCCTTATCAAAACAGTTCTCGCCCTACAGCATCGCGAGATACCACCTCATCTAAACTTAAAAGATCTTAATCCACATGTAGCCTGGGAAGAGCGTCCTATCATTATTCCTACTTTTAGAACGCCCTGGACCTCAGAAGAGGCCACACGCATCGCAGGTGTCAGCTCATTCGGTTGGTCCGGCACAAACGCACATATTGTCCTGGAGGAAGCTCCCACACCAGCCATGCAGGAGACACAGCGATCGATGCACCTGCTTGTGCTCTCGGCTAAAACGGAGGCTGCCCTCGAAAAGAACACAGACAATCTCATTGCATATCTCAGCTCACATCCCAAAGTCCCTTTCGCAGATGTTATCTATACACTTCAGGCTGGTCGCAGTCGTCTTCATGCTCGTCGTATGCTGCTCTGCCATAGTAAAGAAGATGCTATCTCAGCGCTTACTAATCGTGATCCCAAACGCATCATCAACAGTGTACGCAATGGCCAGACAGCCCATCATCGTCCAATCGCCTTTCTGCTCCCAGGCCTGGGAGAGCGCTATGGTAATAGTATTCAGGCTCTCTATAAAGAGGAGCCATCGTTCCGCAAGACAGTCGATATATGCAGCACCTTTCTGAGGGACCAGCTTGGATTGGACCTGAGCACACTGTTCTCTGAGCAAGCCTTAAATGGTGCCTCTGCTCACTTGATAACACCCATTGTCAATAACAAGCCAGAACCCTCTGCCGGCAACTCCGACCTGCGCATGCGCAATCTCTCAAAACTGCTCGGTCGCAATGGAGCATCCGAAGCATCCGACCAGCAAAACTGGCAACAATACAAACAGACGACTCTGGCCCAACCAGCGGTATTTATTCTCGAATATGCCCTGGCTCAACTTCTTATGCAGTGGGGACTGCGCCCGCAAGCCCTGCTCGGCTATAGCCTGGGTGAATATGTTGCTGCATGTCTGGCCGGAGTCTTCTCTCTAGAAGATGCCCTGACCCTGGTCACCCGCCGTGCCCAACTCATTGAACAACAGGCATCCGGTGTGATGCTTGCAGTGGCTCTCTCTGAGGAGCACATCCAGCCCTATCTCAGTGAGCAGGTCAGTCTGGCAGCTATTAATGCACCTTCAACCTGTGTGCTTGCAGGCTCTCCAGATGCTATTGCGCAGGTGGAACAGCAGTTGCAACAGAAAGAGATCGCCCACCGCCGTGTTGAGACGACCCATGCCTTTCACTCTTTCATGCTTGAGTCTCTGCGAGCACCTTTAAATGCACTGGTTAGCAACATTTCACTGCACGCTCCGCAAATTCCTTATCTCTCGAATGTGACAGGAGACTGGATCACCGCTGAGCAGGCAACCGATCCAACCTACTGGGCCGCTCACATGTGCCAGACAGTCCGCTTCGCCGATGGCGTCGCTCGTCTGCTAGAAGAGACGGACTATGCTCTGCTCGAAGTCGGTCCTGGTCAGGCCCTCAGTTCTTTTGTCAAACAACATCCGGCCTGTACACGCGAACACATGTCCTTGATATTCTCTACCTTTACCTCTGATGACCAGTCACACTATGCTTCCCTGCTCACAACACTCGGCAAGCTCTGGCTGGCTGGTGTCCCGCTGGATTGGCAAGGCTTCTATACCGATGAACGCCACTCATATGTTTCCCTACCTAACTATGCCTTCGAACGACAGCGCCACTGGTTTGCGGTTCAGCAGCCCTCTTCCCAAACAAAAACCTCACTACAAACCAGTGCGGCGAAAAAATCAGACCTTGCTGATTGGTTCTATCTGCCTTTGTGGAAGCAGGCAATCCCATCAGATGGTATACATATTGGGCAAAGCTTCCAGCAAAAATATTGTTGGCTTATCCTTACGGATGGGGATGACATAGGCTCCTGGCTCGTTCAGACTCTTCAGACACATGGACAGGATGTCGTTACAGTACAAACTGGCCCTCATTGGGTACAGCATAATGCTCAAACTTACCAACTGCGCCCGGCAGTTCGCTCTGACTACCAGGCACTCTTCCAATCATTGCGCAAACAGGGCAAAATGCCCCGGCATGTTGTCCATCTGTGGACGGTAGAATCTCACAAGTTCTCGAACGATTTGCAGGAGCAGGACGAACTTTTACTACGCAGTTTCTATAGTCTCTTTGCCATTGCCCAGGCACTGGGTGACGCAGGACAGGAACAACATACGCTCTCAGTTATCTCTACCCAGGTCCATGATGTGCTGGGTCACGAATCCCTGTGCCCAACCAAGGCCAGCCTTCTCGGTGCCTGCAAGGTTATCTCTCAGGAATATACACATCTGACCTGTCGCGCTATCGACCTGGATATGCACGAACTTGCCAATGGTTACTCTGATACCTGGAAAGGCCAACTCCTCCGCGAAATTGTTCTACCTGCGACGAATGAAACAATCATCGCTCTGCGTAGTGGTCGGCGCTGGCTTCCCAGCTATGAACCGCTTCGCCTGCCAGCGTCGTCTCATAGCCCGTTGCATCAACACGGTGTCTACCTGATCACAGGTGGCCTGGGTGGTATCGGCCTGGCCGTAGCGGAATATCTGGCACGGAGTATTCAAGCCAGGCTGGTCCTGTTAGGACGTCATGGCTTGCCGGAGCGTAGCCAATGGCCCCATATTCTGCAACATACATCTGAGGAGCAGGCAAACACAGTACGACAAATTCGTCACATTCTACGTATGGAAGAAGCGGGCAGCCAGGTACTGGTACTCCAGGCCGATGTGGCAAACGAAGCGCAAATGCGCACAGCCATACAGCGGGCTAACAGACAGTTTGGACCTGTCCAGGGTGTCTTTCATGCTGCTGGTGTGCCTGGCACTGGACTACTACAATTCAAAACTCCTGAGCAAGCAGCCAGTGTGTTGTTACCCAAAGTGCAGGGTACGCTGGTACTGGAACGCGTTTTGACCGAGCAGTCACTGGATTTTCTGGTACTGTTCTCATCTGTCACTTCGATGATCGGCGGTGCCGGTCAGGTGGACTATAGCGCCGCCAATGCCTTCCTGGATGCCTATGCACATAACCGTCATCACAAGCCATACAAAGTTCTGACGATTGACTGGGGTGAATGGCAGTGGAATGCCTGGGAGGAGGGTCTGGCAGGCTATGGAGATATGGCCGATCTGCTCCGCGAGAATCGCAAACGCTTTGGTTTGTCCTTCGAAGAAGGCATGGAAGCACTGGCTCGTTCGTTAGCCAGCACACAAACTCATGTCATCGTCTCACCCCAAGACTTCCAGCAGGTGCTCGAACTAGGCAAAGTCCTTACCGTAAGCAGCATCTCACAGGAGAAACAGCTCAGACAAACTACAAATGTCGTGCGGCGTCCTGAACTGGAGACCTCGTACGTTGCTCCACGAAACAAGATGGAACGCGAAATCGCATCTCTGTGGGCTCACATGTTAAACGTTGAACAGGTTGGCATTCACGATAACTTCTTTGAGCTGGGTGGCAATTCATTGCTTGGTGGGGAATTGATGAACCGAACCAGGAAGCTCGTTGACGTTGCAGATCTTCCTGCACACGTTCTCTTTGAGGCACCTTCAGTTGGCTCTATGGCTCAGTATCTAGAGCAGCGTAACCAGGATGAGCCAGCCGATAAAGCCAACAAGACGCAAAAACGGAGTGAACAGCGCAGAGAGAGTCTGAAGCAACGAAGACAAGAAACTAGAAGAGCGAGATAGAGAGGACCTATGGAACACTCTACTTCAGAGAATACAAATTATACTGCGTCAATTGCGCTCATTGGTATGTCTGGGCGCTTTCCTGGTGCACGTAACGTCGAGGAGTTCTGGCGGAACATAACCGATGGGGTAAAGTCGATCCGTTTCTTCTCTGATGAGGAATTACTGACCTCCGGCGTCGATCCCACATTACTCACACAGCCCAACTATGTCAAAGCTGGAGCACCTCTTGCTGATATTGATCTATTCGATGCCTCGTTCTTCAAGTTCTCTCCCCGTGAGGCTGAGATCACTGATCCCCAGCAACGTATCCTGCTGGAATGTGCCTGGGAGGCCCTGGAGGATGCAGGCTATAACCCTGAGACATACCAGGATCTGGTTGGCGTATTTACCGGTTCAGCCTTTAGCACATACTATTTACGCCATTTACATGCAAATACTGAGTTGATGAATATCATTGGTGAGCTACAAGCTTCGATCGGCAATGATAAAGATTCTCTTTCTCCCACTATTTCTTATAAACTTAATCTGCGCGGCCCCAGC
Organism: uncultured Chloroflexia bacterium; assembly: GCA_963814985.1. Lineage (GTDB taxonomy): Bacteria > Chloroflexota > Ktedonobacteria > Ktedonobacterales > Ktedonobacteraceae > CAWFFV01. Next base: position 114,600 of record CAWFFV010000027.1, on the reverse strand, counting down.
GTCTCTGTGCAAACCTACTGTTCAACGTCGCTCGTAGCAGTACATCTGGCCAGCCAGTCGCTTCTCAACTATGATTGCGATATGGCTTTAGCTGGTGGTGTGAGTATCACTGTTCCTCAGATCGCCGGTTATCACTATACTGAAGGTGGCATCCTCTCGCCCGATGGTGAGTGCCGCACCTTCGATGCTCGTGGACAGGGCAGCGTGATGGGTAACGGCGCTGGTATCGTGTTGCTCAAACGCCTGGAAGATGCTCTCGAAGATGGTGATCATATCTATGCAACAATCCTCGGCTCGTCGGTCAATAACGATGGTAGTGTACGCGTTAGTTATACTGCTCCCGGCCTGGGTGGGCAATCAGAGATCATTGCTCAGGCTCTAAGCAATGCGAATATCGATGTTGAGTCCATCGACTACATCGAAACGCATGGTACTGCAACATCGCTTGGTGACTCGATCGAGCTGGCAGCGATGAAAAAAGCTTTTGGCCGTAGCACTCAAAAGAAACAATTCTGCGCCATCGGATCGGTCAAACCTAATGTTGGACACCTGGATCGTGCCTCTGGTGTAACTGGTCTGATCAAGGCTACAATGGCTCTCAATCACAGGCAGCTTCCGCCCAGTCTGAATTATGAACGTGCCAGCGACGATGTGGATCTTGCTAACAGCCCCTTCTATGTCAATACGCAGTTACAAGATTGGGCAGTTGGGGAGACACCACGTAGAGCAGGGGTAAGCTCATTCGGTGTTGGTGGGACAAATGCTCATGTGGTGCTGGAAGAAGCCCCGGTGCTGGAACCATCCAGTCCGGCCCAATTCAGGCAACTGCTGGTCATCTCGGCTAAAACAGCCGGCGCACTCGCTAACGCAACCACAAATCTGGCCTCTTATCTGGAAACACACAGTACCGAAAATCTGGCAGATATTGCCTACACGCTCCAGGTCGGACGAGGTGAGTTTAACCATCGTCGCTTTGTGGTTGCCCAGAATCATACGCAGGCCATTACCAATCTGAAACAGGCCAGTTCACATTCTGCACCTTCTTCGTATCAAGTCAATCGTGATCGTATAGTTGCCTTCCTGTTGCCTGCCCTGCAAGCACAGCATATCTCCATGGCACGACAGCTATATCAAGAGGAACCGGCCTTTCAGGAAATCATCAATCGCTGCCAGGAAATTCTACAAGAGCAACAGGCAGAGACGCTACTGGATGAACTGCTGACTGATCAGCCAGATGACACAAATCTGCACACATCACCCGTAGCGCTTTTTGTCATCACATATGCCCTGGCTCAATTCTTTATACAGCGAGGTATTCGACCTGTTGCACTACTTGGCGAGCACATCAGCGAGTATGTTGCTGCCTGTCTCGCAGGTATTTTCTCATTGGAAGATGCCCTTACCCTGGTCATCCAAAACGAACTCATCTTCCGTAGTCAGCCGGAAGAGCAGGCAGCGCTGCGTGAGGCACTGGCTGGTCTGCTCGATACCATTCAGCTTAATCCACCAAATATTCCCTATCTTTCCAGTGCCACTGGCACCTGGATAACCGATGAGCAGGCTACCACTCCCTCATACTGGCTTGCACTACTGAGTCAGCCTGTTCGTTTCTCAGAGTGTGCGAACACACTCCTACAGAGCACGGACGCTATATTACTCACCATTAGCCCAATACCTGCCCTGAACAGTGCTCATGAGCGCATCATCACTATCTTATCCGAGCATTCAGAAGAGGTCTCTGCTGCACTATACACCGCCCTTGGTCAACTCTGGCTGGCTGGAGTCTCTATCGAATGGTCTAGCCTCTACATTGACGAACGCCGCCAGCGTCTATCCTTGCCAACTTATCCATTCGAGCGTCAGCGTTACTGGCTTGAAGCGCCTGCGCGGCAACATGCAGAAACCTCTACACCAGCCATTTCAGCGGTCAGCAAGAAACCTGCCAAGACTGATTGGTTCTATCAACCATCCTGGGAGCGTGTAACACTGTCCGGGCCTCCCTTGTCATCACCTCAATCCTGGCTTATCTTCCTGGATAGTAGCGGCCTGGGGGAGCTACTCGCTAACCGATTACTTCAACAAGGCAATCGCGTTGTGCGTGTGTACGCTGGTGACCAGTTCTTGCAATCTGATCCACACACCTTCTCAATTCGCCCTGGTGATAGTGCCGATTATCTCCGTCTCTGCCAGGAGCTGGCTAGCAAAAATCAGTTGTCCCATCGTATTCTACACTGTTGGAGCGTGACAGCTGATACACAGGCACTTACTGCTAATGTCTTCGCGGCACAACAAGAGTGTGGATTTTACAGCTTGCTCTACCTGACCCAGGCTCTTGCAGCACAGTACTACGACGAGTCGTTCCAGTTACTTGTCCTCTCTACTCATTTGCAAACGGTACATGGTCAGGAACACCTCTCACCTGGCAAAACAACCATCCTGGGAGCCTGTAAAGTCATTCCGCAGGAATTGCTCAATATTACCTGCCGCAGCATTGATATAGAGTTTCCAGAAAATGGTTCCTGGGAACATACACCAACTATAGACCATGTTATTGCCGAGTGTACTCACTCAGCAACCGACCCTGTCGTAGCCTATCGTAGCACAGAACGTTATGTACAAACCTATCAAGCACGTTCTCTATCCGGCAGTTCACCAGAGGCTCCCATATTTCGCCAGCGGGGTGTCTACCTGATCACAGGCGGCCTGGGCGGTATCGGATTAACCCTGGCTGAGTATCTTGCCCGTACGGAGCAGGCCCGCATTGTGTTGGTTGGACGCTCTGCTTTCCCTGTTCGCGAGGAATGGTCAAACTGGCTGGCGAGCCACGATGCAAATGAAAACACAAGCCAGAAAATTCGCCGACTACAATCTATCGAGGCACAGGGTGGACAGGTACATTTCTATCAGGCAGATATTGCCAACCAGGCTCAAGTGCAAGCCATCGTACAGGAGACACTCTCTACCTTCGGTGCTCTACATGGCGTCTTCCACGCGGCAGGCATTACGGATGAGAAAGCCTTCACTGCCATTGAAAATACTAATCGCGATACCAGTGAACTCCATTTTCAGGCTAAGGTCTATGGTACCTATGCTCTCGCACAGGCACTGCAAGATCTGCCCCTGGATTTCTGTTTACTCTTCTCATCCTTATCCACTGTGCTCGGTGGTATAGGCTTCGGAGCATACAGTGCAGCCAATATCTTCCTGGATGCCTTTGCCCACACATCCAACCGGGCCAACTCCACCAATGCGTGGATCAGTATCAGTTGGGATACCTGGCTGGTTAAAGAGAATACATCTAGTGCGCTAGGTGCCACCGTTATGGCGTTTGCTATGGCCCCTGATGAAGGAGTTGAGGCTCTGTCCCATGCCCTTTCTAGCGGACACACACATCTGGTGAATTCGACAGGGGACCTACAGGCGCGTATGCTTCAGTGGCTCCGTCCTCAGTCCTTGTCGGAAGAGATAGACTCAACTGTGCATACGTCTGATGGCAATCCAGTTATCTCTCTGACAGTTGGGGAGGAGGACTATGAAGAAAAAATTGCCGAGATCTGGCAGCGGACATTGGGTATCGAGCGGATCGGACTCTATGATAATTTCTTCGATATAGGTGGCAACTCTCTGGTAGCACTTGAAGTCATCGCCCGACTTAAAAAAGCCTTCAAGATGCAAATTCCGGCTGTTGCGCTCTTTGAAGCGCCCACCGTCAGTGCGCTAGCCAAATACTTGCGCCCCGCCAATGCTACTGTACCTGTCGATAAGCAACGCCAGGAACTCACACAACGACGACGGCGGGCTAAGGCAGCTACCCAACAAGAGGACATAGCTGTCATAGGTATGTCTGGTCGTTTTCCTGGAGCATCTACCGTCGAACAGTTCTGGCAAAATCTTTGCGAAGGCAAAGAATCCATTACGACTTTCACCGATGAGGAATTACTTGCTGCTGGCGTTGATCCGGAGGAACTTAACAATCCTGATTATGTAAAGGCCCGACCTGTTCTGGATCAAATTGATCAGTTCGATGCCAACTTCTTTGGTTACAGTCCGCGTGAAGCAGAATTAACCGATCCACAACACCGCCTCTTCCTCGAATGCTCCTGGGAAGCAATGGAACAGGCTGGCTATAATAGTCAGACCTATGAGGGACTGATCGGTGTCTTTGGTGGTATCAACTTGAGCTTCTATTTGATCACTCTGCTCCTCAGAGCACCCGAGGCAATCAAAGAGATCGATGGGTTCCAAATCAGCATCGGCAACGACAAAGACTCATTAACCTCAACAGTTTCCTATAAAATGAACCTGCGTGGCCCAAGCTTTGCGGTGCAGACCTTCTGTTCAACCTCCCTGGTTGCCACGCATCTGGCGTGTCAGAGTCTGCTGCAAGGTGAGTGTGATATAGCTATGGCTGGCGGTGCCTCAATACGAGTTCCTGATCGTGCCGGCTACACGTTCATAGAGGGCGGACAAGAGTCGTCTGACGGACATTGCCGTGCCTTCGATGCTCAATCTGAGGGTAGCGTACTTGGCGATGGTGTCGGTGTGGTCGTCTTAAAACGTCTGTCGGACGCCTTGAAGGATGGCGATACAGTTCATGCGGTAATCAAAGGCTCAGCAATTAATAATGATGGCTCTCTGAAAGTCAGTTATAGTGCTCCCAGCGTGATTGGACAGTCGGATGTGGTCACGCAGGCACTTGAGAGCGCAGGTGTCCCAGCCGAGAGCATCAGCTATGTGGAAACTCATGGTACTGCCACCGCGCTTGGTGATCCTATCGAGATCGCATCGTTGACACGAGCCTATCGCCAGCATACTGATAAGATCGGCTACTGTGCCATTGGCTCAGTCAAAACCAATGTTGGACACCTGGATCGTGCTGCCGGTGTGACCTCGCTGATCAAAACCGTTATGGCTCTCAAACATGAGCAAATTCCAGCCAGTCTGCATTATCAATCACCTAATCCCGAGATTGATTTCGCCAGCAGCCCATTCTATGTTAATACTCAATTGAGTCCCTGGCCGCGCATAGCCGAGCAACCTCTCCGCGCCGGTATCAATTCTCTGGGTATGGGTGGGACTAACGTACATTTGGTCTTAGAGCAAGCACCAGAACTCTCTCCAGACAGTCCTTCGCGACCCTGGCAGTTGTTGTTGCTCTCGGCCAAAACTGAAACAGCATTACAGCAAGCAACCCAGAACCTGCTCGATTATCTGCAAACACACACAGAAACAGAGTTTGCAGATGTCGCTCATACCTTACAGGTCGGTCGTTGGGTCTTTGACCACAGACGCATGCTTGTCTGCCGCAACCGCGAAGATGCTATTGCAGCACTACAATCTCCGGACTCTCGCCGCGTGCTCACACTCCAGCAGGATCAGCGCGAGCAGGTAGTGGCTTTCCTCTTACCAGGGGTCGGCGAGCAAACGGTCGGTATGACCTGGGAACTTTATCAACAAGAAGCCATGTTCCGTGAGGTTGTTGATCGTTGTTGTGCCTTCGTTAAAAAAGAGTTCAGCCTGGATCTGTACAACGTGCTCTATCCAGCGGAGATACAGAACCCGGCATCAACTAATACGCCTAAATCCAATGGACGCGCTCTTTTTGAGCGCAACGGTCACGTCAGTACTCCGGCTTCTGAACAATTGAAACAAACAGAACTGGCCCAACCAGCAGTGTTTATTCTCGAATATGCCCTGGCTCAGCTCCTGATGCAGTGGGGACTGCGACCGCAAGCTCTGCTCGGCTATAGCCTGGGTGAGTACACGGCTGCTTGTCTGGCCGGAGTTTTCTCTCTAGAGGATGCCCTGACCCTGGTTACCCGCCGTGCTCAACTTATTGAGCAACAGGCCGCCGGTGTGATGCTCGCAGTGGCCCTTTCCGAGGAGCACATCCAGTCCTACCTCAGTGAGCAGGTCAGCCTGGCAGTTATTAACGCACCCTCAACCTGCGTGCTTGCGGGTTCCCCCGATGCCATTGCACAGGTGGAACAGCAGTTGCAACAGAAAGAGATCGCCCATCGCCGTGTTGAGACGACTCATGCCTTTCATTCTTCTATGCTTGAGCCTCTGAGAGCACCTTTGAATGCACTGGTTAGCAATATTTCACTGCATGCTCCGCAAATTCCTTATCTCTCGAATGTGACAGGAGACTGGATCACAGCAGAACAGGCCACTGATCCAACTTACTGGGCAGACCATATGTGCCAGACGGTTCGTTTTGCTGATGGCGTCGCTCATATGCTAAATGATACGGACTATGCTCTACTCGAAGTTGGTCCTGGTCAGGCCCTCAGTTCTTTTGTCAAACAACATCCGGCCTGTACACGCGAACGCTTGCTCAAAATTGTGGCCACACTGTCTGGTGGTTACGAACGACAACCGGATGGTGCATCTCTGCTGACCGCGTTGGGTAAACTCTGGATGATTGGTGTCACTCCCGACTGGCCAAGCTTTTATAGCACTGAGCACAGACGACATATTCCACTGCCAACCTATCCATTTGAGCGTCAACGTTACTGGTTGGCAGCTCTGCAACAGCCTGTTCGCACCACCAGCACGTCATCGGGTGCCACACTTATCAAACGTAAATCCGATATCGCCGATTGGTTCTATAAGTTAACCTGGCAACAGGTCTCGCTTCAATCAACCAGCGTCACCGCGACAAAGTCGCCCTGGCTGGTCCTGTCTGATAATAGTGGCCTGGGAGCACAGATTATTACCCATCTGACACAGCAAGGCTCACCAGTCATCAGTGTCCAGGCCGCTGAGCAGTTTGCCCAGATAGATACGCATACGTTCCACATCCGACCGCAGGAGCCTGCCGATTATCGTCTCCTCTGTGATACGATCGCTCAGCAGGGTACTCTACCACGTCGCGTACTGCACTGCTGGAACGTGACCAACCAGGAGCTTTCTTTCAGCCCAACCACGTTTCCCGTCATGCAAGAGCAAGGTTTCTTCAGTCTGCTCTGGCTCACACAGGCTCTATCAGCACACACCTACGAGCAGTCACTTACCATCTTTGCACTCTCTACCCATGCACAGGCCGTGCTGTCCGATGACATAGTTCAGCCAGAAAAGGCCCCTCTTTTGGGTATCTGCAAAGTCATTCCACAAGAGCCGCTCAACATTGCCTGTTGTAGCATCGACCTGGATGTTCCAGAGGATGGTAACTGGTCGGATATTGCAGTCTCGTTGATTGCGGAAGTGTTTGCATCCGACTGCCAACGTGGTAGCTTACCGGCAGGGCAAACGCTGGGTTCAGCAGCATGAAGCGAGATCGCTTCCCCCGGTTCCTCTTGAGCAGTCACCGTTCCGCAAGCAAGGAGTTTACCTGATCACAGGTGGCCTGGGAGGCATTGGCCTCATCCTGGCAGAGTATCTGGCTCGCACCTTTGAGGCACGTCTGGTTCTCCTGGGTCGCTCTGGTTTGCCTCCTCGTCAGCAGTGGTCTGAATGGCTACAAACCCACCCGGCTGATGATCCGCTCAGCCTCAAGATAGCTCGTTTACAGGCGTTGGAGGAACATGGTGCACAGATCCTGGTCTATCAGGCCAATGTTGCTGATGCCGATCTGTTGCACACTATTGTACAGGAGACGCACTCTATCTTTGGAGCATTGCATGGAGTCTTCCATGCAGCGGGTATTACAGAGGAGAGCGCTTTCCAGGCAGTTCAACAACTCGAACGCTCTACCTGCGATGTGCACTTCCAATCTAAAGTCTATGGTACCTATGCTCTAGCTCAGGCGGTAGCAGGCATCGAGCTGGATTTCTGCTTACTCTTTTCTTCGCTCTCTGCTGTACTGGGTGGCCTGGGTTTTGCGGCCTATACCGCCTCTAATATCTTTCTGGACGCCTTTGCTCAACGCTATAATCAGAACTCGACGACCCCCTGGCTCACAGTCAACTGGGACACCTGGCAGGTTAAGCAAAATGCTCATGGTGCCCTCGGAGGTACGATCGCAGCGTTTGCTATGCAACCAGCAGAGGCTATCGATGCCATGTTACGCGTGTTCGCTAGCGGAGAGACACACCTGGTGAACTCTACTGGGGATCTGCAAGCACGTTTAGAGCAATGGCTCCGCCTGGATAGCTTACAACAAAACGAGCAGAGCACACTCCAGGCCGCCCCACCTCCAGTCAGCGGTGACTATGAGCATATCATCACGACCATCTGGCAAGAGGTGCTGGGTGTACAGGATGTGGGCATCTACGAGAACTTCTTTGACCTGGGCGGTAACTCACTGATCGCTCTGGAGGTCATTAGCAAACTGAAAAAAGCCTTCCGTCGACCTATTCCCGCAGTGGCACTCTTTGAAGCTCCCACAATCAGTGCACTGACTCACTATCTACGGCCAGAGCCTGAAACGGTACAGATCAGCGACCACCTTGCTGATCGACGTACGAAAGCACGTCGATCAGTTGGTAATCAGGGAGTTGCGCTCATCGGTATGAGTGGGCGCTTTCCTGGTGCCAGCACTACCGAACAGTTCTGGCAGAACCTTCAGGCAGGTGTTGAGAGTGTTAGCTTCTTTACCCCTGAGGAGCTGGAAGCAGCGGGCATTGATCCGACTCTTATTCAGGCCCCTAACTATGTGCCGGCTCGCCCAATTCTCTCGCCAGAACTGGTTCAGGGCTTCGATGCAGCCTTCTTCGGCTATAGTCCACGCGAGGCCGAGCTGACTGATCCACAGCATCGCATCTTCCTTGAATGTGCCTGGGAGGTCTTAGAGCAAGCTGGCTATGATAGTCAGACCTACGATGGCTTGATCGGTATCTTTGGCGGAACTAATATCAGTACCTACCTCTTCTCTGCCGATCCCAAGGATCTGGAAGGTACTAATACCTTCCAGATCCTGGCGGGCAACGATAAGGACTCGTTAACCTCTTCAGTCTCCTATAAACTCAATCTGCGTGGACCCAGCCTGACGGTGCAAACCTTCTGTTCGACTTCGCTGGTGGCTGTTCACATGGCCAGTCAGAGCTTACTCAACGGCGAATGCGATCTGGCTCTAGCTGGTGGCTCATCTATTCAGGTACCCTCTGTTCAAGGACATCTTTATGAGCCCGGAGGTATGGAATCTCCCGATGGTCACTGCCGCACCTTCGATGCAAAGGCCAAAGGGAGCATGTTTGGTGACGGTGTCGGCGTCGTCGCGCTCAAACGACTTTCGGATGCTTTGGAGGATGGTGATAACATTCTGGCAGTCATCAAAGGGTCTGCCGTTAACAATGATGGCTCACTCAAGGTCAGTTATGCCGCGCCGAGCGTGGTTGGACAGGCCGCAGTGGTGCAGGCAGCCTTAGCTAACGCAGATGTTTCCGCTGAGAGCATCAGTTACGTTGAAGCTCATGGCACTGCTACCGAACTGGGCGATCCCATCGAAATGGCTTCTCTGACCAAAGCCTATCGAACCCAGACCGACCGTGTCAACTATTGTGCCATCGGCTCGGTCAAAACCAACGTTGGACACCTGGATCGTGCAGCAGGTGTTTCTGGACTGATCAAGACAGTCCTGGCTCTACGCAATGAACAGATCCCCGCGAGCTTACATTATCAATCACCCAATCCAGAGATCGATTTCGAGCGGAGTCCATTTTTCGTCAATACACATTTGCGACCCTGGCTCCGCGCCGCCACACCTCGTCGTGCGGGGATCAATTCACTGGGTATGGGTGGCACCAATGCCCATGTGATTGTTGAGGAGGCACCTCTGCGTGAACCCTCAGGTCCCTCGCGCCCCTGGCAACTGCTTGTGCTCTCTGCCCGTACGGAGACCGCCCTTGAGCAGATCAAGCAGCGTTTACGAGATGCCCTTCAACAGGAACCCGAAGGCAATCTGGCCGATATAGCCTACACCTTGCAGGTAGGGAGACGACGCTTCGAACGACGCAGTGTCCTGCTCTGTCGCAGCGGAGAGGAAGCCCAAAACCTGCTCACTGGACCTCTACCAATCCTGACCGAGAACAGGACAGACCGACCTGTGGCCTTCCTCTTTGCGGGTGTTGGTGAACACTATGTTGGTATGACCCAGGAACTATACCAGCAGGAACCGTTCTTCCGCGAGACGCTGGATCGTTGTTGTACAGTTCTGCAACGGGTTATGAATGTTAATGCACTCGAGGTGTTATTTGCTGAAGGCAATGCTTCTGCTGCCAGAAACGGACAGAGCCAGCAGAAAACTGCTGAGCCAGATCTACGCGCACTGCTTGGACGCAATGGCCACGCTCAGACAAATAAAAATGGACATAATGGCAACCATGCATCTCCCCAGCAGGAACAACTGTCACGTACATCCCTGGCCCAGCCAATCCTCTTTATTGTTGAATACGCCCTGGCTCAGTTGTTGATCCAGTGGGGTCTCAATCCACAAGCCATGCTCGGTTATAGCCTGGGCGAATATGTCGCGGCCTGTCTGGCAGGTGTGCTCTCGCTGGATGACGCCCTGACCCTGGTGGCACACCGCGCCCAACTGATTCAAGAGCAGCCAGCCGGAGCCATGGTTGCGGTCTCGCTACCAGAAGAAGCAGTCAAACCCTACTTGAACGAACATATCAGCCTGGCAGCCATCAATGGACCGGCTATCTCTGTGCTGGCTGGTCCTGTTGAGGCGATCAAGACTCTCATTGCGCAGTTGGAGCGGGACGAAATTGCTCACCGGCGCGTTGAGACGACCCACGCTTTCCACTCAGCGCAACTGGAACCGCTCCGCGAGCAGGTGACCGCGCTGGCCAGTACACTCACGTTACATCCACCAAAAATTCCGTATATATCGAATGTGACAGGTACCTGGATCACAGCAGAACAAGCTACGAATCCTGCCTACTGGGCTGAGCATATGTGCCAGACTGTTCGTTTCGCTGACGGTATTGGCCATCTGTTACAGGAGACTGACCAGGTCCTGATCGAGATCGGACCCGGCCAGTCGCTCTCTTCCTTTGCCCGACAGCATCCCGACTGCAATCGTGAGCGCATGTCGCTAATGGTTTCTACCCTGCCCGCCATTCATGAGCACCAGTCCGAGCAAGCTTTCCTTCTTTCGATGCTGGGCAAGCTCTGGCAATGCGGCGTTCCAGTCAACTGGACTGGCTTTTACACCCAGGAACGTCGGCAGCGCACAGCACTTCCCACATATCCGTTTGAACGTCAGCGTTACTGGTTGGAGCCGCGCAAGGAGAGCGGCCTGACGTTTGGTCTACCCTCTTCGTCTCCATCGCTGAAAGATGTCATGGGATCTTTGAAAAGAGAGCCACTCGCGGACTGGTTCTATATTCCCGGCTGGAAACACTCTGCTCCATTGTTACCAGTTCTCACCGTCGAACCAACCCAACAACAGACATGGTTACTCTTTCTCGATACCTGTGGTCTTGGTCAACGGCTCGCTGAGCAGCTACAGCACAGAGGTGACGAGGTCATCACCGTACGGTCAGGAGAGAGTTTTGCCCGGCTGAATACTCCTTATGCTATCCAATACTCGCTACGGCCAGAAGCACAGAGTGACTACGCTGCCCTGCTGAAAGATCTGCATGCCAGCGGCAAGATGCCACACAAAATTGTGCATCTGTGGACGGTAACACAGGAGCAATTAACATCAGAGAATCTTTTGAACAGGAGCTTCTATAGCCTCTTCGCCTTAGCCCAGGCGCTGGGCGATACAGATCTTGAGCGCTGCCAGATTATCATCATCTCCAACGATATGCAAAATGTCACGGGACACGAGGAGATTTCACCACTCAAGGCAACGCTAATGGGTCCATGTCGCGTTGTGCCACAAGAATATCCCAACCTGAGTTGTCGAAGTATTGATGTTATCCTGCCTCGCTCCAGTGGTCGACAGGAGGATGTACTCCTGCGTCAATTGGTGGGAGAACTGACATCAGAGACGAGTGATGCGGTTGTTGCACTACGCAGCAATCGTCGCTGGGTTCCTGGCTTTGAGGCCATGCGCCTGGATAGCTCCAATAGCCCGACACAACCGCTTGCTCGCCTACAACAAAATGGCGTCTACCTGATCACTGGTGGCTTTGGCGGCATCGGACTGGCCTTTGCCGAATGGCTGGCCCGCGAAGTACAGGCCAGGTTGGTCCTCGTTGGGCGTCACGGACTTCCCCCTCGCGAACAATGGTCCGAGCTTCTTGCCTCTGAGCAAAGCAGCCCGGAACTTGAGCGGCGTATCCGTAAGGTTGAGGAACTGGAAGCCCTGGGAGCACAGGTTTTGTTCCTGCAAGCTGATATCTCGGACGAGTTCCAGATGCGGGCAGTTATCGAGCAGACTCAGGTGACCTTCGGTCCCCTGCATGGAGTTCTGCATACAGCGGGCCTACCCGGTGTTGGTCTGACCCAACTCAAGAAAGCTGAACAGGCCGCACAGGTGCTAGCTCCCAAAGTTCAGGGAACTCTGGTTCTCGAACGCGTTTTAGAGGGTCAACCCCTGGACTTTCTAGTACTCTTTTCCTCCATCACTTCTACAACTGGAGGTGGCCCAGGACAGATCGATTATTGTGCGGCCAATGCCTTCCTGGATGCCTATGCTCATAGCCGTATAGGTGGGGAGTGGCCAACCATCGCTCTCGACTGGGGCGAGTGGCAGTGGAACGCCTGGGAAGCAGGTCTGGCTGGTTATGATTCCGAGGTACAGACTCTTCTGCGTGAAAATCGCCAGAAGTTCGGCATCGCTTTTGAAGAGGGAACCGAAGCTCTTTTGCGAGCACTCTCCGCTGAGATGCCACATATGGTTGTATCGACCCAGGATTTCCGTATCATTGCCGAACAGAGTAAAAACTTTACGGCCAGCACCATTCTTCAGCAACAGTCCAGGACGATTCATCCACGTCCTGATCTGGTTGGATCATATGTTCCACCTAGAAATGAGGCGGAGCAGAAGATCGTGGCCATCTGGGAAGAGTTGCTCGGCATCTCTCCAATTGGCATTAACGATAACTTCTTTGAACTTGGTGGTAATTCTCTGAATGGTATCGACCTGATTGCTCGTTTACGCCGAAGCTTCAACCTGGAAACTCTGGCCTCACATGTTCTCTACGAAGCTCCTTCGGTCAGTGACATGGCTCAATATATTGAGAAAGGTAAATCCAACGAGGCAGTCAAGGGTCGCTTTGAGCGTGGTGAGAAACGTAGAGGTAGCTTGAAGCAGCGTGTGCGTGAAACCAAAAGAACAAGATAGCGAGGATATATGACAAGCTTGCAGTCGCCCGATAGTGAATATGATGGAGCACTTGCCCTGATTGGCATGTCGGGGCGCTTCCCCGGCGCACAGAATGTCGAAGCGTTCTGGCAGAATATTGCCGCTGGCGTCAAATCCATCCAGATCTTTTCCGATGAAGAACTGCTAGCGGCAGGCATAGATCCCGTCCAACTTAACCAGCCGAACTTTGTTAAAGCGGGTTCATTGCTGGAACATATCGATCAGTTCGATGCCTCCTTCTTTGGCTATACACCACGTGAAGCAGAACTAATGGACCCGCAACACCGCCTCTTCCTGGAGTGTGCCTGGGAGACCCTGGAAGGCGCGGGTTACAATACTGAGTCTGATCATGGCTTAATCGCTCTCTACGCTGGTTCCAGCTTCTGTTCTTATCTGGTAAATAATCTCTATGCCGATCCGACATTTCTAGAGACTGTCGGTGTGGTCCAGGCCTCTGTGGGCAACGAGCGCGATGCCCTGACCTCCACCGTTGCTTACAAACTGAATCTCAAGGGTCCCTGCGTTGTTGTGCAGACCTTCTGCTCGACCTCGCTGGTGGCTGTCCACATGGCCTGCCAGAGCCTGTTGAATTACGAGTGTGATATGGCGATGGCTGGTGGTGTCGCGATCAGCGTACCACATACGGGTGGCTATTTTTATGAGGAGGGTGGCATCGTTTCGCCTGATGGAGAGTGCCGTACCTTTGATGCTAAAGCGCAAGGTAGCGTGATGGGTCACGGTGTCGGCGTCGTGCTCTTCAAACGCCTCGAAGATGCCCTCAAAAGCGGCGATCATATTTATGCGGTTATTCGCGGCTCGGCGGTCAATAACGATGGAAGTCATCGGGTCAGTATTACCGCTCCTGGATTAGACGGCCAAACTGAGGTGATCGCGGAGGCTATCGGTAACGCTGGTGTCGATATCGATAGTATCAATTATATTGAAGCACACGGCACAGCGACGGAGATGGGCGATGCGGTAGAGTTAGCTGCAATGATGAAAGCATTTGAGGATCGGACCTCAACGAAACAGTTCTGTGCTATCGGTTCGGTCAAACCCAATGTTGGTCACCTTGATCGTGCTGCTGGTGTGACCGGCCTGATTAAAACGGCCCTTGCCCTTTCCCATAAGCAATTGCCGCCCAGTCTCAACTTTGAGCAGGCAAGTGACGATATCGATCTACAAAATAGTCCCTTCTATGTCAATACAACCCTGCAAGATTGGCCACGTCAGCATACACCGCGCCGCGCTGGTGTCAGTTCCTTTGGTCTGGGAGGCACAAACGCGCATGTCATTCTAGAAGAGGCCCCTGAGCTAGTTCCTGGGAGTCCCTCACGTCCCTGGCAACTGCTGCTGCTTTCAGCCAAGACCGAGACAGCCTTGCAACAAGCTACGACTAACCTGCTGTCACATCTCCAAAAGCATCCAGAACTGGCCCTGGAGGATGTAGCTTACACGCTACAAAGTGGTCGAAATATCTTTAACCATCGCCGTATGCTCGTCTGCCGAGATCGCACTGAGGCCCTCACACTTCTGCGCTCCTCCTCTTCTAATAACCGTGTGCGGACCGCCAGTGAGGCATTTCGCGATCGTCCTGTTGCCTTTCTCTTCCCCGGTCTGGGTGAACAGTATGTTGGCGTGACACAGGAACTTTACCGTCAGGAAGCTATCTTCCGCGAGACTATTGATCGCTGTTGTGACTATCTCAAACAAGTATTGGGCATCTCTCTCAAAGAAGTTATTTTCCCGCCCGAAACAGCTCGCGAGCAGGGTAACGGCCGTGTTAGCGCTGTACCGGACCTGCGTGCCATGGTCGGTCGCAATGGACGCACATCTGGTGCCGGTGCGGGGCACTTGAAACAGACCTCACTGGCACAACCCGCTGTCTTTATTATCGAGTATGCCCTCTCTCAGTTACTCATGAGTTGGGGCATACGTCCACAGGCCATGCTCGGCTATAGTGTAGGTGAATATGTAGCGGCCTGCCTCTCCGGTGTGCTTTCGTTTGAAGATGCCCTGCTGCTAGTAGCCAAACGAGCACAGTTGATTTCAGGAGCAACCCGCAGGTGTCATGTTAGCGATAGCCCTCTCTGAGCGTGAAATACAGCCTTTCTTAAGTGATCAGATTAGTCTGGCGACGATAAATGCTCCCAGCACCTGCGTACTGGCTGGCCCTCCCCAGGCAATCCAGAACTTGCAGAGACGTCTGGATCAGCAGGAAATTGTCTATCGTCAGGTTGAGACGACGCATGCTTTCCACTCAAACATGCTGGACCCACTGCGTGAGTCTCTGACCAATTTGTACGCCGCGTTACATTGAATCCTCCCCAGATTCCTTATCTCTCCAATGTGACAGGCACCTGGATCACAGACGAACAGGCTACTGATCCTACTTATTGGGCGCAACACATGTGCCAGACAGTTCGCTTCGCCGATGGTGTAGAGCAACTGCTTCAAAAGCCAGAACTTTTGCTGCTAGAGGTTGGCCCTGGTCAATCTCTCTGCTCGTTCGTCAAGCAACATCCTGCCTGTAAACGTGAGCGAAACTCGCTTGTACTGCCGACCATTCCTTCATCCTACGAACACGGTTCTGAGCAGGCCTTTTTATTAAATACGATTGGGGCACTCTGGTTAGCTGGCGTTACCCTTGATTGGAGTGGTTTCTATACACACGAACAACGCTTGCGCGTTCCCCTACCAACGTATCCATTTGAGCGACAAAGCTATTGGGTTGATCCACCCAAAAAGCAGCAGGCGATTGCCAGTGTCTCCGACAAGTCTACTGAGTTCAGCAGCCCCTTAGATGAGCTTGCACGTACTCCAGATTTGACAAATTGGTTCTCTGTGCCCACCTGGAAACAGGGGCTTCCGCTCACAGCCAATAAAAATACCAATCCTCTGGCGATATCGCACTCCTGGTTGATCTTTGTCGATGGCGATGGCCCTGGCTTACAACTGAAGAGTCAGCTCGCCAGTCATGGGCAACATGTTATCACAGTTAAACCCGGTACAGGTTTCACCAGATTGCCAGAGGATACCTATACTGTTCGTCCCTCCCTGCGTGCGGATTATGATGAGTTGTTCGCAGAACTGGCAGAGAAAGATAAAACGCCTGCCAGAATTGTCCATCTTTGGAGCGTTACACCTCCTGACAAGCAGGCAGAGCTAGATAATACCCTTCAACATGGCTTCTATAGCCTGATCGCACTTGCCCAGGCGCTAGGGGATCAGGAAGTTGAGCAGTGCGAGATCTCGATCATCTCTAATGAGGCCCAGGAGGTACTGGGAGATGACCTGATACAGCCTGAAAAAGCTACGGTGATTGGCCCCTGTCGTGTCATCCCTCAGGAATATGCCAATCTAAGCTGTCGTAGCATCGATGTGGCCCTCCCTACTCCAGGCAGCCGTCAGGAAGAGACACTCGTTCACCAGCTCTTAGAAGAACTGACGCTAGGCGAGGCCAATGAAGTAGTTGCATTACGAAGCAATAGACGCTGGGTTCAGCACTTTGAGCCGGCTCCTCTGCAAATACCAGAGCCGCAGTCAAGTCGTCTGCGTCAGCAGGGAGTCTATCTCATCACTGGTGGGCTGGGTGGTATTGCACTTGCTATGGCGAACTATCTGGCACAGCAGGTTAAAGCCAAGCTGGTCCTGATTGGGCGCAATGGTCTCCCACCTCGTCAGGAATGGCCCGATATCCTTACCAGTCAGGGCGAAGTAACAGGCATAGGTCGTACTATTCGTCAGGTCCTACAACTAGAAGAACTGGGATCTGAGGTACTTGTTGTCAAAGCAGATGTCTCCGACGAAGCCCAGATGCGCTCCGTAGTGGAGCAAACGCTTACAACCTTCGGAGCGCTCCATGGTGTCTTGCACGCTGCTGGTGTTCCCGGTATTGGCCTGATCCAACTCAAGACGGCTGAACAGACCGCGCAGGTTATTAGCTCAAAGATTCAAGGCACGCGCGCGCTGGAGCGCGTGCTACGTGATCAAGCGCTCGACTTCCTGGTACTCTTCTCTTCAATGACATCCATCACGGGTGGCGGACCAGGACAGGTCGATTATTGTGCCGCGAATGCCTACTTAGATGCTTATGCTCGCCGCTTTGCGCATACCCACGGACGCACAATTGCTATCGACTGGGGAGAATGGCAATGGAATGCCTGGGAAAATGGCCTGGCTGGCTACAACATTGAGGCTCAAGAGTACTTTCGCGCTCATCGCAATACATTCGGCATCTCATTTACTGAGGGTACGGATGCATTTGTGCGCATTCTCTCTGCTAATCTGCCGCATGTTGTTGTCTCTACTCAGAATTTTCAAATTGTCGCTGAACAGAGTAAATCATTTACTGCGGCGGCAGTCCTACAACAGACACAGCAGAGCCGCCAAAATCGCGAGACTCATCCGCGTCCGTCTCTGGCCAGTGCCTATACGGCCCCCAATAGCGACCTGGAACGGCAGATTACAGCAATCTGGGAGGAACTACTGGGCATTACACCAGTTGGCATTGACGACAACTTCTTTGAGCTAGGAGGAAACTCTCTGCTCGGCATGGATCTGGTGGGACGTTTAAAGAAAAAACTTAGTATGAAGACTCTTGCCTCCCATGTGATTTACGAGGCTCCCACTGTAAGTACCCTGGCTCGCTTTATCGAGAAGGGTAAGACAGAAATGTCTGTCGATGAGTGGCAGGGACGCAGCGAAAAACGTCGAGCGGGACTTAAGCAGCGTATCCGTGAGGCAGGCAGGGTAACACGGTAGTTACCCGCAGGTGCAGGGCATGCACTGAATGCGAAAAACATAAAAATAGCAGATGAGGGGTATAAGGGATATGTCATATATACAGGATTATGATAGCTCGTATGACTCGGCGCTTGCGCTCGTTGGTATGTCGGGACGTTTCCCAGGTGCATCTGACACCGAGGCATTCTGGCAGAATATCGCTGACGGCGTCAAATCTATCCGTTTCTTCTCTGATGAAGAACTGCTGGCCGCTGGCGTGGAGCCGGCCCTGCTCTCACTGCCGAACTACGTTAAGGCTGGCGCACCGCTGACTGAGATCGATCAGTTTGACGCCGCCTTCTTTGGCTACACGCCACGCGAAGCTACGATGATGGACCCGCAACACCGTCTCTTCCTGGAATGTGCCTGGCAAGCGCTCGAACATGCTGGCTATGATCCCTCTACCTATCGTGGTCTCATTGGTGTCTTTGCTGGCTCTGCATTTAGTTCCTACTTACAGCATAATCTCCATCCCCATCCGGATTTACTGGAGACGTTGGGTCAGTTGCAAATCGATAGCTGGTAATGATCGTGACTCACTCTCTTCGACGGTCTCTTATAAGCTCAATCTTAAGGGACCCGCTGTAGCAGTACAGACCTTCTGCTCCACTTCGCTGGTTGCTGTGCACATGGCTTGCCAGAGTCTGCTCAACTACGAGAGCGATGTGGCGTTGGCCGGTGGTGTCTCACTGCAAATTCCCCATAGTCATGGTTATCTCTATGAAGAAGGCAATATCCTCTCCCCTGATGGCGAGTGCCGCACTTTTGACGCCAAAGCACAGGGCAGCGTGATGGGTAGTGCTGTTGGTGTGGTGACCCTCAAACGTTTCAACGACGCTTTGCAAGATGGCGATACCATTTATGCTCTTATTCGCGGCTCGACAATCAACAATGATGGCAATCTGCGTGTCAGTTATACTGCCCCTGGCGTTGATGGACAGGCCAGCGTTATTCTCGGTGCACTCAGCTATGCCGATGTCCCTGCTGAGAGCATTAGCTATATCGAAACTCATGGTACGGGTACCAGACTGGGTGATGCGGTAGAGCTGGCAGCTATGCGGAAAGCTTTCGAAGCTCAGACCGACAAAAAGCAATTCTGTGCCATTGGTTCTGTCAAACCCAATGTAGGGCACCTGGATCGTGTGGCTGGTGTGGCCGGCATGATCAAGACCGCTCTGGCTCTCTATCATAAGCAGTTGCCCCCTAGTCTCAACTACCAGCAGAGTAGCGCAGAAAACGATCTCTCTAATAGTGCCTTCTATGTCAACACTGCCTTGCGCCCCTGGCTCTGCGAGAATGGTCCCCGCCGTGCTGGTGTCAGCTCGTTTGGTCTGGGTGGCACCAATGTCCATATGATCCTGGAGGAGGCTCCCGAGCCACAGCGCACTGCTGACTCAGGGAACTGGCACCTGTTACTGCTCTCGGCCAAGACAGAAACAAGCCTGGAACACATGGAGTTGAACCTGGCTGATTATCTCTCTCAACATACTGAGTCTCCACTTGAGGATGTGGCCTATACACTCCAGGTGGGACGGAGCGCATTTCGCTATCGTAGCCTGCTTCTCTGTCAGAAGAGGGAGCCAGCTATAGCCACTCTGCTTGGCGATGTACCTGAACCCCTGCTCAAAGCATCTGTAGATCGTCGGGATCGCAGCTCTGGCTTCCTCTTTCCTGGAAGCGAAGTCCTCGATGAGCAACTTCTACTACAGACACGAGAGCTCTACACACGGCATGTCTCGTTTCACGAAACGATGGAGAACTGTTGCGCCCTGCTGCAACCTCAGCTTTGTGCTGACTTTCGCCAGATATTGCATCTCTCACCAGATGCAGATTCCCAAACATATAAGCAAATACAGTTCTCGCCAGTGCTCATCCAGATTGCACTATTCGTCATAGAATATGCCCTGGCCCAGATCCTTATTCAATGTGGGCTTCCTCCGCAGGCCTTATTAGGCGAAGGGGTCGGAGAATTTGTCACCGCCTGCCTCTCTGGTGTTCTCTCGCTGGAGGATGCCTTGAAGATCGTTGCCCATCAATCTGACTCTCTTGAGGCCAGACACGCAATCACCCAACGCTTTCAACTCTCCACTCCCCAGATTCCTTTACTATCGGGTGAGACCGGTACCTGGATGACGAATGAACAGGCCACCGACCCACTCTATTGGGCACGTAGCGGCAACCACTTTGCTCACACTCCAGACAGTCTCTCGGTGCTCTTACAGGAGACTGAACATATCTTGCTTGAGATCGGCACCGGGCAATTGCTTACGGCATGTATTAATGAGTATAGTATCGATTCTCTTGAATATATGGCTCTTACCGCACCAGCTCTGACTGTTGACGGTGAGCAGACGCAGGGTACAGCAGCCCTGTTAGGCACGCTGGGCAAACTCTGGTTGGCAGGAGTGACCATAGACTGGTCGCTTCTCTATCACAATGAGAGCCGTCAGCGGATACCCTTACCGACATACCCCTTCGAACGTCGGCGCTACTGGGTTCCCTCTCTTGCTGAGGAGAGAGTACAGCAACAACAGCTAGCTCAATCCAACACAGGCAAAAAGCCAGATATTGCCGACTGGTTTTACCAACCAACATGGCAAAAAGCTACCGTACCTCCTGCTCAAACGCTTGATTCGCGACGGCACTGGCTGATCTTTATGGATGAATGCGGACTGGCTGACCAGATTGCTACCAGACTACTCAAAGCTGGACATAGTGTCGTACATGTACGTGTTGGCTCGCAATTCACACGCCTGGATCACACAAATTATCTTGTCCGTCCTGGTGAGCAAGCTGATTACAAAAGTCTGATTTCTGCGCTCGTTTCTGCTAAGCAGGTTCCGCAGAAAGTAGTCCATTGCTGGAACGTTACGGACGAGCATACAGTACCGACCGAGCCGACCCTCTTCCAGGCTCGTCAGGAAACAGGTTTCTATAGTCTGCTCGCGCTGGCCCAGGAGCTTGGAAATCAGGTCTACAGCGAGGTCAGTTCAGATCTTCACTCTCTCCAATCATGCTCAGCACGTTGACAGTCAGGATGTCGTTCATCCAGAGAAAGCAACCACGCTTGGTCTATGCAAGGTCATCCCTCAAGATAATATGAGCCTGACCTGTCGATCTATTGACATTGCCTGGTCAAAAAGTGAGGCGCAGACAACCCTCTTAGATCAGCTCATTCCCGACTTAACTGGTACACATACCGATCCTGTCGTAGCCTATCGCGGGACCACACGTTTTGTTCAGGATTATGCAGCCATTCATCTCGAAGCAACCGGAACACGCCCGCGCTATCTACGGGATCATGGTGTCTACCTGCTAACTGGTGGCTTCGGTGGCATTGGTCCTGTACTGGCAGCTTATTTAGCCAGAACACTTCAGGCGCGCCTGATCCTGATCGGGCGCACAGGTCTCCCTGCACGTGAGGAATGGTCTTCCTGGTTAGAGAACCATCCCACAGAGAATAGTATCACCCGCAAAATTCGTCAGGTTCAGGAGCTTGAGGCCCTGGGATCTGAGGTTCTGTTGCTCCAGGCGGATGTTGCCGATGAGGCACAGATGCGCCAGGTACTACAGCTCACTACGACCCGGTTTGGACAACTGAACGGTGTCTTTCACCTGGCAGGTATCTCGGATGAACAAACATTTAAGACCATTCAGGATATTGGACGTCAGGAATGCGAAACTCAATTCCAACCCAAGGTCTACGGTCTCTACACATTGCAAAATGTTCTGCAAGACCGTGAACTGGATTTCTTCCTGATCTTCTCGTCAATCTCCGCTATCTTAGGTGGCCTGGGTCTTGCCGGTTATGCCGCCGCCAATGCGTTCATGGATGCTTTCGTACAGCATATCAATCAGCAAACCAGTACTCCCTGGCTCACAGTCAACTGGGATACCTGGCAGGTACAAACCAACCAGGACGGTTCGTTAGGTTCGACAGTTGCCGTCTATGCAATGACGGCTGAACAGGGATGTCAGGCTATCGCTCGTGTTCTCTCGACCCACAATATTCCACACCTGATCAACTCTACCGGAGACCTGACTACCCGCATTCGCCAGTGGGTCCTGCTGGAAGCCTTGCGTCAGGAACCAGACGGAACGGAGCAGCAAATGGCAGTGTCGTCTACACAGACACTGCCAACCCCTGGTCGACGGCTACCACGCAGTGAGTATGAACAAATGCTCATGTCGGTCTGGCAAGAAGTGCTCGGCCTGCCCCAGGTTGGTCTCTATGAGAACTTCTTCGACCTGGGCGGCAACTCCCTCAATGGTTTGCAGGTAGTTGCCCGCATCCGCAAACTGCTTCAGATCCAGCTTTCCGTTGTCGCACTCTTCGAGGCTCCAACCATCAGCGCTATGGCCGACTATCTGTACTCAACGCTCTCGTCGCTGCCTGAGGAGGCACCAATAGCACCAGAGGATCGTTTCCAGCAGCGTCGTCAACAGGCTCGCACCCGTCAGGGCGCTTCAGAGATTGCCGTGATCGCCATGACCGGTCGCTTTCCAGGTGCCAGCAGCGTGGAGCAGTTCTGGCAGAACCTGCAAGGAGGTGTTGAGTCAATCACTTTCTTTAGCGAGGAAGAACTGCTCCAGGCCGGTGTCGATCCAGCAGCCTTGCGTGATCCGCAGTACGTCAAAGCCCGTCCCATACTCCCCTCTGAGCAGGTAGAACGGTTTGATGCTTCCTTCTTTGGCTATAACCCACGCGAAGCTGAACTGCTTGATCCCCAGCATCGTCTCTTCCTGGAATGCAGTTGGGAGGTGCTCGAACGTGCTGGCTATGCTCCAGAGAACTATGAGGGACGCATCGGTGTCTTTGGTGGCGCGAATATCAGTACCTATCTCCATGCTATTCTCCTGCAACCCGATCTGGTTGCCTCTTTACGGGAGGTCTTTAATGATTACCAAATAGCGATTAGCATGGACAAAAATTCACTGACCACAGCAGTCTCTTACAAGCTCCATCTGACCGGACCGAGCCTGGCTGTGCAAACCTTCTGTTCCACCTCCCTGGTCGCTGTGCATCTGGCCTGCCAGAGTCTGCTCAATGGCGAATGCGATATGAGCCTGGCTGGTGGTGTCTCTGTTAGTGTTCCGGTCCAGAGAGGATATCACTATGAACCAGGCGGCATGGAGTCCCCCGATGGCCACTGTCGTACCTTTGATGCCCAGGCCAGGGGAAGCATGTTTGGCGACGGTGTCGGGGTGGTTGTCCTGAAGCGTCTGGCCGATGCTCAAGAGGATGGCGACCAGATCCTGGCGGTCCTCAAGGGTTCGGCCATCAACAATGATGGTTCCCTCAAGGTGAGTTACACTGCTCCCAGCGTCGTTGGACAGGCTCAGGTCGTCCAGGATGCCCTGGCCAATGCCGGAGTCTCCCCAGAAAGCATCAGCTATGTGGAAGCCCACGGAACCGCTACCAAGTTAGGTGATCCCATCGAACTGGCCTCCCTGACCCGTGCGTATCGCAAAGAGACGGACCGACAACAGTACTGTGCGATTGGTTCGGTGAAAACTAACGTTGGCCACCTGGATCGTGCTGCAGGCATCTCCGGGCTAATCAAAACGATCCTGGCCCTCCAGCATGAGCAGATCCCGGCCAGCCTGCATTACCAGGCACCCAATCCAGAGATCGACTTTGAGCGAAGTCCCTTCTATGTCAATACGCATCTCTCCGATTGGCCACGCGGCTCCCAACCCCGGCGAGCGGGTGTCAATTCGCTGGGTATGGGCGGTACCAATGTGCATGTCATCGTCGAGGAGGCTCCTTTGCAAGAGGCATCCTCCGACTCACGTCCCTGGCAGATCCTACAACTCTCAGCCAGAACAAAGACAGCATTGCAGGAGGCAAGCCAGCGCTTAGGCAGCTATCTGCAAGTGCATCCAGAAATCAAGCTAGCAGATGTAGCCTACACCTTGCAGGTTGGGCGTACTGCATTTGCGCATCGTCAGGTGCTGGTCTGCCATGATGCCAGTGAGGCAGCGACGGCCCTGCTCAAGAATGATCCACGTCGACTGTTTGTAAGTCAGCAGGAGCAACGAGATAGGCCCGTGGCCTTTCTTTTCCCAGGTGTCGGTGAACAATTTGTGGGCATAACGAATGAATTATACGATGATGAACCGGTTTTCCGCGAAATGATCGATCGCTGTTCTGCTCTACTCAAAACACATCTGGGTTGTGACATTTGGGAAATACTCTCTGAAGAGGACCATCAACTGAAAGCCAGCCAGCAGGCGACAGGCCGCAACGGCAAGACTGCTCAATCTGGTCTTAATCTGAAATCTCTGTTTAAGCGTAATAATGAGAGATTAAACACGCCACTTGAACGCTTAAAGCGAACGGCACTCTCACAACCAGCCGTCTTCGTCATTGAGTATGCTCTGGCACACCTGTTTATGCAGTGGGGCATTCGTCCTCAGGCGATGCTCGGCTATAGCCTGGGTGAATATGTGGCGGCTTGCCTGTCTGGAGTACTCTCGTTAGAGGACGCCTTAAAGCTAGTCGCAGGTCGGGCAAAACTCGTTCAGGAAATAGAGCCAGGAGCAATGATCGCGGTCGCACTCTCGGAGAGAAGCGTCCAAAGCTACCTGGATGAGCAGATCTCGCTGGCCGCTGTCAACGGCTCTTCCACCTGTGTACTGGCTGGACCTACCGATGCCATCGAAATGCTTGAGGGCCACCTGACCGATCTGGGTATTATCACACAGCGTGTGGAAACTACCCATGCATTTCATTCAAGCATGCTTGAGCCAGTCATCGAACCACTCACCCAATTGGTGCAAGAGATCTCATTCCATCCACCTGCTATACCCTATATCTCGAACGTAACCGGCACCTGGATTACTGATGAGCAGGCCGTCGATCCCAACTATTGGGCACAACATATGTGCCAGACCGTTCGCTTTGCCGATGGCCTGAGCCAGATCTTGGAGGACACTCGACTCGCACTGTTAGAAGTCGGACCTGGACAGTCCCTGAGCGCTTTTGCCAAACAGCATGCCGATTGTGGACAACATCGTCTCTCAATGGTCATTCCAACACTACCTACGGTCTACGAGCAACAATCTGATAGCAGTTATGTATTGACAGCCCTGGGTAAACTCTGGCTGGCTGGTGTTGCTATAGACTGGCAGGCATTCTATGTCGCTGAGTATCGTCATCGCGTACTCTTACCGACTTATCCCTTCGAGCGTCAACGCTATTGGATCGATACTTCCAAAGGACAGTCGAGAAATACAACCAGATCGCGTAAGGGTAAGCTGAAGGATCTCGCTGATTGGTTCTATCTGCCCACCTGGGAGCAAGCCCCCCTCTTGCTCGCTCCTGACGACCAGACAAGCACGGCCCAATCTCCCTGGTTGATCTTTGTAGATGCCTGTGGTCTGGGTCAGCGTATGTCAGAACGCCTGAGACGGAACGGACACTCCTGTGTGTGCGTATATGCAGGAACACAGTTTGCGTGTGAGAATGAGCAAAATTATACCATTCGACCTGGTGAGCAGGATGATTACAAGGCCCTCTGTAAACAATTAGCCGCTACCCAGTTGCTACCTCGTACCGTACTTCACCTCTGGAGCTTCAGTTCTCCGTTTGAACTGAGCAGAGGACCTGCGAGTTTCCAAATACAACAAGAGCGTGGCTTTTATAGTCTGCTGTTCCTGGCACAAGCTCTGGGAGTACAGATCTACGAGGAGCCGCTGAGCATTCTCGTCATCTCGAATCACATGCAGGCGGTGACCGGTCAAGAGACCATTTGCCCTGAGAAGTTGCCCATTCAAGCTGTCTGCCGCGTCATTCCACAGGAGCAGCCTAACATCACCTGTCGCAGTATCGACCTGGCTACACCCAATGCAGATACGCTGACTAACCGGACGTTGAACCAGTTGCTTGCAGAATGTACAGCCAGCACGCGCGATGTTACTGTGGCCTATCGTCACCATCAACGCTGGGTTCAGACCTATAAGCCGATCAGATTGGAAACTCCTGTTACCGAAAATCCGCCCTTCCGCGAGCATGGCGTTTACCTGATCACTGGAGGATTGGGAGGTGTTGGACTTGTCCTGGCTGAGCATCTGGCGCAAACTGTTCAGGCGAAGTTACTCCTCACAGGACGTTCTTATCTTCCTGCGAAAGACGAGTGGCCGACCTGGTTAGAGAATCATGAACCAATGGATTCCACCAGTCAGAAGATTCGGCGGATTCAGTCAATCGAGGCACTGGGAGCTGAGGTACTTGTTGTCCAGGCCAATGCAGCGGACAGTCAGCAGATGCAGCAGGCGGTAAACCAGGCCATCGAACGCTTTGGTACTCTGCATGGAGTAATTCACGCAGCTGGCATTACATCGGAAGATGGTTTCGGGCTATTTCAGGATATAGGTCGTACTCAGTGCGAGCTACAGTTCCAGCCCAAGGTCTACGGCCTCTACGCGCTGGAGCAGGCTATCCAATCTCTCGATCTCGACTTCTGCCTGCTCTTCTCTTCAATCTCAACGGTGTTGGGTGGCCTCGGCTACCTGGCCTATGCCGCTGCCAATACCTTTATGGATGCTTACACTTATCTGCATAATCAGTCCAGCGATTTCCCCTGGCTCTGTGTCAACTGGGATACCTGGTACAAAGAAAATGCGCATGCTGATCGTGTAACTACAGTTGCTGAGTTTGTTATGCAGACAGATGAGGCGCTGGACGCTTTGCATCGTATATTATCTGCCGGACAACTCACCCATGTGATCAATTCAACTGGAGACCTTCAAGCTCGCGTGCAGCAGTGGATCCTGGCACAGCCTGCTCAATCGGAGGACGAAGTTCAACACACTGGTGCACCACGTGCCAATATTTCAACGGAATATGTACCAGCCAGCAATGAGTATGAGCAGGCTATCGCAGATATCTGGCAAAAGCTGCTCGGCATCGAACAGATCGGCATTCACGACAATTTCTTTGAGCTAGGAGGTCACTCTTTGATTGGTACACAACTCATCTCTCGCCTGCGCCAGCGCTTCCAGGTCAATCTACCACTGACGACGCTCTTTACCGCGCCCACGGTGGCTGAGTTGGCTGTATCCATCAAACTGATTATCCTGGAGGAGGTCGAACAGTTAGATGACGAAGAAGCCGAGCGTCTCTCCTTAAATAGCCAGGTTTAAGGAGCGTCATCGTGAATCCTTATCTATTGGATAGGGTGACTATTCAGTTATCCCTCCTGGGCTGCCTGCGATGGCCCTGGAAAAAAGAGTAGTCCAAAACCATAATTGGAGGAGCTAAGTGAGTAAACTTACTCAAAAAGATGGTAGATGCTGGCCTATATGGTCGCAAGAGTGGTATAAGTAGGGGAGTGTCAAAGTATCATCGTTCGGCATTGTTGAACAGTAACACAACATTTCTGGAACCTGGAAGGAGCATATTTCTATGGCAACCGATATCAAGACCGCAATTAAAGCTTTTCTGGCCCGTTTCTTCTCAAATATTGAGCTTGAGGACGACCAGGATATCTTTGCTCTCGGCTTTATCAATTCCCTCTTTGCAATGCAACTGGTTCTTTTCGTGGAGAAAGAGTTCAGCATCAAGGTCGAAGATGATGATCTGAACATTGACAATTTCCGCTCGATCAATGCTATCACAGAACTGGTTGAACGTAAAACTTCAACACAGACGATAGTCTGATTTCGCACATCTCTTGTTTTCGGTGGAGGATAGATAACGGCATATGGAAATCGCTTTAACTCCCCAACAGAGCAATCTGCAGACGGCCTTTAGAAGCTTTGTGCAGGCAGAAATTATTCCGTACGCTGACCGTTTTGATCAGGAGGAGTCTACTCCTCCTGAACTGATCCAGAAAATTGCTCAACAAGGCTATCTTGGTGCTCTGGTTCCCACTGAGAGTGGTGGCATGGGTATGGACATGGTCACCTTCGGACTCTTAAATGAAGAGTTTGGGCGTGGCTGTTCGTCTCTGCGCAGTCTACTGACGGTCCACAGTATGGTGACCTATGCCATTCTACGCTGGGGTAACAAACAACAAAAAGCTTCCTGGCTTCCACGTCTGGCCTCTGGTGAGGTCATCGGAGCCTTTGCACTAAGTGAGCCAAATATTGGCAGCGACGCAAAAAGTATCGAGACACAGGTGGAACTGCAAGGTAATACCTATATTCTCAATGGCCACAAAAAATGGATCACCTATGGGCAGATTGCGAACCTGTATCTTGTTTTTGCACAGTACGAGGGTCGCGTCTCCGCCTTCCTGGTGGAGCGCAATACGCCTGGTTTCGATACCAAGCCTATTCATGGTCTCATCGGTACACGGGCTGCGATGACCGCGGAACTCATCTTTCATAACTGTATTATTCCAAAAGAAAATTTAATCGGTGGTCGCGGATTTGGCTTAGCATCGGTCGCTACTTCTGCTCTTGATATTGGACGCTATAGTGTGGCCTGTGGCTGTGTCGGTATTGCTCAGGCCTGCCTGGAAGCATCTTTGCGCTATACCAGTGAACGTAAGCAGTTCAATGTCTACTTAAAAGAACACCAGCTGATTCAGCAGATGGTCACGAACATGATTACGCATGTCAAAGCTGCCCGTCTGCTTTGCTATAATGCTGGCTACCTCAAAGATACTGGCGCTCCCAATACGATCATGGAGACCTGGATCGCTAAGTATTTCGCTTCCACAAGTGCCTCGAAGATCGCCAGTGATGCAGTACAAATTCATGGTGCCAACGGCTGTAGTAGTGATTATTCCGTTCAAAGGTACTGGCGCGATACCAAGGTGATGGAGATTATCGAGGGCAGTACACAAATCCAGCAGACCACCATTGCTACTTATGGCTATCAGGATTTGTCGCTGTAGGCATGATACCTGAGAAAGGATAGAGTTGATGGCTGCCGAACAGGCTAAAGATTCCCTTGTTAAGGAAACGAAAAAGCGCCCAAAGGTCAAATGTATCGTCTGGGATCTGGATAATACCCTGTGGGATGGTGTGTTGCTAGAGGATGAAAACGTTATTCTGCGTCCAGATGTGGTTGAAGTAATCAAAATATTGGATGATCGCGGTATCCTACACTCAATTGCCAGCAAAAATGATCATACCACGGCGATGCACAAACTTGAGGAATTCGGTATAAGCGATTACTTTTTATATCCTCAGATCAATTGGAATCCCAAATCCTCTTCGATCCGCGAGATCGCAAAATCGATCAACATCGGAGTCGATACGCTTGCCTTTGTTGATGACCAGCCGTTCGAACGTGAAGAAGTTGAGTTCACCGTTCCTGATGTGCTATGCCTGGATGTCATCGAGATCGAGGGAATGCTGGATCGTCCCGAGATGATGCCGCGCTTTATCACAGACGATTCTAAGAAGCGCCGACAGATGTATATTAGCGATATTGAGCGCAATGGCATCGAAAAGGAATTCACCGGCTCAAATGAAGATTTTCTCGCTACACTGAATATGGTTTTCACGATTGCTCCTGCTCAGGATGAGGATCTCCGTCGTGCAGAAGAACTTACAGTTCGCACACACCAGCTCAATACCACTGGCTACACCTACTCCTATGAGGAATTGAGCGAGTTCAGCCGTTCCACTAAACACAAATTACTGATATCTAGTCTGGATGACAAATACGGCACCTATGGCAAGATTGGCCTGACCCTGGTAGAACTCGGTGAGGAATACTGGACCGTCAAGTTGCTACTCATGTCATGTCGCGTCATGTCCAGAGGCGTAGGCACTATCATGATCAACCACGTCATGCAGATGGCGAAACAGGCTGGTGTACGTCTACGTGCTGAATTCGTTTCTAATGATCGCAATCGCATGATGTATGTCACATACAAGTTTGGTGGTTTCAACGAAATCGAGAAGCAGGGCAATGTGAGCATCTTTGAAAATAAGCTGAACAATATTCAGCCTTTTCCACCGTATGTCCAGGTGCGTTTGGAAGCATAAGAAAGAGAGTTGAGCGTATGCACGCGGAGCAACGTTTCTTGAAACGACAGGCCGAACTCTCGTCGGCTAAGCAGGCTTTACTCGAAAAGCGACTGAAACAACTGGCTGGGAAGCCTGATCGGTTAATAGATTACTCCTCTCGCTCCCAGGCTGACATGGTTCCACTCTCTTTTGCTCAGCAACGCCTGTGGTTCCTACAGCAATTGGAACCGGAAAGCCCGGCCTACAATGAAGCCATTGCAACCCTTCTGCGAGGTCCTTTAGATCTTCAGGCCTTCAATCAAACCGCCCGTACGATTATCGGACGACATGATGTGCTACGTTGTCGCTTTCCCCTGGTCGATGGCAAAGTCGTACAGGTGATTGATAATGAGGTGCAAAATCACTTCACGGTCTCCTTTGAGGATATGCGTACCTTTCCCCCACAGAGCAAACAGTCGAGATTCAGCGGCGCTCACAGCTTGAGATGCAGCGTCCCTTCGATCTGACCAGCGAGTTGCCACTGCGCAGCTGGTTATGGCAATTGGGAGAGCAGGAATACTATTCGCTGACGATGATGCATCATATTGTTACTGATGGTTGGTCTTTCGGACTCTTCCTGCGCGAGATTAGCCAGTTGTATAGCGCTTTTGCTGCAGGCTGTCCTGATCCGCTTCCTGTGCCGAAGTTGCGCTATAGTGATTATGCCGAGAAGCAGCGGGCAGTGGATCGAGAGTGGTGCAGCCGATAAACAGTTGCGTTATTGGCAACAACGTCTGGGTGGACAATTACCGCGTCTCAATCTGCCTCTCGACCGACCCATCCAGATATGCCCAGCTATCAGGGAGAGCGTTTAAAGGTCACTATTGCTCCAGAGCCTGAGTCAGCAATTGCAGGCCTTAAGCCGAAAAACGAGTACGACTCTGTTCATGGTGCTACTTACAGCATGGCTAATTGTCTTATTTCGCTATAGCCAGCAAGATGATCTGTTGGTGGGAACTCCCGTTGCCGGACGCACCTATCCCGAACTCGAAGAGATCATGGGCTTTTTCGTGAATACACTGGTCTCTGCGCAATGATCTTTCTGGAAACCCGACGGTGCACGAATTGCTCTCGCGAGTGCGCAAAAGCACACTGGAAGCTTATGACCATCAGGAAGTCCCTTTTGAAAAGCTGGTCGAGTTGCTCCAGCCCGAACGCAATCTGAGTCATAACCCGCTTTTCCAGGTAATGTTTGTTCTTCAGAACACCCCACCATCATCTCTGTTGTTTGGCGACATCTCCTCCGAGTCCATCGTAGTTAACAATAGCACAACCAAGTTCGATCTGTCATTGGCCTTGCAAGAGACGGATCTGGGCATCGAGGGGTACCTGGAATTCAGTAAGGATGTGTTTGATGCGAGCACAATAGAACGCATTCAAACTCATTACCTGCAGGTCTTGCAGTCTCTGGTTGCCAACCCTGAGCAACACATTGCCGACCTTCCCCTACTTTCGGAGGATGAGAGAGAGCTGGTGGTCGAGAAATGGAATCATCTGCAGGATCAACCTCTTCACACCGGGAGCTTTCATCGACGGATTTTCAGCAGCAGGTTGCGCGCACCCCTCAGGCCCTGGCCGTCTGCGATGATCAGCAGCAGCTCACCTATCAGGAACTCGATGCCCAGTCCACACAACTGGCTACCCATCTTCAGCAGCAGGGCGTTCGACCAGAGCAGGTTGTTGGCCTCTACTGTCAGCGAAGCGTTGGGTGGGCGGTCGCTGTACTGGCGCTCTTCAAAGCTGGTGGGGTCTACCTGCCACTCGAACCGCAGCATCCCCCAGCGCGCTTGCGCTCCATGCTGCAGCAGAGCCAGTGCACTCTCCTGCTCAGCAGTCAGGCTCTCACAGATCAACTAAACACTGCTTTAGATGCGTTATCCATTCCGGTGCTCTCGCTAGAAACTCTCTTATCGAGAGGGCCGAGAGCTGCGTTTGAGCCACAGAGCCTTCTCTCACCGAGCACAACTGGCCTATGTAATCTTTACTTCGGGCTCTACTGGCCAACCCAAAGGGGTGATGGTGGAGCATCGCGGCATGCGTAATCATCTTTTTGCGAAGATCAATGCCCTGAATTTGCACGAACAGGATATTGTGGCCCAGACCGCTTCGCAGTGCTTTGATATCTCCGTCTGGCAGTTGCTTGCTCCCTGGCTGGTCGGTGCCCAGGTGCGCATCTATCCTGAATGGCTGGTCACTGATCCACCTGCTATCTTGCAACGTCTCCAGCAAGACCGTGTGAGCATTCTGGAAGGTGTGCCTTCCTGGCTATGGCCCTTGATGAATGTGCAAGCGAAAAAAGGGTTTGCCGGAGTAGAGTATCTACGCTGGGTTACCTCTATAGGCGAAGCTCTCCCGACTGATCTCTGCAAGCTCTGGTTAGAGAGCGGAACCAACATTCCTCTGCTCAATACCTACGGTCCCACCGAGTGTTCTGATAATGTGACCCACCAGGAGATCCGCACATTGATCGATATTGAGACATGGGGAGTGATCGTACCCATTGGCAAAGCGATCCCCAATCTGCGTCTCTATGTGCTCAATGAACAACAGCAACCACAACCGACTGGGGTAGGTGGTGAGATTTACGTCGGTGGTGTGGGCGTCGGGCGAGGCTACATTGGCAATCCCCAGCGAACCGCAGAAGCCTTTGTGCCTGACCCCTGGAGTGATCAGCCGGGCGGACGTCTCTACCGTACGGGTGATCTGGGGCACTATCGTGCGAATGGCACCCTTGAGTTTCTCGGTCGTATCGACCAGCAGGTCAAAGTACGTGGACACCGCATCGAACTGGGCGAGATCGAACATGTCTTACGTCAGCAAACAGGTGTACGCGAAAGCGCCGTCGTCGTCAAAACTGCTGGACGAGGCCGCGAACGCCTGGTCGGTTATGTTGTCCTGGAGGAAGGCCAGCCATTCTCACTGGAGGAGATACAGAAAGCTCTGCGTGAACGGCTTCCCGAGTACATGGTGCCAGATTCTATCATAGCATTACAGTCATTGCCCGTCACAACCAGTGGCAAGATCAATCGTCTGGCCCTGCCAGATCCAGGAGAGTCAGATGTTAGCCCCCACGAGGGATATGTCGCTCCCCGTACCGCCCTGGAAGAACAACTGGCTGCTATTTGGATTGACGTTCTTGGTCTCAAGAGCGTTGGGGTCTATCACAATTTCTTTGCGGTTGGTGGGCACTCGTTACTTATCACCCAGGTACTAACTCACATACAAGAAATCTTCCAGGTGGTCTTACCAGTGCGCACAATGTTCAAAAATCCCACGATTGCAGGGCTGGCGGAAGCTATAGAGCGTGTGCAATCTAGAAGCAGAGAGCTTCGTAAACAATTGGTTCCCTCAGTCTCACGTGAGGCATACCGTCAAAAACGCTCCACGCTGATTGAGAGCAGCGATAAAGGGAACAATAAGTAAATACGCAAGCAAGAAAGGGATCGTAGTATGGCACAGCTTTTTTCTCCAGATCCGTCTGTACAGCAGGCGACCTTGCAGGAGCAGGAAGTTCCAACCAATGATGCATTGCAGGAAGGATTGGAGGAGGATATCTTTGCCTTGCCAGCTTCCTTTGCACAGCAGCGTTTGTGGTTTCTGGAACAATGGGAACCGGGAGTCTATAATGTCTCTCTCGGTGTTGGTATGGATGGCCATCTGGATCATAGATGCGGCGGAAAGAGCGTTTCGTGAGATCATTCGGCGACATGAGATATTACGCACAACCTTCCGGATGATTGATGCGCGCCTCCTCCAGATTGTATCTGCTGACATGCCTTTCTCCATTTCGACGATGGATCTGCGTATGTTCCCTGATGACATTAGAGTGATGAAGGTGCGGCGCTTGATCAATGCTGATTTTCAGCGCCACTTCGATCTGCAGAATGGCCCTCTGCTCCGTGTAACCGTTTTGCGTACCCGTGAGCAGCGGTACATTCTCATTCTTTCCATGCACCACATCGTTTCCGATGGTTGGTCCATGGAAGTGTTCTTAGCCGAGTTCAAAATACTCTACACTGCCTATGTCACACAACAATCTCCATCGTTACCCGATTTGCCCATTCAGTATGCTGACTATGCCATCTGGCAACGTGATTGGCTCCAGGGAGAGATTCTGGATGAGCAGATTGCGTACTGGCGACAGCAGTTAGTCAACCTTCAGGTATTGCAGTTACCTTTCGACCATCCGAGACCAGCAGTACAAACCTTTCGTGGGGCTCTACGCACGATGATAGTGCCTAGTGAACTCACGGCTGCCCTTCACACATTAAGCCGCCATGCGGGTGTAACGCTGTTTATGACCCTATTGGCCTCCTTTCAGACATTACTGTTTCGCTATACTGATCAAAGCGGTATTCCGATTGGTACTCCTATCGCTGGACGCAACGATAGCAAGTTAGAGCCATTAATTGGTTGCTTTATCAATACCCTCGTCATGTGTACTAATTTCTCTGGCAATCCAACCTTTCTGGGAACTTCTCGAACGTGTCCGCGAGGTCGCTCTGGGAGCCTATGAACACCAGGATATCCCCTTTGAAAAACTGGTCGAGATACTACAGCCTGGCCGCGATTTAAGCCATAATCCCCTGACTCAGGTGATGTTCACACTGCAAAATGTGCCTCAACGTGAGGCAACGTTACCTGGTTTACGCCTTGATCACCTGGATATTATTGAACACTCGATGCAGAATAAGCTCGGCTCAAATGCTAAACGCGCCCGCCAGCACATGGCTATGGCCGAAAATAAAACAGCCATGTTTGATCTGGACATGACTATCTGGGAACGCGGAGACATTCTGTTTGGCGAACTCAAATATAACACTGATATCTTTGATCCAGAAACGATTGATCGCTTCCACGAACAGTTCCTCAGACTACTTGAGAGTATCGTCGCCAACCCTCATCAGCACATCTCTAGCCTAACAGTGTTGTCGGAGGACGAGAGAGAACTGGTGATTGAGAGATGGAATCACTTACAAGATCAGCCGGTTGCTCCTGGTAGCTTCATCAAGGACTTTCAGCAGCAAGTCGCACGTACACCCCTGGCCCTGGCAGTCTGCGATGATCAGCAACAGCTCACCTATCAGGAACTCGATGCCCAATCTACGCAACTTGCCACCCATCTTCAGCAGCAGGGTATTCAGCCAGAGCAGATTGTCGGCCTCTACTGCCAGCGTAGCGTTCTCTGGGCCGTCGCCGTTCTGGCTCTCTTCAAAGTTGGTGGCGTCTACCTGCCGCTCGATCCGCAGCATCCACCTGCCCGCTTGCGCTCCATGCTTCAGCAGAGCCAGTGCAGTCTTCTGCTCAGCAGTCAGACTCTCACCGATCAGCTGAGCAATGCTTTAGAAGTATTACCCATTCCCGTGCTCTCTCTCGAAGTTCTCTTATCGACAGAACCGCGTGCCAAACTTGAGACAAAGGGCCTCCTATCGGCGATACAACTGGCTTATGTGATCTTTACTTCGGGTTCTACCGGTCAACCCAAAGGGGCTATGGTTGAGCAGCTCGGCATGCGTAATCACCTCTTTGCAAAAATTAGTGCCCTGGGCTTGCACGAACAGGATATCGTGGCCCAAACTGCTTCGCAGTGCTTCGATATCTCCGTCTGGCAGTTGCTCGCTCCCTGGTTAGTCGGTGCCCAGGTACGCATCTATCCTGAGTGGCTGGTTGCTGATCCAGAAGCTATGCTGCAACGCCTTCAGCAGGATCAGATTAGCATTCTGGAAGGGGTGCCCTCCTGGGTGCGAGCACTGCTGGATGTCCAATCGAAAAATGCTGAGGCAGTCAAACTAAAGCAGTTACGTTGGATTATTCCCACAGGCGAGGCCTTGCAGATCGATCTATGTGAGCACTGGTTGCAACGCTACCCCTCTATTCCTTTGCTCAACGCCTATGGTCCCACCGAGTGCTCTGACGATGTGACCCACCAGGAAATTCATGAATTGACCGATCTGGAGTCATGGGGCGCCCAGGTACCCATAGGCCACTCCATCCCAAATCTGTACCTCTACGTGCTCGACAAACAACAGCAACCACAACCCATCGGTGTCTGGGGAGAGATCTACGTTGGTGGTGTGGGCGTTGGGCGAGGCTATATTAGCAATCCCCAGCGAACTGCCGAAACCTTTGTTCCCAACCCCTGGAGTGAGCAACCTGGGGAGCGCCTCTACCGTACGGGTGATGTAGGCCGCTATCGTGCCGATGGCACTCTTGAGTTCCTCGGTCGTATCGACCAGCAGATCAAGTTACGTGGATACCGCATTGAGCTAGGCGAGATCGAGCAGGTTCTGCGCCGTCAGGTGGGTGTACGTGAGAGTGTGGTCATCGTCAAGGCCGATAAACAGGGCCGTGAACGCCTGATCGGTTATGTTATCCTTGATGAGGGCCAGCCATTCTCTCTAGAGCAGATACAGCACACCCTGAGGGAACAGCTTCCTGAGTACATGGTGCCGAGTATCGTTGTACCTTTGGAAACCTTACCAGTCATGACCAGTGGCAAGATCAACCGTCAGGCTCTCCCAGAGCCACAGATGTCAGAAGTCGAGCTGCGCGAAGGCTATGTAGCACCTCGTACTCCTCTGGAAGAACAACTGGCCGCTATCTGGTCCGAACTGCTAGGTGTTGAACACGCCAGTATCCACGATGATTTCTTTACCTCAGGCGGCCATTCCTTATTAACTGTACGCCTCATGATGCTGATCGAACAACG
The DNA here is from genome assembly GCA_963814985.1 of uncultured Chloroflexia bacterium. Taxonomy (GTDB): domain Bacteria; phylum Chloroflexota; class Ktedonobacteria; order Ktedonobacterales; family Ktedonobacteraceae; genus CAWFFV01. The sequence goes on along the minus strand of CAWFFV010000027.1, from coordinate 77,932 downwards.
GTTTGGCAAACGCCTGCCCCTGGCGGCTATCTTCCAGGGGCGTACCATCAAGGCGCTCTCAGAGATGCTAGATCGCTCTTCGGAGTCTTCGCTATGGTCGATGTCTACGGAGGCACAACTCCCTCCTGTAGATTTACAAGCTGAGGCAACGCTTGAACTGGACGTCTGTCCAGAAGTGTGGGCAGACGAACTGCCTACCGCGCCGGCCAATGTCCTCCTCACTGGAGCAACCGGATTCTTAGGCACTTTCTTACTGGCGGAACTGCTCCAGCGTACCTCTGCAAGCATTTATTGTCTGGTGCGTGCCAATGATGCAGAGCAGGGAAAAAACAAACTTCAGCAGGTGCTCTCGGATGCCTCCCTCTGGCAACCGGAGTACAGTGCAAGGATTCATGCTCTTCCTGGTGATCTGGCTCAACCTCGCCTGGGTCTCTCCAATCAAATCTTTGACGATCTGGCACGAGAGGTGGATACGCTCTATCATAACGGTTCCCTCGTCAATATGCTCTATCCTTACGAGCAGATGAAAGCAGCTAACGTCGATGGAACACGTGAAATTATTCGTCTGGCCACCACGCACCACATCAAACCACTCCACCACATCTCTACCCTGAGCGTTTTCCCACACAAAGAACAGACGCGTGTTCAATACGTACGCGAACAGGAAGCACTCGATGCGTATCATGAATATGTACGTGGTGGCTATGCACAGAGCAAATGGGTCTCTGAAAAGATTGTGACCATTGCTCGCTCACGCGGCCTCCCTGTCACTATCTACCGACCGGGTCGCATCACCGGACATAGCCAGACTGGCTCCTGGCGTTCAGACGATGTCATCTGTCACATGATCAAAGCCTGTATTCAGCTGGGCAAAAAACCTGTTCTCACGGAGGAGGATATGCTTGAACTTGTCCCTGTAGATTATGTGAGCCAGGCTGTAGTTGCGCTCTCACTGCGTAAAACCTCGTTGGGTCAGGCCTTTCATCTTTGTGATCCCGTTGGTACAAAGGTCAACGACATTACACAATGGATTGACGACTTTGGCTATTCGCTTGAGAAAGTTGATTATGCTACATGGCTTAAAGAGCTGGCAGCTTTTACCGCAGCAAACAAGGATCATGGCCTTTCACCATTCCTGTCTCTTTTCCTGCAACCTGCCCAGTCTTCGCCATCGAACACTATCCAATCGGCCAGGGTCATTTACGATAACCGCTCTACGCTCGCTGCGCTAGCCAGAGTGAATACGCAGGCTCGAATTGCCAATGCGCAACTCTTGCACACATACCTTGTATATATGATAAAGAGCAAATTTCTTCAGGCACCTGGCACTTTTTAAAGAAGTGCCAGTTCCCTGATCTTACACAGGAAGAAAAGTGCCAGCTCTTCCTTCTCGTTTTACTTAAACCAGTCAGAAAGAATGGCCACCTGACCGAACAAAGGAGTACCATGCATGTCGTCACAACAGATGTATGAAAATAACGACAATCCTCAATATGTTGGAGGTTATAGCGCAGAACACAATTTAGACCGGGGAAACCAGTTCGATGACAGATATGGACGGGGAGATCCGTTGGACGATAAAATTGGCCAAAGGTCTACCCATCTGGCGGCCAATTTCAGCAGGGTGTTACCGCCAGACAACGTATGATCGTGGCCATCGTCTCCGTCAGTGTCCTTGTTCCGCTCATTGTCATCATTCTCACCACTAATGTCTCAGACGATACCGCAGGCAATCCCTTGATTATTTTCAGTCGACTGATCATCACGGTCCTGGTCTGTCTGACAATCATGGTGGTCAATCTTGCATTAGGCTGGAAGCGCTAGCTACCTCGGCCCTGGAGTATTCAACCAACGCCTCGTGCAGGTTTTGATGGTGCCATGAGTCGTTTCTTTAGCGCATGGGTAGAGATGGTAATTGGGCTCAATGTTCGAACGAAAATACTGGGTTGAGGGCCATTGCGTCAAACATTGAGTCCAATTTTTTTGTAGTGAATGTTCGACACGCTTGTCGTAGCGCAGTGAGAAAGTGTGTAAAAAGGCGAGAAAGAGCCGATAAAAAGAAACGATGTCGACAGGAGCAGCACCCACAACGATCTGATAGAAAAGCAGTCGACCCGAATTTTCCAGGTTGACTGCTTTTCTATCAGATCGTTTGTTGGTTTGGTGTTTTAGGCATATTAGAGAGTTGGCAAAGCTGGCAAAAACGCTAGATCCATACTCAGGCCAATGACCTTTATCTTCTTGCGTAAAGACTCCTGCGCATACCTGGGTGCTTTCCACGGATCATTATTCTGCGCCAGCGTAGTCTCTATTCTATCTTCTGGCGGAGTCAGGGCACTGATTGCTCCTGGCGCATATTTGTGGAGTGCGGCCTCGATCACAGCCGCGTAGCTTGCATCCTGCTGAAGCATATCACGTAAGAAACGTACACCAAAGAGCACATGTCTCGATTCATCACGTGTTACTGCCATGAGTCCGGCACGTATTGCGGGAAAAATATTTTCCAATCGATACTGATCTAGCAATGTTTTTTGACCAGCCAGACCCATCATTCCTTCAACCACAAGATGGTAGAGTACTACTCCCTCTATTAGAATTTTGAGGTCTCGTGGCTCATTGCGCAGGCGTTCGGCAACATCGCTTAGCGAGTCCAGTAAAACAAACTGTGCCCCCTTGTTCATATATTGTCGAGTCAGCATCAACGTGTCTTCCAGGCGTCCGTGATCGATCTCCAGTACATCCTTAAAAACACGGTCGAAAAAGACGGTATGCCGTGCCTCGTCTACCAGCTGTGTGGTCAAGAAGATACGCATCTCTTCATCTGGTACTGCCAATATATAAGGTCCCAGTGCATCGGTTACGCAAGCTTCGCCTTGATAGAAAGTTGCCAGTGCGGAGATAAATTCATCTTGTTCGTCTGGTGGCAGATCTTCCCATTGAATGCGATCAGTGATAAGATCTAGTTCCTGCGTACTCCACTGCTGCCGCTCCCAGCGATAATACAGTTCGCGGTAAGATGGCAGATAGACCATGCTCTGATCCATCTGATCGAGCACTTTGTCTACGGGGACATCGTGCAGTTTCGTTATAGGTATATTCTCTGCGGAAAAATCAAGCGCCATCTTTTACCTCTTTCGTCATGCTTTTTCAGTCGAATTTCACGGCTAAATTTACTATTAACTTTAAATGCTCGTTTTGTGTGATGCATTAGAGAGATACAGCTGTAGCTCTTGCTTGAGAAGTTGCCATAGAGGTTGTGGTGTGTCACGCCAGAAGAAATGGCCACCTTGCAGCATGTATACACGAAAAGCCTTGTTGGTCTGCTCACCCCATGGTTCCAACACTGCTTTGGGTGCCCGATTATCCTGTAAGCCACCGAAAACTGTTATTGGTCGCTCAATTAGCTCGTTGACTGTATGAACATACGTTTCGCACACAGAGAAATCTGCCCTCATCAATGGGAGCAAAAGTTTTCTCATCTCTACGTTTTCAAAAATCTCCTGCTTCATCCCATTTATTTCCTGCACTTTTCTTACTAGAGCGTCGTCAGATAAGGTATGCAATGACTCATGATTTGGTATCTGGGGCGCGCGATATGCGGAAAGGAAGAGGCGTTCAGGAAGAGGATGACCCAGCCTGAGCAACTGTTGTGTCAATCCAAAACTAATCAAGGCCCCCATACTATGCCCAAAGAATGCAAAAGGCTTTGTGAAATGGGGCAATAATGCTGGCACAAGCGCTTGTATAAGTTCATCAAACTGAGTGTATGGTTTCTCCATCAGTACGATTCTCGCGACCTGGTAATTGCACCGGATGTACTTCTATTGTTGGAGCAAGTGCCCCGATCCAGGGTATATATGCCGAAGCTCCTCCACCAGCATTGGGAAAACAGAACAGGCGTAGACGGGCATCAGTGTACTGTTTCGCGTTGAATATCCAGGAGTTGGTACTTCGTTCTGATCTCATCATCACGCTTCCTTACCTATTCTTTTTATAGCACTAGGAAGAATAGAAATGAAGCAGCCTGTTTAATGTTGTCAGGCTGCTTCTCTCTGCTTGTATTGGCTAAGTGGCAGCATATGGAAACTGCTCTATTCGTACCGTAATGTCTGGACAATTTTCACACGCATAGCTGCGAAAACTGGACCAATGCTAGCCAGCATCGCCAGGGAGACTATTGCTACCAGCATCACAACCAGGTTGAGAGAATTAAAGGCAAAAGGTATAGGGGCCAGGAGACGGGCCTGCACCTGCACAAATCCATACGCCGCCGGTATACCTAGCACCAGTGCCAGTACCCAGGCGCACAGTCCCACTGAGGTACCTTCTGTCCAGAATACCAGGGCCACGTTTCGACTTACAGCCCCTATTGATCGCAAGATACCAATCTCTCTTCTACGCTCAAGGACACTCATCATCAAAGCGTTGGACAAACCTATCGCTCCCACAACGGCAATGATGATTGCAACAATGTCGAACATGATGTAGAGAATTTGGTATTTATTTTGTGCCTGGTCAATCAAATCTTGGACCGTCTCTACATTTGGTAGATAGCCGGCCGCACTCATGGTGTTGTCCACCTTGCGCGAGAGGTCATCGAGATAGTCCTGCGATGGTGCCTTGTTGGTAGACTGGATCATAATTTCCTGTACATAATCATCTGGAAAATGTTCCAGGTGGTTCATTTCAGGAATGGTGGTCAGCAACACGCCGAAATTTGCTGGTCCTATCTTACTATAATCGAGTGTAATTCCGATAATATGCCAGCTTGCTTTATCCCGGCCCACATGAAACGTAACTGTGTCTCCTACCTTTAGCCCTGATTTATCGGCTGCATCTTTGCTGATAATGACCATATTATGATCGCTACTATTAAACCAGCGACCAGCAACCAGATCTTTGTGATAGATCTGTGTATCAGCTTGTACAGCCGTTAGTGATGCATTACCCCAGTCTGTAGTGGCACTATCCTGGTTAAGACCTTCGATGCGCTTTATGCCTGGCACGTTGGCCAGCGTGTGCTGAAAGGTACTTTGTGCTATTGGATCTGCGATAGCGACAGAGACATCGAAGTGATACGTGTTGTAAATCTGACCCAGAAAACTGTTGAAGGAGAAATTTGCTGTTTGCACTGCCAGGAGCGCTGCTCCTGCGAGGGCCAGAGTAACCATCGTCAATACTGAACGCAGCCGCTTGCGGAACATGTTTCGCATGCCAAATTGCATGGTCTGTGGCAGTTTGCTAAAGGCGGCACTCGTAAATTTGCTCCACGCCCCCCTCCCTTGCGTCGCTGTATTCTCCAGCCCATATCCACTCAAAGCCTGCCGTACCGTAATCTGTGTTCCAATAAAGACAGGCAGCAGAGCCGCGATGAGCGGCGTTACGATACCTACGGTCAATCCGATGAGCAATTGCATAGGCGAGACCTGTAGCGCTCCGACGTCCAGGCTGACCAGTCCTCCCAGGTATTCTGCCAGGTAGTACCCACCAAAGGTTCCAATGATAATACCCAGTAGTGTACCTATTACAGCATAGATAGCGACCAGCACCAGATAGTGCCGTATAATCGGACCGCGCCTCCCACCAATCGCTTTCATCGTACCAATCGTTTGCACTTGCTCGGTGATGAGAGATGTGATCGTTCCCACAAGTAAAATGATGCTCAATAGAATGGCAATCAAGGAGAGTACATCCATGATCTCAAACACACCATTGCTTATGTTGCTTACGCTAGTATCGCGCCCAGCATCGCTACCGGTCACTATTACATGCTGCGACTCTATCACATTAGACAACTGGTCTAATGTCTGATAGAGCTGGTCATAATTGTTAATCTGAATAGCAAAGTCTGTCACCCCGGCTCGCATGAATATGCCTTCAAAATCCTGCTCATTCATGTATCCCGTGCCTTGACCATCGATCGACGCCAGGGCACGCCCCTGCGTCTGCACAAAGCCGGAGATCTTTATATTCCTGTAACTGCTGCCTGCCTGTATGGAGATGGTATCTCCAATATGTACATCAGAGAGCGTGCGTGTTCCTGTCTCCAGAACTATCTCGTTCTCTCCTGGTAGAGAACCCTCTACTAGCTTAAATTTGCCAATTTTAATATTCTGAAAATCGGGGAGACCCAGAATTTGTATCAGTTTACTATCCTGGCCGATCTGCCAGCGTGTCACGACTCTTCCACGCGGCTGCACTGCTTTAACATTGGGCTGCTTTGCCAGTATTGTCGCCAGATCGGTTGTGGTGGGTTTTGTATAAATCTGGAGATCCGGTTGCACCGTTATGTCTGCGCTATATGCCAGGCTCTTGCCAAACTGGCTGGATGCAACACTAACGGCGGATAAACCAATAATTCCGATCGCTATACCAATGATGGTAAGAATAGAGCGAACTTTTCTATGCGTGATATCTCTGATGACTTTGCTCGTCAACGCACTCATAGACCTATCTCCTCTGCCTCGTAAAGGCGCTAGATTGATTGCACCCGTTGAGCAATAATACGCCCATCCAGCAGTTCAATATGGTCGTGAGCACGAGCAGCCAGGTGAGTATCGTGTGTAACATAGATGACGGTTTTGTCACGTGTGGTAAGGGATTCCAGTAGATCAAAAACCTGTAACGCTGTATGGGAGTCCAGGTTCCCAGTCGGTTCGTCGGCGACGAGCACTGGTGGATCGTTGGCTAACGCACGTGCGATGGCAACACGCTGCTGCTGCCCGCCTGAGAGTTCACTGGGTAGACGCCTGGCATAATCCTGCACTCCCACGATCTCCAGACACTCCATAGCTCTTGCGCGCCATTGGCGACGTGGTAGTACGTGCCCCAGCTCCAGGGCCAGCAATACATTTTCTATCGCTGTCAGTGTCGGCAACAACTGGAAAAACTGAAAGACGATGCCAACATTATGTCCACGCCACTTTGCCAACTGATTTTCCCCCATATCTCGCAGCGCTTTACCCTCGAAGAGTACTCGTCCCGCGCTTGGTCGGTCGATACCTGTCAGAAGATTGAGAAGTGTTGATTTTCCACTGCCAGATGGCCCATTAATCGCGAACAGACTCCCTTTGGGCACAGAAAATGAGAGATCGTCCAGGATAACTGTTTTTGTCGATTTTATCTGTAGCACTTTTGAAACGTTCTCAACGTACACTTGCGCAGTGTCAACATTCTGCTTGGTGACGGAGGATTTCTGCTCAATCGCGGTCATAGAAAAATCCTTTCTTGCTACTTCACATAAATTCGGAGTAGCAGTTAGCCTTCTGTGTTTGCTCTAGTACTGACTTAATGTTCCTTGTTCCTTAGCGGTCTTTTCACACCACTTGAAAATGACCCAGCCGACACAGAGGTATATGCAAGAATGAACAATGAGCCAGATCAGGCTCTGGTCATTCCACACTGCTACAAGAGATTCCCCATTCTGCTCAACGCGGCGTAGTACATCGATGCCTTGTGTGATGGGTAACGTTCTGGCAACGATCGATAGCCATTCAGGAAAGCGATTAATTGGCAGCAGTGAACCTGTCAGAAACATGAGCATGTTCTGGATCAAGTCAGCCAGGGCCTCTGTCTGTTTAAAGACCAGGGTCGCTCCACCTAGAATGAGGGTGAAACCAAATAAACCAACAAGGGTGAGCAACAGTACCAGAAGACCTTCCCACCGCAGTGGTACGTTGATATGCAAAATAAATACGAGACCCAGCCCGGTTAGCACTATCATAAGTGTTGTTGTAATTAACATAGCAAAGATGCGACCCAATAATAGCGCTTCAGCGGGTGCGGGCGACATATACATTTGCTCTAGTGTTCCCGCCTGAGCCTCGCCAGTTAAATCAGCACTGATAGTCGGTATCGTGACACGAGCATACAGCCAGACGATGTATCCGAGAAAGACAGTGGTCAACTGTTCAGGTTGAAATTGTCCACCGCCTAACAAGAAACAGGCACCTATGAAGATGATCCCGACAAGAACTATCTGCATGAGCACGTTAAATTTGTAATCCCAGACAATCAATAGGCGTTTATATGTTTCATTAAGCATGACTAAGAAGATGGTTCTCAAGTTTTTCCTCTTTCTCGCCTTCAGTGAGCAGTTGAACAAAGATATCTTCTAAGTTTGGTTCAATTCGTTGCACAGAAAGAAGCGGTAAATTCAGCCCTTGTAGGATATTGACATATTTGTACAGTATCGTATCGTCGCTGATTGAGCCTGTCAGCACGGTTTCCTCATCGCTGCTGCTCATCGTTAAGTCATCGAAGTGGACACGTTGTGTCTCATCCAGGACGCCTTTTATGCGGATCTCATAGTGTTCCTGTCGAAATAGGTGTAGTAAGCTGAGTAAGGGCTTGTTCACCAGGAGGTTGCCTTTGCGCATGATTGCCACCCTATCACATAGTTCCTCAGCCATATCGAGTTGATGTGTGGTAAGTACGACAGTCTTCCCTTGCTCTTTGGCAAGCTTGATGATCCATTTTTTCATGATCATAGAAGCCTGCACATCCAGACCTAACGTTGGTTCATCGAGAAGTACAACACTGGGATCGGTTATCAAAGCGCAGGCAATTGCAACTTTCTGTTGCATGCCGCGTGAGAATGTTCGAAATCGTGTCATTGCGTCGCTCCCATAGATCAAGCTCTCGTAGAAGCCTCTCTGCATGCTCCGCCAGGTGTTTTCCCCACCGATCTTTCAAATGTCCAAAATACATCAAGTTCTGCCAGGCTGTAAGCCTCCAATAGATATTTCGTGTTCCCTCTAGCACGACGCCAGAGTTGTCGCATGGCCATACTTCGCTCTCGTGCGACATCGTATCCATTGACGACCACATTTCCCGTTGTCGGTGTGATCAGCCCACAAATCATCTTGATCGTCGTCGTTTTACCCGCGCCATTCGAACCCAAGAAACCAAATATCTGACCGGTTGGTATACTGAGATTCAGATCGTTCACAGCTTTCACAGTACTTTTGTTGCGTTCATGATATATCTTACTGAGAGATGTAATCTCAATAGCTGAAGGAGATCGCAAAACGGCGTCCATATCAAATCCTCCTTGTAGGTCAGGTACAGGTTAAAAATGCAAGTTTGTGTTAGCTCAATGGAATGCTTCCGGCGACCAATTCCACTTCCCGTAGCGCTCATCAGATAAAAAGGTCTATCAACTGGTGCTGCTAAAAAATTTTCATTGATCTTTCTCAAGCGTACGTTGTCGAGCAAGGTATTGTCATGCTGTGTAAACCGTATTTTTTGTGCCTACCCAAAGGCACAGCTTTCTCTACCAACCCTGATACTGTTCTCCTACGCATTCATCAAGCCATTCTGCAATTCCTGCTTTTTGACAGACCCCTGCTACAATTCCCAAATGATCCAGTCTTTCTGTTTGATATCCCCCTTTCTGTGACACTTTTTCGCCCTTTCGCGTTTTTTTATCTTGACTTCTAATCCTTTTTGTTTGTCAACATTTCTACGAAATGTGGGTTATAGCATATTTTTTTTTATTTTTCAAAGGTTTGAAAAATATAAGATTTTTAAAGGTACTATCAAGGTATTAGGGTTGACAAAAGGATTTTTTTGATGTACATCTAATTATAGTTACTTACGATACGTTTGTAGCTGACTTGAAGCAGGAAAAAATATGAGGTGATTCCGATAAAGAGTCACGAGAAGATGTGGTCTTTCTAACCTTACATGTTATATGGCAGCGATAGTACGATACAAGGATTGTTTGAAATAGTTAACATTCCTTATGCAAATTGCGATGTACTCAGTTCCGTCATATATGTATACATATGAACTGTTATCCTGGTTTGGTTACCAGCAGTTTTATTGTAGAAGAGAGTATGTTCAAATGCATCAAATCTCATTATCGCCCTCAAACCTTATATCTCATATGCCTAGTTCGTATACAAATATTGAAAATATATATAGTTCACATATCATTGAAGATATGCAACTGGTCACACATCTTTTAAGTCTGGGGCAGACCCTTTGCGGACAAATGCAAACAGGAATAACAACTCTTTGTAATGAAGTCAAATTTATTACGCAAGATCGTGCACAACTCTGCCTGGGTCGTCAGAGAACACTAAAAAAGGGAAATTTTCCTGCTTCCACTTTGATTACACTGCCAGTGCAATTTAGTAACATCGTCTACGGAAAACTTTGTATCACCTTTGATCCTGTACATACAGAACAACCTTCAGTTCCTTTACCTGTAGCACAACTTTTAGCCCAGGTATGCAGTTGGCTTTTATATACACTGGAACAATCCTCATTCCTACAAGGGCAATGCCAACAAATCGACTATCAGATACATGGTCCACTGACGAAACGAGAACGAGAAGTTTTGGTATTGATGTGCCGGGGGCATGGCCAGGAGGCTATTGCCGAGCTACTCTGTATCTCTCCGGCTACTGTTGGGAAGCACCGACAACATATCTATGAGCGGCTAGGCGTGCACAACGAGCGTGATGCAGTTCTGGTTGCTTACCAAACAGGCCTCTTTTCTCTCATTGATGATCATTTAACGTGATTGTCCAGGCCAACCATACAATGAATAAACAGGTTGCGATCTCTCAGTACCCTGACTGACGACAAAGGTTTGCTACACTGGTCAGTGTTGATCACTGCTCAATGAAGAGATTAAGTTGGTTTGCTATCAACATGGAGCCAGGGTAATTATATGGCTTCTGACTGTACTCTTCATTTATTTGGAAGCAAACCATTATATTTTTAGCGATCTATGCTAGTTCGTATCACCTGAACCCTGACAGTAACTTCCAATTATGCTTTACTGGTACTTTGTCGCCTTGGGCTAATTCCTCACATGAAAGGAATCGAACAGTGTTTTCTTAAGTTAGGGGAGTTTAGGCTTGATCTGCTATCCTGAGAAGAGCAGAGGATACAGTCCTCTCTGATGCAACAAAGTACTGGTAGAGCATAAACGAAATTAACGATATTTCCAAAGGAGGATGCATCACATGAGCGTATTAATCATCCCCAAGAAACAATTGTGGTTATGGTATAAGGAGATTATATCATCTCGCATCTTATTGGGTGATACAGCGATCCTGGTATATCTGGCACTTGTTAAGCTCGTCATACACCTGGCGACAAGTAATAACTATGGTTTTTTCAGAGATGAACTGTATTTTATTGCGGCGGGGCAACATCTAGATCTTGGATATGTCGACTTTCCAGCGTTTATTGCTCTTGCAGCCGCTTTTACCCACTTTGTATTTGGTGACTCACTAGTAGCATTTCATATTCTCCCAGCCGTTGCAGGGATGTTTGTTGTTCTACTCACTGGATTGATTGCGCGTGAGCTGGGTGGTGGTAGATTTGCGCAATGTCTCGCAAGTTTAGCAAGTCTCGTTTCACCCATATTCCTTGGGATGGACTCTCTCTTCACAATGAATGCATTTGACGAACTCTGGTGGGTATTGGCCAGCTATATTCTTGTTTTGGTTATTAAACGTGAGCGACCCCGACTCTGGCTCCTCTTCGGGCTGGTCGCTGGCATTGGTTTACTCACAAAGCTGACCATGCTCATGTTTGGTTTCGCGCTGGTAGTGGGATTACTGTTCTCATCCAAACGCAAATATTTACTCGATAAGCGGCTCTGGCTGGGGGGAGGAGATCGCCTTTGTCTTCCTCTTTGTCTATATTCTCTGGGAAATGCTCCATGGGTGGCCCTCTATCGAATTCTGGAAAGGCTATCCCTCAAGCCAGGAACAGGTCACTCCCTTCGAATTCCTCTATCAACAGATTTTGCTCATAAATCCACTCTCTCTAGTCATCTGGCTGGCCGGATTATACTATTATTTTTTCGAGCCAGAGGGAAAGCCCTACAGGTTGTTTGGCACTGCCTTTATCATCCTCTACGTCATGTTTATGCTCAACCATGCTAAATTCTATTTTCTGTCTCCTGCGTATCCAATGTTATTTGCCGCTGGAGCATTACTAATTGAACGCTTTGTGTCTACCACCCATTGGTACTGGCTCAAGGCAAGCTATATCTCACTGCTGATCATTAGTGGTGTCGGCTTGGCCACGCTGTTCCTGCCTGTACTTCCTCCTGCGACATATATCCAGGTCACTGGAGGAAAAGATCTTGTGGAGCCAGCAGAGGACCAGCCAGCAACACCCCATTTACCACAACCACTGGCAGATCGTCTCGGTTGGCAGCAGATGGCTGCTACTGTTGCACGTGCGTATCATCATCTTCCAACAAATCAGCAAAAGCTTGCCTGCATATTTGCTGGCAACTATGGGGAAGCAGGAGCCCTCGATTATTACAGCCAAATGTATCAAATTCCTAAAGCCATTAGCAGTCATCTCAACTACTTCCTGTGGGGGCCAGGCACATGTACGGGTGATATTATAATCTCAGTTGGTGCTCCCTATAATATTCTGAAGCCAGCGTTCGACAAAGTAGTACAAGTTGATACTATTACTTGCAAATACTGCACACCAACGGAGACTAACCTACCGGTCTATGTTGCTTATCACATAAAATTTTCTGTCAAGGAGCTATGGCCCACCACCAAATCGTACAACGTATAATTTTCCTTCTACCATGGAAGCGAAACAATTCCCACCCATCGTAGTTCGTGATTTTGATCCTAGATGGGTGGGAACTTCAACTATTAGGAACGGGAAGAGGTGCTCATGTTTAGTGATATTCCCTTCTCACACTTGCTTCAGCATTTGTTCTACTTCAGTTTCATCCATACCGTCAAGAAGTGTCAACAAGGCATCAGTATCATCTGAGTCCAAACGCACTAACAGCAGCCCGTCAATATGCTTTGCTAACTGCGCAATCGTTGGAAAGGTAAAGAGGTCACGCACGGTGATCTCTTCATCAAATTGGGTGTGTAGGTGCGAGATGACCTGGGTGACGAGCAGAGAGTGTCCTCCCAATCCAAAGAAGTTATCCTGCAATCCCACGCGCTCGATCCCCAGGATCTCTTGCCAGATCTGCGCTATCCCCTGTTCGGTAGCTGTCTCTGGAGCAACAAATTGGGTCTCCAGTTCCGGACGGTCCCGCTCCGGACGCGGCAATCGCTCTCGATCCACTTTACGGTTGAGTGTGAGCGGCAACGCCTCCAGAAATATATAGCTGGCTGGCACCATATACTCGGGCAGGTGCGTCTGCATCATCGCGCGCAGGTCATTTATCGTGGGACGCTGCTGTGCCTCCATCACCAGATACGCCACTAACCGTTTGTCTCCCACCACATCCTCGCGCACCACTACTACGCTCTCGCGCACCCCAGGTTGCCGATTGAGTACTGCCTCTATCTCCTCTAACTCCACTCGAAAACCACGCAACTTCACCTGGTGGTCGAGCCGCCCCAAAAACTCCAGGTTGCCATCCGCTCGCCAGCGCGCCAGATCCCCAGACTTGTATAACCGTGCCCCCGGCTCGGAGCGGAAAGGATCAGCAACAAACCGTTCCGCACTGAGTTCAGGTCGGTTGAGATAGCCCTCCGCGACGCCAATGCCTCCCAGATAAAGTTCTCCTGAGATCCCAATGGGTTGAGGTTGGCCCTGCGCATTGAGCACATACACCTGATCGTTGGCGATAGGTCGACCGATGGGAACCAGAGTGGGCCATTGCTCGGGCGCTCCGCTGAGGGTGTAAATGCTGACACCATGGGTTTCGGTGGGGCCATAGAAGTTGTGCAGTGTGCAGTTGGATGCCTGGTGGAAAAAGTGGATCATCTGCGGGGTGATTTGCAGTTGCTCTCCGGCTGCAGTGATCTCGCGCAGACAACTCAACGATACCCCGGCCAGTCCGCAGGCATCCGCCAACTGTTGCAAGGCGACCATGGGTAAATATAACTTTTCAACTTGATGCTGGTTGATGAAACGTAACAGCGCCATCGGATCGCGGCGTAGCTCTTCGGTAATCAAGACAATCGTGCCGCCAGCACTGAGGGTGGGAAAGATCTCCTGGAATGAGACGTCAAAGCTCAGTGAGGCATATTGTAGGAGCCGGGCGGCGCGTGGCGGAACCATGGTCTCCAATTGCCAGCAGAGCAGGTTGTAGAGCGCACGATGACTCATCGCGACCCCTTTGGGCTGGCCGGTTGATCCAGACGTATACATCACATAGAATAAGTCAGCAGGCTGGATCGTACAGACCGGGTTGGTGTTAGGAGTAGTGGCGATCGTGGACCAATCACTATCCAGACAGACTGCCTGCACCTGTTGCTCGGGGCAGACTGGTGAGCAACTGCTGATGGGTGAGCAGAGTGGAAATCTGCGCATTTTGGAGCATAAAAGCCACCCGCTCGCTGGGGTTGGCCGGATCGATGGGCACGTAGGCGCATCCCGCTTTGAGGATGGCCAGCAGCGCGATGAAAGCATCGGTGGAGCGGTGCAGATAGAGACCCACACAGCCACCAGGTTGGACACCCAGACGATGGAGATGATGGGCCAGGTGATTGGCGCATGTATTGAGTTCCTGATAGCTCAGTGAGCGATCGAGTCCCTGGATCGCCACTGTGTGTGGGGTCCGTTGCACCTGCTCCTCGATAAGCAGATGGATACACCGGGCAGGAGGGAAAGGGGTTGCAGTATCGTTCCACTTGTACAAAAGTTGCTGGCGTTCTGCCGGGGTGAGCAGAGAGAGAGTCGCCAGGGGCTGTTCGGGAGCATCCACCACCTGTTCCAGAATGTGTTGGTAATGGCCCTGTAGACGGCGGATGGTCTCTTCATCAAATAAATCTGTACTGTACTCAAGAACCCCCTCTAAGGTGTCATTGTTCTCAGTAATGAACAACACCAGATCAAACGCGGCAGCTCCAATGTAAGATTCCCTGATCTCTAAGGTCAACCCAGGAAGCTCTACAATATTTGATGGAGTATTTTGGAGCACAAACATGACCTGGAAGAGTGGGTTGCGGCTGGGATCACGAGGAACCTGGAGTTCTTCCACTAATTGTTCAAATGGCAAATCCTGGTGTGCATAGGCATCCAGGAGCATTGCGCGTACCCGACTCAAGAGTGCGTGAAAACTCAGATCGCCGGAGAGGTCGGTCCGCAGTACGAGGGTGTTTGCAAAAAAGCCGATCAGCCCTTCAAGTTCGGTCCGGGTACGATTGGCGATGGGTGATCCCACGACAATGTCATCCTGACCGGAATAGCGAGCCAGCACTATTTGAAAGGCGGCCAGCAGCAGCATGAACAACGTCACCTCTTCCTGCCTGCTCAACGCTTTGAGGCTCTGAGTCAGAGAAACAGGAAGTTCAAAAGCCAGACAACTCCCGTGAGAATTGAAGAACGCAGGGCGCGGGCGATCGGTAGGCAATTCAAGCGGTTGTAACCCATTCAGTTGATGCTTCCAGTAGGTCAGCAGTTTCTCGCGAACTTCTCCCTGGAGCCACGAACGCTGCCACTCGGCAAAATCGGCATACTGGATGGGCAGTTCTGGTAAGGGTGAAGGTTGCCCCTGCGCAAAGGCCGTGTAGAGTGAGGCAAACTCGTGCATAAAGACACTTCTAGACCAACCATCCGAGATGCTATGATGCATAGTCAGGAGCAGAAGGTGATCTTTCTGCTCAACGCATACCAGAGTTGCGCGGATTAATGGTCCATGCGCAAGATCAAATGGGCGTCCGGCTTCCTCTTCTACGAGTTTCTGAGCCTGTTCCCAACGTTCTTCTAGAGAAATGATGGTGCTGAGATCGATAAACGAGAGTGGGGGTGTCAGGGTATCAGTAACAACCTGCATAGGTACGCCATCGATCGAGGCAAACGTTGTGCGCAAGCTATCATGCCGCCGGACAATCTCGTGAAAAGTTTGTTCGAGTGCCGGAATATCCAGTGTGTTCATTATCCGTATTGCATCAGCGATATTGTATAACGGGCTATTCGGTAGCAGTTGATCGAGGAACCATAAGCGCTGCTGAGCAAATGAAGCCGGACTGAGATATGCATTTTGAATGTCTGTGTTCTCTATCATCACTTTATCCTTACTGTTGATCTACTTGCTTTTGAGAGACGGTTAGTTTTCCTCGCGTTGATATTTGCACATTGACCCGCTGACGCGAGGTACGCGCGATCATTGGCGCAGGTACGCTCGTATCGCTCTGCCGTGTCTGATCAATAGCAGCAGCCATGTGGGCGATTGTTGATTTCTCAAAGATGCTGCGAATAGGCAAGTCTACGCCGAACTGTGTGCGTACGCGCGAGATGACCTGGGTGACGAGCAGAGAGTGCCCTCCCAGCCCAAAGAAGTTATCCTGCACCCCGACGTGCTCGATTCCCAGGATCTCTTGCCAGATCTGCGCTACTTCTTGCTCGGTGACTGTCTCCGGTGCGACAAATTGGGTCTCCAGTTCCGGACGGTCCCGCTCCGGACGCGGCAATCGCTCCCGATCCACTTTGCGGTTGAGCGTGAGTGGCAACGCCTCCAGAAATATATAGCTGGCTGGAACCATATACTCAGGCAGGTGCGCCTGCATCACCGTGCGCAGGTCATTTATCGTGGGACGCTGCTGCGCCTCCATCACCAGATACGCCACTAATCGTTTGTCTCCCACCACATCCTCGCGCACCACCACCACACTCTCGCGCACCCCGGGTTGCCGATTGAGTACCGCCTCTATCTCCTCTAACTCCACTCGAAAACCACGCAACTTCACCTGGTGGTCAAGCCGCCCCAAAAACTTCCAGGTTGCCATCCGCTCGCCAGCGTGCCAGATCCCCAGATTTGTATAACCGTGCCCCCGGCTCGGAGCGGAAAGGATCAGCAACAAACCGTTCCGCGCTGAGTTCAGGTCGGTTGAGATAGCCCTCTGCGACGCCGACGCCTCCCAGATAAAGTTCTCCTGGGACCCCGATAGGTTGAGGCTGGCCCTGCGCATTGAGCACATACACCTGATCGTTGGCGATGGGTCGACCGATGGGAACCAGAGTGGGCCATTGCTCGGGCGCTCCGCTGAGGGTGTAGATGCTGACACCGTGGGTTTCGGTGGGACCATAGAAGTTGTGCAGCGTGCAGTTGGATGCCTGGTGGAAAAAGTGGATCATCTGCGGGGTGATTTGCAACTGCTCTCCAGCGGCGGTGATCTCGCGCAGACAGCTCAACGACACCCCGGCCAGTTCGCAGGCATCCGCCAACTGTTGCAAGGCGACCATGGGCAGATATAACTTTTCAACTTGATGCTGGTTGATGAAACGTAACAGCGCCACCGGATCGCGGCGTAGCTCTTCGGTAATCAAGACAATCGTGCCGCCAGCACTGAGGGTGGGAAAGATCTCCTGGAATGAGACATCAAAGCTCAGTGAGGCATATTGCAGGAGTCGGGCGGCACGTGGCGGAACCATGGTCTCCAATTGCCAGCAGAGCAGGTTGTAGAGCGCACGATGACTCATCGCGACCCCTTTGGGCTGGCCGGTTGATCCCGAAGTATACATCACATAGAACAAGTCGGCAGGCTGGATCGTACAGACCGGGTTGGTGTTAGGAGTAGTGGTAATCGTGGACCAATCACTATCCAGACAGACGGTGTGTACCTGCTGGTCGGGCAGACTGGTAAGCAACTGTTGATGGGTGAGCAGGGTGGAGATCTGCGCATTTTGAAGCATAAAAGCCACCCGCTCGCCGGGGTTGGCCGGATCGATGGGCACGTAGGCACATCCCGCTTTGAGGATGGCCAGCAGCGCGATGAAGGCATCGGTGGAGCGGTGTAGATAGAGACCCACACAGCCACCGGGTTGGACACCCAGACGATGGAGATGATGGGCCAGGTGATTAGCACACGTATTGAGTTCCTGATAGCTCAGCGAGCGATCAAGTCCCTGGATTGCCATGGCGTGTGGGGTCCGTTGCACCTGCTCTTCGATAAGCAGATGGATACACCGGGCAGGAGGGAAAGGGGTTGTGGTGTCGTTCCACACGTACAAAAGTTGCTGGCGTTCTGCCGGGGTGAGCAGGGAGAGAGTCGCCAGGGGTTGTTCGGGAGCATCCACCACCTGTTCCAGAATGTGTTGGTAATGGCCCAGTAAACGGCGGATGGTCTCTTCATCAAATAAATCCGTACTATACTCTGCAGTAATACGCAACTCGTTATTCATTTCTTCCAGAAACAGAATGAGATCAAAACGGGCCAGTTTGTCATCGATAAATAGAGGGTGTAGGGACAATTCTGGCAGATGGAAAGCCGTATGCGGAGTATTTTCCAGATTAAACATGACCTGGAAGAGTGGGTTGCGGCTGGGATCACGAGGAACCTGGAGTTCCTCCACTAATTGTTCAAATGGCAAATCCTGGTGTGCGTAGGCATCCAGGAGCATCGTACGCACCCGACTCAAGAGGGCATGAAAACTCAGATTGCCGGAGAGGTCAGCTCGCAGCACGAGAGTGTTTGTAAAAAAGCCAATCAGCCCTTCAAGTTCGGTCTGGGTACGATTGGCAATGGGTGATCCCACGACAATGTCATCCTGACCGGAATAGCGAGCCAGCACTATTTGAAAGGCGGCCAGCAACAGCATGAACAACGTCACCTCTTCTTGCCTGCTCAACGCATTGAGACCATCCACCAGTGTGCGGTTCAGTTGCCAGGTGAGCAGAGAGCCCTGAAAAGTTGGATATGTGGGGCGCGGGCGATTGGTAGGCAATTCAAGCGGTTGTAACCCATTCAGTTGGTGCTTCCAGTAGGTCAGCAGTTTCTCGCGAACTTCTCCCTGGAGCCACGAACGCTGCCACTCGGCAAAATCGGCATACTGGATGGGCAGTTCTGGCAATGGCGATGGTTGCCCCTGCGCGAAGGCCGTGTAGAGCGTCGAAATCTCTTTAATAAACACGTTTTCTGACCAGCTGTCTGAAATGATGTGGTGCATTGTTATCAAGAAGATATGTTCTGTATCAGAAAGATGGAGTAACGTTGTGCGCAACAGGGCGTCCTTGGCCAGATTGAATGGTCGTTTGAACTCCTCCTCTATCAAGCGTCTGGCCTCAACTGACCGCTCAGCCAGAGGTTCCTGTTGCAGGTCAATGATCGACAACGCAATCTGCCGCGCCTCAGCAATCGTCTGCATCGGTTGTCCGTTGAGGGAGATAAAGTTTGTGCGAAGCGTTTCATGGCGGCAAACGAGTTCGTTGAAGACGCGCTCAAGCAGTACCACATCGAGAACACCCTGGATACTGAACGCGATTGGTATGTTATACAGAGTACTATTTGGGATTAGTTGATCGAGAAACCAGAGGCGTTGCTGTGCAAAGGAGAGCACAAGCGACTGACCCTCTGTGCGTCGTGTAATCGTTTGCACACTCGATGTCTCAATACCTTCCTGAGCGAGTAATAAATCTAATAACGCTTCTTGTTCATCAGTAAAGTCAGTTGTATGTGCTATTTCCTCTAGCATAATAGCGTCCCCTTTCTCTCTATTGCTTACTTCCATGAAGATTTTCTCTCTTTCTTATCAGGCGTGCTCGAACTTCTTCCGATGATAATTGACTGACCTGCTTATGCAGACGGGCAATCGTTGTCACATGTCCTGGAGTTGGTTCACAACTGATTAGCAGTTTGGCAAGTTGTGCCACAGTATAGGTGGCGAAGATATCCTGCATCTTGATATGCATCTTGAACGTTCTACGCAGACGAGACAGCACCTGCGTTGCCAGGAGTGAATGGCCACCCAGATTGAAGAAGTTGTCGTGAATGCTAAAATGGGAACGGTTCAATACCTGTGCCCAGATCTGAGCCACAATCTCTTCAACTGGTGTACGCGGCCCTTCTGTCACCGTTAATCCAGGTGTAGTATCCTGCTCTGGCACGGACAAAGCGCGGAGGTCCACTTTACCATTGGGGGTTAGTGGGAATGTTTCCAGAACTACAAAAGCCGCTGGCACCATGTAGGATGGGAGCGAGGTCTGGAGACGCGAGCGTAGTTCAGAGAAATTGGCACGCATTTCAGGTTTGAACAGCAGATACGCCACTAGGCGTGGATCACCGGGCATATCCTCCCGCACCAATGCCACAACCTGCTGTACCGCGGGATGACAAAGCAATGCAGCCTCAATCTCGCCTAACTCAATGCGGAAGCCGCGCACTTTGACCTGATTGTCCAGTCGTCCGAGAAACTCAAGGCAGCCATCCGCCCGATAGCGTGCGAGATCTCCCGTCCTGTACAAACGAGTTCCCATCTGTCCACTGAAAGGATCTGGCACAAACCGCTCGGCAGTCAGGTCGGGACGTTTGAGATATCCTCGCGCAAGTCCCTCTCCCCCCAGATAGAGTTCACCAGGAAGCCCGATTGGCACCAGGCAATAGTGTTGGTCCAACAGATATGCGCGTGTTCGCTCTATCGGACGCCCAATTGGCGGCTGCCCGGTAATTGTCGCTGGCAAAAGCGCGGAGGTAGAATACGTGGTGTCTTCGCTGGGACCATACAGGTTGAAGATACGACTGGCCGCAGTGTGTGCATAGAGATCCTGTGTCAACGCAAGTGAAAGGGCCTCACCAGCCAGATTAATTGTGTGTACCGTCGTGGGAAACCCACCCAGACGCAGCAATTCTCTGGCAACCGAAGGCACCGTATTGACCAGCGTTATCGCGGGCGTGATCTGTTCCTCTAGTTGCAAGACGTGTTCAACCAGGATGCTGCACCCTCCCATACAAAGTGGAACAAAAAGCTCAAAAATAGAGAGATCGAAGCAGAGAGAGGTCGATGCCAGTACACCACGCACCTCCTGCGCGGTATAGGTCTGTCTGGCCCATTCTACGAGCAGCGCGGCGCTGGCATGGGTAATCGCCACGCCTTTAGGGCGTCCCGTAGAGCCAGAGGTATAGATCACATAGGCCAGGTTAGCAGGCTGCGCAAGCGAGATTGGGTTTCTGGCCTCCTGGTCCTCTGCACATTCCATGTCCTCATCCAGCCAGAGCACGGTTCCCTGGTAGGAAGCCACGCGCTCACGAACGGCTCGTTGCGTTACCAGAACAGGTGCCTGGGTATCGGCGAGAATAAACGCCAGACGCTCCTTCTGGGTATGTGGGATCCAGAGGCACATAGGCTCCGCCCGCCTTGAGAATACCGAGCAAACCAACCACCATAGAGAGTGAGCGCTGCACACAGAGACCCACCAGCACCTCTGGTCCTACTCCCAGGGAACGCAGGCGAGCAGCGAGGAGATTGGCCTGACGGTTGAGTTCGCGATAGCTCAGGAATTCTTCTCCATATGTGAGAGCAACGGCCTCAGGAGTGCGTTCCACCTGTTCTTCGACAAGCTGGTGAAGGCACAGTGTGGGTGCAGAGTGTGTGATAGGGGCATGGACCTCGTGCAAGAGATAATGTTCCTCCTGCGGCGTAAGCATAGGCAAATCAGCTATACTTCGCTCAGGAGCCAGCATACTTCCCTGGAGCAGCGTAAGGAAATGTTCCTGCAAGCGCACCATGGTCGAATGCTCAAAAAGATCGCTGTCATATTCCAGGATGCAATCAAAGGTATTCTCACCCTCTGTGATGGAGAGCGTGAGATCAAATTTTGCACTCTCTCCTTGCTCCTCCAGATATTGTACCTGCAATCCAGGCAGTTCGAGAGAGCTATCGGATGCGTTTTGCAAGACAAACATCACCTGAAAGAGGGGATTATAGCTGGCATTGCATTCAGGCTGTAAGGCCTCGACCAGCAGTTCAAAAGGCAATCTTGCTGTGTGCACGCTTCCAGGTACTCTCCTTGTATACGTGTACCAGTGTACGGAACGAAGGATTGCCTGCCAGATTGCAGCGGAGCACCAGTGTATGGTAAGAGCAGTCGAGAGTCCCTGTCTCCTTCGTGTGCGATTGGCAACTGGAGCGCCAAGCAGGAAATCTGTCTGTCTGCTGTAACGTGAGAGCACTATCTGGAAAGCATCAGCAATGTCATGAACAGAGTAACGCCTTCTGCCGGCAGAATTGACGCAGAGCCATGTACATCTCTTCTGGCTACATAAAGGAGCAACTTCGCTCTGGTAGTGCTGCACGTCTGGTCGTGGATGATCAGTAGGCAGTTCCAGGAATGTAGGAACGTTGGCCAGATGTCGCCGCCAGTAGGCCAATTGTTCATCCAGCACGGCTCCTTGCAACAATTGCCGCTGCCAGGTCGCGTAGTCGGCGTACTGTATGGGGAGCGTGCCAAGTGGATTGGGGAGTCCCTGGATGCGAGCCGTATAGAGAAGCGTAAGCTCGCGCATCAGGATACCAATGGACCAGCCATCCGAAATAATGTGGTGCATATTCAGTAAAAACACATGCTCCCTGGTGTTCAAATGGAGCAATGTCACCCGTATCAATGGTCCCTGAAGCAGGTTGAAAGGAGTGGAAGATTTTGCTGCGATGACGCGATCAACCTCGTACGTTTGTTCCACCTGAGAGAAGGTACTTGCATCAATAATCTGAGGTGTCAGCGTAGATGTTGGAGCAACGAGCTGTGCTGGCAGTCCATTGGTGAGAGTGATCGTGGTACGCAGAATTTCATGCCGTTGCACGATCGTCTGGAGACACTCCATGAGGGCTGGTACATCAAGCGGACCACGCAGACGGACCGTCAGGAGTACATTATAAGCGGGGCTGGAAGGCTCTAAAAGATAGAGATAGAACAACTGCTGCTGAGCAAACGATAAGAGAGCCGATTTCCTCTTGCCGGAGACGCGGCGTGATTGTTTGTATACTAGAGCCACTCTGATCTTGTCGTGCTAGCTTTTTAAGTAATAAAGCCCGTTTCGCTGGAGAAAGACCTCTGCAGACGTTCCAGGCGATCACCATTTTGCATACTATTTCCTCTAGAAAGTCCGTTACATTATCAAATAGGGAATTCTACCTTGAAATTCCATGGGCATGAGCAAACTCACTCAAAAATATCACACATCGAGAGTGAGTTTGCTCATGTTCACCAAATTTTTTAAAACATATATTCGCCGCCGTCAACAATGATCTTCTGGCCCGTAATAAATCGTGCCTCGTCAGACAAAAGAAAGCTCACAACATTTGCCATTTCTTCTGGCTCGGCCAGGCGTTGTAGAGGAACCCGGCCCTCCAACATGCGTACATTTTCCGGGTTCTTCAGACCAAAACGCTCTTCCATTTCTCCTGTGTAGGTCATCCCTGGAATCAAACAGTTGACACGCACTCGTGGTGCGAGTTCCATCGCCATGCATTTGGTCATGACTAGCATGCCAGCTTTGGAGGCGCAGTAATTCAGGCCATTGGTGCGGCCGCGAATCCCGGTCAAGGCACCAACGTTGAGGATAATGCCTCCTTGTGGCTGTTGAAGCATATACGCAGATGCACGTTGCGAACAAAGAAAAACGCCCTTCATATTGGTATCCACAACACGGTCCCAATCCTCATCGGTCAGATCATGCATTGGCTTGTCGATGTTAAGTCCCGCGTTGTTGACGAGAACATCAACCGAGCCAAAAGTCTCCTGTGCCCCGTCAATCAAACGCTCTACATCCGCTCGGCGGCGACATCTGCCTGAATCAAGCGCACATTTGTGGTAAAGCGCTCGCAAAGGTGGAGCGCTTCTCGTGCGCTCTCCTCATCACTTGCGTAATTGAGCACAAGATTATAGGAAAGTTGCGAGAGTTTCAAGGCGATGGCGCGCCCGATTCCTTTACTTGATCCCGTAATAATGGCGGTTTTATGGGTAGTTTTGTTTTCCATATTTCAGCCTCATATGAATATACTCTGATCAGTTTAAACGTAACTAATCTGTTGATGTTTATCATTCCTCAACAGGAGAAGCAGCCTGCAAATGTTCTCTCTTTTCTACAAGCCTATTGCGTTCTTGCGGGTCCTGTGTAACCAGATGTTCTTCAGAGGGGTAGAAAACGCGACGCAGCGTCATCCCCACTTCTGTAAGCGCCAACTTGCCCTGATCGAGAAAATCTGCCATGTTGATAAAGCCGTGCATCATCCCCGAGTAATGTCTGGAGGTCACCAGAACACCAGCCTCCTGCAACCGTTCTGCATACTGTTGATCTTGTTCGAGTAAAAGATCATACTCAGCCGTAACCATCAACGTGGGTGGAAGACCGGCAAGGTTTTCAGCTAACAGCGGCGAGATCTGTGGATTTTTGGCCTCCTCCCAGGTATTGATATAACACTCGGTATGAAAATATGCGCGTTCCAGCGTATTCATGGTATATTCCACGCCTGTCCTCGCGGGGTCCAGGGTGGCGCTAAGATCTGTTGAAGGATAAAGAAGGGCCTGATAGAGGAGCGCTGGCCCTCCATTATCGCGTGCCATCAGGGCCACGACAGCTGCTCAGATTGCCACCGGCGCTATCTCCTCCCACTGCCAGACGGTCAGGGTCTCCATTAAAATCCCTGGCATTGTTTGCCGTCCATTGTGCAACAAAGAAAGCATCTTCTAGAGCCGCTGGAAATTTGTTCTCAGGGGCCAGACGGTAATCTACCGAGATCACAATGCATTGCGCGGTATTGGCAAGATTGCGGCAAATAGGTTCATCCATAGAGAGGTTGCCGATAATCCAGCCTCCGCCATGAAGATAGATCAGCATGGGGAAAGGTCCGCTCCCTGATGGTGTATAGATGCGTATCTGCAAAGGTCCGCCTGGACCAGCCAGGGAGCGATTCTCAACATGTCCAACGGCCTCCAACTCACCCATTGTGACTGACGACGCATTACTCCTGCGGCGTAGCTCTTCGAGAGAGGGTTCATAGAATTCTTCTAGCATAGCGAGTTGTTCTAACAATAATTGAGCTTGTGGATCGAGAGGCATCGTTACTACTCTCTTTCTATTATCTATTGGCAAGCGCGTAAACTGAGCGGGATTACACAGAGCCATAGCTCTTTGTCAACCCCACCCGTTTCTGGATAGGGCATGCAATCCAGCACAAACAAAAGTGCCTGACGCACACCTACGATACGAAAGGTAGGAGGATATGGTGGGCGCAAAGCCTGTGAAGTCACGTTTGTCTCGTACAAACCTGTGTGTAGTAGCATGAGCTACCACCATCCTTTATCACTTACTCATCGTAATTTTGCACTAGCGAACTCCCTTGGCAAGCTGTTTCGCCTCGATCACGCTGGCGAGCTTTGTGATCGTGGGGGATTGGAAAATGTCTCGTACCGTGATACTGACGCTGAAGGACTTACGTACGCGTATGATCAGTTGGAGCACGGACAGCGAATGTCCGCCAATTTTGAAGAAATCGTCATCCAGTCCGAACTGATGACCCTTCAGAAGGTCGATCCAGATTTCAGCCAAATGTTGTTGTGTTTTGTTCTCTGTAGAGATAATCATCGTCTGCTCCATTTGTGCGGTACTCATAGTGACCAGTTGTTGGACATCTACTTTGCCGCTGGGGAGGAGCGGAATTTTGTCCAGTTGCACAAATTTCGCAGGGATCATGTAGTCAGGCAGGGTTGTTTTGAGATGAGTTCGTAGATCATCTACGGAGAGTTGGACCTGCTCTTCGGACACAAAAAATGCGTTGAGCTGATGTTCATCATTGCTCACCTGTATTGCAACCACAGTGCTTTCACGTATACCCGTGTAAGCTCCCAGCCTGACTTGGATCTCACCAAGTTCGATACGGAATCCGCGGATCTTTACCTGCTGGTCATTTCTGCCCAGAAAAGTAAGTTGACCGTCATCATTCCAGCGAGCCAGATCGCCCGTTTTGTAAATGCGTGCATCGGGATCTGTCGAGAACGGATGAGGAAGAAAGCGCTCACGCGTCAATTGAGGCTGATTACGATACCCACGCGCCAGACTTGTCCCCGCGATGTAAAGTTCTCCCACTTCGCCAGATGGAACAGGTTGGAGTTGTTCATCCAGGAGGTGGACTTCTACGTTGGTAATCGGTTTGCCAAGAGAAGGTAGCTCTTTGGCCTCGGAATCAGGGGCAACGACACAGGAAGTAGTGACAACAGTGTTTTCCGTTGGCCCATAGTTATTCACGAAGGCGAAGGGCAGTGTTGCCGGAGGATACGTATGCAGGCGATCCCCACCAGTCAGCAGTATCCGTAAAGCTAGAGTGGAAGGCCACTCCAATTTAATCACCTGCTCAGCTAGAGGCGTTGGAAGAAAAGAGATGGTAATCTTTTGATCAACAATCCAGCTTTGCAATTGTGTCAAAGAGTTCTGCACAGAAGTTGGTACCACAAACACACTCGCGCCAGAACAGAGATAGGGCCATGCTTCCCAGACCGACGCATCAAATGAAATGGATGCGAAGAGGGTTGCTCTATCAAGAGGGGTTATCTGGAATGCCTGCTGATGCCAGCGAATGAGGTTATACAGGCTACGATGTTCGATCTCCACTCCTTTTGGTTTACCTGTTGTGCCTGAAGTAAAGATAATATAGGCAAGATCCCTTTCAGTACTCTCATTGCTCAGATTCTCCGAACTCTCCTGAGAGATCGTCTGCCAGTCTTCATCAACATCTACTGCGGTGTATGGAGTTCCCGCGAGTGTTGCGCCCTGGTTTTTTTGAGTCAAAACGAGGGAGATACCTGCTTCCTCAAGAATAGTTATCACGCGTGAAGAGGGGACATGAGGATCGATAGGAACATAGGAACTCCCCATCTTGAGTACAGCTAACATACTGATGAGTGTTCGTACGGACTGTTCCATGTAAATGCCAATGGGCTGTGCCGGTGCATTGCCAAACCGCTGTAAATAATGAGCGATATGATTCGCCTGACTATTGAGTTCGCGATAGGTTATATGCTCTTTTTCATCTACCGCGGCCAGATTCTCCGCTCTGTGCCTGGCATACGCTTCTACGATGTGATGGATGCACTGAGGTCCGATAATATCCAGGATATTACTATTCTGTTCGCAAAACGTCTCTTTTTCCGCGATTTGCGGCGTCGTATCCGAGGTCACCGCTGAGAATTCATTAGAACCAATCTTTGTCATCAATGATCTCCTTGAAAAATGCTCCTCAAAACACCGATCCAGGTCGAGTTCCGAGCGTTTGCATCAACGAGGGTGACACGGTGTCATTTAGATCCAAACATGCCACGAACTTCTGGCTGATTTTTTTCATTATCAAAAGTGGACTTGTCAAAGGCCACGGGCAAGGCAGCTAATCCGCGCAGATTCATATTCGTACGCCAGACTACTTCAGTGCTTTCCAGGTGCATGTTGGGCAAACGATTAAGCAGCGCGGTAAACGCTATTTTTGCTTCTGCGCGAGCCAGAGGAGCGCCGAAACAAAAATGTGCGCCATGACCAAAAGCCACATGTTTATTATTTGGCCGCTGAATATCGAAGTGTGTGGGGTCTTCAAATCTAACTGGATCCCGATTGGCTGCGCCTAAAACGAGCAGCAATGGTTGGCCTTTCTTCACCTGCTGGCCCCCCAGGTTAAAATCTTCACCTGCTTTGCGACTAATATACTGTGCCGGACTTTCATATCTCAGCATTTCTTCGATGGCGCTCTCCATCAGCGAACGATCTTGCTGTAATTGCTCCAGTTGCTCTGGATGACGGAGCAGAGTAAGCATGCCGTTCCCGATAAGATTGGTTGTGGTTTCGTGCGCAGCAGCGAGCAAGAAGATGCAATTGGCAATCAGTTCATCGTGATCTAAATGATTACCCTGCTCTTGCGCGAGGATAAGCTCTGAGAGCAGATTCTCCTTGGGGTTATTGCGATACTCTTGCACAATGGCGCGAAAGTATTCGCTCATCTCATTTAAGCTCTTCAATATTTCCTCAGGATTATCGGGAATATACTGAAAACTTCCCAGCATAGCAGCGTAATCATCGGACCATTTTTTGAGTTGTTTGTGGTCCTCAATCGGGACGCCTAGCAGTTCTGAAATAACCTGGAGTGGGAGAGGAAAAGCGATCTGTTCAATGATATCGATCTAGCCCTGCTCATAGACGTCGGCCAACATACGGTCGACCAGATTCTGGAGATAGTCCTTCATCATCTCCACCTTGCGGGGTGAAAATACCTTACTTGTCAAGGCACGTATTCTGGTATGCTTTGGTGGATCGATGAAGATCAATTGATCGAGCAATGGAGCATAGAGAGGGGCCAGATCTGAGAGACCAAGTGTCTCTAGCTCTTCAATCGTTACAACACGATGATTGGAGACCTGAGAGCTACGTAACGCAGCCTGAACTGCCTCGTACCCGGTGCAAACCCATCCTTTTAGATAGTCGTCCCAGTAGACAGGACCAGCCTCGCGTAACTGATCGTAAAAAGGATAGGGATCAGCAACAACTTGAGGGTCCAACAAGTTAAAAATGCTCAATGGTGTAGTCATATATACTCCTTCGTGAGTAGCCATAGATGGATAAATGTATTTATCTCAGAATAGGATCAAAGGCGACTGGGAGGGTATCCAATCCTCGCAAATTCTTGTTCTCGCGCCAGACTGCCTCGGCGCTTGCCAGATGCAGATTGGGCAGGCGCTCAAGCATTGTCATCACAGCAATCTGTCCCTCCATGCGGGCCAATGGGGCACCAACACAGAAATGCGCGGCGTAGCCAAAGGCTATATGTCTATTGTCTGTCCTCTGGATATCAAAGTGCGCCGCATTCTCAAAACGCGCAGGGTCCCGGTTTGCAGCACTTAACAGGAGGATGATGGCCTGGCCCTTTTTAATCGTTGTACCACCAAGCTCCAGATCCTCGTTCGCCTTGCGGACCGTATATTGGGCCGGACTCTCAAAGCGGAGTATCTCTTCGATTGCGCTCTCGATGAGCGAGGGATTTTGGCGTAAAAGTGCCAGTTGATCTGGATGTTGGAATAACGTCAGGATAGCGTTACCGATGAGGTTGGTGGTGGTTTCGTGTCCAGCGGCCAGTAGTAAGATACAATTGGCAATTAGTTCATCATTATCTAAATGGTTTCCTTGCTCTTGCGCAAGGATCAGATCCGAAAGGAGATTGTCTTTAGGGTGTTTGCGATATTCCTAAATGATAGAGAGGAAATACTCGGTCATATCATTTAAACTTTGCAAGACTTCCTCAGGGTTATCGGGAATATACTGAAAGCTTCCCAGCATGGCCGCATAGTCGTCAGACCATTTTTTGAGTTGTTCGCGATCCTCCGACGGCACACCCAGTAGTTCAGCAATCACGGTGACTGGGAGAGGATAGGCGATCTGACGAATGACATCCATCTGGCCCTGCTCATAGGTCTCGGCCAGCATCCGATCAACCAGATTCTGGAGATAATCTTTCAGTTGCTCAACGCGGCGAGAGGTAAACGCTTTTGTGGTCAGGCTGCGCAGTCGTGTATGTTTCGGTGGATCGATAAAGAGAAGCTGATTTGTTAAAGGAAAATAGAGAGGTGCCAGTTCTGCCAGACCCAATGCAGCCATCTCTTCGTCAGATGTAACGCGATGAGCTCCCAACCGGGGATCGCGCAGCGCAGCCACAACCTCTTTATAACTGCCACAAATCCAGCCTTTAAAAAAGGCATCCCAATGGACAGGTCCATTCTCACGTAGTTCATCGAAAAAAGGATAGGGGTTCGAGAGAATCTGAGGGTCCATCAAACTAAAAATACTTATTGTCGTAGACATTAATCCATGTACTCCCTTATCGTAGTAGCTACTCCGGTCTCCTACAGATTTGCCAAAGGAGAGGAAACCAACTAAAGTACAACGATGACGAAAGAAGAAGAACTGTAAGCCCTTCGAGAAGAAAAAAGCATTATCGTTGCCAGTTTGTTCCAGCATAAAGATGAGACCTGTATCCTCATGTATAGGATGCTTCATTGGCTGTATGTGAACTGTACTCACTCACTTCCTGATATATCTGGTCTGGCATATGTCGCCAGGCTGGGAGGCCATGAACGAGATCGACATCTGCCCGCGCTTTGTGGGACGAGGCTTGTACGACCAACGGGCGAGCTATGATGGCGATGACTGTACTCGCAACATCTGTGGAGTCCATCTCGTGCAATAGTATGCGGGAATCGGCGAGTAACAACCAGACCGTGCAGGATCTTCGCTTGACAGAAGTTCAGCAAAAGATTTCTGGCTCCTTATCTGTGGCTGATACGCGTGTCTCATTCTTCCATATCAATATTACGAGATGAAAGTGTTGAAGTCAAGCATCGGTGTAGAAGTTAAGTGTATCTAAGGATTGAAATATTTAGCAATCAATAGTTACATGTGTTCATGGGACGATTTTATGTCGTACTTGTGGCTGATACGCGTGTCTCATTCTTCCATAGGTAAATGGAAGCTCCAAATTGGCATGTTTGATCACCGCCGATGGTACTGTTTAATTGACTTTCAACACTTTCAGGATGAGGATTAAAGTGAGGGGTTGGGAAGAATTAGCAGCGAAAGGAGTAGAAGTTTCTAGGGCGTCATGACACTGTGATTGAAGAACCACATGTGGAAACTTTAGCATTATCTCGGGCACAACATTTGATTGGATGATTAGGAAGTTATATTGACTTCATTACAAATAGAGGTGAAATTGATGCAAAATCTCAGCACACTTATGGAATTATCACCAGCAGAGCTGAGCCATGTGATACAGAACATAGGGAATACACCTTTAAAACCCATCCGTTTTCTCCTCAATGGCAATATCCATGTCGTCCATCTGAAACTGGAGAGCGAAAATCCAACAGGCTCAATGAAAGATAGAACCGGTTGGGGATTAATCCAGGACCTCGAAGAGCGTGGCATCTTAGATGAGGACTCGACAATTATTGAGTCGACATCAGGGAATTTAGGTGTAGCGCTTGCACTTATTTGCAAAATGAGAGGATATAAACTCATCGTCGTTGTCGATCCCAAGACAACAGAAGAGAATATTGCTAAAATGCAATCTTTCGGTGCTCATATTGAGATGGTTCATCACCCCGACGCTAATGGTGGTTACCTTCTATCCCGTCTGGCACACGTGCGGGAACTTTGTTCTCTTAACAAGAACTATGTTTGGACCAATCAATACGTGAACACAGCCAACCCTCGTATTCACTACATGAGTACAGGTCCTGAGATTTATCTTCAGATGAAGAAGAATGTGGATATAATCTTTGCTCCGGTTTCCACTGGTGGAACGCTTGCTGGTATTGGACGTTACATACGTGAAATGGCACCATCTGCATGTATTATTGGAGTAGATGCATACGGATCAGCTGTATTTGGCACTCCCCCCGCTTCAAGAAAATTGACAGGTATTGGCTCTTCCCGGTCCTCAAATTTTATTACGCAAGATTTATACGACAACTATATTCTTGTCAGAGACGAGGAAGCCTTTGCTTTTTGTCATGCTCTCTATGCTAAAACAGGCCTGAAGTTAGGTGGATCAAGCGGATGTGTCCTCTTCGCTTGTGCACACTATCTTACAGATCATCCCAATCTTACCAATGTGGTGTGTGTCTGTGCAGATGACGGGGACAATTACAACGCGACGATCTTTAACGATGCCTGGATACAACGACAGACATCGACCCCCTTTACCGAGCAATTACAGGCTGCATTGGAGATCATTCAGCCTTAAGTACCTTTCCAAATTCAATGCATGAACAAAGTCTATTGATATCCATTCTGCTCGGGTGCAAGTGTACTTGACCAATGTTCCACTGCAAAGAGTGTATCAGTTGGTATGTAATAAGGCGTATTAAAATACGTCTTAACGTATCTAGAAGGAGTGATTATAATGGGTAATCGTGATGAGAGCATTCTCTATCTTTGTGGAAGTGATGTGGAGATGGCCTGCAAGGAATTTGATAGTGTTGAAATTATACGTGAAGTTTTTAGCATGCACGGTTCTGGTCAGACAATTCTTCCCGATGAAGCTTATCTTACCTGGAAGAATGGCAAAGATGAGCAGGTGAGGAGCCTGAATATGCCAGCTTACTTAGGTGGCTCATTGAGAACTGCTGGAACGAAGATTATCAATGGCAACATTCGTAATCCTAAGCGAGGGCTACCACGTGCAAGTGGATTGACATTGCTGTATGATGATACATCGGTTCGTATTATATGTATCATGGAGGGCGCTTATATTTCGAGTTTGCGTACAGCCAGCGTTACTGCACTTGCAACGGACCTGCTCAAAGGTGAACGTGTTCAATGTGCGGCTCTTGTTGGTGCTGGAGTGTTGGCGAAGGCCCACATTGAACTCCTTGTCAGGAGGCTTCCTGAGCTACGTCTGATACAGATCTTCGATATAGACAAGAAGCGAATTAAGGCACTACAGGACGACCTGGCTCCGCTTCTCCAGGAGCATGACGTAGTTCTCCAGGCCACATCTACAGCAGAGGAGGCTATCAGGCCGGCACAACTCATTGTTCCCGTGACTACT
This sequence comes from uncultured Chloroflexia bacterium, assembly GCA_963814985.1. Taxonomy (GTDB): domain Bacteria; phylum Chloroflexota; class Ktedonobacteria; order Ktedonobacterales; family Ktedonobacteraceae; genus CAWFFV01. The sequence goes on along the minus strand of CAWFFV010000027.1, from coordinate 45,673 downwards.
ACGACTGTTGGTTATATTCCTTTCGCATGGTTGCAGCCTGGTGCACTCCTGGTGAATGTTTCGCTTGATGATCCTTTGCCGGATGTTGTTTTCAATGCAGACAAAGTGATTGTCGATGATTGGAACCTTGTCAAAAATGACCCGAGGCGGCTAATCGGAAGGATGTACAGAAATGGGCAGATTATTGGTCCTGATGATCAGGTTGATGCCATCCATGAAGGGCAACGTCGAATAGATGCTCAATTTGGAGAAATTGTTGCTGGAACGAGAGTGGGGCGATCCAGTGCAGATGATATTATCCTTGTGAATCCTTTCGGGCTTGCTATTGAAGACATAGCACTTGCAACACAAGTTTATCAGATTGCACAAAAACTTGACATTGGAGTATGGTTGAAGCGTTAGTCAACAAGAATGTCATCCCCGTCTTGAAATAGCGGAGCCTTTCGTAACTACTCAGGCCCTTTTCCGGATTCCTCAGCGCCTTCGGCGCTTCGCAAACTGTTTTATCTGGATGGCGGGTTTGTGCCGCAAGCCCGCCATCCAGATAAAACAAGAGCGAGCCGCCGCAGGTGGTGAGCAGACCTGAGTAGTTATAACTATTTCAGGAGGGGATGCCAGGGGACTTAGTATCCCCTGGACGGAGCGTGAGGTGCCCTCGCAAATTCTCCTTTTGCAAGAGGGGTTCCTGAATAGTTATGAATTTTGTATTGTTGATAGCAAACTGATGAGGATGCGCTCCGGCGTGAGCCAATTGAGAATGCAAGCTATTGCATTGTGACGTAGAAGAGAGCACTTTGAGTTATCCTCTAGAGGGAGAAGAGAAATAGGCGCACCAAATGCTTGACAGATGGAACGTCTGATGAAGGATGGCAAGGAAGGGTGTGCCCTGGTGTGATGATCACCATCCAAAAGGAAGAGAATGTGTCTTTGTCTGTTTGATCTGGCAGCACATAGCTCTCCCGTCAGGCATGCCGTACAGGCAGGCAGGAGAAAAACGAACCTGCCGCAGGAAGTAAAATGATGAAAACATTCAATATACAATCCTCATCGGCGGGCCAGAAGCCGGTGGATGAGCCAGTGCTCGCAACAACGGCGCTTGCCTGGAAGTCCCTGTACAGAGTTGGCGCAGTGGCGGCTCTGGCCGAGATCGCTATCATGGTGATTCAGGCCCCCCTTTTCATCTTCTACCCTCAGCCGACCACCGTGATAGGCCACTTTACGCAATTCCAGAGCAACACGTTGCTTGGACTTCTCGATCTTGACCTTCTGCTGATTCTGGCCGAAGCCGGCTCAATTCTGATCCTGCTCGCCCTTTATGTCGCGCTCAGACGAGCCAGCCCATCGCTTATGACCATCGCTATGACGCTTGGCCTCTTCGGGATAGTGCTCTTCTTTGCGGTGAATCCGACCTTTTCGATGCTCTACCTGAGCGATCAATACCAGGCTGCGACAACAGTGGCGCAGCGAGCCGCCTTTCTTGGCCGCTGGAGAGGGGTTATTGGCCAACTACAATGGCACCGCATTTGGCCTGTTTTTCGTCCTGAGCGGTATTGCTGATATCCTTATCGCGGCAGTCATGTTACGTAGTGGAATTTTTAGTAAGACGACGGCTGCTGTGGGCATGCTGATGGGTGTGCTGATGCTGGTGCCGCCTTTGCCGCTGATGGGGATGATTGGTCTGGCTCTCTCGTACATCGTGATTGTTCCGGCGGCGCTCTGGTACATATTGATTGCTCGCAGGCTCTTTATACTTGCGCAGAGTACCTCTTAACTGACAACTTAGCATCGATCTTACAAACTCAGTGGCCGCCTGGCCAGATCTTTGTTTTTAGTCTTCACGAGCGCATCAAGCTCTGACTGGCTCAGAGCTTGATGTTGTCGAGGATAGCAGATAGCAGAACATGACTGATGCTTATTCTTTAGCCCCTTGATGCCCAGGCCAATAGTCCAGGGATCAGTATAGAGGAGAAATGTACATGCACGCAAGTACGCACAAAGATGTGCTATAGTATCAAAGGTGATACTATAGGAGGCGACTACGATTGAACGGAAGATTGATCAGTCATGGTAGGATGTAGGCTGGCATCTCATACAAAAGCATCCATCTGAAACATGCGTGGTCGCCCATATTGCCAGTCATTCCAGGTCATGGATATCCAGGGTGTGAGAGACTGTATGACCAGAACAAGTAGAAGCGCCGCAAGTATTCCTCCACTGGCCTGTTTAAGCCAGGGCCGCATCTGGCTCTGAGATGTTGCTGGCACGGGCGCGGGCGGTATGCGCGTGAAAACAGGCACGGTGACCATCTCTGCCGTGGCAATGTGCGGTGTACGCGAGGCACGTAGGATAGCCGGTGGCTCTTTGGATTTCATGGAGCCAATGGGACGATGTCGTAGGGAGCTACGTGGCAGTATTGGATTCGCCGTTGTGGTTTTTGACATAAGTGGTTCCTCCTGATCCATGCGAACAATGATGAATAATCTGGGATGAAATACACTGACCTGGGAAGAGCTTATGCACTGTGTTTCTCACTTTCAGTGTAGCTGATCGTAAGCGAAAGTGCGAGTGGGTTATCCACAGCTTTCTTACGTGTTTTGTGGATGAGTTCTGGATAACACCTTAGAACGTGTGGATTAGATGTGGACGAGAGTTGCGGATGTGAGACTTGGCCGTGAGAGATGTGCCTATCTCAGCCATCTTACTGGTGCGGACACGCAAGCCATCTGGCAGTGGGGATTTATTCAGTGCATGTCTACTGGACTCTTGCTCATGCAGGTGGGGCAGGAGCAAGCTGGTATCCAGATGCTCCAGATCGCCGAGGCATGGACCAGGGTATAGCCTCACTTTAGAAACAGAGTGCAGATGTAGCATTCTTTTCTCTCAAGGAGTATAATGTCTCTGCAATTCAAAAGCGAGTAAGAGAACTGAAAAAGCATTTATCAATTCTACGACAAAAATAGATCTATGAAATATCCAGCAACCGGAAGGGTGCACACCAACCGGGTAATTTTTTCTGCCAGTAAGGAGATCGAACTTTTGGGCCTTGTTCTACAAATTCCGGAGCCTGGGCAACTGGTGGATGTCCGGCGACGACGCTATGTGGTTGTTGATATTGCGCAAAGTTTGCTCCCACCAGATATTTTCTCCTCTGAGAGCCTGCACCGTCAACATCTGGTGACACTCTTTTCGGTTGAAGATGATGCGCTCGGTGAAGAACTCCAGGTCATCTGGGAAATTGAGCCGGGTGCGACGACGATTGAGAAGACGCCTCTCCCTCAACCTGTTGGCTTCGATACTCCGCAACGACTTGATACCTTCCTCAATGCTGTCCGTTGGGGCGCGGCATCCAGCGCCGATGTGAAAGCTATTCAAGCCCCCTTTCGCAGTGGGTACACTCGAGGATTATCAGTTGGACCCTGTAGCCCGTGCTATTCAGATGCCACGTGTTAATTTGCTGATTGCCGATGATGTTGGTCTTGGCAAAACCATCGAGGCGGGTCTGGTCGCGCAAGAACTGATCATCCGCCACCGTGCTCGCCGTCTTCTCATCATCTGTCCCGCAGCACTTCAGGTTCAGTGGCATGACCAGATGCGTGATAAGTTTGGTCTGGAATTTCGTATCGTTGACAGCGAACTGATGAGGATGTTCCGACGTGAGCGTGGTCTGAATGTCAATCCCTGGACACACTTCCCACGCCTCATCACGTCCATCGACTTTTTGAAACGTGAGCGACCGATGCGCCTGTTCAGCGAAATCTTACCCGCTGAAGGCGAGTCACCCTATCCTCGTAAGTTTGATCTGTTGATCCTCGACGAGGCCCATAATGTGGCTCCTTCCGGTCGTGGCAAATATGCGACCGATTCATTACGTACGCTGGCACTGCGACGACTGACCCCTCACTTTGAGCATAAGCTGTTCCTTTCAGCGACCCCGCATAATGGCTATCGTGAAAGCTTCTCGGCCCTGCTCGAACTGCTGGACAATCAGCGTTTTGCCAGAGGTGTTGAACCGGATCATGAGCAGTTGAATGCTGTGATGGTACGCCGTCTGAAATCCGAGTTACCAAAACGATGGGATGGCTCCTCACGTTTCCCTCAACGACAGATCACGCCTCTTCTGGTTGAGTATACGCAGCAAGAGCGTGCCATTCACCAGCTTTTGCAACAGTACAGCCAGCGCCGCATTGAGCAGGCCAGCGAGGCAACGGAACGCTATGCGACTGAGTTTGTGCTGAAGCTGTTGAAGAAGCGCCTCTTTCTTTCACCCGAAGCTTTCTTCACGACGCTGACACAGCATGAGAATGCGCTGACACAGGCCAAACGCCATACCAGTGTTACCCGACGACCCGGCATAGGTATTCTTCGTAGCCAGGATTGAGCAACTGGAAGAGGAAAGCGATAATGACGAGTCACTCAATGAGGCGACCTATGCAGCCCTGGAAGCCGTCTCACCGCTCTTCCGCGAACCAGATGCTCAGGAGCAAGCCCTGCTTGCCCAGATGCATGCCTGGGCTGAGCGTGTCCGTCATCGTCCCGATAGCAAGGCGCAACAGTTGCTTGATTGGCTCCATACCACGCTCAAACCCAATGGGCACTGGTCAAGCGAGCGTGTGATCATCTTTACCGAGTATCGTGCAACACAGAACTGGCTCTATGGTCTGTTGGCGCGTGAAGGGTTTGCCGAAAAAGGCCCGGATGGTGAGAAGCGCCTGCTCATGCTTTATGGTGGGATGGATTCTAAGGAACGCGAAACGATTAAAGCCTCGTTCCAGGCTGATCCTGCTGATGCTTCGGTACGTCTTCTGCTCGCTACAGATGCAGCCTCCGAAGGTATTGATCTGCAAAATCACTGCTCACGCTTAATCCATTATGAGATCCCCTGGAATCCCAACCGCCTGGAACAGCGCAATGGTCGCGTTGATCGTCATGGTCAACGTGCTCCGCAGGTCAACATCTATCATTTTGTCAGTAGCACCTATCGCAGCGCCGCTGGTACAGAGCGCAGTGTGAGCAAACTGGATACCGATCTCGAATTTCTGATGCAGGCCGTTGAGAAAATCGAGAAGATCCGTGAAGATCTTGGCAATGTTGGCCCGGTTATCGCAGAACAGGTCGAGGAAGCTATGCTTGGTCGTCGTAGCACACTCGATACCAGACGAGCCGAGGAAAATGCACCGTCACGTCGTATGCATGCCTTTGAGCGCAAGCAGCGCGAGAAACTGGAAGAGCGCATCCGACAACTCTATGAGCAGTTACAGGAAGGGAAGCGTGAGCTTGGCATGACTCCCGCCAATATCCAGTCCGTTGTTGAAACGGCCCTGGAACTTGCCAGACAGCCGGCCTTACAAAAACATATCTTGCACGACCCCCATGGGAACTACCCGCCTATCGAGGTCTTTGAGGTTCCCGAACTGAGCGGAAGCTGGGCAAAGTGTACCAATGGCCTGGAACATCCCCATACCAGACAGAAGCGCCCGATTGTCTTTGACCATACACTTGTCAATGGGCGGGATGATGTCGTCCTTGCACATCTGAACCATCGTCTGGTCACGATGTCCCTGCGTTTGTTGCGGGCCGAGATCTGGTCGAGCAGCGATCAACGCAAGTTGTACCGTGTCACCGCCCGTACAGTTCCCAGCTATGCTCAGGATTCCCCCGCCGTGATCGCTCATGCCCGGCTTCTCATCCTCGGCAGTGACAATCAGCGCCTTCATGAAGAACTGATTGTGGCAGGCGGTTATCTGCGTGAGGGACGCTTTGCCCGTATGAATGAGCGTCAACTCAAGGAGGCACAGGCAATTGCTCAGGATCACGCCGTCTCTGCCCGCATGCAACAGGAACTTACTGCGCAGTGGGAGAAGCACCGTGATGCATTGATGCAGTCGTTGGATGTACGGATGCGGGAACGAACGGGCAGCTTGCAAAAGACGCTGGCTGATCGTGCCGCCAAAGAGCAACGCGATATCACGGCGATTCTGCACGAGCTCCAGGAGAGCATTTTCAAAGAAATACGGCAACCTGAAGGGATCGTTCAGTTGCCACTTGCCGGATTCTCTACGGAGGAACGCCAGCAGGTTGAGCGGAATATCTCTGCCCTGGAAGGGCGTGCCAGGCAGATTGATACAGAGATCGAGCAGGAGACCAGACGGATTGAGCAACGCTTTGCCAACCCACAGCCTCGTCTCTTTCCGGTCGCAGTGACCTATCTGGTGCCGGAGCATATGGCTCGTTAAGGGAACGTGAGACTACCCTGGAAAAAAGAATTGTAGAGGAACAAGATCTATGGATAGATCTATTGCCCGTCAACATGCTGAGTGGCTGTCACTGATGGAGGTCTCTGGTCCCTTCCTGAGTCTGCCTGTCTTGCTGGAGAGTTTTCCGCAGGGTCTGGACCTGAGAGAGAACGAGGCACGTCGCCGCCTGCAACTGGCCTATGAGGAGTGGAGTGATAATCAGGCGGGTAACCGTCCTGATCCTGCCATTCATCGGCAATGGGTACGTTTTGTGCTCGAAGAGGTGCTTGAGATGCGCTCCGATGTTATCCTCGAAGGGCAACAGATCCCACCGGAACTCCACTACGAACTCAAAGATCAGGGCGAGACGCTTCGCCCGACCATGGTGATTTGCTCTCCCTTTGAGCAGAAGCCGCGCCTGTTGCTGCAACTCGCTCCCATGGTGCAGGATTTGGAGAAGGTTATCCCTGACAGGCGCTGGTCGCCAGCCACACGGATGATGGAACTCTTGCGCAAGACCGGGACACGCCTGGGCCTGGTAACGAATGGCAAAAAATGGATGCTCGTTGATGCTCCCCTCAATGAGATCACAGGCTACTATACCTGGGATGCCGAAACCTGGCAGGAAGAGCCATTGACGCTGCGAGCCTTCCGTAGCCTGTTGAGCATGGAACGCTTCTTTAATGTCCCGGAAGACCAGACATTAGAGGCACTGCTGACCAGAAGCGCCCAGAAGCAGCAAGAAGTCACCGATCAACTTGGGGAGCAGGTACGCCAGGCGGTTGAGGTGCTGGTGCGCACGCTGGATCGGCTCGACAAGGATAGCCAGCGTACTCTGCTGCACAACATCAGCGAGAAAATGTTATACGAAGCGGCTCTCACCGTGATGATGCGGCTGGTGTTTCTGCTCTCGGCGGAGGAGCGCGATCTGTTGCGACTTGGTGAAGCGCTCTACGACCAGAATTATGCCGTCTCCACCATGCACAAGCAGTTGCGAGAACTGGCTGATCAGCAGGCCGAAGAGGTGCTTGGCTTGCGCTTCGATGCCTGGAGTCGTCTGCTGGCACTCTTTCGTATTGTCAATGGTGGCGTGGAGCATTCCGATCTACGCTTGCCAGCCTACGGTGGGCACCTCTTCGATCCTGACCGCTTTCCCTTCCTTGAGGGACGTCCAGCCGGAACCTCGTGGCATGATACTCCTGCTGCTCCTTTGCTGATTGATAACCGCACGGTGTTGCATCTGCTCAATGCGCTGCAATATCTGCACGTCAAAGTCCCTGGGGGACCAGCCGAACCACGTCGTCTCTCATTCCGTGGTCTGGATATCGAACAAATTGGGCATGTCTACGAAGGGTTGTTAGATCATACGGCAAAACGAGCTACCACTACCATTCTGGGTCTGCTTGGAGCCAGCGATACTGAACCGGAAGCTCTTCTGGATACTCTGGAAGAGAAAGCACGCCAGGGCGAACAGGTTTTACTGGACTATTTAGAAGAGGTCACGGGTCGCAGTAGAGCGGCATTGCAAAAGGCTCTCGCTCAGAAATTGGAGAAGCAGCAAGAGCGCAATCGTCTGATGGAGGCCTGTGAGAACAGCCGCAAACGTTTTGAGCGTGTGCTCCCATTCGCGGGCCTCTTGCGTAAGGATACCTTTGACAACTATGTGCTGGTGATGCCCGGCTCCATCTATGTCACACAGGGCAGCGACCGCCGCTCGACAGGGACGCACTATACGCCGCGCAGTCTGACTGAGCCAATGGTCAAACATACCCTTGATCCTCTGGTCTATATCGGACCTGCGGAGGGATTGCCGGAAGAGGAGTGGAAGCTACATTCGGCGGCTGAGATCCTGGATCTGAAGGTCTGCGATATGGCGATGGGATCGGGAGCGTTCCTGGTACAGATCTGTCGTTACCTCTCGCTGAAGCTCGTCGAAGCCTGGGAGAATGCCGAGCAGAGCTTTCTGGTGGGGGATGGTCCCGAAAAGCCACAGATCACACCGGAGGGCAAGCTTTCACAGGGCCAGCCAGGGGAAGAGTTGCTGCCAGCCGACCGCGAGGAGCGAGAGGCGCTGGCTCGTCGTCTGGTGTGTGAGCGCTGTCTCTATGGAGTGGACAAGAACCCGATGGCAGTCGAGATGGCCAAGCTCTCGCTCTGGCTGATTACGCTCTCGAAGAATCTACCCTTCACCTTCCTGGATCATGCCCTGCGCTGTGGTGATTCGCTGTTAGGGGCCAGCCTGCAACAGATCAAAAACTGGTCAATGGAGGACGAGCAAGAGGCAGCACGGCAGATGACCTTTATGGAACTCCCCATGAAAAAAGCCGTTGATGTGGCTCTCAAGCTCCGCGAGAAAATCAGAATGCTTCCAGAGCACACGGTACGCGATGTGGAAGCAAAAGAGAAATTGCTGGCAGATGCAGAAGAGGCGATGGAACTGGTGCATCTGGGTGCCGATCTGCTGGTAGCTACGGCGCTGAGTGACTCAAAACGTCGAGGTGCGTATACGAGATACGCTGCACCTTGATTATTCAGTGCTGGTCGGTGCTTATGAAGATGCTCGTGAGCAAGGTTTTACTGAGATTGGGCGTGCCCCTGCTCGTGAAAAGTTTGAGCAGATACGCGCTGATGTTGATGAGTTATTACAAGATCGTAACCCCTTCCACTGGCCTCTAGAGTTTCCCGAAGTGTTCGCTGGTCATGAGGTGGGCTTTGCCGCGATGATGGGCAATCCACCGTTTCAGGGTGGAAGTAAGATTACGGGTGCACTTGGAACAGACTACCGAGACTATTTAGTTGAGCATCTAGCAATGGTAAGCGAGGAATAGCTGATCTGTGTGCTTATTTCTTCTTACGAGCAACCAAACTGATACGAGCAGGTGGAATGAGTGCCCTGCTTGCAACGAACACGATTGCCCAGGGTGATACCCGCGAGGTCGGGCTTGACCAGATCACCGCCGCAGGGTGGACCATCCCTCGTGCCATACCAAGCCGCAAATGGCCAGGGGAAGCTAGCTTAGAAGTCGCACATATCTGGCTCAGAGATGGACAATGGCACGGATCATATGTGCTTGAACGATACAGTTGTTAATAGTATTACGCCATTTCTGACGATATCAGGAAAAATACAAGGTAAACCTTATATACTTCTTGCTAACGAAGGTAAATCTTTTATTGGTTCCTATGTTCTAGGATATGGGATTTGTATTAGAAGCCTGAAGATGCCCAAGCACTCATAGTGAAAGATGCTCGCAATAAGGATGTGCTCTGTCCCTTATCTTAATGGTGAAGATCTCAATTCTCGTCCTGATCAGTCGCCTAGTCGTTGGGTAATTAATTTCCATGATTGGCCTCTTGAAAGAGCAGAAACGTATCCTGACTGTATGAAAATTGTAAGGGAGAAGGTTAAGCCAGAACGAGATATTGATAATCTGAAAGCTTCGCGTGAGCAGATGGTGGCATTATGAAGACGTGCTACTCCGGTACTCTACTCCACAATTGCCGATATGAAGCAAGTGTTGGTTCGTGCATAAGTGAGTAAGTACCTGGGCTTTGTATTTGTGCCTAATGGTAGTGTATTTATGACATGCAAAAGTTAGTAGTTTTCGCTTTCGATAAATTGTTACTTTGCACATTACTTCAATCATACTTTCATGTTGAATGGGCATTTGAATATGGAGCTACATCTTGCAAGCTTAGACTTGTCGTTACACTCCAAGCGATTGCTTTGAAACCTTTCCCTTTACCCAAAATATGACCAACCTCGACGACATTGGCGAACGCTACTACACCCATCGCCAATCCATCATGCTCACACGCCAGGAAGGGCTTACCAAAACGTACAACCGCTTCCACGATCCTCTGGAAAAATCTGCTGATATTGTGAAGTTGCGTGAACTGCATAGAGAGATGGATGAGGCAGTAGCGCGGGCATATGGTTGGGATGATCTGAAGTTGGAGCATGGTTTCCATGAGACAAAGCAGGGGGTACGCTATACGATCAGTGAGGCGGCGCGGCGTGAGGTGCTGGATCGCTTGTTGCTGTTGAACCATCAGCGCCACGAAGAGGAGGTCAGGGCCGGGTTGTTTGATACGAAGGGGAGTAAAGGGAAAGACAAAGGCGAAAAAGCAGGGAGGAAGTAGCGGGAGTCATGGGCGAACAGGTGGAAGTAGTGGAGCAAGTGTGGAGGGTGAACAAGTAAGTGATGTACAGCAAGGGATGTTGTTTTAGCATCTAACTCGTGCAATCTATTCTCTATAAGCCGAGAGGTTTGGCTTGATTTGTGTGGATGGGCGAACATTCGCCCTTGTAAGATTGGGAGGAATTACTAATCAATGACAAGTCAGTGGCAAATCGTGATAAAACCAGCATTTTTACATGATATCAATGCACTACAGAGTAAGGAAGTGGCACAGGTCATGGAGAAGGTGATGATGCTCACCCAAAATCCGGTCCCTGATGGCAAGGTGAAGAAGCAACTCACGCATCTTCCAAGCAAACCGTGCCGTATCCGTTCTGGCGATTATCGTATCTTCTATGCCTTTAATCAGCAGGTTGTCAGCGTATTTAAGATCGAACGTCGCAATGAAGATACTTATAAAGAAGAGGCAGCGGTGTATGTGGCCGATGACCTGGGAGATATGGCAGAGATGGCTTTGGGTGATGTAGACCTGACGCAGGGGTGTGCTCATCCCTGGGAGAGAAACTATACTGCTGTTCCGTTGGGTAAACCATTCCCGGAGCCTATCACCATCGAACTGCTTAACCGACTTCGTATTCCCACACAGTATCATAAACGCCTCCTACCACTCAAAACGCAAGATGAATTACTCGTTGCCCAGGGGTTGACGAGACGGCGCTCTTACAGATCGACGAATATATGTTTGAGCACCCGCTGGCCCGGTCATGCAGCAGCCCGATCTTGTCCTGGCAAAAGTCGATGATCTGTTGCGCTACAAAGAAGGCGACCTCCTGGCCTTCCTGCTCAAGCTCTCACCCGAACAGGAAAAATATGCCCACTGGTCGGCGCTGGTAACTGGTCCCACGCTTGTCAAAGGCGGACCCGGCACAGGCAAGAGCACTGTTGCACTCTACCGTGTCCGTTCGCTAATTGAGCAATGGCCAATGATCAACACAGCGCCCCCTCGTATGCTCTTTACCACCTATACCAATGCCCTCGTCAAATCGTCCGAGCAGTTGTTAGAGCAATTGCTGGGTTCTGATGCGGCCTGTGTTACCATACAGACTGCTGATAAGCTCGCCTATGGGATTCTCGAACCAGCGCGGTCAGGTGAAAGAGATTGCCAGTGCCGAAGAGCAGAGCAAATTTCTCAAGCAGGCTATCGCAGAGATGACCTTTGAGGGTAATATTTTGCAGCAGTATGCGCAGAAGCAGACACTTGAACGTATGGGCAATGAGTACCTGTTGCAAGAACTGAACACAATGATTATCGCTCGTCAGGTCAACAGTCTGACAGAGTATCAGGCGATGTCACGTGCCGGACGAAGGTTCCGCTTAAGTGCAGCACAACGTGGCGTCGTGTGGAAGGTCTACGAGCGCTGGCGTGAGCAACTGCAAGCAAGTGGCAAAGAAACATGGCAACAGCGGCGTGCCCGTGCCGAAGCCCTGGTGGAACAGAGCAATCTGTATCAGCGCTATGATGCTGTGATTATTGATGAGGCGCAAGACCTTGACCCCAGTATCCTGCGTCTGCTTATCAAGCTCTGCAATTCTCCGCAACGCCTCTTTGTGACCGCTGATGCCAACCAGTCCATCTATGGCAGTGGCTTCACCTGGAGCGATGTCCATCAGAGTCTGAAATTTCAGGGGCGTACCAGTATCCTGCGTGCAAATTATCGCTCTACCAGGGAGATTGGCGAAGCGGCCCAATCCTATCTTAACTATGGCGCACTGGAAGCAGAAGCTATCGAACGTCAATATGTCAACAATGGTCCAGTACCCGTTGTGCGGGCCGTTGCCAGCAGCAATCACGAAGCTCCCCTGCTGGCAAGTTTTTTTAAAAGTGCACAGCTCTATTTGCGCCTGGCGATTGGATCATGTGCTGTGTTGTGTCCCAGCGAGCGGACCGGGAAAATGCTTGCCGCCGCCCTGACAGAGATGTGTCTCGAAGCCACCTATATGACCGGACAGGATCTCAACCTGAAACGCTCTGGTATCAAAATTCTGACCCTCAACGCATCGAAAGGTCTGGAGTTTCCTATTGTGGCACTGGCAGGCTTTACAGCTAGCAATTATCCTGTCCTGCCATCTGGTGCTTCCGACGACGAGCGTGATGAAGTGTTAGCACGCGAGCGCCGTACCATGTTTGTTGGTATGACGCGTGCTATGCGTGCCCTGCTGGTCATTGTACCCGCTGATACCAGGAAGTCACTCTTACAGGGCTTCGACCCGGCATATTGGAATTTGGAAGATAAATGAGAACGAACCCCCGAAAGGGGTAGGGACCCGATTTATCGCGTCCAGCAATTCATCGCGGATATATCGCGTATAACGATTTATATTTGGAGATGAATAAGATGCATGTTATGTCGTATATTGCAATGAATTATGGTGATATGTTGAAGAGATTGCATGTTTCACGGATATGCGCGATGAATCGCTGGACGCCGTGAACGTGGTCCCTACCCCTTCGGGGTGTGCAATTTGGAATTTAGAAGATAAATGAGAACGAACCCTCGAAAGGGGGTGGGGACCCGATTTATCGCGCATACATCGTGTATAACGATTTAATAGTTGGAGATGAATAAAATGCATGTTATGTCGCATATTGTAATGAATTATGGTGATATGTTGAAGATGTTGCGTGTTTCACGGATATGCGCGATGAATCGCTGGACGCCGTAAACGTGGTCCCTACCCCTTCGGGGTGTGCATAGAAAAAGAGAGTAGACACCAATGCAGATCATTCGCCTACCACGCCAGTTCCCTGGAGAGCTTGATCTGGTAGCACTGAATAAGCGACTCCAGGCCGGAGAGGTCCGCCTGGACTGGACCCATGTTGCGTCGGATATCCGACCAGAACACCTGGAAACAATCTTGAACGGCTTAAATTTGGCCGAACATGTAGAGATCATTGGTGGGGAGACAATCCCCAAATCGCTCATTCCCCTGATCCAGGATGCTTTCCAGAAGGTCGAAGATCATGCAAACCACCATGATAACCCTGATGCGCCTGATGTGCCATTTGTAAATATCGCCCCTGCGCTCTGGACTCCGCCGGAAGAAACTGCTATCGAGCAGGATGAAGAGATCCATGAGGAAATACTTCCCCCACCTCCACCAGCAGCCACTGTGCCAGAACAAGCAGCAGAGCACACACCCATCCTGGTGCCACCCTCCCAGGCGGCTATGCGTGAGGAGTTAGAAACGATGGTGTTGCGAGATCTGCTTGGACCAGTTGGCGGAGAGGAAGAAGAAGTGGGTGAGGATCGCGTGCGTGATCGCTACCTGGTTGGTATGCTGGCTCCTAACAAGGTGCAGACGGTACCAGAAGAACAGGATGAGATCGGCATTGCAGAAGGTGGCAGTGCAGAAGATGGGCCTGCCGATGTTGACGTGCTGCAAAAAGCCAGCCTCAATCCTTCTTCCATCGGTATGAGCTTCTGTGTTGATAAGGATGCGACAAGTTTACTGGTCACAGTACGTTGGGGACAGTATAAACGGCAAGACAGTCAGACACAGATGAAAGCCAACGGCGTCCCAAAGAAAATCTTCCGACGCAGGCAGCGAGGAGGTGAGCCAAAGCTGTTTCCTCTGCAAGAGGGGGCTATCGAGATATGGCGGCCCGAACCAGAGGAGCAGCCAGATGTCTTTGTCAAGGGGATCATGCGCCGCTCTCATGACAACTGGACGGTGACACTTTTCCTGGTCAATGGACAGCGTGAACCCAAAAGACTACGTGATGAGGTCTGGCTCTTCCAACCAGAAATGATTGTCGAGGCACCCGGCGGGCGACCAATCTTTCAACAACGTCTCTCTGATCGACGGAAATACACTTCCCCCGAAGGGCGTGCCATGGCGATGCTCTATCGTCGCTCTGTCAGCTTCGCGGTAGGCCATGGGATCAGTGTGCATGCTGAAACCATGCCAGGAGATCCCACCTGCGCTGTCCGTCTTGTGACCCACGTTGTGCCCAGTTATGATGTCCCGCTCACCCAGGCTCCTACGGTCGAAGAGTTGCCCACTCTCCGTGACATGGTGCTGGATATGAAAATCCTGGCAGAAGCGGACACAACAACTCTTCTAGAGAAATTGCAACCCCTGGCGATGGCCTATGCCGCCTGGATTGATGAGCAAGAGCAACGCATCGACGATCCGGCTGCTGGTTTGCGGGGATACGAAGATGTTGCACGGCAGACATTGCAACAGTGTCGCGCTACGCTTGCTCGTATCCGCGAAGGTCTCAATAGTCTTATTATCAGCAGTGAGGCCGTTCGCGCCTTTACCTTTATGAATCGTGCCATGTGGCAGCAACGTATCCACACCCTGCATGCAGAAGAGAAACGCCAGGGCAACGCTCGCACTCTGGCAGACATAGACCGACCAGAAAACCGAAGCTGGCGTCCTTTCCAGCTTGCCTTTATCTTACTCAACCTGCCATCCCTCACCGACCTGCACCATCCTGATCGCAGAGAAGATCCAGGGGCAATCGCCGACCTGCTCTGGTTTCCTACCGGAGGTGGCAAGACGGAAGCTTACCTGGGCCTGACTGCTTACACCCTGGCTATCCGGCGTTTGCAAGGTACTATCGAAGGGCGTTCAGGACAGGACGGTGTAGCCGTAATTATGCGCTATACCCTGCGTCTGCTAACGCTGCAACAATTCCAGCGTGCATCCTCGCTGATCTGTGCCTGCGAAATCATTCGCCGTGAGGATGAGAATACCTGGGGAAAAACGCCGTTCCGTCTGGGCCTCTGGGTTGGGCAACGCTCCACTCCCAATACCACAGAGGAGAGTGAACAGGCTATCAAAGAAGATCATGGCATGTACGGGAGTAACTTTGCAGGCGTTGGCAGTCCGCGTCAATTGACCAATTGTCCCTGGTGTGGATCTCCCATTGAAGGGGGCAAAAACATTGTCGTAGAAAGTGTCAACAAGGAGCGGGGACGCACCCTCATCTATTGTAGCGACCCCTATGGACAATGTGCCTTCAGTAAAGCGAAAGCCCGCGATGAGGGACTCCCCGTCCTGGTCGTTGACGAAGAGATCTATCGTTTGCTCCCTGCTCTGCTGATTGCAACGGTTGATAAATTTGCACAACTCCCCTGGAAGGGCACAACACAGATGCTCTTTGGGCAAGTTGATAAGTACTGTAGTCGGCATGGTTTTCGCTCGCCTGACCTGGACGATAGCGATTTACACAAAGCCAGTGGAAGATGGCCTGCTACCAGATCAATTGCGCAAGCCCCCTTACGCCCGCCAGATCTAATTATCCAGGACGAGTTACACCTGATCTCAGGACCGCTGGGAACCCTTGTTGGTCTCTATGAAACAGTCATTGATCATCTGGCGACCTGGGAAGTTGGTGGACAGAACGTTCGCCCCAAGGTCATTGCAGCAACGGCAACCATCCGTCAGGCGGGGCAGCAAATCCATGATCTGTTCTTACGAACGGTCAATATTTTTCCCCCACAGGGACTCGACGTAGAGGATAACTCTCTCTCCCCGACAGAAAGTTTGTTCTAGGAAGAAGAGGTAAAGAAAAAGCGGTAAAAGAAGGAAAAAGGAGAGAAAAGGCAAGCAAACAAGAAGAGATCGTCCTCTCTGAAAACCAAAAAAACAATCAGGAGGACGATCATGAATGCATCCGACCTATTATTAGATCAATGGACCCAACAAGTCAAGGAGGTGTTTCCGAAGCTGCACTACTATCAACAAGAAACGTTGGCGTTCGTGGTCCAAGGGATCATCCAATCAGGAAACGCGGTGATGCAGAGAGTATCAGAAGCAGTATGGGAATACACAGAGAGTGAAACCAAAATGGTGAGTCATGAGCGACGTTTGCAGAGATTTGTGGCAAATGACCGCATTGATGTAGAAGTCCACTGGAAGGATTTTATTCAGAAGATATTACCGTACTGGCAAAATAAGCGGGTAACGTTTATCCTGGATATGACGCCCTATACGCAAGAGGCAACAATTGTGTATTTAGGAATATTGGTGCAATCACGGATATTACCTGTAGCATGGTGCGTCATGCCACAACAAGAAAAATGGGATGAGGGACAATGGGAGATCATTGATCGGCTGTTTGATCAGGTATCTTCACATTTGAGCAGCGCTGAATGCACACTTTTGGCCGATCGCGGACTCAGTTGCTTGAGGCTCATTCAACAGTGCCGCAAGCTGGGATGGCATTACGTGCTCCGCATCAAAAATGAGGAGTGGTTTCGACGAGCATTTCGCCATTATTATCGAGATTGGGAACAAGGCAAGCAGATCGTGAAGAAAGAAGGCGATCAGTGGTATGGTAAGGTTTTGGTGTGGAAAGAGCATCAGTTTGAAACATGGCTCAGTGCATGTTGGGAACCTGGATACGAGCAGGCCTGGTTTTTACTCTCAGATCGGAAAGCATCGCATAAACGGGTGAGTGAGTATGCAAAGCGTATGAAAGTCGAAGCAACCTTTCAGGATACAAAAAGTCGAGGATGTCTTATTGAGTGCAGTCGCTTTACGAATCGAGAACATCTCTCTCGATGGCTCTTCGCGGTATTTCTCTCGATTTGGTGGATTGCACATTTAGGATGTAGTTGTCTTCATCATGGGCATCGAGAGCAAGTAGATCGAAAAGATCGACGTGACAAAGGGATGTTGCGTATTGGCCGCTTGTGGCTCAAAGCGATTTAAGAAGGCCAATCGGGCTCTTTGTCCCAAAAACCTCAGTCTGGTCAAGACACAATTGACCAATTGCTTGCCTTTTTCGCGTCGCAATCAACGCCTGTGTTTCTCTATTTGCCTTCAATGACTGTTTTACCAATATAGAACAAATTTTCTGTCGGGGAGAGAGAGAGGATAACTTCTTTTCGCGTCAACGTCCACCCAGCGAAGCTACCCCAGGACGACGGTATATTGGTATCTGTGCCAGCGGTCGTCGCCTGAAAGCCGCCCTGATTCGCGTCTATGTCGTCTACCTTGCGGCATCCCAGGTTCTCTACAATAAATATGGCACAAGTGCTGACCCCTGGATGACGCTGGTAGGCTACTTTAACTCGATGAGTGAACTGGGTGGTATGCGCCGTCTGGTCGATGACGATGTCACATCGCGTGTCTGGAAAATGGAAGAGCGTGGCCTTGCCAAACGTCGCAAACCACTGGTGGAAGAACTGACCTCACGCAAAAGCTCAACGGTCATCCCGGAAGTTCTTAGTAAACTCGAACAGAGCTTTGGTGCATCGGGAGGAACACGCCCCATCGACGTGCTCCTGGCAACAAATATGATCTCAGTTGGCGTTGACGTAAAGCGCCTGGGCTTGATGGTCGTTACGGGTCAACCGAAAACGACTGCTGAGTATATTCAGGCTACCAGCCGCGTTGGTCGTATGTATCCAGGACTGGTCTGTGTTGTCTTCAACTGGGCACGCCCCCGCGATCTCTCCCATTACGAACAGTTTGAGCACTATCACGCAACATTCTATCAACAGGTCGAAGCACTTTCCGTCACGCCCTTTGCTCCGCGTGCCCTGGATCGCGGCCTGGCAGCCCTGCTTACCAGCTTTGTGCGCCTGAGCAGTACAGCCTTGAGTAAGAACGATGCTGCTGGACATATCACCAGCGCCACAGTCGCCTTTACAGAAGCAATCGACGCCATTACTCGTAGAGCAGAAGAGATCACCCATGATGCAGAAGCCGTCGAGCGTGTGCGGGCCGATCTGGAAAAACTCAAAGCCTACTGGCTGAAAAAAGCCAGTCAGTTGCCCAGTCTGGGCTACAAAACGCAGAGAAATGGCGTCACATGGGGGTTACTCAAGGAGCCAGAACGTGGCAAATGGGAACCATTTACCTGCCTGAACTCTTTGCGTGATGTCGAACCAACGGTTCACCTGATTCTTGATGAGCGTGGCCTGGGTGAGACAGAAGCGACCGGAGAAGTGGAAACAGCAGAAGAGGAGGAAACGGAGAAATAATGAAGGGCATCAAAAAATATCAAGTCGGAGATGTACGCCCCAGTCAGTTGCTACAAACGTATGGTGTGGGAGCGATCATCGATCTTCCCCACATGTCAACGCTCATCATGGGCCTGGACGACTGGGATACCACCAGATCAGAAGAGATTGTAGAGGAACGCCTGTTGCACGCTGTCCAAACGGTCCTTGGTGCGCAGGTCAAACAACTGCTCTCACCGCCAGCCGATGAAACCTCCTCAGGGCATCCTTTTGATCCAGGTGCCCGCATTGGCGTACCGGTAGCAGCCTTCCCGCGCTGGATGGTCTGTCCCCGCTGTCACTTGCTTGCCTCGGTAGACTCTGGTTTCTTTGAACTCAAGGCCAATCCCTTTCAGCCGGATAGAACCTGCTATCGACATCACAACTGTGCCAAACAACCAATTGTGTTGCCCTCACGCTTTATGATCGCCTGTGAAGCAGGCCATCTCGACGATTTCCCCTGGCACCATTTTGTCCATGGAGATCGGCACTGTAACGCATTGTTACTCATCAGAGAAAGAGGTGTCTCGGGAGAACCTTCAGATATCTATATTATCTGTGAGGTTTGTGGCAAGGGACGGGCCATGTCTGAAGCGTTTAGCAACGATGAAGAACGCACGTATCACCCGACCTGTCGTGGTCGCCGACCGCATTTACGAGACTTCGAGAAAAAAACATGCCAGTACCAGGCACGCACCATTCTGCTTGCCGCCTCTAACACCTGGTTCCCGCTGGTCTTTTCCTCCCTATCTATTCCTATAGCCATAGATACACTTGGTCAGCTTGTTGAGACACACTGGAATCTGTTACAGGTGGCAGAGAGTGCTGCCGAGGTTGCATTCTATCGGCGTCTTCCGCAACTCACGGAGCATTTGAGTAGTTATAGTAATGAAGAGATCTGGAAAAAGATCGAACACAAAAAAGCGGGGAGTCCTGATCCCGTCAAGCCTGTGACCTTGAGAATACCAGAGTGGGAAGTATTAAGCAATCCTTCCAGCGCACCCAGAGCAGACGATTTTGAGGTCACAGCGATCAGCATACCAGAGGGATATGCTGATGTCATTGAGCAAGTGGTGCTCGTCGAACGCCTGCGCGAAGTACGTGCCCTGACGGGTTTCACGCGTCTGGAATCGTTAAGCGATTATACCGAGGAAGAGAACTTACCAGCAGAGCACATCATGCCACTGGCACGGCATCATCCCTACTGGGTGCCAGCATCAGAGGTACGGGGAGAAGGGATCTTCCTGCAATTGCGCGAAGATGCTCTGCAAGCCTGGCTACAAAAATTGACGGTGCAGCAGCATAACGTAGCATTCCGTGACGCTCACCGGAGATGGCGCGACGCGCGCCGCATAGAGAATCCCGAAGCAAACTATCCAGACATACGCTATGTCTTACTACACACATTTGCACATGCTCTGATGCGACAGCTTACCCTGGAATGTGGCTATACGGCTGCCAGTATTCGTGAACGTATCTATGCCCAGCCACCGGAAAGCGAGGGAGGCGCAATGGCAGGTATTTTGCTCTACACTGCCGCTTCGGATAGCGAAGGCACACTTGGTGGGCTTGTCAATCTGGGCAAACAGCTTGGCTATCATATCGACGGTGCACGAGAGGCAATGGAGAACTGTACATCAGATCCACTCTGTGCAGAGCATACCAGCCTGGATGATGGCACGCTGCATGGAGCCGCCTGCCATGCCTGTCTGTTCGTCCCAGAGACCTCATGTGAGCGTGGCAATAGATACCTGGATCGTTCAGTATTGATCCCCACTGTTGAGAGAGATAACCTGGCATTCTTCCCACCCTCACTCTAACCACTGGAAATGTAAGGAGAGCATAATTGTATGACGATGACCTTAGATGATGTGGCCCAGGCCTATTTAGCAGATGAAGAGTATCAAAAGATGTGCCGGGATCGGGCGAAAGCGCGCGATAGGGGCCTTCCCAGCTTGCAAGCCGTCATCCGGCGCTTTATTCGTGCAGAAACAAATGTGCAAACTTTTCGGGCTGAACTTGAGAAGACCAATTACGCTTTGGAGAACGTTGGGGAGCAATGGGCCCTGGATTTATAATAGAACTCAACAAGTTTAGCAAATACCACTGTGATACCAGTTCCTCCGCCGAAGAGCAGTTCCGCAAGGCGTTGGATGGGCTCAACGCTCAAAACGTTGGACAACGTATCGAGCAGTTTTATCAATTTCTCTTAAGAGAACGAGAGCGTCTACGCAGAGATGGCAAATCCAGCGGTATGATTGTGAAAGTCAATAGTAGCGCTTTCATTATTTCCCTGTTTGCCTACTGGCTTGATCCAGCAGGAGAACCTCTCGTCTATTACGAAGGTGTGCGTAAAGGACTCTATATTCTTATCAAAGCGCAGATTTTAACAGTGCCGCACGGGCTGGCGATGGGGCCGAAGTCGATCGAAGTCGGGACGGAGGCTGATCATAAAGCCTGCGTGCAACTGGTGGCTGACATCGCTACACAAGTTCCCCAGGTGAAGAATCGGCACCTATTGGGCCGAATTTTTTTTCTTCTGGATTACGCAGCGTTTCCAGTCCCTTACAGAGCCGACTAACACTTTGACGAAAGAAACCGATGAAAACTCTCTGCTAGCCAGCACTCCAACAATGCCATCTCTTGTTAATGAAGCATCACCTGATTATACATTTTCGCTGCCTCTCTCTCAGAAAACAAGCGAAACAACAGCCGAAACCGCAAGGTTTATCCAGAATACACCACTACGGCCAACACCTGAGCCACTGCTCTCACAACTGATTCGTGAAGTGCAGCGCCACATTCTGGTTGATGAAGCTGTTATCAGGCGTATCTACTATGCATTACTTGCCGGGCATGTTACTCCTCACAGGCCCGCCAGGAACAGGTAAAACCGAACTGGCCCGCCTTATTCCAGAGATTCTCTGGAAGAGTGCAGGCAAGACCGAGGAGGCATCTCCCCAAATAGTCCAGGAGGAAGCCGCCCAGGGAGCGCTGGATAGCAGAACAGCCTATACAACGCGTCTGGTGACAGCCACCGACGAGTGGAGTGTGCGCACGCTGATTAGTGGTCTTGCACCTCAGAGCAAGAATGGAACGATCACTTACACCGTACAATACGGTTATCTCACCTCAACGATCCTGAAAAACTGGTCATTCCAGGGTACAAATCCAGAGGAATGGAGTACCGTTACATTGCAGCGTACGCGTGTCACGACGACAAGTGGTGTGGAACGGGGAACACAACAGCAATTTCGTGGACAATGGCTGGTGATAGACGAGTTCAACCGTGCCCCCATTGACCTTGCATTGGGGGATGCTCTAACGGCGCTTGGTGGCAACGACGTATTACGTGTGTCGATCGAAGGTGGGAGTGCTGAGCTTCCTATCCCATTGGATTTTCGTGTGATCGGTACATTGAACAGCTTTGATCGCCACTACCTCAACCAGATCAGTGAAGCTCTCAAACGTCGCTTCTCGTTCGTTGAGATTCTCCCTCCGACCAGGGCACTGGGCGTTGTGGAGCAAGGCATTGTCCTGTATAAAGCGCTCAAGCGCATCAGCCACCTCAGCGAATCTATCAGCATTGATGATGAAGGTACCCTTTACTGGTCGGAAAGAGTGGTCATCGGCCCTGATGTTTCGGGACAGTACTCCATCCTTTGGGAAGATGGACACGATGCGCAAGCTTTCTGTGAAGCATTTGAAACAGCCTGGCACATCTTTGAGGTGATTCGTATCTATCGCCAACTGGGAACGGCGCAGGCAATCAGTTTGATTCGCCATATGTTGATTGTGGGTATCTTGCAAGGATATACGACACGTGCCGAGTGGGTCGAGAAGGCGCTGGATGCTGCTTTATGTGATACACTGGCTGACCAACTCCAGGTTTTACTTCCCGACGAAATTGAAACCTTGCTCCTGTATCTGAGCACCGAACGGCCAGCCTTCAGTGAAGCTTATCACGCGCTCCTTGCCAGATTAACCAACACGCCACACCGTCTCTACGGACAACTTCTGTCGCTTGGCAGTGTGAGCACTATCGATGGTCAGTCCTTCCTCTCGGACGTAGAGATAGAGCAGATTGCTGCACAAAACAAACCTGGGATTCCATCTGCTCGACTTTCTCAACTCTTTCACCTTGAGTCTGCTGATGTTCATCTCCCCCAATTGACAAGGCGTCTGCGCACCTTCAAAGCGGAACGCGGACTGTAAAGAAGATATATGAGGGATGAGAAATCATGAGTGAGACGACCAGAACAACAATGGATCAAACGTTAGCACAAACCAGGTCACAACAACTGCAAAGACGTATTATGCGCTTATTATTGCAACATGATACGCAGCTTTTTCGCAACCAGTTTCGGCAGTTCTTTCTCCAAAGCGCCCTTCCCCAGATCCCACTCTTCCAACAATACGACCGTTATATCAAGCTGCAAACTCTCAGTAACGAATTGTTGGACGATATTCTCCCACGGATCAGGCGTCAACTGAGCTTAAAGACCAGCCATGCTCGCCTGCATGAAGAAGCTCCTACGCGTGGAGAGATCGACTGGCAACGCACCATCGAAGCGAGTTGGTCTCTCTCGCCGGGACAATCGCCTCTTCAGTTCCATACCCGCCTGCGTCAACGCAGCATGGAAACGCCCGAAAATCTGCTCACAGTAGCGATTCTCCTGGCTTACCGACAGGAGTTGCAACTGGCAATGAAAGAGAACTTCGCCGACGAGGAATTGAGCACACAGGAAAATAGTGTATTCGTGGAGGCAGACGAACGCGCCGAACGAGAACTGGCAGCTCCTTATGCTCGTGTGCTTGCTGCTCAGGCACTGAAGGTGAATATTAGTATCCTTGTCCAACAGGTCACCACCCATTTACGCCCTGGTCCCAACCCCTACCGTGACCTGCTGGCGTGGTGGCAACGCTTCACATCGTTACGCATTGGCCATGCCAGCGATGAACGCGCTCTTGTCCTGGCAAGCATGCGTGCTGATGAGAAAACGGATGCATGGTTATATGAGCTGTGGATTGTTCTGGAGTGTCTTCATCTCTTGCACGAGGAAGGAGCGATACAGACAGACATTGCGACGGACCAGCTACAATGCACATTTAGCTGGCAAGGACGACGTTTCCGCATGTTGTACAATCGTCAATTAGACACCTCGACCAGCTACCAGTCAGATTGGGAACACGGACCAGCGACACGACCAGACTATACTCTTGAACGCGAACACCCTTTGGAAGTACGTCACCAGGGCACGTTGATCTGGCGAGAACCGCCATTTGTGTTGGATGCGAAATATTATCTTGGTGGCACCGACCCCACGAGGACACATGGTCCACTCAAAAAACTGCTGGGAGATATGACCCTGCTTGGTTCACAGGTTGGGGCACTCTTTTTCCCACTCCTTCCTGAACCAGAAAGAGCACAACAGATGACCCGGACAGTCCGTAGAACAGGGATGCAGTATGGGGATGCATCTCCGCAGGTACATCTCTACCATTTGGAACCCACCATGCCGTTTCCAGATCTGCAAAAGCGTTTGCGCTCAGTGCTGGATCAGGCGCTCCAATGCCTACCAGAGCGACCTGCCCCAACCTGTCAGGGAACGTGGTTTGATCCAGAGAATGTGAATGCGCAACGCCATCCCTTTCCACCGCAGACAATTTTATGTCCCAAGCCCCATATTGGTGCAGGCGTCTTTGATCTGGTGAATATTGAGACCGATTGCCTGAAAAATCCGCGCCTCTGCCATGTGATAGGTCAGTCAATTGTACCTCCGTATCGTTCCTCCCAACATCTCGAAAAATGACAGTGCAAATCCCATCCTCACCAACTCCCTTTCTCTTTTCTGCATTGCAGGTAACCAGGCCGATGTTATATAGCTGATGACACATGGCAACTTATGACAAGCGTTCTCCGTATATATGGTAACATTTTCCAATTTATAGCATTTTTATCGTGCACTGAGGACATGAACATGCAGAGCCAGCAGGAATTTGACCATACGTCCAACACACCGGAGGAGACGCCAGCGCCACTCAATGAGCGTCAGAATAATACCGACCCTCGCGAACAGCCATCATCGCAAGAGTATAGGTACCGTTCCTATGAAGAAGGCTATACTGAACAAGATTTCTGGCCACGCGAGGGTGAGAAGTTGCGACCAGAGCCGAAAAACCAGAAAAGTATGGGCGGACTGCTGGCGCTGGTAGTTCTGCTGTGTGTAGCCTTTATCGCTGGGAGTTTCTTCGGCGTGATTCTGAACTGGCTAACCTGGGTAGTGGTGATTGTGCTGATCATCGCCGGGTTGGCCGCGCTGGCTACAAACTGGCGTGTCGTGACTATTCCCATGCCCAAGCGCACCTTCCAGATCATGGAACATGCGCGGCTGGTGATCAACAATGGGGCTGGGACCGTGGCTATTCGTCGGGGAGAAGAGGGCGGCATGGTGAGCGTGACCGCGACCAAACGCGCCAGCGGCATTGGTATTGATGCCGAGCGTATGCAGATAAACTACAAGCAGCACGGTGACATGCTGGACATCTCAAGCCGTATGGCCTGGAGCATCCTCCAGTTTGGTCTGCGTACCGTCGATTTTGAGATCACCGTGCCGTCCAACTGCGATGTACAATTGCAGAATGGCTCGGGACAAGTCGTGGTTCAAGGTACCAGCGGTGAAATTCGCGTGCACACCGGCAGCGGCAGAATATATGCGCACGACCTCCAGGGGCGGATTACGATGAAAACCGGTAGTGGACGCATCGAAGCTGGCAATCTGCAGGGTCTGATCGATCTGCAAACAGGCAGTTCACGCATCGAAGCTCAGAATTTACAGGGTCAGACCAGCCTGCTTACCGGCAGTTCGCGTATCATCCTTGAAAACATGCGTGGCAAGCTCACAGCGCAGACCGGAAGTGGGCGCATCGAAGTCAGTCAGGTCGCGTTAAGCGGGGAATTGTCTTTGAAAACCGGTAGCGGTTCGATTACCTTTGACGGTTCGCTGGATGCGCTGGGTAGCTACAAGTTCCAAACTGGAAGCGGCGGGATTACCCTCGGATTACCTGCTGATGCGGCATTTAGCCTGGATGCAAGAACCGGCTCCGGCGGTGTGCACAATGAATTTGGCAGCAATGAAGCAGGTAACGGACCGCACGCGCCACTCAAACTTAGAACAGGTAGCGGCAGGATTCACATCTCTCGATTACCGTATCCTCAAAGCAGATCGTAATCAAAACCTCTATCTCCTCACCTCTCCAGAGATTTGTACATCGCAGATTGAAATTTTACTCATATCCTGACATTTTCGGCCTATAATATGCTTCATAAGTACATCGGCATATTATAGTTCACAGGCTGTTTTGATTCGTAGATGTTTCTCAAGCAGCTAATAGTCTGGATGGAAGCTCTATCAATGAAAACACCATTGAATTGATACGTACAGTATCACAGAGGTCCTTTCTAAATGAGCAACCGGCAAAATATGGTTCACAACCAGTTTCTGAGTCTGAGTGGATGTTGCTTTTTTTTCAGAGCGATTTATAAACTGAACAAACGCCAGGAGGATAGAATCGCCATCACGGCCCCTCAATGTGCCATAATGCAGGTATGAAAGAACCTGCATTATTGTATCTCATAGTAGGGCTTCCAGGGGCTGGCAAGACAACAAAAGCCAGGCAATTAGAAGTGGAAGCCTCTGCCTTGCGGTTTACCCCTGATGAGTGGATGAAGACATTATTTGGAAGAAATGATCAGGCAACAAGAGATGCCCTGGAAGGTCGTCTGATCTGGATAGCTCTGCGTGCTCTTCAGCTTCAGACGAACGTCATCCTGGATTTCGGATTTTGGAGCAAAGACGAACGGTCGTCTCTGAGATGGATCGCCAAGCAAATAGGAGCGAAGAGCCAAGTGATTTATTTGCCTATTGACCCAGAAACGCAACGGAAGCGCGTCCAAAACCGCTTTGCAGAGACGCCGGACCAGACATGGCAGATGAGCGAAGAAGAACTGACGAAATGGCGTACGTTCTTTAACGAAAACGAACCGGATGAAGCTGAGCTGAATGGTACCATTCTGGAAGACGCCCCTCCTGGATATGAGTCTTGGTCTGCCTGGGCGGCCTCGCGCTGGCCGTCGTTTCCCAATGAATATGCATGAGCATGAGGAAAATCTCATACATGATCAAGAGAGGACGTTGATGTTTCCCATTTCCGATTCCCCTTCATCTTCTCAAAAGGAAGCCTGGCTTTTTGGATGGGACGAGACGCCAGGTATTGTTTCTGTATGGGCAAGCCGGGCTGGAAAGGCGTTGGTGTGGCGACGGGCTGGAATGCAGGTGACCTGTGAGAAAGTGCAGTATCGCCCCTGGATTTTTGCCAGAACACTCGCTGACCTGGAACATCTTGGGCGTGCTGTACAATCTACTCACTCACCAGATGCAAAAACGGCTCTCATTACGTTTCGTGAACTGGATGGCCCACCTGAGGCGTATCGTTACATCTTCTCGGCTCATGATAGCCGTGTACTTGAGCGAGCGCTCTGTACCGGAGCCTCGCGTCGGCTGAATCGTCAGGTGACCAACCTGAACGACCTGCAAGGGACCTACTACCGCGTTGGCTCTGTCGAGCAGTATCTCATGCTCACAGGTCGCGTCTATTTTCGCGGGATGGCCTACGAAGACCTTCATCGCCTGCAATTTGACCTGGAGACGACTTCATTAAATCCTGAGCGTGGACGTATCTTTCTGGTCTCTCTCCAGGATAGCCAGGGCTTCTCAACCATTCTTGAGGCTTCGTCACCTGATCAAGAGGCACGCCTCATCGCCGACCTCTGCCGGTTGATCCGCGAACGCGATCCTGATGTTATCGAAAACCACAATCTCTTCGGCTTTGACCTCCCGTTCTTGCAGAAACGTGCAGCGGTTCTCAAGGTCCCCTTGCGCCTTGGTCGTCCGGGTGGCCCACAACTTCTTGAGAGTCATGAGGAAACGCTGATGTTTGGACCAGAAACACGGCGTTCGCGCTACACTGTAGCGGGGCGGGAGTTGATTGATACGCTGGATGCGGTGCGTCGTTACGACTTCGTTGTGCGTGAGTTACCCAGTTACCGGCTCAAAGACGTCGCTCGCTATTTCGGACTGGCCTCCCCTGAGCGTGTCTATATTGAGGGGTCGAAGGTGTTTGCAACGTATCGGCAGAACCCTGAGCGTGTGCGCCACTATGCTTTGGACGATGTGAAAGAAGTGGATGGCCTTTCAAGACGGCTGATGGGAGCAGCCTTCGCACTGGCAGGCATGGCACCACGCAGCTACGAACGCATCGCATCGGCAGGACCCGCGATGGGTATCCTTGAACCGATGCTCGTGCGAGCCTATTTCTTCGCAGGCGCAGGACTCCCGTTTACATCTCTCAAAGAGCTCTCAGGCGATGAGTCACAAGCAGGAGGTGCTGCCTATCTCCTGGCCACCGGGGTTGCTGAGCATGTGGTAAAAGCCGATGTAGCTTCCCTGTACCCCTCGCTCATGCGGATATTTCGGATAGGGCCGAGTTGTGATCGCCTGGGTGTCTTGTTGCACATTCTCGACCGCCTGACCGACCTGCGCTTGTACCACAAGGCAGCAGCACGAACAGCCTCCCCTGGCTCAATCGAAGCCAACCAGCACGATGGAACACAGGCCGCGATGAAGACACTGATTAATGCTGCGTATGGCTACATGGGGGCGGGTTCGATGGCGCTCTTTGCCGATCTTGCGGCAGCCAATGAAGTGACGAGGCGAGGCCGTGAATTGCTCAATTGGTCCTCGACGCGCTGCGGGAACGCGGAATGGCGCTGATCGAGGCGGATACCGATGGAGCGTACTTTGCTGTACCAGAGAACTGGACGGAAGAGCAGGAGCGCAGACTGGTCGCTGAGATTGGAGCGTTGCTGCCACGCGGAATCCAGTTAGAGTACGAAGGGCGCTTTCAGGCAATGGTGAGCCACGCCATCAAGAACTATGCCTTGCTCACCTATAACGGGCAACTCATTGTGCGGGGAGTAGCGCTACGATCCAGCCGCGCGGAACCCTTCGGAGAGCAATTCCTCCGTCAAGCACTGCGCTACGCGATGTTGGGTGATGTTGGCGGCGTGAAACGCTGCTATGAGGAGACGAGAGAGGCCTTACGTGCTCGTCTCCTCCCTGCTTTGGATGTGGCGGCACAGGTACGCTTATCGAAGACGCCGAAAGTATATCTGACGACGCGTGCAAAACATGCCGAACCGCAGTATGAAGTACTCCTTGCGGCAGGGCGAAGACAATGGGCAGTTGGTGAGCGAGTACGCTTCTATCGAAGGCAAGATGGCGGGTATACATGGTTGCCAGAAGAGGCCGATGATGCACCTCTTTCATTCGATGATAGTCTGTCCGATGCGCCTGGATCGGACAACTCTCTCTCTCGTCGTGATACCGAGACAATTGCCGATCGGCGAGATTACGATGGTGAACATTATCTTCGCGTGCTTCTCACATCCTATGCAGCAAGGCTTCGTGTTGTCTTTACACCAGAGGACTTTGAGCAGATCTTCCGTCTGGATGGGCAAATCGGTTTATTTGATCAGCCGCTCGAACAAATGCAGCTTCGCCGGATTCGATGCAACCAGAGTCTATTACCTTGACACTTCCCTTTCTTTTTGCAACGCTACTCAACAAGACATCTTCTCAATTGTTCTGCTAGAGCTTTGACATGAGGATTGAACATCATAGTGGCGTGAGTTCCTGGAACAGCACGGATATCGACCGGTTGGGAGGAAAGCTTCTCCCAACCATAAGTGGGTTTGTAGAGAGCCGGGTCCACCGGACCTTGTAGATATTGCAGTTCTGCCTGATCTATTTCATCAGAGTGGAAGAGAGTAATACGCCCCTGGTAGAGGCGCGATGTATAGTTCTGTACAGCCCATTTCATAGCCCTGGAACGCCGCAAATAGTGGTGTATCCCTGGTAATCCAATCTCAGACAGCGACAAATCTGCGGCCTTCATCTGCTCGATCACATATTGTAGTTGCTGCTCTTGTTCATGTTGTCTCATCTGATCTATTGACAAGACGACATCTTTTCCCTCCGTCAGCGCCAGTGCTCTCACCATCTGGATGAGCACCACAGCCTCATCAACTTCCATCAATTGACTGAGGAGATCCGGTGGCTGAGTGTCAAGTATAGCCAGTAAAGCTACTTCTTGCCTCTGATCTTGTAATTGTTGAGCCATCTCAAATGCTATAAGGCCTCCCAATGACCAGCCGCCTAGCTGATATGGACCATCTGGCTGAACCTCCCGCAGGGCCTGAAGGTACTCGAATGCCATATCCTCAATATGGAGATTTCCCATCTCCTCCTGGTATTGTCTCACATCCTCCAGGGCATAAAATGGCTGATCCGACCCAAGGAATTGTGATAATGCGTGGTAGCAAAGCACTCCTCCACCTCCTGGATGGACACAGAAGAAGGGTCGTCTCGTACCTCCTGGCAGAATCGCTACCAGGGGAGAGCGAGATAATGCAGGAGTCTGCTGAGGCAATGCACATGCGAGATGTTCAATCGTCGCATTTTGAAAGAGCATCGAAAGTGGAAGATCCTGCGCAAATTGTTGCTTAATCCGATACATCAGGCGTACCGCTGAAAAAGAGTTTCCCCCGAGAGCAAAAAAATTATCCGTAACGCCAATAGGGTGAATGTTGAGAACATCTTCCCAAATTTGGATGAGTCGCTTCTCTAAGCCATTCCGAGGTGCAACACAGTTTCCCTCTAAATTGGGTTGTAGCGACGCGAACGTAGAAAGTGCCTTACGATCCACCTTGCCATTAGGCGTCAATGGGAGAACATCCAGCAAGACAAAAGTTGCAGGCACCATATAGTCGGGCACCCTCTCTCTGAGAAAACTGCGTAGATCATTAACCGTTGGTCTCTGATCCTGTAGAGGAACGATATACGCCACTAGCTGTTTATATCCAGCTATATCTTCTTGTACTACCACCACTTCACATACCAGAGGAAACTGGCGCAAAACAGTTTCTATCTCTCCCAGCTCAATGCGAAAACCCCGAAGTTTGACTTGGTTGTCAAGACGCCCCAGATACTCTATCTCACCAGTTAGCAGGTAGCGAGCCAGATCTCCAGTTCTGTAAAAACGTGCACCCTTCCGGAAACTGAAAGGGTCTGGTAAAAAGCGTGCGCCTGTCAAATCTGGTTGGTTGAGATAGCCACGTGCAACTCCAGCTCCTCCTATGTAGAGTTCACCAGGAACTCCAACAGGGACAGGCTGGAGTTGTGCGTCCAGTATATACGTTTGTGTGTTGGCAATTGGGCGTCCGATGGGAACAGAGACACTTTTACAGGCAGAAGCATCCCCAAAGACGGTACTCCATACCGTTGCCTCAGTGACTCCATATTCATTAAACAGAGAGATGTGAGGAAGCATCCCGATATGACGTTCGAGGAGGTGGCTTGAACATGGCTCTCCGCCCAGGGCCACTTCGCGAAGCGAAGAGAGTTGCGAAGCGGTTCCCTGTTCGAGGAGCAGAAGATAGGAAGAAGGCAAAAAGGGAAAGTGGGAAATCTGTTTTTGGGAAAGGATTTTGGCCAGTTGGAAAATATCTTGTTCGCTCCCTTGAGGTGCCAGGACAAGCGTTCCTCCTTGAGATAGAGTTCGGAAGATACTTGCGCCTGCAATATCAAAGGCCAACGATAATACCAACAAGAGACGCTGGATGCGCTGCTGGTAATAGGCCAGGCGAGCAAATGTGGAGGAAACGATATTCTGATGAGTGATCAAGACGCCCTTGGGTTGACCAGTAGAACCAGAGGTATAGATCACATAGGCGAGGTTGGAAGTAGAGACAGCACGCTGTGGGAGTGTACTGGAAGAGCCAGATAGCTCACTGGTGAGCAGATCGAGATCGAGAATCTGCACTGGCGGTCGCGAGAGTTCATCGAGGAGCCGATGGTGTGAGAGCAAGAGCACGATCTGTGAATCAGCGCAGATGAACCGGAGCCGCTCCTGAGGCGTGGTGGGATCAAGCGGAACATAGGCAGCTCCAGCCTTGAGGACACCCAGGAGAGCGATGGGCATCTCCAGTGAGCGTTCCAGCAGCAGTCCCACCCGGCTCTCGGGTGCCACGCCTTGCTGCTGTAAGAAATGCGCCAGATAGTTGGCACGCCGGTTGAGTTCGTGATAGGTGAGCAGCTCCTCCTGGAAAACGAGGGCCACCGCATCTGGAGTGCGCTCAACCTGAGCTTCGAACAGTTCGTGGATGCAGCGATCCAGCGGATAGTCGTGCTGGGTGGCATTCCACTCGATCAGGAGTTGCTGACGTTCCTGAGTGGTCAGCAGAGGCAGATCCGTCAGGTGCTGCTGCGCATCGGCCACCATGGCCTCTATCACCACCTGATAGTGCTGGGCCAGACGCACAATACGCTCCTCCTCGAACAGATCCGTATCGTACTCCAGGATTGCTTTTAGATCTCCTGCATCCTCCTGGGTCAGCTCCAGAGTGAGATCAAACGTGGCGGTACCAGCCTCCAGGCGCTGAACCTCCACCTGAACTCCTGGGAGTTCTGGAGCAGAGAGAGGGAGACTCCAGAGCTGGAATGCGACCTGGAAGAGGGGCTGGCGGCTCAAGTCGCGAGCCGGAGCCAGTACTTCCACCAGGCGCTCAAAGGGGAGATCTTGATGGGTGTAGGCATCCAGGGCGGTCTGTCGCACGCGTCCCAGCAGATCACGCACGCTGGGGTTGCCTGAGAGATCGGTGCGTAGCACCAGGGTATTGACAAAAAAGCCCAGGAGTCCTTCCAGTTCTTGCCGCGTGCGATTGGCCAGGAAGGTTCCTACGGCGATATCCTCCTGTCCGCTGTAGCGGGCAAGGAGGATGGCAAAGCCAGCGAGAAGGGTCATAAACAGCGTTGTCCCTTCTTGCTGGCTCAAAGCTTTGAGTGCCTGAGTCAACGAAACTGGTAGGGTGAAGAAGTAGCGGGCACCACGGAAACGCTGCACGGCAGGACGGGGATGGTCGGTAGGTAACTGCAAGGTGGGCAACTCGCGCAACTGCTCGCGCCAATACGCCAACTGTTGTTGCAGGACCTCGCCCTGTAGCCATTGCCGTTGCCAGAGGGCATAGTCGGCATACTGGATGGGTAACGCAGCGAGTGGAGAAGGTCTGTCTTGCACAAAGGCGCTGTAGAGAGTGCTGAGTTCGTCAATGAAGACGCTGGTTGACCAGCCATCAAAGATGATGTGATGGAAGACCAGCAGCAAGATATGCTCCTGAGGAGCCAACTGGAGGAGTGCGGTGCGCAGCAAGGGACCATGGACCAGATCAAAAGGAGTGCGGGCCTGTTGCTCAGACAACCTGTGAACTTCCTCCTGCTGAAGGGTGGGGGGCAGGGATTGCAGGTCAAGATGCAGCAGAGGTTGGGGGAGAAAGGGCTGCACATATTGTAGAGCTGATCCCTCCTCCTGGGGGAGAAACGTGGTGCGTAAGATGTGGTGTCGGTGCACGAGTTCCTGAAGGCTATGCTCCAGGGCGTGCTCATGTAGTGTGCCTCGCAGTCGCAGGGCCGTAGGAATGTGATAGGCGGTAGAGGTGGGTTCCAATTGAGCGAGAAACCACAACCGCTGTTGCGCAAAAGATAAGGGAAATGTATGGGTTTCGCTACTTCGAGGCCTGATGCGTGTTTGCGAAATATCTCCTAAAGCTTTTTGTGTCTTGAGTCGCGCAAACAGCTTTGTACGCATCTCCAGAGGAAGCTTTGCAATACGTTGAATATTGTCGAGTTCAGTCATGTGATTTCCCTTCCCTCCTGAAACAGCTATTGCCTAAATATAGAAACCATGAAGTGAGAACAAATGTGTTCAGCCAAAAGCAGACCCCTGGATGAGATTAAACCATGGTTATCGAGTCACCGTCAATCTTGCTTGTGCCTGCTCAAGGCAATCTCTCAATTGTTTGGCTAAAAGATGTACAAAAGGTTCACGGATAATACTCTGATGGGTCCCTGGGATGACATGAACATCAACCGCCTGGGTAGAAAGTGTGCTCCAACCTAATGTTGGATCAAGGTCAAGAGAAACTTCGGGAGATTGGTCCTGAGCGGTGAAGAGGGTAATGTGACCATTATACACCTGAGGAACATACGTTTGGAACGCCAGGAGATTCGTTTTCAACACCTGCAAGACTCTTTTCACCTGAGGATGGTCGGTCTCAGGATGGACGCTGTTGACCGTCTGCAAAAGTGCTCGCAGGTCATCTGGGAGTTCCTCTTTGACGAGCCATCCAAGATCACTACTCTCCTCAAGAGACGCCAGGGGACGCTCAAACAAGTGGAGCAGATCCTGGGAAAAATCAGCGAACAAGGTAGCATCCTCATCGATTTCCTGACTGCCGAGAAATGAGATAGCAGTATCAAAAATCGCCAGGAGGGCCACATCACGACCTTGTTTTTGTAGCTGCTGAGCCATTTCAAATGCCACCAGACCACCTAACGACCACCCACCCAAAAAGTAGGGACCTTCAGGTTGAACGACCAGCAGTTCTTCAAGATAGTGCACCGCCATGTCTTCAATGCGAGTGTGGCACGGCTGTCCCTCTTGCAGTCCTCGGGATCGGAATCCATACAATGCTTGATTTGTGCCTAAATGCTGTGCCAGATGAGCATAGCATAAGACGTGTCCGCTGGCCGGATGGACACAGAAAAAAGGAGGCTTGTGGTTGCGTGGCTGCATTTCGACCAGAGAGGAAAACGCTCGGGAACTCGGTTGTTGTCGGAGCAGGGTTGCCAGATGTTCAACGGTTCCTCCCTGGAAGAGCGCGGAGAGAGGGATTTCTTGTTGGAA
The DNA here is from genome assembly GCA_963814985.1 of uncultured Chloroflexia bacterium. GTDB lineage: Bacteria > Chloroflexota > Ktedonobacteria > Ktedonobacterales > Ktedonobacteraceae > CAWFFV01. The sequence continues at coordinate 11,416 of CAWFFV010000027.1, read as the reverse complement.
CTGTTTTTGCAGATGCAGGAGAAGGCGAAGTGCCAAAAGCGAGTGTCCACCCAGGTCGAAGAAGTTGTCCGTGATGCTGATAGGACGGGTATCCAAAACGTTTTCGAAAATTCGGACGAGTTGTACCTCCCATACATTCCGTGGAGAGACAAAGCTCCCTACGTGTCGAGCTTGATCCCTTTGAGGTGCAGGCAGGGCTTGCCGGTCCACTTTGCCATTTGGTGTTAGAGGGAAGGCATCCAGAGAGACGAAGAGGGAAGGAACCAGAGGGGCTGGGAGCCGCTCACGCAGATACTGACGCACCTCCAGTGTATCGGAGGAGGATGGATGTGTGTAGACTACATATGCCACCAGTTCCTTCTCGCCGGCGGTATCTTCGCGGAGCAGCACCCGTGTCTCAGAGACGGTGGGATGCTGTCTGAGCACCGTCTCAATCTCCTCCAGTTCGATCCGGTGCCCATGTAATTTCACCTGGTTATCGATGCGCCCCAGATGCTCAATCGTGCCATCGGATCGATAACAGGCCAGATCTCCTGTTTTGTACAGACGCGCTCCGGGCGTTGCACTGAAGGGATGGGGAAGAAAGCGCTCCCCGGTCAACTCTGGTCGATGAAGATATCCGCGAGCAAGACCATCTCCGCCAATATAAAGCTCACCCGGCACGCCCACCGGGACGGGTTGGAAGGAGGGATCGAGGATCCAGATGCTGGTGTTAGCAATGGGCCGTCCGATGGTGATTGTATCCCTGGCGGACTTGATATTGCTGAGTGTGGACCAGATGGTTGTCTCGGTAGGGCCATACATATTATACAGGGAGAAAACGTGTAGTAGCAGCTTCCGAGCCAGTTCTCTGGATAATGCTTCTCCGCCGCACAAAGCTTTCAAGTCTGCTTTCCCCTGCCAACCACTGGCGAGCAAAAGATGCCAGGTGATTGGGGTTGCCTGCATAATCGTGATGTCCATGTATGCAAGTGTTTCAGCAAGCATGGTGCCACTCGTCGCCACATCGCGATGAGCAAGAACCAGACGTGCGCCAGTGAGTAAAGGTAAAAAGAATTCCAAACCGGCTATATCAAAGGAAAGTGGGGTTATAGCAAGCAGGGTATCATGCGCGGTCAGGCCCGGTTCCATCTGCATCGAGTGTAAGAAGTTCACTACCGCTCGGTGCGGTATCGGTACTCCTTTGGGACGTCCAGTTGATCCGGATGTGTGCATGACATAGCAGAGATGCTCAGGTGTGCATGGAACTGAAGGGCGAACCACGTCTAAATGCGAGAAAGTTTCTTCCTGGTCATCCAGGCAGATGACCGGGATCTGAGGCGGTGGGAGATGCGTGAGCAGATTGTGGTCGGTGATCAACAGCGTCATTCCGACATCATCGAGCAGGAGCGCCAGACGCTCCTTAGGATAGGTGGGTTCTAGCGGAACGTAGGCACCTCCTGCCTTTAAGATCCCCAGGAGACCGAGAACCAGTTCGGGAGAACGCTCCAGGCAAATCCCAACCAGTGCATCAGGACCAACGCCAAAGACGTGTAACTGGTGCGCCAGACGGTTGGCACGCTGGTTGAATTTGTGATAGGTGAGTTGCTCCTCCTGAAAAACGAGGGCCACTGCATCGGGGGTGCGCTCAACCTGGGCCTCGAACAGTTCGTGGATACAGCGATCCCGTGGATAGTCGTGTTGGGTGGTATTCCATTCGATCAGGAGTTGCTGGCGTTCCTGAACTGTCAGCAGAGGCAGGTCCGCTAGATGCTGTTGTCCATTGGCTACCATGGCCTCTATCACCACCTGATAGTGCTGAGCCATCCGTGCAATGTGCTCCTCCTCGAACAGGTCCGTATCATACTCCAGGGTTGCTTCCAGATCTCCTGTATTCTCCTCGGTCAGAGCCAGAGTGAGATCAAACGTGGTTGTATGTGTTTCAAATTGTAGAAATTCCACTTGCACGCCGGGAAGGTGGGGAGTGGACGCTGGCGTATTCCAGAGCTGGAATGCGACCTGGAAGAGGGGCTGGCGGCTCAAGTCGCGGGCCGGAGCCAGTACTTCCACCAGACGCTCAAAGGACAACTCTTGGTGGGTGTAGGCATCCAGAGCGGTCTGTCGCACGCGCCCCAGCAGATCGTGCACACTGGGATTGCCTGAGAGATCGGTGCGTAGCACCACTGTATTGACAAAAAAGCCCAGGAGTCCCTCCAGTTCTTGCCGCGTGCGGTTGGCCAGGAAAGTTCCTACTGCGATATCGTCCTGTCCGCTGTAGCGGGCAAGGAGGATGGCAAAGCCAGCGAGAAGGGTCATAAACAGCGTTGTCCCTTCTCGCTGGCTCAAAGCTTTGAGTGCCTTGGTCAACGAAGCTGGCAGGATGAAGGAGTAGCGGGCACCACGGAAACGCTGCACAGCAGGACGGGGATGGTCGGTAGGTAACTGCAAGGTGGGCAACTCGCGCAACTGCTCGCGCCAATACGCCAACTGTTGCTGCAGGTGTAGCCATTGCTGTTGCCAGAGGGCATAGTCGGCATACTGGATGGGCAGCGCAGCAAGTGGAGAAGGCTTGTCTTGTACAAAGGCGCTGTAGAGAGCGCTGAGTTCGTCAATGAAGACGCTGGTTGACCAGCCATCAAAGATGATGTGATGGAAGACCAGCAGCAAGACATGTTCCCGAGGAGCCAACTGAAGGAGTGTGGTGCGCAGCAAGGGGCCCTGGGTCAGGTCAAAGGGAGTGTTGGCCTGTTGCTCAAACAGCCGGTGGACTTCCTCCTGCTGGAGGGTGGGGGGCAGGGATTGCAGGTCAAGATGCAGCAGAGGTTGGGGGAGAAAGGGTTGCACATACTGCAAAGCTGAACCCTCCTCCTGAGGGAGAAACGTGGTGCGTAAGATATGGTGCCGGCGCACGAGTTCTTGAAGGCTATGCTCCAGAGCATGCTCATGCAGCGTGCCTTGCAGTTGCAGGCCCGTAGGAATGTGGTAGCTGGTGGAGGTAGGCTCCAATTGAGCCAGAAACCACAACCGCTGTTGCGCAAAGGAGAGCGAGAGGCCGCGAGTGTGGGGATGGGCAAGTAAAGGGAGCCGTGGCTGGCTGGTGGTTCGTTGTTGCGCCTTTTGGACGTGCTGGGCGAAAGCGGCCACGGTGGGGGCCTCAAACAGCATGCGCAAAGGTAACTCAAGTTGGAACACGGCTTGCACCCGCGAGAGAAGTTGGGTGGCCAGCAAGGAGTGACCACCCAGGTCGAAGAAGGAATTATGAATGCCCACATATTCCAGATGCAACACCTGTGCCCACAGGCCGACGAGCACTTCTTCGTGGGGAGTGCGTGCTGCCACAAAAGCCAACTCCTGCTCTGGCCGCACGTCCGCAGGAGCAGGCAGGGCCTGCCGATCTACCTTCCCGTTGAGAGTCAAGGGAAAGGCCTCCAGGGGGATGAAAGCAGAAGGACACATATAGGTAGGTAGTTGATCCTGAAGGTACTTTCTCAGTTGCGAAATCAGCTCGGAGGAAGACTTTCCGTGCTCTCTCAATGGCTCATTGCCATACTGGCTCCAAGGTTTGATCTGAGCTGGTTGGGGCCAGACGACAGTTTCTGCAATCTCGGTAGCATCTGGCAACCAGAAAAGGGCAGTAAAGCTTCCGTCGGTCTCAAGACCCGACCAACGTACATCAATTCTATAACCCAGATGCTGACCTAGAGTATACAGATCTTCGGGCGTGACGCCCTTCTCGTGGGAGTAATGCATCAATACTGCATGTAAATCGCCGACCGTCTCCAGGCATTGCTCCTGAGAAGAGAGCATCCTCAACATCTCTATTTCTCTAAGCAGGCGGGCATTGGGGACATGTTTCAACGCGAGTAGCGCCGGACGCTGCTCTTGTAACATTTGCTCCAGGGCGCTTAGTGATAATCCTATCTCTTGCCAATCATGCCAGACCTGCACGGTATGGGCTATCTCACCATTCCCGATCAGCAGGTGGACATCGTAGCGAAAAGTGGTGAGTTCGTTATTATAATGACCTCTTTTGGGACGAATACGGACCTGCTGAATTTGCGGATAGCGCTGTTGCAGCGCAAAGAAGAAGGCGGGATCAAGCAATAACTCGCTCTCCTGGGCCATCTGGATGCGTACCCGCTGGCGAAATTGCTCAAGAGGGAGAGTGACAGGAGCTTTATGCATTTCTACGGATACATGAAAAGCCTCCAGGAGGAGGTGGTTGCGGATATCGCCGAGGAAGATAACGCTCCCTGGCTCTACCAGCTGCAAAGTTCCCTCCAGGACACGCAACAAATAAGCGATACTGGGAAAGTACTGGACGACAGAATTAAGAAGAATGGTATCAAAAATCTGCGCATCCATCCCTATAAAGTCATCAGCCGTACGGTGAAGAATTTGGACCTGTGATAGGCCATATTCCTGGACCTGGCGTTGCACCATAAGCAGAACCTCAGCGGAGAAGTCGGTTCCCCAATAGCAGGTACTACGCGGAGCTAAACGGAACAGTAAAAGTCCGTTTCCACAACCAATCTCAAGCATCCGTTGTGGCTTTTCTGGCAAAATCTGCTCCACTGTATGCTCTAACCACTCCTCCATCTGCTCGGTAGGTAAGGGAGCTTCTGTATAGCTACTATTCCAGCCAATGGTATTGGAGAGTGAGCTGGTTTTCATTGCCACAGAACGATAAGTTTCCTCAAAGAATTCTTGCCAGGCGGTCAGATGCTCCGTGGAAAGGAGTTCTTCGGCGTCCGATCGCTCTTCCTCTTCAAGCGAGAATGGTACCACATAGGCGACCAGACGTTTCTCGCCAGGAATATCCTCGCGGAGCAGTACCTGGGCTTCATGCACAGCAGGATGTCGCTGGAGCACCATCTCGATCTCCCCCGGTTCGATACGGTACCCGCGCCACTTTATTTGATCATCCATACGGCTAAGAAACTCAAGGTTTCCATCGGACAAGTAGTGTACCAGATCTCCGGTGCGATACAGTCGTGCTCCGGGCCGGTCGCTGAACGGGTGCGGCACAAAGCGCTCCGCTGTTAAACCTGGTTGGTTGAGATAACCCCGAGCCAATCCCTCTCCTCCCAAATAAAGCTCAGCAGCAATTCCAACCGGGACGGGCTGGAGTTGTTTGTCTAGCACATACGCTTGTGTATTGGCAATTGGGCGTCCGATGGGAATAGAGACTCTTCTACAGGCAGAAACATCTCCAAAGACGGTACTCCATACCGTTGCCTCAGTGACTCCATATTCATTAAACAGAGAGACATGAGAGGACATCTCGATATGACGTTCGAGGAGGTGGCTTGAACACGGCTCTCCGCCCAGGATCACCTCGCAAAGCGAAGAGAGTTGCGAAGCGGATCCATGTTCAAGGAGCAGAAGGTAGGAAGAAGGCAAAAGTATAAAGTGGGAAATCTGTTTTTGGGAAAGAATCCTGGCAAGTTGGAAGATATCTTGTTCACTCCCTTGAGGTGCCAGAACAAGTGTTCCTCCTTGAGAGAGGGTTCGGAAGATACTCGCACTCGCAGTATCAAAGGCCAACGATAATACCAACAAGAGATGCTGGACACGCTGCTGATAATAGGTCAGGCGAGCAAATGTGGAGGAAACGATATTCTGATGAGTGATCAAGACGCCCTTGGGTTGACCTGTAGAGCCAGAGGTATAGATGACATAGGCGAGGTTGGAAGCAGAGACAGCACGCTGTGGATGTGCGTTAGGAGAGCCAGATAGCTCACTGGTGAGCAGATCGAGATCGAGAATTTGCACTGGCGATCGCGAGAATTCATCGAGGAGCCGGCGGTGCGAGAGCAAGAGCACGATCTGCGCATCGGTGCAGATGAACCGGAGCCGCTCCTGAGGCGTGGCGGGATCAAGCGGGACATAGGCAGCTCCAGCCTTGAGGACACCCAGGAGAGCGATGAGCATCTCCAGCGAGCGTTCCAGCAGCAGTCCCACTTGGCTTTCGGGTGCTATGCCTCGCTGCTGTAAGAGGTATGCTAGATGGTTGGCGCGCCGGTTGAGTTCGTGATAAGTGAGCTGCTCCTCCTGGAAAACGAGGGCCACCGCATCGGGAGTGTGCTCAACCTGAACTTCGAACAGTTCGTGGATGCAGTGATTCCTTGGATAGTCGTGCCGGGTGGCATTCCACTCGATCAGGAGTTGCTGACGTTCCTGAGTGGTCAGCAGAGGCAGGCCCGCCAGATGCTGCTGCGCATCGGCCACCATGGCCTCTATCACCACCTGATAGTGCTGGGCCAGACGCACAATGCGCTCCTCTTCGAACAGGTCTATATCGTACTCCAGGATTGCTTTTAGATCTCCTGCATTCTCCTCGGTCAATGCCAGGGTGAGATCAAACGTGGCGGTACCAGCCTCCAGACGCTGAACCTCCACCTGAACTCCTGGGAGTTCTGGAGCAGAGAGAGGGAGACTCCAGAGCTGGAAGGCGACCTGGAAGAGGGGCTGGCGGCTCAAGTCACGAGCCGGAGCCAGTACTTCCACCAGACGCTCAAAGGGAAGCTCTTGATGGGTATAGGCATCCAGGGCGGTCTGTCGCACGTGCCCCAGCAGATCACGTATGCTGGGGTTGCCTGAGAGATCGGTGCGTAGCACCAGGGTATTGACAAAAAAGCCCAGGAGCCCTTCCAGTTCTTGCCGCGTGCGATTGGCCAGGAAGGTTCCTATGGCGATATCGTCTTGTCCGCTGTAGCGGGCAAGGAGGATGGCAAAGCCAGCAAGAAGGGTCATAAACAGCGTTGTCCCTTCTTGCTGGCTCAAGACTTTGAGCGCCTGAGTCAACGAAACTGGCAGAGTGAAGAAGTAGCGGGAACCTCGGAAACGCTGTACGGCAGGACGGGGATGGTCGGTAGGTAACTGCAAGGTGGGCAACTCGCGCAACTGCTCGCGCCAATACGCCAACTGCTGTTGCAGGATCTCGCCCTGTAGCCATTGCCGTTGCCAGAGGGCATAGTCGGCATACTGGATGGGCAACGCAGCGAGTGGAGAGGGCTTGTCTTGTACAAAGGCGCTGTAGAGAGCGCCGAGTTCGTCAATGAAGACGCTGGTTGACCAGCCATCAAAGATGATGTGATGGAAGACCAGCAGCAAGACATGCTCCTGAGGAGCCAGTTGGAGGAGTGCGGTGCGCAGCAAGGGACCATTGATCAGGTCAAAGGGAGTGCGGGCCTGTTGCTCAGACAACCTGTGGACTTCCTCCTGCTGGAGGGTGGGAGGCAGGGATTGCAGGTCAAGGTGCAGCAGAGATTGGGGGAGAAAGGGCTGCACATATTGCAAAGCTGAGCCCTCCTCCTGGGGGAGAAACGTGGTGCGTAAGATGTGGTGTCGGTGCACAAGTTCCTGAAGGCTACGCTCCAGAGCGTGCTCATGTAGTGTGCCTCGCAGTCGCAGGGCTGTAGGAATGTGATAGGCGGTAGAGGTGGGTTCCAATTGAGCCAGAAACCACAACCGCTGTTGCGCAAAAGATAAGGGAAACGTATGAGTTTCGCTACTTCGAGTCCTGATGCGTGTTTGCGAAATATCTCCTAAAGCTTTTTGTGCCTGGAGTTGCGCAAACAGCTTTGTACGCATCTCCAGAGGAAGCTTTGCAATACGTTGAGTATTGTCGAGTTCAGTCATGTTATTCCCCCTTCCCTCCTGAAACAGCTATTGCCTAAATATATGATCCTGTCAATCTTTAACACCATGGTTCAACCCGCAGTTTCCGAAATCTCACTGTGGGTTGACCTCCTGAGACGACGAGTGGCCACTGATCAAGTTTTCCACATCCAACGCTAGCAGTGAAAAAGCGAGCATTGTCAGCTCCTACAAAATCAATCGCACGCAAACATTGGAGTCCATTTCCATGTAACAACCCATTATTGATATATGGACCTAAAACACCATCATTAATGATTCTAGCTTCCTGAATAATGAAGCTAAAATCTCCGTTTGCGATGCTCATATGTCGTAATCTAAGCCTGGATATCATAAGGCCGTGTTGAATACCATTGAGAGCCTCTTGAAGTGTGCCGGAGTGAGAAAGAACTTGAGTATGTGTCATACGAGGGATTGCATAGTGTCGAAAGTCCAGGCGGCGTCCATGCCCATTCGGCTCAAGTTTGAGAATTTGCGCATTGCGTTTATCAAGCAGCGGCTCACGAACAATACCATGCTCGAGCAAATGCACCGTTCGGGAAAGCGTACCCTCATCGTCAATCCTATGTGACATCTTAGAAGATCCGGGCGTAGGATCGTCAACGAGATTTACATATTCCTCTGCCACACGGCTACCGATCCATGGTGCCAGGTAGGAGGTACCGCTCGCAACGATATCACCTTCAAGTGGATGACCACACACTTCGTGAAAGAAAACTGCGGACTGTCCCGGACTCAGGATAATAGGCATCTCTCCAGAAGGACAGGACATAGTCTGTAACGTGGCAACAGCGATGGGTACCTGAGAACATATTGGATCAACCAGATCGGGCAATGCATCAAGTAGTTCGCGTACCGAGGAATACGCATAGCTGCAACTGATGCTCTTCTCACTGTTATTCGTATCAGCAAAGATGCGTACACCAAGAGTGGCATAGCATCTCTGGTCATAATCCCAATCAGATGCGTTATTGATTGCAACCTGTTGATTGGAAGCGTTCAAACTCAAATCTGCGCGTACACCTCTCTTACATGTTGCATCAATCGTCAGCAAAAGGGCGTTGAGGATTTCATGCCAATCGAGCTGTTCTTTTAGCTGAGTGTCATGCAGTGTCCGTATCTTCTCGCAGACTGCTGTTGGAAGCATTGTAGGTAGAGATAAACCTCTTGTCAGAGGGTACCATTTGTAAGATCGGTAATCGAGTCCATCATGGTACATACTCACGCCACTAGTAACCTCGTGGTGAGTTTGCTGAGGTCCTTGTTGATCGACACTCATCTGCACTGATTTGCATGCTTCGACAAAGAAAGAGCATTCCTGGTTTTTCAAACGACACCTCCACAAGCAATCGAATGTATCCACCCGAAAGAGTTACCTGGTGACAGTAACTCTTCTTGACCAGAGAAGTAGTGATAAAATAAAGCGATAAAGACGTTCACGTGTGGTCTGGTCGATGAGATTAGATTCTTCATCAAAGTATTTTGCTGCGTTAGAAATAAGAAACTCTGGTTGTTGCATGACCAATGATTTGGTGAAAAGCAATGTCTGACGCAGAGATAATTGAGCTCGCACTGTCCCGAATCCTCCCATGCTTACACCTATAATTCCAACTGGCTTGCCGCGAAGAGGGCTTTCGGCGGGAGGTGAGGACACCCAATCAATAGCGTTTTTTAGGGGACCGGGAATGCCGTAGTTGTATTCTGGCGTTGCGATGAGGAGTGCCTGGCATTCTCTCATCGCACTTTTTAAGTGGTGTACGGTATCGGGTTCTCTAACTGAAAGCAGATCTTTCATTATAGAGTGGAAGTTCTCCTAAACCCTCATAGATCTCTAGCCTGGTTTTTTCAGGCATTGCTTCACAGGCAGCCCTTAGTAGACCAAGGTTGTAAGAGTTTTTTCGCAAACTACCGCAAAGTCCAAGGACACGAAACTTTATTTCACTCATAAGATATCCTTCCTCATACGGAACTACTATTTGTTTGTGTGGCATTAATCTGACTGCTACGATTCCTCAGGTGCTACCCCAAAGGATGTCGCAACATCCGATCGACCAAAATTCACTAGATCGGTGACCACTTTCCCCGTTAATGCTCCTGTAAGAATGCCCTGTCCAGTATGTCCTGAAGCAACAATGACGCGCGACATCCCAGGACAAAGTCCGATGAGTGGAGAGCCGTTTCGCGTAGCAGCGCGGAGTCCTGCCCATATTTTGGTTAACTCGGGCCTCCCTCAATAATGGAGCAAAGTGATTTAGTACCCCTAAAAGATAGATAAGCCCATCAGGCGTGTTATAATCATCGAAATCTGCTTGTTCCTCGGTTGCTCCTATCATCACGCCCCCATTTTGCCAGGGGGCCAGATAGCTACGTCCGGAGATGAGACGGTTAAGAGAGAGAAGTGGTTGAGTGACAACAAGCATTTGTCCCCGTAGTGGAAATATAGGTAGGGAAGGTAACCCAACAATATTGCCTGACCAGGCTCCAGCAGCTAACACAAACCAGGCTCCACGTAATGAATTTGTATTTGTGTGAACCGTTATGCCCTGGCCTTTCCTCCTCAACTGCGCAGGCTGCATCACCCAGGCGTAGGGATACTCCACGGCGAGTTGCTTCGCAAATCAACGCATCTATATAGCTATTTGCGTTGATTACAAAGCCTTTTTCATGCACAAACCCTCCAAAGATAGAACTGCCCTCAAGAACAGGTTCTAAATGTATTAATTCGTCTCGTGTATGAAAGATACCAGGAACGTTTCCAGATTTTACAATAGATGTCTCCAGACGCTCCTTTTCGATCTCTTTGGATACCACTCTGTATAACTCCGCATCCTCGCTGTTCAATAGGAGAAGAAGCAGAGAGTTGTTGAAGATCGGCCTCAAGCGCCTGTAATCCCAGGCGAGCGAACTCATTCAGAGGTCGATTAGAACTAAAACGCACAGATGGAATAGCCACTCCGCAGCAGCTCGTGAGCCGCGCCCGCCTTTTTGATCTGGGTCCAGGACGACGACCTTTGCTCCAAGCTCAGCCAGTCGCCACGCGACCGACAGGCCAATAACACCAGCTCCGGCTACAATAACATCAAATTCTAACATCGTGAAGTTCTCCTGGCAACAATGGTAAGAAAATCAAACTTGGTGCTCCGTATCCGTCGGAGCCGGGGAAAAAGTTGAGATCGTTGCAGACTCCAACTAATTTGCGAAATGTTGGTATCAGTGGGAAATGCAGATCAACGGGGCGGACCCGGTGGTGCCTTTCACCGTCACGTACCTCCCATCCTGCCACCGTCATCGTAACCAGGCCTGCCCGTGGCATGGATTTGAGTGTTTCTAATTTTGCAGTAAATTCCAGGTAATTCTTAGGAAGCCTGGTATTGGTTGGACAAATATAGAGGTTGGTAGCCTGAGAAATCGGCGGGGCACCACGGTTGTTACTAAAGCCGCGACCATTGGGTGAGCTGGCAAGTTTGTATGCCGATTGAGTAGAATGCAGGAAGCTCATAAGATAACCCTCCTTGATAAGTGTTAATGGAGGCGATTGCTGTCCTTCGTCGTCATAGTGTCGCCACCGTGCTCCCAGGGGATGTCGTGGATCATCGCACACGGTCAAGGTGGACGGAAAAAGTTTATGCCCACTGGCTGCAGCTAATGTAGGAGTGCGCACGGCGGTGTCGCCACTCAAAAGCCATGCCATGCCTGATACCAGTGGAGCAGCGGCAACGGGACGCAAGACAACTGGTAGGCGCGTATCTGGTATATCTCCCTCCTCTGCTACGGT